>QZIT01000003.1 GCA_003599145.1 Candidatus Woesearchaeota archaeon | reverse complement strand
ATCTGAGAGTTCCTTCCTGTGTTGAGTTTTCACCAACTACAATATTGATCGGAACTCTCTCTTTTTGCAACTCTTTCTATGGGTTTTCCTTACTGAAACCTGGTGATCGTTCAAATTTGACTCAACATCAGGAAGGTTATATAATCACCTTCAGCGATGGGGCTCGCTAAAATTGTCTACATAGACTGATAGCCTCTACCACAGAAAGGAGATGGTAGAGGCTTTTTTTATTCAAGGATTGATATTTGTCGTAAAAAAAGCGGTATCCATTTCATTTTGTCCACACAGAGGTATTGGTTGATGACTTTTCAAAGTATATTGTTCGAACATCCATTTGTTGAAAAAGGAACTGAAGAGAATATTGGAATATCTGATTTCATTACAGATCTGAATCTTGATCAAATCATAAATGCTATAACGATCAGTAAACAAGACTATAACTTAGAACCTTTTTTCTCCATGCCATTATCTGATGTTCAAGCAATTCATTATCGTCATGAGGTTTTTCAAGATCTCGAAAATCCATCAATTCTACAAAGTATAAAAATTTTTTCAGATGGAATGCGCAATTTGCGTGACCATTTGAATCAGGTTGAAAAACTATACTATGAAATGCAAAAAGAAAGTTGGTTTCTGGATGCGGTTGATGTTTATTGCCGAGCGGTGATTGAGTTAGCGAATGATCTTGGTTCCTTCGCTTTGAAATCGCGGGGTTTATCGTCTTTACGAGAGTATTTGATTTCTTATATTGAATCTAGCCAATTTTTAACGCTTAATTCAGAATTGGATGAATTAAAAGCTGAACTCTCGTCTGTGAAATATCTATTGTTGATACAGGGCAATACAATAAAAGTTAAGACCTACAATGCTGAAAGTGATTACAGTGCAGATGTTGAAGAAACATTTAAAAAGTTTCAACAGAGTGCAGCAAAAGATCACTCTGTAAAATTCTCTGATCGAGCTGAAATGAATCATGTTGAAGCGAAAATACTGGAGTTCGTTGCGCAATTGTACCCAGCGATATTTAGAAAGCTTGATGGTTTCTGTAGGAAGTATATCAATTTTATTGATGATAAAATTGGAACTTTTGATAGGGAAGTTCAATTTTACATCGCCTATCTGGATTATCTTGAATCGTTCAAATTCAATGGTTTGAAATTTTGTTATCCATTAATTTCTGTTTCAAGTAAAGCTGTATATGCTTATGAGAGTTTTGATCTTGCCCTTGCTGGCAAGCTTCAGAATGAAGATTCACCTGTCATCTGTAATGATTTTTTCTTGAAAGGCAAGGAACGTATCATCATTGTTTCTGGTCCTAACCAAGGAGGAAAAACAACTTTTGCACGCATGTTCGGGCAGTTGCATTATCTCGCTTGCTTAGGCTGTCCTGTTCCCGGTCGAAAAGCGCAACTCTTTTTATTTGATCAAATTTTCACTCATTTTGAAAAGAAAGAAAATATAGAAAATCTTCACGGTAAGTTACAGGACGATCTAATCAGAATATTTGATATTCTGCAGCGCGCGACTCCAAGGAGCATCATCGTTTTAAATGAATTATTTTCATCCACGACTTTAAATGATTCCATTTTTCTAAATATGAAAATAATGGAGAAAATAATCGAATTGGATTTAATTTGTGTGTATGTAACCTTTATCGATGAATTATCACTTCTCGGAGAAAAAACAGTAAGTATGGTAAGTACCGTATCCCCTGAAGATTTGACTTTGAGGACATATAAGATAATCAGGAAACCCGCGGACGGACTTTCTTATGCAATGGCAATTGCAGAGAAATATGGTCTTACTTATGTTGAGCTAAAGGAGCGGCTAAAATCATGAAAGCTTTTCTTCTCTATAAAGAAGATAATTTTGATGGAAAACAAAAATTACCTTGGAATGAATCTGACCTGATTCAAGACCTGGGATTAACTACATTGTTCAATGCAATGGGTTGCGGTGATGAATTTATATTTGAAATTTCAAGAAGTGTCATATTATCTAGCATGAGTAATGAAATAGAAACCATTTTATATCGACAAAAAGTACTACAAGATTGCTTGCGGGACTCCGCTATTGTTAAAAGTATCTATAAGATTGTGTTGGAGACCATCGAAAGTGAAAAGAAGGGCTATTGGGGATGGAGTAATAGGTATCCCATTGCTACCTTGGATCGAGCAATAAATGTAATGGGGATGTTTGTGAGTATGTTAAGAAAATTACGAAAAATTGCTGACGATTATAAGCATGAATTTGACTCTGAAGGTTTTAATGCTCTTTTTAACACATTAATTGAGGAATTAAGTGATGATTATTTTAATGAAATCCAAAAGCACCTGCGGGATCTAAAATTTGTCAACGGTATTCTTATTAGCGCTGATTTAGGAAAAGGAAATAAAGGAACTAACTATATCCTTCGTAAACCAAATAATAACAAACAGAACTGGTTTAAAAGTATCTTTTCACCAAAAGTACCAATATACTCGTATACAATTGCTGACCGTGATGAAGCCGGTGCTAGAGCCTTATCAGAATTAAGCAATAGAGGGATTAATCAAGCAGCGAATGCGCTTGCTCAATCTTGTGATCATATTCTGGATTTTATAAAAGCATTAAAAACCGAGTTAGCCTTTTATATCGGTTGTCTGAATTTATACGAGCAGCTTATTAAAATTGGAGAAACGGTATGTTTTCCAAAGCCTGTATTCGCTGAAGAGTGTGAACATTCATTTAATGGATTATATGATGTATGTTTGGCTTTAACCATGGGGAAAAAAGTGATAGGGAATGATTTAAATGTTAAGGATAAAAATTTCATAATTATTACAGGCGCTAACCAAGGAGGAAAATCAACATTTCTACGAAGTATTGGTTTAGCTCAATTGATGATGCAAAGTGGAATGTTTGTTCCAGCTGAATCTTTTTCTTCAAATATATGTGATGGTCTATTTACGCATTACAAACGTGAAGAAGACATTACAATGAATAGTGGAAAACTGGATGAAGAGCTTGCCAGGATGAATGAAATTGTTAACCATATCACACCTAATGCAATCCTATTATTTAATGAATCTTTCTCAGCAACTAATGAAAAAGAAGGATCTGAAATTGCTAGGCAAATTACATCTGCATTATATGAAAGCAATTTGAAAATTTTCTTCGTGACACATTTATATGATTTTGCACATTCGATTTATAAAAAAAAGTTAAGAGGTGTCCTTTTTTTAAGGGCAGTACGACAAAAAGATGGTACGCGAACATATAGGTTATCAGCAGGTAAACCGTTACAGACGAGTTACGGGAAGGATTTATACAATAATATTATAAAATCTCGAAATAGAGATATCTCAAGGGATGTTTACAATTTAACAATCCGCGTTTGATCTTGAATCTATGATAATACTATGATAGGTTTTTCGCACAAAGAATAGGGAGGCCTTCTAACATGATCAAATGATGTGTTTTCTATAGATTGTTTCACTACTAATGACGCTGCTGCTAGTTTGTAGTCTGAATCAATTTTACAAATTGATCGCATGATGTGTAAAAAGGTTTTTAACAGATATAAAAAAAGGAATTGGGACAACTTATCCTACGATGTATTCTAATATCCAAGCATAAATACTTAGCAATGATACTACTAATACTATCGTTCTAAGAATTCTTAATCGATTATATCCCTTCCTAAATCTACTAGCGCATTCAAAAAGTTTTAATAGATCATCTAAGTTGTTGATAAGAATCTTTGCAAGTCTTCTCGCTATTGGGGAACTATCCTTTGCAAACGAAATTCCTATATCCGCAACTTTTAATGCAATACCATCATTAGGTCCATCTCCAACCATCGCAACATAATGACCTTTTTGTTGGAGTAATCTTATAATAGTTCCTTTTTGTGAGGGTAATAATCTGGCAAATACAGAACAATATGAAGATTGTTTAGCAACTTCCGATAATTCCATTCTATCGATCATCCTACCCGTTAGACAAGCACTTAATTTTTCCGTAATTCCACAATCTGTGCCAACTCTTAGAGCAGTCTCGGCTTTGTCTCCGGTTAGCAATATACTTCTGATCCCATTTTTTGATAATTGCTCGATTATTTCTCGAGCTCCTTGTTGTAATTTATTCTCAAGTTGTAGCATACACAAGAACATATATCCGCTGGGATTTTGATTGGGATTATCAGATGAATACGCTAAAGCGATAACAGTATCTTTATTTTGATTAATAGTATCAAAGTTCAATTTATTAAAGAGCCAAAACCTAGAGTCCATGTTTTTCTTATTTCCGTTCGAAGTAAGATAGCTGTTACACATTCTTAATATGACATCTGGATCTCCTTTTGCAAGATAATATATTTCTTTATCGTTTGTTTCAAATCCAACTGCCATATAACGGTTTTCAGAATTAAAGGGTTTATCATATATGCGTTTAATTTGCGATAGCAATTCTTTTACATCCATTCCGTGTTTTTGTGCAAAAATAATCAATGCTTTGTCTATTGGATTGGCTGAGTCAAATTTTTCAAAATACAAAACATCGTTGCACAAAGCACACGCAAGTTTTACTAAATAATCTGTTTTCTTTTCTACTGTATAGAAATCGCTGTTTGTGTCAATTATCTTATCTGCAAAGTATATTTTCTTGATATCGAATTGACGTGTTGTTAAAACTCCTGTTTTGTCGAAACACACGGTATCTATATTATTCAAAATCTCTAATACTCTTACATCACGGATTTGAATTTTCAAGTCATCGCATTTTTTTTGTCCTTTTGAAATAAGACGGTACTTAATTAAGTCATCATTTTGTAGCAGGATAAAAACCATTGAATAAAGTAAATAGAATATGATAAACAATAGACTGATATTGGATGTAATTAAATGAATAATTAATACGGGCAGGAGTAATAAAGAGAAGCAAATAGTATTTTTATTGATTATTTGGAACCGATAATGGTGATTTTGTTCCCATTTCTGGTTTAAGATTGCTCCATATTCTGTTTGTGCACCAACTGTAATTACAATACCCTTTCCTGTACCTTTGAGAACTCTACTACCCATAAATAAAATTTCATCATTTTCATCAACCTTCTTATCAACTGGCTTTATTTCACCAGTTATTTCAAATTCATCAATTTCTAATTCTCTAGCTTCAATTAATTTTAGATCAGCAGGAACAATATCACCAGCTTGTAAGACGACTATATCGTTTTTGCGTAAATTATTCTCATCAATGTTTGAAAGTTTTCCATTTTTAGTTATTGTGACAAAATTTTCTTCCATAATTTACTCTCATTCATTTTAAAGAAGACACCCCTTTTGTATAAACACTAACAATGAATAACGAGATAGTTTCATCTATATTCGGTATCAATTCCGGTTTAAAGTAGAAAATGCAGGGCGATAAATGCCAAGAAAGCCATGATAGCCCCAAATGCAAAGGGTGCAGCAGCTGATACATTCCATAAATAGCCAGCAATTAGACTTGCAGGTAAAGCTATGATTCCTATTGATGCGCTGAAAAGACCAAAAGCTGCTCCTCGGTTCGCTTCGGGTACCAGTTCTGCAACCATTGCTTTCGCTGAACCTTCTGTCAACGCATAATAAAGTCCATAGAATCCATATAATATCCAGATCATCCAGGCTTGATTAACTATAGCGAATCCTAAATAGGTTAGAGAATAAATTCCCCAACCAATTGATATTGTTTTCCGTCGTCCAATTCGATCAGAAAGCTTACCGGCTGGAATTGCAGCAAGAGCAGAGATCAAATTAAAAAAAGCAATAACTAAGGGAATCACGGTACTTGAAATTCCTACACTCTCAGCACGTAATATTAAAAATGCGTCCGAAGAGTTCCCTAAAGTGAATAGAAGTAAGATCATTAAAAAACTTGTAAAAGGTCCTTTTAAAACCTTCAATGAAATGACTTGTTTTTTAATGGGCTGCTTTCTTTCTTTTACCCAGAAACCTATGATGATTAGTGGTACGAAGGCAATCAATCCGGCGGTCATGAAAATTTCACGATACTTATTTGGGTGATCGATCCAAAGACGGAGTAATCCATAAGTTATTAGTGGTCCAACAACAGAACCCAGTGTATCTAGAGTACGCTGGATGCCGAAGGCAAGTCCCAATTTTCTATTCCTGGCTGAACCTGCCACCAGCGCGTCACGCGGTGCGTCCTTCAAACCTTTTCCAACACCATCGGTCAACCTCAATCCAAATACTGCAGCTCCGCTGTTTGCCAGACCCAAGCTAAAACGAGCGAAAGCGGAAAGCATGTACCCGACGAAAACAATGATTTTTCGAATACCTAATACATCCGAAAGGTAACCCGCACCAATTTTCATTAGACTGACGATTGTAGTTAAAGATCCTTCAATCAAACCAATGAATTCTTTATTTAATCCCAGAACAGATGTATAGAAAGTAGGTAGGATGGGTTGAATCATATCTTGAGCTAAACCACCAAAGAAAGATACCCAACCTAATGACACAATATTTCTTTCGACCTGTTTTTGTTTATTATTACTTAGAGGATTTTCTATTTCTCTTCTTTCATTATCAATTATTGGTTTACGCATTTTCCTATTTCCTTAATTTAAAAAAAAGTCTCTACCATGAATTTAGTAGAGACTGTTAACCTTTACAGGTGGTTTATTTTGTTTGCAGCGAGTCTCATCGCTTAAAAATTATTATAGAACTTTACAATTGATGCGTCAAGTTTTACCGAATCAGGACACGCGTAATAAAACTAATCTGTTTAGTGTTACACTTAATATCAAACATCAATGTAATGAAAAAATGATTAGCGATGAGGCTCGCTGAAATTGTCTTTTTAGACTGATAGCTTCTACCAAAGAAACAAAATGGTAGAAGCTATTTTATAATCTGCTCAGTAAGCTATCATTTTATGAGTTAACTAAGTAAATTTGTGGAAATAAATATGGAAGAGTTAAATTTAAATGTTTCTCAAAAAAGGTATATTCGAGCTTCATTACTTTCATTTGAGAGAGCGCTTCGTTGGATATATCAATTACTCACTTCAGAGGAGGAAGGAATCTTATTCCATCGTGATGTACGTCTTGATGCAGAAGATCGCAAGCAGATTCTCTGTAAAATTGATAAAGCTTTTACTATAATTAAAGAGACTGCAAGAAGGTTTAATCTTGAAGTGTTTGAGGAGAATATTGAGAGAGAAATCTTAGCAGAAATGAGCATCAGTTGGGAAAATCTGGAAGAATGCCGTTCAAAACGAGTAAAAGGTTATGGTGACCTTTCCAGCAATGCTGCTGAATTAATTGATAAAACCATCACGGAATTAGTGGAAATAAACCTTGATTTATTGGAAACTGCAGAGAAAGATATAAAAAGAAATAGGAGAAAGAAATGACATCAAATATCAATGAAATCCATGCACGTGAAATTCTGGATTCAAGAGGGAATCCAACTGTAGAGGTTGAAATATACCTGGAAAGCGGCGCTTTTGGTCGAGCTGCTGTTCCTTCAGGTGCATCAACAGGAATCCACGAAGCTATCGAATTGCGTGACGGTGACAAGGATCGCTTCAATGGGAAAGGCGTTTTGCAGGCTGTTCAGCATGTGAATGAGGATATTGCGGGTGTTATTTGTGGAATGGATGCTTTAGACCAATCTTCCATTGATCAGGCTATGATTGCCTTAGATGGTACTCCCAATAAAAGCAAATATGGCGCGAATGCAATATTGGGCGTAAGTTTAGCTGCAGCCCGAGCGGCAGCGGATGAAGTGGGTCTACCACTCTATCGATATTTGGGTGGTGTAAGCGCCAAGTTATTACCTGTACCCATGTTTAATATTTTGAATGGTGGTGTTCATGCAAACTGGCAGGGTACCGATCTGCAGGAATTCATGATCGCACCCGTTGGAGCATCGAATTTTAGAGAAGCATTACGCTGGGGAAGTGAAGTCTACCACGCTCTTAAAGGTGTTCTAAAGAATAATGGATATACAACAGGTGTAGGAGATGAAGGCGGTTTTGCGCCTGCGCTCAAGACAAATGCTGAGGCTATTGAGGTCATTCTAAAAGCTATCGAAAACGCAGGCTATAAACCCGGTGAACAAGTTTCCATTGCACTTGATCCAGCTTCCAGTGGTTTTTATGAAGATGGGTTCTATAATTTGCGAACTGAGGGTAAAAAAGTAACCTCTGCTGAAATGGTTGATATGTATGCAGCATGGGTAAAGAAATACCCGATCGTTGTGTTGGAAGATGGTCTTGCAGAAGATGATTGGGATGGTTGGAAATTGCTGAATCAGACGATTGGTAATCAGATCGAATTGGTTGGAGATGATTTATTTGTCACAAATGTTGAACGTGTATCCAGAGGGATTCAAGAAAATGTGGCAAATGCGGTATTGATCAAACTCAATCAGATTGGAACTCTTAGCGAAACCATTATGACTATTGAAATGGCTAAGAAAGCTGGATGGGGTGCAATGGTCTCTCACCGATCTGGAGAAACAGTGGATAGTTTCATTGCTGATTTCACAGTTGCCATGGGTACAGGGCATCTTAAAACCGGAGCTCCCTGTCGGGGTGAGCGCGTTGAAAAATACAATCAATTGATGCGCATTGAAGAAGAATTGGGTGATGCTGCGATCTATGCCGGGCGAAAAGCATTTGTGCGATAACCCTTAGACTTTCAAATTAGGTGGCTGGAGGAGTGTCATCCTCCAGCCTCTTTTTACTAAAAGGAAAAACTGCTATGTTGATGATTATTTTAGTTCGCCATGGACTGACTGAGTGGAATCGTGTCGAGCGATTTCGAGGTCGGGCGGAAATTCCTTTAAATAAAATTGGATTGGAACAAGCGAGAAAAACATCAAGACTAGTAAAGGGAAAATGGAAACCAACAGCAATCTATTCCAGTCCTTTGAGTAGAGCAATGCAAACCGCCCAAAGAATTGCAAAAGGAAATAGATTGTTAGTACAACCATTGGATGGATTGATCGATATTGATTATGGTAAATGGCAGGGCCTATCTGCTGAGGAAGTGAGAAAAGATTGGCCCGAAATGATTTCTAATTGGTATGAACATCCTGAGATAGTTCAAATTCCAGGGGGAGAAACTCTCGCACAAGTACGGCACAGAGCAGTAACCACTCTAAATGAACTGTGTAGGCTGCATTTTAATGAGGAAATTGTACTTATTAGCCATACAGTTGTTAATCGATTGATTCTTCTGGATATTCTTGGATTGGGGAATAATCGATTTTGGGATATAGAACAGGAACCCTGTGCAATTAATGTGATTGAGAAGCGCAACGAAAAATATATTCTTCATTCAGTCAACAACACCTTTCATTTATAACAAGGAAATCATGAAATTGCTCCTGTAGTAGAATAAATGCGAGAAAAAATTAGGATGTTAACCTACTATTGCCCAAATTGTTGGTCAACTGTAACTGAAGAGGATATCATCTGCCCCAAGTGTAATTTTGAATTAGGAGTATTTCAACAACTTGAATATGAAGAAAAACTATTAACGGCTTTGTATCACTCCGTTCCTGAAAGAAGAATCATGGCAGCTCAGATACTAGGAAATATTCAAAGTGAGCGGGCATTGAATGAATTTCAGAAAATAATTGAAAGTGGTGAAACCGATTATTTTTTTATGCGAGCAATATTGATTGCTATTGCTAAGATAGATTCTTCTTGTAAGTTATATCTATTAAACCTAGCCACGTTGAATGAATCAATCTTGGTCAAAAGGCTGGCACATCGACTTATTGACATCGTATCTAAGAATAGTGAGATAGATGAATGGGACCACTATACAGGATAAGATAAGCATCTATTTTCAGATGAGAGAGTGTGCGGAAATTGAGATTATCAGGTCTAAACTGTAAATTCTCCTACCCAAACCTGCCTTCGACATAATCTTGCGTGCGTTGATCCTTTGGATTGACAAACAACGTGGAACCCGCCCCGAATTCCACCAGCTCACCCTGCAG
>QZIT01000002.1 GCA_003599145.1 Candidatus Woesearchaeota archaeon | reverse complement strand
GAGCAGGGGTGTCAGTACTGCAGGAGAACTGAGCGATATTGCAAACGTTCCAAGAAGCAGAAGCTACGACGTCCTCGAAAGCCTGGAAAAAAAAGGATTTGTCATCATGAAGATTGGCAAACCAATCAAATACGTTGCTGTTCCTCCAAAAGAAGTTTTGGAAAGAGTAAAAAAGAATGTAAAAAACAGCGCAGACGACCAATTAAAAAAGCTTGAGCAGTTAAAAGGCACGGAAGTTATTAATGAGCTTAATTCTCTCCACACGCAAGGAGTTGAATTAATAGAGCCTGCAGACCTAAGCGGCTCATTAAAAGGCAGGCATAATTTGTATAACCATCTTGAGCTCACGATTAAGGGTGCAGAGAAAACAGTAACCATTATGACAACAGAGCAGGGATTGATAAGAAAAATTGAAGGCTTGAAACCAGTTTTTGAGCAGCTCAAGAAGAGAGGAGTAAAAATCAGAATCGCCGCACCTATAGCAAAAGATGCTCTGAAAGCAGTCAAAGAGCTTGAAGGTATAGTGGAAGTAAGGCAGTCGACAACAAAAGCAAGATTTTGCATAGTGGACGGAAAAGAAATCATCTTCATGCTGATGGATGATGCGCAAGTACATCCTACGTATGATGTTGGCATCTGGATTAACACGCCATTCTTTGCAGACGCTCTTGAAAAGCTTTTTGAACTTGCATGGAAGCAGATGAAGCCTGCTAAAGCAAAATAATTGCTTTTTTCTTTTTTTATTTCACATTTCTTTTCTATATAGAAAATAATAAAAACCCACCAAAGATTTATATAGGAAAAACAATATCTCAGGGCAATGGGGGGAACAGAGGATTTACTTGCAAAACTGCATCCTTTGGAAAGAAAAGTGCTTCCTTTTCTTCACGAAGGAGTTTCTTTTGAAGAATTGGTAGAGAAATCAAAAAATAAACCTGTTGAAGTGATGCGCGCATTGCAGTGGATGCAGAATAAAGGCATCATAGCAATCCAGGAAGCGACAAAAGATGTTGCAACGCTAGACAAAAACGGCATCGACTATGCAAAAAGAGGGCTTCCTGAAACACGATTCTTGAAAGCGCTGACGAAAAAACTCTCAGAGCAAGAGCTTGCGAAAAAAGCAGATCTCAAAAAAGAAGAAGTGAATGTTTGCATCGGCTTATTACGAAGAAAAAATGCAATTACCATCCAAAAGGAAAATAAAAAACTCGTTTTTGCATTAACGCCAGAAGGGGAAAAAATAAAAGAACATCTTCCCGAACAGGAATTTCTCAGAGCACTGCCAATGCCTGTTGACCAGCTAACCTCTGAAGAACGATTCATCTATACTGATTTTCTGAAGAGAAAAAACATTGTCAAAAAGGAGACGGCAAAAAAGATCTCTGCGCATCTTACAGAAATGGGAAGAAAAATCATCAAGGAGAAAATCCATGATGATTACATAGACAAACTAGACATAGACATGCTAAAATCGGGTTCTTGGAGAGGGAAAAAATTCAGAAGCTACGACGTTTTGGCAAATGTTCCTAAATCTTACTTCGGAAAAAAACACTTTGAAAACGAAGTCATTGATTATGTAAAAAAAATTTGGCTTGAATTGGGATTTCAGGAAATGAAAGGAACCATGATGCAATCGGCATTCTGGGATTTGGATTGCTTATTTGTTCCGCAAGACCATCCTGCCAGAGAAATGCAGGATACGTTTTATCTTAAAAACAGACAATATCAATTTTCAAAAGAAGAAAAAGAGCTTGCTAAAAAAATAAAAGCTGTACATGAAAACGGCTGGCAAACAGGCTCTAAAGGATGGCAGAGCAGCTGGAATGAAGACACGGCAAGAAAGATGCTGTTAAGAACGCACACCACTGTTTTAAGCGCCCAAACCATCAGCAAAGTTCAGCAGTTGCCTGCAAAGTTTTTTTCAGTGGGAAAAGTTTTTAGAAATGAGGCGCTTGATTGGAAGCACAGTTTCGAATTTTATCAGGTAGAGGGCATTGTTATTGATGAACATGCAAATTTGCAACATTTAAAAGGCTATTTGAGAGAGTTTTACGCAAAAATGGGCTATGATAAAATAAGGATGAGGCCCTCTCATTTTCCCTATACAGAGCCAAGTTTAGAAGTAGATGTATTTCATCCTGTGAAAAAAGAATGGGTTGAATTAGGAGGAAGCGGCATTTTCCGTCCAGAAGTAGTAAAGCCATTATTGGGAAAAGATGTTCCTGTCCTTGCATGGGGTCTGGGATTAGGAAGATTATTTGACTATTTTGACATTAAAGATATTCGAGATATCAATAGAAATGATGTAAAACAATTGAGGAGCATGAAACTGTGGCTGAAATGAATTGCTTACTAAAAAAAGAATTGCTGTATTTAAAATTCAGCATGGTAATTATTTTATTGGGAATTATAAACTTCGTAGTCAGCTACATGTACTTTCCAGAATTATGGGTGAAAAATCTTAGTATATCGACCTTGTTAATACTTTTAGGAATAGGTTCCATGAGTTTAACCGAAAATAAAATAAAAATTGTGATGAAGCAATGCCGACGATAACATTTGCAAAAGCAGACTTGGAAAAAGCACTAGGAAGAAGCATCAACGAAAAAATACTGGAAAGAATCTCGTTCTTGGGCATGCCTGTAGAGCATGTTGACGATAAAGAAATCGTGATTGAAGTCTCTCCCAACAGACCTGATGTGCTTAGCTTGCACGGATTCAGCAGGGCAATGCGTTCCTTCTTGGGAATCAAAATAGGACTGCAGAAATACACTGCAAAGCCTTCTTCTTACAAAGTTATTATCGACAAGCAAGTGCAACAGGTAAGGCCCTTCACGGTTTGCGCTGTTGTCAAGGGGTTAAAATTAACCGATGAGAAAATAAGAGAGCTCATCGACCTACAGGAAAAAGTCCACATCACCTTTGGAAGAAACAGGAAGAAAATCGCCTTGGGAATATATCCTTTGGAAAAAATAAAGTTTCCTATTCGATATACGGCAAAGAAACCAGAAGACATTGAATTTTTCCCCCTTGAAATCAACAAAAAGCTTACTGCAAACCAAATACTTGCCTTGCATCCAACAGGAAGAAAATATGCACATTTACTCGAAGGACAAAAACTCTATCCGTTATTTATCGACGCTAAAAATCAAATCATGAGCATGCCTCCTATCATTAACAGCAACACCGTTGGAAAAATAGATTTGCAGACAAAAGAAGTTTTTATTGAATGCAGCGGATTCGACTTCTCTTACTTAAGCAAAAGTTTGAATATGATTGTTGCCGCGTTGATTGACATGGGCGGTGTTGCCTATCAAGTAACGCTGCAGTATGTAACAAAAAAAGTAACTCCGCAATTAGAACCTGAAAGAATGAAGCTTGATCCTGCATACGCTGAAAAGATTTTAGGAGTGCCCTTAAAGCCTGCTCAAGTAAAAATACTGCTGGAAAGAATGGGTTTTGGGTATGATGGCAAAACCGCTTCTATTCCTAGTTATCGTGCAGACATTCTGCATCCTATTGACCTTGTAGAAGATATAGCCATAGCATATGGTTATGAAAATATTCCTGAAAAAATCCCTCATGTTGCAACCATAGGAAAAGAAGACGCGGCTGCTGTTTATGAGAACAAAATTAGAGATGTATTGACAGGTTATGGGCTGCTGGAAGTTAAAAATTTTAGCTTAACGAATAAAAAAGAGCAGCAGGAAATGGTCCTTCAAAATAGGCCTGTATTGGAAATAGAAAACGCGTTTTCAGAAGAATACAGCGTCTTAAGAAGAAGTTTTTTGCCAAGTCTACTTGCAACGCTGAAAAGAAATAAGCACAACGAATTTCCCCAACATATTTTTGAAATAGGAACAGTATTTAAGGATGATTGCAAAGAAGAAAGACGATTGTGTATAGCCCTCTGCAATACCGACACTGATTTTACTAAAATAAAACAGATCCTTGATGGATTGATGCAGGCATTAAACAAGCCGTTTGTTTTGGAAGAGGCAAAAGACTATGCAAGCTTTATCAACGGAAGGGTTGCCATCGTTAAAGTAAACAATGTGAATGTTGCACATATCGGAGAAGTGCATCCTCAAGTGCTTACTAATTTTGAATTGGAAATGCCTGTTGCTGTTCTAGAAATGAATCTCGAGCTTATGAAATGATGATACTTGCATAACTAACACTATTTTTATAATCGCTTTCTGTTAAATCTGCAGACGTATAATATTGCTCCATGCTTACTTTTTGGATCTTCACCGTGTGCAAGAGCAGAGCAATCGCGTAAATACCGCAAATGCTGCTTATTTTTTCATCATGAAACTGCAGTAACCCTTCAGGATTTTTTGTTTTGATAAACTCTATTGCCTGCTCATCAAATGCATAGATGTTTTTCTTGACATCAATGGAGAAAGGAACGTGATGATACATTCTGCCATAGTGCGTAAAATCGCTACTGACAATAAAAATAACATCTCTCTGCGTTTCAAGAATGGTTTCCTTGATATCCAAGGCAAGTTTCTTCAAGTCGCAGGAATCGTCAATAATGATAGGCAATATTTTTAATTCATGCATTCTATCTTGAGTCGCAAACTGCAAAAAGGGCAACTGCACTTCTATAGAATGCTCTTTTTGATGGGCATCTTCATTAACCTTTATGCCGTTCTTTTTCATTAAAAGTTCTGCAAAGACATGATCAATTCTTATTTCTCCAAAAGGCGTCTGCCACAAATCCATGGAAAGAAACGTTCCGTTATTTGCGTGATTAGGTCCTATGATGATGTATAATTCCGGAAAGTGCGATTCGGCTATTTCCTTATAAGCCCATGCTGCGCAAGGACCGCTGTATTGATAGCCTGCATGAGGGGCGATAACTGCTTTTATTTTATTAAGTCTTTTATTGACAGGCAAATCTCCAGGACCTTTATCATGGCTAAAGCAGTCCTGTATCTGTTTTGTTAATGCATTCGCATTTTTTTCATAAAAAGAGCCTGCATGGATTGCTTGTCTCATAAAAAGACAAACGGCAAAGTGCTTTATATGTTTTTTGGTTGTACGCAATCTTCAGAAACATAACCTCCTGCTATCTTCACGTTAGTTGTTAGATACGTCCACTCTTTATTATCATTAACAAGGTAGGGATATTCTACATAAAAGACTTCTCCACACTCAGTTTCTTCATATACAGACGTGCGTACATATTGAGGGAACAACGCAAGATACTTCTCTTCAAAGCCTTTATATTCGATTTTCATGTACGTTCTGCCTTGAGCTTTTTCCTGCAAACCTGTAATAATACCCCCATTTCTCGCGAAGTAAAACTTATCAAAGTTTGTTTTTGATTCTGGAATAGGGAAAGCGATAACCACATCTTGCACTGAAAATATTGATTTAAAGAATTTGGCAATTGCATTCCAGATGTCCTCAAAAACTGTTGTTTCTTTTAATGCTGCAGGCTCTGCAAAGCCAAAAACATAGATGCCAAAGGTTGGATGATAGTAAGAGTAAATGGTAAATTCTTCTACAGCAATAGGATTGCAGGCAACAAATTCTGTGCTGTCCTCAGGAACTGCGTTGCAAATGCTTGTGTCTATCAAAAAATCAAGAGAATCATTAGAGAAGGGAACAAATTCATTCAACCTGCTTATGAATGTGGGAAGATTGCTTTTTTCTATCAATATACCTATAAAGACTTTATTGCTTCGCATATTGGAATAGTCATCATTCAAAACACAGGCAAATTTAGTTGAAAAAGATCCTGCACGTTCAGGATTATTCACGATGTTTTGGAAATCATCACAGTATAAGGAAAATTGGTTTTGATTGGAAATATTATACATCTTAGCAGCCAATAATCTTTTTGCTGTTTTTTCTATTGCAACATCATCTGCTCTTATCCAATACCCTGATAAATCACACAACCAGCTTCCCATAATAGTTCCTGGGGATTCTGGTTCTATAGTCAGCCCTGCAACTGCTCTTGTTCCAGAACACTCATGAAACTTTTCATTGAAATAAAGAATCTTTCTGCTGTCTTCTCCACCGATAGAATCGTACAAGAGATTATTGTTGAAAACAGCACTTCCCTGCCAGCAACCACCATCAACATCTTCATAATACTCTTCTGCACCGGAGTACTGTCCGTTGCCACAGCAAAGATTTCCTGTCCATGCAAAAGCTGCCTGATAATTGCAAACATCTGCATAGGCTCGTTTTTCTTCAGCAGAACTGTAGCTTTCTTTTTCAACGCCTGTTATCCATTGCTTCATATATCCTGAACAAAACAAAGAATTCTGCTCATTTTGCTGATTCACAACGTGAACGTTATCTAATTTCAAAGAGCCAGAAACATCTTTATCAAGAATAATGCCTACTTTAGAAACAGGAAAGTTTATTTGGTCAAGAGGAAATAAAATTCTGTGCCATTTTCCTAATTGCTGCCCGTTGGTTGAGTAATCCCAGAGATTCCAATCTTGATGAATAACTCCTTGATCGTCCTTAAATGCTATTTTTGGATTGCTTTCATCCTCTATGAAAATGTAAAAACTCAAATGCGTAAAGCCTTGATTTCTTAATGCAGTCACATCTCCTTTTCCTGTAGTTATTAAATCTGTTTCAAAAGCAGAACCGTAAGACTTATTGGCATTTGGATTTTGCACTTTAAGCATTTGCGTTCTTAATCTTCCTTCAATAAACCGTTCAAAGCTGAAAACACTAGTTAAAGGCGTTCCTACACCAAAGGCAGTTCTATCATACGTATCTAACGTGAACTGCTGTCTCTCTGCATTGTAGCAGGAGTTTTGATTGCAACACTCTCCAAAGAATCCTTGGTAGTTAGTTTCATAGCAAACAAAAGAATCTTGAATAGGATACGTCAATGACACGGATTCCTCAGGATTATAGCAAAGGCTCTGGCTTTCACAGCAGATTCCATCACCGCCTTCTGTTTCCTGTCCAACACAAAGTTCATTGCTTTCACAAATTGCTTTTCCCTGCTCTTCGCAGGTTGCCTGTTCTTTTGAAGCGCAAAAAACATCATCTGCACCATTGCCGTCATATCTTTTGCAACAGCTTTCTCCATTTGCAGTAAATGTTTTAAAAGTAAAATTCGAAACGCAGACTGTTCCTTGTGCACAGGATAGTCCATCATTTTCTGCGCAGTTAAGTGCCGGATTGATATTGAGTTGGGCAACGCCCTTTTCCAGTTCTCCAACAGTATCAACATAGTCTACAGAATCGTGATCAAAGTCGGTAAATGCATCAACAACAGCACCAGAAGCGTCATAACAAACTCCACAATCAGAAATTTCTGTAGGCCTTTCTATTTCATTCTCTGCATCACAGCTTAAACCAACAGCAACCTCACAACAATTCTTCTTTTCATTACCGCAAGTTCCTTCAAAAACAGGATTGATTCTTTTACAAATACACGCATCAACTCCCGCGGATTCATTGAATGTTTTTCCATAGTCAACACGATTTCCATTCGCTATTCCCGTTCCAGGACCACAGTAATACCATTCATCGCTGTTGGAAATGATATCACTATCATCCATTCGGTGCACTTCAAAGGCATCTCCAGAATTATCTGCAGTCCACCATTTCCAGTTTCCCCGTATATCTAAAGATACATCGTATGGCTCTGAAGTATTATAATCCATACTGCAGAAGTATTTATTTAAGCTATCAACAAAGCCAAGATCTCCAAGATCATCACCGCAGCAACCATCGCTTCCATCAGAAGCTATAGGACTATATTGCGGAACTAAAGATCCGACGCTGCAATCCAAGCCCTGCTGACAATCATCATCTTGTGCATCAATAAGACCATCTCCATCGTCATCAATCGCATTTGAACAATTTGTCTCATTGGTTGATAGTTCTGAATTCATCCACGCAAAAATGTTTGAAATTGGCTGAGAGGATTGCAAAGTCAAAGGCACATATTTTATGGAAGCATTATTGTATGCATAAAAATGTATTTTATTCATTCCTGCATCAAAAGGAACTTGTACATTAACTGTTTTTAAAATTACAGAATTAGAATAGTTGAAAATTAACGTGTCTGACGCGTTGTACACTTGAACAACAAAAGAACCGTCCACAGTAAGTGTCAGGGGGACAGTCGCTTTACTTACTAATCCAACATATGTTTGTGCAAGATAAATCCTACACGCTTTAGATTTAAATAAAAGCGGATCGCCTGCGTTTCTTTCGGCAAACAGAAAATTCCTGTTGAAAACAGGATTTAAAGGATAATATGCCCAATCAAGAGGATTATTATTCGCATAGGCGGCAGGAACTGCAGATAAGGAAATATCTGCACATTTTGTACTTTCGATATCTTTCACTTCTGCATAGCTAACCTTCCACTGAAAATCTGGGGAATTTTGATTTTTAGTGCCAAGGGCGCAGGATTGTTCATTATTGCCACAACAATAGCCGCCAACTCCTGGAACAACACTTGGTGCCTCTCCAATCCACAACCAACCGGTAGAAAGGTTTTTTGATAACTCTCCAGAACAGTAACTTTGATCAGTATCTGCATCTTGGCAAGCACCGTCAAAGCAACCATAACTATCAGGACAAGCAACGCTTCTGCTTTCAGAATAATCCTTACAACCAGAGCATCCTTTTAGGACGCACTCATTTACAATAGTTCCAGAAAAACAAGAATCGTAGTAGGTTTCACTACGCTCATCATTATAACATGTTGCCTTGATGGACGCATTAATATCTGCATCTAAACAATAGCTAACATAGGCATTTTCCTTTCGCTCCATATACTGTCCATTTTCAATTTTGTAAGAATCTTCATCAAGGTCATCGATTCGTGTTTCTGCACAAACTCTGCTCAACCCCCCTCCATAACAAGCACCAGAATACTCTGGTAAAGGAGAAATAGGGCAGTAAACATCAGAAGACCATGCCGCATAGGAAAATGGAATACATAAAAGCAATAACAACATAAAAACTCCTCTCTTTCCCATAAAGCAATCTAGGAGTATTCTTGTTTTTAAATCTTTTTATTGCAGGGTTCTTAAAAAAGCAGAAAAATCGCCTGAAGAGCGCATGGCTGATGGAGTTTTCGCAAAGCTTGCTATTCCATAGGCTGCTTTGTACTTTTTGCATAAAGCAACATCCTGCATCATTCTTCCAACCATAGATTGTTTGTTTTTTGACTCTAACAACAACGAAAAATCAAATAAGACTGTCAAATTGTTCTTTTTTGCTAATTTCGCATAAATCTGGTCCATACCTGACTGTCGATAATGGGTGTGGTCTTTGAAAGCGGTAAAATCCGGAATGACAAAGTCAATTTGCTTTGTTTCAAACGCCTTGCGAGTTCCTTCTGCAATGATATAGTCAAATATTTTTTTGTATTTTTGCAGTTTTGCAAAGGATTTTTCAGGCAGCATTATTGCAGTTTTTAGGACTATTTTGCTGTTTTTGAGAATATTGTCTTTCTCCACCATGTTTTTTTCAGCAAAAACAAGCACTAATTCAGAAAACCCTAAGGAAACAGCTCGCTCTAGCATTTGCTCTGCATTCTCTGAAAAATAAACAAAATCTCGCATGGTTAAAGAAAAGCTGTTTTGTTTTTTAATATTGTTATTTTCAAAAGTTATTTAAAAAAGAGAAAGTACCAAAAAGCTATGGAAATCAGAGTACAGGCCATTATTGCGCATAGCGGCTATTGCAGTAGAAGAAAAGCAGAAGAATTAATTGAAAAGGGAAAAGTCAAGGTTAATGACCAGATTATCAAGTTAGGAGACAAGGCCAAAGTAACGGATACGATAACTATTGATGAAATGCCTATTTCGCAGGAAAAAAAAGTCTGGATTATGCTCAATAAACCAAAAGGCTATGAATGCACTTCTGGTAATGTAAAAAAAAGAGCCATTGACTTAGTGCAGATACCTGAAAGAATTTACACTGTGGGAAGGTTAGATAAAGATGCAACAGGATTGGTTTTATTAACGAACGATGGAGACTTTGCAAACAAAATCATGCATCCTTCAAAAGAAATTCCAAAATATTATTGGCTATTGTTAGATAGGGAATTTCATGACAAAGAAAAAATGGAAAAAGGAGTACGATTGGTCGATGGCAAAGTGTTTCCAAAAGTAGTATCTATTGACAAACATAAAATTGTGATAAAAATAGTTGAAGGCAGAAAACATATTGTAAAAAGAATGCTCTTTAAATTAAAATATTTTGTCAAGGCACTAAAGAGAATCCAGATAGGAAATTTAAAATTGGATGTAAAAGAAGGCAAATGGAGATATTTAACGCAAAAGGAAATCAACCAGCTAGTTCAATAAATTTTTCTTGATTGACATGCAAGGATTGCTTTTTCAAATGCGGTTTTATTGCAAGAAAGGATTCTAAAATATTTCTTTTGACATCATGATGTTCTGAGGCATACACATTTAATGCATCTCTGACTTTTGCTCTGTAAGAATCTTTTGCGTTGGGACATTCTGCGAAGTGCACTCCAAAATTTTGCAAAAGCGCATAGGCTGCAACCTCTTTTTCAGAGCAAAAATACAAAGGCTTTATTCTCTGCACGAACATGCTCTTTTTATCGCTTTTAGGACCTAATGTATGAAGCAGGGGCGTTTGATTTTTTAATAGATTCATTAAAATAGCCTGAGATTCATCATCCATATTGTGTCCTGTGGCTATTTTATCATAACCTTGAGCATATTTGTTAAGCAAATTTCTTCTTAAAGTACCGCAAACAGTGCATGGATTTTTTTTATCAGTCATCATGACATCTAGCGTTTTTCCAAAGTCTTCCTTGAACGAGACTATCTTATAGGTTATCTTGTGCTTTTCGCAGAATTGCTTCAAATCTTCAAGCGTTTTGCTTCTATATCCGTGAATTCCCTCGTCAATGGCGAGCGCAGTGACGTTGCCATGAAATTTTTTTAATAAATAAAGAGTTGTTAGAGAATCTTTTCCTCCGCTGCAGGCAACAACAACGCTTTCTTTTTTATCAAGGAGTTTGTATTTTTTTATCGTGTCTTTTACTTTTTTTTCAAAGTCCAGAATAAAATGATGTTTACATAAATCTTGAAATACTGCATTTTGAGGGCATTGTTTGCACTTCATCCTCCGCTGATAACGCTTATCAGTTTAACAACATCTGTATTCTGAAGCGCTTCATCCTCCTGCACTAACGCATCATTTTTTACCACAAGCACGGTTTCTGGATTAATCTCGAGCTTTTGCAAAAGCTCTTTGACAGAACCTTTAAAGTCCATCTCGTTATGCTTATTTTCTCGTTCAATAAAAAGTTTCATAAGGAGTAGGAAAAATGCTTTCTTTAAGAATTTTTTGTGCGTTTTCCTCATTTTCGATAAATATTTAAACCTTGCACCACTAAATTCCTATCATGAAGAGGGTGAGGACAGGCATCAAAGGGTTTGATGACCTTATTCAGGGAGGAATTCCTGAAAACTTTTCTGTACTGGTCTGCGGTGCTCCTGGTAGTGGAAAGACTATTTTTGCACTTGAATATCTATATAAAGGTGCGAAAGACTTTGGAGAATCAGGATTATATGTAACCATAGAAGAAAGTCCTGATAAATTAAGAGATCAGGCAGTGCAATTTGGCTTTAATTTTCCTGCTCTGGAAAAAATGGGCAAGATTGCTTTTCTAAAAATACCTATCGATGTGCATTCTTTTGATTTAGTAAGGGCTGTTGAAGCTGCTGTACAGAGAACAAGAGCAAAAAGAGTCGTCATTGATTCTCTTTCCATATTGGATATTAACTCAGGAATGTACTCGATTCCTGTAAAAGTCATGCCAGATAAAGACAGATTTTACAGCAACGACACCATGCAGTTAAGAGATACCAAAGGAGATGTTGGAAAACAATTTGTCTATTTATTCATCAACAGAATGCTTGATTTGGGGACGACAAATTTGTTTATTACTGATTCCCTGCAAAACGAAGGACCCTATTTAACCAGAGATACTGTTTCAGAATTTGCATGCGACGGCATTGTCAAAATCGAAATGAAAGAGTTTGGAAAAACCATGGTCAGAACACTTGAAGTAAAAAAAATGAGAAACACCAAAATAGAGCCTGGCTTAAAAACCATGAAAATCGAACAGCAAGGCATAGAAGTTACTGAATTTAGTTATTAGTTCTTTAATAAACTTTAAATAAAAAACCATCTTTCTTCCAGCATGGCAGACATCATGATTATAGGAGCTCATCCTGATGATGCAGAATTTGGCATGGGAGGAACTATTGCAAAGTTTGCAGAGCAAGGTCATTCTTTAGTTATCGTTGTTTTAACCAGAGGAGAAAACGGAACCTATGGCAATCCTGAAGAAAGAGAAAAAGAATGCAAAGCAGCTGCAAAATATATAGAGGCAGAACTTGAACTATTGGATTTTCACGATTGCAATATTTTCGATAGTTATGAAGCAAGATTGAAAATAGCAAACGTTGTTAGAAAATATAAACCCAAAATTGTTTTTGCTCCTTACTTCGAGCATAAAACATTTCACAAAGACGGTTTAAGCCATCCTGATCATTCTGCAACAGGTTTGTTGGTAAAAAACGCATTGAGAATTGCAAAATTTAAAAAAGTCTCATTGGAGTTTGAAGTTCACAGCGTGCAAAGAATTGTTTATTACATGGTTCCTAGAGATAAATCTCCAACGTTCATCAACGACATTTCTTCTGTTATAGAAAAATGGGAAGGCTGTGCAAAACAGCACAAAAGCCAGTTAGCTTTGGCAGAAGGAAAAGTTATTGAACGCTTAAAAGTGTGGAGAAGATACTGTGGAGAGCTCATAGGCGTGCAATATGGCGAAGGATTCATTATCGAAGAGCCGTTGATTATGGATAGCGAGTTTCTTTTTAAGATGTAAGTTTTAAGTCGTTTCTTATGCGGTAGGATTTTTCTGCGGCGTTCAGTATTTTTAAGTCTATATCTGCAACAAGCATTCCTTCTTTGTTAGAAAGCTTAGCAAGGACTCCTTTAAAGGGAACAGTCATCTGAGAGTTTCCTATCAACATTCCTTCATGTTTTCCTATGTTCCAAGTTCCAACCGCATTGCAGTACACCAAAACCAGTTCATTCTCAAACGCTCTTGCACTGCAGAGGGCATTAACAAAATTAACCTCTGCGTTTTTTTCATACTTCACTCCAACTCCTGCATCTCCATACGACCAAAAGCTGGGACAAAAAACTATCTGCACACCTCTTTTAGTCATAGCTCTGAACAATTCTGGAAAAGCTAAATCCCAGCAGATAACCAAACCAATTTTTCCATAGACTGTATTAAAAACAGAAAGTTCATTTCCTGGAACGAGATATTTTCTTTCGCCATTCCATAGGTGGATTTTTCTGTATCGAGATTTTGTTTTCCCTGTTTTATCAATAAAGTACGTCGTGTTGTGCAGCCCTACAGCGCCTTTTTCAATAAATGATCCTGTTACTATTGCAACTGCATGTGTTCTTGCAAGGTTCTGGAAATGCTGTTTATATCTTCTTCCATCATCTGCATAATCAAGTTTCCCTCCAAGAGGACCTATGAGAAAATCTTCTGGAAAAACAACAATGTCTGCTTTTTTCCTTTTTGCCCTTTTTATCCAGAGTTCTGCTTTTTTTAGATTATAATCAGGATCAAACTGTCTTATACTGCATTGAATAACGGCTATTCTCGTCATGAAAAACCCACATTAATTTTTTCCCTTTCAGAAACTCTTTTCAAATAAGAATCAACAGGTTTGCCTGTTTCTAAAGTCCTTATCCTGTCAGAAAGCGTCTGAAGATAGAGAGCAAGGAGATTAAATTTTTCTCCAATATCGTTTTCTTCAATTTTATTAAGGACGTTCAAAAAGTCTTCTGTTCTGTTTTGCAAGTTTGCTAAGCGCACTATCTTTTCTGTTTTTGATTTTTTTTCTTTTTGAAAAAAACCTTTATTCTGAAAAGACTCAAACATGATTAAAGGGGTCTTGTTTTGTATGCTTTGTTGCCCATATCCGAGTGCCATGCTTACTGAAAGAATTCTTCTTTATTAAGCTCTTCTATCATTTTAGCTTAATTTTTACAGTTAAGTTTAAATATTCATCTTACTTTCTAAGACTATGGACGTAAAAGATAAAAAACTTCTGGCTATGCTTCAAGTCAACGGAAGGATTTCTTTAACAGAACTTGCAAAGACAGTCAATCTATCTATAGACTCAACGCATAAAAGACTAAAGAAGTTGCAGGAAAACGGAATCATTGCAAAATTTGGGATATTTATAGACCCTAAATCGTTGGGTTATGAGCTTGTTGCAAATATACAGATAAAGCTTCATAACATCAGCGAAGAACAACTCGACAAATTTTTAGGATTCTTGCGAGAGCATGACAACATCATAGAACTTATCACGACGTTGGGGGATTATGATATAACTTGTGTTATCATAGCTAAAAACACAGAAGAACTTGAACTGCTTTCAAGAAAGATACGGCAGGAATTTAAAGAATTAATAGCTGACTGGAAAAGCGTAATTAACTTAAAAGTTCATAAGTTTGAGGAATACTCGTTTCGTTAAATTCAGTTAAACTACGTTTAAACAGTCTATAAAGGCAATTCTCCACAGGAAACCAAGGAGGTTTATAAATTCTGAAACAGGCATTTAAAAACAACAGTATTTATAAATAAACCAACCTTCCCCCTTTATAAAGGAGGGATTCTTATGGTAAAAAAAACAGAGAAAAAGAAAGCTGTTTCTAAGCCTAAGCAAGAGCACAATTTCGAGAAAAAGGACATTCAGATTGTCAATATAGTAGTCAGCACCAGTTTGGAACACGACATTCCGCTGGAAAAAATGGCTGCAACGTTAAGCAACACAGAGTACAACCCAGAACAGTTTCCAGGATTGGTTATCAGAATAAAAGAGCCAAAGACTTCTGCGCTGATTTTCGGAAGCGGAAAAGTTGTTTGTACTGGCGCAAGAAGCATGGAAAAAGTAGAGGAATCCATACAAAAAATCATTGAAAGCCTGAAGAAAATTGGCATCAAAATAACCATAAAGCCAAAAATAATTATCCAGAACATTGTTGCCAGCGGCTCCATTGGCGGTTACTTGAATTTAAACCAGTTAGCCATGAAGCTCAGCAATACAGAGTACGAACCAGAACAGTTCCCAGGACTGGTGCATAAACTGATGGAAGCAAAAGCAACATTCTTGTTGTTCAGCAACGGCAAAGTCGTTTGCACAGGAACAAAGAGTGAGGAAGAGGTCGAAAAAGCTCTGGACCTGCTCATAAAAAATCTGAAAAAAATACAGTAAGCTTTTTTATTTTTTTAAGTTTTATTCTTGAAAATGGAAACCCTTGAACAAATAGACACCTTTCACGAATTTTTCGAGAAAGAGTACTACGATGCTTTGTTAGATAGCGCGCAGAAGGGAAAGAAATTCATGAACATTGACTTTAAAGACCTTGCACAATTCAATACAGAATTGTCAGAAGAATTGCTAGAGAGTCCTGAAGATATTATCAAAGCAGCAGAACTGGCAATAGAAAAATTTGACATAGAAAACAACAAATTCAAGGTGAGGTTTTTCAACCTTCCTGAAACGCAACAGATAGAAATCAGAAATATCAGAAGCGAACATATCAACAAATTTTTGCAGATGAAAGGCATCATCAGACAAAAATCAGACGTAAGGCCTCAGGTTACCACGGCAAGATTCGAATGCCCTTCCTGCGGGCAGGTGTTAAACATTTTACAGTTGGATACCAAATTCAGAGAGCCTACAAGATGCAGCTGCGGCAGAAAAGGAAAGTTCAAGCTCGTAGGCAAGGATTTAGTTGATACGCAAAGAATTGTTTTAGAGGAAGCTCCTGATGATTTGGATGGTGGGGAACAGCCAAAAAGGCTAAGCATTTTTTTGCAGCATGATTTAGTAAGCCCTATCAGCGATAAAAGAACCAATCCAGGAACAAAGGTAAGTGTTACAGGAGTCATTAAAGAAATTCCCGTTGTTTTAAACAGTGGAGGACAAAGCACTCAGTATAATTTAATAGCAGAAACTAATTTTATAGAGCCCATGCAGGAAGATTTTTCCTCATTGATCATAAAACAAGAAGAAATAGACGAAATTCTTGAGTTAAGTCAGGATCCCAAGTTATACAAAAAACTTATTGCATCGATAGCACCATCCATCTATGGCCATGACAGAGTCAAGGAAGCATTGTTACTGCAATTAATGGGTGGCATGAGAAAAACAAGAACAGACGGAACAGTAACCAGAGGAGACATCCATATTTTGTTGATAGGAGATCCGGGAAGCGGAAAAAGCCAGCTGGTAAAAAGAATAAGTCTTGTTGCTCCTAAAAGCAGGTATGTTTCTGGAAAAGGAGCATCTTCTGCAGGATTAACTGCAACCGTAGTTAAAGACGAATTTTTAAGGGGCTATGCATTAGAGGCAGGAGCCTTGGTTTTAGCAAATAAAGGTTTAGTGGCTATTGACGAGTTAGATAAAATGGCTCCTGAAGACAGAAGTGCTATGCACGAAGCATTAGAACAACAAACTGTTTCTATCAACAAGGCAAACATTCAGGCAACATTAAGAGCAGAAACAACTGTTTTAGCAGCTGCAAATCCAAAATTCGGAAGGTTTGATCCTTACGAAATGATTGCAAAGCAAATAGATTTGCCTTCAACCTTAATCAACAGGTTCGATTTAATTTTCCCCATAAGGGATTTACCGAATAAGGAAAAAGATGAACAACTTGCAAATTTTATTCTTGAACTGCACAAAAACACAGAAGCACACGAAGGAGAAATCCCCACAGAGCTGCTCAAAAAGTACATCGCCTATGCAAAACAAAACATAAAACCAGAATTAACTGACGGAGCATTAGAAGAAATAAAAGAGTACTATGTGAAAATGAGAAGCTCGGGAGGAGATGAAGCAGGCATTAAAGCCATTCCTATTTCTGCACGACAATTAGAAGCGTTAATCAGGTTATCAGAAGCATCGGCAAAAGTAAGATTGATCAATAAGGTAACGAAGGCGGATGCAAGAAGAGCGATTGAATTGGTGCATTATTGTTTAAGCCAGATTGCGGTAGACATCGAAACAGGCAAAATCGATATCGACAGAATCAGCACAGGGATTTCTGCGTCGCAAAGATCCTCTATTGTCGTGGTCAGGGAAATCATCAACGACTTGGAAGGAGTTGTGGGAAAAGCAATACCTGTTGAAGATGTTGTCCGAGAGGCAAAGTCCAAAAACATTGAAGAAGAGAAAGTAGAAGAGGTGATTGAGAAATTAAAGAGGAGCGGTGACTTATTCAGTCCTAAACCTGGATTCATCAGCAAAATATAAGATGGAAAGACAAACTGCCTATATCTGTAAAATCGGAGAATTGCTCAAAGGACGATTTATCAAGGGAGAGGGCTTTGAAGCTAACGCAGTACTCACTGAGCATGCAACGATTGCGAGAGCAAACATTCTAGGGGTCGTTGTTCATGAAGAAACAAACGCATTCATGCTTGATGACGGCACAGGAAGAGTGCTCGTAAAATCTTTTGAGCCGCTGCACGAAGTTCCTGCTCTTGGAGATGTTGTTCAAGTTATTGGAAAACCAAGAGTATACAACGACCAGTTTTTTATTTTCCCTGAAATCGTAAAGAAAATAATCGATAAACGCTGGATTGCGTACAGGCAAAGGGTTCTTGAACTGCGGGAGAAAAAAGTGCAACGAACCGATGTAGAAGCTATGCCTCTCAATCAGCAAATCATTTCATTCATTAAAAAAAATGATGCGGGAAACGGGGTTTCTTTAACAGACTTGAAGGTGTTGGGAGATACTGACAAGATGATTCTTCAACTTTTAGCAGACGGGGAAATTTTTGAAGTTAAACCTGGCTATGTCAAAGTGCTGGATTAAAAAGTATTAAAAAACCAACGGAGTAACATAAACTTCTAAGAATGCTGCGACGAACAAAATAACGAGGCTTAAAATAAGCAAGTCTGCAGAATCAAGAACAATGTGCTCAAATTTTCTTGAACCAAAATCATGTCTGATAACGGCAACAGAAATAATGCCTCCTGCCAAGCCTGCAGTAAAATAAGCAAGTATTTCCGGAATGCCATGGATTGCATATTTCAGCAAGCCTATGGCAATGGTTTGAAAGTAATGCGCAACTTTAGGCAACCCCGCCAGTTCTGCAGCGAGAGCAAGGTTGCTCCTGATAAAATTTCCTATGGCTGTGCCAATGACGCTTGCATTCCACGTCAAAATAAACATCGCCCCTGCGCCATACAAAAAGGAAAACAGAATGCAAAAGACCATGACTTTCAAATTATTGAGAAAAATATGGGAAAAAATAGCCAACGAGTTACTTACTTGCCCTGTGACGTTTCCATTGATAGACTGAATGGTTGATGTCTGGGAGTTGAACAAGATGGAAACAGTCCCTGAGGGCAAAACAGCATACCAGAAAGCCAGCGTGAAGGTGATGCCGACAAAGAGATACATGAATGCATTAAGCGCTTTTGCGTGCTCCTTCAATAATAGCTTTTCTCCCAAGTCAGTCAGATCTTTTTCCTCTTCGTTCTTGATAATAACGTAGATCAACGGCAGTGCTCCCATAGTAATAAGAAAAACCATAATCAAGCTGGAATAGGTTCGAAAGATCCAAAGGCTGAGAAAAATAGCAACAGTAGAGAGAATAACCCCGTAAAAGAATAACTTCATAGGCTTATTTTCTGCCTTGATGGCATCAATCAATTCTTCCAAGACCATGAAATGATTTAGCGGGGAAGTGTTTATATAGTTTATGCTTGATTTCTGCTGCACAACGACCAATATCTTTAAATAACAGGCAGTGTTTCTTGCAGTATGGATTATGAACAAATGCTTGAAAAGGCAAAAAAAGAACTTCCTCAGCAGGTTGAAACAAAGGAAAGATTGGAAATCCCTACCGTAAAAGGGCACATCGAAGGCAACAAAACAATCATCAACAATTTTGTGCAGATTGCACAACTCATGCAGAGAGACCAGAAGCATTTCTTAAAGTACGTATTGAAAGAGCTTGCAGCTCCTGGAGAAGTAAAAAATAACCTGCTCACTATAGGAAGCAAAATTCCGGCAGCAAAAATCAACGAAAAAATTCAAAAGTATTTCAATGAATATGTTGTTTGCAAAGAGTGCGGAAAGCCAGACACAAAATTCATCAAGGAAGGCGAATTTGCCTTTGTCAAATGCCAGGCATGCGGAGCAAAGCACTCTGTCAGGGCTAACGTATGATTGTAGCAATTCATCAAACTAAAGAGCATATTATTCTCGCGATTTGCGATACTGTAATTTACAAAAAAATATTTACAGAAGGCAAAAAACAACTAGACTTGGCAAGCAAATTCTATAGTGGAACTGAAAAAACAAAAGAAGAAGTTAAAAAATTATTGAGAAGAGCGTACATCGTTAATGCTGTTGGACAAGAGTCTGTTGCCTTGCTTGAAGAAGAAGAGCTCATCACTAAAGACAATATAGCCTCTATCGCGGACATTCCTTTTACGCAAGTTTTGCTTCTTGATGAAAGCACAATCAAAGAATAGAAAAATCCTCATATTTCTTGGAAATAAAGGGAGTAATAAAAAATTGTTTGACTGATGAAAAATGAGGTCCTTTTTTCATAATCCCTGCAAACTTTTTCACTGCATCTTCTGAGCCTTGCGCAAGTATTTCTACACTGCCATCGTGAAGATTTTTTGCATACCCTGCAAGGGACAACTGCTCTGCACAGGTTTTAGCATGAGCACGAAATCCAACTCCCTGTACATCTCCTGAAACCAGGATTTTAACGCTTACCCAAACCATTTTTGCAGCCCCTCTTGACGTTCGTCGTCCTTGCCAAAATAGCTTTCAACTTGTCTTTTCAAAAGCTCAAGATTATGCTGCAGGTATTTGGGAACTTGAAATGCTTTTGCAATGCTCAGGCTTGGTTCTAAATATTTTAAAATGGAACCTTCTGAAATAGTAAAGATTATTTTTCCATCACACTTCAGACACTTTCCCAATAAAGGAGGCCTTCTGTATTTTTCATTGCAATTCACGCAGCGAAACTGCTGCATGGAAAACTTTCTTAGATTTCCTTTGATATCTCTGATAAAGTGCTTTTCAATAACCAATCTTGCAACATCTGTTTCATCAACTGCCCTAAGCTTTACTGCAATGTCCATCTGACCTTTCAATTTTTCCTCCATGCTAGGAAGCAATTTATATTGAGAGCATAAAACTCCTGCATTCAAATTGCTGGTGTCATGAGTAAAACCCATGCTTTCAAATTGCTGCTCTGTTCCCAAAACGTGCTGTATCTGCCTTATGGAAACTTCCCAAGGCATTTTAAAGTTTTCTGCTGCCCTGTAAAATTTTAAAGGATACTTCCACGCGATATCCACGTGAAAGGCCATATCGTCCACTTCTGCAGGATTTAAAACAGACGTTAAAACCAAAGGAGCATCCATAGTAGAGCCTCTATGATCTGGCAGATAGTGTTTTGAGTAGTTCAGAAATGCATCCATCAATAAAAAAACGCAGGATTCATCTCCATCAACATCTCTTCTCATGGCGGCGTGGAAATAAGGATGCGCAATGAACCCCTGTGTCTTGGAAAAGCCAATAATTCGTCCAAGGCTTCCTGCAGAGGTGTGCGGAGCAAGCCCTACAACCAGCTGGCCTATAAGGCCTTCCTTTGAATTGAGTTTGTAAAATGGCTCTATACCGTACAAACGCACTAGTAAATCATCAATAAACTGCGCAGTTCTAAAGAGTACGTCATCGCTGGCTTCATCAGGAGATTCTAAGCATGCAGGCAAAATAACATCTTGGGGTTTTATTTCTAAAATTTGATTTTCGTTCTCAAGAGTTTTACCGTAAATATCCTTTTGGTACCCTAAGGACTTTAGCTTTTCTACGCTTACCTCGACTTCTTTAGGCTTAAAGTGAGTTAGCGCTATTTCGCTGGCGTCATACCTTGTTGTTCCGTCTTTGTTGACAAAAATATCATGCTTTGCTCTTAAGAGCGCTTTTGCGAGATGTTCCGGAATATGATCTGCATTGCTTGTTCCTCTGATGCCCTTAATTAAATCAGGAATGACCTGTAAGTTTATTTGCGCTTTAACAGCGTCGAAGTAGTGATGCAAGTCTATTGCCTGTTGTTTATAGGAAAGCGTTCCTTCAGCATCTGCGTCTCCTTCTGCAGTGAACATGAGCTTTACTGTTTTTTTTCTGCATACCTCACAAACAGAAAAAACAGTGTTTTTTCCACAGTGCTCGCAATGGAAAAGCGGGAAATCAGATGTAATTTTTCCTATTTCCAAAGCGGCGTTAAAACTTCTCATTTTCCCCCCCTCCTTGCCTACAGGAAATAATCCGTGGGGGCTTCCTGTTAATTTTCGCATCTTTGCCTTTTCCGGCCTTCCCATTCTAGAACCTATAAAAACTCCTCCTTTGTCTTTTATTCTTACAGAAGAAACAAGATTGACTATTTCTAAAACTGACTTTTCGCTGTTTCTTGCGACTGTTTCTTTCAACGCATCAACATCTGTTTTTTCAGTAACTCCCAAGGAAAGCAAAAGCGCCTCGCCATGGTTGTGGTCTAAAAGCACGTATTCCTGATTCACAAACAGATGAGGGACTCCTAAAAGCTCCAATACTCTTTTAGCGTCTGTCTTGGGGAGTGTGATCTTTTTTATTTTTTCATCTTCCCGAACAATATTCGCTGCCTTGAGAAGCGTTATTAAGTCTAGCAATTGCTCTTTGGTTATGGTCTTCCAGTAGTAGGTGTATCCTGGGTGAAGAGGAATTCCGAAAGCTCTTGAAATAGTTTCTGCTGCCCTGAAACTGAGTTTGGTTTCCAGCGGCTTTGCAAACAACATTTGTATTTTTTCTAAAGGCGAACCTAGAAGGTCTGAAATCTTTTCATAATCAAGCGTGCCAAAAAGCTCTATCGCCTTTTCCTCAAATTCCTGAATCCAGTATTCTTCGCAATAGCCAGGAGGAACTAAAACGTGTGCTCTGTTAAAGAAATCTCCATAGTTAATTAAGACATCCCCTGCATAGAGGACCTCGAGCACTTCGTTTTTATACTGTCTTGCAAGAGCCTCTGTTTCCAGCAGCAAAACGTCTCCGTTCTTTAATTTTACCAGAGGGCCTTCAATAGTATCACAACAACTCAAGGATGTTGCCTTACCTGGCCTTTCAACTTTAAGCTGCGTTGCTGTTGCAATATAATTATTCAAGACGTGCATAGTTGCAGGATGGATGCTCTGTCCAGAGTAGCCGCTCACTCTGCCTCGCCCATAACGCAAGCGAAAAGCCCCAGAGCGCAAAGGGTGTCCTAGAACAGGTCTTCCTGCAACAAGATCTTTAATGTACGTATAATCAGGGGAAATCTTTTCACTTGACTTTACGCCTTGAGCTTTTACTTTTTTTTGAATCTTTAAAAATTCCTCTAAGAAGTTCCAATGTCCTAGCTTAAAAGAAGACCCCCACTTAGAAAGCTCTTTCCACAATTTAGGAGCCTTCAGGGGTATGCAAGAACTGTGGATTAAACAATATCCTGAGCGCAGTCTGTTCGTTGGTATTCTCGGCAAATCTTTGTAGTTTGAAACTTCGTACTTTTCAGATGGATCTCCAGATATTTCAACAGGCAGATTTTTCATCATGAACTCTGTTTCTATATGCGAAGGGAAATACTGCAGGTTCGTTACGAATCCATGGTAATCCTCTAATTCAGTAAAGCACCTTTTAACTTCTAGTTCTGTCGCATCATACGGCTCAAACCCGAACGCGACTCTAAGGTAATCTCCAATAATGACACAGACAGATGCTGCTGTTCCTCCTGCGTTTCGGATAGGGCCTGAAAAGTTCAGGCAAAAATAATCTCCTTTGCCATCAAGTCGTTTTTTAATGTCTAAGCTTACGAACCCTTCAAGAGGACTGCTAACAACACCCAAAGTAACATACGCAAATCCAACTCTGATGCCTGCCTCGATAGCCTCTTTTTGACTATTGAACTGGCAGAATTTTTCTCTTGCAACTTCTTCTGCAATAACCAAGGCAACCCTCCAGTCAAGAATGCCATATTGCTGTTCTAGCGCTAAAATACGTTTGTCAGCATCAGAATCTTTCAATTGAGGAACCACGACAGAAACCAGCCCAATAACTCTTTCTGCCATGTTTTTCGCAAGAGATACTTCTACATTAGGCTCCGGGTCAAATCCTTTTTGCCGTGCCTTTTGCGCATGCTGATAGGCCACGACGCATTCTTTTTCCAGATGCGCAAAATATTGCTGCATGTCTTTACTTGCTTTCATGTTCTTTTCCCATAAAGTTCATTATTTTCACTTCTCTCGATTGCAAATTGATAATAGGAAGCCTTGCGGGCTGAGGGTCTAACCCTCTTCGTATTTGATTTTCAGATACACCTACCCATGCAGAAGCGTTGATGAGTGTGACGTTTCTATAGCTTCCGACGACTGTAAAATGCACATGCCCTGTTACAAAAATATCAGGTATTCTTTCAATAACCAAGGGATCTCTGTTAGGATCTGGAATGTAAACAGTAGAGGTGTGCGGAGCTGCAAGATGCCTTCTCTGGAGCATGTGCTTCATGATGAGATCTACTTTTTTTATTCCTCCTCTGCTTCGTATTGCTTCAACCTCTGCTGCATAATAAAACATAGATCCTCCGTGGTAAATTAAAACATCAATGCCTGGAAATGTTTCTGTTGCTCCTAAAGTAATGAGTGAAGGGTTGCTGACAATAGTCACATTAGGCAGATCCCACAAGGCCTGCGCAAAATCTTTATACAAAGATGGCTGAGGCTCTGCCAGCCTGCCTGCATCGTGGTTTCCTGGGCAGATAATTATCTGAATATGCTCAGGTATCTGCTTCAGCAGCAGTGCTGCCGCGTCATACTGCTCTTTGATGTCATAAATCAGTAAGTCTTCTTCCTGTCCAGGATAGACACCAATGCCCTCAACCAAATCACCTGGAATGATAAGATACTTTACTTTTCTAGCAACTGCTTTTTGTTCGTCATTGCCAACTTTGCCCTGTATCCAATGAAGAAATTTGTTAAATTCTTTGTCTAGAAAGTTTTTTGAACCTAGCTGTGGGTCTCCCACAAGAACAAGATACTCCTCATTTGGAGACTTTTTCAGCTCTTTTGTTAAAGGAACGTCTGGAATGAAAAAATTATTTGCAAACAAAATGGTTTGGTCAAAGGTTCCTGTTATGCCTACAACTTCATCCAAGCAGGAATTTCGCGCAATATCATAAATCTCCGGCTTGTTCTTGCTGACGAGCACTTTGATAAACCCTGTCGGATCTTCGAGCGTCAACAAGACGTGCTCATTTTTTGTTATGGTTTTTTCATAAATAAGGCCAATAACTGCTACTGACTCTTTTTCTTTCTTTTTGATAACTCGGTTGATAGATGTTAATCTTTGCAGTTCAGGCCTGTTTTTCAACAGGGACTCTATTGCAGAGTATCTCGCAGTGAAATAACCAACAAAGTCTTCAAAGGTTCTTTTATGAGACGGTTCATCATAGGAAAAAACAACCTGAACAGATGAAGCTTTCTGCTTTGGCTTCTCCTTTGCCAACACATCCATGAAACGCTCATACATGCGAGGATCATTTTTCTTTTCCATCATCACTTTTGCCTTCTCAAACTCTCTCCAGTTTACTTTCATAAGAGATTTCATGTTCAACAAATCCTTGCTGACAACCATCGCATCTTGAGGTATATTTTCAAAACAAGATTCGTCCAGCTCTTCATCTAGCAAATCAGGACTTAAAAAAATCTGTTTTTCAAGGCAGGCCTTGATTAATGCAGCATGGTTCATGTTAACAATAAACTCTCTTCAAGAATCTGCTTTATTTTAGGTTCTATTTCTGTTGGAAGAGACAAACCAATTTCCCTTGTTCTGCCATACCTTCCTTTGCTAATAACCCTTGCATTGATAATGCCCAGCATATCCAATTCTGCGATGACATCACTCACTCGTCTCTGCGTTAAAGGCCTAAGGTTTGCCTTCTGGCATATCTTTTTGTAAATGTCATAAACGTCACCTGTGAAAAACGCACTGTCTTTTTCCATCATAATAATAGAGTAAAGCACTGCTTGAAATTGCTTTGGTTGGGTAAAGACAACATCAACAAACCGGTCTTTTTCTATTTTCTCTTGGGCTTCATCAAGTTCAGCGAGGGTTATGGCTGATAGTCCTTTTCGCTCTGCAAGTTCTCCGGCAACCCTCAACAGCTCTAAAGCCCTCCTAATGTCTCCATGCTCTCTGGCTGCATAGGCTGCACACTTTTGTATGACTCCTTGCTCTAAAACTCCGTCAGAAAATGCCTGAATAGCTCTTCCCTGCAGGATATCCTGTATCTGCAAGGCATTGTAAGGCGGAAATACTAACTCTTCCTCGCTGAGAGAGCTTTTTACTCTGGGATCGAGATTGTTTGCAAAAGCAAGGTCATTGCTGATACCGACTAAGCAAAGCTCTGCTTGCTTTAAATCACTGTTTATTCTGGTAAGATTATAGATAATCTGATCTCCTGCTTTTTTTACTAGCTGGTCGATTTCATCCAAAACCAGAATGACCACTTTTTTTTCTCTATCAAGCTCCCTAAAGAAAATGTTGTATACTTCATCTGTTGGTAATCCTGTCGGAGGTATTGCTTTGCCAAAAAATCTTGCCAATTCTGCAATCAGCCTGTATTCTGTATCTGCGATTTTTTTTAGCTTACAGTTGACATAGACTATCTTTAGAGGTATGTTTCTTGTTTTTGCAACATCCAGCAGCTGTTGGGAGGTATGCTTAATAGAAAGAGTTTTTCCTGTTCCTGTTTTTCCATAGATAAATACATTCGATGGCCTTTCCAATCTTAAGGCAGGAGCGAGAATTTGGGCAATTTGATTGATTTGGTCATCTCTGTGGAGTATTTCATTCGGAAGATGTGCTGATTGCAGCACTTTTTTATCTTTAAACATGTTCTGTTTTTTTAGAAACTTTTCAAAAAAGTTGTTCAAATCCTGCCCCATAAGAATTCCAAATGAAACAAAGGTATATAAAGATTGCTACATCCCTGTATATATAATATAAAATAGCATCTTTTAACTATCTTTTTTAATTGCTATGCCACCCCCCTATTTCGTGTGGAAAGGTAACTATTGGAAAGTTTTGTTTATGTATAAACTCATCGTTTTGCGAACTTTTTTGGTTTTTTATTATATATTATATTATTTTCTATATAGAAATTAATTATTATTAATTAAAAACAAATTTTTAACAATTTTTTTTAATTTTTCAAGCCATACTATTTTCTTACTTACCACACTGTTCTCAGTCAACAACACTCTATAGGAAATCAAGGACTGGGGGTTTTTTGCGTAATTTCAGATTATAAAACAAATTGCTTTTATCACTAGGTAATAGTTACATAACGAAATCTTTATAAATGCCAAAAACTTTCTGCAGAAGGTATTTGATGAACTATGACAGGTGAAAAAAATGATTGTGCAACAGGACTTTGTAAAAAAACTTAAGGATTTTGGCTTAAACAGCTATGAAGTAAAGATTTGGACAGCGTTGCTGAGCAGGGGTGTCAGTACTGCAGGAGAACTGAGCGATATTGCAAACGTTCCAAGAAGCAGAAGCTACGACGTCCTCGAAAGCCTGGAAA
>QZIT01000004.1 GCA_003599145.1 Candidatus Woesearchaeota archaeon | reverse complement strand
TACCCTGCAGCCCCCCGTTATGGCATCTGTTGTGCAAGTTCCAAATAAAGAACCATCGAGATAATACACTTTCACGGTTGCACTGCTTACAGGATTGCCTAAGGTATCAGTAACAAAAACACTGCATGACTGATTATTATGAACAACAACCTTATCAAAGCATTCGATGCTTGAAACCACAAGCTTTGCACCAACAACGACATTTTTAGTCATAGAATCAGTCAATTCACCGTCAGAAACAGTTAATTTCACAGGATAGGTTCCTGGTTGAACGAATGTATGAACTGCAATTTTTTGAGTGCTGTCAGAAAGACCATCATTATTAAAATCCCAAGCATAGGTTAATGTCTGGCCATCTAGATCAGACGACAAAGATGCATCAAACGTAATCTGCTGTTGAATTGTTGGATTGGCAGGAGTAAAGATAAAGCTTGCCGTAGGTTTTCTGTTGACATTGGAAACGAAAATTTTTACCTGTCTTGAATGAGATAACTGTCCGTCGCTGACAGTAAAGGTAACCACATAGTTTCCTGCCTGATCATAATTAGGTGTCCAGCTGAAAGTATTTCCCTGCAAGACTGCACCACTAGGCAAATTCTGTGCTGAAAAAGCAAGTGCATCTCCATCAGCATCTGTTGCATGAAGCAAGAATGAATAACTAACACCTTCTGGAATAGTTTTATCAGAGATGAAATCAAGAACAGGCGCTCTATTCACCTTGTTTACGGTTATTTTCACCGTCATTTCATCAGTTAAAATCCCATCGCTAACGGTAAAATTTACAAAATAAATTCCTGCCTGCGTATAACTGGGAGTCCATGAAAATTGCTGGTTTGAAAAGACGGCTCCTAAAGGCAAATTTGTTGCACTGTACGTTAACGTTGAACTGTCCGCATCTGTTGCGCTCACACTAAAAGTCAACAATTGATTTTCGTTGACTGTTTTATTAGCTACTGCATTAAAGTGAGGAGCCTGATTAAGATGTTGAACTGTAATGGTTATGTTTTTGCTTATTTTGTCATTATCTTTATCTTTTGCAGTGCAGGTTGCCGTGTACATTCCTTCTTCAGTGTAAAGATGTGATGGGTTTTGCAAAGTGCTTGTAGCACTATCGCCGAAAGTCCAGGAATAACTTACTGGTTGATTGCCTCCTGTTGCTGAGCAGCCAAATTGCACGCTTAATGGTTCAATGCCTTGCTGAGGGTTTGCTGTAATAGTAAGCGCTGAAAAAGGCACTTCATCGTCATCGCACGTGCCATCATTATCCGTGTCTGTACAGATGACGTTCAACGTGATAGTGTGTGTATCAGAACCCCACTGGTCATTTGCATATAATCTTAATTTAAAGGTTCCATAACCCTGATAATTTACGGGTGTAATATTAAAATAGCCCACAGCACCCATATTTGAACTAGTTTCTGGAATAACTATGGAACGAACCGTAGTTAAATCTGTCTCATAGAGTTTAACATTATAGTTTCCATTGCCATCCAAAACTGCATTATACCAAAATTCTATAGACTGGCCTTGCTGTATGGTTGCTGTACTTACATCATATGGAGCTTTCCATTGCAAAAAAGTTCCTGCTGCAGATGCAAAAGGAATCGCACTGAAGAGCAACGTCAAAAACAATAATCCGAAAATAAATTTTTTCATGATATCACCTACAACAAGCCGAAGCTCAATGTTCCTAAATGCATTGGCTTCTGACTATTTTGAGTATGAAGTGTGTAACCAAGATTCACTCTATCATGCAATTGCAGACCAACATTAACTAAACCTGCTGGGTGATAGGAATCATCGTCAATTGATTTTGCAGGAGCAACAATAGTTTTTACAATATTGCCATCTGGATCAAAAACATGCTGGGCTGCAGTTATGTTCGTATGTTGTTTTTGATATCCCAATCCTGCTCCCAAACCAACAGTTAAAGGTGTTGAGGGCAACTGATACTGAAAAGTTCCTAAAAGCCTTGCGTCAAGATTGTCCTGCTGATAATTTTTTATCGTATTTCCACCAGGAGAAACTGTCTTTTCTGACCAGCTTTGTTCTGCATTTTTATACAGTCCAGAAACTCCAAAAACTAAATCAGGCGCTGCATACATTCCCAAATTTGCTCCAAAAACAGGAACTGTTTGTGATTTTCCTGCAGATAAACCTAAAGAAAAAACAGGGCTGTAGGTTCTCTGTTCCAAATCAGCAAGTCTTGTGCCGTAATTTTTATTTTGTATTTCCAACGCAGATACTTTTGTTTTCAATCCCTTTACATCTTTATCTGTTTTTCTTCCGTATTCAATTAAACCTGCAATGTCTTTATCATGCTGGTCAACTCTGCTGGTTAAAATATCAAGCTTATGAAACAAGTCTTCATCAACCGTCAATTGATAAACTCCTTTTGCATTTGGTTGTGCAAGTTTTGTTAGCGCATCTATCTGCGCTTCTGTAAAAATACCGGCAAGATCTTTTCTTCCAAAGTAAAAAACATCTCCTGGCAACAATTCATCACCCATGATGCCATCTTGAGCAGACTGCACTTGCACGGGTGAAGAATCTGTCTTTATCCATTGCTTATTTTGAAGAATAAAATACGTTAAGGAATCCGTAGTTGGATTTTGGCTTGCTAAAAAAGTATTGCTTGCATCACGCAGCACTTCTTTAGTATCTAAAGTATATCTGTTCGTTTGCTCTGTATTGCTGTTATACTGCGGCTGTATCATGACTAACTGATTAACCTGCTTTGGTATATCGGTCTCTTTTGCACCCAATGCTTCAACAATGTTGTATAGAACATTTCCTCGTTCAATGGTTATTTGATACACCTCGTTTTCTCCAGGTTTTTGCACATGAAGAATATCTGCCTTATGCTGCGCTTGTACAACCGGTGCTAAAGGAAGTGCAAAGGTCAAGCCTGCAAGTGTCGTTGCGAGTGCATGCTTTCCTGCATTGATCATATTATGTGTATAAGAAGTTTTCATAGTATCCCCCAACAGTTCGTTGGGTTGAGTAATTATCCATGGTTTATAAAAGTTTCGTTCTGTAACCACTTTAGAATGGTTAAGAATTGAAAAAGAAGAACGCAAAGCATATTAACCGTCACCATTTCCTTGCAACATGGTTGTCATTATAGGTTCAGGCGTTACCGGCTGTTTTACAGGAGAACACCTTGCTCATGAATACGATGTGCAGGTATTTGAACGAAAAGACAACTTGCATAAAACCTGTTCAGGCATTGTAACGAACAGACTTAATGAAGTGCTTGAACTGAAAAAAAGCCTTATCCAGGATAAGATCTACGACGTAAAAGTCTATGCTCCGAATAAAACAAGCATAGACATTCATTTCAAAAAACCAGACATTGTTCTTTACAGAGAAGCGTTCAGCGCATGGCTTAAAGACAGGGCGCAAAAAAAAGGCTGCACATTCTATGAACAGCATTTGTTTGAAAAAATGGACGGCAACACAGCCATCATAAAAGATTTGAAGACCGGCAAGCGATTGGAAATAAAGAATAACTATATCATTGGCGCAGACGGCGCGTTCAGCAGAGTTGCCAAAGAAACAGGCATGTACGGCAAGAGAAAGTTTTTTACAGCCATCAAGGTAGAAGCTAAAGCTAAGCACGACAACTCCATCAAGTTCTATCCGTTCATCAAAGATTTTGCATGGGTCAGTCCCATCAACAAAGAAGAGGTAGAGATTGGCATTGCTGCCCAAAAAAATCCTGCGGAGGTATTTGATCGTTTTTTAAAAATCATAAGCAAAGAAATGAAACTCAAAGTCATAAAAAAAGAGTCTGCGCTCATACCGTTGTATAACCCTCTGCAAATCATGCAAAAAAGAAATGTCTTTCTCACAGGAGATGCCGCAACCATCAACAAGCCAACGTCAGGAGGAGGCATTGTTTTTGGATTGAAATCATCAAAAATTCTTGCAGATTTTCTCATCGCAAAAAAGCACGGCAAAGCGCTCTACCAAAATTACAATTGGCTGATAAAATCAAAGCTTGGCAATGAGCTATGGTTGCACAGCGTTATGAGAAACATCATGAGCAACTTCAAGGATGAAGACTGGAACAGGTTTATTGCCTACACAAAAAAAGAAGAAATAGTCCAGCTCTTAAGAGATTACAGCAGGGATTACGCCATCAAAATAGGGCTTAAAACACTCATAGCACAGCCAAAATTTCTCTATTTTTTAAAATATCTTAAAGATGTTGTTCGAGAAAATTAGCGAAGAAATTTTCTCAGCAGTAACTTAACGCCGATTTTAACACTGTTGAATGCCGACTGTCCTTTTTGGAGGGAATATTCAGAATACGTTATCGTGGCAGGAACTTCACAATAACGCAACTTTTTTTTATGAATTTCTTCAACAATTTCAGAAGCATGCTCCATTCTATCCGCAGTAATGTCTATAGCCAACGCTGCTTTTCTTGATAATGCCCTGAATCCGTTGTGCGCATCAGTGAGTTTTATCCCATACAAGACGCGCATGAAAAGAACGCCTGTTTTTAGAACAAATTTTCTGAACGCAGGCAGGGTTTTGTTTTTTTTCAGGAATCTTGAGCCTAAGGCGACATCTGTTTTTTCTTGAACAATGGGCTTGAGCAAATTTTTTATTTCATCTGCATGATGCTGACCGTCTGCATCGAACGTCACGATAATGTCTGCGCCTTCTTGCAAAGCATAATCGATGCCTGTCTTCAACGCAGCACCTTGACCGCGGTTGATAACGTGCCTCAGAACAATGGCGCCATGCTTCTCTGCAACGTCTGCCGTATTATCCTTGCCTCCATCTTCGACAACGACGATGTTCCTATAACTATTTTTTTTAAGATTGTCTATGACTTTACCTATTGCGTTTTCTTCGTTATATGCGGCAATGACAATGAAAACTTTTTTTGACATGAACAGGAAGACATTGCTCTATTTTAAAAAGTTTATTAATTGCAAAATTACCTCAAAGTGTTATAAGAAAAATGCCAATAATGATAAGAAAAATGCCAATCCAGCGCAGCAGATGCATTTGTTCGTGAAGATATCTGATGGAAAGCAAAGCTATCCACACATATCCCAGAGCAGTTAACGGATAGAGAAAAGATAGCTGTACAAATTTCAACAGCCACACAAAAAAAAGAGAATTTAAGACATAGATCACAACACCACCCATCAAATAATAATTTCGCAGCATAGACTTTATGTTGAATTTCATCTTGACTGCACCTTTCTTCAAGAACAGCGAACCAAAAGCGCCAACAAATGTTATGATGGCCATCAACAAGATTATGAGAACTATCTTCATCAAGAACCCCCTGCCAAAAAGGCAACGCCAACGACAATCGCGCCTATGCCGAACCAATTATACATAGAGATAGCCTCTCTCAGAAAGAAAAGAGACAAAAAAGCAACCCAGATGAACGTTAATGAAATAAGTGGGTAAAGGCGAGACAATGCAGTATCTCGCAAGGCAAGAATAAGCAATAAAAACCCCGCACCATAGCTGATAAACCCGAGGAGCAGATAGTAGTTGAGAAATATGCCTGTGAGAGAAAATGCAAACGAATCTGAAGAGAACTTCCACAACAACTGCCCTATTGCTGTAAACACCGTACAGGTTACGACGAAAAACACTGCTTTGAGATTCATGCATGCACCGCCCACTGCAGCAGGGACATTTGGTTCATAATAACATAAAAAATAAAGAACACAAGCAGAGCCCAAATAATCAAAGAAACCATCATCAAGCGGTCTCGGTACATTAATTCAGGGTGTCTTGCAATAACAGAATTAGTCCTGACCAGATAAAAGTACTTGAAAAGAGCATACACTGCGAAAGGAACGGTTGCCAGCATCAAATGAGTTCTGGTGAACGAATAGAGTGCGTAAGAAAGGAGCAATGCAGTTCCTGAAATAATCATGAGAGCATGAGTGATTTCTGGTGTATAATGTTTTAAGACGGGGTTATATGTCGTTGCCTTTGCTTTCATGGTTCGTGCATCAGCATCGCGCTTGCCGACAGCTAAAAAGAGCGCAAGGAAAAACGGGCACACGACGATCCATGGAGAAATTATTATCTTCAAAATCAATGCACCTGAAACGATACGGATGACAAAGTTAACAGCAATCGTTATGATATCTGCAAAAAGAATCTGCTTCAAGAAAAAGGTATAGAATAAGCTGGAAAAAAACAAGAACAAAACTGCCAGGAAAAAAAAAAGCCCGAGCGCATAAGCAAAAGCCATGCCCAGGAGAAAGAGAACACCTGCAAACAACATGGCAGAAATTGATGAAACTTTTTTGGATGCCAAAGCTCTATGCTTTTTTTCAGGATGCAAACGATCCTTGTCTCTGTCTTTGATGTCGTTAATAACATAATTTACAGAGGAAATAAAACAAAGGGAGGCAAATCCGACAAAAACAGAACTCAAAAGATGAAGAGAAAAAAATTGGCCTATGAAAAAAAGCGGCAGAAAGATGACGCCATTCTTGTACCATTGCTGTACTCTGATCAATCTTAGATAATCAACAAAAGCCATTCGCCAACCTCTCGTTCTCTTCCATGGAACCATGAATATGCAATGGTTTTAAAATATTTCGTAAGCAAAAAGAAGGATTTATAAAGAAAATACCAATTCTCACGCATAGTGAAACTATGGAAAAAAAGAAGGTAGTCATCCTCGGAGCAGGACCTGCAGGATTGTGTGCAGGGCATGCGCTTTTGCCTGACTACGAAGTCACGCTTTTAGAGAAAAGCAGTCACGTTGCAGGACTGGCGTCTTGCTTTCGTTACAAAGGAAAAACCATTCCTAAATATTATCACCACATCTTTCAACATGATATAATTACCAGACGATATTTTGACGAGCTTGCAAAAGTCAAAGCCATGAGGTGGGAGCGCATAAAAGTCGGCATTTGCGTAGATAAAAAAACATACAGTTTCGCAGATCCTTTGAGCCTTGTCACTTTTGACTATCTGAGTTTATGGGGAAGAGTGCGATACGGACTTTTCGGAGCATATGTGCTTTTCTTCATGAATCCTGTGCGCATAGAAGACCATCTTGATGCAGAAACCTGGCTCTTGAAGCATGCAGGAAGTGAAGTTACCAAAAAGATATTTTATCACCTTTACTCGCGAAATAAATTTAACATTCCCCTGAATCAGATATCTGCAAAACAATTTGCCTATCGCTTAAAGGCTAAAGAAGCCATAGGCATTTTTGGTTTTCCAAAAAAGGGATTGCACACCTTGTTTGAAGGTTTGGAAAATCACATCATCAAAAAAGGAGGGAAAGTAAAAAAAAGAATAGCCCTGCAGAAAGTCGACCTTAAACGAAAGGAAATTATATACCAGAATGAAAAAAAACAGCAATTTGTCCTTTCCTATGACATACTCATCAACACCATTCCCGTTCCTGAATTCTTAAAAATACAAGAAGGCTTGCCTGAGGCGTATGCAAAGAAGATAGGCAAGGTGCGTTATTGCCCTGTCGTCTCTGTTGTTTTTGCCAGTGAAAACTACCTCAGCAAGCATTATTGGCTTAACCTGTTGAATGAACGCGCACAGATTATCATGCAGCACTCTTTGCTTAACGATGACTTTGGTCATAAAATATCCTGGGTTTCCAGATATGGCGGCTCAGAAGAAGACATAGATTTGCCTGATAAGGAAATTATTAAAGCATACTTGAAAGATGTGAAAAAATTTTTTCCGAAAACAAAAGTGTATTGGGCAAGAGTGTTTAAGGAAAAATACGCAGAACCCATCTATGATAAAACCTACTCCAAAAAAAAGCCGAACCATGAAACGCCAATAAAAGACTTTTATTTCGCAGGTATAGCCGTAACGTATCCAAAAATCAGAAATATCAACACGGCACTCGAAAGCGGAGAGATGGTTGCAACTATTATTAAAAAAAAGGACGGATTATGAAAAAAATTGTTGTAACAGGTGGAGCGGGAATGGTAGGCCAAAACCTTATTCCTCTACTGATAAAAAAGCAGTATCTTGTTATAGCACTGGACAAGAATAAGAACAACCTGTATCTGCTCAAAGAGCTCAATCCTGATGTGGAAATTTGTCTCTGCGACTTGTCCAAAACCGGCAATTGGCAAAAACTATTCAGCGGCGCATATGCAGTCGTTGATCTCAAAGCGCAAATAGCATCAAAACAGGAATCACTGTTCTATAAAAACAACATAAAAGCACAAAAAAATATTCTTCAGGCATGCAAGCGCCACAACATCGGAAACCTTGTTCATGCAAGCTCCTCTGTAGTCATATCTGTAGGAAAAGACCATTACACCAAGACAAAAACAAGCAGTGAATTGCTTGTTCACAAGAGTAGTGTGCCTCACTCAATCCTCAGACCTACGTTAATGTACGGGTGCTTCGATGTTAAACACTTAGGATGGATAGCATCGCTTATGGAAAAAACACCTGTCCTGCCCATACCTGGATCTGGACGATTCATCAGACAGCCTCTTTATGTCATTGATTTTTGCAACATTATCCTGCGCTGTCTCGATATGAAACCGAAAAATGAAGTCTATAATATCGTAGGATTGGAAAAAATCGCTTTCAGAAAAATGCTTGACAACATCGCCAAGGAAAGAAAGTTCACCTGCGTTATCGTGCCGTTCCCTGTTCCTCTTTTTCGCCTGCTTCTCAAAGCATACGCGTGGATGCTCAGAAGACCAACTATTACCGCTGACCAGCTTGATGCACTTTTAGCAGGAGACGAGTTTCCTGTCAAGCAATGGAATAAAACATTTAAAGTTCCCTATACGTCATTCAAAAAAGGCATTAGATACATGTATCAATCTCCAAACTATCAGCACTCAAAAAGAATGATTTCTCCTCATTAATTTTTTATTCTGTAAACAATTGCTGCAGGATTGCCATTAAAATAGAAAACTTTCTGAGGCTCCAGCATAGACTGAAAGGTTGAAGAAATATTCTGAGGGGGAATGATAACCAAATCATACAATTTAGCATCCACTGTTCCTATGTCAAAACGCTCTCTTGCTGCAAAACTCGCAATGTCGTACGTATCCAAATAAGACTTGTATGATGGTATTGTTCTCCAAGGAGAAGTCAAAAGGTACGCATCCATATAAAAATGAGTGATATGATACTTTTGCAGGAGCTCCCTAGTCTTTGCTGCGTCATGTCCATAGAGCATGACTGCAGTATCCGCAACGCGCTCATTGATATTGACAAAATAAGATGCGTGCGTTCTTCTAGCGATAACGACCTTTTTCCCTGAAAGCGCACTAATCATAAACCCTGATTCTTCATAGGAAAGTACAACATCGTTCTTCGCAAGATTTTCTTTAAACCACGCACCTTGTTCGTAAAGCAGTTGCGTTGAAGCGTCCATACCTTTTCCATACTGAACCCATTGAGACTGGGCAAAATCAGTGTACTTTCCGATAAACATGAAAACAACAAGCAAGCCTGCGAGAGCGAAAAGTGCGACATAGGCAATGAGCTTATCGCGTTTTTCTTTTAAAAATTGAGACGCACCTTCTTTGGCAAAATGGAATCCGAAGACGATCAAGACAGGATAAAGGAAAAGCGTTGAAGTAAGGTGTGCAGGATTAAACCAAGTGTTCAGAAGAGGTATTGAAAGCAAGTGATGCAGAATCACCAAGGGAATGGCTATGAACCAAAAGATGAAGAACTTGCTTGTCCTGTTCTTTCTGAACAAAAAAACAAGATAGAGCAGCCCTAAGATGCCGAATATGCTTGAAAGAGCAACAACAAAACCTGCAAAGCTGACCAAAGGCTGGAACATGATCTGAAGCACGAAAAAGGGAGTGAAAAGCGCAACATCTTTATCTCCGTATTCAGTAACTTTATTGTATGTTTCTTGATACTGAAGCTGAAGAGGAAGCATGAATATGCTGAAAATCAAAAAAGCGATAACGTAGAGAATTGCACCGTTGATAAGATACTGCTTCAGAACCTGAACTTTTTCCTTGCTTTTTGAATGTTTCTTAAAAAAATCAAAGCAAAAGAAACAGAAGAAAATCAACGCCGAATTTGAAACTACCTGAACAAAGCTTCCTCCGTACGTTAGCCCTGCAAGGCCGAGAAAAATTCCTGCTAAAAGAGCATGCTTGCGTTTCTGCTTTTCTTCAGTAAGGAGCCTGTAGAAAAAAAGAAACATCAGGGGAATAAAAACAGCTGTTGAGAGCGTTCCTGGGGCTGTCAAGAAGAAAAGACGTTCAAACGAGGAAAGCATTGACAAGAAAAGGGCATACGTCTTGTTTTTGAAAACAGCTTTTCCAAAGATGTAGAGAATAATCGCATACGCAATGGTGAAAAATACAGAGAAATAAATCATGAATCCCTCTATGGAAAATCCAAACAGCATAACCGGAATAGAGAACAACAAGCTTCCCAGCCAAGGATAATAATTAAGCTCTCCTAGAAAAAACGCATCAGAGTAAAAAGGATATCCGTCAACAATATTTTCTATAAATGCCCTGTTTCTATAGTGGTCACCGCCATAAATAGGACTTGGCAAATGCTGAAACTGGCTGTAGACAAACAGCTGGATTCCACAGTAGATGAGGATAAATAACAAAAGAGCATATTCCTGCCATGACCATCTTTTCAAAAAGGCAAGTTTCATAGACGAATCATTCTGCTGTTTCATTCCAATTTACATCCCAATTCACTTTCCACACCACAATACGGTCACCAAAAACCGTGCTTTCTTCATGAAATTTCTCAAAATGTTCTGTATATGCTCCATCGAGATAGTAAAGCTTAGTAAACAATGACGTCGCAAGAGCTTTATCAGCAATAACAGAAACATACCCGTCATCCACTTTTGCCAAGACTACCGCATAAGCAAAAGTTCCTGAAGGCAGATTCAATTCCTGCAACTCTCCATATCCTTCGGTATTAAAATAAATTGTTGAAGGAATCATGACGCTACCTCCAACTTTAATTCCATTCTGATACGCTCCCAAAAGAAGCTGAACAGACTCATTAGCAGATTTTCCTTGTGAAAGAGAAAAGTTTAATGCTTCCAAAACAACTTGCTGCTGCCCATTTGAGCCAAGCCCTGCATTATATGTACAAATAACGGACGTATTTGCGTCAATGCAGTTTTTAGTCGAAGTAATATAGCCAGGCCATGGAGAAATCCATGCATTGGTTTCTGGATCAGACGTCAGCCCTTGCACTTCAAAATATGTTCTTTTTGCTGTTTCTTCATCGTAACCGTATCTCTCTTTCATAATAACTGTTGCTTCTTGAAGTGTTTTTTCTTTAATGTTATTGACAAGATACGCTCTCTCAAAACTCCACAAGCCAAAATGAGCCCACACACTTGCCTTGCCAATCATATCGCTGCTGGTGATAAAATAATTTTCAGGTGGATTGCAATGAGTATAGGAAAGAACCTTTTGCGTGGCAGCAGCATTGAATCCCTCATCAGCCAGAATGATTTCAGCTTCTTCGGCAGTTGCCACAATAAGCTTATTAAGCAAGCGTATCGACAATTCAGTATCTTGATACTTCTTATTCACCTCGTCAAAAGCAGTATTGCTTCCGCAATCAAGCATACGCATAATGCCTATTGCTTCATGTTCAGACGATGTTTGAATCATCCTTCCTAGCCATTGCGCCTGAGGGCTATTTTGAGTCACGCCATCCAGGGTTACTCTTCTATCTGCCCAATACTTAAACCAATGCCCAAAGTCCCACCAAGAGTTAATAATAGCATTTGATTGGGAATTCTCTTCAATAATTTGCAAACTGTTAACCCATCCTGAGCTTATGGAAGGAACAAAAGATTTTGACGTTTGATATCCCGCCTTTACTGGCTGAAGAAGCAGCAAAGCAATAACAACAAGGAGAAGAACGCTCACTAGCCACCCTTTCAAGTTCATAAAGCTTGAAAGCGCATCCTTAACTTTTACATAAAGCGTTGCTAAGAATATGCCTGCAGAAATGCCTACGATAGGCGCCAAGAGCAAAATGAAGCGAACACCGCTCAAAGAAGCATACATGGTTCCTAAAAACCAAATAAGCAACAAAAGCGAAAATTTCAATTCAGAGTCCTCAAGTGTTTTTCCATACAACAGCACCGTTATAATAATAGGTATGGTAAGAATGACAAAAAAGGTCATGCTCTGCAACTGCAGTCCAAAAGAGCTCAGCAAGATAATATTGACTAAAACAATAAAGACCAGCACAAGTGAATCTTTAAGAGAAAAGCTAAATCGTTTCATGAACCAGTAGGTTCCTCCCATAAGCGCCAAAAAGAAGAAAAGCGTTCCTCCTGACTGACCAACGACAGAAGGAATATTTGCAGGATTCAATTCTGCAACCGTCGTAAAAATATTAGGCCATAAATCTGCGTGCGTTGCAATATCAAGAGATTTAAACCCCAAAGGGCCTACGAAAAAAGTGGTGAAATTGGAAAACCCTGTGAAGAGCGTTACAAAAATCCCTGCAGCAACAAAAAAAACTACCAGCATCAATAAAGAATCTGTAATGCGTTTATCTTTCAGTGCATGTTTTATCTGCTTGCGTTCAGTGATAAAGATAAATAGTTTATAGACAAGATATGCCAGTGTGGCAACAATAAGGAAATCAAAGATGTACCACCATCCTCCCCATGCAAAGCTGAAAAAACCGACAGATAAGCCAGATAAAACAAGAAGTACTATTTTTTTCTTAAGATGAGGCGTGCTGAGCGCTTCAAAGAACAGCCAAACAACAAGCAGGGGAAAGAAAATGTTCCATGTATCAGTATCTGAGCCTGATGTTCTTGAGATGACAATAGGAGAAACCGTGACTAAAACTGCTGCTAAAATTCCTCCCAGAGTGTTAGAAGCTTTTTTTGCTATGAGAAATGCCAAAAGTGCACTCAGCACTGCGAGGACAACAGGTACAAGAAAAGATGACCTCATCAAAAGCACATCTTGATCTGCATCAACTGACAAAAAAGAGACAATATGATACATGATGCCTATGGCATAAGGGTGAAGAAGCATGACTGCTGAAGCTCCTATAGGAGCAACAATATATGAATCGTAGCAAACTCCGTCACGGCGCTCATCGCAGGTGTCTCCTGTTGTGACGAAATTTTTAGCCTGCCTTAAATAGTAATAAGAATCAAGATCTCCCAAAAAAGTCTGGGTTTCTCCATTGCGCACATACTGTAATCGAGACTTATATGAAGCCGCAGTCTGCTGGATGTCTGTTTGCACTTGCTGTTGATTTTCTTTGAGAAACGCTTCAAGGTTTTTATCTATCAATGCGTCTTTATTTGCAGAAGGCAAGTTTGGATACTGTTGGTTTATGGCATCTGCAAGAGTATTGCGATAAAAATTATGCACAGAACTTTTCGCCCAGTCATCAGTGATATTAAGACTGAGAGGCTGCAAGCGGATGTAAAGTACAAAAATAACGATGAGCATTGCAAGGAAAATTAAGGCTAGCTTGTTTGAAAAAAAACTTTTCAGTTTAGAAAAGTCTAGGGCAACTTCATCATGTTTTTCATATTCATGTTTTGATTTTTTCACGCCATCCCCCCACAAAAGGCTTATGCTGGTATTTATATAGTTTTTGAAAATAACGCAAAAGAGAAGTCTCGCGCATAGCTTTTTAAACAAGAGTTTATTTCTCTATACGATGAAAGTCCTGCTCGTTGGCGCATCAGCAAACAGCTCACTGGCCGTTCTCCGCTCGCTGGCAGCCGCAGGCCACGAAGTGGATCTTTGCACTGATTCCCTAATGCGGCCTAGCATATATTCTCGCCGGGTACGGAAAACATATCGATTCCCATGTATGCGCAATAATGTTGCTCAATTTAAAAAAAGCCTTGTCGTTCTGGTAAAAAGAAACAAGTATGACTGCGTCATTCCCATGACTGATGGCGATCACGCTATTCTTCTGGAAATGCTACCTGCACTAGAAAAAATAACTCAGGTTCTTATTACGACTTCAAAAGAACTACATTCCCTGACCGACAAAAAGGCAGTTCTGGCTTTTTGCAAAAACATAGGAATCAGTGTTCCTCAAACAAGCCTAGTTTCCACGGCAAAGGACGTTGAAGCGCTTGCAAAAAAAACTGCTTATCCTTGTGTGCTTAAACCAAGGCACTCCATGGCACTCAAGCATAACCGTATCGTAAGCCACCGCGTCAGTATTTGCAATTCCGAACAGCAATTGGTCAAAGCATATGCATGCCTGCAAAAAAAAATGGAAGACGCGCTGGTGCAAGAATATATCTATGGGAGCGGTTTTGGATTCTATGCCCTTGCCGAGCAGGGAGTGTGCAAAGCGTTTGTCATTCAAAAGCGCGTTCATGAAGTTCCATTTTATGGAGGGGCAAGCTCATTGCGCGCAACCGTATCCAACAAAACGCTCGAAAAGATAAGCAAAAAAATCATATCTCAAATGGGCGTTGATGGTGTCATCATGATTGAATATAGGCGCAACGAAAAAGACAACACGTATTCGCTGATGGAGATAAACCCCCGATTCTGGGGAAGTCTTGAGCTGACCATAAAATCAGGCATTGACATGCCTCGTCTTTTGGTTGAATCTCCGAAAAAGATAGAAAGCATCTACAAAAAAAATGTGTTCTGCAGATATCTCTTCACAGGAGAACTCAGCTATGTTTGGAGCATAGTAACCTACAAGAAGCGGTTGCACTACGCAAAGCCCCCGCAAAAGATGAAGACATTGGCAGAATTTTTCACGCTTTTTTTCAAGAAAGATATGCATTATGATTTTTTCAGCATGCAAGATCCCTTACCTGCAATCATGCAAATCGTATTTTTGCCCTACCATTTGCTGAGGTTTTTAAGACGATGAAAAAAACCATCAAAGGCGCATGCCACATACACAGTTCCTATTCTTTCGATGGAGAGGCATCGCTGGAGCAACTGCGCAAAAGAGCAAAAAAGGAAAAACTGCAATTTCTGTTGATGACAGAGCACAGCATCTCTTTAAACTCCGCAAAGTATGAAGCATACCGGAAGCATTGCGAAAAGCTTTCCGATGATTCCTTCATCATCATTCCAGGGCTTGAGGTGCTTACCAAAAACAGAACAGAAATCATCTGCATTGACGTCGATATCTATCTCCATGCAAAAGCAGAACGTGAAATTCTTCAAGAGATGAAAAAGAAGAAAAAACTGACCATCTTTCCGCATCCTTCGCGATGTGACCCTGCTGATAGAGAAACATCAAACCAAGTTTCATTCTTAGAAGTCTGGTCCGCACGCTATGATGGAAGACTTTCTCCAAGCAAAACAAACATAGAGTTTTACAAACAAGAAAAGAAAAAAAACCATAACCTTAAATGCATGAACGGGCTTGACTTGCACTACCTTGAGGAATTTGGAAGAAACTGGATAGAACTGGAAGTTTCTCATGTGGCAAAAAAAGACATTCTTGCAGCCTTAAGAAAAGGAGATTACCTTTTGAAAAACAGGCTCTGCACCCTCACACCTAACGGGATATACCAAGGAAAAATAGCATTAACGTTATTGAACAGCATTGACCGTTCGAAGAGAACTCTCGGGAAAAAACTCGGAAAGTTCATTCCAAAAAAAATACGGACGTTATTAAGAAAATGGTACTGACGGTGAACACATGACCTTCTTGTCATATCTTGCCCTATGCATAGTGATAGTATTTGCCTATCTTGTTTCTTCCCATCGCATAACCAAAGTTGCTCCTTATCAATTTATGCGCAACAGATTCCTTTTTCTTTTGTTAATTGCGGCGACGCCAGGACTCGTCGTGCTGAGATTTTTCTTTCCGCTCAAAAAAAAAGTAGAGATATTTTTTTCTATTGATGGAGATGTAGTAAAGGATAAGAAAAGCAGTAGCGAGGCGATCAAGGCGACCATGCACATTCTTGAAGCACGCAAAGTACAGAGAGCGACCTGGTTTATCAATGAAGGAGAGTTTTACTGGACAAAAAATTATCAGCAACAGCTCAAGGCGATTTTAGAGCATGGATGGAAAATACAGCTTCACAGCCATACGATAGAACAGCAGTGGAACCAGCAGGGAATTCCTCCTTCTGAAACAACAGTGAGAAAAGCACTGAAAAAAGAGAAAGACAGGCTGGATGCATTTTTGAAGCGTAATCACACGCCAAAAACCTATGCGTTCAGGGCAGGAAAGCATATGCTTGGCAGCCATCTTAAGACATTAATGTCTTTGCAGTTCAGCCAAGATTACTCTCAATATCCTGGATTAAAAATGAAAGATGCCGGAGGAGCATATTATGATGACACGGCGCTGTCTCCTGCGGCAACACTGCAACATGAAAAAGGAGTTTTGAGGATTCCCAACCAGCTTTTTTTTGCACCATTGACGTATTTCCAATACGCAAGAAAAACACGCGGAAGAATCGTACTCTCACATTTTTTTCACCCCTATGAACTGCTCGATAGCAAGGGAAACATTAACAAGAAAAGGATGCTGATGCTCCACCTGCAATTTTTTCTTTTACATATTGTTTATCCTAAAAAAAGATATATCGATACAGAAGATTTAAAGAAATCAGGGTAAAAAAATCAGCGAAGAAGCTGATAGGTTAACTGAATGATTTTTTCAACCGCATTTGTGGCTGTTCCAAGGTACTCATCTCTCCTTTGGTTGAACTCTGCAATCCAAGAATCGTCAGATAATGCGTTCTTTGTCAACGCTATTGCATCTTCAAGCGACGTTGCAGAGGGAATCATGCCTTCTCTCACAGGAGGTAAAGGATTTACCGTTAAGGATGTTTTCGGCTGCAAACAAAATGCAACACCCCCCAAATAAATCTTCTCGATAAGTGTCGTTGAAAAAACACCCGCAACATAATCTGCGGCGCTTGCGATGTCAAGAACGTTCTCCTGGTGAATCCCTTGCAAATCCAAAAGACCAACGCCCCTTTGAGAACATAATGCGGCTATATCACGAAATTTTTCATGCATTCGTTCTCTTGGATGAGGCCTTACCGTAAGCAAGTATCTCTTTCCAGAGGTTTGCGTTAATGAATGCATCGCAAGAGTCAAGGCATCAACAACGTCAATATCCCGTGTTGCAAATCCGTTTTCTTCAAGGCTGTTGTTAGGATGGGATGGATAAAGGATGAAAACTGTTTGCTCATCCATACCATAGTTACTGCGCAACGTGGCTCTGCGACGCTCAAAATCATCTCGCTGAGCATACAAGGTGGACCATGAAGGTTGTCCTGTAAGGACAATGCTTTGCTCAGGAATGCCAACACGCAAAAGCTCTTCCTTATGCACAGCATCAATAGCCGTGACTTTATCGGGAATGAAAGGCATTCCATCATGGCCATAAAATCTATTTTGATTTGCTCCCCAAAGATCAGTAACGGCGATAACGGGAATTTTTTTCCTTTTAGATGCTGCAACCAATTCTTTATCCAGCAACGCAGGCGGCTGCCCTGTTGCCGTCAGAATGATATCAGGAGCATATGCCGCGAGAATTTCATCGGCAGACACTCTTGAAGGATCAACATCAAGCGATGCATTTGCGCCAAAAGAAATGCACGGAAGGCTATGTTTGTTGAATACGTCAACTGCTTTGTCTCTCCCTCCAACGATCATTTGGATAGTGCTATCTGCCATCATTTTTTTTGCTACATAAGCAAGACAGAGCGCAGGACCTGGGTGTTCTGTTGCAATCAACGCTTTAGAATTTGCTTTTACCATAATCAAAGAAAGAAATGTTTATTTATAAATGTTACCCTATAATGATAGTAACAGTTAGGCTAAATCTGACGGCAGAAGCAACGCATCTTGGGCAATATCGTTTGCTGCTTTTTTTCCTATGACCTTTTCAAGCTCATGGGGATAGAATCCTCCTCCTGGCCTTTTTACCGTCAATAAAGCTTTTTCAATAACCGTACCTTTTTTTATAGGAACACGCGCAACGATGCTTTTGTGAAAAACAGGCCTGAATTTAGCTTCTCCCTCAAGAACTCTCTTTACTCCGTCTCCTAGAGACTTTTCTACGTTGCGAACCTGCCTTACAAAAAGTGAAAGCTCAGACGGAATTAGTGAAACTTTATGGTCAGGACCAGGCAACTGCCTATCTAGGGTCAGATGCTTTTCAAGGGCAACTGCACCCAAGGCAACAGCTGCATACGCTGTTTCAAATTCCAAAACGTGGTCTGACAATCCAACAGGCAATGCAAATTTCTGCTGCAGTGTTTGAATCACTCTCAAATTCAGATGCTCAGGAGGGCAGGGATACTCTGAAACACAATGCATAAGTACGACTTTATCGGTAAATATTTTAAGGGTTTTCACCGCGCGCTCCACTTCGTGCAGCTCGGACATTCCAGACGATAAAATAACAGGCTTTCCTGTTCTGCCTATTGCCTCTAAAAGAAAAAGATCAGTAACATCTCCTGACCCGACTTTATACAAAGGAACTCCTACTTGCTCGAGTAAATCAACTGCCGCAACAGACATAGGTGTAGAAAAGAAAATGATATTTTTTTTCTTAGCATGCTCCGCGAGCTCTTTCCACCATTCAAGAGGATAGGTGTTTTTTTTAAGCCATTCGTAACGAGGCTTAGCGTAGTGAGGAGAAATGACATGCTCCTTGCGTTGTTCGTCATCAACAACATGCGTCTGAAACTTCACAGCATCAACACCCGCTTCTGCCGCCTTATCGATCAAAAATTTTGCAAGCTCGATATTGCCCATATGGTTCTTTCCAATATCTACAATAATAAACACCGACTTGCCTATTCCTAGAGATTTTTGACACGGCAAAAGTATTGCGTCCATGATGAAAGGAACAAAAGTATCTATAAAAAGATTATCTTTTGATAGTGTAGAATGAAAATTCACACCTTTTATAAAGCAACATCATACTCTTCCAGACAGCAGATAAAGCTATATCGAGAATCACATGATTGACATCATCAAGAAAAAATTTGCAAGGTTTGTTCAAAAAAGCCAGTCTCTGACAGGCATTGATACAGGCTACTTTCTCAAAGGCGGCTCGTGGCTTTTGTTTTCCAACGCCATCGGAAGCATGCTCGGAATAGGTGTGCTCATAGCATTCAGCCGCCTTATGAACCCTGAAATCTTAGGAGAGTGGAAATTTTTTCTCAGTGTCATAGGATTTTTTTCCATTCTGTCCATTCCAGGAACCTGCGTTGCATTGCAACAATCAGTTGCACGCGGATTTGACCGGTCTATTCTTGATGGCATAAGAATGAGACTTACCTGGTCTTTATTGAGCGCTCTTGGCATTTTAGGAGTCAGCGCATACTTCTTCATTACTGCTCCAGGAACTTCTTGGTTGTACTATCTCATCGCCGCGCTCTTGATTCCGTTGTTCTATGCAACGACCAACATCATGTTTTATTTTGCAGGGAAAAAAAGGTTTGACTTACTTGCGAAGTACAAAATATACACTAACGTCATTTTAAACCTTGGCACCGTGCTAACGCTGTTATTTACCAAGAATCTCTTTTCAACCATTATTGCTTATGTGGTCCTTACCATCCTCCCTCATCTATATTATTATGCGCAGATAAGAAAAGAGCTTAAGAATGCAAAATCGCTGAAAAAAGACCCTGAACTAAAAAAATATGCGTTCAATTTGACGGTCATGGATGCCATACAAATCATAAGCACAACCATCGACAAATTCATTCTTGCACAATACTTAGGATTTGTCTCCCTCGGTATTTACACTATCGTTACCAGCGTTAGCGATACCATCTACACGCAATCAAAAATCTTGGGGATTCTTGCACTCCCTAAATTTACGCAGGCTCATCCAAAAAAGGCTTATGCCATCATTCGAAAAAAGATATCCTTTCTTATTGCAGGAGGCGCAGGCCTTGCAGTCATAGGATATTTCCTTATGCCCTTAGCCATACCTTTGCTTTTCTCAGCAAAATACAGCGCAGCAATACCGTATGCTCAAATCACACTCCTTTGCATCATCACCACTCCCTTAATTGTTATTTTTACAACACTCCTCGAATCATGGAAAGCAGTTAAAAGCCTGTATTACTATAGGCTAGGCAGCGGCATACTGCAAACAGCAGTCTTTTTGATTTTCATTCCCCTTTTCGGGATATGGGGAGCAGTCATTCCCTTTGTAAGCGTAAGCGTGGTAAGCGTCGTATTGCTTATGATTCTTACTCAATATGCCTTTGCCAATGCAAAAGAGAAAACCATATAAAAAAAAGAGAGTTCCTGTGAACCAGATGAAAAAAAGAAAAATATGCGTTGTTATCGCAAGCAGAGTTCATTACGGTAGATTGAAACCTGTACTTGAAGCAATAAAACAGCATCCTAACCTCGAATTGCAGTTAGTAGTAGGAGCATCTGCGCTCTTGGAAAGATATGGAAACATCACGCAGATGATACAACAAGACGGATTTACCATCAATGAAACGTTTCATATGATTTTAGAAGGCGAAAATCCCATCACGATGGCAAAGTCAACAGGGTTGGGCATATTAGAGCTTTCAACCATTTTTGCAAACCTCAAACCAGATGTTATTTTTACCCATGCGGATCGTTTTGAAACCTTGGCAACCGCAATAGCTGCAAGCTATATGAACATTCCCCTTGTACATAATCAAGGGGGAGAAGTTACAGGCTCTATAGATGAAAGCGTTCGCCATGCAGTAACCAAGCTTGCACATGTACACACGACAACCAATGCAGAAACATCACAACGATTGATCAAAATGGGAGAGGACCCAAAAACGGTTTTTATTACAGGATGTCCCTCCATTGATTTAGCAAAGGGCACTGATTTATCCGTGACTAAGAATGTTCTTATGAACTATAAAGGCGTTGGTAACTCTATAGATATAACCCAACCTTACCTGGTCGTATTGCAGCATCCTGTAACAACAGAATATGGCAACGGCCTTCAACAGATCAATCAGACTCTTCAGGCAATCAATGAGTTAAAAATGCCCACCATCTGGCTATGGCCAAACGTCGATGCAGGCTCAGATGAAATATCAAAAGGAATACGGTTGTTTAGGGAACAGCACGATCCACCCTTTGTTTATTTTTTGAAAAACATGCACCCTGAGGATTATCTCAAGCTCATTGCAAATGCAAGTTGCTGCGTGGGAAACTCGAGCAGCTTCATCAGGGAAGGCTCTTTTTTGGGGACTCCTGCAGTCATCATAGGCACAAGACAGCAAGGCAGAACAAAGGCAAAGAACGTAGTTGAAGTAGACTATGACAAACAACAGATTTTGGATGCTGTACAGGCGCAAATCAGGCACGGCAAGTTTCCTTCGGATACTATGTATGGTGAGGGAAACGCGAGCAAAAAAATAGCAGACATTCTTGCAACGTGCAGGGTCAATATTCAAAAAAGGATACAGTATTAATCCACTTTTCTGGCTAGAATATACGGCGACATTTCACCATACTGTGTTACTGACTCTAAAGGATTTACTTCCCTCAATGTTTTCAACAGTGCCTCTCTAAACATCTCAGAGAATTGATCATAATCTATTGCTTTCAATCGGGAAGTGCTCCTATAAAACGCTCCTGTTTTGCATGAAAGGATCATGCCTCCAAAAGATACCGGCTTTCTGTTCTCTTTATAGGCTACAAGTTCAAATCCTGTTTGCGCCAAAAGAGCAAGAACTTTATCAGCATCCCAATAATCAGGCTGTTCAGCAACAGAAACTGTTCGTTGAAATCCAAGTAGCACATCCAAATTGTCGTAGAACTGTTTTACAAATGGCGCATTATCAAATCTATACTCATGTTGAAGTTGTGGATCTGAGAGCTTATATTTCCAAGATGCGCTAGTAATAGCGACCGTCCCTCTTAGATTAAGAACTTCATGAAATCTTGAGAACGCCTTTTCTGGATCAATGAGCCAGTGAAGTGCAAGACTTGCCAAAACATGATCAAAATGCCCATGAACAGACGCAGAAACGTCTTCAGCAAAAGCTTGGACATAGGTTATATTATTTTTAAATGCAATGCACTCGTGATATTGATCTGCTAAATACGCTGCAACTGCCATATTATGTGCATATTTTGCGATGAGTTCGTCAATGTGTTCTCCGTGAAACTTGGCTCTAGAGATTTCCAAAACATTTTTTGCTGGATCCATGGCGACTATCTGCAGGGTAGGTTCTCTTCTCAACAGCGCTAAAGATGGCGGTCCATGAGATGTTCCAACATCAAGAATCCTTTGATTTGGTTCAAGAGGCAAAAGAGCAACTAGTTGCTCAAAATTTTTTTCATAGCTTCTTGTTATTGCCTCTTTTTCTAAATAAGGTTCAAGAACTGCGGGATTATCAAATATAGAGAGAATATCCTCTTTTGAAAGCGCTTGCGATATCATTCTTTGGCCATTCATGCTTTTTCGACTATATAGTGTACTCCTGTTTCAAATACGGGCGTGGCGTTAAGTGTATCTGAATCCATAGCTCTTCGTATTGCTTCAGAGAGCATCTTTTTACGATCGTCTATATGCACGTCAATTCCACTTTTTTGAAATATCTGCATGTGCGCACCTATAACACAAGTTTCCAGTAAAGACTCTGCGCTTTTTCGATACACTTTCTCCTGAACAGTTTTAACGCAAAATCCATTTTCATCCATAACTTTCATGATTTCGTGGTGATTAAGAACCTGATGCTGTTTTGGCACAGGAGTTCCCAACGCTCCGTAAACTTGTTGCATAAACACCTTGTAAAACGGATGATGAATCATGTGCATTTTATTCTTTTGATCGTCAGCAAAAGTAAAATCTGCACCTGTTGTATTAAACACAAATGTTCCCTGTGAATGTAACGAAGATCGTACTGCTTGAAGAACTGCTTGCTCATACTCTTTATTGATATCTCCTGGCGATACGTTAAATCGCCTAAACCAATGAAAGACTTGGTTTGCAAACACCACATCAAAAAGAGCATCAGATACTGCAGATACAGCGGATGCATCTGCAACATGAAATGCGACTCGATCGTTAACCAGAGAATACACAGCTCTGCTCTTTTTCAAATGCGTCAACAAATTTCCCGCAGCTATTTTTCCTTTTAAAAAATCGTCAGAAGGGTTAAACTCAACTAGCGCATCCAAAACTTGGTCTGCATACACTGGTTCAAATCCGAATTTCAGTCGTGCGATATCTAAAAACGCCTGTGACTTATCAGCACCAACAACTTGAGATGGATTAAGAACATCGAAAAGCGTGGTCGTTGATATACCCGTACCACAACCAAGGTCCATAACACGTAGTCCGGTTTGAGGAATCAATAACTGCAAAGAGTCTTTCGCAAAAGTGTGATAAAGACTTCCTCCATTAACGTGTCTTTGTTCGTATTGGACTGCAAATGCATAGTCATTAAAAACGCTTGCCATCAGAACGCTGAACACTAACGCTCTTTAAAAATGTTTTCATTATTTACTTTGAAGTAATAACTATTTCTGCTGTCTTTTCAGGAGAATCTTTGCAACCTCAAAATCTATAGGTTCATCAATATTTACGCATCGCTCAGAAGGTATTACCAATCCTCTGGTATCTTTGCCTTCAAGCGTGTTCTGTTCCATAAGCACATCTCTTTTGCAGGCGTAAATCATGCCATTTCTGAGATACAGTTTTGGCAGATCCTGTCTGCGCTTATATTTAAATTCATCTCCCCATAATGGCTTTACCTTATGATCCTCTTCTATAGAGTACATGCGCGCTGGATGGCTATCTCCAACTTGAGCAAAGCTGATAACAGAATCTGCACCCGTTTCGTTCAACAGGGTAATTGCATCATCAACATCATCGCCTGTTCTTAATGGCGTAGTAGGCTGCAAGAGGACGAGAAAATCAACTTTTCCTATTGCTTTTTCAACAGACTGCACGGCATGTTGCAAAACAGGAACCATAGGAGTAGCATCTTCAGCTAATTCCTTCGGCCTTAAAATGAGTTCACTTCCGTATTTTTTTGCTATATTCAATATCCTTTTATCGTCTGAAGTGGTATAGACATGAGTGAGCAATTTCGAGGCCTTAGCAGCATCCAAAGTATACCCGATCAACGGTTTTCCGAGAAGTTTTTTTATATTTTTTCCAGGCACTCCTTTTGATCCGCTTCGCGCAGGTATAAAAGCAACAACGACGGAATTCATAAGGCAACAGAAACGAAACATATATATAAAGATTCTTATTTATTTTTTGCATGCACATCGTCATTACAGAGCCTGATATTTACTCTACAAAGAGTATTGAAAAGCTCAGGGATCTAGGAGAGGTAACACTGCTTCATCCGTCAAAAAAAGAAGTGCTACAACATATTGAAAGCGCAAACGTCCTGCTTATAGGGTTGCAGCTTTTTGTTGATGAAGAAATTATAGAAAAAGGAAAAAAATTAAAAATCATAGGAACAAGCACTACAGGAACAGACCATATTGACATCAAGAAAGCAGAGCAGCAGAACATATCCATTGTCAGTCTCAAAGGCGATTTGCAGATTCTAGAGCAGATTGATGCAACCGCAGAGCACACCATTGCACTGATGCTTGCACTTTTCAGAAAGCTCCCTGATGCATATGCATCGGTAAAAGAATATCGATGGGAAAGAAAATTGTTTGTAGGCCATGAATTAAAAAATAAAACGCTTGGCATTCTCGGATTTGGAAGATTGGGAAAAAAAGTTGCGGCATTAGGAAAAGCATTTGGCATGAAGGTCATGGTTCATGATAAAAAACAAGTCACGAAGGAATACTCTTCAGTAAGCAAAAATGAACTTTTTCAAACAGCAGACATCGTCTCTGTACACGTTTCTTTAGAAGACGATACGGTACATCTTGTAAGCACTAAAGAATTCTCGCTTATGAAACGAGGAAGTTGGCTGATTAACACTTCAAGAGGAAAGATTGTTGATGACGACGCCCTTTTGGATGCTTTAAACTCTGGAAAGCTTGCAGGAGCTGCTGTTGATGTGTTAAGCACAGAAAATACTCCCGGGCATCCCAAAAACAACAAGCTGATAGCCTACGCGCGTTCACATAACAATCTCATCATCACTCCTCATATAGGAGGCTCAACCTTTGAATCGCTTGACCTTACCAGCAGCTATCTTGTTGAAAAAATAAAAAAACATCTCCATCAGCAATGAACTCTTGAGAGGTATGCACTATGAAAGACCAGCAAAAGCAGACACAAGATTTTTTTCACCGTTATGCAGCCGACTGGCTGAAAAAAGCCAGTACAGACGAATACACTAATGTCAATGTCATTCAGCAAAGAAATGACTACGTTTTAGACGTTATTAAAGAGAGAAAGAAAACGGTGCAAACACTTGATGTGGGTTGCGGTACAGGGGAGCTGGTATGCGCTATAGCAAAAAGCAATATTCAGGCAATAGGCATTGATTTTGCTGCAGACATGATTGCTCTTGCAAAGAAAAATGCAGAAAAAGCGCGATTGACAAAGGCAACATTTTCCTGCACGGATTTCTTCTCACTGCAAAAAGAAGGAAACACCTATGATGTCATCTCTGCAAATGGCTTCATCGAGTATATTTCTCCAGAGCAGCTGACCGAATTTATGAAAAAAAGCAGGGAGCTTCTTAATGAACATGGCTCTTTAGTCTTTGGCTCACGAAACAGATTGTTCAATCTTTTCTCTTTGAACAGCTTTACGGAAAATGAGAGAGCAGAAAAAACCGTCGATGCTCTTTTGGAAGAAAGCCTTGCTCTTGCAAAGAATGCAGACATCAACAACCTCCAAAAGTTGCCTTCTGCTTCGCTTCCTGCCACGACAAAAAAGCAGGCAAAGACCGGCATTGATGTGGAAATCCGCTATCAATACACTCCTGCACAATTGATCAAGAAACTTAAGGAAAATGGCTTTGACATAAAAAACGTATCTCCCATACATATTCATGGCATGATTCCAGAAGTCAAAGAAAACCACCCTAAAATTCATGGGACCATCGCAAATATGCTCCAGAGCATAGCAAACAACAACAGGAGATTAATCCCGTATGCATCGTCGTTCATGACACACGCAGTGCGGAGATGAAACAGTGTCAACGGTTTCCATCATCATGTACCATTATGTGAGAGATTTGCAGCATTCTCACCATCCAAAATTGAAGGCCCTTGACGTAAAACTCTTCGAACGCCAGATACGCTATCTCAAAAAAAAATTTTCCATTGTCAAGATGGAAGAGGTTATCGATGCAATAATCAAGCAAAACGCTTTGCCAGAAAACGCCGCATTGCTGACTTTTGATGACGGTTACAGCGATCACTTTAACCATGTTTTTCCTTTGCTTAGAGATCAGGACATTCAGGGAAGCTTTTTTCCATCCGGAAAGGCAACGAAGGAGAATTGCGTGCTGGACGTCAACAAAATACAGTTTACGCTTGCGTCTGCTCCAGAAAATGAGATCCTACAAACCTTGCTTGAGCATATTGAAACCTATCGCAAGGACCATGCGCTTGCATCGAAAGAGGAATATTGGAAAAAGTACGCTATAGCAAACCGCTTTGATACTGCAGAAGTGGTCTTTATCAAAAGCATGCTTCAAAAAGGACTTGATGCACCTTTGAGAAAAAAGATTGCAGATGCTCTTTTTAAAAAATATGTTTCAAAAAAGGAAGAGCAATTTGCAAAAGAGCTCTATCTCTCCGCTTCCCAGATAAAACTCATGAAAAAAGAGGGCATGTTTATCGGAAGCCATGGATATGAACATTGCTGGCTGGGCACGCTCTCCGAAGAACAGCAAAAAGAAGAGATAAAAAAATCACTGCAGTTTCTTGAAGAGCTTGGATGTTCGGAAAACTGGGTTATGTGCTATCCCTATGGCTCGCAGAATGCGTCACTCATACGGCTTTTAGCGAGCAGTGGCTGCAGAGCAGGCTTAACCGTGGAATTAGGCGTAGCAGATCTTAAATTCAATAATCCGTTTAGGCTTCCGAGGATAGACACTACCGACGTACTTAAAGAGATGGCTGGTTTCCAAGCTGCAAATATTTATAAATGAACGCCACATCTCGTGCTCAATGAAGAAACAAAAAATTGTTCGCATTTTCTTTCCGGTCATCAAGGGAACAGCAGTAAGAGATATCATCAAGCGAAAGGTTCTTCATCAATTGGCTGCACAGCTTAAAAAAAAAGGCAGGCACGCATTTTTTATTTTTCTCATTTTGGAAAACAAGCCAACCTTTGAAAAAGAAGCAGAAGGACTTGCGTATACCTGGGCGCAAATTCCGAACATCCCTTGGGACAACAATCCCCAAGTCTTCTTTTTCCGCAGACTGCGAAATTTTCTGTTTGGCTCGATGAACGATATCAGCACATATAACATCTTCATAAAAAAAGTGCAAAAGGAGCACCCTGTACTTTACGTCATACATAAAGCAATCCAGAAAAGCTGCAAAATAAAGTTGATAAGGAAATGCTTCCGATGGTTGATGAACGGCATAGAATGCTTTGAAATAGCGGCGACCAAAAAACTAGACCTGCCTTATCAGAAAATATTTGATACTCATAAACCAGATTTGCTTTATTTTCATTCATATCAGGACATTAACCTTGTCCCTATTGCACGAACTGCAAAAAGAAACAGCACTCCTTTTGTTGCTGCTGTGCAAAGCTGGGATAATTTAACAACGAATGGGGATATCCCTGTGAGACCCGACAAGCTTTTGGTGTGGAGCGAGCTCATGAAACACGAAGCGATAGTTTTTGACGATTACCCTAAAAAAGACATTATCATAGCAGGGTCTCAACAGTTCGATTATCATCTCATCTATGCAGAAGATTTTTTGTCAAAAGATTCATTTTTTAAAACTATGCAACTTGATCCGAAAAAGAAGCTTATCACTTACACCACAACAACACCCAGTCTTTTTCCTGAAGAAGTAGAATTCATAGCATTACTCTACAAACAAGTAAAAAGTCTTTCTGTTCCGGCGCAGCTTCTCGTAAGGGTGTATTCCAAGTACGGCGACGCTGCCAAAAAATTCAGGAAATTCCAAGGAAAGCAGGACTTAATCATAGACTATGCAGGCCAGAATAAACTGCTGCTCACTGACTTAATGCCTTACGATGACGAATTCTTGCGCCACTTGTCTGAAACCATGAAGTACAGCGACGTTATCGTCAATGTTATTTCAAGCACCAACCTTGATGCATTCATCTTCAACACACCTGTCGTCAACATCAGCTTTGACGGAAAAAAGAAAAAGAAATATCTTGACAGCGTCAGACGTTATGATGATTATGCTCATGTTCAATATGTTTATCAGTCAAATGCATCTGATTTCGTATATACGGAAGAAGAGCTCAGGAATGCACTTGAACAGTACCTTGGGAACAGAGAAAAAAAATCAAAGGAGCGGAAAAAAGCAGTGCAGTATATTTGCGGAGCTCTTGATGCCAAAACCAATGAACGCATAGCAAAGGCGCTTTTTGAACAAATCATGCATCATCACTGATGCTCTTCATCAAATCTTGAAAGCAAAAACGCCATGCCTAAAAGATAAAGAAATTTATAACAGGCATAGAACAAAAGAAGCCACTCTGTTTTTGCAAAGATGACTGCGAGCAGTATGAGTTCTGGGGCGTGTTGGTTTGGCAAGAGCAATATAGATTTCAACCGATGAAAACGAGTCTTTTGTATGCGAGCACTTGAATTTTCTGCAGACGCTCCTTTTTTAAGAATAAGCAATCGCTGAAGATGAAAAACATCTGTCAAAAGTGCAAAAATAACAATAGCCGACCCAGCCAAAAGAAAGGTAGAATCTGACGTTCGCAAAAATACACCTAAGCCTATGCAAAAGTAGACAACCACGTGATTCAGTGCATGGAAAACTCCATCTAAAAATAATCCTTTCTTCGTAAAAATTTTGGTGTATCTTGCAAGCTGGCCATCTGATTTGTCAAGGATGTTTATCAAGTAAAGAAGCAGAACACCTGCAATCTGCAGGTAGGTATTTCCAAAAATAAAAAAGAGTGCAGGAAAAATATACAAGAGAATAGCAAGAAGCGTTACCTGATTGGGTGTTGCTCTGAGAAAAATAAAAAAACGGGTGAAATGAAGTGCTAACGAACGGAAAAATAAGTGATACGCTGAGAATTTTTCCTGCTCAGGCCTTTGGCAACGCTTTCTTAATTGGGCGATAGTAGGCATTATCCATCAGCTCCTGTTTTTACCAACACCCTTGTCTGTTGATTCTTTCGAAATGCGCGTGCATTCTTAAGGAATGTTTCCTGATCTGGATCTATATAGATCCTCATCCAAAGCTCGAGATTAACCCACTGCCACAGGAAAAAAGAGTTAGGAAGGTCTTTGCTTTTGTAATACTTCTGGAATTCTTTTTGCACTTCAGCAACGTTAAAATAAGGACGCTCTGCAAATGATTTTGAAGAAAGTATTCTTTCAAGCTCAGACTTCAATTCGTTCTTGAACCATTCCTGCTGGGGGGTCACGACTGCAATTTTTTGTCTGGTTCTTACCTCTTCAGGAAGAATACCCTTCATGGCCTCCCTGACAAGATGTTTTGTTTGCGCGTGCTTTATCTTTAGAGCATTGGGCAGCTGAAAGGCAAATTCTACAATTCTATGGTCTAGAAAAGGCACTCTTAATTCAGTGCTTGCAGACATGGAAATTCTATCATTGAAGCGCAGCACTCTCGGTATCTTAGTGTACTTCAAATCAGTGTACATTCTATTAGAAAATGCAGATGAAAATGGCTCTTTCCACTGTAAGATGGGTGAAAATTTTTTCTTAAAGTCATCTGCAAGACAATTGAGCTTGATAAAGGACGTTGCATCTTGGGTCGTCATAGTTCTGTTGGCTTTCAAAACTTTCTTGAAAAATGAAACCATTTCCTTGAGGGAAAGACTGTTCATTGATTGATAGGCTTTAAGTTCGCTAAAAAGAGTAACAAACTTTTTTTGCTTGAGCAAGTCTGAAAAATAAGAACCATAAAAGTAGGTGTATCCTCCGAATGTTTCGTCAACTCCCTGGCCTTCAAGCAGCACAATGATGCCCTTTTTCCGTATCTCCTGATGCATCTTCCAATAGGCAATAGTAGGAACACCACCAAATGGCTGTTCTAAATACCAGGTCACGGTTCTTGCAGAGGAGAAAATGTCTTCAGGATTGGTAAGTATATAGTGGGGATTGCAACGAACTTTTTTGACGAACGCCTTGATGAACTCCCGCTCATCATATTTTTTTTTATCATAGCACATGGTGAAGGTGTTTAATTCGCCGCGATCATGCAACAGGTCATTTGCAATGCACAAAAGCGCAGAAGAGTCAAGGCCGCCACTGAGATTAATGGCAAGAGGAACATCACTGCGCAACCGCAGTTTTACCGCATCATAGATGAGGTTTTTAAGTGTAGCTTTCGCTTCCTCTTCGGAAATTTTGCTTTCTTTTTGAACAGGAACATCCCAATACTGCTTAAGGGTTATCTTGTTTTTCTGCACCGTAAGCGTATGGCCAGGCATTAACTGCAAAACATCTTTAAAGAATGTTTGTTCAGAATGGTCATAGCATCCTAAGGCCAAAAAATCATAAATAATTTTGTCGTTTGGCATTCTTGGAACGCCAATTTCAAGCAATGCCTTGATTTCTGACGCAAAGAGAAAAGCACTCTTGGAAGCATGATAATAAAAAGGCTTTATGCCTATTCTGTCTCTTGCACAGAAAAGCTTTTTTTTCTTTGCATCCCACAATGCAAACGCAAACATACCTATGAATTTCTTCACACATTGTTCACCCCAGCGTTCATATGCTGCAAGAAGGACTTCTGTGTCTGTATTGCTGGTATAAGGATAGTCTGCTAACTCTTCCTTGAGCTCTATATAGTTGTATATTTCTCCGTTAAAAACAACAAAGACAGTGCGATCCTGATTTGCCATAGGCTGATGCCCTGCTTTGCTTAAATCGATAATAGACAATCTTCGATGTCCTAAGCCAACAGAGCCATCAAAATAGATGCCCGCATCGTCAGGACCCCTGTGCAGCATTGCATCGCGTAATTGAACAAGGCGAGATTCATCTACTGGTTGCTTGTCAAGTTGGATAATGCCACAGATACCGCACATAGTACACCAATGACAAAAAGCTGGACCCCTTTAAAAACATTATTAACCAGGTGTTCAGGGAACTAGACAGGAAGATAATAATCTTTATAAGCACATCAAGAATCTTATAGCTATGTCAAAACTGATGAAACTCAACTTTGGATGCGGTACTGACATCAAAAAAGGATACCTTAATGTAGACCACATTAAACTTAAAGGCGTTGACAAGGTTATGGACCTCAATGTGTTTCCCTATCCTTTTGCATCTAACAGCTGCGATGAAATACTGATGGATCACGTTCTTGATCATCTGGACAAGCCTACAAGGGTTTTGCAGGAGCTTCACAGAATCATCAAGAAATCTGGAAAAATCGTCATCAAAGTTCCTCATTTTTCCTGTGGCATGGCCTATTGGGGAGACGTAAGAAAAAGCCTCTACTCTTACTATGCCTTCAAGAGATATGAAACAGGACAAAAAAGAAGCTACTATTTTCCGTTCTCGTTTAGAAATGTACAGGTATATTTCGATTTTCAGAAAAAACCATTTTTGGTATTTTTCTACAACCACATTATTGCTTGGATTGCAAACGCGAAACCGTATCTTTATGAAAATACATTTTTACGCGTTTTTCCATGCAGAACACTGGTTGCGACCTTGAGAAAATGAAGCGCCTCGATGAAAAACAAGCAGTGCGCGTTCTCTTCCTTGGACGAGAGCACCGCATGAGAAGAAGAGAAACTATGCTCCACGCGCCTAAGGGAATCGTCTTCCAGAGCAGGCAACCGCTAGCTGCCATGAAACGGGAGTATGAACTATCCAACACAAACAACCGTTCTGCTTTTGAAAAAATAAGGAGTGCATTTCAACAGGAGCACTATCTATCAAAAAAATCACTGCAACAGATTGACTTGATTTACTCTCCTGGAAAAATAGTTCTCAATAAGTTTCCCCATGTCATCGAAATAGACAACGTTGCCGTACTGGCTTATTATAATCTTAAGCTGCTCAAACTTGGAAAGTCCTGGATCCAGAAGCAATTAGAATCTCCTTATTGCAAAAGCATCATTTGCATTTCGCACGCAGCAAAAGCAGGAGTGCTTCACTTTTTTCATTCTGCAACCATAAGAAAAAAAACGCAGGTAGTTTATCCCTATATGGAAGAACATTTCAACCTCAGGACTAAAAACAAAAAGCACACCGAATTTCTTTTTATATCGACCAATTTCTATTTGAAAGGAGGTAAAGAACTCGTAAACGTCTTTGAAAATCTTAAGCAAAAAGCAAAGCTCACCATCATTACCAAAGTAAAAGACATTGAGCACTCATTGCTTCGTAAAATCCAGAGCAACAAAAACATAACACTCGTCGAGGCAAACAAATCGAAAAAAGAGCTCTATCAAAAATACTATGCTCGCGCAGATGTGTTCATCCTTCCCACGTTCCAAGACAGCTTTGGGCTGGTTATTCTTGAAGCGCTAAGCTTCGGACTTCCTATCATCAGCACCAACAGTTATGCGATTCCTGAAATGGTTCATCATGGAAAAAACGGATACTTAATCAACCCGCCGTTTCAATACTTTGACCAAAGAACGCAATTGCCTAATTCTAAAATTTGGAAAAAAAATCTTGCAGCATACACAAGACAAACTTCCTTTCCTAGTGTAGAAAAAGAATTGAAACACCACCTTAAGAAACTTTTGGAGCATCCAGAGATTATAAAAAACATGCAGAAAGAATCCGAAAAGCTGTTCAAAAGAAAGTTCAACGAACAAAAAAGACTGCAGTTCATGAAAGCTGCGCTGGTGAAGTAAGATGTGTGGCATTACCGGAATCATCAAGCTTGAAGGAACTCTTAGCACAGAGGAGAAAGAAAAGATTCAGGTGAGCATGAAGGCGCTACACCACAGGGGACCAGATGCGCAAAACGTCTTTTTTGATACTGCAACAGGAATGGGACACTGCAGGCTTTCCATCATAGATACCAGCAATGCAGCAAACCAACCTATGGAAAGCTTTGACAGAAAGCACATTATCGTTTTTAACGGAGAAATATACAACTATAAAGAATTGAAGCATTTGCTCAAAGAATATCCCTTTCAAACACAGTCAGATACGGAAGTTATTCTTGCAGCATACCGTGCTTGGGGACCTGCATGCGTCAACAAATTTAGAGGGATGTGGGCTCTGTGCATTTTTGACAAAGAAAAAAACAGCTTTTTTTTGAGCAGAGACAGAATAGGAGAAAAGCCATTGGTTTACCTGCAACAGGAAAACAACGTCTATTTCGCTTCTGAACTGCCTGTACTTTTGAAGCTCCTGCCAGAGCAAAAAAAACTGACGCTGAACGTTGCAGGTGTTGAACAGCTCTTTCTCTATAATCAAAGGCATCTTCCGTGGAATACAACAATATATAAAGAAGTCTTTAAACTTCCCCCTGGACATAATCTTATTGTTCAAGAGGGAAAGCTGCACCTTCAGCAATACTACCGACAGAAACATACGAAAAAACAACAACCGTATGAAGTTGCAGAAGCTGCCTATGAACAGGTTATACAAAAAGCAGTTTCACGCTGTCAGGAGAGCGACGTGCCCTTAGGCATGCTGATGTCGGGAGGTGTTGATGCTGCAACGGTTGCATCCCACCTTACCAACAAATCGATTATTGGATACACAATAGGCTTTTCAAAGCATGACCCAGAAATTCTTAGGGCGAAAAAAATTGCGGAAAAAATAGGCATGCACCATGAAACCATTTTGCTGTCTGGCAACAAGACAAGAAATAAGTTTGTAAGGGAATACGCATCGCTTATCGCACAATTCGGAGAGCCTCTTGTTCTCTTTCCCACTGTATACACAAAACTAATCATGCAGGAAATAAGAAAAAAAGGCATTGTTGTCGTTCTCACAGGGAACGGCGCAGATGAACTGTTCTATGGCTATGATGGATCAAACAAACTCCTCCTTGTGTCACGTATTTTAGAAATTGTCGACAAGCAACGCATGATAAAAAACCTCCTGAGCGTTCTCGCCCCTCTTGGCATTTTTTCAGACAACATTCGAGATCTCATTGGATTAGCACAGGAAGCCCCCTATAGGCGAAAAGGCTATTTCTACAGAAAGCATGCAGCGCTCTTAAGAAAAACGCTGTTCAGCAAACCAATGGCATCCCTGCTTGCTCATACCGACCCAGGGGAACATATTGATGCCATAAGCAAAACGTGCGCAGCACCCTTCATTGACGCCGCACAATGGGCAGGGCTACGAATGGAAAACGAGCATTCTCTGACTCTTGGGCCCGACACGGGATCCATGTGCTGCGCAACAGAGCTACGATCTCCATTTCTAGATGCTGACGTCATCTCATTTGCAGCATCGCTTCCCGCAAAATACAAAGTAAGCTTGCGAAGAATTGAAAATAAAAAAATAGTAAAAAAAGCCCTTGCTAAGCGCATAGGAAAACAGCTCACCTATCAAAAAAAGCAAGGGTTTGGCTTTGGTTTTCCCATTGCACAGCTTCTGAGAACAGAATGGAAAAAAGAGTTTTTAAACTATCTCGAGGAATCTTTAAAAATGGAGCTATTTCAAAAAGATGAAGTGACACGACAATGCAACGACTTTATGAACGGAGGCAGGCGGCACGAAAAAAACATGGTGACACTGTTCACTTTAGGCATCTGGTATAAACACAATAAACACCATCTTCAATCTACTGCGAGGTCATCATGAAAACATACGACTTGAGCATTCTCATTCCGACCTATAACCGAAAAAAATGCATTCTGCACGCCGTGCAAAGCGTATTGCAGCAACGGTCGTCAGGCCTTACGCATGAAATTATCATTATTGATGATGGCAGTACGGATAAGACTTATGAACTTTTTGCAAAAAATAGATATCCCCATCTCCGCTATTTTTATTACAAACAGAATAAAGGCGTGAATGCCGCTCGAAACAGAGGAGTTGAAAAAGCGCTTGGAAAATACATTCTCCTGCTCGATTCTGACGATCGTTTAACGAAGGATTGCTTTGAAGTCATTGCACAGTATACAGATAGAAATCACAAAAAAATGGTTCCCCTTATGCTTTTCGGCACTCAAGAAATAAAATCAGGAAAACTCTTAAGCCACATTCAAGAGGAAAAGGTCTATTCCTACAGAGAATGGTTAGAGGCAAAAAAAGTGTACGGTGAATTTTTAATGGTTATTCGCACAGACCTCCTTAGGAAAAACCCATTCCCCGAGGAATTTTTCTGCTTTGAACAGTATCACTGGGGGAGGTTAATTCAAAAAAATAGAGTGTTTGCCTCAAAAAAAATTCTTAGGCTGTACAGTTACGAGCAAGAAAACAGAGTTTCGAAAAAATTGCTTGAGCCTAGCAATGCAGAAAAAAGATTCAGAGACTATCAAAAATACCTTGCCACGTTCGGAAAAGACTACCTTCGCTTGAGCCTAAAAGAAAAATACGCAGATCTGCTCTTCAAACAAGGATTTTATGGAATATTGAGCGGTAAAAAGGAAAGCAAAGCCCTGCTTAAAAAATCTCTTGCACAACGGTTCTCTGTTTTCGTTTTTCTTGTTTTTCTTGCAAGCTTTCTAGGCAAAAACGCTTTTTTAAGGATATACGCGCTTTTTTTAAAAACTTCATTTTTTGAGAAAATGACCACCACGCCAGTATGATTTTTATGAAATCTTCACGAGCGCAAAAGCTTTTCCCAAAGGGGCATGATTTTTTCAGGCGAAAAGTTTTTGATGACAGAACTCCTTGCTTCTTTTCCAACCTTGATTCTCTTATCTTTGTCTGCACAAAGAGAAAGAAGTGTGGGAAGATAGGTATGCTCATCGCAGATGTACCCGTTTTTTTTATCTGAAATGACCTCTTTCACTGCGCCAACATCGTTGCTGATGACAGGAAGTTCTGACATCATAGCCTCAAGAATGACCTGCGGCATATTATCTAAATCAGACCAATACAGAAATATATCTGATGCTCGAAGAACGTCCATAACCTTGTTCGTCGGCCCATGAAAAAAAACCTGTATGTTTTGGGGAAACTTCAACAGAGCTGCCTTTTGCCTGACCTCTGCAAGATATTTGCCGCTGCCATAAACATCATAATGCAAAACATAGTCTGCCTTCAAAGAAGCTAACATTTCCAGAATCTTAAAAACACCTAGTGCTTTCTCTTTAAACGCAAAGTTATTGATGGTTATTAAGGAAAGAAACGTTCGCCTTTTCTTCTTGGCTACTTCTTTCTGAACAGGCTCTATAATATTAGGAATCACCTTTGCCTTGGGTAGGTGCAATGCCTTTCTTAAGAACAGAGAAGCCACCACAATATCGTCTGCCACGGGTATCGCCAAGGGATATAAATACGCCAAGGGATTTCTCAAAATATGTCTTTCCTTGAAATATCTTCCCTGAATGTTGAGAAGGTATTTCGCCTTTAAGGGAAAGGGAATAGGAATGTTGCTGATGACTGCCTGTTTTTTTTCAAAGAGCAAGGAATAGAAAGATCTCCAGAAGGTATTATAGAGAACAACGGTATGTCCTTTTTTTTCCAAGTATGTTTTGGTAAGCTGATAAATTTTATAGGGTCCTCCGCCTCTTGAAGAATAAATGACGATGTGCATAGAAAAAGAAAGATGGCGCTCCTATTAATAGTTTATGGACTCCCTTAAGCAAAAATAGAAATCATTATAAATTGGTGTTTTTTCTTGAATACGGGGAGATTCATGGCAAAGGAAATGCTTGTTTTTGAGAGAGACACTCGAAGCGAGAGCATAGGAGAGAAAATAGGCTTTGCATGCGCGTATATCCTGTTCACCACCATACTTTTTTTTATACTGCTTCTGCTCAAAAAGCTTCCTGCATCATGGACGTATCTTCACGTTGCAGCCATTACTGCAGGCATAGCCATCCTTGCATTTATCGTAAGAAAAACGGTGCAAGCATGAAGGCGTTCTTAAGGGGAGTGAAAAAAGGATTCAGGATGTTTGCAGAAGGCATAAGCAGCCTTATCAACACAGCATTGCTTTCTGTCGTTTACCTTGCCGGCGTTGGAATCACCAGCATGGTTGCACGAATAATGAAAAAAGAATTCCTCGATATCAAGAGAAAAAAAAGCTATTGGAAGCCCTTCAAAATGGCAAAGAGCAAAGATGCATATTATAGACAAGTATGAAACAAGAACCATGGCGACCTACATACTCGGAATAAGCTGTTACTATCACGATGCTTCTGCCGCACTGCTCAAAGACGGCATTATTGTGGCTGCTACAGAAGAAGAAAGGTTTACAAGAAAAAAGCACGATACAAGTTTCCCCATGCATGCAATTTTATTTTGCCTGCAAAAAGAGCGCATTTCCATTGACCAAATAAATGTTATAGGCTTTTATGAGAAACCGTTTTTGAAATTCGAAAGAGTTCTCCACCAGCACCTGCAGTCGTTTCCCAAAAGCATAAAAACATTTCTCAGCTCGATGCCTTCCTGGATTGACCAGAAGTTAAGAATCATACGAACCATAAAGAAAAAGCTCAAATACAAAGGAGATGTGCTGTTTATTCCTCATCACCTTGCGCATGCCGCAAGTGCATTTCTGCCCAGCCCGTTTGAATCTGCCGCAATAGTGACTCTTGATGGAGTCGGCGAGTGGGCAACAACGACGTATGGTGTTGGAAAAGAAACCAGCATGCAGCTTCTCAAGGAAATTCACTTTCCTCATTCCATAGGCTTACTGTATTCTACTATTACTGCATACTTGGGTTTTAGCGTCAATAATTCAGAATACAAGGTCATGGGCCTTGCTCCATACGGAACCATGGATCGAAAGCGCAACAAATATTATCAAAGACTGAGAAGCATTGTTGATCTGAAAGACGATGGCAGTTACTGCTTTGATATGTCGTACTTTGTGTATCACTATGCAGACAGGATGCCCTCCAAGAAATTATGCAAGCTTCTTGATGGTCCCATAACCAAAAAAGGAACTGAAATGACGCAGAGGCATAAAGATATCGCTGCAGCAGTGCAGCTCGTAACTGAAGACATCATCACCACAATCCTTAGGCATGTTTCCATAGCAACCAAAAATAAAAACCTCGTACTTGCAGGAGGCGTTGCCTTGAACAGCGTCTATAACGGCAAGATACTGCGAAGCACTTCCTTCAAGAAAGTATGGATACAGCCAAACGCTTCAGACGGCGGAACAAGCATGGGGGTTGTTCAATATATCTATCACACGCTGATGAAAAACAAAAGAACCTATGTTCTTCATGATGCTTTTTTAGGCCCCTCGTTCTCAGATGACGAAGTACGGCTCTTCCTCGATAAACACAAAATAAAGTATAAACAGTTCAAAACCACTGATGAACTTGTGCATGCAACGGCGAAGCTTATTTACCAAAACCAAGTGATTGGCTGGTTTCAGGGAGGAATGGAGTGGGGTCCAAGAGCTCTAGGAGCAAGAAGCATTCTCGCAAACCCCTGCAACCCTCAAGCAAAAGAGTTACTGAACAGCAAAGTAAAACATAGAGAAAAATTCAGGCCGTTTGCTCCTGTAGTTTGCGAAGATGATGCACTAACCTATTTTGACTGCGACAGACCTATTCCTGAAGCAACAGATTTTATGCTTATGGTGTATCCTGTGCGCAAGGAATGGCAAGGCAGGATTCCTTCAGTAACGCACGTTGATGGTTCTGGAAGACTGCAAACCGTCAGAAGGTTTCAGCAGCCACTGTACTATGATCTTATTAAAGAATTTGGAAAACACTCAGGCATACCTATCTTAATCAACACTTCGTTCAATATTCGCGGAGAGCCTATTGTGTGCACACCGTATGACGCCTTCAAGTGCATGATGGGCACGGGGATAGACTGTCTTATCATGGGAAATTTTATCATCAAGCGCAACGATAATAAAAAATACGCCTGGGACAGTGAAAAATATGCGGAAGATTAAAAAGCAGAGGGAAGTATTGCTCAAGGTTCTCGCGGTCATCCTGGCACTGTTTATTTTTTCTGTTTTTCTTGAAATTTTTGTCAGAGTGGCAAATCTTGCTCCTGAAAAAGGCCTTCCTCCATATATGAACATACTTGACAATGATACAGGATTTAAGCTTAATCCGGGGTTCACAGGAATCGTGCGTGATGCCGAGTATACAAACAATATCAACATCAGTTCTCAAGGCCACAGAGACAGGGAATTCAACTACTCAAAGCCAGAAGGAACGTTGAGAATACTTGCATTAGGAGATTCTATGCAATTCGGAACAGGAGTTGAAGAAGAGGAAACGTACATAAAAACTTTTGAGCGTGAACTTTCCAAAACGTATACTGTTGAAGTTATCAATGCAGGAGTTGGAGGCTGGTCAACAAAGCAAGAATTGGCGTATCTTAAAACAGAAGGGATAAAATTTCAGCCAGATGTTATTCTCCTGAGTTACTATGTGGGAAATGACCTTGAAGAGAACTACTATTATAAAAATAAAACCTACAGCATCATAGGCGGGTATCTCATAGAACAGAGACCATCCGCGATTGTCAAAGCAAACTGGCTTATATACAGGTATTGCAAATCCTGTCTTTTTACCGTAAGAGCAGTGCGCAATATAGCCTATACATCGTCTCTTTCAGAGGCAGAAAAGAGAAGCTTGGAAATAGAGCAGTTTATACCTGAAGAAACAGAAAAGAAAAGTGCAGCATGGAATGAAACCATTGAAACGCTTATAGCTTTTAAGGCATTTGCCAAAGAACATGATGCAACTTTCATCGTCCTTATTTTACCGCATAAATTGCAAGTCGATAGCCAAGTGAGAAACAGCATCCCCGTTCAAAATCTCGACCCTTTATTGCCTAACAAAGTGCTTAAAAATATTTCGGGCATAGAGTGTCTTGATTCTCTTGACTATAACTTTTCATCCTCTGACTACTATTTTAAAATTGACGGGCACATCAATAAAAAAGGACACCAAGCAATCGCAAATATCCTAACCGATTACTTTATAAATTATAAAATAATTTCTGAAAAGTATCAAAGACCATGGGAAAAAACAAAGGAGTAATTGGAGAATTATGGTTCTTTCTGAAAGAAAGAAAAGCGTGGTGGCTAGTTCCCATTATTGTTCTTTTAGTGATTGTAGGATTGCTTATTGTCTTTGGACAAAGCAGTAGCATTTCTCCGTTTATTTATGCTCTTTTTTAGTCTCTTGAAGCATAGGAGTTAAGAAAAAAGAAGGTCTTTTTCCTTGCTTAAACTTTCTTTGACTATCTCAAAGTTCAGTGCATCTTTTTGGTCTGAGCACACTGTTCGTTTTTCTGTTTGATGAAAACCAAGCAGTTTCATTCTGTGAGCATCTGACTGTTTTGAAAAAGGAGAAAGGAGCACGTAAAACTTCTCGTTTTCAAAGAACAAATCGTCTGTCGAACCTATAAAAAGCTCTTCGTGCTTCTTTTCGCCAGGGCGCTTTCCTATAATCTCATAGGCATTTTCAGAGAAGCCTTTCAATTGCAAGTACGCTTTTGCCAAATCCAAAAGCTTAATAGATTTCATTTTCAGGATGAACGTTTCTCCGTTTTCTGCAAGATGTGCTGCAAATAAAATCAAATCTACACATTCAGAAAGGCTCATGAAAAAACGAGTCATATCCTGATCGGTTATGGCTATTTTATTTTTTGTTTTAAGCTGCATGTTCCATATTTCCAGCACAGACCCTCTTGAATATAAGACATTGCCAAAGCGAATTATGCCAAATTTGGTGCCGTTGTTTCTATTGAGCGCTTTAGCAATAATCAATCGCTCTGCTAAAAGCTTCGACGCTCCCATGACATTGTTAGGGTTCACTGCTTTATCAGTGCTTATAAAAATAAATTTTGAAACTTTATGCTCGATGGCACATTCTACAACATTGTTTGTTCCAATAATATTGGTTTTCACTGCCTCATACGGATGAACTTCGCAGATAGGAACATGCTTCAGAGCCGCAGCATGAAAAACGATATCCACATTGGCAAACAAGTGAGCGATAGAAGATTTGTCTCTTACGTCAACCAAATGAAGCTCTACAGGCATGCCTGAGTATGTATAGAATTTTTCATAGAAGAGTTCTGTCTCCCTATTGTCCAATACCAGAATTTTCTTTGGAGCATACTGCAGGATTTTTTTGACAATTCTGCTGCCTATGCTGCCTATTCCTCCTGTGATCAAAACCGTTTTGTCTTTAATAAGCATACTGCTCAGCTTTTCATCCGTCATGCAATCACGCTCTTCAAGTCGCTTCGAAAGGTGTCAAGAATGTCCTCAGGCTCAAGACTGATTTGGCTCTTCAATTTGGAAATGTCTGCAACAGAATCAAAATATCTTCCCTCATGCTCTACAATGCTATGGCTAAAAGCAGGATACACCTCTAAAGCAGTGTCTAGTACTTGCCTTATCTGCACTGCGTTTCCTGAGCCAACGTTCAGCACTTCGTTTTTAAAAAGAGAGCGATCTATAAGAGAAGAGAGCACATGAAGAAATTTCTTTTCTGAAAGATAGTCCCTTTTTTGGTGCAGGCCGTGAAAATGCATCATGTTGTTGTTTTTTATGGACTCAAAAATCTTCTGAAAAATCATATTTTTTGGGCCGTAGATGTTGAAAACTCTCAAGATGGTAAAGGGAACACCATGCTCCTTTGCGAAAGCGAAAAGAATATCTTCAGAATAGCATTTGAAAAGTCCATAGAGATTCACGGGCTGTCTTTTGCTGGTTTCTGAAACTACAGAATCCTTATTCAGTCCGTAAACAGCGCTTGAAGAAACGTAAATAAACCATGGCTTATGATCCTTCATTGCAGATAGGAAGTTCTTTAATAGTTGATTGTTGGTTTGGTAAGCCTCTAAAATTCTCTCTTCTGAAACAGAAGGCGGTGCATTGATGAGGTAAATGATGATATCAGGACTGATTTCTGAAAGCTTTGCCTTTAATTTATGCGTATTCATGAACAGATCGTCATGTTTATGGCTTCTGGAAAGACCAATAACGTGGAAATCTCCTTGTAAGCCATTGAGTAAAAGGTTTCCTATATAGCCGCTACTGCCCACTAAGAGGACTTTTTTCATAGTTCTGTGAATTCTCGCATAATTTATAATGTTTATGATTTATAGGTTTTTGTTACCTTAGAGATTCAGGAGTATTATTGAACATAAAAAACCATAACCTTTAAAAACCCCCAACTATTCCCTGATAATGGACGGTCATAGTGACTTGGTTACACCTGTTCCCATTCCGAACACAGAAGTTAAGCAAGTCCACGTTCTGTGCTGTACTGTACTTACGTACGGGAAACACAGATAGCTGTCCTCCTTTTTTTCAATGTTTTAGTGATTATTCAGTATAGAACCTGATACCATAAAAGGAAATCTTTCTATATAGAAAATAAATAAAAACTGATAAAATAATAATCGAATAGAATATAAACGCGTAATTCTTTCCGCAACGCATGTGGCAACCTGAGTTTACCATAACAACCGATGAACGATATGTGCCGTTGCTGAGAGCAGCCTATGATTATGGATGGACAAACAGCAATGACCCAAAAACAAGAGTTGGCGCAGTGATTGTTGCTCCAGATTTAACAACTATTCTTGCCTATGGTGCAAACCAATTTCCTCCTGATGTACATCCTACCAAAGAACAGCTTGGCGATCGTGCATGGAAGTATGCCCACATTGTTGATGCTGAAAAAACAGCAATAAACAATGCGCATGGAGCAAAAAAACAGACAGAAGGAGCAATTATGGTTATGCCATGGACGCCCTGCGAAAGCTGTGCAGAAGCAATCATCGCAGCAGGGATTGTAAAACTAGTGGGACATGAAACTTTTATCATAAGCACTCATCCAAAATGGCAGGAAGAAAGATCACGCGCACTGACCCTGCTCAAAGGTGCGGGCATAGAACGGCTTATGTATAGAGGAAAAATAGGCAATGTCAAGGCCTATGAAGATTATAGGGAATGGGAACCGTAATTTCACAAACTTTTAAAAAAGAAGATAAATTCTCTAGGTATGAAAAAAGTTCTTTTTTTGGCAGGCTATTTTTATCCTCATGAAGGAGGCAGCGAAAAATTCATTCTCCATTTGGCAAAAGAACTTATGAAAAGTAGCGTTGCATGTACCGTTATAACTGCGAATACAGAGAAAGCAAAAGCAAAAGAAAAATATCAAGGAATAAACATTATACGAGTTCCCTGCTGGCATCTTCTTGGAAAAAAGTTTCCCATGCCTAAACCGTGGAGCATGGTGAAAGTATTGCAAGAAAAAGAACCGTATGACATCATCATCACCAACACGAGGTTTTTCAACATTGCCATGTACGCTCCTTTTTTTAAATGGAAACACCATGCAAAGCTGATTCACATAGAGCATGGAAGCAAACATATTGATAACGAATCTGCTATCGTGAGCTTTGTTAACAAACTCTATGACCACACTATTGGATGGTTTGTTATGAAAAACGCAGATTATCTTTTCGGCATCAGCAAGGAAGCTCAAAAATTGATAAAGCACATCTGCAATAAAAAATCAGGCATAGTGAGAAATTGCATAGATACTGCTTATTTTATCAGAAATGAAAAAGAAGCAGAGAAAATCAAAAGGAAATATAAGATAACGAAATCAGTTATTCTCTACGCAGGAAGAATTATTGAAGCAAAAGGAGTGCAAGATTTGATAACGGCAACAAAAAACATCGATGCACAGGTTATCATTATCGGTTCAGGAAGCTATGAAGCAGAAATAAAAAAAATGCTGCATCAAAATTGCACGTTCATCAATAAGGATTATGACCATAAAACGCTCAAGGAACTATTGACCATTACTGATATTTTTGTTAATCCATCCTATAATGAAGGTTTGCCGACAGTAGTTATGGAATCAGGAAGCATGGAAGTTGCCGTGGTTGCAACCGATGTAGGAGGCACAAAAGAGATTATTGATGATAAAGTCAATGGATTTTTAGTAGAGCCAAAAAATAAAAAACAGCTGACTGAAAAAATAAATATACTGCTCAAGAATAAAATCAAACGAGAAACATTCGGAAAAGCATTGCGCCAAAGAATACAAAAAGAATTTGATGTCAGCATCGCCTTCCAGCCTATTGTAAAAATTGTTAAACAAGAAAAAAAAGGCGATAAACACTTCACAAAAATAAAAAAAAGTTTAAGCTAAAGAATAAAAAAAGAAGAATGTTAAAATTCTTCCTGCTCTTCCTGAATTTTTCCTTCCAGCACTGCCTGATAATAATTAGCAGGCTTAATGCTCGTTATGGTGGTTTTATGGATGATAAACTTTCCATCCTTGCTTTTATGCACTGCGCTTTCAATCTGAGGCATCTTCCTCAGCATATCCTGTCTTTTGTCAGACAAATCCATGATTTCACCTCAAACGGTTTTATCATGAAAAGGCAAAAAGGTTCATAAGCATTTGCATGGTTTTTCTGGAAGATTTACGAGAAGAAACAAAAGATTTACTGTATTTTTCTGATCTTCGCAATAAAAAACCCTTCTGTTCCTGTTTTATGAGGCCATAAGCGCACTGTTTTTTTTATTTCAAGAGAAAGCTCTTCGCCAAAAATATTTGTTAATCCCTCATCGCCAATATCAAGATTTATTTTTTCCAGCTGTACGGAAAATTTTTTCAATAGCCATTCCATGTTCATTTCGTTTTCCTCTGGTTCTAAGGAACAGGTACTATATACCAGAATTCCATTTGGTTTTAAACATTTCAATGCAGCAGTAAGCAATTCTTTTTGCGTTCTTGCCATTTGCCTTGCACCTTCAACAGTTTTCAGTTCAAAAAACTTTTTTTCTTTTGCAAAGTTTCCAGAGCAAGGGGCATCGAGAAGGATTTTATCAAACTGCATACCTAAATCAAAAGCGAAACGCGCATCTTTTTTGAAGATAATCGTATTGGTTACGCCCATGCGCTCTATATTGTTGCGCAGGGCATTCAGCCGCATAGGATGATTGTCTAAAGCAATAATGGCTCCTTTATTTTGCATGTACTGGGCAATCTGCGTTGTTTTGCTTCCGGGGCTTGCTGCCATATCAAGAACAGTTTCTCCTGCTTGCGGCTGCAAAACCTGCACAGGCAATTGCGACGCTGCTTCCTGCAGATAATAATATCCTAATAAATATTCTGGCGTTGCACCAAGAGAAAAATCTGCATGAAAAAAATGGCCAAAATCCAAATAAGGAACTTTTTCAAGCTCTACTTTTTTTGATGTTAATCTTGCCAGAATATCCTGTGGCGTGGTTCTTAAGGTGTTAACGCGCAAGCAAGACTGCAGAGTAACATCTGCGTTAAAGGTACTTTCCATTTTTTGATAGCGTTCAACAAAAGGGTTCACAGTTCCATCACAATTTTTGCATAATCGAATTTTTTTATTTTTTTATTGTCTTTCAAAAAAGTGTGCAGGTCTGCTGCTTTCTTTGCTTTTTTTAATTCTACGATTTTTCTCAGCAGTGCATCAACTTCCTGATAATGCTCGTAAATCGCTTCTCCCTGCTTGGTCGTATGATCGATTTCTTCAAGCATAGCTTGCAGTTGTTCCTGCTGCTTTCTGATAATATTTCTTATCTTTTCCAGCTGCGGATTGGTTTTTTCCTCTTTCTGTGATGATTGCTCTTCCAATAATGCGCTCAGCGTCGGATAGGATTTTTTATTTTGAAAGTGATGCATGGCAAAAGGAGAAAATACGTTTTCACAAACTACAGGATTTTTTTTCTGGATAAAAAGAGTTTGCATGGCTTGGTAGAGTTTTTTTAAATCAGGAACGGAAATATTCGTTGCATGTTTATCAACGCCTGCCAAAAAACAAATCTCCTCTGCATACATACCCCCAAAAGAAAGCTCTCTTGCAAGCACTTTGACTGCTTCATCCTGAAACAATGTTTGAAATGTTACAAAGTCTATGGTTGCAGGATTGTGCTTTGATTTTGGAAACGGATACACAACGCCCCCTCTCACTGTTCTATCTTTCAATTTTTTATTTTCATAGGCCATGATAATAGTCATATCTGATTTGCAAAGAATGATGTTGCCGTTGTCAAAAAGCTCGATAACAACGAAAACGTCTTCAAACTCCAAAAAGACAATTCTTTCAAAGTCTTTTTGCACAATTTTTTTCAGTTTTTTGTTTTTAAGGTATTTTCTCAAGACAGAGCAGAATCCCGATGGAGTTTCTGAAGACTGCTTTTCTTCTGCAAGAAAAATCAACGAAGGCAAAAGCACGTTCAGTGTTTTTTTCCCTCTTCCTGCAACATAGAATAAAAAAGAAAACCGCGCATCTTGCTCATATACAGTATCTACTCTTGCGTTTTCCAAAATGCACAGTTCTTCCATCAGATAATGCAAGTCTAAAGAGGTGAGCTTCATCATACTGCGGTAAGTTTACTGCAGTTTATATGGATTATGGAAATAAAAGAGTAACGGCAAAAGATAAAAAAATCAGAATTTTTTAAACTGAGCTGCTTCTTCAATCAACTCTACATGTCCGAGCATGACTGCCCTGCAGCAGTATCGTTCTAAACCTAAATCATCGAAAACCTTTTTCCTGTCTTCTCCTTTTTTCACTCGCTCAATGTATTCTTCCCACAACTGAGCAAGTGGTTTTCCGCAACTGAAGCAACGTATGGGTATTATCATAGTTTCACCTTATCGATAAGACTTCTGGACTTTGCCACGGGCATTTCCATGAGTATTTGGTTTTCTTGATTCTCTCTGTCGTACATCTGCAACAATCAAATGTCTATCATATTTCAAAAAGAGTTCCTTTAATTTAGGAGATTGTTCCGAAAGCGCTCTGGCGATTGCCAGCCTTACTGCGTCTGCCTGTCCAATAATGCCTCCTCCTTGAACAAGCACCGCCACATCACATTTTCCAGCAACATCTTTGGCAAGAGCCAGTGGTTCCATGATTTTAAGTCTGACAAATTCAGGAGTGACATTCTGCAAATCTACGCCGTTGATCGTTATTTTTCCTGTTCCTTGTCTTAATGTTGCTCTGGCAATTGCTCTTTTTCTTGTTCCTGATGCTTGAGTAACTTTCATTTTCCACCTAGATTTTTACAAATTTCTTTCACAGGAAGATAGTTCAAACTTGGCAATTTTGAAATATCTGCTGTCGGCACTTGAACCATTGTTTTGCCTGTTAATTGCTCTGGAATGCCGACATAGCACCTGATTTTTTTAAAAGCTGAAATGCCTTTAGGTTGTTTATAAGGCAGCATTCCTCTTATGGTTCTTCTGACAAATCTATCAGGCAATCTTGAATAAAACGGTCCTTTAAAGGTTCCCATTGCTCTTTTTCTTTGATACTCTGCTAAAATCATCTTTCTTTTTCCTGTGATAACTGCATATTCGCAATTTACAATATGAACAACTTCTCCAAGCAAGGCATGTTTAGCTGCAAAGCTGCCCATTCTTCCAATAATCTGGTTTTTAGCGTCAATAATCATCCTATAATCCTCACATTGCTTGCTTTTGGGTTTTCCTTCATCAATTCGGGAAGCGAAAGCACCCTGCCCTTTTCAGTAATTTTCTTTTCTGCCTCTGCTGAAAAAGCATAAGCGCAAACAGTAACTTTATGGTCAAGTTCTCCTGAACCGAGTACTTTTCCAGGAACAATAATGGTTTCCCCGTCTTTAGTGTAAAGATTGATTCTCCCTAAATTAACAACTCGCTTATTTCTTGAAGGCTTTTCAAGCTCGACTGCAATTCTTTTCCAGAATGCTATATTGCTTTCTATCGCGAGCTTTTTCATTTCTTTGATGACCTCAACGAGGTGTTCGTTTTTTTGGATTTTTTTCATGGTAAGGAATGCGAGGGAGAGGATTTTCTCCAGAGTTTGCGCTTGCAAACATCTTTTTTGAACCCCTGAACCCACTAAGGGACGAGATCCTTAGTCTCGCACGTTTGGTCGGAAACCGAAGGTTTATGACCTCGAAAATCTCCGATTTTCGTTTGACCAGGCTTCGCTACCCTCGCATCATATTTTTTTTACGAGTTCGTCGAATGCTTCAAGCTGTTCATCAAACAACTTTAAAGCATGAATGGCAAGTTCATGAGGGCTTAACTGTCCCCAGGATTCAATGGTAAACATAAATCCTTCCTCTGTTTCAACAGTAATATCATTTGATGCATCGCTGCAAGCCTGGCATAAAATGCAGGCTGATTCATTTTCAATGGTGAGTCCTTTTTTTGTACTAAACACTTTTGTTGGACAGACTCTTGCAACTTCCTCAGGATTCTGAGGCTGTTTTTTAATAGTGATTTTAGGGATTCCCTGATAATAAAACAATCCTGGATTCCACTTTGCATGTTCTTTACCTTGTCCTAATCTTGCTGTTGCCTCTAATTCTATATTTTGATTTTCAAGCAACTTTGCAATAATCATTTTAGGGTAAACAGGAATTACCTTAGGATCAGCTGATTTTATCTGCGAAGCATACACATAACCAGGACCTTTGGCTTTTAAGGTTAACTTAAGGCTGTTTTGAGCGTTATAGGCTTCATCTGGTTTCATCATTCTATACGATTTCAAATCAGTCTTTAAAGGAATCAACCCTAACCTGTGGGCAAGCATCTCATCATAAAGAATGGAGTTATTCGCCCTTATTTCAACATCTTCAACAGCCATGACAGGAACTTCTGCTGCCATAAACCTTCTTAAAGTATTGACATACGCTTCATCGAGGCCTTTGACGGTGAACTTCACCTTATTCTCTTTTTTTTCAAGAACTTCAACCTGAATCATGCTTACACCCTTCTTCCTCTTTTTCCTCCTTTCTTCCTGCAACTATCATGAGGAAGCGGAGTGACATCTTCAATAGAGCCTATTTTAAGACCCATTCTTGATAAGCTTCTAATCGCTGCCTGAGCTCCAGGACCTGGATTGTTAGGGCCATTATGCCCTCCAGGAGCTTTGATTTTAACATGAATACCTGTAATGCCTTTGCTTATGGCTACTTCCGCTGCTTTTTTTGCAGCAGCCATGGCTGCAGTAGGGCTGCTTTCTAACCGATCGCTTTTAACTACCTGGCCACCTGAAACTCTTGCAAGAGTTTCACTGCCTGTTATGTCAGTAATGTGAATAATAGTGTTGTTATAGGATGAATAAATATACGCAACTCCCCATCGCATGTCCATTTTCATATGACTTCCTCTAATTCTTCTTCAGGAATAATTGGTTCCTCTATTTTCTCTTCTTTCTTTTTTCCTTTCTTATTATCTTCAGATTTTTCCTCAGCCTTTTCTTCTACTTGAGGAACTTTCTCAGCAGGAATTCTTTCAGGATGGTCAACGCTAAAAAACGGCGAAGATGTTGAAAAAGAGATTGATGCTTCCTCTCCTGCTCTCACTAAGTAGCTTGGAGCTGTTATTTTTTTATCACCAACCATGACGTGCTGATGCACAATCATCTGCCTTGCCTGCTCTACTGTTCTTGCATAGCCTTTTTTTAAGAGCATAGTCTGCAACCTTCTGTCTAATAATGCTGTTACAGGAATGCTTAATACATCATCCAAAACAGCATCCTCTTTGACAAGAGCAAGACTTTTCAGCCTTTGCATAAGCTGCTGCATTTCAACATCTTTTTGCTTTCCTGAAATAGCAGAAAGTTTTTTAGCCTGATCTTTAAAGTTAGTCAATAAAGAAGAAGCTTTCCAGATTTCTCTCTTATTCTTAAAGCCGTACTCTTTCATAAGTACTTTTTCTTCTTCGATTCTTGAACCCTCCCAAGGATGCCTTGGCGGGGTATACTTTTTCCTGATTTTTTTAGGGTCTCCCATGGTTATTTAGCAGCAGGAGCTGTTTTCTTTTTCTGCACTCCCAATGTGACTTTTCCTTTATTTCTTCTGAAATTTGATTTTGTCCTTTGTCCTCTCACAGGCAATCCCCACTGGTGCCTTAATCCCTTATAGGACTTTATTTTTTTCATTCTTTTGATATCGTTGCTTTTGGTAAAATCCAAATCTCCTGTCAAAAGATGCTTTGTTTCGCCCGTTTCATAATCATTTCTTCTATTGAGCATCCAAAGAGGAATTTTATATTGCAATGGATTTCTCAAAACAGTATCTAAAAGTGCAACTTGCTGCTCAGAAAGATTGCCTGTCTTTGCAGTTTTGTCAATCTTTGCAACTGTGCAGACAGCATTAGCATACATAAAGCTCACGCCTTTTATTTTTTGCAGGGCGTGAAAAATAGGCTTATTACCATCTAAATCAGTATTAACTACTCGCACTAAATGCCTAAAATCCTTGTTTTCTTGTTTTTCCATGGTATAATAGCATATAGAAAGACCCTATATGCGCCGAAATGACTCGGGTTTTATGGTGAGAACTAGGGGGTGTTTATAAAGGTTTTGCTTGCTCTTGAACTATTCTTACCAAGTCCCTTCCGCGAGTATTAAGCTTGCAATGATATTGCGCATTTCTTTTAGCACATATTGCAAGGGGAGTTTCAGAATCAATCCAAAGAGGAAGATGAGGCTGAACGGTTTCCAAAACAATAACTGGTGTATCTACATTTGGTGAAGACGGAGCGCGTATCCGATCTAATACATAAAGGCCAACTCTATATATATTTCTGGGATCTGCAGATTCAGCAATCATTCTCGCAAGCCCATCATCTTTACAATCACCTGTAGCAAGCGCAAGATTCATAATGATAAGAGGATATTTTTGAGAATCAATCGCTTTTAGAGCATCATCCGCATAGTGCATCCATGCAACAGAAACGCCTATTTCAGCAAGATAGTCTGCATAAGACTGCTCGTAAAAAGAGTTTTTAACTATCCACGGTATTTGCATGGCTGTAGAAATGATTTTTGGTTTAAATATATTTGTAAAAAGGGTGGCCAACGGGATTTTCTTGAGATTTTGCCTTGGCAAACATCTCCTTTGAACCCGTCCCAACAGATCCACAGTCTGCTATGCTAGCCAGGCTACACCATGGCCACCATTCTCTAAAGAAAAGCTGGGTGTTTTAAAAAGGTTATTTTTTTATAGGCAAGCGAGTTCTTTACAGGATGGACAAGGCAAAGTACGACCAACACTTCATGCTCGATGGAAAACTGTTAAAAGAGATTGTTAGCTATGCTGATTTAGAAAAGACAGACGTTGTTCTGGAAATTGGCTTTGGAAGAGGCTATTTAACCCGAAACTTATGCAAAAAATGCAAAGTTATTGCTGTAGATGTTGATGATTCTTTCACATTGGATTTAAAGAATGTTGAAGTGCAACATGGCAACATTCTGAAAATGATAGAAAAACTAGAATTTAACAAGATAGTTTCGAATATACCCTACAGCATCAGCGAGCCATTATTAAAAAAAATGTTCAAGAAGGAGTTTGAGCTTGCCGTATTGACTGTTGGCGATAGCTTTTACGAAGTTATTGCCGACAAAACCAGACGCCTTGGTTTTTTAGCGCAGTGCTTTTTTGATGTTGAAAAAATGCAGGACGTTTCAAGAAAGGCTTTTTATCCAGAACCAAGAACAGACAGCGTTGTTGTTAAGCTTACCAGGAAAAAAAGAAGTGACTTTGAAGAAGCGCTCCACAAATTGGTTTTACAGGACGACAAAAAGATAAAAAATGGCCTTTTGAAACTTTTTGAAAAGAAAAAAACAAAAAAAGAAATGAAAAAACTATTTGAGGAAAAATTCTTTGACAAAAAGATGTATGAATTGAGCAACGAAGAATTCTTTTCCTTTATTGACGTTCTAAAAACAAAAATATTATAAAGAACAGCAAAATCTTCAGTTCTATGAAGAACATACTCTTTATTGCAATCACTATAAGTCTCTTAGTACTATCGGGATGCGCAAAAAAAGACTACACAACATTTGCGCAGTGCCTTACAGAAAACAACGCAAGCATGTATGGCGCCTATTGGTGCAGCCATTGTGCAAATCAGAAAAAAGAATTTGGCAGCGCATTTATGTATATTAATTATGTAGAGTGCGACGCAAAAGGCGCAAAGGCGAATCCCGCTTTATGTGAAGAAAAAGGAATTCAAGGCTATCCAACCTGGGAGATTCATGGAATTTTATTCCCTGGAGAAATGCCTCTGGATAAATTAAGCGGTTTAAGCGGCTGTCCCTTAAGCTAGCATTTTTTCTATTTTTTGCTTTAATACAGGTTTAGGCATATACCCCATCAATCGGTCTGCTTCAGAACCTTTCTTGAAAACGAGCAAAGAGGGAATGCTCATAATACCGTAATGTGAAGCAATTTCTGGGTATGCCTCTGTATCAAGCTTTGCAAATTTTGCATGAGACATTTCTTTGCTTAATTCTTCAAAAACAGGAGCCATCATCCTGCAAGGGCCGCACCATGAAGCCCAGAAATCCACAATAACGGGTTTATCGCTTTTCAATACTTCTTTGTCAAAATTGTCTTTTGTCAGTTCTAACATCATAATCACCGAAAATAAAAAAATGCAAGTGATTAATAAAGTTTATGGAAGTTGCCTTTTAGTGCAAAAAGAAACGTAGTCTCCATATTCAGACTTAAAGTTTGGCCACGTTTTAAAGGTTTGAACGCCCTTGAAGTATTTTTTATATACAGAAAGTCTTTTTTTAAAAGAAGTTTTAAACTCGTGCATCAGAACATCGTTCCACAATATGTCTATGGTTGACTCTATTGCCGGCTGAGGAGCCTTATTTTTCAGGGTTTCCTTGAGATACTCATAACCAAGCTTTGCAGCGGCGAGCTTTCTCTGAAGTTCGTTGGAGTAATCATCCACATGGCAATCTGAAAGCACGGTTAAACCCTCTTGTTTTGTCAAATCTGCCATTCTCTTTACGGCTTTTTCCTGCAATGCATAGGGAATATGGTGCAAAGACCCTGTACAAACAACAACATCAAAAAGTTCTTTTGACTTCCATTTAAGGACATCTCCTTTTTCAAAGTTTATGCTTGGATATCTTTTTTTTGCATACGCAATATACCTGTTATCTATATCTACCCCTTTAAGCATAAGGTCTTTTCTTTTTTTTGCAATCTCTTTAAGCAAATATCCTGGACCGCACATCAAATCAAGTACTGTTCCATTGCGAGGTGCGTGCTTGCAAATAGAAGCTATCACTTTGCGCAAAGAGGTTTTGTATGGCCAATAGTTTAATTCTTGTTCATAGATTTCTGCATCAGCAAGGCCTTTCATAACGCAAGGCAATGAAAGAGAGTATATAAAACTTTTTTAAATCACAAACTATTAATAACACCGTTTCTTAAGATAATCATGCAATCTATAGCAATTATCGGAGCTTCAAACAATAAAGATAAATATGGCAATAAGGCAGTAAGAGCCTATAAACAAGCAGGCTTTAAGGTGTTTCCTGTTAATTTAAAGGAGAAAACCATTGAAGGACTGCCTTGCTTTACATCCATTCTTGATATTAAAGAGCCGGTTGAAACTGCCTCATTATATGTTTCTCCTGAAATAGGCCTTAACCTTGTGGAGGCATTTGCCAAAAAAGGCATAAAACAGGTTTATTTGAATCCTGGCAGCGAAAGCCCTGCAATCATCAAAAAACTTAAAGACAAAAAAATAAAAGTATTACAGGCATGCAGCATTCTGGCCATAGGCATTAATCCTGGTGCATTATGAATCAAAAGCAAATAATCAGCATCTTGCTTTCTCTTTTGCTTATTGCCAATATTCTTTTAGCTGCATTTAGAGTGTACAGCTTTGCTATATTCTGGGTTATTTTAGCTGTTTTGGCCATTATTTCGTTTGTTTTTTTAAAGCTTATAAAAAAGTATAAAAAGGAGTAGCATAATGAAAGCAATAATGAAAAACTACTGGTTTATTTTATTCATTCTCCTTATCCCTGTAGCTTCTGCAGAAGTGTTCTATGCAGGGCAAAATTACACCTTAGAGAAAGATGGGAAGGAAATTCTTGTGCAAAGTGTTGCAGAAGATAAAATACTGCTAAAGGTTGAGAAAGAAGTGCTTATCCTTAAAATGGAAAATGCAAAAAGATTCAACGACTTAAGGTTTTACGTGTATGGCATTCAGGCAACACAGGAGCAAGATTATGTTGTTTTGGGGATTTGCTCAAATGAAGAAGAAACCTGCAACGGCATAGATGATGACTGCAACGGCAGGATCGATGATAATTTAGAAAAATCTTGCGGTATAGGCATAGGCATCTGCACGAGAGGAAAGGAAACTTGTGTTAATGGAGAATGGACTTCCTGCGATGCTCCATTGCCACAAGCAGAAATTTGCAATGGCATAGATGATGACTGCGATAATGCAACTGATGAAGAGCTTCCTGAGAGAATCTGTGGTTTATCTGAAGGAGAATGTGCAGGAGGCATCCAAAGCTGCACAAACGGTTCTTGGACAGTGTGTGATGATAAAAAGCCTTTGCCAGAGATCTGCGACAGCAAAGACAACGATTGCGATGGAATTAAAGATAATCACATTGTCTGCAACGAGGTAAAGGCTGAAAAGCAAGACAACGAAGAAAAGCCAGACGAAACTGAAGGAAAATCAACTGTACTTTCAAGATTGTGGGATTTTATTAAAAGTATTCTCTAAATCTTTTCAATGCCTGATAAATGCAAAGAAAATTTTATAGGCTAGCCAAAACATAAGCAGGTAGCTGATAAACCATCTTGCCCCAAAAATCATCAGAATAATGTAAACACCAAAAATCAAGTCAACAACGCTCATAAACTCTCCTTTGAATGCTATGCCTTTAAGAATGAGCACTGCTGCGCAAACGGTCAGAATTCTCCAAGGCGTTGCTAGACCTAATTGCGTGAGCAAAACAACTAGCAAAATGATCATATCAACAATGGTAAAGAGCCATACGAGCATACTAAGAGAAATAAAGCACTCTTTAAAAATATTCTCGTTTTAACTACTCAAAAGTTATTAAAAAACTAAAACTCGACACCTTCTCTTGCCAGAATTCCCTTCTGATACGGATGTTTTATCATAGAAACCTCTGAAACATAGTCTGCCTTATCCAAAACAGACTGGGGAAAATCTCTTCCTGTCAAAACGACTTCGAGGTGCTTAGGCTTTTTTTTCAAAAAGTCAAGAACTGTTTTTTCCTCAATAACCTTCCAGTTTAGCCCTGGCCCCAATTCATCGACAATCAGAACATCGAATTGCTCAAGGTTTGTAAATTCTTTTTTCCAAAACAACAGCAATTCTTTTTTCAAATCTTCAAAGTGCTCTTCTGCATATTTCTTAAAGTAAGGATGCAAAGGCTGAAACTGCACATAAGGAACGTTCAGCTTAGCAAAAAAATACTGCTCCCCTGTATCTCTTTTAAAGAATTGAATGAGTTTAACCTTCAATCCTCTTCCTAAAGCCCTAACTGCTGTTCCCATGCCAGATGTTGTTTTGCCTTTGCCATTTCCCGTAATGACGTGCACTAATCCTAATTTTTCCTTCGCAACAGCCAATTTCCATCAACTACACTTGCTATAGCCACAGTCAAAGCATGTCGGCTCACTGCATCCAGAGGACATTTCAACATTAGTGCTGAAGCATTTCGGACAGTACATCTGAGGTTTTTCAAGAGTTTTTTGCGGTTCTTCATGCAGCATGGTCTGCCCATTCATCTGCTGCAGCTTTCCTGTCATAATCAGATGATTTCTCAGCACTTTAGAAATCGCATGGGGTATGGAATCTATTCTTTTAGGCCCAAATCCGAAAGGCTTGTCTCCTTTTATGGAATTCAAATGCTTCAGCAGCTTTTCAGGCTCCCCCCCTGCTTCAAGGAACTTTGAAATTAAAATGCTCAAGGCAGTTACCAATCCGCTGATTTCTGTTCCTGTTGGGCTTAAATTGCAGAACAGTTTTGTAGGGCCGTCTTCATCATAATTAATGTGGATGTGCAATGACCCTTGACCTGTTTGCACTTCATAGTACGATGATAGCTCTCCGAATTCGCTTTCTTTCTTTTTCTTTTTTTGCTCTTTGATATTCAATACCTGAAAGGATTTGCTTCCATCTCTGTAAATGGTGATTCCTTTAGCTCCCCATTCATAAGCCTTCATGTACACTTCATCGACATCTGCAATCGTTGCTTCATTTTTCAAATTGACTGTTTTTGAAACTGCATTGTCTGTGTATTTTTGAAATGCACACTGAACCTTAACATGGTCCAAGGGAGCTAAGTCATGCGATGTTAAGAACAGGTTTTGTATTTTGACAGGTATTTCTTTTATGCCAACAAGCGATTTGTGGTTTTGGTCTATTTTTTTCCAAAGCTCCTCTTCTGGAAACCCGAAATGCCTGTGTTTCTCTGCAATGCGTTTGAATAAAGGATTAACTTCGAAAAAGGTGTCTTTTTCAGCAGGAGTTTCTCCTTTTTTTAGGGCGTCAATGCCTGCAGCATTGTATCTTGTATAAACAACAGCAAAAAACGGCTCAATGCCTGCTCCCTGCAATCCTGCAGTGATGCCTATTGTTCCTGTTGGCGCAATAGTCGTTCTTGCGCAATGCCTTGGAGTCCTTTTTTCTCCTCTAAAATACTGACCATCAGGATCATAAGCGCTATTTTTCCAGTTTGGAAAAACCCCTCTTTCTTTTGCAAGCTCTTCAGATGCATCGAGCGCTTTTTCATTGATGAACTGCATAACTTGCTCTGCTTTTTTAATTGCCTCTTCACTGTTGTATGGCAATCCCAGCATGACAAGAGACTCTGCCCAGCCCATAACCCCTAAGCCAATTCTTCTATTGCTTTTTGCAAGCAGTTCTATCTGTCTTAAAGGATAATTGTTTATGTCAATGACGTTATCTAAGAAATGAACGCTGTCAAAAACACACTGTTTGAGTCTTTCCCAATCAAAATCAACGCCATCCTCTTCAACAAATTTTGAAAGATTGATGCTTCCTAAATTGCAGGGCTCGTAAGGAAGCAAAGGCTGTTCTCCGCAGGGATTGGTTGATTCTATCTGCCCCATTGCAGGAGTCGTGTTGCTGCTTGAATTGTTGATTCTGTCAATGATGATGATTCCAGGATCTCCTGTTTCCCAAGCTCCCTGCACTAGTTTTCTATAGACTTCTTTTGCGTTTACTGTTTTTACAACAGATTTATCTCGCGGATTGATTAATGCGTAGTCTGCATTGTTCTTGACGCACTGCATGAAATAATCATCAATGGCTACAGATATGTTAAAATTCTCCAATACTCCTGATGTCTTTTTTGCCTCAATAAACCGTAAAACATCGGGATGGTCGTATCTTAAGATGCCCATATTGGCTCCTCTTCTCGTGCCTCCCTGCTTCACCACTTCTGTTGATTTGTCAAAAATACCCATAAAACTCATAGGGCCTGAGCTAATGCCTTTTGTCGAAAGCACTTCGTCTTCAGCAGGCCTTAATCTGCTGAATGAAAATCCAGTGCCTCCTCCTGATTTATGGATAATTGCCATATTCTTTACTGATTCATAAATTTCCTCAATAGAATCTCCCACAGGCAGAACATAGCAAGCGCTTAATTGCTGCAGCCTTCTTCCTGCATTCATCAAGGTTGGACTATTAGGCAAAAATTCAAAATTAGACAGCAGACTGTAAAAGGTTTTTTTTGCTTCCTGAAATTTTTTAGAGTATTTTTTTTCTTTTGATAATGCTGTTAGGTTTTTCATAAACTTTTCAAAGTTCTTTCCGCGTTCATTGTGGTCAAAGCTTGCCTTATGCAGGATAAACTGTTTAAAGGTTTTGCCATCAGATTCATACTCATTCAGCTCAGCATGAACGTCCTTAAAGAGCTCCTCATAATCAGGGTCTGAGAAAAGAATTTCCGGAAGGGCAATATTTTCAGCAATCATCTCTAGCCAGTCTTCAACTGTCGGAGAATCTTTTAAGTACTTGTCTTTTATAACCTTAAGTTGATTTTCAGTCAGCTGTATCTTTTTTAGTGTCATGCTATCCCTCCTTTTTCAGTAGTTTTTTCAACTCTTTCTCAAACGTTTCCAGATCAGTAAATTCCCTGTACACAGAAGCGAAGCGTATGTAGGCGACTTTGTCTAATTTGTTCAGGTATTTCATGACCAGCTCCCCTATTTCTTTACTTGGAATTTCAACGCTTTCCAACTGCCGTAATTCCTTTTCGATGGCATCAACAGTCTGCTCTATTGCTTCCCTGGTTATAGGCCTTTTTTCACAGGCTTTTAAAAATCCATTGACAATTTTATTCCTGTCAAACTGTTGCCTCTTGCCGTCTTTTTTAATAACGGTTAATTCAACATTTTCAATGCGTTCATAGGTAGTGAATCTCTTTTCGCACTGCAAGCATTCTCTTCTTCTTCTGGTAAGGTCATCTGAATCACGGGAATCGAGCACTTTAGTCTCTGAATGGCTGCAATAGGGACATTTCATGGAACACCATATATTGTGTTTTTAAAAAGCAAAACTACAATCTGTTGTATTTTTGTTTGAGAACTTGTATTTAAATATTTGCGTTATCAAGAATATATAATAGAACATAATTCATGGAAAACAAGAATCACCTTTTGCGCTTGCTAATAATCTCATTGAGCTCATCAATAAGGTTATTCATGTCTCTTGCAGACATTCTGTGAGTTACTGCGGCATGGCTTATGGTTGCCCAAGGGGCATCAGCAAAGCTGCTTGAATATAAACCATACTTAATCATCACGGTTGCCGTAGAAGGATGCATGCTGATAATCTCGTGCAAAGGCACATCTTTAGTTATTTTGATGATCATAATTTAGCTAAGCTCTATAAGTATAAAAATGTTGTTAAATTAAGCATATTTTTAAAGAAAATAACATCACTAAAACCATGGCAAACCTTAGCTTTATCTACATAACTGCTGCTTCAAAAGAAGAAGCAAAAAAGATTGCAGGCCATTTATTGAAAAAAAAGCTTATTGGATGTGCAAACATCTATGAAAACGTGACTTCCCTGTATCCTTGGAAAGGAAAAGTTGCTGAGGAAAAGGAATGCGTGCTTATTGCAAAAACTGTTGCATCAAACTATGAAAAAGTAAAGAAAGAAGTTGAAAAAATACATTCGTATACAACACCTTGCATTATCAAGATTGATGTTGATGCTAATAAGAAATATGCAGATTGGTTGAAAAAAGAGATGAAATAATCTGCGCTAAGCTTTCTCATCGTCTGGTTTTCCACAATCATGAGTTAATAGCATAAAGGGTCTGCTCTTGTTTATCAGTATCACCATGGCAGAATAAAATAAAAATATTTATGAAGTAATGTGCCTTCTTGAAAGGTATGAGCTATGCAAGAGAAGATTTTGAAAAAGGCAAATGCCCAAACTGCGGTAGTGAAGACTTAGAAAAAAGTCATAATTTTATGAACGCAGCAGTGAATCCTGCACTTTACTTCCTAGATTCCCCATTTGGACAAAATTATCACTGCAATACCTGCAAAGCAGAAAATGACGCTTGTTTTGTTGCAACTGCAGTCTATGGAGATAGAAATGCACCACAAGTCAATGCCTTGAGAGAATTTAGAGATACTGTTCTCATGAACAGTGTAGCTGGCAGGGCATTTGTTGATTTTTATTATAGCGGTGTAGGTAAAAAAACTGCAGGGTTCATAAAAAAACATTTGCCTTCAACAATTCCTGCAATTCGCAGAGGACTTGATGCTCTAGTTGAAAGATATTCTGCACAAAGAAAGTAAAGAGCACAACTATTGAGCATTGGATTTAACATCGCGATTAAGAGAAGTTCGCGAAGCGAATTTGGGAAATTTCCTCTTAATCGCTGTTATGTGGTGAGCCTGCAAGGCGAACGAGAGAGCGAAGCGACCGACAGTATGGCGCAGGGCAGGGCTTATTTTCTATTCTTATCTAACCATTCATTAAAACCATTATAGAATTTCCCATTAATTTTTAGATCTTTATTGATTAATTCTTCGTTTTGATTGTTCACGATTTCTAGACTTTTTTCTGGAGTGAAAATTTTGGTGGGTTTTACAGCAATTTCCGTATCTGATTTTCCATCCCATTTGTTTATATGGAAAATTCCTTTCAAACCTGCATCCCAAGTAGCATCCAAAATTTTCCAATCGCTATCAATCTTTATTTCTAAATAAGTATGTGTGCAATCATTATCGTGAGGAATTTTTTCTAATTCTGGAGGAAGATTTAAATTACTCCACAAAAAAACGCAAACACGATACCTAACTTCATAACCATTTTTCTTTAGCAAGTTGAACAATTTTTCGTGTTTGCCACTACAACAATCATCTTCTTCCCCCCACTTCAAGGGAATTCTATAAGGTATATCTCTAATTGATTCAAAGGTTGAAATTAAGCTCATAAGGTTAGATAAGTTAGAGGTTATATAAATTTGTTGTTAAGCCCTGCCCGAGTAATATTACACATAATAAGTATTAAGCGTAAGTTTATTACACCTAATCACTCGTCAATAATTCCTTTTTCTGTTACGAAAAACACACATTCTGAATCTGGCAAGTTTGGGCTGTCAACGAGTTTTGCAACTCTGCTTCCTTTTTTGCCCCTTCGCAAATAAATTCTAAACGTGCTGTTATGCGCAACAATGTTACCTCCAATGGCTTCTGTTGGATCTCCAAAGAACATATCGGGTTTTGCCATGACCTGATTGGTAACAAAAACACATAAATTGTTTAAATCTGCCAATCTTGCAAGCGTGTGCATATGTTTATTCAGCTTCTGCTGCCTTTCAGCAAGTGTTCCTCTTCCAACAAACTCTGCCCTGAAATGAGCAGTTAAACTGTCAACAATAACTAATTTAACATTCAATCCCTGTTTTATTAAATCTTCAACCTTCTCAGCAAGCAACATTTGGTGGTCACTGTTATAGGCTCTGGCAACTTTAATATTTTTTAATACTTGCTGGGCATCAAGTCCTTTTGCCTCTGCAAACTGGATAATTCTTTCAGGCCTGAATGTGTTTTCTGTATCAATAAAAACAGCAACAGCGTCTTCATTTTGCTGCACGTTGACTGCAAGGGAATGGGCTATTTGCGTCTTGCCACTTCCATAGGCACCAAAGCATTCTGTTATTGCTCTTGTTTCAAAACCTCCTCCCAACAAAGCATTAAACGCATTGCTTCCCGTACTTAATTTTATCACTTCTGCTCTTCTTTTCAGAAGGTCTTCACCGCTTTGAAATCCCATGTTAAAAGAGCCTCTTGCTGTTTGGATAATTTTTCTTGCAACAGCCTCGGTTACACCACTTGCTTCAACTAATTCTCCAGGTGTTGCCACGGCAATCGCAATTAAATTGTCAAAGCCCGCGCTTATCAGTTTTTCAGCAGTGGCTGCTCCTACTCCAGGCAAATCTGTAATGTCAACTTTTTGAACAACTTCTTCTTCTTTCTTTTTAACCATATTACCAATCCTCCTCTTCAATAGTATCTGTATCTGACAATGCAAGATATTCATATGCCTTTGTTACCACAAGTGCAACTTTGGGCAAATCTGCAATTCTAAACGTGCTGGTTTTCTGCCATGCATTATTTTTATCCTTATATGATCTTTCAACAACAACGGTTTGATACGTAGATTGTTTTCCATCTCTTTCAAACTCATTCGTCCAAATAGTTGCTGAAACTGGACTTGCCCTAAAAGTTTTTTCAGGAAGCTTTCTTCCCAGAACATCGTTTACTGAAGGTATCTTTGGTTTTTCCATTGTTTCACTCCTTTCCTTTCGGTTTTTATTTCAACATCCCCTTATTGAGAAGCAAGCGCTTCGAGGGATGGGAGGGCTGTCTTTTGCAGCAATACAGAGAAGCATGCAATCTTTATATAGTTTCTGTGCGCATGTCCAGTGGTTTTTACGGGAGGATACAGAAAACGAGCAAGCATCAACGTTTATAAACTAGAACATAATTCCCTAGCCAATGCAAACGGTTGAAGTTGTTATTGCAGGAGCAAGGATTGGAAAAAATCATCTTGACACTTTGGTCAATCTTGACCCTGTTGAAACAGGAGGAGGAATAATCATTCCAAGAGTTACTGGTCTCGCGAGAAAAGATGCGACAAAATGGAGCTCTTTTACTGATGGGCTAAGCGAGCGATGCTGCAATTACCTTCAAGCAAACGGCTTTGTCTATAGCGACGATGCTATCGCCTTGCTTTCAAATTCCCCTGCAGCCATTGCAGTTATAGCAACGCCAAGCTCAGACCATTATGCGCTGGGCATGCTTGCCTTAGAGCATGGAAAGCACGTCCTTATTGAAAAGCCGCTAGCAACTACTCAAGAAGAAGGCGATGCGCTTATCACGCTTGCAAGAGAAAAAAGCTTAATGCTTGATATTGGAACGCAGTTGCGCGTTGAGGCACCGTCCATAGAACAAGCAGTGCACCTACACCAACCGACAGCAATAGAAATAATCTATCAGCTTCCTGAACGAGCAAGAAATGAATCAGTATATCTCAATATTTTTCCTCACATCAGTTCAATGCTAGGAGGGAGCATCGTTCAAGAATCCTTAAAAACTGACTTTTCTGAAAAAACCTGCGACGTTTCTTTTGAAATAGCGTATGGAGAGAACAGCGTTCATGCAGTTGCGAGGCTTGCGTACGTTTCTGGAAAACCAGAAAGAAAAATAACGCTCGTTGCAGAACAGGAAAAGTTCTCATGGGAATTTTTGCCGGGAAGAGTTGTAGAGATCAATGGAAAAGGCGTCTATCATGAAGTACGAAAGGGCAACGGCCAAGAACATATGTATAGAAATCCCCGAGCACAGCTTTGGGAAAATTTCCTGCGCGGCATTTTTGATTCTGACTGCAGAGAAACGCAATACGATTATGTCGCCTACATGCACAACGTTCTCATGAAAGGCAACTCTTCTTAAATAACCTTGAAAGCCATCAGCAACGATACGCAAATAAGAAATACAAATAAGAATAAATCAACCACAGACCCCGTTTTGGTAAATCCTTTCAATGCAGGACCAAAAACAAAGGGCTTTATGCCCTGAAACGTAAAGGAATCGAGCAGTAAATGAAAAAGATAAGCTGTACTAAAGGCGATGGTGTAGATGAAGTTATTAAAAATAAATTGCATAATGATGGCAAACATAATAACGGGAAATACTGAATGAAAAAATCCCCTATGGCCGAATGTAAATGCGACCAATTTATTTCCAAGCCATGCACGCGCACTGTCAATATCGGGAAGCAATGACGCAAATATCATGATTAAAAAAAGAATGAGCTTATTGACTGTAGTGAGCCTGTCAAATAGCAAAAACAAATACAATCCCATAACCAGATGCGTTCTTCCCAACATGTTAGAATTTTGGAAAAAGGTAAACCTCGAGCCATGCAGCAATTAACAATAAAATGAGCGCTATGCAAAAAAAGATAATGCCGTCGGTAAAAACGTGCTTGAATTTTTCGTCATTTGCCTTTTCCCTAATAATTGCCTTTGAAATAACACCGCCGGCAATGACCGCAAAAAAATAACTGGAAGCTTCCATAATCATATGCGGAAAAACTTTAATGATCGTCAAAGCAAAATATTGAAAAGGATTTTGCCCGAGCACATTTGCAGACTGCTTTGCAACAAATCCAAAAATACTTCCCCAGACAGAAGCATTCCACGTCAAAAACAAAATACTGCCTGCGCCATAGGCCAAAGACAACAGCAAACAGATGCATAAGACAACAAAATTGTTTTGCAAAATGGAAAGAAAGGTTCCGAAGGCATACGCGTTTCCTCCGTAGAAAGGGCTTAGCTGAGAAGCAAACATATTCTTTACCGTGAAGTCTGGCAAAATCAACGCAATGACTGAATAGGTTAACAGCATGCCCAAAAACAAAAAAACATAAATTTCAAACATATCCTTATGGTCCTTAAAAAGAAGCTTCATGGACAATTTTTTTTCCCGTATCTCTTTATTCTCCTCTATAGAAAGCAGATTATTTAATGATGGAATAATCAACATGCTGGTAAAGGCGATGCTCATCATGCCGACATTTTCAGGAAAAACAATAAATGCACTAAAAACCCCGAACACGCTGTAGCAAAATCCTAAAATGAAAGCAAACCAGGGCTTTTGCTCAATCCAATGCACGGTAAAGAGTTGTTCAAACATGTTACAGCAATGGGAAAAGATAGACCTCTAGCCACGCTGCAATAAATAATAAGACTACAGCGATGAAAAACAAGGTCAATCCCTCCAGCAAGGTATATTGAAATTTTTCTGATTTATAATTTTCATTCACCAGCGTCTGTGAAATAACAACTCCGGCAATGACCGCAAAAAAGTAGCTTGCGGCTTCAGTAACTAAATGAGGAAGAAATTTGACAAACATAATGGAAAAAGCAACGAAAGGATTCTGGCTGATCACCAATGCTGATTGTTTTGCGAAAAATCCCATAATGGTTCCCCAGACAGAAGCATTCCACGTCAAAAATAAAATGCTACCGACGCCAAATAACAGTGAAAATATAAAACTCGCCATCAATACTTGAAAGTTATTTCCCAAAATATCTCCGAAATTTAATTGAACCGTAGTTGCCTGCCCTGCAAGATTTGCAGAGGAGAACTGGCTTTTAAAAATTGTGTAGGTTGAAAAATTAGGCATGGCTATGGAAAAAAGCGCATAGCTGAGAAAGATTCCTAAAAACAAAAGCAGATAGGCATTTAGAATCGTTTTGTTATTGGTAAAAATAGTCTTGAAAAAAGATTTTCCGTTGGACATTTCAATATTGCGAAAATCCAGAAGAGAATAAAGAAACGGCAGAGCCAATAAGCTTGTAAAGGCTATGCTTAACAAACCAGCATATTCAAAATTTCTTCTAAAAATGAGCAAGGAACTTAAGATACCTAATTCAGAAAAGATGAACCCTAAGATAAATATGTTGAACGCATTGCTTTTGATCTGCTTAACTTTGAATAGCTGCTCGAAGACTATGGTACACACCTCTTTTTGCTTACTCACTCACCAGTATATAAAAAGGTTTTGAAAAAAATAAATTAGCTGAAATAACGAGCTATATGCTCCGATGCACGCAACCCTGCAGTGTTCTTCGCTGCACATGTAGCAGTCCAATTACCTGGCGCATAGTCCATGCTTATAGTTGATCCACAAGCGTGAACATTGCAAGTTTTCCAGACGTCAGAGTACATCACTGTGCCATTGAACGTTATGGTTATGTTCACTTCAGCAATATTCGTTTCAGGGTCAGTGACAACACAATAAAGAGAAACAAGCTTTGTAGTTGCAGTTAAATTCAAGGGACTAATAACTGGAGGAGTAATGTCTATAGGACCTGCGCAGTTAGAGCCTTCGCAAACAACAGGCTGGTCCCTAGGATTCAGGGCGTATTTTGGAGCCAAAGCAGCACCTTCTAAGCTCTTATAGCTATTAACCGTTGTAAAAAGGACAACCATGCCAACAATAGAAACAATGGCAACTAAAGAAACAATCCATAGTATCATTTTTTCCATAAAACCACCTCGATAGCATCTATAGCAAGAATCAGTTTATAAAGATTACTCTATTTCTTCAAGCTCTTCCAAGGTGTATAATTCATCATCTTCATATTTTTTTGGCTCCAATTTGGGAAGATCTTTGTTTAGCTTTTGCAATTCCTGTTCAGGATCTGGATTTAAAAATACCTTATTGACAACAAATTCTGTTCTGTTAAAATTTTGATTTTGCGATACTCGACCGATCACTTTTACAATAGAACCCAATAAATCATTCTTTTTAACTTCAAAATCCTGCAAAGAAGTTCTAAACTGCAATATCTGCGCATCATCCATGGCAAGCAGGTTTTGCATCTGGCTCTTGAAAAAAACTGTTCTGATATTTGATGAACCGTCATCTAAAAATAAGCTGAGCAAGTAGCCATAGCTAGGAATGACTTCTTTATGAGCATCGCAGATAAAAACGCCATCCTGCAGTTTTACTTTTTTATTGCACGTTGGGCAGACTTCATAGAATCTCGGCTCATACACTTGAACAATGGTTGCAAGCAATTCAACATTCTGATCCTGTTCTGTCAGGGCTTTAATTTGCTTTCGTTCCAGATGTACGCTAAAATTGACTGTTTCTCCTTCTGGATTGATTGCTATTTTGCTTAAGTCATTTAAATGCAGCTCTATTTTTCCTGTATTGTTGCGAACATACGCGGCTTTTATTTTAACGACGTCTCCCTGATTGATTTTAGTAACAAACTCAGCCTGGTCATTCCATAAAACAACTCTGATAGACCCTGTTTCATCATGAAGAGAAAAACTCCCCAGCTTTCCTGCTCTATTTTGAGAGGCAAATTCCTTCACGGTTCCTACTTGCGTTGCCTTTCCTATAATATCAACGTGGCGCATGCCTGCCATGATATTTTTGATTTTTAAATTAGACGTATCTAAAAGCTTTATGCCTAGCTCGTTTGCCAGAATGTGCGCTGCGCCTTCTTCGCTTATCAATCCAGAAAGCTTTTTGAGCTTTTCCTTAATCTTTTCATTGACTTCCTGCTCAGAAAGACCTGTTTTATCCTTGATTTTCTGCTTTATTTCAGGAAGAGGAACGTTAAACATGGATTTTGAGAAAGGCAAATGGTTTATATAGTTTTTTGTTTACTGATTTGAGACTGTCGCACTGCCGTAGTTAAAGCCCTGCACAAACTCTGCGTGTTCATTATTATTTGCATCCAGAGCAATAACTGCCAGATAATAGGTAGTATCTTCCAAGCCATCAAGAATCAGATAGTGCTTGGTTGCATCAGCATAGATATTACCAGGTTCAAGGGGAATGCCTTCAACATAATAATTGCAAAGAATTCCATAGGCATCGCACTGCTTATTGGTTAATGAAACTGTTGAAAAGGTGTGCAAAGGAACTGCACTCACATTCAAGCTATTTCCAGGATTCTGAGTAAAGGGAGCTTTAGCATAATAGATCGCATAACTAGCAACATCTGTTTCCTGAGGAATGTTCCAGCTTAAAAGTAAGGAATCTGAAAATCCAGAAACATCATTCATCGTTAACCCTGTAAGCCTTGAAGGTGGAATGGCATCATCAATATGCAAAGCAAACTTTATGAATACGGGTTTTTCAACGAGTTTATCATTTTCGAATAACGTAACAGACTGTGTTTTGGCACAAACTCTGAAGTTTGTTTTTTTCACCGTACATTGTTTGAGGTTTGATTCTGGTGAAAGCAGCGTATATTGATAATCCAACGAAACAAAATTCTGTTTAAATTTGTAGATTGCAAACTGCGGTTTGTCTATGGCATAGACTTTTTTGTTTCCGGATATGGTTGTTTGGATTTTATTTTCTATGCTTAATTTTGCTTCTTTAAAAACGTCGTTTTCATAGAACACTTCATAGGAATACTGTTTATGTATCGTATTTGCTGGTCCTATATTTGGATCATCAGAATAATAAAGCTCATCAATGTTAAGAGCATAGCTAGCATCTCCCTGCTTCATAAAATACATCTTATAGGTTTCGTTGTAGTAAAACAAAATTTCCTGGTCGTTTTTCTGCTTTGTTGCATCATATGAAATTTGGCAGACACAATCAGTATCCTCGCTCAATTTGCAGTCTTCAATGCCCTCTGCAATATCATAAAAAACAGTTTCCTGTTCACAGCTTCTTGAGAGTTCTATGTCGTTATTTGCATTAAACGTTGCTATCTCATGATCAACGCAATCAGCAACTTGATTCTGGCAACTTGCAACAGTCTGCTTTGCAAAATCTGCAAGTGCTGTATATGTTCCGAGATCATAAGAAGGACTAATGGTGAAGCTTTGCTTAGTGGGATAGTATCCTGCAGATTCAAAAGACCTTTCCTTGCATTCACTCCTGTCTGTTTCGGCATACTTGTCCATGTATTTATAGATAAAACCAGTATAGGCATTGACATCATTCTCTGAGGCAGGAGCATAGACAGGAACAAAATCTTCAGGGGTGTTTATTCCTTTATCAACGTAATTTCTTTTGACAAAGTCAAACCAGTCATTAATAGATGCTTCCCAGCCATCATAACCACAAAAGTATCCTGTTTTGCTATTGTAGTCAACAAAATTGCAATTGCAGTTGGTTACAGAACATTTTCCATTTATCTGGCATTGATTTTTATCATAGACGCATGCCTGAGGGGGCCTTCTATTTCCAAATCCATTGGTTCTGGTTGCAACTCCTGCAGTTCCATAGAGCGATTCATGGGCAAAGACTGCCAATGCAAAAGCAGTATCTATTTTTGTTTCCATAGCTTTTTGATAAATAACGCTTGCGTATTCTGCAGCAGGGCTTTTTCTGTCTTCCAAAATGTTCTGTATCTCTTTTTCATCAAGAAGAGGCCTTTCTGCAAACGTTATATGATGCGTACAGGTTACTCTATCTTCACTGTCAACATCTGCTTTTGTTTGGTGGAAAACAGTGCTGGTAAAAAGCTCCTCTCCGTTTGGATCATAAGGAAATCGATAAATACTGTGAATTTGCGCTTTTCCTCCTGGCAGATAATTTGCAGGTATTGCTCGTTTGATTAAGCCAATGCCTCCTGCAGATTCCATTAATTCTCCATTGCCCGCATACAATGCAACGTGACCAACTCCTCCACTCTTAGGGTGAATAAATAGAACATCTCCTGGCTGTGCCTGCTGATTGATAACATCCAGCGTGCAAAGATTTCCTCCATCTCCGCAGACAAGCACTGCCCTTGCTCTGGCCATTTGCAAATAATCAGTTGCTGTTGCTCTTTGTTCAAAAGAAGAAACGCCTGCGTGTTTCATGACCCACCATGTCCATCCAGAGCAATCAAAACCTGGTTGAGTTTGAGTTGTATCTGTTCCTGCAAAAAACTGCGTTGTTGGAGTTGCTGGTGCATAAGGATTTTCCCCGCCCCAAATATAACCAAAGCTTTTTCCTCCTGGACCGAATTTAGCATAGTAATAATCTGCAACACCCATAACGCATTCTCCTGTACTGCAAATAAGAACAGGTTCATCTTCCGGAACAGAAATGCCCTGAAAAGCATAGCTGCCTAAAGGAATGTTGCTGTTTTCCAATGCTACAGCAGAAAGACCATTTTGACTAATAGTCATGGTATGCCTTGAGGGCATGAATATGCCTGTACTCTCGCCATAGGATGCATAATACTCTTTAAGATAATCATTCATTGAAAAAGAAACTTGCTCTTGCAAAACAGGATAGCACTCTTGAGTTTCTGTATTCCAGAGCGGATAAATATAACTTCCGCAAGGATAATCTACCTGAACCGTGAGCGCGTCATCACCCAGTTGCTGAGCATAAAAGCCTCCTGTAAGCCCCAAGGTGTACAGACTTTTCGACAGTGCCAACTTGGCAGATTCATCAACGTAAACCTGGGCTTTCTGTGCTTCTTGGGCTGCCTTAAAAATTTCGTACTGCTTTGTGCCAATAGGGGTTTTGTCTGCAGGCTGAAGACTTTTTGACAGTGCAACGTAGCCAAAAATCAGCGCTGCTATGGCTACAAAAGCTATGCCTGCAGTGAGTAATTGCGCTTTTTTCATGGAGTCATCCTCGCATATTGAAATAATGCCCACAAACTTTTTCCATTAAGCATATAGCCAAAAGTAAACTCGACTTCAATAATCTTGCCATCTAATCCTGGAAGATGGGCTTTTTCTGTATAGGTTTGAGTCTTTTGCTTTGTCACTTGTCTTGTAGTCCACCATTGCTTGTCTTTCACGATATACAAATCAGCAGTTTCAAGTTCATAATACACAGGTTCTGTCCCATAGAGCGTAAAAATTTTAGGAAGCTCTGCTTCAAGTTTATCTTTATATTTTTGATCTGCCTTTGAAAGAATGATTAATTCAGCAACCGTAAAATTTTTCTGTTCGAATTCTACAGGCATTTTCAATAAGAACGTTAATACTGTTCCTGTTTCGATTTCATCAAACTGTTCCTGCACAGCCTGATTGGTTGGTTTGCCAACAAACGTGTAAAGCACAAATAATGCAATAACGGTTAGAATAAAAATACCTATGGCTATAAAGTCAACAAGCGCATCTTCTCCTTTTTTATTGAATCTAATCATTCTGCCTCAATAGGTGTATGGTCAATATTCCCTGAGCGTGGCTGTTATTTTCATAGATCGTTACAGGAACTGCTCTGATATATCCTTTCACGCTGCCTCTCCCCTGAACATTTGCAAGGAATAAAGGACGCTTATCAAGATACCATTGTTCATTGAGATAAATGGTTTTTGTTTCATTTGTTTTCAGGTTTTTTAAATCTAGCTGGGCTCCTAATCGGTCTTTTATGGAATAATTAATGTGTTGCTCTAGATTTGCTGAAGTAAATTTAACCATGTCAACAATGCCTGGGTATATTTTTTGTGTTACAGGGTCCTGATAATTGATTGCTGTTCCATACAAAACTCTGTTGAAGAACACTTCCTTTTCCACTGCCTCTGTTTCTAAATTAGTTATTACCATGAACTTTATTAAGAAGACAGTGACTCCCAAAACAAATGCCAGAAAAATAAACCTGTAAATGTTCAGCAACATTCTTTTTACTTGGGCATTTTTCATTGGTAATACTCCTTTATGGATTCAAAGATTGCCGGAACAAGGGTGTTAATATCTAAATCATCTTTTGTTCCTAAAACGATGACGGCAGATGGCTGTTTCTGCAAAACAAGCTCGTTGGTCGTAACAGAAAATCGTTTTGCTATTAATTTTTCTTCAAGAATGCATGCAAATTTTTTGCTTTTAGGATGCTCTCCATTAACGTAAATGGTTGTTTCACTGATTGTTGAATCCTGTTTGATTTGCAGTGAGAAATCTGCATCAATAGGATAGCTTTCGAGAGCAACATTTTCGTTTTTCAAGCCATTTTCTAAAGCTGCCTTAACATTCTTCGCAAAAGTTTCATCAGTTGACCCTATAAAATAATGTTTTTCCTTGTAATCATCTTTTGTTAGGATATTTTTGCAGGCGTTTTCCAAAGGCTGCTCATTGAAAGCAATATTTCTTCCTTGTTTTTTTATTTGAAAGCCGCTGAAAAAATTTTGGTTGGAAAACGAATAATAAGAATCTACAGCAAAGTGAAATCTTGAAGGCAGATCTCTCGGAACAGCATAGATATTCACTATGCCTTGCAGCAGTTCATACTCAAAAGCATGGTCTATGCTTAAGGGAGCAAAGGTTATATCAACATCTTCCGGAACACCTTCAACAGCATCCATGGTTAAGGCAAGGTCTTTTGCATAGTAATTTTTCCAGAATAAAGTAGAATCTGCGTTTATGGAAACATACCAAAAGAGCAAAATGCCTGTTGCAAGAACAAAAACAATCTCTATAATAAAAAAATAGAGATCCTTCTCCATACCCCTTTTATCCATGCTTACTTTAGAAAGAAAGTGTTTAAATAGTTTTAGTTTAACAGGTCGTTGTTGAGTGATAAATAACTTTATCGTCCTTTACACAACAATAGCCAGAATCAGAAATATTCAAAGAAGTATCTGCATTTCTATGGCATATGCATGGAGAGGTTATTGGCTGATTAAAAGTGCACAGATTGATCTTTTTTTCCATAACCAAAGGTCTGATTTCATTTACTGTGCCGTAGGCAGGATCCTTAAAAAGCAGGCTGAAGAAATATACAGGTTCCGTGGATCTTGCAACATAAATAATGATCTTTCCGTCTGCTTTAGCCATGTCCGAGTACAGGGGAATATACTGTAAATCATCATTTCCTATTAAATGAAGAAAATAGTATTTAGATTGAAAGTACTTCTGATATTGCTTGTCAAAATTATTGGTTAAATCCTGAGGAAAAGCAGAACCATAATCAACATCATTTCTTTGCAATCCTGAAGAAAAAACAGAATCTATGTTATTCGTAGAAATAAAGTCCTTTTCTGTCAAAAATACGACTTCTTTTTCAGATTGAAAAACCATGCAAGTTAAGATGTTTTCATCCTTATTATCAGGTTCGGGTTTATCATTATAAAGACAAAGACATGCTTGCGGCTGATTATTTTCATAGCACTTAGAAGGCTTTCTGTAGGTCACATGGCCATCCTCTCGCTTATCAAACCCTATTATGTAGTAACCTTTAGGAAAATAAACAATAGTTTCAGAAGAGCCATACTCCTCGCCAGAGCTAATCAAAGAATTAACATTATATGCAAGCAATCTAAAGCCATCTATGGCTGCCTGGTCTTTATTACCTCCAAAAAGAGAGCTCATGCATTTTGAAAAGGCAAAAACCATAAACACAATAATAATCGCTGCAATAATCAGCTTGACCATTGCTTCCCAGGTAAGAAAGCCTTTTTTCATTTAATAAATTTAGAAAATTCTTTATTTAAATGTTATGGTTCAACAGGTTTAGGAATGCAGCAAACGTAACTATCTCCATATTTTTGCTTGCAGCCATAATCACTAATGGATTGAGCATAAACGTTCGTCTCACAGGCATCTTGCTTGCAAACGCCTTTGACTGGTTTTCCTATCGTTGTTTCTCCTGGAAGCGTAGATTTTTCACACTGGCTTAAATCAGTTGCACTTTGCGCATTGAGCACTATAGGACGGATAATGGCAAAGTAGACAACGAGAATGACCGCTAGCATAAGCAATATGGATCCAAGTTTTCCTATTTCAAAAGCTTTTTTGTTCATGGTATTACGTATAGTAAGCAGTACATGTTCTTGTTTGAATGCCTGAACCAGATAGTTGACAACCGCTTCCAAATCCGCAAGGATTATTATCACACAGAGTCACCGTGTCTTCCAAGCAGTCGTTAGGTTCTCCATCAAGCGCGCAATAACCATTGCAGGAATTAAGTTCAGTACAACTGTAGGCAATAGACTCAAAGCAGAATAGATCAGTCATAGATTCTGTAAGGATATCATCGCCACATCTGCAGGTGCTTTGCGTTTTTATTCCAGAAGGACAGTTTGATGAACTAGGAAATTGCTGAAGAGCATTATTTATGCAAGCATGTTCCCTGGGTTGCAACAGCAAAGGATCAAAATCAACAGAACCACATGCACATCTGGTTTGGATAATTTTATTGGGTTCGCAAACAGCTATGTTGGGTTGATTATTTTCAGGATTACCAGTTCCATTATCAGGAGGTCCATAAGGCACTTGTTTCTGCAACACAATCTTTACAGAAGATGCCCAACAAGAAGCTAATTTTGAGTTATAATATTGAGCATCATCTGGTGCTCCTCTAGGCCTTGGAGTGCAACCATCTTTAAAGGAAATGATTTGCAGGTATTTTGCATCTAATCCCGCATCTAACTGCCATGGAAATTCCTGCCATTCTTTACAGGCATCTTTTTCAAACACTTCCCTTACCTCTCCATTGGTATCTGCTAAAAGCTTATTTGCAGAATCAGCTATGTAAGCAACGCAACTGCCTGGAGGATTTTGTACTTTAAAGCTGAAATGCAATTCTGCAGAATCTGTATACTGCACTGTTTGGCCATTCTTCACCTCTGCTTCTTTATGAATAACAGATATTACTGATGGCGAATCTCCTGAACCTGTTCCGTCAGAGCCGACAGGTACAACTTGTTTCATTTGCACAGTTGCCTGCCAGATATCTCCTATTTTACGCGTGGCTACTGTAACTTCATAGACTTTTTGCGTTCCATCTGCTTCTGTTAACGTAACTTGTTTAGGAACTCCTGCAGTAAAGGTTTCTGTTACAGGAGTGCTAGTTATCGTTAATGTTACCGTACTTCCATCTGCAGAAATGTCATCAACCTTGACGCTATGTTGATATTCTTTAAGTGTGTATGATTCTCCTTTTGCAAGAATGGATGTTGTTTCCTGAGGCTTTTCTTTTACTCTTTGGCAGCAAACTTGCGTTTTCGCAGGATCTTCACAATACATAGAATTTAACACTGCTCCTTCTTCACAATCGCTTGCTGCAACGCATTGATTGGGAACTCTGCACTGCTGCAATTCCTTTGTCGTATTGGTAAAAATAACAATCAGCACAAGCACAGCTAAGAGAACAATTAAAATTTTTCCTACTGTGCCAATATCTCCAAGTCCTGATTTGTTCATGGTGTGAGCTGAACCCTACAACACACTTGACCTGAACCAGAAGGGCAAAGTTCAGTGGAAGATACTTGCTCATAACCAGTAGGACAAGGTGCGTTCTGACAAGTACCACCTTCTTTAATGCATGCAGATTTTGTAGTGAAGTTTTTTGCTCCACCTAACAATAAAAAAGCAAGAATTGCCAAAACTAGCAGCACTAAAACAGCAATGACGATGGTATTCAGTGACATTTCTACTGCTTTTTTCATTGGACACCTAACTCAATGGCAGGCAGCATTTATTTAATCCCTGATCTGCAAGTTCTTTTGAACAGACTTTTGATATGTCCTGTCGTTCATAGGTGTTGTCGCAAGAGTCTTTGCAACTGCCGCCTATGCTTTCGCAAGACGTTCCCTTGCTTATTCCGCCGCCGCTTCTTAGCACTAAGAAAGCCAGCAAAACAAGAACAATCAGCGCTATGGCCGCTATAATGATAACATTGACAGAAAGTTCAACACCTTTTTTGGTCATTATTCCACCTCGTTGTTACTTCATTTTGAGCAGAGGCATTATATAAAGTTTACGATTATTTTAAACAGGGATTGACTTACAGCATTTATCTAACCCTTGATCTACAAGATCTTTTGAGCACACGTTTAAAAGGTCCTGACTTTCATACGTTGAATCACAGACATCTTTACAGGTTCCTCCAGTGTTTTCACAGAAATTTCCTTTGCTTATACTGCAACAGCTTCTTAGTACCAAGAAAGCCAGCAAAACAAGAACAATCAGCGCTATGACCGCTATAATGATAACATTGACAGAAAGTTCAACACCTTTTTTGGTCATTATTCCACCTCGTTGTTACTTCATTTTGAGCAGAGGCATTATATAACATTTACGATTATTTTAAACAAGGATTGACCAATACCTTGCTATTTGCCTGATCATAGGCAAAACTAAAGCACTTTCCCTCTTGAATATTCCATTGCACAGGAGTGTTTGCAATAACTTCTTCCTGCTTTATGGTCTTTTTAGATTCTACTTTTCCGCAGACTTCTGCTTTAGTCAAGGAACAATAAGCTATAGCATCTCTTATCTGGTTTATTGCTTCTTGCTTTTCTCTTCCAGAACCAAAAACAGTATCTAATCCTACTAGATCAGCCAAGCCTCCTTTAGTATTGGCGAGCGCAGGAACGCCCGCAAACAGCACAACACCAACTACCAAAAGCATTAAAACGACTTTACCAAATGTAGAAATTTCCATGTTAAGGACCCAACAGATTTCTTATTAAAGGAATCTTTGAAAAAAACTCAGGGCTGGCAGCTATGATAATGACTAAAACAACAATGCCAAAAATAATGGCAAGAATCATCCACCCTAGCATGTCTGCTTCCATTGCTTTTTTCATAGTTTTTTTCATGGTTTAAACATTAAATACTTTACGGTACAGCAGGAGCTATTTCGCAGTTTAACGCTTTGATATTGTCTGCATTGTATTCAACAAAAGAAACTGTTGATATCCAGCCTATATCAGGAGAAGTTAACGAAAACGCTACTGAGCCAACGCCTGCACCTGCAACAGCCACACCTCCCAAAATCCAGCCTATAGGACCTGAAACAGCAATGACTCCCGCTGAGAATAAGGTTCCTGCTAAAACAGCACCTGTTCCTCCTGCAAGGAAAAATCCTCTGTTTCCTGCTAAGAACTCGGTTATCGCAGATTGTCCTTTTGCATACGTAAAAATAACGGAATATCTTTCATCTGTTGTAAATGAGTCTGTTATTTGCGGCTGAGGAGGATGTTCAATTAAGGATTCTTCCCTGTTCACTGCAGACATATATTCTGCATAGGTCGTATTTTTTAAGGGGATTTCGTGGGTATTTAACCAGAGCGCAAAATTGTTTACTTCAACACGGTCTTTGAATTCAATAATATCGCAAACGTGACAATAAATGCCTTCTTTTTGAAATAGTGTCAATTTGCCCTCGCCCCAGGTAGACCAACAAACTCTCATGCGCTCTGCTATCTGCTTTTTCACAGCTTCTTCGTCAGCTTCATAGACTGTAATTTTATTGGTTCTGCATTTTATTTCAGGCTCAACATCTTCACGGGTCATTTTAACGGCAAGCGCATGCTGCAAAACGCCGTTTTTACATTCGGCATCCTCAACAGCATCTTCAGTAACCATCCGTATATTTTTAACGATCAAAAAAAGAATGAGCAAACCGGCTAAGCAAATAATAATCAACACCAACATGTTTGAAGTCGTTCGTTCTGCCATCAGGTTGCCTGCACATTGCATTGTTTGTTCAATTCACTATACGGAAGAAGATAGCTAAAATAAGTATCTGCCAAAGGATCCTGACCCATGCGCATAAAAACAATAGTGTATGTTTGAGAGGTATCAAAAACAGGCTCTCTGGCTATTCCTGCATGGTCGGCGATAAAAGCTTCCCAGCAATTAGGTTTATCTGCATACTTATAGCAGTACTGGTTATTCAAGCCTGCAATATAATCATAATACGTGTATTCTTTGCCAGGAACCTTTGTTATGTTGATATAATCAAAAAATCCTGTAAACTCCTTTTGTGCTACCTCTGGAGAAAATCGTATTTCGTTGCAGACAAAGCACATTTCGTCGTTATCTCCAAAGTCATTGAAAATCAGGCTTTTTTCGCTTCTAAACAAATGCAGTTTTCCTTCATGAAACTGCCACCAGCACCATTTGAGTTCTTCAGCAAGAACATGATTAACTATTTGATTATTCAATTGCGAAATTTTTTTTGTCGGCTGCTGATAGGGAAGGCTAATTTCATAGGTCTCTGTCTGGAGTTTTTTCCCCTTAAAGAATCCAAAATCCACATGATCTGGGAAGAAAGTTATTTGATACCTTGGACAACGGTAATTCAGCAGGCTTGCTTCAACAGTCGTTATTCCAAAATCTTTTCTCAAGGTGGTTACTGACTGCGCAAAGACACTGTCCTTGCAGTCATTTCTGTCTATATCCTTGTTGAGGGTATCTATAATCGCTTTTCCAAAAACAATAAGCAGTATAGCTGATACAATAAAGATGATTGCTGTTACTACTGTTCCTATTTCTGCTTTTTTCATAGGAGCGATTTTCTCACCTTGAGGAATAAAACAATCATGATGATAAGAACAAGGGCAAGCAAAATATACAACACTAATTTATTCCAGGTTACATCCTGCTCTCCATCTGCCATGCTGTATTTTTAAGAAGATGATTATTAAAAGTTTTGCTTTTTGGAATTATTTGCAAACGTCAAGCGTAATCATGACATCGCCCAAACCATACAAAGTAATCAATTCAAATCCCTGCGCTGCTCTTGGCATGGTTGCTGTGCAGTTTCTTTGAGGATTTTGAAATTCTAAATGAAGTTCATTGATCGACAGATTATAGGTATAGCTCCAATTCAAAAGGGTTTTATTCGCTATTACTTCAAGCGTCCTGTTTAAATAGGTGCAGCTGTCAACAGTGCAGTTGATGTTATGAAAAACTGCGCAATCTTGCATTAATTCTGTAATCGTAAATCCGCACTGTGTGTTTGTCTTTACCAGACTGGTTACATACTGCTGGGCAAATTGATTATCTCTCAATGTCTGCACGTGGTCAATCTGAGGTTTGTTGAGCTTAAAGGATATGATGAAAAAGAATCCTACAGCAACTAAAATAATAATGACTGCCAATCCCATAATCTCTATCTGTGATTTCATGAGTATTTCACCACTTTTAAAACAGCAAAGCTGTAATCATCATCTAAAGGATAATAGAGATTTATAGGAATATAAACAGGAAGCTCTGATTGCCTTACAGATTTATTATTTTCATAAATCAACCAAGATGCATTTCCCGGATACACTTCTTCAATGGATATTCGTGCATTTTTAAAAAATTCTGCATAATAGAGATAGGCATCAGTATCTGAGCTCAGCAAGCTTGAAAAATTGGCAACCTTGACTGCATCAAAGCAGTTTGCAGATGCAGCTCCTAAAAATGTGCAGTGCAGCTCAGGAATTGCCGTTGCAAAACTGGCAACTTCTATTGCTTCCAAATTTGCAATTTCTATTTTTTTATCATCAACATTAGAACGGGAAAGAACGCTGTAAAAAACTAAACCTAGCACTATCAATATGATAATGACTACGATTGCAGCTGTTGATTCTCCCAATTGGATTTGTGCGTTGCGTGGTTTCATTTTAGTAGAGCAATGGACAGCTTAGTTTTGCCAAATCCTTATTGCCTTTTTCTAGTTTTATCAGGTTATCGTAATAATCAGGCATGCTTGAAAAGTTCATTGATTTCATCTCATGAAGATAATAAACAGGCCACACATAGACAGGCTCACAAACCGTATTGGTCATGTTCTTTTGTATGGCAATTGCACGATCAGCATGCAACGTATTAACATACTTTGCACGAGTAAACACTTTTTCCATGGTGCATTTATAAAAATTTCCATCTTCAGAAAACATCGCTCCAAAAACAGATTCTTTTTTTAAATACGCAAAACCTGCATGAGGAACAGCCTCTCCTGTTTTATAAAACTGAACATTACCAACACCATCATAATCAGACCCTGAATCTGGCTTGATATGAATAATGAGATACTTTGGATTACTTGGATTAATATTGGGTGTATTAGAAGTAGTAGAATAGGTAACATAAACATAGGTATCATAACCTTCAGGAACTGAACTGATGTCATTCACTAAAACAGATGAAAAATTTGCACTAAATTCGTAGAAAAGCTGTTCCACTTTTCCTCCTGAATTGCTATCGTTTACAAAAACAAACAATCTATCTGCCGCGGTTAAATAGACAAACGGCATAACCTTATAGGGAATATTGTAATTGACAATCCATGCATTAATTTTAGAGCCCTCTAAATTTTTTGGCGAGAATACTGCTTGATTTTTTAAAGAAACCGCATAACCTGAATCTTGAATACTCAATTCTGAAACCTCTCCACAGGAAATCTGAAATGCAGTTTTAGGAAACCCCAGGGTAACGATCGTTGAATCAGAATTTAATGACGACTGCTCGATATTTTTCAGAACAGTATCGGTATGCTGCAGTATTTTCAAATCTGCATTGATTTTTGAAGACTCTCTTTGAGATTGCGTAATAATAAAGAAGAATGCCAAAAGCACGGCTCCTGCAATAATAATAAAAATCCAGTTGAACTGCATTTCTATCGCTGCTTTCTTTGCTATAGCCATACTGTCTTTCAGCAGGCAGTGTTTATAAAGGTTATTTTATTAAGCACTATTCAAAACCTGCATTATTCTGCGCTGTTATTTAAAGAAGTCTTTCCGTTTAATCCTTTTAGCTCCAAGAAAAATTGTTTTCCGTCTGCATCAATGCAAACCATGGTTTCAGGAACAATGATATGCGCATTGTAGCTTACGGGTTTTAGATTGTCACCAAGCAAAAAAACATTCATTTGTATTTTTGATTCGACACTTTGCTTAATAAACCCGTTGTCAATTCCTGCGCTGTTTCCGCTTTCAACAGCCGCTGCATCCACAAAGCAAACTTCTTGATATTTACAGGGAACAGCAAGTTCGATGTTGCCCAAAGAACCATACGCATCGTATTGTTCAACAGCATCGTTAATTTGCTTTCCAAACGTGCTTATTTCTGCATCGCATTTCAATGCAGTTAATTTTCCAATATAGCGATAGCCTATCAAGATAATGATACCCACAACAATAATGGCGAGAATGTAAATAAAAATCTGTCCTGCAATCTGGGCTTTCATTTGAGCTTCAATTCATCCATGATTTGATTTACTTCTTTTTTCGTGAGCAGATTCTGCTCCATGAATTTAAAGAGCATCGAGGTAACTGTCGTTTTCGTGAGTTTTCCCCTGCTCAGCAATTCTGAAAGAATGACTTTAAAGACATCCTGATTCAACTGTTTTTTGTCAGTCAATTCTGCAAAGATATTCATCATGTCTTTATGAGAAACGGTTTTCTTATCCGTCATAACTTTCTGCACTTTTGTTTTTGACTGCTTTGCAAGTTCGGCAAGCTTTGCAAATACTTCCTTATTGGTCATTTTTGATGGCGTTGACTTAAATGCAGTTTTAGGTTTTGGTGATTTGCTCGTTTTCGCTTCACTGATTTTTTTCGCAGTTTCAACTTTTTCATCAGCTAATTTTCCAGAGACCTTCTTTCTATTCTTAGACAATCCCTCTAATCTTTCAAAGACCTGCTTCTTCATATCTTCTTTGCGCAAGGATTCTTTGTCCTTTAAGGCAGCTAAATCAACGTACTCGTCGTCTTCTTTATTTTCGTTTTTATCATCTTTTTTCTTGATCATAATTGCTTGTTTTCCTTCAGGAAATTTTGTTCCTGTTGCCTCAGCATCTACAGATTCGTTTTCTGACTCTTTTCCCTCTTCAAATGACTTAAACAATTTTTCTCTTTTATCATCTTTTCTTACAGCTTTCTTTTGATACATTCTAGAAACAATAGTATCTACGTTTTGTTTTACATCCTGGTCAGACATTTCAGGATTTTGCATTTTTTCCAACGTGTTTTGTATCATGATTGCTTCTTTGCCATTCTTTCTATTCCTATCTGCGAAAACAAAAACATAGAGCAGACCTCCTATCATGAGAGCAATGCCCAGTATCAGTAACAAAAGAGGGAGTATGGATTTTCGCTCAGGATGACTTTCTTTGTCATCAGGATCTGTTCCTGCAATATACTCCTTAAGATTGTTAAAGCCGTCTTTATCAGGGTCTGCCTTGGCATCAGCACAGGTTTTGCAGTTAAAGTGCTCCTGTTCCCAACAATCGTTCATGCCATCAGCATCACTATCCAGAGCACAATCATAACTGCATTTATTGTTTCTGCAGATTAATCCAACCTGACAATCGGTGTTTAAGTAGCATAACTTTCCAAAAGCGCATTGCGTGCAGTTTCCACCGCAGTCAACATCGCTTTCCCTTCCATTTTTAATGACATCCGTGCACAAAGGCAACTTGCAGATTCCCTGTCCGCAATAACCAGAATCACAATCAGCATCTTGCTCGCAATCAGCATTATTTGGACAGGAATCACAGGAACCTCCGCAATCAATGCCTGTTTCAGAGCCGTCTTTTCTGCCATTATTGCAGCTAGCATCCGGGTCATCATCATCGTTTCCCGTTGTCCTATTAGCTCTTACCACGATTTGTTTTTTTCCTGTAACCACATTATCGTTCTTGTCATAAGCATAATAGCAGAAATACTTCGTTTCCTTTAATAAAAGTCTCGTGCCATACGTTGTTTGATTTCTATATGCGCATGTAGATGTTGATGAAAAACTGTAATTATATTTTGTCGCGCAGCCAACGCCTGCATCCCTGCATGAAAGCTCAACCATGACACCTCCGGTAACATTGGTTACATTAACCGAAACCGTAGGAGGAGTTTCATCGCAGGCAGTTTCGTCTTCATCTGAAGCAATAATGCTTTTTGTAGCTGCTGCTGCCTTATTTCCTGCTTTGTCTATCGTAACCACATTCCAAGTGTAGGTAGAGCCTGCATCCAAGTCGATGCTTCTCTCTACGTCAGCAGGATTGTCATCGACAAACCTCCATTGGGCAACAACCGTTGAGCCTTTGGAAATGCTATAGTTAAATCCTTTGACGCCAGAACCAGAATCATTTGCTTCAAAGCTTGCCTGTAATTCGTCGAGCACACAGCTTCTGCTGTTTGCAGTTATCACTGCTGATGACGGAGCGAGCGAATCAATGAATACCTCGATATCCTTCTGTGCGGTTTCATTTGTTGCATTGCAGCGTACTGAAAATATTCGTTCTCCCTGGCTTAATCCTGTAAATGATTTGGTATGCTTTCTGTCATTTTCTGCTTTGGTCATGGTTGCATTATCGACCAAACACGACGCTGCAAGATTCGTTCTGACTTCCAGAGTCAGGAAAGTTGTAGCAACATATTCAGGCATGGCATGAGTGATGGTCAATGGACCAACATCTGCAAGAACATCAACATAAACACTCCCTGATTTTACGTTGCCATTGTTATCTGAAACAAGATAGCAAAATGTTGCATCAACATACGTTGGCAAAAGCGTTTCTAACGTTGACCTGCTGGCATAGCTGCACGAACCATCCTCGCTAAAAGAATAGTTAAAGTTATTCGAACAACCAGAACCATTGTCAGAACAGGAGACTCTTACACTTGTTATGAATTCACTGGTATTCACAATAGAGACATCAACTACAGGAGGAATAAAATCACATCTATCACCGCCATCGGCAACTGCCGTAACTGATTTTACAGCCAAAGCAGCGACATTTCCTGCGTGATCTATTGCATGTGCATTCCATGTGTACACGGCATTGCTCGTTAAATTCGTATCAACCAAAAACTGCTTTGGATTTCCGCTCAAGAACGTCCAGTTCATAATTGCTTGCGTTCCTTTCATCAAAGAAACATTAAATCCCTTGACGCCAGAACCAGAATCATTTGCAGCCATGGTTGCCTGTATGGTTGATAAAGAACAAGTATAGACATGTGCATCAATAACTGTTCCTGTTGGTGCGAGAGAGTCAACAAAAACAGAAATTATTTTTTCTGCAACAGCACCTGTTTTAGCTTCGCAGGACGCTAAAAACGTATTGTTTCCCTGAGGCAGGTTGACAAAAGACAACGAGTGTGTTTTTCCGTTGTCAAAAGACTGCATGAATGTTCCGTTGAGATAACAATCAGATAAAAGATTTGTTTCTAAATTTACCACGGTATCGGTCTCTTTAATGAACGACGGAGATAATTGTGTTATGGTAAGGTCAGTTTCAAAAGCAAGATCAACAGAAAAGGTTTTTAGCGTCGATAACCCTGCAAGATTTACACACTGTGCAGTGTAATCAAAATGAAAGTTGGGAAAGCCGAGAGTAGTCGAATAAATGAAATCGTAGAAAATTGGCGTTGAATACAGCGTCAGATAATTTGCTCTTTCCTCAGCACTGACATTATTGATGAGTGTACTCGGAATTTGGATTATAGTACAGACAGATCTATCAGATGTAGTTATATTCAACAAGGTCATCCTGCTGCCATAATCAACAACAGGGTTTGGATTAAGGGAAATATTGACCACAGGAGCAGTGGTGTCATACCCCAATTCAAATTTTGCAAGATGATAGGTGTTAAATGCCTTGCAAATGACGGTAAAGTTTTTGTATTCTTCAGGGCTTGAAAACTGAAGAGGAGCAGCCTGATTAAAGTTGTTTATGAAGAAAAAAGAAGGAGATGAAGGAGACTCTAAAGATAAAACAAAAGGCAACGACGCATACCAAGTGGTTATATTGTTAAAATTGTCATTCAGAGAAATCTTTCCCAGTTTGCAGCTGTCTGCATATGGCTGCGTTCTTAATCTCACATCGAAAACAGCAGTCGTTGCAATGCCTAAAGGAGGCTGAACCAAAGCAATATCAATGTAATCTACATCAACCGTGAAATTGGCAGTGCCATTAACTACGGTATCCCAACTATTTTTTCCTGAAACAAAAAAAGTGTGAGGACCATTGTACAAAATATTGTTTACTTGAAAGCGATATTTTGTTGTTGCATTGGTTTCGTTTTTTGTGTACGTCAATGACCCTGCACCGTCAACATCAAAGCTGACCAACGTAACATTCGGCTCTGAAAAGGTAACATCTATACTGGGAGTTGAATCGTTGGTTGACCCTATAAAACCAATATCTACTTCTAAGTCTGCAGAGCTAAGTGTTGCGCATAAAATACAAACTAGCAAAAAAGCAAACAGTAGTTTCACAGTTTTTGCAATCATGAGGGAACCAGCGCTATCGTAATGCCGAACGGTTTTAGATTTTTCAAGTTGAGCAAAACATGTTTTGTTGTTTCTTTATTGCCTCCATTATCGACGCTGTAATAGCAGAGCTTTGCTTTTCCAGGGTTTTTATAATCAACCTTCAGCGTAGGATTTTCAGATGGCAATGCCGTGTATGCAACTCCTTGCGCAGGACAAGAAGCATTCAAGCTAACGTTGGTATAGTATATTGCGTTGCATCCGAAATTGTGGTCGAGAGACGGCATGTCTTCTCGTTCTTCAACATTATCAAGATTAGTATCGTTACAAGAAAATAACAAAGTCACATTTTCATATATTTTTGAATTGTTAAAAATGACTGGCTTATTCGATGATAATTCAAAGACTGTTGTCAATGGTTTAGTCGTGTCTATCCAGAAATAAGCCATATCATTCAAATCTCCTTCTAAATATTCCTTAGCTGGAGCAGAAACATTAATGACACACGCAGCATAATACTCATATTTTCCTGGTTCAGCATGTTTAAGCGCCGTATGATACTCTTTATTGCCTGTTGTCCATGTTTCATAGTTTGCTAAAGCATACGTCGGTCCAGCTCTAGAAAGATTACATCGGGTATCAACAGTATCATTAGATACTAAGAAAGAAATGACCACATCTGAACTGTTAAACGTTCCACCTTTAGGCGTTACATTGTAAATAGCATAATCTCCCTCTAAGGAAAATGTCCATCGTTCAGTTACAGGTTCTGAATAAGCATCCTGACAGGAAATATCAAAGTTGTACGTTGCACCTCCTAAATTGGCATAATTAATTGCGAAATCGTTTCCTAGCCTGTCAATTCTTGCAGCAAATGAATCTTGATTAACAGGCGTTAAAATGCCCTTGCAAAATGCTTCTCTATTCGTTGAAAAATGCAAAGAAAGCGAGTGTAACCATCCGTAATTAATGTCATAATGACCTATCGTGCTATTCGCTCTTTCCGTTATTGCTAATGGCGCAATAAACTGGATAACTTTTTCTTTGATAACTTCAAGATTTTTAGAAGCATCTTTTGCAAAGTACCTTAAAAGATAATAACTATTTTCAGACTCATTTATTTGTAATTCAGGAAATGTTTTATCAGGATAGATTTTTTCAACGTCACACGTTTCATCATCGCATTTAGTCATTGAAAATAAAACAGGAACATCTGCATAGGCATTGTCTTTTACAGCAATACCAACATCAAATTTTCCAACATCATAGACATCTTCAATAGAAACCGTTGACTCTGGAGGGATATTATCATTCCTGCACTTGGTTATTTCTGTTAATGTTGAGAACTCAACTGCAGGACAATCATCAAAACCATCATCATCAGCGTCTTTAATGCAAAGAGCAGCATCTGTCCAGTCGCACGTTCCTAAAGATTGGTTATCATTGCTTTTGGTGAGCATATTTGTTGTTTCGTCTAAACTTGCAGAAGGTATTCCACAGGCAGCTTCATCCATGTAATAGAAACAGGCATTGCCTATTTCTGTGCCAGGGCCTGTGCATAAATCTGCATTATTGATATCAGTATAATAGCAGGCATCCCCAAAAAGATTGCACATCTCAGGAAGGCAACCAGGGAAAACATGATTGTATTGCTCATCGTTGCACTTATCACAGTCTTGTTTTTCTTTTTCAACAGGCATACAGACTCCTGTCAGGCCTTTAAAGGAATTCCACTGACATGTTTCTTCAAGCTTGTTGCAAGGATCATTGCAAGAAGCTGCTGACTGATAATCATAGCAAGAGGTGACTTCAGAGCAATCATAATACTTATTTACGGTTAAAAGCGTTTTATCAAAATAGCATGCATTATAGGTTGCTTCCAATACTGAACAAGACGTTAATCCTATATCTAAACTGGTTTTCAGTCCAAAATCAAAAGCGCCAAACATGCTATAAGGGCCGTTGCAGAGCTCGCAAACACCGTCAACCGTTTGTGTGCAATTGGTGGTGGTTTTTCCATTTAGAGGTTTATAATAACACGTTGAAGTAGCTATTCCTGTAATGGCAGAACAAAGCGTTATATTCAATTGATTAGAAGCATCGCAGGTTGCTATTGCATTGAGCTGATCTGTTGTATTATGACAAAATGTTTGGTCATCTGCAAGAGGATGGGTTGCTAGGCAAACAGATGCATTTAACGTATAACATGCTTTTGCAGACGTTGTATCTTCTGCAAGAGGACTTGAAAAATCTGCAGTAACATTGTAACAGTATTCTACACCTGGCTGCAAGGTGTCATTAAAATGCGTTTCGCTGACTGAAAAATCTTGGCAGCCTTGAGCAGTGCATTTATGCAAAATAAAATGGTCAATGCAACTTCTATCAGTAATAGACCATAAAACCGTAACGTTTTGCGATTGAGGAACTGGCAAAATTCCTGAAATAGCAGGAACACCTTGTTCGCAAACAGACAAACAACTCTCACTGCAGTCATCAGGAGAATTTTCACAGGTTTCTGCTCCCTCGCAAATGCCATCACCAGGAGTTATATCAGTATCCTCAGGAGTAACTAAACATAAGCAGCCTCCTGACAATCCTTTAGGTATGCAAAATTCCTTTAAGCCACAGGAAACGTCGATAAAGGTGTTGGTTGCTGGATCGTAATAACATTTTTCTCCATTGCTTAAAACAGCGTCATCGCAGAAAGGTTCTTGCCCTGGTTCTTCGCCTTGACAAGCTCTTGCCGATTCAGGAGCAATAGGTGTTGTTCCTCCTGTTGAAGCTGTTTGAGTACAGGTTCTTGTTTGCTGACCGAAAATACAAGCACTCCATGAAGTACATTGCCAGATAGGAAAATCAGTACACGTAAGAGTCAACTGCAAGGGCACATTTTGATCAACAACAGTTACTTGATCATCATCACTGCAAGCATTACCGCTTTCTGCACGCACAGTGTATGTTCCTGGATTCAAAGAAGAAATGACAAAATTACCAGCGCCATCAGTAAGTCCCCATTGAAGATTAGCTCCATAGTATATCTGCACATTAGCAAGTCCCTGGCCTGCTCCATTTACTACTTTTCCCACAATGCTATAGGTTGTTACAGGAGGAGGTCCTGAAGTTTGACATATTTCTGAACAGGAACCTGATTGCTGTATATCAGGATAAGGAATGAACTCAAGGTTTGTTTCTTGGCTTACTTCGCATGCTGCTTGAACAACTCCATTTACAGAATTTGATACGGGAACAGTTCCATCGCAACAACAACCATATGTAGTGCATTGGGCAATCTCATTGCAGCTTGCAGCATCAGACCACGTTGCAGATCCCTGATTGCAAATATCCTGTGCCTGGGCAGCATCAGCCATTTCCAGCTGATCAAAACAATAGTCTGTTGTTGAAAACGCAGGGCCATAACAGCAAAACGAAGATGCAACTGGTATAAAAGCTAAGAAAAGCAACAATGCCAAAATAAAGGTATATCTTTTCAAGCTTCCTTCCTCTCTTTTCCTCTTGTATAACTGAAAACTTCTGATATATATAGTTTGTGTTAAGGCCACGGCACTGCGCAGTTGGTGTTGCCATAGTAATAGGTATAACCAGCACATCCGGAATTGCATTTCATATCAAGGAAACCCACATTGACACAAGCATTGGGTGCCTTGCCGTTACAGAAAGCATGCGCGCCGCATGCAGAACTGCAGACAAAGGCAGTTTGCTGATATTTACATGCAGAATTACAGATAGCAATTCTCAATTTGCCGCTGCAAATAACTGCTCCGGTGTTTTTTTCATCGCAGGCAGAATCTGCATCACAGGCATATGCAGAGTTTCCTGTTCCATCCTCGCAAAGTCCATTGGGCGTATCTCCGTACGTTTCCTTGTTATTAAGACAGGCAACGCATTTCTTGGTTGTAGGGTCAAAAACATACCCGTCATCGCATTGCTGGGAAGAGGTTGCTGTGTTTTTGGTATTGCAAATTAATGCATTCGCATTGAAAGTGTAGGGAGAACAGGTGAGCTTGTTGCAGGAATTTCCGCAACCTGTTTCTGATTGAACTCCTGTTGAGAATAGCTTGTACTGCCCCAAGGGATTTTGATCAGTGAAACTTGCAGCATATCCTGATGGTTTTTGATGGCAAAAAGGATCTGAACCACAAGATTGTTCGCAAAAACAGCTTGTAGGATAATCGCAATACCCATTATTGCACTGAGAAGTGCAATTGTAAGGAGCAGTGTAGCCAGAAGGCGCTTTGAAGTACCCTCCTGATGCTCCTGTGTTCGTTGCACACCAACCTTGCTCATTGCACATTCCATCAGCAGCATTTCCATTTGCGTCTTTCAGTCCAAAATTACTTTCAAAACTTTCAGGTGGATTGTAAAGCGTGCAGGAAACCGCTGCCGGATCAGGAACTGCTGTTGTCATCGTAGGACCTGAACAGGTCTCCGTTTGAGTATATGCGGGACCTGTATTAATATATCCTTTTGCTCCAAAATGTGTTATGCTTGCACTGTCAAAAATATCGGGAAGGCACGCTTTTGTCGTATCATAAACATTTGGATGAATTCTTGTTTCACTGGCAGGTCCCGTACAGGTATTTCCCCTTAATCCTGAACAATTTCTTTCAAAGTCCCTCTTAAAGATGTCGTTCAGATAAGCATAGTTAAGAGAAGGGTCTGTAGAGGGAGGGTTGTACGAAATATGAGCTCCTGGAATGACTGCAAAGCTGGAAACTGCCCCGTACTCTATGATAGTATAGCAAATGTTTGCAGAGCTTTTTATGGTGCCGTAGCTACCACCGTCAGAACCATTGTAACAGCATGTATGGTTTGCCTGAAAGGGATCTTGGTTAATAGAACTGTACAAAGGATTTTGAACCATGTTATACGGCCATGAAGGAGCACTGTCTCTGTGAGGCAAACAGGCAAATACTTCAATCTCTTCATAAGCAGGCAAACTCGAAATAATACCTATAATCGTATTTTCAAAAACAACCAAGGAAACGTTTCTTGCTCCTGTTTCGTTAAAGTATCTTGCAATGTTTGCCAAGGTATAAGGAATAGGCTGTATGCTGATGGCGAGGGACTCATCAATATGGAATGTCTCGTTTGGCAAAAGTACCGTAACATTCGTTGTGTTGATAGAAAAATTTTCTAGCAAGTCCTGCCACAGAAATGAAGAAATGGTTCCGTAAAGCATGGCAGAATGTCTTGAATTATTTGCCTCTAAAAAGTAAACGTCTTCAATAGACGCATGGCTGTCATTGATATCTGCATAAGCGTTCGATACATTAATAACTGCCAAGGGTCTGTCAAAAATAGTAATCCTGACTTCTTGATAATCAACCAGGTTTTGTCTATCGCTAACTGAAATGTTCACGATATGAAAGCCTGTATCGCTTCTGTTTGTTTGATACGAGGCATTTCTTTTGGTTAATTGAAATGCGGTTGAGTTAGTCCAATTTTGCGGTTGTACAGACGGAATTTTCACATTGCACTGAGAAAAATTAACCGTGCAATTAACACTCCCTCCAAAAACATTGCAACAGGAAAAATCAAAGTACTCATCATACGTTTCTTTCCACAGGGAATAATTGTAGTAAAGGTCAAGCTCGTCAGGATCGTAACCTTGAGGACTGAGATTAATGGTGTCGTTTTCCAGATAGAGCAAGTCTGTTGTCGTATTAAAAAACGTTAGCGTTGGATCATGAAGATACTCCAAAGCGGGCCTTCTGTTAACGATGGAAAAAATAAACGTCAAGGGTTTTCCGTTAACAATGCTTTCATTATCTGCAATAACAATAATATCATCAAACGTGGCATTGATGCACAAAGGGCAGGCGTTTCTATACTCTTGATATAGATAGCTTGTTTTATAGGAATGCAAAAAGTAATGATCTTTTGTTTTGTTAAAGAAGGGATTCTGAACGTCTTCTGTGACAAGATCAAAAACATAGGTATAGAGGTCTTTCAGCTGCGCATCTGATTTAGCAGTAAACTGATAAAAAACTGTTTTAGGCTGTCCGTTAACCAAAATTTCAAAGGGATACTCTGCATAAAAGGTTATGTCCTTTGCTCCAAAATAAACTTTAACAGATGCATTGTCAAGAAGCGTTACGTTATAGCCTGTCAGCTGATTGTATTTTGAAAAATTGGTGCAGTTAGGAAGATGTTTTTGCGTGTAATATTCCAATTGCTCTTGCATGCTCGTTTGTCCAAATGAATTATAGTGAAATGGATCGCAGGTAAACCTCAATGCACTGATGTTGGTTGTTTGGTATGCGTTCACTCCAAAAAAATTGCACATTCTTGAAAGATTGTTAGAGCCAAAAAAACCGCTCTTTTGCTGATGAAAGTTTGAACAGGTATTGATGAGAAAATTTCTGTAGGTGATATTTAGTTGGTTCATGTAGGTAGAGGGATAGGGATACTGCCAGGGATACTGCTGCACAATAGGACAGATATCATTGGCATAAATCGCGTAAGAAACATTCAACGACTGATTAGAATAATTGAAAGGAAGATAATCAACACCTTGAACAAAAGGAGATGTGTTGATAGGGCCCTGCTGATAGTCATAAAGATAACCGCCCTGCAGGGCTATTTGCTCAATGCCGTTATGGCCGACTTTTAGCAAACAGGTTGAAACATAATTGTTTAATGATGTGTCTCTGACAAAATTTCTCACTGATTTATCTGTTTGGGATTGCAGATTGGAATCTAATAACAAAAATTTAGCGTAAAAAACAAAGGCAAATGCCGCAATCAAGACTATTCCTAGAATTACAAAAATAGTCACCTGCCCTCTTTTTCCCATACGGCAATTAAGAAGAGCTCAGTTTATAAAATTTGCTATGAAGCAACCGAAAAGAAAAAAAAATTATTTTGCTGTCTTCTTTGCTGATTTTTTTATTTCTTTTTTGTCGGCTTTTTTCTCAGTATTTGCTTCTTCAACAGTCTTTCTTACTTTTTTAGGCTTTTCTGTTTTTGGTTTTGGCTTTGTTTTCCAAGCAGTTAAGTTCATGGAAGCAAAGAGTTTAGTAATTTCTTCATGAGAAGCATTTTTTTTAAGGTCAACTGTCTGCTCTAAAGGTTCAAGATGCTTCACATTGCACTTTCGTCTTCGTGTTTCTCCATCAACAACAACGTAATGTTCATTGACTACTTCAACAATCACTGCTTTTTTTCCAGCATCTCTTCCTGCTATTTTAACAACCATTCTTCCTATATCAAACATTTTTTCCTCCTGTCCTCTTGCAGAACAGCACTGTCGCCAGGTGCTGAAGAGAACTAAATATTTTGCTTAATTTTCTTTCTGGTACAAGCAGAGCATAACACTCCGCCATAGGGTCTTTCAGGTCTTTTCATAGTTTTGGCCATATTCTGCATCTTATAGGGCCTTTCACTAGGAACACCTTTCAGCACTGCATGGCAGATACCGCAATGAGCAGGCTGAGGCTTTCTCTTTTTGTAGTGAATAGTATTCTTTCCACTTGGCTTTTTAACGTACACTCTTCTCAACGTTCTTGAACGCCTGCTTGGTCTTACCATGCATTTGAGAAATTACAGGGGATTTATAAAGCTTCTGTTCGTAAAACTTATAAAGTGAGCCGGTTTTCCGCACTCATGGCAGCTGCTTTGACTGTTGAAATAAACACGAATATTACAGATATTTCTGAACTCGTAGCAAAGGAGGCATATATCGTTCACCAAACAAGAACAGATAACACACTATCAGCGATACTTGAATCAGGAGAGCAAGTTTTATTGTGCGACAGAAGAGAGCTCGATATCCTTTTAGGACATTACCGAGCGAAAAAAGAGTGCTATACAACTTTTCAAGTCTACAGCTTGCAGGACCATAAAGGAAGACTTGTTTTAGAATCAATAGACCTGAAAACGCTTTAATACACTTTCATAACCTTTCTAAACAAAATAGACAGCCCTAAGGAAAACAAAATATACGTCCACAGCCAGTTTAAAGCCTGCAAAAGAGGAACTCCCTGAAATGGCTTGATTGATTTCAAGTTAACCTGGATTTTTTCCAGATTGCTTTCTTTATTTATAGGGTAATCATCTCCTGTGTTCCACCCGAAAAGCGTTCTTGGCTTTTCCAAGAGAGGGTCTATATAGTGCCATTCTTTTGTTATCAGCACTTCCTGCTGATAGAGTTCAGTACCATAGCTGTACAGGATAATGTGCTTGCCTTCTTTTCCCTTTAGCTCCCAACTCACTTCCTCTCCTACAGCAATCGTTGCATTGCTTAGTAATTGCAAGCTTGATGCATTTAAAGTTATCACTCCTGTTGCTTCTTTCTCAAAAAATGCAGTTACGGTAAATGGCTGATCTGGATAAATTGCTTCTTTTGCCATGTGCCCGTTCATCCATGCAAAAATAAAAATCAAAGGCAGAAATGTGTACAGCGTTGATTTAAAAGACTTTTTCATGACCTCGAGATTAACGCCCATGAGTTTCTCATTGACTTTCATGGCTTTCTTAGGGTCCTTCATATGCTGCTTGTACTCTTTTTGCAACTTTTTCTGCTCTTCTTTTAAGAATTTCAGCCTTTTCTGGTCTGTTGTATACTTATAGGCAATAGTCAGCAAAAAAGTAAGCACCGCAGAGAGCAAGAATATGGCTAGAACAGGTGGCAAATCCATTAAAAAGAAATTATCCAACACCATAACAAAAGGGATAGATAGGTGTTTTATAAAAGTTTTGTTATCCACCCATGAATTTTCTCATCATGGGGTTCATGTCCATCAAGTGCTGCCTTGCAATGTCTTCATACAGCCTATAGATAATCATGACGGTAAGCAGAATTCCTGTTCCCCTTCCCAAAGCTCCGCTTAAGTCTGCCAATGCTGCAAGAATTCCTACGGCAATAGCACCCATAACCGTTAAAGGTCCAATGTATCTTTTCAGCATTCTTTCCAAAACTCTTGGATCTCTTCTAAAACCAGGTATTTGCAATCCTGAAGCCATCATCTGTTTTGCCTGTGATTTTGCGTCCAAGCCAGCACTTTGAACCCAAAAGACAGCAAAAATAACAGAGCCAACAATCAAAATCAGCATATACAGCAATGCCTGTCCAATGTCTATCATGGTGACAGGCCTTGTTAAAATTATTTGAACGAAGTTAATGCCATTGAGCCACGCAACGCTTGTCTGTGAAATTCCAAACAAAGAAGTAAACAATTGTATGTTTGCCAGAAGCGCTGCAATCAGGATAACCGGAATGTTACTTGTATACATGAAACTCAATGGCCATCTTATTCCATGACCTCTGATTCTTCCAAAGGATAAGGGAATTTCAACTTTCATTGATTGAACGAAAATAGCTATTAAAAATATGGCGACCGTTGCAACAATTGCAGCTATGGCGAGCGCAAATTCTTGAGGAATCCCCTGTGAAATGCCATGGAGTATCTGCCAGATTGCTCCTACAGGCGCATCTTCACCTCCAAAAGGATAGCCAAAAAACCCAATGCCTCCTCCTGAAGCAGCTGCTGATGTAAAAGGAGATAATAAACCTATAAGTATTTGCTTGCTCACTCCTGCAGCGATAAACAAACTAATACCAGAGCCGAATCCCCATTTAGAAACTAACTCATCCATCAACAAAATAAGAATACCTCCCACAAGCAATTGCGCAATCAGCACTAATTGCAAGTAAAAGTATGTTGTTGTTCCTAAAAACTGCTGTGGAGGTCCTAAACCTCCCATGAAAACATAAATAGCGCCTTCAAGCAAAATAAAAAACAAAGCCATAACCTTCTGCAATGACTGAAAATTCTTCTTTCCTTCATGCTGAGTCAGGTCAAATTTTAGAATTCCTGTTCCATTGAGCAACTGCAAAACAATAGATGCTGTAACGATAGGGCCTATACCCAAGGAAATCAAGCTTCCAAAACTCGCTCCTAAAAGCACTTCTAATTGTTCAAATCTGAATGTGTTTTGAGGATCTAATCCAAACAGGGGGATAGAACCAAGAACGAAAAAAGCAACTAAAACAATAAGCGTCCACTTGAGCTTTTCCTTGAAGGAAAGTCTTTTTTGTGTCGGCGAAGCGACTTCAGGCAAATTATCGCTGATAACATTATACCATGCCATCTGCAAGAACCTCTCCCTGCTTTGCCTTTATTTTTTCAACAGCTTTTTTCGAAGCCTTGCCTACTGTTATTTTATACTTGCGAGTTGGAGTTCCTGTTGCCAAGAGTTTATCGACTTTCATTTTTGTCAGGTCAACAGCATAGATGTCTCCTTGTTTCTCCATGACTCCTGATTTCAACAGATTTTCAAACCTGATTTCAATATCCGAGATATTCAAGACTTTATCTGGTTTTTGTCTTGACTTGAATTTTGGTGCCGGGAGGGGATTTTTCCAATATGATGGTTTTTTGGCGTCTCCTCTTTTTCCAGAACCTGCATTTCCTCTGCCTCCTCTATGGCCTGCTCCTCTGCGCTTTTTCTTTGCTCCGCCGCCATGGGTGTGGCTGCCTCGCATTCTGGAATTTTTTTTGCGTTTATTGACTGTCATCATACACCTTACAACATTTTTTGAATAAGAGTATTTATTTTTTCTCCTCTATAACCCAAAACTCCTCCCTGCGTAAAAGGAAGCTTTATGCCTTTTCGTTCGAAACCTCCTCGAGGAGGATTCAATCTAAAAACAGTGAATGCCTTTGAACTTGTCGAGTCTTTTTTTCTTTTTGTAGACAGCAAAGAAATTGTTTCGCTGCTCACCTCTCCATAGGTGATGTAATCTTTTACTTTTTGCAGCATGCCTCTATTTGCAGGAGTGTCCTGTAAAACAATGCACGCATGCTTTCTGAACAATCTAAGCATGTTCAAGGTATCTACAAACACAGTATTGACCCTGACTTCTCCTCTGATTCTGACTGCTGCAAGGAGCTTTCCGGAGGGCGTATCTGCTTTCTCAGCAGTCTTTTTAGTCGGTTGCTTTACTGCCTTTGCTTTCTTCGCGGTTTCCATGATTTATTTCACCATAACTTTTGTCGTGTTCAATTTTTTTAAAGCGTCCATAGCTGCATAGACAAGATTTATTTTATTTTTAGTCTGTCCATCTGTTTTTGTCCAGATGTCAGTGATACCTGCAAGTTTTAAAATCTTTGCAAGTTCCTTTTCACAAACAAGACCTTTTCCTTTTGGTGCAGGAATTAATTTTATTCTTACACTACCACATTTTCCCTCGACAGCAAAAGGTATAGAGTGAAGTTCTGCACTCTGGGACTCCCAGCTTCCAGATCCTCGCTTAATTTTGAAAATATTTAGCTTTGCGTTTCTCATTGCTTTTTCTCTTGCAAGAACAGTTTCCTTTGCTTTTCCAAAGCCTATGCCTATATATCCCTGCTTATTACCGATGATTGCCACAGTGGAAAATTTCGGCTTATTGCCTTCTTTTGTCTTTTTCTGCGTCTGCCTGAAAACTCTTCTTTTACCGCCGCCAAACTTTCCTTTTGCCTGGCCTATCAAAAGAAGGTCAGACTCTAAACCTGGCAATAAACTGTCGGTTATTTCAGACTCCATGATTTTCAATCCTTGGGCCAAGATAGCATCAACGTCAGTTATTTCTCCTGACTTTACTTTGTTGCCTAAATCTGTTTTAGGCTTCCAGCTGCTAAGATCCTTGACTTCTCTTTCAGTATTGCTCTTGAATTTTTTTTGTCTCATTTTGCAAGTATTTTATGTTTTATTTCCTCTATCTGTTTTTCCATTGATTGCACTGACAACTTTTCTTTTTTGTAATTCGAAAACTGATTTCCTGCGGCGCTGCTGAAGTACCCTGCAATATGCTTTCCCGAAACTCTGTCTTTTGAAGGAAAAATACTGTTGTCTGCAGGAATGCTCATGCCTGCATCAATAGCGCCGTTCAGCACTGCGTAAAGCTTTGAGCCTTTATTGGATCTCTGCGAACCGATATCAAAGATTGCGTGATTGACTTTTTTGTCAAGCGCTTTTTTGGCAATCAAAACCCCCAGCAAGTAAGCTGAAGGAATATTTTTAAGCGAAAAGGACCACCCATATTTTTTCAACTCTGTCGAGACTGCGGCGCTGATGATTTTATCTCCTGAAGGAACGTACTCAACAATCTGCGCAACCAGCTTCGTATTCGATTTTCTGACTACGAGTCTTGGCTTTCTGCTCAAAAGCAGCTTCAACCTGACCTTATAATTAGTCCTGCCGTTTCTCTTTCTTTTGTAGGGAATGACCTTTTTCTTTTTTGATGCCATGGTAATCACTTCTTAAACAATCTGTTTTCCTGCAAGTAGGTTTTCAAGTGTTTCCTACTTCTGAAGAATCCTCCTTTGGATTTTCTGAAAAGTAATTTATAATTCTCATTGGTAATCAAAGACTTTTCCTTCAGCAAGCGCAAGAATGCTCTTTGTGTTCTCATGGCTCCTATCCATACTGTTTTTTTTGGCAGTCTCGCTGTTGCCTTTCCTTTTCTGGAGCCAGAACCTTTCTGAAGACCTTTTCTTTTCTGGACTTTATGGGCTCTCGCCCGTACTTTGGAAATGCCTTTTGCATGCATCTTCGTAATGATGCCATCGTTAATTAAGCCTTTGATGTCTCTCTTCGTTATGGCTTCTTTAATCTCGTCTATTTGCGATTCGTCAAAATGCACTCTGTTTTTTGAACATCCGAGCAATTGTGCAGCTAACCGTTTTTGAAGTCTGAGGTTCATTTTTGCGTTAAGACTTTGTCTTTTTCCTCCTTCTCCTTTTTCTTTCTTTCTTCATCAGTCAGCTCTGCAGGTTTTTCTTCTTTCTTCTTTATCTTTTGCTCTAGGCTTTTCTTTTCTGAAATCTTTTTCTTTATCGCTTTTTTCTCATCTTGTTTTTTCTTTACCTGCAAGGCAAAGGTTTCTGGATTGACGTTGACAAAGAGAAAATTCTTTTTCTTTGCCAAGTCTATAAGTATAAGTTTCTTTCTTGCGCCAAGGTTTCCCGAAAATACTATAGAGGAACCTGCGGGAATGTGCTCCAAGTCTTTTACGCTGCTTATCAAATATTCTTTTTTGCCTTCTTTATTCAGTCCTCTCAAAGCTGCGGGAGTTCCATAGCCGGGTTTTACAACTCGCCTATAACTCCTCAAGTGCAATCTCATCTTTGACTGTATTCCCTTTGGTCTTATCCATTTTTTTGCAAGGCTTTTTCTTTTATGAGCGTCCTGCCTGATAAAAACAGGGTTCCTTTTCTTTATCGCTTTCTTTACGTTCAACAAATCCATTTAAATCGCCTTGCCGTCTTTTTCAACAATGTATATGCCGTCTTGAAATATTCTTTTATCAAAACCGGGCCTTCTGGTTAATCGTTCTATGGATGCTGCAGTCTGTCCTGCAAGCTCTTTATCAGATGACTCAACCGTAACGTCATTGCCGTTGACTGCAACAGCAACGCCTTTGGAAATCGTTAGATGCTTTGGCACTTTTGCTCCGAAAAAGTTTTTTATTTCAAACACATTATTCTTTATGCTTACGGACATAGGAAAGTGTCCTGAACAAACTTTCAGTTTATAGATATGCCCTTGGGTAACTCCCTTAAACATGTTATGTACGTGGGCAACATACGTAAACAGCAGGGTTTTTTCCCTTTTTGACGGTTTGTTAACACGAAAAACCACAAATCCGTTTTCGACATGAATCTGCACTTTGGGAGAATGGATTTTTCTGACTACTTCAGACTTTATTCCTTTGACCGTGAGCTGATAGTCTGCATACGCAACCGTACAGTGCTCTGGAATCTTTATTTTCTCCTCAAGTTTGTCGAGTTTCATCTTAGTAACAGTAGCTAATGAGCTTTCCTCCGAGATGCATTTTTTTGGCCTCAAGGTGCGTCATCATGCCTTTTGATGTTGACACAATCAGCACACCAAAATCCTTTGCCGGCAAATACCTTTTTTCAAATTTTTCATACTCAGCCATGGAAACTGAAAATCTCGGCTTGATAACTCCTATCTTATTGATATTGCCCAGCAAGTTTATTTTTAGGATTCCTGTCTTGCCGTCAGGGACGATTTCAAATGCGCCAATATAGCGCTCGTTCTGCAAAAGCGTCAGCACTGTTCTTATTAATGCAGAGTTTGCCTTGACCATAGTTTCTCTCTTCCCCAATCGCTCGTAGTTCATGATTTGTGAAAGGGTTGTTGCTAGAGTATCGTTTTGAGTCATTCGTTCACCTTAACTGTATTTTTTGAATCCTATTTTCGTTGCAACTTCTCTAAAGCACTGCCTGCACACGTTAATGCCATACTTGCTGATATGTGCGCCTGTTCTGCCGCAGCGCTCACATTTTTTTGTAGTTTCTCCCTTATTTCTAGGTCTTGGCAGATTATGCTTTTCATAGCGTTTGATTTTGGCAGGCTTTCCTGCGATCTGATTCAGCATTTTTTTAGGATCGCTTGCTGTCATTGTTCCTCCTCTAGTTTCAATGCGAAACGTTCTTTCATGAACTGAATCGCATCTTGCTTGTTGATTCTGTGTGTCTTTGAAATGGCGCCTTTTTTAAGCACTCTTTTTTTAACCCTGTACCCTGGTCTCTGTAAAGTTATACAAATCTGCAAACCCATAACGCCTATTTCAGGAACATATTTTACTCCAGGAATGTCAATGTATTCATGAATGCCAAACGAAACGTTTCCGCATTCATCAAAATTATCTTCTTTCAAAATGTTATCCTTTGCTCCCAGAAGCTGTTTCAGCAACGGATCGACGTCCTTTCTCAAGGTCAATTTACATCCTATAGGCAGTCCTGGTCGCAATCCCCAGCTGGGTATTCTCTTTTGTGTTGCTGTTTTTACCGGCTCTATGCCTGTCAAATGCTTAATCAAAATAACTCCCTTATTTAATTTAGCCTGATCTTTGCCTGCACCCACGTTCAGGGTCATTTTCTCTATCCGAATTGCTTTCATAGGATTCATGCTATAGCTATGGCGTATTCTTTTTTTGTGCTGATGGAAGCGCCATCTTTTTCAAAGATAACCTGCTTGCCTTCAATGTCTTTAATGGTGCTCTGTGTTCCTCTGTTGGTTCCTGCATAGATGATAATTTTTGAGCCTTTATTTGCAGGAATGTGTTCAAGCAGTTTATGCTCTGGAATGCTTAATACCAACGTATCTCCAAGCGCGTATTTTTTCGCATCATCGACCGTCAGCGTTGTGCCATCGAGGAAATTGAGCTGCACTTTTTTCTTCATCGGTGTTTTCCTGACGAGTTTACAATACCTTTGGACTGCTTCTTTTGCAGTAATGGACTGCGCGTCCAAAAATCCGTCTCTGTTCAGCGTTATGGTATAGTACTCTTTTGCTTTTGGTATGGCGATGACATCCAAAAACCCCACAGGCGTTCTCCTGTCTTTTTTGCGTTTGCCATTCAACAATACTTCCTGTGTCTGCAAAAGATGATTTACTTCTCTCTTTGTTTTTACTGTGTTAAGCATAACTTTGAAGAAGAACTCAAGGGACGTTCCTAATTCTTTCTTATGCGGTCCTGGATAAGGACGCGTAACAAACTTATTCTCTTTTCTTGGCAGCGCCCACGTTCTTGGCGCACTGATTCTTTTCATGTGTCTTTTCATGGTTTCACTTTGTTCAACTTTTTTGATCGTTTTTTATCATCCATAACCGCTTCCAGCAAGAGCAAATTTGAAGGGTCCAAAGGATACTTAGTTTTTGAGCCGTCTTTTTTCTGGATTTCTGCCTTTGAAATATACACCTTAATTTTCTTCAAATTAACCGATTCAACAGTGCCCTCTGTTTTTACGAACCTACCTTTCATTATTCGCACTTTATCTCCCTGCCTGATACCCATGCTACGCTTGCCGTATTTTGTTCTCAGCTCCTTTGAAAGATGCACATTCAAGAACGCTGAGCGCAAATGCAACGGAGCATGCTTTCTGTATTTTCTCTGCTTTCTTGGTTGTACACTTGATTTCCATGAAGGTGAAAATTTTGTTTTCATATTACACCACAACGCTCGCGATTTTTGCAATCGCAGGCCACCGTTCAACGACTTCTTTTGCAATAGGTCCTTTCAGCAAGGTTCCCTTAGGGTTTCCTTTTTTATCTTTGACGATAACAACACTGTTGTCCTCGAATTTAATTCTTGTACCATCAGGCCGTCTATACTCTTTTCGCTGCCTGACGATGACTCCAAAAACAACCTGCTTTCTCATATCTGGTTTTCCCTTTTTCACTGCCGCACTGATTAAATCGCTTACGCCTGCCGCAGGATATCTTCCCTTGACGGTTTTGTGTCCTATAACTGCAGTGATTTTGATTATTTTTGCGCCTGAATTGTCACAGGTTTCTATATAGGCACCGACAGGCAATGGTTTGCCGATACTTGCCTTGACTGCCTTCATTTCAACACCTCAATAACGATAAAGTGTTTTGTTTTTGAAATAGGCCTTGTTTCCATGATTTTTACCCTATCGCCCATCTTGGCATCAATCGTGTCTGGATTGTGCGCTTTTACTTTTGTTCTGCGCAGCTCGTATCGCTCGTATTTGTTCATGTACCTCTTTCTAACCCACTGCACCGTGACGGTTCTCTGCATTTTATTGCTGACAACCGTTCCTACAAAGGTTCTTCCTCTTGTTGGTAGTTTTTTTTTCATGTGTTCCACTTTTATTAGCTAGGTATGATGATCCTGTGCTCCTTTCCACGTTCACTTGACGTCTATGGTTTCCGGCTGAAACCCGAGGTCAATAAGGGCTTGCTTGATTTTCCCCAGGTGATTGCCTTGAAGCTCGACATAATTGTCCTTTGTTGTTCCGCCGCAAGCAAATTTGCTTTTCAGCTTCTTCACAACGTCCTTCAGGTCAACTTCTTTGGTTTCAAACCCTTGCACAAGGGTGTATTGTTTGCCGAATTTTTTCTTGACGATTTTTGCCGTTATCTTTTGGCTTTCTTTCGTTATTGTTTCCCATACGCCAAGGTCTTTTGGAAGGCCTGTTATTGGATCTATCTCACTCATTTTTGTAGTGTCTTTATTCTCGCAATTATTTTCTTAACTTTTTTGATCTCATGAGGATTTTTTGGTGTTGTCCCTGTTGCGACTTGGGACTTCATCTTCATGAGTTCAAACTGAGCCTCTCCAAGTTTTTTTTCTTGCTCTTCTTTGTTTAGTGAACGTAATTCTTTAGCTTTCATCTTTCTTTTTCGCCTTTGTTTTTTTAGTCGCCTTCTTTGCGGGTTTTTTTGCAGGTTGTGTTTCTTCAGCAACCTGTTCTTTTATTTCCTGCACTGCACTATCGGTTTCCGTTACTTCTTCAACCAGTTCTTGCTTCTGCTCAACAAATTCTATGTGGTCAGGAAGCACGGTGGTCGATGGCAAAATACTGACCTTGATGCCTATGATGCCCGTTTTGAGCTTTGCACTTGCATAAGCCTTGTGTACGCCAACTAAGGCAATGTCTCCGCATTTCTTCAAGTATCCTTGGTAAAATCTCCACGATTTTGCTCTGGTACTGGGAATTTTTCCTGAGATGACAATTTCAACGCCGAGGGCGCCTGCTTTCATCACTTTTGTCATGGCTGCATGCCCTATTGCCTTGAATCTCGCAGAGCCATATCTTTCCAAAGAGCCTGCAATGCTCTCTGAAACAACGCTAGGATCAAGATCCGGCTGCTCAACTTCAACAAGCTCTATCTGCGGATTTTCTAAGTGGAATTTTTCTTTTAGTTCTCTGGTTAACCGTGCAATATTTGCTCCGCTCTTGCCCACCACTAAGCCTGGACGGGAAGCGCAGATGATGATTTTTTCTCCCAAAGGAGTCCGCTGCAATTTAGTATAGCTATGGCCTGCATTGGAAACATGCTGTGAAATATACTCTTTAATTGCATGCTCTTTCATATTTTGTTTGATAAATTTCCGTTCAATCATTATGCCATCAACTTCTTTTCCTGTTCTTTTTGCTTTCTTTTTTCTTCAACAATTTTTTTGAGTCTTGCCCTTTCTTCTTCATAGTTCTTTTTTTGAGCATCGGTCTTTTTGATTTCTTTTGACACCGTCTTTTCAGGAACTGTCTTTTCAATAGGCGTTACAGTGACTTTTTTTTCAATAACTGGTTTTTTGTCTGATTCTGCTTCGCCAGATTTTTCGTGCTTTGCTTCTATCTTTTTATCATCTTTGCTCATTTCTGCAACAACCAAATCGACATGACTTCGCTTTGTTTTTCTTCTTGTCTGCCTTCCATGATGAAATGGTGTTGATGCTTTCTGTGTTGCAAAATGAACAATTTTTAATGCATTGATATTAAGTCCTTTATCTTGCGCGTTGGATTCTGCTGATTTAATCATGTTCAAAAGTTCAGTGCACGCCTTGATAGAGTATCGTCCTGACGTCAGATTTCCCCGCTTATGACCCAATCCATTGGTAAATCGCTTATGAGGGATTGGCCTTTTTAAGGCAATGGCATCTTCAAGTATGCTTTTTGCCTGCTTGGTTGTCCTGTTGCGCAGGTGATTGCAAATCTCTATGCCTGTCTTTCTCGAAATACTCAAATCGCGTCCTGAAACTTTTGCAGTTATTTGGTCATTCATTTTACTGATACGTTTGAACTGGATTTTGTCGCTCCTATGCCTGGTGCGTTATGGCCTACTTTTCTCCTCGTCAAGGATAACTCGCCAAAAAAGCAGCCAATCATTTCTTCCTGGATAATAACCGGAGTAAACTCCTTTCCGTTGTATATTTTTATAATCTTACCCACCATAGATGGAAACACAATCATGGTTCTTAAGTGTGTTTTAACGTTGTCTTTTTTTGCAACTTTTTTGAGGAATTTCTTCTTTTCATCAGTAAACCCTCTCTGTATGCTTCTGCGCTGTCGCGCAGGAAGCAGCGTTGCAAATTCCTCTATGGAAAGCTTTTTCAGCTCTTCAAGTTCTTTTCCCCGAAAGGTAAATTCTTTTTTTGCCATGTTATTTCTTCTGCCCTGTTCTTCGTGCTGCTATATAACCAACCTTTCTTCCAGGAGGCGCATTTCTTGAAACGGGCTTAGCCTTTGATTTTCTCGATGTTCTCTTGTTGCCCATTGGATGGTCCACAGCGTTTTGCGCAGAGCCTGAAATTTCAGGATACCGTTTGTTTCTGGCTCTCATCCTATGGTACATATTTCCAGCTTTCATAATTGGCTTTTCCTTTCTTCCGCCTCCCGCAGCAATACCCATTGTGGCCTTGCATAAGGGATGGAATGTTTTTTGTTTTTTTGAAGGAAAGATGATCATGACTTGATTTTCTGTCTTGATGCTGACTTTTGCAAATCCGCCAGATGCTCTGACGTACCTTCCGCCATCGCCAGGAATGCCCTCTATATTATAGACTAATGAGCCTTCAGGAATGTCTTTCAATAACAAGGTATTTCCTGTTAATGGCTGCGCGTGCTGGCCAAAGTAAATGATATTGCCCACTTTCATGCCGTCTGAAGCAATAATCAAGCCTTCTTCTTTATTGGGAAACTGCAATTTTGCCAAAGGCGCACTATGGCCTCTGCAAAAAACTAAATCAACTACCTTTGCAGATTCCTGCTTGAAGTTTATTTTAGCTGCTCCAAAATAATTAAAGCTTGGAGCTCTGTATCTAGGCGTTCCTTTTCCTCTCGCCTGCTGAATTAAATTCTTTCCCATCTTACATCAATCCTAACTTTGTTGCCACATCAATGGCAGGAGTGTCTTTTCCAAATTTTACGTAGGCCCTTTTCCTGCCGTCAGCGCCAATTAAAACAGTTACTTTGTCAACAGTCACTTTCAACATTTGCTCAATTTCCTTTTTTATTTCTGGCTTTGTTGCCTTTGGTGAAACAACAAAGATGAGCTTGTTTTCAGATTCCATAAGTCTTATGGATTTTTCTGTTGATAAAGGATATTGAATAATCATTTTGCCACCATGAACAAGTTTTCTTTTTGCATAAGATCGACTGACGCATCAGTATATAAGGTTAATCTTCCTGCTGTGCAGCCAGGAGCCAGCAATTCGCAGTTCAATTGTTTAACAGCCACAATTTCCAATCCATGAATATTTTTTCCTGCCTTAAGCAAAGGGCACTCTTTTGAGACAACAATCAAAGGACCTTTCTTGGTGTCGTATTTTCTTCCTCTTATTTTGCCTTTGCCTGCCCTGATCTTTTTTTCCTTTACTCTTGCAAGCTCTTTTTCAAACCCTAATGACGTAAGGGCTTTGAAAAAATCCTTTGCTTTGGTAATGTTTTCAAATTCTGAGCTGATGATAAACGGGAATTGCGTTGGAATAACATGATTTCTTTTTGAGATAAGTTGATTGTTCAACGATGCGGCAATAGCACTCCTTAATGCCATTTTTCTTTCCTTGTCGTTTATTTTTTGTTCTACAATTTTCCATGACTTTGGAGGGTGCGCTCTTCTTCCCCCTACCGTATTAGGAGCAAAAGCGCCTGTCCAATTAAACTGCGTTCCTTTTTTAGTCATTACTTTTCTTGGCGTTCTGCTGATGCCTTTTCCGTAGCTTCCCCTGTAGTCTCTTCTTCTTTTAGAGATTCTTGCAGATGCTTTTTTTCCTGCACGAGGATCGCTTCCATAAACGTTTCTGTTTGATTGTAATGCTAAAACCGCTCTTTTTATTAAATCTGCTCTGTAAAGTTCATTAAACTGTTTAGGTAAAGTCTTTTCTCCAACTTTTTTATTTTCATTATTGATAATAGGTAGTTTCATCTTCCTTGTTTAGAGCTTGTGCTGATATGCGTTATGGTTGGCAGCTCTCGTGCCTGTTTTTTGACAGTTATTCTTCGTGGCAACGTAAAGAGTATCATTCTTTTTTTAGGACCATCGACAGAACCCTTCACTAAAACATAAGGATTTCTTAGGATGCCGTAATGAATAAATCCGCCTGCAGGATTTACTTCTTCAGGATTATGAGATACTTTAAGAATTTGCTTGTTATAGGTTGTCCTTTGGTGATAGCCCATTTGTCCAGCGTGGGCAACTCGGTACATAACATGGCCTTGCTCTGACCATCCGCCTAAAGAACCAGGGCCTCTTTTGGTTTTTTCAGATTTGTGATGTCTTAAGTCAATGCCAAATCTTTTTACCGGACCTTGAAATCCTTTTCCTTTGGTAATGACGTGGGTATCAAAAAATGCTCCTTCTTTGAAAAAAGAGTCTGCCTTGATATCCTTATTAATATTATTTTTGACGAAATCTAATTTTTCCTGAACTGTACCTGAAAGTTTCACTTCGAATACATCTGGTTTTTTCTTAAACCCTATCATTTTTGGCTGGGTATACACGAGAACAGCAACATCATCATGGGGAACTTCTGAGAATTCGTGGGCTTTTTGGGGCAGATTTGTTTTTTTCTGCAGTTCTTTTGAAACAGAAACAACAATGTCCTTTGCAGGAATGCCGTTTTTGTAGAATCTTACAGCAACAATCCTTAACGGAGGGCATTCAACGACGGTTACCGGAACAAACACTTCCATGCCTTTTGTTAAGGAATTTTTGTCAGTATCCTGCACCATGATGTGGGTCATGCCTGCCTTATAGCCTGCAAATCCTGTTAAATTAACCTCTTTTTGTGTTTTCCAGGACCTCACTCTAGCATAAGCTCGCTTTGCTCGTTTTCGTGGCCAGAATTGCATACTGGCTCGTCTAGGTGCGTGTCTTTTTGGCATGTGCTTGAGTCCTTTAGAAGTACATGGATATCCTGTACTGAAAAAAGGAATTTTTCAGGCTCGTATCCATTAAATTCACTTGAATTTAACGTAAATTTGAGAAATAATTGGCCATTTATAAAGGTTGCGCTTATGGCTTCCTGGCAACAACCAACATGCGGAAGTCGTCCAGCTGTGTATGCTTCATGGAAAACCCTTCCCAGGAACCCCCATAGAAGCCTAAAAAAACAAATCCTGCAGATTCCAGGTAAAACTTTAATTCTTGGGGAAAGAACATTCTTGAGGTTATAGTCCACTTTTCAAGAAGCTTGTTATTTTTATAATAGGACCTCCTGCCTATCAACAGCTGGTTCCGTTCATCCACAGCTTCCTCTCGAATCTCCTTTATGCCGTTTGCCACTTCAACATCTTTAGCGTTAAATTTCTTTTTTTGAATCAGTACGATAGGATTGAACAGTTCGATAATAACAAGTCCTTTTTTATTTAAAGACTGAAAAAAACAGTTTAACGTTTGCATGATCTCCTGATGAGTTATATTATTGACGAAAACTGAGCGAAAGCAAATAATTGCATCGAATCTATTTTTAAGTTGAATTTGCTTCATGTCTCCAACAGCAAAATGTTGATTGCCAAATTTCTTTTTCGCAAACGCAATCATTTCAGGATTAATGTCAACGCCAAACGCAGCATAATTCTTTTTCAGGAATGCATTAACATGAGAACCTGTACCGCAGCCAACATCAAGAACGGATTTCCCAGAGCCATATTTTTTGAAAAGCCTTTCTAAAAAATAAACTTCTGATTTTGCCCTTTTCTGCTCTTCAGCATGCCACATGACAGGATTGTCTATAGAATACTTTGTTTTGCTAAAGTTTTTAATTCTCTTGTTATCCATTCCTTCAAATAAGATGGCCTTATTAATATAGTTGCTCTTTCTCAATATTTCTGGAAAAAATCAAAACCATTTAAGAAATAGACAAGAGCAACACTACCCATTCCTCTCCATCATTCTCGCCTTCCTCTTTGCATAATTCACAGGGTTCTTTACTCTTTTGCATAAGTCATCAGGACAGCAGACGTTTAGATCTTTATAATAGGCCTGATTATTGCAATTAGGAGGCAGAATTTTTTTCTTATTCACTTTTGCATATCTCAATTGTCCCATGACATAGGTATCTCTCAATGGCTCCTTATTTTTTTTATTCCACGCAAGAATAGTTTCTTCTATTTTGCTATAATCCCAGCCTATGGAACCGAAGAAATTTATTAAAATAAACAATGCTCTTTTTCTGCCGTCTTCCATGCCCAAAAGAATTTTCTGTATGCAGGGAGGAAAGAAATCTTCTTTCACATTCACTTTTTCTTCAGCTTCAACATATTTTTTTTCAACAGTGACTTCCAAACGAGGTTTGAAATCAAACGCTTCTCTCAATAAGGAAGCAGCTTCTCCTTTTTTCACATTCCTATCTAAAAACGGATATTTTACAACAACGTTTTCAAGCATTGCATCTTTTTTATCAAACTGCAAAATCGCATTAGCATCAAAGGGAACAGATATTAAGCCAGATTTTTCATGAAAAGAATAGGGCATTCTGTATAAATGGCGTGAACTGATTAAAACAGTGTCTATGGCTAAGAAAGGATCCACATTCAACATCATCATAGAGCCTTCCTTTGTTTTTGTCGTTACAATGGCACTTTTGTCTTTTATCTTTTCAACAATTCTTGTTAAGTCATTTTTTTCCAATTTAGTTATTGCATCTGCAACAGGTTGCTTTATAGATTCCTTTATCAACAGGGCTATTCTCTGAGGTGCCTCTGGAAAAAGGTTCTTTGTTTCTGTACTCCCTATTTTTTCAGGAAACGCCTCAAAAGGAATGGCAATGTGAAAGCCTTTATTGCCAGAAAATTTTATGGTAATTGCGCTTATGCCGAAAGACTTAAGGAACTTCACTATATAATAGGCAGCGATTTTGCTGTAGGAAAATATCTTGCAGTCTACATCAATAATCAAATCCCATCCTCTTCTTAAACTATCCAAATCCTGCTTTCTCATGCTTGTTGCTAATGCAAGAGGATTGCTCCACAGCTCTTCACTTGCATGAAAGCTTAAGGCGCCTTTTTTCGCAAGCTCTAAAACGTCGTTTGCATAATGCAAAGTATCTGGTCTTTTTCCAAACCCTTGCTGAAACAGAACAGCAACTTCCTTATGCAAAGCATGGTCTGCAATAGCCCTTTGAACATCGTCTCTTTTATAATGAGAAAGTGTTTTAGCAAGCAACATACTAAGGGAAAGAACAATGTTTTTATATATGTTTTTGCTTATTGTCCTGTGGAACTTGAAGATGCAATAGAAAGGCACAGAAAAAAGCTTGTTATTGTAGAAGGCAAGAATGACAAAGCTGCCTTAGAAAAGTTAGGATTTACCAAGATTGTCTGCGTCGATGGAACTCCAGAGTATAAGCTGATAGAGTCTATACATGAAAAAGAAATTCTTATTCTGACTGATTTAGACAAAGAGGGAAGAAAAAAATACGCTGCACTTTCACACCAGTTTAAACAAAGAGGCGTAAGTATAAACAACGACATCAGAAATCTGTTATTTAAAACAAAAATAAGGCAAATAGAAGGATTACATCTTTTCCAATAAGGCTATCCTTTTTTCTATAGGCGGGTGAGTGCTAAAGAGACCATCAAACCAACCCGTTGTATTCCTCAAAGGATTTTCGATATAGAGATGCGCAGTTGCCTTGTTGGCCGTATCAACAACTTTGTCAGTGTCCTTATGTATTTTTTTTAAAGCGTTGGCTAATCCTGCAGGATATCTTGTTAATTGTACAGCCGTTGCATCAGCAAGATACTCTCTTTTTCTTGAAAGAGCAAGCTTAATCAATTGTGCGATTAAAGGCGCAAGGATTGCTAAAGCCAGCGCGAGCAAAATAAAAAAAATAGAGCCCTTTCCTTCTCGTTTATCGCCGAATAAAAAGCTTCGCAGCATAAAATCGCTGAAAAGCGCAACAACACCAACTAAAACCGTAACTAAAACCATAAATCTGATGTCATAATTCCCAATATGGCTCATTTCATGCGCTAAAACTCCTTCTAATTCCTGTCTATTGAGTTTTTTTCTTGCTCCTGACGTTACCGCAATAGATGCATGCTCTGGATTTCTTCCTGTGGCAAACGCATTGATAGAGTCTTCCTGAATAAGATACACTTTAGGAACAGGCAGTCCTGCAGCCAAAGCTAAACCTTCAACCGTATTTATTAAAAAAGGGTCTTCTTTCTTAGTTACTTCTTTTGCATGGCTTATGCTCAATACCAGTTTATCTCCTGTGTAATAGCCTATCAAAGAGAAGATGATCGCTATGATAAATGCAAATATCAACAGGGAAATTGCATAGCCTGGAAAAAAAGCAATGGCCACGATGTAAGCAAAAAAAAGAATGAAAACAGAAAAGAAAAAAACTAACAGAGTGCTTCTGAGCTTGTTTTTACCAATCTCTGTATAAAAATCTGTTTTGAGCATTGTCTAAAAGGAAACTTTGACATTCTTTCTTTCAACTTCATCGGTCTTGAAGAATTCCCTTTCCTTAATGCCAAACATGCCCGCTATGATGTTACCAGGAAATTTCTGGACAGCGGTATTTAACTTCAATACAGAGTCATTGTAAAACTGTCTTGCATAGGATACTTTATTTTCTGTCCCTGACAGCTCTTCCTGCAGCTGCATGAAATTTTCATTTGCCTTTAAATTTGGATAAGCTTCGGCTACGGCAAACAGACTTTTCAATGCATCGGAAATCATGTTGTTTGCCTTTGCCTTTTCCTTCATGGTCGTTGCTGATTGCATGATGTTCCTTGCTTCAGTGACCATTTTGAAGGTTTCCTTTTCATGCTTTGCATATCCTTTGACTGTTTCAACAAGGTTTGGTATTAAATCAAATCTTCTTTTCAATTGCACATCTATCTGAGACCATGCATTGTCTATTCTATTACGCAAGGTTATAAAATAGTTAAATGCGCCTATCAGGTAGAGCACAACAATAATTGCAACAATTAACAATATCCATCCTAACATGTTCATCCCTCCTCATACCGTCAAGAAAAGGTTATTTATAAATGTTATGAATGAGCAATTACAGCCTAAAGTTAGCCATACTTTTCAAAGCAGTTTTATCAAGCGTTAAAAGCTGAATAGACGAAACCTTAGTCTCAAAATAAAGATTTTCTTTTGAAAGTTCTTTGAAAGCACTGTCTATTGCGTTCTTTGTTTTGAAAACACCGAGAGTTATGTGGGGAACATACTTGGGAATTTTTTTATTTTGGAAGCTCTTTAAGATTCCACTATTCAACGTTTTATATAATTTTAGGATATTCATTTTCCCTTTATCAACGAGAAGATATAAATAATATTCTTTTGCAGACTTCTTCAAACCGTGTAAAGACAAGGGAAAGGGCTTTAGTTCTTTTATAGATTTTTTAATGTGAACAGCTAGCTTATTTTGGTCTTTAACTTCAAAAGCATAAACGAGGGTTATGTGCAATTTAAATTTGTTATAGTTTGGAAGATATTTTTTTCTTACGCGTTCTATTTCAGAGCTGCTTTTCAAGAAAATTGCAATGGATTGTTTCATTCATACTCCCTATTAAAAATGTTTCTTAGAGATTTTGCCTTTTTTTCTCCAATTAAGTCAACTTTTTTCAGTTCTTCTTCGGAAGCATTGACGATATTCTTCACTGTTTTAAACTTTTTCAAGAGTTCTTTATTGATAATACCGCCAACACCGGGAAATGCACCAACGACGTACTCCTGCAATTCCTTATCCGTTAACGGTTTTGCAGTGTGAAAGGTAAATCCTGATTGCTTTTCTTCCTGTTCCTTTCTGGCGATCATTTCCAGAATATCTGCTGTTTCTTTTGCATTTTTTGTTTGCAGCAAAGGAATGCCATAAGAAACAATAATCGTGATCAGCATGCCCTGTATTGCTCTGGGATGAATTTTTCTTACTGCATAGATATCTTCCTGCCCTTCAATAATAACCACGGGATTCTGATATTTTTTCAAGTCTTTTAATTGCGAAAGCAGTCTTCCATCAAGAATAGAGTCGACAAAATCCTGAACGGTTTTATACTCAACAGCAACTCGCTCACTTAAAACATAATCTGCAACATCAAGCTTGGTTAAAGAAATCTGAAATCCCCTGTTGGAAAGTTCTTTTAAAACCAAAGAGCCTTTCTCTCTATAATCTGCGAATAATTTTAAATCTGATGAGGAAAAAGCATCAAGTTTGTGCTGTACAGGACTGTTATGCAATTCTTTTTTGACCTGCTCTATGGCACGGTACATTCTTTTTTCCTTATGATGCGCAACCCAATGATACGCTTCATCTCGCGTATTTTTGCTCATAAGAATAATCACTGCGCCTTTTTCCAATCTGCCTGTTCTTCCCGATCTTTGAATTTTTCTTATGGCGCTGGGAATAGGCTCATAAAAAATTACCAAATCAACTTGAGGAATGTCCAAACCTTCTTCTCCTACACTACTGGAAACTAAAACTAAAAACTTGTCTTCTCGAAATTCATCAAGCACCTTTTTTTGTGTTTTCTGGGACATGCCTGTGTCTTTTTTTTTCTGCTGCCCTACAAACAACCGAGCATCAACGCCGTTTTTCTGCAACATTTCAACAATTTTTTTTCCCATATCCCTGTATTGGTTAAAAATAACCATTTTTTTCCCCTTGTTTTCAGCAACTATAGAAATCAGTTTTTCCAATTTAGGATGGATCAGTCTTTTTTCTAGTGCTTGCTGCAATTTTATCTGCGCAGACCTGAAGTTGATGTCCCTCACTAAATTGTGTGTTGCCTTTGTTTTTCCTTTTGCAGCTTCGTCATGCAATTTTTGCACATATTCCTGCAGGGTAGAAATATCTTGTGTTTCTATAAGCTCAAGGGCGTGCTGCACTTTCAGCGCCTCTGCCAATAAACTGATGCTTTTCAACAATTCAAAATCCCTCTCACCCTGCATCAATTTTGCATGCAGTGCGGATTGCAAAGCAAGAATAGTTACTTTGTTATATTCGGAAACAGCACCATAGAGATAGCCATACTGCTTAACTTCATTCAGTTTGGATTGATAGCACTGATCGAGGTATTTTTTTATCTGCAAAAATTCTTCTGGCAAATCCACCTTAACAGTTTTCAGGTCAACGTCCTGTATGTATTCAACAACATCAGGAGATTCGTTTGTTCTCACTTCAACTTCAGCTATAAATAAATTCTTGCACACCTCTTGAATGGTTTCAACATCATCACCAGGACTTGCTGTTAAACCAACAATGCGCTCATACTGCGCCTGCTGATGGTATTTTTTCGCAAGGAAAACATAAGCATAATCTCCCACTGCACGGTGCGCTTCATCAAATCCCAAAAGAGAAACATCTTTCAAAGAAATCTTTCCTGATAGTACGTCGTTCTCTAATCCTTGCGGAGTTGAGAAAATAATTTGTGCTTGTTTCCACAACTCCTCTCGTTTGGCAGGAGAAACCATACCAGTAAATATGGCGAGTTTTTCTTCTGGAATGGAAAAGAGTTTAAAAAAAACGCTGTAGTACTGGTCAACCAAAGGCTTGGTAGGCCCTAGGAGCAGTATTTTTGAGTTTGGATAGGATTTTAGGCGATGAGCTGCAAGCATTAAGAAAATTGCTGTTTTCCCCATTCCTGTAGGAAGCACGACGAGTGTATTTGATTTTGCAGTCGTGGCAAAAATAGTCTCCTGATAAAGCCTCGGCTGGAAATTAAGCATAAAAGAAAAGAAAAAAACAAACTATATATAGTTTGTGAGAAAAAGAAGAATTACTTCTTCTTTTTACCTTTCTTTCTCTTCTGTCCTCCTCGAGCCATCTTAGCTCTGGAGACGTCACCTTGTCTGTCTACAAAGTAGAGGTAACCAGATTGCTTTTTAACGCCTACTTTTGCAACTTTTTCTGCCATAGTGTATTCACCCCTCAAGTTATTAATGTACTCTGTGACACTACCTATATTTAAATGTATTGATTTTTACCGTCCTTAGCGCTCGAAAATAAAGAGGAAGGCGCCCGCAAAAAGGATTGCCAAAAGCAGTGCTATGATGAACGCAAAGAAGTTTGTCAGGAGCACCAACAGGGAAAAGGAAATGACAAACACCAAAAGGAATATGTAAAGCATTCGAGAATGCATCAGGACATTAATACCATCGAAGTAAGGCAAAGGCAAGAGAGCAAACATTGCAATGAACAAGTTTATGAAAATAAGATAATAGACGACGGGTGTTGCGGTTTTTGATACATAAAAAAAGTGCATGACAAAGGCAAGCATAATATGCACCAAAGGCCCGGTAAAGGCGACAGCAGCAACGTCTTTATACCTAAGCTGGTATTGGAACTTCCCCAGTCTCCATGCCGCCTGATGCCGCAATTCCATTTGCCCAGGAGCGACAACAACTAAAGCACCAAAGGAAAAGAAAGAAAGCACCGTTGTCAATCCTAAAGCTGTTCTCGAGCTTTGGTAAACTGCAAGATAGCCTCTCTTTCTGGCAACATATTTTTGCACGCTTCTTGCGATGACAACAAAAAGAAAAACTGCAAGCACAGAAAAAATAAAAAAGCTTATTCCTGATGCGACATCAAAATCTGTTTTTCTCCACTTCCAGAAGAAAAAAATCAGCCCCATGCTCGCGCTTGCCAGAAGCAATTGCGCAAGTTCACTGTTCGTAAAAAGGGGAATCTTTTGCATAGCATGCTTTTCTTTTTTTTATTTAAATAGTTTGTTATACTGCTTCAAATTTGGGGCGTTTTTTTTCAACGAGCGCAGAGAGTTCTTTACCATGCCCTGCTCCGACAACACAGAGTATTTTTTTATCGGGAAATTTCGCCATAATTTTTGCAAGCTGGCTTGCCATGTAATGATTCCTCTCTTCAACCAAGACGAGATACATATTAGGATATCGCTCTTTTAACTGCAAAAGAAGCGTTTCAATAAGCTCTTCTTCAGGAACCTTGTTGAGGTCGATGCGCATCTTCTTCCCTCCAAAAATTCCTGAAACAACATCTGCAAACAACTTTCCTTTTTCCTTCCATGAGAGTTTCTGTGAAAATCTTTTCAAGGTTATCTGCAACGGCCTGTCTATTAAAAAAACATCTGCATGATGCTTCTTTGCAAGTTCAACTGCCGTGAGCATTTCAGAGCCTGGCTGTACTCCGGTCATGTTTCCAAGTTTCTTCTGAACAAATTTTCCTATAACTGCGAAGAGGTAGCCTTGGAGTCCTATCTGCCTTATGATGGCGGGGTTTAAGCTTTGTTTTTCCTGAGACATAAGCCCTTGGTATCTTGCCGCATCCAATTCTACGGCGACAATATCATACTTCTGCTGCAATGCCTCTTTTATCAACTTGACAGACTGTCTTGCTATGTGAGAAGTTCCTATAATAGTAAGATTCCTGTGCTGCATGTTCTTCCCTCAACAGGCTGTTCGCAGAGTTGTATAAATCAATGCCAGCAAAATAATATTTATCAGAAGATAAAAGAATTTAGCCTTCAAAGAGGTTCCTCTCAGCATCCACAACAGGAAGAGAACTGCCACTGCAAAAATTCCGCCGTAAAGATAATTTCCAAAGCAGGAAATTTGAAAGAGATAGAATGCAATCAATAGGATAACACTGATAAAGAATAAAAATGGAGATGGCCTTCTCTGAGGAAAATTTTTCACTAGTTTATTAATATCTTGCATGGTATCTGTAAACAAGACTTGTTTAAATGTTTAATGAAAAAAAGTTAAAGAAAAAAAAGGATGATAAAATTATTTTGCCTTTGCCTGCTTCCAAACCATGGAAAACAATTCTGCAAGAGCATTTGCAAACAACTTTGTATTCACCCAGATGCCCACATCGTAGCCAGGATGAACTTCCTTGTCTGACATCACCATAAACAGCAATTGCTCTGCATCAACAATGCAGAATCTTGCGTTAAGATTGATGTTGCGAATTTCTGCAATGCCTTTTAACTCCTTTACGACCGGATCGCATTCTTTCGTTAAAGGTGCTGCTATATGAATAGTCACCCCTCTATCGCTTGCCTTTTTCAAAGAGCGCTTTAAGGCTTCGTGTTTTCTTAATAAGCCTTCTGTGGAAGTTACTAAAATAATAGACTTTTCAGCCTCCTTAATAAGCAACTCCATATGATCATAGATATTGTCTCTGCCTTTTAATGAGCCGCTTAGGTCTGCAGGCTCAATCAAATCAACACCTTTGTTATGCAATAGAGTTAATTCATTTAGCATATCAGAGCCTCTAAGCTCTTCTAAATATTTCTGCTGTCTGTCCATATCTTCCTTAATTTTTTTCTTTACTCTTTCCAAAACTTCAGAAGGTGGAATAGCAACGTATTTGATTGGTTTGCCAATCTTCATGATAATGAATCCTTTTTTTTCCAGGCTTTCGAGGACGTCGTAGCTTCTGCTTCTTGGAACGTTTGCAATATCGCTCAGTTCTCCTGCAGTACTGACACCCCTGCTC
>QZIT01000001.1 GCA_003599145.1 Candidatus Woesearchaeota archaeon | reverse complement strand
CATGAGGATTACGAGTTTTACAGAGGAGAAAACCTCTACGTGCAGTTTAAAATTAAAGAGATTAACACAGGCACTATCATTACAAGCGATATTGTTACTCTTGCAAAGCTTGTCAGCGCGCCAGGAGGAGAAGCTGATTTGAGTAAAATAGGCATAACTAATAACTACTATCGATATAAGCTTACTCCCATTCCGCCAACGCATGACTTTTTAGGCAACAGCCAAATATTTGCGTTTGCGTTTAATTTCTCTGATGGCTCAGGCGGTGAAGAAGAAGTTGGATTAACTATTTTGAATAATCTTCCAGTAATAAAACCTATTGAGGATATTACGTTGTATGAAGGAGAATCAATAACATTGAACCTAGCTCAATATGAGTCTGATGTTGAGGATTCTGGAAACAATTTGCATTGGCAAACAAGCTACGCTTCAGATAGATTTTCAGCAACACTGTCAGGAAAAACAGTAACAGTTGTTGGTCTGCAGGAAGGAGCTGGCAGTTTAACCTTAAAATTGTTTGACTTGGACAACGACTTTGCAACAAAAACAATAACTGTTCATGTATTGAAACAGCAGGAAGAAAATCATCCTCCTGTTGTTGACATTATAAAGCCTGCAAATGGTGCAGTGTTTTATGTTGGAGATGTTATTATTTTTGAAGGCGCTGCTATTGATAGTGAGGATGGTGTTTTGGTTCCTTCTTGGAGTTCTTCTAAGGACGGAAATTTAGGAACAGGCAATACTCTTGCTAAGACCTTGTCTAAAGGAACACACGTTATAACACTGAAGGCGACAGACAGTGAGGGTTTGGTAGGGACAGACACCATTACGGTCAGCGTTGTTGATGCTCCTGTAGGTTTAACTGCAGAAATTGGCGGTCCTTATACCGGAAAAGTAAATCAATCCATAGCGTTTGATGCATCTGCGTCAACAGGCTCTATAGAGTATTACATTTTTGATTTTGGCGATGGAACCGTCATACAGCAAACTTCTCCATTGATAAGCCATGTGTATGCTGCGGCAAAAATATACACCGTAACCTTAAAAGTCAAAGGCAATGGACAGGAAGCTGTTGATAGCACCATTGCAAAAGTCTATGCGTTTACAGAGCCGGAGGAGCCTGAAGACAAGATGACTGAGTCTTTGTACGTAGGCAGAATAGATGTTTACGGTCTAAAGAGCAAGAAAGATTATACTGTTGCATCTGATGATGAACTTATAGTTTCTGTAAACTTGGAAAATCAGGGAGAAACTGATTTAAGATATCTTAAAGTTACTGTGATGATTCCTGAACTGGGCATAAAACAAAAATCAAGCATCTTTAGCCTTGATGATGATGAAAGAACAACAAAAATAGTGAAGATTCCGTTGTACGACGCTCCAGCAGGTGAGTACTATGCAAAAATCATCGTCAACAATGCAGCAACAACAAGAGTAAAATATAGATACGTCATTGTGGAGTAAACTGGAAAATAGAAACAAAAAGTCTTTACTGTGCAATGGTTAATAAACGAAAACTTTATAAATAAGCTGTGGTTATTACAGACTTAAAACACATCGAGGGGGTAGAAAAATGAAAGCATTCAAAAGTTTGCTTGTTATGGCAATTTTGCTTTTAAGCATGGTAGCAATTCAATCTGCATCTGCAGCATTATCAGACAGGTTGAATGTTGAGTGGATTGAAGTTAATGATGATTCTTTTGATATTTCTGCTGACGAAGCAGACCATTCAGACAGTTTGAATCTTGACAGAGGAGAAGAAGTCGAAGTGAAGGTCAAGGTAAACGCGCTTGTTGATGTTCAAGACATCGAAGTTAGTGCAGAGCTTACCGGAGACAGATACAGCAAATATAGAAGAGATATGACGTATGACTTCACAAGACCATTTGACCTTGATACAGGAGATTCAGATGTCATCACCTTAAATTTGAAAGTTCCTGAAGACCTTGAAGAGGTTGGGGACTACTACAAATTAAGAATAAGAGTTGCAGACAAAGACAGCTTTTCCTTTGAAAAAACAATTCAGATAAGAGTCAAAGGCATTGATGAAAGCAACGCAATTATCATCGATGATTTCTCATTTAGCCCAGAAGAAGTTGTTGTGGGAAGAGCATTTACTGCATTGGTCCGAGTAGAAAACTTGGGAGACAGTGCTTTAGATGACTTGAAAGTTACCGTCAGAATTCCTGCATTGAATGTTCAGGATGTAGAATACCTTGATGCAGATGACGAAATTGAGCCAGACGACTTCCAGAAGTTTGAAGAACTGTTATTGAGAATTCCTCTTGATGCAAAACCAGGAACCTACGATGTCGAGGTTATTGTCACGTTTGATAAGTATGAAGAAGTAACCAAAACAGGCCAAATTAAAGTTGTTGCTGAAAAAGCAGCAGGCGGTTCTGATGAAGAAAAAACAGTTATTAATGTGCCTAGCTCACAAGAAGTGACTGCGGGTTCTTCAACAGTTTATCCATTAATGATAAGTAACCCTGGAAAAACTTCAAAGACCTATTCCATTACCGTTTCAGGATTGGCTGATTGGGCAACCTACAAACTAGAGCCTTCAGCAGTTATTGTTGTTCCAGCAGAATCCAGCCAGACAGTATTGCTTTCAGTAACCCCTAATGCTGGTGCACAGGGAGAAAAATCCTTTGTAGTTTCTGTGCAGACACCAACAGAGACAAAGCAGATTCCTTTAACTGCGAAGATTTCAAGTGCAGCAGGAACAACTGACTGGAAAAAGGTTCAGAACGGCTTGGTTATTGCCTTAATCGTTTTGGTGATTATCTTAATCATCCTCGGATTGATTATCGGATTCACCAAATTAAGAGATAGTGGTAATAAGGAAGAGGAATCCCAAACCTATTACTAATTTTTTTTCTTTTTTCCCATGAAAAAACTACCATTGCTTTTAGTTTTTACCATTTTTCTAATTCTACTCCCATTCATTCATGCAGAGATAGACGTTAATTATTACTCTATAAATCAGGATTTTTCTTTATTCACAGAACAGAGTGCCATAAACATCTGCAGCTGCCAAGAGTACACTGATGCGATAACGATAAAAAATACGGGAAGCAAAGGAGACTGGTATAAAGTAGAAACCAATGCGGTATTCATGCACATTTCAGAGCCTGTTATTTATTTGGACGCAGGAGCATCAAAAACAATCTTGTTTTCCATAAACGCAAGTTGCAATTTGAAAAAAAATATCGACTGGAGAATTACCGTAACTTCTGCTTCAGGAAAGCAAAAAATCATTGAAAAGGACTTAACCATCAAACAATGCCAGAATTTGAAGGCATCGCTTATTGCGTATGATGCTGTTATTAATCCCTGTGAAACTGCACAGTACCAATTGCGAGTCAATAATCCTGCGCCTTTTGCAGACGAATATGGCTATAGTTTAAATGGAAAAGAAGAGCGATTTACGTTAGCATCAGGCGAGACAAAGGACATTGAACTTTCTTACGTTCCTTCATGCGAACGGTATGGAGAGGTGCCTGTTTCTGTCAAGGTATTTTCCGTGAATAACGGTTTTAAGGCGACATTAACGCACACGTTGAATGTCACTCAAAAGTATGATTTTTCCTTATCTCTTCCAAGCTCTACACAAGTATGCAAAGGAGGCTATTATACCATTCCTTTAGCAATCCATAATCTTGCAAATGTTCCGAATGATTACTCTTTGGCCGCTACGGGAAAAATTACTTTGAGTCAAAAAGAAATTTCCCTTGAAAGAAAAGAAAGCAAGGAAGTCTTTATTATTCCTAAAACAGACAAAACAGGATTATACAACATTTCTGTCCTTGCAAAAACAAAAATAGGAAATACGCAATCAGAGGTCTTTGGACAGATTGATGTAAAAAACTGTGTTGATATTTTGTTTACTGCTGAAAAGAAAGAAGGGGATTTTTGCAGCGATATAACCGTTTATAGTTTATATTTGAAAAATAGAGGAGACTTGGATAGAGCTATCGTTTTAGCATCTGACAACGATGCTGTTTCCTTTGAAGAAGATGAAATAACTTTAATGCCAGGAGAAGAAAAAATAATTATTGCAACAATAACTAATCCTAGAGATGATGAAGGTCATACCATAACCATGACTGCAACAACTGCAGATCAAGTTTTTACGCAAGCTATTGCTTATGAAAGCAAGTCTCGCTATTCCTGTACAGATCTTGCATTAGCCAATGTAAAAATTAATTACCAGACACCTGTGAAAAAAATATCAGTAAAGAATATTGGCTTTGTTTATGCAACGTATGATTTGAAAAGCGAATCTGACTGGATTTCTTTAGAAGAGAACACGCTTGATTTATCTGCAGGAGAAACAAAATTTCTAACACTGTCCTTTAATCAAAAAGACATTCCGGAAGGGGTATATCCATTCAATATGGCGTTTGAAGCAGACAACGGCGTTACCTACGAAAAAACAGTTTTGATAACTTTAAAGGATAAATCTGCACTAACAAAATTTAACGAAAAGGTGTATGCCTTTTTCTTTTATGGAACCTGCAACAATGTCCTATTTTTCTTAGGCTTAGGATTGTTGATTGTTTTGGTTGCCTTAATCTTTGCAAAAGTTACTGCTCCAAAATACCCTTATACATTAAAAAATAAGTTTAAAGTGTACTATTGGCTGTTTTTGACGCTGCTCATTTTATTTTTAATTATCAGTGCAGCAACCTTCCGTCTTGCAGGATTTCCTGTTTTTCCTTCTCATGAGCAGAAAACACTTGATGAAGATGGAATTACTGTTTTGGAATGGGCAGAGGACAGAACATTTATCATGAATATTTCGCAGTATGCCTTTGACCCTGACATGGATATTTTAACCTTTTCCGTGAGTCCTTTGGAGCATATTACTGCCGAGGTGCAGAATGGCAATGTCGTGTTTACTCCAGAGCCAAATTGGTATGGGGAAGAGGAAGTGTACTTTACTGCAGAAGACCCTTTTGGAGAAACCAGCGACAGTGATGTTCTTGTTTTGAGGGTGTATGAAGTGAAGGAATGGTCGTTGATGGATTATTTCCGTCAATTATGCTGGACCATAAATCTAGTTGTTGTTTTGCTTATTTTTACTGCATTCTTCTTTATCTTTTTAGTGCACAACAGAAGGAAGAAGAGAAAGTAATATTTCTTCTCTATTTGCAAAATAAACCTTTATAAATCCCCCAATTCTCCTGTATAGCAATGGGGGCATAGTTTAACTTGGCTAGAGCAGCTGGCTCCAGACCAGCAAATCTGGGAGAAATCTGCAACAGCAGTTTTCCAGAAATTCAAATCCCAGTGCCCCCATATACTTTTCGAGGTGGAATGATGATAGAAGCGCTTCATACGGACAATGCACCAAAGGCAATAGGGCCTTATTCACAGGCAATACGCGCAGGAGATTTTGTCTATGTTTCTGGGCAGATTGCAATCATTCCAGGAACCCAACCGCCTTTACTGGTCAAAGGAGGCATTGTTGAGCAGACAGAGCAGGTTATAGGAAATATTGCTGCAATTCTTCACGTAGCAGGCGGAAGTCTAGATTCTGTTGTTAAAACAGACGTGTATTTGGCGAACTTCGATGACTTTGCAGCTATGAACGGCGTATATGCTTCGTTGTTTCAAGGCCATAAGCCTGCAAGAGCTACTGTTGAAGTGTCCAAATTGCCTTTAAACGCGCAAGTAGAAATATCCTGCATTGCGTATATCCCTCAATAAAATTACTCCTCAGGCATGGTTTTTCCTTCCAAAAACTTTATATACCACTTAACATTAATAACATAGGAAGAATATGGCTGGTCAGCACGATTTTAACAGAGATTTGAACAATTACCTTGAACAGCGCAGAGGTCATAAAAAAAACATCTTTTCCGCTTTTAAAGACGAAAAACCAAAACAGAGGGAAATCATGGCAGATCCTGAGGAAGAATTAGAGGTCATTGAAGAAGAGGAAGAACAATTAGAAGAACGCAGGGAAAGCATTATTCAGAGGCTTTTCAAAGGCTTTAGAACAGAAAAAGAAGAGCCTGTTGAGCAAAACCCTGAAGTTGAAGAGGATATGAAGCAAGTGCTGAAAATAACCTTTGATTGGATTAATCGCCTTCCCAGCGAGACAAAAATCAAATTCAAAGAATCGCCTGATTTTGTACAGTACAAGGCAATTCTCAAAAAATATGGTTTGATAAAAGAGGTTGAAAATGCACAGAAAAAGTGATTTTGTAGCAGTTTTGGTAGTTGCCGCAGTTGCTGCAGCAGCGCTTGTCTATCTGGTCTTCTTTTTTTCAGAAGGAGGCATTACAGGCGGTGTTGTCAACGCGCCTTCAGAGGGCAATGGCATAGCAATGGTGTCCTTTTTTTCAGGGTTGTTATTATTAGTTATCGCAGCAACAACCGTGTACCATTTCTGGCACCATAAAGCAGAATAACTTTTATTTTTTTCTTATTTTCTTAGCGAGTGTTTTATTCCTTTTTATTTACTCGTTATAATTTCAACAACATCAAGGTTTTTTAGCAGATGTTCTTTTCCCACTGCACGTTTTGTTTTGACGTCAATAGCTTTGATAAAATGCTCTCCTAAATCAGTATGGATGTTAAAGGCAAATTGCAGCGCTGTTGTTTTTGGCGGCAATAAAAAGCAGTCTGGCAAAATATTTCCATACTGATCTTCTAATTTATTTAAGCCTCCTGGAAAAATTGCAATATACTGCAAAACATCGAAAACAGCTTTATTGATTATTTCTTGGGCGCCTGTCGAGCCGTTCTGATCAAGCAATTCCTGAATAAACTGCAATGCCTGTTTTTGCTTGTCATTGAGTTTATCAGAAAGAATGGTGAACTTATTCTCTCCTGGAGTATACTCGATAACCTTATGCCTTGCAGCCTCTTTTAATGCAAGTTCAGATTCTGCACTGCATCCTATAATCACATAATCAGGAAACTGTTTTTTTAATCTTTCCAAATTTTGCTTTGCTCCGGAAACATCAATTTTATTTGCAGCAATAATCATCGGTTTTGTTCTTTTTCTCAGCATGGTTGATAACTGCATTAACTGGTCTTCTGTCCAGTTTGCAGGCTTGACAGGGTCTAATTTTAACGTATTAATCATTTCCTTCACCATGTCTTCTGTAACTCTCAAACCGCTTAATTGCTTTCCTAATGCTTTAGCAACGTCTGACTGTTCTTGCTGGATTTTTCTTGCAAACTTTTCCCATCCTCTTTTTAATATTCCTGCATACCAGTAATCGAGTTCTTCTTCAAGAAATTTAACATCGTTGACAGGGTCGTAACTGTTTGCAGGAACAGGTTCTCCTTTTTCATTAGTTGAGCCTGCAGCGTCAATAACGTGGATTAATGCATGCGCCTGATTTAAATCATCCAAAAATTGGTTTCCCATACCCTTGCCTTCATGAGCTCCAGGAACTAAACCTGCAACATCAATCAGCTCAACAGGAACAAATCTTTTGTGATTAATGCAAAATCCCTCTCGGGGATTGCACTGCACATTAAAAAAACTGTCTGCGCAGTCTATCTTTACAAAGCCCATGCCGTGATTTGGCTTGATGGTTGCAAACGGATAATTTGCTATCAATACATCGGCCAATGTCAGCGCTTTAAAAAACGTGCTTTTGCCAGTATTGGGTTTGCCAATTACTCCGAGAAGCATTTTTTCACCTTCAATCCGTATTTACAGCTTCCAAACTTCTCAATTGATTTTGTCTCTATTTTGTTGTCTCTCAATAACTTCTTTACCAAATATCTTGCCCCCTGTCGAGTCATATTCAGCTTTGCTGCCAACTCATTAATACTTAATGTCTTTTCAGACAATAACACGATGATTTTATCGTCATTTCCATGCATATAGAGCTGTGGTTTATTTATTCTGGAGATGAATTCTTTTATTTTGGCTCCTTTATACCCTAAGTTAACTTCAGGATACTCTTTTGCAAGAATCAGGTAATCTTTATAAAATTTACTTAAACCACCAGAAAGTATATATAACGCATGTAAGCCATGTCTATTCTGTTTTATGGAGCAGTTATAACCTAAATCTACGCAAATATCTCTTAAATCTTCAATAATTGCTTCATTCTTCATTCGTATTGAAATAAGACAAGAATCAACGGTTCCTTCATCGATAATTATGCCTATCAAAAACGCGAGTTTATGCTTCCAGTTTTTTCGCATTATTTCTTTAGGAATTCTTGCAGTTTCAGACCTGAAACTATCAATATTTAATCTGTACATTTTAAACATCAATTCTGAAACTACCACGGGAAAATAGATTTTTGTTGTTTGTTCGTACGTTGCATATGCGTTCTTGTATTCTAATTTTCCAAAAACAGACTCTATTTTTTTAATATATAGCTCTCTGTACGTTTTATTAAATTGTCTATAGGAAAAATAAGGCTTTCTGTTTCTTTTTGGGTTTACAACACAGCCATCTCCTATGTGATGTGAGAGAATCATGTCGAAAATGGGCGTTATTTTAATAGGGAGTTTGGGATTTTCTATGGAGTTCCTGCCTCTTCTAGTCTTATAAGCAAGTATGTTCTCTTGAAATTGCCCTAAAGGAATTTTCAACAGTTTGCACAAATTTATAAAGATTTCTAAGTCTACAAACTGTTTGTAACTTGTTTTCATACTATTTTTGAAAACAGAAAACAGTAGTGGATAGTGTATAGTTAACTTTTCATGAATCGCTCTTTTGGTTTTAAACCGCTTTTTAATTTCTTGATTGATTAAATTTAGAAACTCTTTTTTAATTTTTATATTAATTCTAATGCCTGCTTCCCAAATATTGACTTTGTTCGTATGCATAGTTTTCTCACGTTTCTTGGTAAGGTCGTCTTTAAATACTCTTAGCGAAGATGTCCAGTAGAATTTTCGGAGTTAGTTTTTTGGAAAGCTATAAATACTCAGAACATAAAAAGAGCTGATGACAGAAATCTGCTCCATCTGCGAAACAGAAATGTACTATAATAAATGCAAAATTATCTGCCCTAACTGTGGGTATAAACGAGATTGCTCAGACCCTTAAGCCATTTTCTTATAGTGTTTTTTGAGCTTGGTTATTCCTTTGATGCAGTAATCAACGCCGGAAATAACGCTGAGAATCATAGCAACGCCCAATATCCAGGTGCCTATCGTCAACTGTAAAATGATGAGGATGAAGGAAACCATTTCGATGCCTGTTTTTATTTTTCCCAAAACGCTCACTCTAATAATAATTTTATATTCTGTTGCAAACGATCTTAATCCTAAAAGAATCATGTCTCTTGAAAGCATAATTAACGCCATCCAGGCAGGAATGCCATTTCCTATATAGAGAATGATGACTGCTATAGAAATAAGCTTGTCAGCTATCGGATCAAGAACAGCTCCCAGTTCAGTCACTTGCTTTGTTTTTCTTGCTATATGCCCGTCTAGCGCATCAGTCAAAGCCATGAATGCAAATAAGCCCGCTAGAATAAATTTCTGAGAAGGTATCTGTAAAAAATAAAAAAGAAGGACAAAGACTGGAATAAGCATAATTCTGAGAATGCTTATTTTATTGGGAAGGTTCATGGTTTTAAATTTATTCTGGTGTTTTTATAGTTTTGTGTTTTTTTACGTAACGGCTTCCTTGAAAAATGTCCACGAGATGGCAAAAAACTATCTTGCTTTGTTCATCAGTGTGCACTCCTTCTGGCAAAGGACTGCTTTTGCAACATCTAGGCACGCAGTTTGTATAGGTATTCCTTTTTCAGTTAGCTTATATTTTCTATTTTGTTTTGAAATAATGTTCAAATCTGTCAGTTTTTGCAAAAATTGGGAAAGTGATGCTCTATGAACTCGTCTATTAAGCAGCTTGATAAGCTCTTCAAAAGCATACTCCTTTTCAGGATTGAGCCTGCAGAATATAGGGAACGCCCATTTCTTGCCCATGATTAAAAAAAATGCTGGGACACTACACGTGTTTATTTGACTGCACAAATTTCTTTGCATGGTAGTTCATATTGCTGTACTAATATTTAAATATTTATTTATAGAAGACTGGTAAGTAGATATAAGCTTAGAGGTGTTGACTATGAAAAAAATGGTGTTTTTATGGGTTTTGTTTCTTTTTGCTGTTTCTCTTGTTCTTGCAGTACAGGGAGACAATACACAAGGAACTGATGGCAATGCAGATTCACAAGGAGAAGGAGGAACAGGCGATGATACGGGGAATGATGCCAATGCGCAAGATAATGCATCAAACAGCGGACAGCAAGTACGCGATGAACAGCAAACTCAGAATGCAGGTGAAGAAACACAGTTGCAGCAAATGCTAAAAGTAGAGCTAAAAGAAGGGATACAAACAAAGCAGAATGAGCTCAGCCAAGAACTGCAAACCATGAAAGGCGCAGAGCAAAAAGTCTATCAAAATCAAAACGAGGTAAGGCTTGCCGTCCATACGCTTTTGGAAATGGAAAGCTTAACAGGGGGCATAGGCCAGCAGGTAAAAGAAGTGGCAGTTCACTTTAACAATTCTGTTCAGGCAACCATTAAAGCAGAGGAAAAAATACAGACTCGCAGTGCTTTTTCACGGTTTTTTGCAGGTGGGGATGAAGAGTCTTCAAAGGAGTTGGAACAGCAGGTAACCCAGAACCAAGAGAAGCTCAGGGAGCTTGAACAGCTCAAAGAACAATGCCAGTGCGATGAAGAAGTCAAGACTATGATGCAGGAACAAATTCAGAATATGGAGAAGGAACAAATAAGACTTCAAGATCTGGCAGAGAAGGAAAAAAAGTCTAAAGGATTGTTAGGGTGGCTTTGGAAATAATTTTTTTTTAATTTATTCTGGTGTTTTTGTAGTTTGTTGTTTTCTAACTTCTTTCAAAAATGCTTCCTGTATATTATCATTGTATCCCGGTTTTGAATACTGAAATTCCAGTGCTCTAAGAAAAAAATCAAGGTGTTTTTCGTCTAAAGTTTTTACCAAATCTTCTGCCAGTTTTGCAGGGTCTTCTTGATGAACTAAATAGAATGCAATCGTGAAATCCTGATGTGCTGCTGTATTATCGATTGCAGTTGGCAGCATCTGTAATCCTGTAGCATAATCAACCTTAAGCAGTGCCACTTCTCCATGGCTTGAAAATTGAGGGATACGCACATATTGAGAAAGCATATCGCTGACTGTTTTTATTCTATCCTGAGGCAGTATCCCTTGGTAATAGGTGAAGCCGAAAAGGTTAATCAAGCTACGCTCTACATCCTCTGCAAAATACGCTTCAGAAACATTGGGCATTCCTTTTTTTAGCAGTAAATCCAATGCTAATCTGCAGGTGTCTGTTCTTTCTGCAGCAAGTATTGAAGGTTGCTCTTCATTTCTGGTCCACTGAAGAAGCATGGCAAGCCCAGAACCATAGTCTTGAGCTTTTGCTTTTTCTGAATCTTCTTCAAGCTGTTTCAGCAAGTTTCTAGCTGTTGCAAAAATTTGTTGAGGATAATATGTTTTTCCAGGAGCTGTTACGATGAACCCTGTAAAATACAAAAAGATCTGCTCGGGAGTTTCATCTCCAAATCGGTGTGCTAAAGGAGGGTTTTCTGTTTTTCCAGAAAGTCTTTCCTCCATATATGTTTCCAGTGTTCCGTCGTGTATATGCTTTTCTAGTACAGGTCTAAAGTGTTCATGATGCTGCATGATTAGAGAACCAAAACAGCGTTTATAAATATTGTCAATCTTACCACTCTTTAGGAAGTAAGAAGGAATATTAATAAACCATTCCTGCTTTCCAAAACCATGGACTTATTCATTCAAAAGTACAAGCCAAAATCCCTCAAGGATATTGAAGGCCAGCCTACTGCTGAACTGCAAAACTATGTACAAACCTATGCAAAACAGAAAAAGAAAGCTCTTCTTGTTTACGGCCCTATAGGAACAGGCAAAACTGCAAGCGTTCATGCGATGGCTGCTGATTTAAGCCTTGAGTTAATAGAAATCAACGCGAGCGATGTGCGCAATAAAGATGCCATTCTTTCAACTATTGGAAATGCCATAAAACAGCAGTCTTTGTTTCAGAAGGGCAAAATCATCCTTATCGATGAAGTTGATGGTATTGCAGGCAATGCAGACAGAGGAGGCTTGCAGACTATTTTAACGGTCATTGAAAACAGCACTTTTCCTGTTATTTTAACGGCAAATGACGTCTGGGATCAGAAGTTTTCTTCATTGAGAAAAAGCTGTCATTTAGTAGAATTTCAAACGCTGAATTATCTCTCTATTTTGGCATCACTTAAAAAAATTTGCCACCAAGAGCATATTTCCTTTGATGAACTCGCATTGCAACAGTTGTGTAGGGAATCTGATGGGGATATGCGCGCAGCAATCAATGACCTTCAGGTTTTAGCATCAGATAAGAACATTTCTCAGGAAGAAGTAACAAAGCATTTTCAAAGGCGCACTAAGCAAAGCATTTCCCAGGCGCTGCTAAAAGTTTTCAAAACAAAGCAGTTGGATGTTGCCCTTCCCGCATTTGAAGATGTCAATGAGGATTTAGATAAGATATTTTTATGGATGGATGAAAATATCCCTTTGGAATATCAAAAAACAGAAGACCTTGCACGAGCTCTGGATTACCTTTCTCTCGCAGATGTGTACTTTGGAAGGATAAGGAGATGGCAGCATTACCGGTTTTATGTTTATATTTACAACTTCTTGAGCGCAGGCGTTGCCCTCTCTAAGGATGAAAAGTATCCAGGGCTTATCACGTATAAACCAACATCAAGAATTCTAAAACTCTGGATGGCCAACCAAAAAAACCTTAAGAAAAAGGCAATAGCAGGAAAAGTTGCCGAAAAAACCCATTCCAGTATAAAAAGGAGTTTGGAGGATGTTTCATATTTAAGATATCTTTTTCAGCATAAGAAAAATGATGCTATTATTCAATTTCTTGATTTAAATAGTGAAGAAGTGCTTTGGCTGAGTAAATAACTTTTTAAACCTCTTTGCTTTTTATGAGGCTTATGGATAAAGCATATGACGGCATATTCAAGCAAAGCTGGGCAGATTTAAAGAAAAATCCTGTGCTTTTTCTCCCAAGCGTTTTGATGTTTGTCATCTCTCTTGTTTTAGTTTTTCTGTTTTTTGCCTTTTCAGGCATTGTTGCTTACCTACAGCACATGCCTATTTATTTTAGGGAAAACCCTTTGGATTTGTTCATAACTCCTAAAATATTGGTTGCCTTTTTGGCTTATCTTGTGATGGAATTCATCCTGATGACCTATTTCTCAGGCATGAAATATGCCATGGCAAAAGAAGTTGTTGAAACAGGAAAAACAGGCATGGCTTCAGGATTTAAACAGGCAAACAAGTTCTTTTTTAAAATGCTTGGTGTTGAAGTAATTTCTGTAGCGATTGTTTTTGCTCCCGCAATTCTTTATGCAATCGTCTATTATCTTTCCCAAAATTCAGGAAACATTGTCGGAAGTTTTTTTAAAATCATTTTCATTTTAGTGTTTATCCTTTATGCCTTGTATATCTGCTTCAACCTTTTGTTCGTCTATCCTGTCTTGTTTTTTGAAAGAAAAAAGCCTTTGATAACCATAAAAAAAGAGTTCCATTACGTCAGAAATCATTTCATGCATACCCTGCTTTCTTGGCTGATTGTTATTTCGCTATTCTTAATTGCCTATGTGGCAAAACTGCCTTTTGACAGAATAGCTGATTATTCGGGAAGCCTTGTTGTGATACTTGCTGCCCTGTTTGGCATTTACGTGCTTGAAGTCATTTTTTCCCAATGGGAGCATTTGTTTGTCATGCGGTCCTATATTGAAGGAAAAACAAAACCTTTATAATCCCCCTGTTTTTCTCCCTAGTATGATCAAGGATTTGCACGCGAATCAGGGAAGCGTTGAAGTTTCTGGAGAAATAACAGACGTTACTGAGCCAAAAAGCTTTACTAAATTTGGAACTCAAGGAAAGGTTGCCAGCGCAACGCTGAAGGATAAAACAGGAACAGTAACCTTAACTTTGTGGAATGATCAGGTAGACCAGTTTAAGAAAGGTGATACGGTTAAAATCACCAATGGCTATGTCAAAGAATGGCAGGGAGAACTGCAAATTTCTACAGGAAAGTTTGGAAAAATAGAGAAAATTTAGCAATATTTATATATACCTTCTATCAGTTTTAATATATATATTGAGGTGGTTATTTATGGAAAAGATGGTTATGTGGATTATTTCTTTAGTTGCCCTTGTTGCCATTGTTGGCATGGTTACTGTTTTTACAGGAGTGAATAAGTATAATGCTTCTAGTTTGCAGGGAGCTGCGTTGGCTCCAAAACTTTCCGTTGATAGAGATGCGCCTGTAGCATGCACTGGCTCTGGATGCGCAAATCCTCAACCTATAGTTACCTGTACGGATACAGATGAAGGAATTAACTATTTGACTTATGGTGAAGTTACTTCTGGAACAAAGTTCTCTCAAGATATTTGTCAAGGTGGATGGCTGTATGAGCGCTACTGTGCAAATGGCACGAATTATACATCCTATTATATGTGCAATAACTTAGGTTCGAATTATGTTTGCCAAAATGGTGCTTGTGCACAAATAGCAACAACATGTACAGATACAGATCCTTTGAATGATATTTATCTTTTTGGTATTGTGAATATGGTGAATAGTAGTGGAAACTTTACGAGGAATGATTCTTGTTCTGGTAACACGGTTGATCAGTTCTCTTGCAACGGTAACTATATAGGATTCACATATTCTAGTTGTCCTTTCGGATGCTCTAATGGCGTTTGCTTGACAAACCAAACCAACACAACATGTACGAATGAGTGTACTGGTCCAGTGTGTAGCGGCACTGGTTACAAAGCGTGTGGTAATTACGATGCAGATCTTTGCTCAGAATTAAATACCGTAGTTACTCCTTGTGCAGATACTGTTTGTAGGGAGCCAAACTGTAGCAATGGTGTTTGTGGTTCTAGTTTAGTTGCTAACGGCGGTACTGATGAAGCATGTTATAGCAATACGGGTTGTACAGGTGGAAATTGCTATTGTAATGGTGTAGGAAATTGTTATTCAAAAGCTTTGAATGATACTACTCCTCCAAATAGTTCAATTGCTCGTTTGACCTATAATGTCACTAATATTACTTCATTTGTTGATGCTTGGTGTTATTTTGAAGAGTGGGAGAGTTTTATGTACTCTATTAACACAACCATATCTATTAATGAAGTGCCTACCTATGCTGACGGTAAATACTGCGGAACTTCAAGATACTGTAGTTGGATACAGAGTTATACGCCATCTCCTGGCGTATGGCACTTGGAGTGCGCAGGAACCAACACCAGAGGAATGACTACTGTTCAAACAGTAGAAATCACCATTTAATTTTTTTCTTTTTTTTAGTTAACTTTTTAAATAGCGTTATCCAAACATCAAAAACGGGGTGATTATATGGGTTTTGTTGATAGTATAAAAAAAGGATGGGATATTTTTACCTTAAAGCAAAGTGCAATGACTGATGTTGCAAAAGACAGTTCTGCAACAGGATGGGCTTTCTTGATTCTTGCCATTGCTGGAGCTGTCGGCGGTATGTGGGCAGCAGGAACGCTGTTCAGCATCAGCGGCTTAATAACAGGAGCAATAGGAACTGTTATCTTTGGAGGATTTGTATGGGTAGGCATTATGCATCTCTTTGCAAAAATGTTTGGCGGAACAGGAACCTATATGGGCTATTTTAGAGGTTCATCGCATTATTATGTCATGATGTGGATAGCAGTAATTCCTGTTGTAGGGCCTATTATCAGCAGTTTGTTAAGCCTGTGGGGCATTGTGGTGAATGTCTTTTTAATGAAATCTATTCATCAGTTGCCTACAGGAAAAGCAGTAGCTGCTGTGCTGATACCTATAGCAATACTTTTCGTGCTGTTCCTGTTGTTAGCAGCAATGCTTGTTGCAATCTTGGGAGCAGGATACCTTGGATACTTAGGTGGTGCAGGCAAGCTGCCTATCTAATTTTTTTTCTTTTTTTTTCGATAGTTTTTTAAATAATTCTTCTTAAGATACGCTATACGGAGGTTATACTATGGCATATGAAATGTTAGGTCCTCTTGCCTTTTTGGCAGGAATGATTGTATTTTTGATTATAGTGTTTATAGCTTTGTACATCTATTGTGCATTTGCCTGGATGACCATAGCTAAAAAATTGAATTATGACAAGCCATGGCTTGCATGGATTCCTATAGCAAACATGTTTTTAATACCTATTTTAGCCAAAAAGAATTGGGCATGGGGGTTTATCTTCCTGGTGCCTATTGTGGGAGCTGTGTTCTACTTTATCTGGACATGGAATGTGTTTGAGCAGAGAAAATATCCTGGCTGGTTAAGCCTTATTATATTAGGATACATTATTCCATGGCTAGGAATACTGTTCGGTATTGCCCACTTGGTTATTATCGGTTTGGTTGCCTGGAAAGACAGGTAATTTTTTTTCTTTTTTCAATAACATTTTTAAATGGTCAATTAGTTCTCAGTCTTATGGGTCGGTAGCTCAGACTGGGAGAGCACCACGCTGAAGTGAGCGTGAAGAAATCTTTCGTCCTCTGGACCGTGGTTGTCCTGGGTTCAAATCCCAGCCGACCCACCTTTTTAGATGGTTAAGCTTAGCAAAACACTGCATGCTAATGCTAAAAATGCTCCAAGGTATTGATGCCAGTTTATTCGTTCTTTGTTAATCCACAATCCCAAAAAAAGTGCAATCGCAGGATAGCTTTCGGTTATTGCTGTTGTTATGGCCACTTCATTCTTGAATACAGAAAATGCAAAAAATACCCACGCAAGCGTATCAATAATTCCCATGATAACAATAAGCCAGGTAAACTTTTTTATGTTGTTCAACACAGAGGGAATTTCTTTTCTTTTTATTACTGCTACAATGCAAATTAAAGTAAATATCAGCCAGGAACCCCAAATGGCAAGCATGGGTGATGTTGCCTTTGAGCCTGCTGCAGTAAGAAAGTTTACTGTACCCATAAACAGTGTTGCTGCAACAGCCCATAACACTCCTTTTTCCAAAGACTTCCAGTGATGAAATGATTTCGTTGCTATTAAGATGATGCCTATAAATATGAATCCTATGATAATCATCTGCGTTGCTGAAAGCATCTCCTTGAAAAAAACCACACTTAAAACAATCGTTATGGGAAGTTCAATTTCCAGAACAACTTCAACGATAGAAAGTTTTCCCTGCTTTAACGCTTCAAAGTTCAGTATGCCTGCAATGAACGTGATAATGCCTAAAACTCCTAAAAGCGTTATATCTGCAAGAGAAACAGCAGATAAATCCTTCAACACAAAGGGAAACAGGCCAATGCTTCCCACAATGCCAATAAAAAAAAGGGTTTGCAAATCTCCAATTTTTCTTGTTGATTTCTGAATAACAAAATCTCCAATGCCCCAGGAAAGCATTGCTGCAAATGCAAAGATGATGCTCCAGTCCATGCTCTTTTTTTATTTGTTTACTTTATAAATCTAACTTCCCAGTCCTGCAATGTTGACGCTTCCGATAATCTGTGCGGCGATGGCATTGAAAATCAACATGATTGCTAAAGATATGATGCAGTATAGTATAGTGCTGGTTATTAGATTCTCTCCAAGCATAAAACGTTCGTTTAATGCATCAGAGCCGTTTTGTATGCCGTTAACTAATAAGGTAAGAATAAACACGATTTCTACAACATAGATGCCTACAATAAATTGAAAGTAATAAGTTGGCAATCCATAGCCTAAAAAGTTCTGGAATAGATTGCTAAAGCTGTTGGCTGATGCTGCGGTGCTGTCTGCTGCAATGTTGGTTAATTGATCGCCTAAAGAACCTAAAATGGTGGTTATCATGGATGTTATTCCTATAACAATGCCTGCTATTGCAGGAGTTAAAAAAGAAATCTGGCTCTTCATGCTGCTGATAATATCTGCCATTAAATCCTTTAATCGCTCATCGACTCTGTGCATTTCTTTTATGTATAAGCTCACATTGATTAATGCTTGAGAGGCTATCAAAGGGCCTTTTTTGCTGCTCTCAACTAAAACTTTCATGGAGCTTTCTATTAATGGAGACGGATAGTAAACCAAAGCTCCTCGCTGAGGGTCAAATATTGCTTCCTGAACACCCATGCCTAATTTTCTAAGGTTAATAGTAACAAGTTCAAAAAATCTTCCAGAAGTAGTTCCCTGCATTATTTCAGAAACTTTTTCAAATGCTATTTCAACAGGCAATCCATCTCCTAGCCTATTTCCTAGCTGAAATAACGCAGATGCAAATTCCTTCTCCAGTTCTTTTGTCTGGTTTCTGATTTTAATAATATTTTGGCTTCTCAGCTTGTAATACATGCCTATGCCTATACCGAAAGACAGCGTTATGCCTATACTTAATATGGCTGCGCCTAGGCCAAACGGCCCTAAGATAATGCCGTTTTCCTTGTCGACTTCCCTATAGCCTAATAAGTAATATTTTGCATCCTTATCGTATATTTCATTGATAACCTTAACTCCATCTTTGGTTACGATAACATCAAAATTTGAATTTAAACTGTGCATGATCAGAGGGCTTATGCCAATAAAAAAGAAAACGAGAAAAATAATCAAGGCAACGTAAAAAGGGGGAATAAGAATGTCTGATTTACCTACTTTAATAACAACATTCTTGAATTTTTTCAGCTCAGGATTATTGCTGATATCTATTTCACCATAGCCTGTTGGTCTCGTGCTTAAAATCATCTTGCTCAAATAGTAGACGCCTAAGGGAAGCAAAATATCGTAGAATGCAAAAAGATGGTACCATTTGATGCCATTGATAAAACTTACTGCCAATGGCAGAATAACCAATCCTAAAATAGGAAGCACAATTCCAAGCATATGCAGCATGGTTAGTGGGCTTTGCAGATTATGGGCATAGTGAAGCATCTTTTCATAGGTCTCTTCAAGAATAACGGTTAATGATTTATCTAAACTGTTAATTCTTCTGTCTTCACTTCCCTCATACAATGAACTTTCTATTAAGTGCACTGCTTCAATGAACTCCATGTTCCATTTTTTCCAGCTTTCCAGATAATTGTCCATGGATTCTTTGATAGAAACATACTTTTCTGTTTCAACATCCCACAAGACTTTTTTCAAATCAATAGCCAAAGGAGGCGATAAATGCTCTGCAGCAAAATTGACTGCATTTTCAAAGTTGCTGGTATGCCGCATGTACGTAACTAAGTAGAACACACACAACACCATTTGGTTGCTGGCTTTCATGCGCCATCTATTGGCTAAAAAGAAAGGCATTTTTTGCATAGGAATAATGGAGATGACTGCCGCGAATAATCCTGCAAGAACGAGCAGCATGCTGGGTGGAGAATTCAGCAAGAAAGGCAAGACATAGCCAAAAAACACAGCTGCAAATCCTATGATTAAAGGCGCAAGGAACGATAAACTGGTTGTTCCTGTCGGGGTAACTCCCAAATGGCAGATGTCTATGGCTTCCTGCAGTTCAGGAACTTTCTTCTTATCAGGCTTGATGTTCAGAATTTTTTCAGCAGCATTGCACCACTTTTCATAAAGGGATAAATGCGTAGGCATGTAATCTTTTTTAAATTGAATGTACTGTCTGGATACTCCTTTTTTTACTTCGCTGTCTTTATAGTTGCGCAGCTGCATATCTATGCGTTCTTTATACTTTTTCTCAAATTCTCTTATTCGGTCATCAGAACTTTCCATCTTCCCTCTTTTTGTTTATTGAGGATGTTGGTTTTATATAGTTTGCTGTTTAGAAAAATATAAAAAGAGAAGGTGCATTACTTCTCTATGGATACGATTGCAGTGCTTGATTTTGGCGGTCAATACTGTCATTTAATTGCGAGGCGTATTAGAGATTTTGGAGTGTACGCTGAAGTTTTTCCTTCTACAACCGATTTTTCAAAGCATGCTCAACTTAAAGGAATAATTCTTTCTGGCGGTGCAGCGTCTGTTTATGATGAAGCATCCCCCACGTGCAATAAAGAATTATTTCATCTGGGAATTCCTATTTTTGGCATTTGTTATGGACATCAGCTTATAGCACAGTTTCAGAATGGGGAAGTTATTTCAGCAGATTCTGGAGAGTACGGAATTACTGAAATGCACACGGTACATGAAAGTGTTTTGTTTGAAGGCTTAAAAAAAACAGAAGAAGTTTGGATGAATCACAAGGATATCGTAAAAGATTTGCCCAAGTCTTTTTTAACGCTTGCATCTACGATACATTCACCTATTGCAGCTTTCGAAAACAAAGAAATGAAACTCTATGGTGTCCAGTTTCATCCTGAAGTTTCTCATACAAAGAATGGAACTCGAATTCTTGAAAACTTTGTTCTTAACATTTGCCACGCAAATAAAGAGTGGGATGCTACAGCAATAGTAGGCTCTATTACAAATGAGATTAAAAGCAAACTAAGAGATAAAAAAGCAATTATCGGATTGTCAGGAGGCATAGATTCTTCGACTGCTGCTCTTTTAGTGCAAAGAGTAATAGGAAAAAACTTGATCGCAGTCTATGTCGATACAGGCCTTATGAGGCATAAAGAAACAGAGTTCATTGAACAAATGTTTTCAGGGCAGGACATAACCCTGAACATTGTCAGGGCTAAGGATAGGTTTATGAAAGCTCTACAAGGCATTGCAGATCCTGAGCAAAAAAGAAAAATCATAGGAAAGCTCTTTATTGATATTTTTGATGAAGTTGCTCAAACGGTTCATGCGGATGTCTTGATTCAGGGAACTATTTATTCAGATAGAATAGAGAGTGGTGTAACACAGCATGCCTCGAAAATAAAATCTCATCATAATGTAGGTGGATTGCCTGAAGGAATGACATTGCAAGTTTACGAGCCGTTGAGAGAGCTGTATAAAGATGAAGTGAGGAATCTTGCAAGAGCACTAAAATTGCCAGATGCGTTGCTTCATAGGCAGGTTTTTCCTGGTCCAGGATTGGCCGTGAGGATCATCGGCGAGGTTACTCCTGAAAAAGTCGAGATTGTCAGAAAAGCAAGCTTCATTATAGAAGAAGAGTTAAAAAAAGCAGATCTCTATGATGAAGTGTGGATGGCATTTGCAGTTTTGCTTTCCATAAAAAGCGTCGGTATTCAGGGTGATGAACGAACCTATAAATATCCTGTTGTTGTAAGAATTATTGAATCAAAAGACGCCATGACTGCAAACTTTTCAAAGATTCCTTATGGCATACTCGAAAAAATTTCTACGAGAATAACGAACGAAATCAAAGAAGTAAACCGGGTTGTGTACGATATTTCCAACAAGCCTCCTGCAACCATGGAATGGGAGTAACTTGGAAAAGTTTTTATATACTTCTTCGCATATGTTACTATGGTCTCGGATGCATCACTTGCTAAGAAACTGTATAACGCGCATATTGAACGCTATGCTCGTGTAAAAAATAACTACAAACCTACCCTTCTGTACAAGCGTCCGCTCTATAGCTTGTTGAAAAATGTCTCTGGGAAAAAAGTGCTTTTTGCAGGATGTGGAGCAGGAACAGAGTGTGTTTCTGCAGTCCAACGTGGTGCGAAAGTAACAGGTATTGATATTAGCGACGCTGCAATTATGCTCGCAAAAAAGACTTGTCCAAAAGCAACATTTTATGTTATGGATTTTGCAAAAATGAAATTTCACAAAAGAAGTTTCGACGTCGTTATAGCCATATTATCGGTAATGTATAAAAAAGATTTAACAGCAACTTTACAAGAATTTAAAAGAATACTCAAACCGAACGGCAGTATAGTCCTTCTTGTTCCTCATCCTGTAAGAAAAATGATGAAATATAATAAAGGATATTACTTTGTCAAGGGAAGACATCATGAATTTTGGAAAGGCACAGAAAGATTCAATTACTACTTGCTTTTTGAAGATTTTATTGATGCATTTGTCAATGCCAAATTAAAAGTAGTCAAACTCCTAGAACCGAAACCTTTTGATTCTGCAGATAAACTAAGGCCAGAGCTAAAATACCCTCATTTTATCATTTTCAAACTTGTTCAAGAGAAAATTTAACTATTACTCTTCGCTTCTCTTCTCAGCCATTCATTGAACGCAAAGAATATTCTCTTGCTGTCCATGGAGCCAACTTCATCCTTTACTTTATCGCTTATTCTGTGAAATTGGTCGTTGCATCTGATGACAAAAGGAGCTTCTAATAAATCATCGTTTTTTGCAGTAACAGCAATCTCTACCATTGCCTGCTTTACTTTTGCGCGCAATTCAATATTATCCCAAACAGCATCCCAGTTTCCTGCCCATTCTTTAACATTTGCTGCAATGTTTTTCAAAACGTCAATGTCTCCATTGATTAAATCCTCGCTTGCATCTAACTGATCTGTTTTTGCATTGTACTTCATTAAATCTCCAAATCCGTTTTCTCTCAAGGGATCGTCATTCCAAAGTTTCCTTACTTCGGTTATTTGCGTAACTCTTCTCCATTTATGCAGTCCATCTGCACTTTTGATGGGGTTTGCAACAATGATGACATCAGTCGCCTTAAAGCTCGTTCTGGGAACTCCTAAATCATTCACCACTCTGTCAAAAACACCATAAGGGCTGTCTCCATGGATGGTTCCTGCAACAACGTTTGCAAGAGCACCAACTCTCATTGCTTCATACAGTGCCTTTGCCTCTCCGCTTCTTATTTCACCCACAATTAAACAGCTATCGCCTAAACGCAATGTTGTTCTAATGCCTTCATCTGCAGGCACTTCGCTTGAGCCTTTTGATAATGCACTTGCAACTTTCAACTGCTGCAAATTAAAGCCCATTTTTTTTAATGGCCCTGCAGGAATCTCTAAGGTATCTTCAATAGTGATAATTCTATGCTTCCTCATGATTTCTGTAAGAAAAGCTCCCAATAAACTGGTTTTTCCAGCGCTTCTTGTTCCCGCTATCAATAATGTTCTGTTGCCATCTATTAAAAAACTCATGATGCCTGCTGCTAAAGGAGTGAGCATTCTGTTTTTGATAAATAAAGGAACAGTCCATGGCTGGTCTCTATGCCTTCTGAATGCAAACGATAGCCCATAAGGGTTTAAGGGGTTGCTGATGGCTGCGACTCTTGCGTTTGCAGCACCAGGAATGATTATTTCTGTATCCAAAATAGGATTTGCCTCGTCCAAAGGCCTTCCGCTCATCAATCGCAATTTTGAAGCCCAGCTTTCTGCATCTTTGACTGTAGGGAAAATGTTAGTTTTACAGTCGTCAAATTCTGCATGGACAATGAAAATAGGATTTTTTCCCATGGGGCTGTTGATGGTAATATCCTGAATTTGCTGGTCTCCCAATAAAACCTCGATAAGCCCAAATCCAACCGTGTATCTAATTAAAATTTCTGTTAATTCGTTAATTTCTGCATTATTCATTCTTACTTTTTTATAAGAAGCAAGCTCTTCAATCAAGTCATGGCCTACATTGAAAAAAACTTCCCTCATTCTTTCAGGGTCGATAAATTCCTGTTTTTTTGGCTTATGCTCTGCCATGATTTTTCTCGCCAAATCTAAAATTTCATATTTTTCCTCTGGCAGTTTAAATTCAGGAGGAGTTACGTGATACAAATACTGCACGGTATTGGGCATTTCAAAGATAATCACTTCGCTGCCATTGACGTCGTAATTTGCAAGCTCGACAGCATTGCTAGGATAGTTAGCCATTAATTTTGCAAACATGAAATCTGGTTTGATCGTTGGATTAAAAACTCGTCTGTAAATGCTTCTGTCTCCTAAAACATAGCCTGCAATCCAAGGCTTTACTGCTTTCATCAAAACCGTATTCTCAAACATTTTTGTTAAGTAGCTGAGAATGTGAATGTATCTTTCCTGAACTTTGGGAGGTATCTTGTTTGCAAGTGCTTCTTTTGTTGCATCTATTTTTTCTTTTCTCAGCAAACGCTTTACTTCGACGTAACAGCCTATAGGATCTTTTTTCATCAACCCAAAAAGAATGGATTTTAACTCGTTGTATTTAATGGCAACAGGCTGTGAAAAATTTCCCATGCCCTCAGGATAGCTGAGCATTCTTTTCTGTTTTGCCAGCTGATTGTATAATTTTGCAATCTCTGCCATCATTTTTGTTTGTTCATAATCGTATTCATAATCTCTTTTTTGCGAGTAGATTATTTTCGTAACGCCGCTGTTTTCTATCAGCATGTCGCAGGTTCTGCTCATGACGATATCATTGTCCTCAAGCGAAGGCACAAAACTCACTTCTTCTGCATCTATTTTGAGAATAGTATCTTCTCCTTCCCTGACAATCTCGTAAGAAAGATCCTCTTTTTGCATTTGCATGGTTGTTTGTTGAATTTTATTCTTTATAAATCTTATTTATTGTGATTGTTGTCCATTAACTTCTTTTGTTCATAACGCAAACTATTTAAACAAAAACGCCTGCGTTGCAGTATGGAAGAGAATCAGGACGAGTTGCTTTTTGGAGTTTCTGAAGAGCCTCAGGCACCAAGAAATGAAAAAAATGACCCGTTTTCAATTATTTCTCACAACGTCAATGATTTAGAAAGAAGATTAAGAGTGCTGGAAGAGCGCTATACCAATTTAAGAAAGAAAACACAAATTACCGACCAGAATATGCTGGAAAATGAAAAGCATTTGTCTAAGGAAATCAGAGGGTTAACGGATTCGGTAAGCGAACTGAAATTTCAGATGCAGGAGCTGGCTGAAAAGCTGGCAATTTTTAATTCAGAGTTTGAGCATGTTGCCCAAAAAACAGATGTACAGATGATTGAAAAATACCTTGATTTGTGGCAGCCTATGAATTTTGTAACCAGAGAAGAGCTGAAAAAAGCTAAAAAAGAGTAGTTGCCATTCTAAAGTTACTATAAAGCTTTATATACGGTCTTGTGTATTGTTGCTTTGTTGCTATTATTTAAAAAAAAGAGTGTGGTGGTATGATGGATAAGCAGACTAGTTTTACGTTGTGGTTTAAAGATTTGGCTATTGAAGATGTTCCTTTAGTAGGTGGCAAAAACGCCTCTTTAGGAGAAATGTATAGAGAACTTGAAAAAAAAGGCGTGAAGGTTCCCAATGGCTTTGCCGTTACAGCCTACGCATACCGTTATTTTCTTGAAAAAGCAGGAATTAAGGACAGAATCAGAGAAATTCTAAAAGGATTAAATACTAAAGATATGAAAAATCTTTCAGACAAAGGCCATCAGGTAAGAGAAACCATCCTTAAAGCAGAGTTTCCTGTTGAACTGAAAAAAGCAATTGTTGAAACGTATGCAGAGCTCAGCAAGTTTTACAAAACCAAAAACGATGTTGATGTCGCTGTCAGAAGTTCTGCAACTGCAGAAGACCTGCCTGACGCAAGCTTTGCAGGACAGCAGGAAACGTATTTAAATATCAGAGGAGATGCTGCTATTCTGGATGCATGCAGAAGGTGCTTTGCTTCATTATTTACCAACAGGGCGATTTCTTACAGGGAAGACAAAGGATTTGACCATTTTTCCATTGCGCTAAGCATTGGCGTGCAGAAAATGGTGAGAAGCGATTTGGCATGCTCAGGAGTCATGTTTTCTTTGGATACTGAATCTGGGTTTAAAGATGTTGTTTTCATTACAGGAGCCTATGGATTGGGAGAAAATGTCGTTCAGGGAGCCGTAAATCCTGATGAGTACTATGTTTTTAAGCCTACCTTAAAAGCAGGGTATAACGCAATATTATCAAGAACAATAGGCAGCAAGGAAATTAAAATGATTTACACCCATGGCGGTACCAAGCCAACAAAAAATATTTCTGTTTCCCAGCCTGACAGAGAAAAGCTTGTTTTAACAGATAAGGAAGTTTTGACTCTGGCAAATTGGGCAGTTATTATAGAGGACCATTACAGCAATAAAGCAGGCAAGTATAAACCGATGGACATGGAGTGGGCAAAGGATGGAGTGACAGGAGATTTATACATCGTGCAGGCAAGACCTGAAACTGTGATGAGCCAGAAAAATGTAAATGAATATGAAACCTATGTGCTTCAGCAAAAAGGAAAAGTGTTGGTGCAGGGAAAAAGCGTTGGAGCAAAAATTGGACAGGGAAAAGCAAGAATCATCAAAGATGTACATCACATAGCAGATTTCAAAAAAGGAGAAGTTTTGGTTACAGATATGACTGATCCTGATTGGGAGCCTATTATGAAAATCGCAGGAGCCATTGTTACGAATAGAGGAGGAAGAACGTGTCATGCAGCTATTATTTCCAGAGAATTGGGAATACCTTGCGTTGTTGGAACAATGGATGGCACTGAAAAAATCAAGCATGGCCAAAGCATAACCGTAAGCTGTGCAGAAGGCGATGCAGGATTTGTCTATGAATATTTGTTAAAATATAAAGTGGAAAAAACAGATATCAGGACATTGCCAAAAACAAAAACAAAAATCATGATGAATGTAGGCAATCCAGAACAGGCTTTCAGTTTGAGCTTTATGCCTAATGCAGGCGTTGGACTTGCTAGAGAGGAATTCATCATCAATGCCTATATTCAGATTCATCCAAAGGCATTGCTGTATTTTGACAAGCTCAAAGATGCTTCTGTTAAACATCATATAGAAAAATTGACTGTTGGATACAAAAATAAGTCGCAGTTTTTTGTCGATAAGCTGGCAGAGGGCATAGCAGTTATCGGAGCAGCATTTTATCCAAAAGATGTTATTGTAAGACTAAGCGACTTTAAAACCAATGAATATGCAAACTTAATAGGCGGCAAGCAGTTTGAGCCTAAAGAAGATAATCCTATGATTGGATGGAGAGGAGCTTCAAGGTATTATTCAGACTATAAAGATGCATTTGCATTGGAATGTAAAGCCTTTAAAAAAGTCAGGGAGGAAATAGGATTGACCAATGTCAAGATTATGGTTCCTTTCTGCAGAACTGTTGATGAAGGCAAAAAAGTCATTGCAGAAATGGAGAAAAACGGATTGAAAAGAGGCGTTAAAGGATTGGAAGTGTATGTCATGTGCGAAATCCCAAGCAATGTCATTCTTGCAGATGAGTTCAGCAAGATTTTTGACGGTTTTTCCATAGGAAGCAACGACTTGACTCAATTGACTCTTGGATTAGATAGGGATTCTGAACTGGTATCATCTATTTACGATGAAAGAAACCCTGCAGTTAAGGAATTGATACGGCAGGTTGTTAAAAAAGCAAAGGCAAACGGCAGAAAAATTGGAATCTGCGGAGATGCTCCAAGTACCTTCCCTGAATTCGCAGAGTTTTTGGTTGAGACAGGCATTGATTCCATGTCCTTAACGCCCGATGTCATTCTTAAAACAACATTGTTGGTTGGAGAAAAAGAGAAGAAACTGGGAATTAAGTAATTTTTTTATTTTTCTTTTGATGTTGTTTATAATCAGCGGTAAAATGTTAACACTTAACTTTTTTAGAATATAAAAACTTACCCCTCTCCATACAGCATTTCTATAATCTTGTGCGCCTGAGAAAAGTTGTTTAACTGTATTAAAGCATCCAACAAATCAGTAACGCTGATGATTCCCAATAATCTGCCGTTTTGCACAACAGGGATTCTTTTTATTTTGTGCTTGCTCATCAGTTCAGCAACCTCTAACAATCCTGTTGTTTGCTCGACAGAAACAACAGGGCTGCTCATGATTTGTTCTACTTTGGTTCCTTCTGGCTTTATTTTTGCTGCACAGACTTTTCTTATTAGATCAGTATCGGTGATGATGCCTGCAACTTTATCTTTGTCAAGAACGACGACAGAGCCTACTTTGTATTTTTCCATGAGTACAGCCACATCATAAATCGTACTGGTTCTGCTGCAGGTAACAACATTGATGTTCATCCATTTATCTGCGCGAACAACTTTTTGAAATTGTCTTGAGCCAACCCTACTTTTCGCTATGTACTTTACCAATTCGCTGACTTCATAAATCTTTCCTAATTTCACGAGGGCAAACATCAAATCAGTTACGGTGATGATGCCCTCTAGCTTTCCCTGTTTCAGTACGGGAATTCTCTTTATTTTGTTATTGGTGATAATCCTGCTTGCTTCGATTAAGGGAGCGTTCTGGTCAAGCGTTATAGGTTCAGGAGTCATAACCTGGTGCAGTTTGATGTTTTCTGCATAGACGCCTTTTGCCATGACTTTCTGTACAATATCTGTATCTGTCATAATGCCTGTCAAATTTCCCTTCTTTTTTATGAGAAATCCTTCATCTTTTTCCTTTATGAGAATAGAGCCTATTTTTTGCTCTGTCATGATTCTGGCAGCTTCAAAGGCAGTATCTTGTGGTGTTAAGGTTATGGGGTTTTTATTCATCCATTCCTTCACGAGCTCTGCTGGTTTATTTGCCATGCATTATTATTGCTCAGAAGGATATTTAAATCTTGCGTTTGCTTCTTTCAAATAGTTTTCTCTTTTTGAATAGTAACAAACGTTTAAATACTCTCTCACTCTTTAGGATTACAGGGGTGTAATCATGATACGAGTCGCAATTAATGGATTTGGCAGGATAGGAAGACAGGTTCTTCAGGCAGGTATCAATGACCCCGCCATTGAATGGGTGGCTATTAACGATTTGACTGATGCGAAAACACTTGCGCATTTATTGAAATATGATTCTGTCTATGGCGTTTTTAAAGGAGAGATAGCATCGACTCATGATAGCATTATTGTGAATGGAAAAACCATCAAAGTATTTGCAGAAAAAGACCCTGAAAAATTGCCTTGGAAAACCTACAATATTGATGTGGTTGTTGAAAGCTCTGGCTTTTTTACAGAGAGAGCAGGCGCTGAAAAGCATCTGAAGGCAGGAGCAAAAAAAGTTCTCATCAGCGCGCCTGCAAAAGGCCATGACGTAACCATCGTTAAGGGCGTCAATGAGCATGTGTATAGCAAGGATAAGCATAATATTGTCAGCAACGCATCCTGCACTACAAACTGCCTTGCACCTATCGTTAAAGTTTTGCATGATAATTTTAAGATTAAAAGAGGGTTTATGACAACGATTCATGCCTATACTGCAGACCAGAGACTGGTTGATGCTCCTCATAGGGATTTAAGAAGGGCAAGAAGCGCAGCCCTCAACATTGTTCCTACAACAACAGGAGCTGCGAAAGCAGTTGCTGAAGTCATTCCTGAATTGAAAGGAAAATTAGATGGTTATTCCTTAAGAGTTCCTGTGCCAACAGGCTCTGTTGTTGACTTTGTCTGCGAGGTCGAAAAGGATGTTACTGTTGAAAAATTAAACTGGCTTTTTGGCGAAGTTGCCAAGTACCATTTAAAAGGAATTATTGAATATACAGAGGACCCTATTGTTTCAAAAGATATTGTAGGCAATGCCAACAGTTGCATCTTTGATGCATTATCAACCATGATTTTGGAAGGCAAGTTTATTAAGGTTGTAGGGTGGTATGATAACGAGTGGGGCTACAGCAACAGAATGGTTGATGTCATTAAACTGCTGCTTTAATTCCTTTTTCTTTAATTAAATTTATAAACACTATCGTCTTTTATCAGCAAAAGAATGAGATGTGCTGACTGTAAAAACAGGGTCAGTGAAATAGGCACTAACATATGGTATTGCAACGAATGCGATAAGATCATCATCAAGAAAGAGGAACTTTTGGAGGAAAAACATGAAAACGCTTAAAGACGTTGAATTGCAGGGACAAAGGGTGTTGATGAGAACGGGGTTTGATATGCCATTGGACGAAGCTGGAAACATTACTGATGACGTAAGAATTAAAGACAATATAGATTCTATTCACTATGCATTAAATAATGGGTGCAAGCAGTTGATTTTACTTGCACATATGGGAAGGCCTGACGGGAAAAATGTTGAAAAATTGCGCATGGATGTTGTTGCCAAAAAACTTTCTGAGCTTTTAAAACTACCTGTAAAGAAACTTGATGAATGCATTGATATTGACTTGCCTGATGACAGGATTATTTTGCTTGAAAATTTGAGATTTCATAAGGAAGAGGAAAAAAATGATGATGCCTTTGCAAGAAAGCTTGCAAGCTATGGAGATGTGTATGTCGATGATGCTTTTTCGAATCTTCACAGAGCTCATGCAAGCATTGTAGGCATACCAAAATATTTGCCTGGATGCATAGGCTTTTTAGTTGAAAAAGAGCTTAAAAACCTTGATTTTACCCATGCAGAAAGGCCTTTTGTGTGCATTATGGGCGGTAGCAAAATCTCAACAAAATTCGGGTTAATCAAGGAATTAGTGAATAAGGTTGACCACATGATTTTAGGTGGAGCCATGATTTTTACCTTTTACAAGGCAAAAGGATGGGAAATAGGAAAAAGCCTGCATGAAGATGATTTTATCATGAATGCAAAGATGCTGCTGAACAATGAAAAAATTATTTTGCCTGAAGACATTGTTGTTGCTTCTGAAATAAAGCCAGATGCCATTATAAAGACTGTGCCTGCTTCAGCTATTCCTGCTGATATGATAGGATTGGATATAGGCCCTGACAGCGTGCATAATTTTAAGGTTATTCTGGAAAATGCAAAAACCATTTTCTGGAACGGTCCCATGGGCTATTTTGAAATACCTGCATTTGCAGAAGGAACAAAAAAGCTTGCGGAGTATCTTGCAAACTCTGGCAAAAAAGTGATTGCGGGAGGCGGAGATACTGAAGCTGCCATTGAAGGCTTTAAGGAAAAATTCTTCCACGTTTCTTCAGGAGGCGGTGCAAGTTTGGAATTGCTTGAAGGGAAAAAATTGCCTGGAATTGCTGTTCTGGAAGAAAATGAAAAATTGTTTTTTTAGCTTTCCCTTCTCAGAAAATCTCCTCTGTCAAGAACAGGCTTTAACAATAATTTTTGCCTTACCCTTTTCATGACGCCATAGCCTAGATTTTCATTGCGTTCGTTCTGGACTAAAACCAATCCTGTTTGTTCTTTTCCTTCAATCAGATTTTCAACAAACACCTCTCTTTTGCAGAGGAATAACCAAGAAGCCTTTTCATTCAGCATGACTTTTTTGTCTGTTTTTTTTGCGATGATTTCCAATAATGCTAAGCTGGGATAAAACTTGTCTTTATTTTCTCCCAAGAATGTTCCTAAAGAAAAAATATCTCTCTTAATGGTGTCTTTCAAATTCCAAAGTTCATCGCTCACAAGATAGTATCGTCTTCCTATTCTCCTTGCGGGAATGTCAAATTCGCAAAACTGCTTTACAAATGTTTTTATCTTTTCCATGCTATGGTTCTCCCCGTGTACTGCTCCAGATTTTGCACTATGCCCTGCATAATTAAGAGAGGGTTGACGCGTTCGAGCTCGTGCTGTAATTGCTCAATTTTTTTTTCTGTGTCTTCTCTATTTTGTGCATTCATTCTTAGCCACGATTCCTGCTCTGCTATTTGCAGCGCCGTGTGGTTTTTTCGTATTTTTTCCTTCACTTCCTGCTGTTCATCAAGCAACTGCAAAAGCGTTTCTCTTTTTTGTTTCAGTCGCTTTCGCATATCTTCCAAAATAGAAAGCGTTTTGTCTTTTTTCTTGTCCTTTAAGTCGACTTTTCCTTTTTCCAAGTCTTTTTTCAGCTTGTCAAAAACTTCCAAGATTTTTAATTCATCGTCGTGCAATAATGCGGCAACATGGTCTTCAAGGTATCTGCTTAAGAGCGCATCATCGCTGCCTTTTGCAAATTTCTTCATGGCCCTTTCCAATTCTACAAAAAAAATCTGGATTTCTTTTTTCTCTGCTTCAACACGTTCGTCGACGCTTTTCATCTGCTCGAGAAAGTTGCTGTAGAAGCGGTAGTCATTGCTTTCCTTTAGTGATGCTATGCGTTGTTCTATTTTGTTTTGTTCCCCTCGGAGCATGGCCAGTTCTGCTTTTGCATCGGTGGCTTTAATAGCATACTCCTCCCTTTTCTTCCTGCTCTCTTCAGCGTCTTGAAATTGCTGCTTTATGGTGTTGACTAATTGCAAGTTTTCCTTTTCCAAAAGCTCTTTCAGCCTGATAAACAATTTTTCCAATTCCTGCAATTTCCTGCTGATTTTTGCAATGTCGTCTCCAAAATAATTTTTCAAAACAAAGTGGTTCTTTTGCGTATCATTGACGGTGATTTCCCAGTGGTGGAAGAATTCCTCGCAGCTTTCGCCTAACTCGATAAACGTTTCTGCAAGGGCGATGTTGTCCAGAAACACTTTTATGCGCCTGCAGTAGTTGTCTCTGTTACCCTGCATGACGTTCATTTCCCTCTGGGAGATGTCAGGATTCATCAGCTGCGCTTCCTGCAAATCCTTGATGAGTTCCCGTATTTTCTTTATTTCATATTTGATCTGCACGCCGATATCTTCAACAGTCTTGTTGATGTTCGCAAATCTTTCTCTGACGGCTGCTTCAAAATACGGCTTGATCTGGGCAGTAGTAAGTTCAAATACAGCTTCTTCTTTTTTTTTGAGAAAATCAAACAACCCCATGGTGGGATAAATGCAGGTTTGTTTATATAGTTTTTGTGGTTTTTCTGTAGCAGAAACAATCGACGGTGTGGTCATTCACCATGCCTACTGCCTGCATGAATGCATAGCAGATTGTACTTCCGCAAAAAGCAAATCCTCTTTTTTTCATGTCCTTGCTCATGGCATCAGAAATTTCTGTTTTTGCAGGAATTTCCTTTATGGATTTCCGCTTGTTGATGATGGGTTTATGGCTTACAAACTGCCAGATGTATTTATCGAAACTTCCAAATTCTTTCTGCACGTGCAAAAACGCTTTTGCGTTGGTAATAGCAGCCTTAATTTTTAAGTTGTTTCTGATAATGCCCTCGTTGTTCATGAGCTGCTTTACTTTTTTTTCATCGTATTTTGCAATCTTTTTTGCATCAAAATTGTCAAATGCCTTTCTAAAATTTTCCCTCTTTTTTAAAATAGTGTCCCAGCTTAACCCTGCCTGAAATGCATCTAAGATGATGGCTTCAAATAGTTTTCTATCGTCATGGACAGGCAAACCCCATTCATGGTCATGATACTGTATTGCAAGTTCATTTTTTGGCCATGCGCAGCGTTTCATGATTTGGTTATTTTAGTGTGTTTTATATATTTTTGGTATTTTTGTCCAGTGCATCATAAACTTTATTAACTGTCCTTCTTTTTTATGACTATGTCCAGAGCGTATCCAAAAAAACCTGAAAAAGTTGTTGCTGAGGCAAGGCAAAAAATGGTTGCCTATTTTGAAGAGGCAGAAAAGGCGTTTCCTGACAAAAAAATGGCAGATAAATTCGTTGCAAAGGCAAGAAAAATCGCCATGAAGGTAAAACTAAGAGTGCCTCCTGCCTATAAAAGGAAATTCTGTAAGCATTGCTATAGTTATCTGAAACCGAATGAAAACTGCCGTGTAAGAATACGTGATAGTAAGGTTATTTATTCCTGCTTTCACTGCAAGAAATTCATGAGATTTCCTTTGAAGTAATTACCAACTGAAGACATATATGGAAAAATCGCCTTTTTGAAGGCCTTGTTTTGAAAGCACTTTTTCTTTTTTGACAATCTTTAACTTGTATTTTTTTGCATATCTTCCAGGGTCGTTCTCCTTGCCTGCAAACCTAAAAAAAGGCATGATGAGAACTCCGTTTTTTTTCAGATAACTTGAAACATCTTTCAAAAAGTCATGAATGAGTGTTGTTCCTCCAAGCATGCTTTTCCTTAACATGACGTCTTTGGTAATTTCATCTCCAAAATTTTCTGCTTCTTCTGGAAAGAAAGGGTGATTGAAGACAATAACATCAAATTTCTGCTTTGGAATGTTTTTGAACAAGTCGCTAACAGAAGCGTGAACATGAAGTTTCATCTTTTTTGCGTTTTCCTGCGTGTTTTTTATCGCAAGAGGGCTGATATCGGTGCAGAGCACTCCCGTAGCCCCGTATTTTGCCATAATCAATCCCTGCGTTCCAGGACCGCATCCCATATCAAGGCAGATTTTTTTCTGATATATGTTCTTATGTTTATAGAGAAATTTTGCAAGATATATTCCAGAGCTCATGATGTCAGAGCCGACAACGCCTTTTTGAATAGTTAAGGTTAAGGTTGTTTTTGCATCCAGAACCATTTTTGCTTCAAGCGTAGGTCTCTGATGCTGCAATAATTGCTTTTTTATCTGTTCCTGTTGTTTTTTGGTTAACTTCACTTTTCCTTTATCTCCCTATCAAACCGTTCAAGGGTTTTTATAATGTGCTCTGGTTGTGTCTGCAAGATTTTTGCAGTCTCTTCTATAATGTCTCCAGAGAATTTTTCTGTAGAAGTCAATAAAGCATCAGTATCTTTTCCTTTTTTCACTATCAATTTCCATTTTTCAAACAGTTCCTTTGCTCTTCCGGGAATTTCCTCTGCAGAGCAGTAAAGCAATTTCTTTGCATTCCCTATAATATTCTGCTCAAGATTTTTTATACTATCGGTTGCCTTTCCTGCAGTAAACTCTATTCTGACAACGCCATCTTGTAATTTCGTTGTTTTTAAAATCTTGATTTCCCCTACATCTCCTGTTAAATCAAGATGGGTGCCGCCGCAGGCTTCTACATCTAAACCTGCAACTTCAACGATTCTTAATTGCTTTCCAGGAACTGCTCCTCCCTGATAAATCGTAAAGCCGTACTTTTGCTCAGCTATATTTCTGGCCATCATGGTTTTATACACAGGCAAATTTTTCTTGACATATTCATTTGCCTTTGCTTCAATCTGCTTTACCTGCTCATTGGAAAGAGAATCATAATGGGTTATATCCAATCTTCCTTTTTCTAATGTTTTAGCTGCTCCAGCCTGCCAGACATGCTTTCCTAAAATTTGCTTTGATACTCCGTTGATAATGTGCGTTGCAGTGTGGTGCTGCGCTAACTGGGTTCTTCTTTCAATATTGATTTTTCCATTGACTTTTTCATTTTCCTTAAAGGTTACTTTTTCCAGAACATGAATAACGACAGCGCCTTGCTTAAAAACATCAATAACCTTGCAGCTGTTGATGGTTCCTTCATCATTCATTTGTCCTCCTGATGTTGGATAAAAGGCACTTCTATCAAGGATGACTTTATTTCCTATGATTTTCAACACAATGGCGTCAAACTGTACGTAGTCATAATGGTCATAGTAGAGAATTTTTGTCGGTTCAATACGGATATCTAACTTTTCTTCTTTTTTTGTTTGTGTTTTCTGCTCGCTTTTTTCATGCAGCTCGCTGACTAATGCGTAGAAGTTTTCAGGAATTTTCAGCTCAACGTTAATTTCTTCTGCTTCATTTTTTAATTCGTCTGGAGTTATGCCTTGACTGTCATACAGCTCGAGCATTTTTTTCGTATCGATATTTTTCTGGACTATTTTCTTGATGATTTCCCTGTTTCTTTTGCTTGTTTCCAGATACTTTCTTTTTTCAAACTCCAAAATTTCAGCAACATTGTCAATATTTTCCTTTAGTTCAGGAAATAATGCCTTTACGACTTTTGCATGCTGTTCTGCAATATCTGGCAAGGAAATATCCCACTTGTTTTTTTCAATAAATCCCAAAGATCTTCTTAATAAAACCCTTAAATTATAGCCGCCTTTGACATTGCTGGGTAATACGCCATCATTCAAGGTAACTAATAACGAGCGTGAGTGTTCTGCTATGCTGTATAGTTGAGATAAGGGAATGATTTTTTTCTTTAATTCCTCTGTTGATAATCCAATTTCTTTTGCAATGTCCTTCCACGCTTTTTCAATATTTTCAGCTTCATCAACATTTAACAAGGATGCTAAAGGAGTGAACTTTTTCAATAAGTCTGCATCTTTTTTATAGCCTGTAATCTTCATTAATTTGGTAATGACTTCTGGAAAGGTTGCATCATAGATGGTTTCTGTTCCTTGGGAAAACCAGGCGTTTCTTTCCTGCCCCATACCCATATCCAAAACCCTTAAAGGCAATTCTTTAAATCCAGAATCTGTTTGTTCATACTGCATGTATACCTGATTTCCTAATTCAACACCTCTGCTGAAAAATTCCATGCAGACTCCTGCATTTCCTCCTCCTGCCCATCCATCTTCGTGAAAGACTATTTCATCTTTAGGCAGTTTTAATCCATGCGTAAGCCATTGCAAGATATGAGAAAAGTAACTGTTCTGGTCCCATTGCTTTTGCTGTACAAAAGCGTGCTGCCCTATCATGACAAAGCCTGTATTATGAGCTCCTGTAATACCAACATTGTCTATATCGTTGAATCTCAAGCAGAATTGCGGAACTACCAAAGGGTTTGCAGGCGGTTCAATGGCTCCTGAAACTACATAAGGCTGAAAGTCATAAATGCTTGCCTGCACAAAATCAGTGTCATCTCTCCATCGTGCAGCTACCGGATACCTATCAATAGGCGTATAGCCTAATTTTTTAAAGATTTTTGAGAATTCCTTCCATACGCCTACATAATCCAGTTTGTTCTTTGCAGGGCTGTTGTGAATAAACCTAAAGCCTCCTGAGCATTCAGGATTTCCACAGGTATTACTATCTATAGACCAAAAATACTTTCCGCAATGGCATTGCTTCCTTTGAAAGCCCTCTTGCTTTAAAATATCTGTAGCAAAGTACTTTTCTGGCTCTTTCGCCGCCTTTAAACGGAATTCCTCTTTAACCTGTTTGACATTCATCCATGGAAAGAGCAACAACGGGTTTAAATAGGTTGTTTTTTTGAACTCACGTATTTTGAAATGCTCCTTCTCTACAGTTATATAAAATGTTCGTTACTTCTTCAGGTTTCCAGGTGTTCTTTTGTGGAACATACACTAGGTGTGCCTGTTCTCCAAGTGGTTGCCCGAATATATCATTAGGAACTGATCCAAAAATAGCATATACTGTTTCTTCTGATGTACCTGTTGCTCTGCAATAGTTTTGCATCTCTTCCTTATACATGCCACACCCATAAAATCGCGACAGCTTTGTGAACGATCTAACTTGGGATTTCCTGAAACGCTCTTGTCTGGCTTGGGGATCGTAGTGGCTGGACACTCTTTCTGAGGGAAGCTTTTCTACAGCTTCGGCAAACTTGATTGCCCGCCATAATCTAATATAAGTACGGGTATCAACAACGCCATGGAGATATGGCTTGCCTTTCTGACTTCTCACATCAAGAATATCTGCTTCATATCCATAATAGAAATCAGATGTTTCATATGATTCGAGTTCTTGAAACCTGTCATCTTTCTCTTCTTCCAATGTGAAAACCCTTTTGCTTATGCTATATTGTTTTCCTTGCTCGTGCGGTTGTATGACTTGTCTAAGATAGACTAGTCCTGATGGTTTTATTGTTTTTTTCTTAAAGAAGCCAACTTTTTTAGTCTCTGGTTGGCCTTCGAAGAGCCGCAGCCAGCCATATGCATCATCTGGAGCCTTGATAAGCTCTAGTACATTGTGTGAGCTTTTATTTTCAAGTGAGTTGTTTTTCATGTTTTCCCTCCTTTTTCGCTTTCTTCTGTAGCTTTATTTACTTACTAGTGGTATAGTTTTGCATATAATTAAATCTTTTTACTTATTTTTTTTACAAAACGCAATATTTTTAAGTAAAGCTAATATTTAGTTAAATATGCCAACAGAGCTTAAACTAAAAGATAAAAAGCTCATCTATGAGCTTGATTTTCAAGCTAGAATGTCCTTAACTAAGATAGCAAAGCGCATAGGAGTATCAAAGCAAGTTGCAAAATACAATCTTGAAAGGCTTGAAAAAGAAGATATCATTCAGGGTTTTTATGCAGATATCAATAGCTCTAAATTAGGATACGCTATTTATCTGGTCTATCTGAAATTTTCCCATATGTCCCAATCAGTCTATGAAGAGTTTCTTCAGCATGTTTCGAAAAAGGAAGGCGTAGGTGTTAATGCAACTATTTACGGCAAGTGGGATCATTGTTTGGGAATCTGGGCAAAAACAGTGATGCAGTTCCGCAAAAGGTATCTTTCCGTAATTGGAAAATATGAACAATATGTGCAAAGCAAGGTTATAACCATAGAGACAGATTTTTATTACTTTAAGCCAAAGCAGATACTGCAGGGAAACGATGAGCAGATTTCCATGATAGGAGATATTCAAGAAGCCTATCTTGATGAAAAAAATAAGGATATCCTGATAGCTTTAGCAAACAACGCAAGAATGCCCTTTATTGATATTGCAAAAAAGATACATGCATCTGCAAATGGCGTTAAGGAGCGGATAAAAAAGCTGGAAAAAGAAAAAATAATCTTGGGTTATAGAGTCATGATTAACTATCAGGCATTGGGATTCATGCATTATAGGGTTTTTTTGCATTTGGAAAATTCAAGCGAAGAGCTGGAAAAACAAATTATACAGTTTCTAAAATTGCAGAAAGAAGTTGTTTCGGTAACCAAAACCATTGGTTATGGCGATCTGGAGTTTAGGGCAATAGTGAAAAATCTGGATGAATATTATGAACTGATGAAACGGTTGAGAACGCAGTTTTCAGATCAGATTAAGGATATAGAGTTCATAACCTATCAGAAATTTCACGAAGCACTAAACTATTTTCCGTTCTTTAAATGATATCGATTGCTTTATATATTCTCAATGCCCAGAAAAATCATGCAGCATGTAGCCATCATGAAAAAGTCATGGAAATTAACAGAAAAGATTCTTTCTGGAAAAAAGAAAATTGAATCTCGCTGGTACAGCTCAAAAATTGCTCCCTGGGATAACATTCATGCAGGAGACGTTGTTTATTTTAAGGATTCGGGAGATCCAGTTACCATAAGGGCAGAAGTTGAAAAAGTACTTCAGTTTTCTTTAAACAGAGATAAAGTAAAAGAGATTTTAATGCAATATGGCCATGCTGATGGCATAGCAATACAGGACATTCAAAAGTCTTATGAAAAGCTCAAGAAGAAAAAATACTGCATTCTGGTTTTTTTAAGAAACCCCTTTAAAATAACTCCTTTTAATATTGACAAAACAGGCTTTGGCAATATGGCCGCTTGGATTGCGGTTGAGGATATTAATAGTATAAAAATTAAGATAGCTTGAATGAGTGGTTTCAATAATCTTAAGAATTTACTCTATCATCAAAAAGAATTCTTCTTTCTCAGCAATAATGCCGTCAAATGACTTAGCAGCTACAGTAACCTTAACCAGGCACTTGTAGAAATCAGTATCTGGGTCGTGGACTTCAAATAGTATTTGTTTGTTTTCCAAAACGAATGTGTTGTTTCCAATGACTATTTGGCTTTGTTCTTCTAACATAGGAACCTCTAGTAGTGGTGATTAGGAAGGCCCCCTAAGAGTCTTTTGGGAAGAGGAGGGGTGGTTTGAGAGAAAAATTCTCTCAGGGAGCTCCGTGTAACGTCATGGTTTTTTGAGTTTTAATGAAACAGCAGGCTTTCTTACCTCCTGGAGCCACATAAGACCTATGCGCATCATGTTTTTGTTGAATTTTTCACTGATTTTGTATGTTTTTTGGTAAAGGTCGTAGTCGATGAGTCCCATGGTCTTCATAGGCGTTAAAATTCTATCATAAAATTGCCTTTTGTTGTAGCTTATTGGGGCTTTTTTCTTTCCAAAGGTTGCTTGATCGGTGTCAAACAGTTTTCCTTCATGAAGCGCTGTTGCAAAAACAGACATTTCTGTTTTTCCCAGTTGTCCTTTATTTTGCTTCATTTCTTCCATCAGCATTTTGGCTACTAAAACCTGCTGTTTTGTTGCGAAAATGATATCGTAGATATTTTCAGGCAAGTTATATTGGTCGTAAAGTATTACCATTTTTTTCAGTTTTTGTTTTTTTTGACTATAATCATATATCAATATACTAACTACTATATAAATGTATCGATTTTGTATACTGGTAGGGTGCACTTTGTATTATTTTCTATATAGAAAATATTTAAGAAAAAGCAGGTTTATAGGCGTTTTATTCAAAAATAAGAGAAAAAATCATCCGTAAATAGTCTTCGGAATCTTTCCTTTGGTGAGAATCTTCACATAATTTAATTCAAGTTTGTCTTTTTTCTGCTTTATGGCTTTTCCTGTTTTTAATGTTTCTCCGTTCAAATGCATACCCATGTCTTTTCCTAAAGCAACGTAAAAGGTATTTTTTTTCTGAACATATTTTTTCATTTTTTTATTGCCCAATAGCGCGTGGATATTATAAGCAACATATTTTGCCTGATCAACGGCGTTCTGCGCTGTTTTAATCACAGAAACTTTTTGTTCTGGCAAACAAACAGCATCGCCAGCGCCAAAAACAAATAAATAGTCCTTTACCTGCAAATACTCATTGACAATCATGCCTCCTCCGGGCAATCCTCTTCCTCCTGCTGCTTCAGAGAGGGGAAAACTGCTTTTGCTGATAACAGAATGCGTTTTTAAACCGCCACACCAGACAGCAAGGTCAAAGGGAAATACCGTCTCATTGGAATATATAAGATTTCGCTCAATTTTGGTTATGGGCATATTGGTGTTGACGACAATGCCTTTATTCTTTAAATAGCTCTCTGCATAATCAATTGCCTTTTTTGGTAGCCCAGGGAGCAAAGAACCTGCACGCTCAACAAGCGTTACTTTGTACTGGTTTTTGTCAAGGTTTTTTTCTTTTGAAACCGTATTGATATGATCCTGCAGGGTTCCTGCAAACTCAACGCCTGTTAAACCGCCGCCGCAAACTACGAACTGCAAAGGCTTTTTTCCAATGTTGATGTCAATAAATTCGTAAATGCTTTCTGCATCATCCTTTGTTTTCAAATTTGCGAGAAATTCAGCGCCAGGTATGCCAAAATAATTGGTTTCTGCTCCGACGGTAACTACAAGAAAATCAAAGTCAATCTCTGCCTTTTTTGTTTTCACGAATTTTTTTTCTAAATTAACTCCTTCAACTTCATCGTGATAGAAATGAATCTTTTTATCTCCTAATAATTTTGACAATAAAACGCACACATCTCCTTCGCTTAATTCTCCCGCGGCAGTTTCATACAAGGAAGGAATAAACGTAAAGCAGTCATCTTTGTTAACGACGATGATTTCAATTTTATCTTTATATTGCTTTAACCGCAATGCTGTTTCTATGCCTGCAAAACCACCGCCTAAAATCACCACTTTTTTCATTCTGACTTTATTTCTTTGGGTGTTTTTTAAATGTTGTGGTTTGCTGCCAAGGCTCTTTCCAAAAATAATGAAAATAGCGCATGAAACTGTCTTTAATCTCTTCTGATTCAAGGACAAACGCAAATGGCTGGTCGTGCCAGAGGATTTGCGCAACTTTATTGCCAAAAATGCCAACTACCATCGGAGACTTTAATGTTTTTGGCAGAGTGCAGTATTTATAGTAGTTTGCTTTGTGCTTCTTTATCTGTCCAGGCTCTAAACCTTCAAGCCAGCTTCCATAATCAACAAGGTCATGCAGCAAATGCTTTTTTTCAACCCTTCGCTCCATCCAGTGCTTAAACCAAATCTTCAATGATTTTTTCTGCACGCCGCTGTTTCCCCCTATCCAATACGATTCCTTATAGGTCAGCATATCCTCAAACAACGCTTTAATGGCTTCATTTCCTCTAAAGACTTCTGCCTGTACTTTTTGCTTTGACTCGTTGTATATTGCAGTAATATCAGGCAATTGTCCTGTTAACTGGTTAAGTGTTTTCTTTTTCTTTTCAATCTCCTCTCTGATTTTTGCAGGATGCGTGCACTGAAACGTTTTTACTCCTTTTTCCATGATGAAGGTTACAAATCCTTTTTCAATAAGTTTGTTGAGAATGTCATAAATATTCCTGCGCTCAATTCCTGTTTTTTCCTGTATACTGTTTAGCGTTCCATGCCCAAGCTCGAGCAGAGCTCCATACACAGCTATCTGTCCTTTGCTCAATCCTAATTCCTGCAGAGATTCGAGGTCCATGCTTTTTTTTACGCTTTTCTCTATTTAAATATTATGGTATTGTACAACACCACAAATGTTTATATAGTTATATTACTAAATAGTAGTAACATAAAAGAGGTGAAAAAATGACCATAAAAAACTTTGAAGCGAAAACGCCTTGGTGCAATACTTTTGGAGGTTTGATGATCTATCCTCCAACGGAATTTAGTGCCCAAATAGAAGGGACGGAAACAATAGCTGATTTAGTAAACGCAATAGTGTCTGCCATTGAGTATAAAGTCCCTTCTGAACTGAGAGATAAATTAAACAGAAGAGTGACAAAAGACGTATATATAAACGTGCCGTATGTTACAAGTTTGGTTGATGAGCACGCAGGCATTGGCGCCTTCAGCACTCATCAGACTAACGGTGGAATTGATTCAAGAGGTCAAAGGTCAGCGCGTTATCTCAGTACGGTCTATGCTTTCAAGCGTGAAGGTAATGCAGTGCGAGGAACAAGACTTCAGTACGAAGAACAGAACACAGAATACGATTACTGCCTTGATAGCATCGAAAACAACGTCTTAAAATACAGGCGCGTGGAAAAAAATGGAGAGCACACTTTTACTCACGACCTTACCACATTATAATTTTTTTTACTTTTTGAAGAATCCTTCAATCATTTTTTCATACAATAACGTAATTTTCATGTCCCAGTCAGGAGGAAAACAGCGTGAGTAATTTGGCCATGCATAGCGCTCATCTAAAAAAACAATGACGCCCTTGTCTGTTTCGCTTCGTATGCATCGTCCTGCTGACTGTATGGTTTTCGTAAATGCAGGAAATACATAGCCATAGTCCCAGCCCTTGCCAAACTTTTTTTCATAATAGTCAATCAGCGACTGTGTTTCTAAATCTGGTTTTTGCAAGGGCAATCCTACAATCACCACACCCTTCAAATAATCTCCAGGCAAATCAATGCCTTCTCCAAAACTTCCGCTCACAACGGCAAGCAATAAAGCGCCTGAATCTTTATATGATTTAAATTTCTCAAGAATCTCATTCCGTTCTTCCTTGCTTAACCCAGATGATTCGCTAAAAATAGTTTTTGTATTATGTAAACGTTTTCCGATGGCGTCTTTTAAAAAATAACTTGGAAAAAATACTGCAGCATTTCCTGGAATGTGCTTAATGACTTTATCAATAACCTGAGCAATTTGCTGATATTGGTCGTCAGTGCGAGAGGAAAACTTTGTTGTTGTCTGCGGTATGATGATATTCATCCTGTTTTTTGCAGGAAAGGGATTGTCAAAACTTTTTTCCTCGCATCGTTCAACACCTAAAAGTGCAGTGTACATTGCTGTAGGCGTCAAAGTACCGCTCATCATAATGGTTGCATACGCTCCATTGATGGTGTTTGCAGTAACAATGCTTGGATCTAAGCATCGATAGCTCAAAATAATATTTTTTTCCTTTAATGAAAGAATTCGTGCAAATCCTTCGTCATTGCCATTCCACTGTTCTAAAAATTGTGCAATGCTTCCAAGATACGATTGCTTTTCTACTTCTCTTACACCGTCTGCAATTAGCGTAAACTCTGCAATAATTTCATCATAATCTTTAATCGCGTTTATTTTTTCTTTAAACTCTGTTTTTGAAACATATTTTTCATTAAAAAGAACGTCGTTTTTTTCTTGATTCAATTTTTTTTCGTGAAATGTTTTTGCATACGTATTCATGATATTAAGCATTTCCTTGACTATTTCAACAGTTTCTTCGGAGGCAAATTGCCGTGCCTCTTTTACTGCTCTTTGTAAGTTTATACTGCTTAAGGTTGCAGATGCAAGATCTTTGACTCTTTTGGGTAAATTATGCGCTTCATCAACAATAACTATGCACTGTCCTAAATCTTTGTCTATTTTTTTAAAAAAGCTGTTGCGTATGCCGTCGTGAAAAAGATAATAGTAATCGGTGATAATGACTTTTGCCTGTTTTGCAAGCAATAAAGAAATTTCATAAGGGCAGACTTTTGCCAGCATGCTTTCCTGAATTGCATCTTTGCTGTCAACAACTTTATGCTTCATTCCATCGATCAGGGCTTTTGCCTGTACGCTTACTTTTCCTTTTATTTTAAAATTATTATAAAATTCGCATTTTTCATCTTTTACAACAGCCCTGCAGTATTCATGAAACATGCCTGTAGTGAGTGTTTGTGTTCCTGGCTGCAGACAAAGCCATTTTTTTCCTAATAAGGAAACTGCTGAAAACTTTAAGTTGAATTTTTCCTGCATTTTTTTCAATGTTTCCAAAGCAATCTGATGCTGCGTATGTTTTGATGTCAGGAAGAAAATAGTGAGGTCTTTTTCCAGTGCATACGTCAATGCAGGCGCTAATGCACTTACTGTTTTTCCTAATCCTGTTGGAGCATGAAGAACGAGATTCTTTTTGCTTCGTATGCCTTTATCAATAGTTTCCAATACATCATTCTGCACTGTCCTGATGTGTTCATGGGGGAAAAGCATGGTGCAAAGAATAAGCAGTGCTATTTAAATCCTATTTTTTCTTAACCTTTTCCTTGATTTTTCCGAAAATCTTGTGCAATTTTGACTTGTTTTCCTCTATTTTCTTTTCCCATTCGATGCTGTAATTGCCTAAAACCATATGCATTTTAGCAATGCTTGCGCCATAGCTGTTAAAATAGACGCAAGTGTATAAATCAGCCATAGTTTTTTCAGCCGGCTTTTCATCGGCATAGCCTAAGGTTATCAACGCCTGTAAATTTACGTTAGTAGGTATTTTTAATAAATCATGAACTTTGTCTCTTTCAAAACCTCCTACCCAGCAGCAACCTAAATCGAGGGCAGTTGCTGTTAGCAGCATATTTTGAATTGCAGCAGCGCATCCTTGTGTAGCATAAAGTGTTTTTCCTACCTCTCCATAATGCCTTTCCTGCTTTTCATCATAGCTGCATACTGCTATAACTACAGGCGCTGTTTCTATCCAGAACTGCTGAAAAGCATAATTTGCTATGTGTTTGATAATCTCTTTTTCAGTGATGATAATAAACTTCCAGCTTTGCAAATTTCCAGCAGAAGGAGCATGATGGCCTGCTTCTATGACCATACTCACCTTTTCAAACTCCACAGGTTTTTCCATGTACTTTCTGCAGCTTCTTCTCTGCTTGATTGCCTGAATAACATCCATAGTAGAATCAGGCAAACTTTATTAATAAACTTTTTGCTTTTTCCATTAGGTATCTTTTTATGGTGTACTCCGGCGTACTATATAGTTTATATAGTAACCTATGGCAAAATAAGGCCAAAAAACCGAAATTTACTTAAAGTTTGCTTGCTTACCTATACAGGGGGTGTTGAATATAGACAGAATGAATCCTGATTTTCCGAAGCTTACGGAAAATGATAAAGTTGTTCTCAAAAAAATCCTTGACTCTAAAAGGATTCCTGATAGCGATATTGCTAAAACGATGAAGCTTACGCCTCAGGCAATATTTAAGATACGAAACAAATTAGAGCATTATGGCATTATCCAAGGCTATATGCCTATTGTAGACTTCAAAAAAATAGGAATCAATGTCATGATGATACTCATCATACGACTTACTTCTAAAATATGGCGAGAGTTTTCAGATGATCAGATATCAGATAGAATATCGAGAACTCCTTACGTTATTGATGCTTATAGGGTTGCTGACGAACAAGCTTCGCATGTGCTGTTACTTGGTTTCAGAGATACTCATCAAAAGGAGCAGTATATTGCGCAAATACAGACTAAATTTGCAGAAGAAGTGCAGATTAAGGCAGCATATACCTTTTCAGTGGATAAAATCATTTCACGAAATCCCTTGGGACTTTTGCATGAAATACTTGATAAAAAAGAATTTTCTCCTGATGACTTGTTCTTAAACCATTATTCTGAAAAATAATTATTTTCAGTGAGCGTGCACTATGCTTCTTACACCGGAGAGAGTATAAACTTATTCCTATCGATTTGTTTACGTTTCCAACACTAAGTATTAGAACTTCAGTGATATTATAAAGTAGTGGAATGAAAAACTATTCCTTCCTGCAGAACTTGCGCAAATTTTGATTATTATGATCATCAGGGTATGCTGCAGCCTTTTCTTGGGGGTGAAGGTATTGCAGCTATGCCTTATAGAATGTATTGATTTCATAATGCTTTATTACTTTTTTATATACTAATGGGGGGCTGAAAATATGCTATTTGAAGACGATAGTGGAGCAATATTAACATCAGAGGAAGTTGACAGTTTATCTGTCTGGGAGATAGAGGAGCGTAAACTGCACGTCTATGAAGGCGCTTATGCAGAAGAGTGAAGAAGAGCTCATTCTTCCAAGTATGTGCTGTGGGGGTGTTTTGCTATGAAAAAACTCTTTGATGTGGAAAAAAGCATGGTCTTTGAAGTTGAAAGAAAGATTGCCTATTGGCAGCATATGCTGTCAAAGCTTGAAAGAAACATGTTGAAGATGCAGTCAGAACGAGTTGATATGAAGCATAGGCTTGTGCATTTGCAGCTTTTACAAAAGCAAGTAGAAACGCAGACAGAGTTGACTGGACAGTTGACTGCGCAATAACGCAATGAAAATGAAAAAACTAACTAATGCGCAAAAAGCGAAAAAAGATTTGAATATGATTTTATGTAAGCATTGTCACAAACAAATAATAAGTCCAGAATTAGTCGGCATGTCCTTAGTGTGTCCGCATTGCAAAAAACCTGTCAATGGTCAATATCATCCTTGAGCATCATTCTTCCTTTTCGCAATAGCACTTTCAAAAATTATGATTACCAATTGTAAATTATAAAATAAAAACCAGGGGGTGGTTTTATGGTAAAGAAACAGTATGAAAAGAGTTCGACGTTTGTAATAGTCGCGCTCATGATGGTTATGTTGACAGCACTTGCTGCTGTAACCGTGAGTGCATTAACCGATACAACGCGTCCGACGATACTTTCTGTATCGCCAATGAACAATGAGCAAGAGTTGTCAAGAAATGAAGAAATAACCATAGTGTTTAGTGAAGCTATGGATCCTTCGACCATAAATGAAAATACATTTAAGGTGATGCAAAGGACGACTCCAGAATTTGGAGTGTACAGGTTGCTTGCAATTGACGGAATAGTAACCTATACTGGCCGTACAGCAACGTTTACATCAAATGAACAGTTTTCTCCAAACCAGAGATATGGTAATGTTTTTACTGTGGAGATAAATGGAGCAAAAGATCTTGCAGGCAATTCGCTTTCTGGAAATTACGTCTGGAGCTTTACTACAGGCTCTGATTTGTTTAATACAGACCTTACGACTTCGCAGCTAAACCAGAATCTTGCGAACGGATCAGCAAACAAATCGAACGAATCCGCAATAGTGCCCATTACCGCACAAGGTGTGCAGGGTACAACAGCGTTCCCGTGGGTTTGGGTTATTGGCGGTGCAATTCTGCTTTTATTGATAGCATTCATCGTGGTGCTCTCTCTTGCTATGAGACCAACTCAGCAAAAAACAACGAAAAATACCCAGACCACCTATAGCACAAAAACAACGCGTGCTACTCCATTCGGGGATGTACATCCTGTGCTTGCCTTAGAAGGAATTGGTCCAGAGTATAACAAGGGACTTAAAGCAATGGGAATAAAGAATACCCAGCAATTATGGGAAGCAGACCCTATAAAAGTAGCCAATAAAATTGGCGCTCCGGTAAGCTCAGTCAGAAGTTGGCAGAGTATGGCAGAACTGGTTAGTGTTAAAGACATCGGTCCGCAGTATGCAGAGCTTCTTGAGCGATCAGGAATTCATACGATAGACCAGCTTAAGAATTATGATACTGATAGACTTCTTAAGCTTGTACGTCAGAAACAGGACTCGCTTCATGTGAATATTCAGGGAAATTCCCCTGGATATGCTACTGTCGAGAATTGGATAGAGCAGGCGAGTGATCATACCATGAGTGATTCCCAAGGGCAAATAGTTTAAGTCGGGTGGCCGCAATAGCGGCCATCGGGAATTTTAATTCAAGATACTGAGGAGGTACACATGAATAAAAAAGGAGTAACAGGCTGGTTAATTTGGGCGATACTTTTTTTAATAGTTGCTATCATCGCAGGGATATTTGGATTCGGACTCATTTCGGGAGTTTCATTTGTAATTGCCAAATGGTTAGCAATAATCTTCGTCATCTTGTTTATAATTTCAGTAATTGCGCACACAATAAAAAAAGCGTAAACAATGATTAACACTTTGGAGGTAAAAAAATGGCAAAAATAAGCAGAGGCGGCAGAATGACCGCAGCAAAAATAAGAGCTGCAAATAGTCCAGGCGGCAAAGGAATGATAAAAAATAGAACTGTTGGAAAAAACATAATGAAGACATAAGTTTTAACAGGGAGCTTTATTGCTTCACTGTTATAGATTAAAGAAACGGAGGTGGTTATGTATGACAGTCTTAGCATTATTACTGGTGTTTTCAATAAGCTTGGTCATATCAGCCATCAGCATCTATTTGGCTGAAAAATTATTTTAATAAAACGGAGGATGTGAACCATGTTTTTCAATACGATCTTGGGCATTGTTGCAGTTCTTGCTGCAGTGTGGGTAATCTATGACGTGATTGTACATAATAAAAAATTATCTGACGGCATGAAATTGTTATGGATAATACTTGCCGTAATTTTTAACATACTAACCGCAATAGTATATTATTTCATAGGAAGAAATGCAAAAAATGATTTGTTTGGGCGAAAAAATGCTTATCATTAAAACGGAGGAAACCATGAAACACACAATGAATAAAAAAGGAGGAATACTCGCGCTTATTGGCGGAGTAGTCGTAGTAATCTTTATTGTTATAATGTTGTTCAGAATTTTTTAATACGTTTGATCTGAATAAAAATGAGCGCATAGCGGGTCATATGCGCAATGCAACACGACTCATTGTTAAAAAAGAATGCAGAACGCGATGAATGATCCGGATTGAGCGCCTTCTAGCGAAAAAGGAGCAAGCTATACGCATAGTAACAAGGTGAAGCAATGACTGAAAAAGACCACGGATTCATGGGTATGATAAAAGACGGATTGAGTTTTATTTCTCAAACCTTAGCTGCAAGCATATTTCCGCCGATAGCAGAAGGGGCAGAAATGGTCATGAAAAATATTGAAGAGCGAATAACGCAAATAGAAAAAAGAGTGCTGAAGAAGATGGCGTATCTTTTAATAATCGTATTTGGAACTGTATTTCTGATTTTCGCGCTTTTTTTCTTCCTGATAGAAAACCTAGGCTGGAGCAACGCTGCAGCATTCTTTTCTATAGGCATAACGATTTTTGTAATAGGTCTCCTGCTAAAAGTGGGAGGTAGGTGAAAAAAAATGGTAAATGAAAAAAATTTTAGTGTAAGACAGAGCATGCATGAGCATATTGATAAAATGATGGACAAGGCTGAAAGCATGGGTGAGAGTGGCAAAGAAGAGTTTGCTCATTTAAAAGAAAAAGCGGCAATGATGAAGGAAAATGTTGATGGCTACATTCAAAAAAATCCTGAAAAATCAGTATTGATTGCCGCAGGAATAGGTGCAGCCGTCGGCGCAGTGCTTGTTGCAGCAATGATGAGGAGAAAGCAATAGACTGACGACATTAATATAAAAACGCGATAGGCAAATGCAGGTATGCCTGTCCTTACCTGCAGCATATATTTTTACACCATGGCAATCCTTAATCAATATCAAAAAATAGTTCCATTCATAGTATTTATACTTGCATTACTTCTCTTCTTTAAGCTTATCCAACCGATGATTACTGTTCTTTTAAGCAGCATACTTTTGGCATACCTTTCTTTTCCGTTGTATAAGAGAATCCATAAGAAAATCAAGAATAATGCTCTTTCAATTATTTTTTCTTTATGTATTGTTGCAATCATAATCTTAATTCCTTTCTTTTTTTTGGCATTCGAAATTACCCATCAGGGATATTCTCTCTATAATTCTTTATCAAGCAAAGTTGAGAAAGGAGAATTATTCGGTTTAGCGTGCACGAGTGAAGACTCAAAAGTATGTTCATTGCTTAATAGGGCGGAAAAATTCAACACAGACCAATTGTCAAAATTAGGTATTGATAAAAAACTGCAAAGCCTTAAACCGATTTTGGAGGAGAAAATAACAAGCTTTATTTTGAGTATACCTCTCATAATCGCACAAATTTTTCTTACGTTCATTATAGCTTATTTTATCCTTAAAGATAGAGAGATTATATTAAAAAAAATGAGCGACTTGCTTCCTATGAGGACAAAGACAAAAAAGAGGCTTACCCGTGAATTTGGGAATATAACTCATACCGTGATTTATGCACAATTATTTGTTGCATTAGTGCAGGGAATTGTTGGAACTATAGGATTTTATCTGTTTGGTGTTCCTTTTCCAATAATTTTAGGATTGATAATGGCCTTCTTCGCGCTTATTCCGACTATTGGAACAGCGATTATCTGGCTGCCTGCTTCGCTTTTTTTAATTTTAAGCGGCTACTTTTCTCATAATTACTGGGTTTTAGGAAAAGGGATAGCTTTGTTTTTATACGGTCTTTTGATAATCGGCACCATTGATAATATTCTTCTTGCAAAAATAGTGCATAAAAAAGCAAAGGTGAATCAGATAGTGGTAATTATTGGAGTTATAGGTGGTGCCTGCTTGTTCGGGATTGTCGGGATATTTATTGGTCCAATATTATTGCCTTTGCTCATGACCTATTTTGAAACCTTTAAAGAAAGATTGAGTTGATGACGCGGGCGGCAAATTCAAAGTACGTCTTTACTTTAAGTTCTTTCCGCATCGTGAACAGAAGTTTGCACTGATAGGATTTCTTCCCTGACAGACAGGACAAACAACTACTTGGGGAAACATATGCTGCTGTTGAGAATGTTGCGGATAAACATGCATATTCTGTTGTTGCTGGGCTTGTTGTATGTGCGTGTGTTGTGCATGGTGTGGTTGAATATGATGTGCAGTATTCTGTTGTTGATGCTGTATATGTTGTGTGTGCGCTGGAGGTGCCTGATGCATATGCTGTTGGGTATTATAAGAATGCGAAGGATGAGTTGCATGATGTTTTGGCGCTTTCTTTTGCATGAGTAGTTTAATGCCGCCTATTGCAATAAACAAGAGTCCTATGTAAAAGAATATCAGCATAGCAGTACTTTCTGTTTTGGCTCTAACAAAAAAAGCATAGCCTGCAATGACCGCTCCTATGATTAAATAGGCAATGCCTGGAATTTTCATAATGGCTTTTGGTTTATTTTCTTTATATAGTTTTGCGTTTTGAACAAACTTTATAAACCTGAAACCCTGAAATGCTTTTGTGAAATCGCTTAAAGAGTCTTTGGTTGAGATGAAGGATTTGACAGAGCTCATGACCGATGTAGCGTACTCGGCAGTTTTTTTGCATGATCGGGAAATGGCTAATCAGGTAAGCTTGCTGTATAAAAAAATCAATGCGTTGTATCTAGAGTCTAAAAAGGCCATTGAGAAAGCAAAAATAAAAAAAGATGAAAAGTCTTACATTAACAAGTTCATTTTATACATAAAAGATTTGGCAACAAGCGCAGCGTTTATTGCAGATTTGACCTTGGAAGAGCAAGTTCCTGAATTTATAACCCACACTTTGCAAAATGCAGATAAACGCGTTATTGAAGAGTTGATTCATTATAGTTCTTTTTTTGCCAATAAAACTATAGGAGAACTAAAAATAAGAACCTATACCAAAGCAAGGATTATTGCCATAAAGAGAAATGAAAAATGGCTTTTCGATATTTCCAAAGATACTCGATTAATGCCTAAAGATACTATTATTGCCATTGGCACTGCGCAGTCTGAACGATTATTAAAAGAATCAGTTCGCAAGTCTTCTCTTTTTAAGTAAGTTATCAACACACCAGATATCAGGTCCATTCAAAAATATAGCAACGGTTGCAAATACTAATCCAAAATCTCTCACAGCTATTTCATTATATCCTAAAGATATCATGATAATAAACAAGTGTGCTCCAAGAATAATGGCACTTATTCTGGTAAAAAAGCCCATAAGTAATGCTATCCCTAAAAGCACTTCAACCAGTCCGTTGATTGCTAAAAGCGTGTAGGCCTTGCCAGGCAGTGCGTTAACCACGCTGTGCATCACGTTTCCTATTCCTGCTTGATCCTGCACTGCCCAATTTGGCAGATAGCCTATAAAATCGTTTGGAAAAAAAAGCTGGTTTATGCCAAACCATAAAAAAACCAGCGCTAATGCTATCCTTAAAACAACAGGTGCATATTTTTTTAACGAGTCAAGATTCATTCTTCAACAATAATCTGCGACCTCATGCTTTTATGGCCTTCTCCGCAGGGAACATTGCAAAAGTATTCAAACGTTCCTGCTTCAGTAGCATCAAATTCCAAAACTTGTTCTTCTCCTGAAGCAATTCTTCCTGTTGATAATCCTAAACCCGGAATCATGATGCCGTGAGTTCCATTACTGCTGGTTATTCTTAATTTAACATGGTCCCCTTTCTTTATGGTTACAGGGTCCTGATTAAAGCCCCAGTCAAACATGTCAATATGAACTTCTTTTGTTTCAGCATTCTGCTGTTCAGCATCTTGATTTTGCGTTACATCTACTGGCGCCTGAGTGCATGCAGTCACTGTAACAATTATTATCAATAAAGCCATGAAAACGTATTTCATCTTTTTCCCCTCCTTTTTCTCAATAGCGTAATGAACAATAAACAGAGCAAAACCGCGATAGTTATCCAAAGTACAGTTTCTCTGTAGTTTGCTGAACCTTTCACCTGCAAATCTGTTGTTTCTTCAACAGTTTCTTCTGGTGTTTCGAATCTAACCGTGAAGTCATAGTTCCCTTTTTTCGGCAGAATTGCGGTAAAACTGTAAGCGCCTGTTGGTTCAGGCAACAGCTTTGCGGTAAATACAACAGGTCCATTTTTTTCCTTTATTCTCACCCATGCAGAGTTTGTTTCAATTTCAGATCCATTGGCTTCTAAACTGACCAAGAATACCGTTGCACGGTCCGCAGTGAGTTCAGGTGTATCATAGCCAATATCAATAAGGTAATCTCCTTTTTGAATATCCGTGCCTCCTTCAAGATGGCCTTGCACCATAGGCAGGGCTATAAAAACAAACAGCGCTAATCCTGCTATCAAATGAGTATATTTCATGGTAAAAAAATAAAAAAAATTATTCGTTTAATGCAGCTTCAATTGCGGCTTCAAAAACGCTGTAAGGCTGGGCGCCTACAATTTTCTGCCCGTTAATGAAAAAGCTTGGCGTTCCTGAAACTCCTGCAGCGGTTCCATCGCTTAAGTCCTTGCTGACTTCTGAAGCATATTTTCCAGTATCCAAGCAGGAATTGAACTTTGCAGTATCTAATCCTAATTCTGAAGCATATTGCTTTAAGCTTGCAGTGTCTAGTGCATCCTGGCTTTCGAATAACTTGTCATGGTATTCCCAAAATTTGCCCTGTTCATCTGCGCATTCTGCTGCTTCAGATGACTTTTGTGCAAACTGGTGGAATCCTAAAGGAAAGTCCCTGAAAACAATCTTGACTTTTCCTGTATCAACATATTTTTCTTTAATCTGTCCCATGCTTTGGCTGTAGAATCTTCCGCAGAATGGGCATTGAAAGTCTGAAAACTCAATGATTTCCACAGGCGCATTTTTATCTCCCAAAACAGGATCATCGTCTGCCGTAGCTAATCCTTGCTGTGGCTGTGGTGCAGGTTGCTCTTCTTGCTGCGGCTGAACATCGCCATTAATCGCCTTTACAATGGTATTTACCCTTGCATAGGTCAATATAGAAAATACGAGCATAACAACAAGCAGCAATCCAAAAATAGCTGTCTGAACTGCAACCATGTTCACTCTGGTTTTATCATGTTTTTCCATACAAATCCCTCCCTAAGTACTTGTGAAAAACTAGAAGAATAAACCATTTATAAAGCTTATGTATGAATCTTCACTTTTTGAGTACAAAAAAGCTGGTGATTGCAAGCACTAAGAATAGGCCTCCCATAATAAAGAATGTTCCTTGAAATCCAAGCTTTAAAACAATAAGCCCTCCGAAAATAGGGCCTAGCAAATAGCCTATATTCTCAAAAAACTCGATAATGCCCACTGCCTTGCCTGCATTGTTTCTTCCTAAAAGCAAGGCTGTCTTATCTTCATACCAGCCCAATATTGCAGGCCACGTTATTGCAAAAATTCCTGTGCTTGTTAGAAACACAGCAAACGTTAGCAGGAAAATGTTTTGGGAAATGGCTATCAAGGTTATGCCTATGGCCAGAACCAAGAAGCCGCCATAGATGAACTTTTTTTTGCCTATTCTATCTTCTGCAATCCCGAATAAATGCTCAAAAAGAACCATGGGCAATAGATAGATTGCCATAAGCATGCCTGCAAAAACGCTTTCGTTGATATAAGGATTGACAAATTTATTGGCAAAGATAGATTCAAAACCCCAAAACAAGCCATCCCAGAAGGTAATGCAGACCATCACAAAAAGGACAAACAACATTTGTTTTGAACGTATTTTTTTAAAATCAGTGATTACGGAAAGCCATTTGTTCTTTACTTTAATCTCGGAATTACGCCATGGCTCTTTGTAGAGGAACAGAATGATAAGAAACGATAAAAACATGAACAGCGCAGTTATCAGTATTGTCTGTCCTGGGTTTTCGCTAAATGCGTAGCCTACAAAGATGCCCCCTATCACTAAACCAAGGGCTTCAAAGGTATCTCTTAAGGAGATGTTTGAAGAACTATTGGTTTCATCTGAATTTCTAAAGACAGAAGAATAATTGGTAATGTCAAAAAAATCAAATCCCAAGCCGTATAATACCAGTGCAAAAATAATGATACCAATCATTCCACCGTAAAGGTAAATCAACAGAGAAGCAGCAATCAACAGTGTTAAAGAAAAAAGAAACAGCCATTTTGCCTTTATTTTTGTCTGCAGGTATCCTATAAAGACATCTAAACCAATGGCTATGAAGGAAGGTATTCCCAGCAGTAACCCTATAGTTGAAATGCTGTATCCTTTGCCTTCAAGAAATAAAGGAACAAAATACTCAAAACAGGCATATGCCATTGCCCATAACAAGGTTGCTGCGCAGATAACTCTTATTATTTTTTGTTTTGTCTTTAAGTGATGATAGACTCTGACAATTTTAAGCATGGCTATTTAAGAAAACGGCAGTTTTTATAGTTTGTTATTCATACCTTAAAGCTTCTACTGGCTTTTGTTTTGACGCCTGATATGCTGGAGCCAATCCTGACAGTGCTCCCATGAAGAAGCCAAAAACTAAACAACCTAAAACAAGCCATAACGGAAAAGCTGGTTGCAGCATAGAGTAGCCTGCGCTGGCTGCAAAGAACCCTCCTGCTTTTGCAATCAAATATCCGAAAAACATGCCTACTGCACTTCCAATAATGCCTAAAACGCCTGCTTCAAAGACAAAAACAAAAAGAATGTGCCTGTTTTGAGCACCTATGGCTTTCATGATGCCTATTTCTTGGGTTCTTTCCAATACGGAAGTATAGGTTGTGTTCATGATGTTTACTGCAGCTACAACAACAGAGATAAGGGAAATTAAAACCAAAACAGTGTTGAGAATTCCTAAAATGGTGCTGAAGCTCGCAATTAAGTCTTCAAAGGTCTGCACAAAAAACGTTTCCTTGCCTTCATCTTGGTCCTTATATTTTCTAAATTTTTCTTCAACAGTCTTTGCAACTTCCCTTGGGTCTTCACTTGCACTTGACCTTATGAAAATAGTTGCATATTCCTTTTCAGCTCCTAAAAAATCAACCATGGCCTCTGAAGTAAAGTAAATATTCATATCATCTATGGGATTTCCTATGGGTTCATAGATTCCTATGACTTCTACTTTCTTTCCGTTGATGTATAATTTATCTCCAAGGCCTATGGGTTTTTCAAATACAGTATTAGGCTGGCTGTATCCGTAGCCAACAGCAACTTTGTCTGTATCCCCTTTTTTAAGTTCTCTGCCAGATCCTAAATCAGTTGCAAACAGTTCGTTAATGAGCTGTTGTTCAGATTGCTCTGTGGGAATTCCTTGAGCATAAACGTATCTTGATTTTTTTGCAGTATCCTGCTGTACTTGGACTGAGGTAACAATCATGCCTGTTGCTTCGCTTACGCCTGAAACTTTTTTTACAAACTCAACATCTTCCTCATTAAACTGAAATGCAGATTCTGTCGGGTTTCCAAAGCCTCCTTTTGGTTGCATGACGATCTTGTCTGTTCCCATTTCGCTTGAGATGGATTTAACATACGATGAAAGCCCTTGGCCAAAGCTAATCAGTGCAAAGATAGCCATGATGCCTATAAAGATAGATATAACCGTAAGCAAGGATCGCTTCTTTCTGTGCCATAAATTGTTCAATCCGTATTTTATCAAGTCTTTGTTCATATTCGTTCAGTTTATTTAGTGTAGTTTAAAGCATCTACAGGACTCATTTTTGATGCTTGCATAGCAGGCAATAAACCTGCAAGTGTTCCTATGATAAAGGAAAATGCCAATGCTCCGAAGAGCAATAACGGTGAAAACTGAGTGGTGATAAATCCATCTCCCAAGGCAGCACTGCCAAGTGCAGCAAGCAATTCTGCAATTCCCATACCGAGCAATACTCCGATAATTCCTCCAACCAGTCCTAACACTCCTGACTCAATAAAAAAGATGGTGAATATAGAGCGGTTTGATGCTCCAATGGACTTCATGATGCCTATTTCCTTTGTTCTTTCCAAGACAGCAGTGTACATGGTGTTCATGATGCCTATACCACCAACGACAATGGAGATGCTTGCAATGATGTAGACAAACAGCTGCACTGCAAACAGTGTCTTTTTCAGATTTTTTAGGGCGCCTTCAGGAGTTTCAACAGTAAAATCCTCCTCTCCAAGCTTTACATTTCTTTCTTTTCGAAGAACCCTTTCTATGTCTTCTTTTATTTTTGGGATGTCATCAGTATTTTTTACTCTTGCAACAATAATGTCGTATTCTCCTTCTGGAATGTTTGAAATTTCTATCAAAGGCTCTTCATTCATTAAAACAGCAGAATCAACCGTAAAGCTTCCTTTTTTTTCTAAAAATCCAACGACGGTAAATGACTTGTCGTTAATCAGCACCTTTGAGCCTACAGTAATTTCTTTGCCGAAGTCTGTTTTATCAAGAAAATCATTCCCAAGAACTACGCTGTATCGGTCGTCATCCCTTAAAAGCCTTCCTTTTTCAGCTTTAAGATTGAGAATTTCATGAACAGCCTTTCTTGCTTCTCCATCAGGCATGCTCGCAGCAAATCCAAACCCTAATTGGTCGTTATATTCAAGTTTTCCTGTCTGGATGATTCTTCCTATGGCAACATCAACGCCTAAAACGTCGTCAATTTTATCAAGCTGGTCTTGGGTTAAGTGATTCACCACTCCTGCTCCAGGAGGTCCTTGTCCTGTGCCTTGCGCCTGTATGGTTAATACGTCTGTTCCTGCAATGTTAAATTGCGTGATGACTGCCTTTTCTAATCCTTGGCCTAAAGCGATGAGAGAAACAACAGCGGCTATGCCTATGAAAATGCCTATCATGGTAAGCCATGAGCGTATTTTTCGATGGCTGATGTTTCCCCAGGCCAGTTTGATAAAGTCTTTTATCATGAAAAAGCTATTTCTTTTTCCTCATGACTCTGTAAGCAATAAATCCTACAATGAGTATGGCAATGACAATAACAATCCACAATCCTGCTGAACCGTTTCCATTTTCCTTCTTCATCATTTTGGCTTCAAGGCTGAATGTCTGTTCATACGGATTGTTGTTTGCATCCATAAAGGTAACGGCAATAGGCAATTTTGCTGTTTGCTCTTTGAAGGCTATTTGAAAATCGACAGTTTCAAAATCATCGCTCTCCAGTTTTCCTATATACTCGCTGTTTTTCTGGGAGAGAAGGTCGAAGCTGCTGTCTTTTTCCAAATGTACTGTTAAAAATTTCAAGGTACTTAAGCCTTTATTGACAATCTTTATGCTGAGGGTTCCATCTGCCCTAACTTCTTCCAAGTTGACCATCAATTCTGGTTTGCTGTTGACGATAATGCCCACTAAGTCTGTTTTGTTAAATTCAGCTCCTGCAGAATCCTTATAGGATAAGGTGATAGGCAATTTGTATGCTTTTGATTCAGCATCAGGGTATGGTTTAATGTCATAAACTATTTCTGCTCCGCTGTTGATGTCTAATTTGTCAATCCACTGCTGCGCAGTTGTTCCTATAGGAATAAATGGATAGGTTATTGTGCCGTCAGTCAAGCTTAAACTTACTTTGATATCCCTTAGTGTTTTTCCTGCAACATTCTGAAGTCGAATTTTCAATTGTCCTGTTTCTCCTGGTTGCAGTTCTTCAGGAACAGTGTTATAGGACGAAATAACAAGATCTGAACTTGCGGATTCTACTCTCAGCGTTAACTCTGTTTCATACCAGGTATTGCTTAAGGGATTGTCGGTAAATCGCACTTTAAGAATGTTGTCTCCCTGCACTGCGTTGTCATCAACCCTAAGCTTAAATTCGGCAACATAATCTTTTTGGCTTCCCAAAATGCCTATGGTTTTGCTGTTTTCATCGATGCTGAATGGAAATGAAGGAACAATTTCAAGTACTGCGTTTTTCGCATTTTCATTTCCCGTATTTTCCAGTTTAATCCAAACATCAACAAAGTTGCCTGGTTGCGCAGGCAAAGGTTCGTATTTGCTGAGCGATGCTTTCAGCACGGGATTTGCCGAAACTAATGGCATAATCACTGCCAATAACAACAATGCTACAATCATTTTTTTCATGCTATCACCTGTGTTTTAGTTTTATCGGCTTTGGTAGCCTTGATAATGATGCCGTCTTTTAAGAAAGCTATTCTGTCTGCGTAATGCGCAAGTTTATCGTCGTGGGTAACCATGATGATGGTTTTTCCTTTTTGATGCAATTCTTGTAAATATTGCATGACGGTTGCTCCTGTTTTGCTGTCTAAATTTCCTGTTGGTTCATCAGCAAGAATAACTTCTGGATCAGTAACCAGTGCCCTTGCTATAGCTACTCTCTGCTGCTGGCCTCCGCTTAATTCATTGGGTTTGTGGTTCATTCTGTCTCCCAAGCCTGCAGCTTCCAATCTTTCTTTTGCGCGTTTTCTTCTTTCAGATTCGTTCATGCCCTGAAACGTTAAAGGCAGCATGACATTTTCCCACGCGCTTAAGGTGCTGATTAAATTGAATTTTTGAAAAATAAAGCCTATTTTCCTTCCTCGTATTTGAGCAAGAGAAGATTCTGATAACTTTGCAATATTGACGCCGTCAAGATAAATTTCTCCCTTGCTGGGAACATCCAAGCAGCCTACCATGTTCATGGCAGTGCTTTTTCCGCTCCCTGAAGGGCCTTGAATGGCAACAAACTCTCCTTTTTGGATAGTCAAGGAAACTCCTCTCAGAGCATGAATTTTGTTTTCTCCCATGGTGTAGGTTTTCCAAACGTCTTTAAGTTCAATAACTGGTTTCATAGTAATTGTTTCAACTCCCTGTTTGTTTTTTGTAATATAATTTTCAGTGCATTTTTATTTTTTTCTATTTTGTTCTGCACCAGCAATTTTACCAATAAAAATTTTAACTCTTCAACTTCAGGATTGACTTGCTGAAAGGGAACTTTTCCTTCTTTCAAACGCTGCATCATGGCAACGATGAGCTCCATTTTTGTTTTGCTTGAAAATAACTCATACATTTTCATGCCTTCTATCATTCGGTCTATCATCTCGTTTTTTTTCTGCTCCTGCATTTTGAGGTGTTTTTTTCCTTTTTCAGTCAGCGTATAGATTTTTTTTCGTTGGAGCTGTTTTACTTTAACAATGCCATCCTTTAAGAAATGCTCTAAAAGAGGATACATGGAGCCGTAGCTTGGCTTCCACCCTCCAGTTTCTGCCTTGATTTCCTTAATAAGCTCATAGCCAGAGCATGGCTTTTGCGAGAGAATTTTCAGCGTAATGATTTGCAGGTAGCCTTTGAGCAACGTATCACATCCGATAGTATCTTATTCGATATATCGGTAATGATACAGTCTTTATAAATGTTATGCTAGGTCAATTGCGTCGGCCATCGTTTTTGTCGCTGTTCTGCTCTTCCGGCTCTGCCAACTTCTCCTTCAAGTCCTTTTCCTGGGTCTCTTTTTTAATTTTCTCTACGATGTTGCCTACTTCCTCCAGTTTGGTTTTGAAAGGCTTGGCCTTTATTCTCTTTTCTTGCTCTACATTTTTTTTGAGGTAATCCATGGACTTTTTCTGATACTGGCTTTTTTCATCCTGGCTTATTTTCTTAATAGGCTTTGGTTTAGCAAGAACAGCAACAGGTTTTCTGTGGTAGGTTCCTAAAACTTCAATGGTCGCACCCTGATGGGGTGTTATGGAAATGACCCTGCTGAAAAAACCCCTGCCTGGAAAGTCAATTTCGACCATTCTTGCATCCCTTACTTTCTTGACGAAAAGGACAGTTACCAACAACCGCAGGATGCCAGAAATCAAATACAAAGTCACAATGCCTGAAAGCAAAAATACCGGAACAACGGATATGAGTGCACTTCCCAGAAAGGCTCCTCCTGCAAGTGCTATGCTGATAAAGATATTATAATATGCTGTGTAATTGATTCGTTGTTCTTTTGAGGTTGCATCAAATAAAAATCCGTTGGTGCTTAAGTTGAATCCTGCCCAAGCTATCCCTGAAAAGAGTTCTTCAAGGATAAGGAAAATGAACGCAGCGGTTGGAGCGAAAAGTGCCGAGATGACTATGAGAAAGGGACTGAGTGGCAGCAAAAACGCGCTTAACTGCAAAGCAGCTTTGCTTCCTTTTTTGTCTATCATCTTTCCCCAGAATCCCATGGACAAGAAGGTGCCTATGATTGCTGCTGCAACAATGAGCGTGAACTGAAAATAGGTAAACTTCATCTCCCTGAGCAAATATAAGACAAAAAAGGGGGCAGTGATGGCGCTTGCTACCCTGAAAAAGAAAACAAACGTGACAAAAATACCGTAATTGTCCTGCTGCATATTCTTGATAAATGTGAAAAAAGAATGGCTTTGTCGCGCGGGAGTGAAGGGAGGATCATAATATCGAGCTTTAAAGAAAGACGCAATGAATCTGGAAATAAATGCAAGGAAAAACAAGATGGCAAAGCCAAAGAAAACATAGTGGGCTGCCGATTGCGCAGCGTCAAGCTTTTTAAAATAAGCAAGGATTAATCCTGCTCCAAACGTGCTGATGAAGTTCATGACATTTACTATTCTGTTTCTTTTTCCAAAAAACTCCCCTCTTTTATGCTCAGGGATTAAATCTCCCAAAACGCTGTTAAAGATAGGCCCTTGAAATCCTCCAATGACTGCTTCAAGAGTTATTAAAAGAAGAAGCAACCATAAACTTTCTTTGGCTATGAAAGGGAATAATAAGATAGGAAGCCAGATGAGCGATTGCAGCAGTGCAGTCCAGAACATAATTGCTTTTCTGGTTTTAAAAATTTCAACTGCCTTTTGAGAAAACAGCTGAAAGAAACTTCCTGCAAGCTCAGGCAATGCAGAAAATGCAGCAAGCATGCCTGTTCCTGCCTGCAGTGCTATTGCAAAAGGCATGATGAATGATGAAGTAACGCCTGATTTTATGGATGTAAAAAAACCATCGTAAATACTGTAGTCTAGACTTTTTTTAATCTTCAGATGCTCAGGAATTTCTGGCTTCTTTCTTGCCTGTTCTCTCTGCTTTATAATCTCTGATAGCTTTACCATGCTATCAGGGAGAAAGAAGTTTCTCTTAAATCTTATGGTTTTAGGCTTTGAGGTCCATGATGAGCTTGGAGACTTTGGCGATATTGGAGTACATGCTATAATCGATCAATCCAAAAAAGTAGCTTGCAAATGCAGTAAAATAAGCTATTCTTGCCACTTTGTTTATGTCCCTATCCTGTTGAACGCGCATAACAATAACTTTGCAGGTGGCGTTGATTTTGTCTATTTGTTCTACTATTCTTCTTATTTGAAGTATTTCTCTTTCGAGCTGCCTGTTAATGGTATTGTGCACATTTTTAACGAGTTTGCTGTCGGTTAGCTGAAGGGAGCTGCTTATGCTTATAATGTCCTGCACGGTAAGAGAGAAAATATCCTGTGGCATGCTTATCTGCTGAAAGATATCGTGCAAGGGTGAAAGCATTTCCTGTTCTTTTTCAACCATCCTTGCTAGTTCTATTCCTAATGCGCTCATTTCTTCAAGCGCTTTTCTATCATCATTGATACTGGATAAAAACCACGCAGAGCCCTCGACAAACCGCCTGTAAAGCTGCTTCTGAGCTTCAGTAACTTTAAAGAGTGCACAAAGCAATACTGCTGCCTTTTGTGCGTCATAGCTTCCGAAAAAAGAAGGTTTGCTTTCAATAAGCTGCCTTTCTAAAAACGATTTTGTATGGTCATACTTTGTTTTCAGCTCTCTTGCTTTCTTCAGCCATAAAAACCAGTATGCTTCTGCCATAGCAGGAAGGTTCTTATGCTCGTTTTTAAAGGTATTGAAAAACTTTAAATAAAGCAAGTATGTATAAAAAGCATGAAAGGATTTTTGCTCTTTTGCAGTATTCTTTTTCTTTTTGGCTGTACGAGAACTATTGGCGGTGATAAGGACGAGCATGGCTGCTTGATTGCAGGAGGATATAGCTGGTGTGAAGACAAGCAGTCCTGCATCAGAAGATTCGAGGAACCATGCAATGCAAGAGAGGAATCAGCAAAATCTTATTGCGGCAAAGAAGGCAGTGTAGAGGTCTGTGGTTCGTATATCAAAGTTAACAGCGCAGCGCCTAATGGCATTTCTCGGTATTATAGAGAAGATAATACGTCTATAAGCTGTCCTAAAGTTACGCCTTATCAGGTGAATGAAGTGTGCAAGGAAATTTTAAAGCAGAATTGCACGTTTATTTGTTAGTAAACACAATGCAGTATGGCTTCCCATTGCTTGGGCAGAATGTGCCCTATTTCTAATCCCTTGCTCTCTTGAAATTGCGGTGTTGCAAACGTGTAGCTTCTTGAGGGAATTCCATAATAGGCTCTTGCGCGATGCATGGCTCCATTCACTCGAATTTCTGCGTTGTCGATAATTTGCTGCAAATGGGTTCCTCTTACCGTACAATCTTGAATATGTCCTTTTTCGCAAACATAATTTCTTCTTTTCCAAATCTGTTTCATTGTTTGATTGGCGACGATAACTATGCGGCCAATGTCCATCTCTCTTTCAAGTTTTCTTTTTTGTGCTTGCAAGGACAATCCTGTTAAACGCTCCATACTTCTTTCAAAGTCATGAAAACCTACGATATAAATAACAGGTTTATTGCAGGATGCAAATGCTTCAATTTGATATTGCTTTAAATGAATGCCAAAATCCCTTTGCTGAAAGCACACTTTGGCTTCTGCATAAAAAAGAGCATGTGCAAAGTCAGGGGTGCGGTTATTGGTATCTCCTGTATGTTGAAGATCAGGATACAACTCTTGCAGAACCTGTTCAAATCGTTCTCCGATAAGCGTTTGTATTGATGGCATGCCTGCAGAATAGTTTGTTGGTTAAAAAAGGTATTGGAAACTGAACTACGTTATGAATGGCGTTTGCTAAACGGAACAAACACCTCTTTATGTTCTTGCATGCCGAGGTTTATTTCATAATTTCTTATCTCTGGAAATGCAGTTCTGAGTTCAGAAAGTAGCTTTGCAAATTCTCTTCTATCTTGCGCTAGAATATTAAGGATGACGTTGTGCTTTCCTGCTGTTTGCACGCAGAATACGACATTCGGAGCATTAGCCGCATAATACTTTATTTTGCTGATGAGTTCCTTATTCAAGTTTTCTATGGATAAGAGCAAATAATATGATTCATACCCTAGCACGGTTGGATCTAGAATTATCGTATATCCTGTTATGACTTGTGTTTTCTGTAATTTTTTTATCCGCAGTCTTATTGCATCTTCATCTACAGATGTTTTTTGCGCTATATCTACTGTTTTTGCCCTTGCATTTTCAGATAAAATTGAGAGTATGATTATATCGTCGTGATCAAATGTTCTTTTTTGATTGTTGAACACGGTTGGTGCGTTTGGATGGTGCGCTGCTTTTTTGATGATTCCTGAGCGGTCAAATTTAAGCTCTGCAATATATATCGCCAGTTGCTGTTCAATGAGGTTTTTTCCTATGAAATTAGCGATTGATGACACTTTCTCTGATAAGTCTTTTGGAGTGTGATATAATAAACTGAGGGTGATATCATAATTTCCGCACAATTCTCCGATCCAATTTATAGACTCGTGATTCTGCAAAAACAGCAGTATGTCTTTGTGTTTCTGAGGAGTCATGTTTGATACTTTTAAAAATAAGGAAGCTATGCCTTGGCAGAAAAAAGATTGGTTTATTCTTGTAACATATCCTTTGATGATTCCGCTTTCCTCGAGCTTTTTCATCCTGTACTGGGCTATCTCCCTTGATAGGTGGGTTTCTTTTGCTATCTGCTGCACAGGCATGCGGGAATTTTTTAATAAGCTGAAGAGTATCTTTTTATCTGTTTGGTCTAATTTCATGTTCATTTTATCAATAAACCTATTAAATTATATAATTCTATCGGTTTATGTGTAAATTTTCTCAAATAATTATATATATTATTATTACTCATAAGTAGTATTATGAAACTTCCCTTGCTGGAATATGTTAAAGAGTTGATTAATGGAAAACCCTTTGAACACGTTACGGTCATCGCTTGCCAACATTTGCTCTATACGAATTATGCGATGTTTGAAAAATTGTTCGCCTTAGGGTTAAGGCCAGAAAATACGTTTCTTATTGGAAAATCATATTCTATGAACACAGACATAGAACAGCTCTTCAGAAAGAAAAACGTTCATGTTCATAGTTATCAATATGATAGCTATCAGTCTTTTGATACGCAATTTGCATCAGCATCAAAAAAATTTCTTGAACGTATTGTCCATACAGGCGAAAAAATACTGGTTATTGACGATGGAGCAGCATTGCTTGAGAACGTTCAGCAGTATGGAAGTGTTGTTTGCGGAGTTGAACAAACATCATCAGGATATAACCAATTGGCTAATCTTGACATGCCTTTTCCGTTAATCAATGTTGCAAGGTCTCCTGTTAAACTCGTGCATGAATCTCCGTTTATTGCGGGATTAGCCATTGAAAAACTTCAAAAATATCTGACGCAATATAATTCTCAATCTGCATTAGTTATCGGCGCAGGACCTATTGGATTGCATATCTATGAGCAGCTGCCTGTGAAGAAGAAATTGCTTTATGACATAGCGAGTAGTGCAAAAAGTTTACCTGAATTATTGAGCGAGAGCGATTTAATTATAGGCTGTACAGGAACAACAAGCGTTCCTAAAGAATTACATGCAACTATTAAGAAAGGTGCTGTTCTTGTAAGCGTGTCGTCTTCAGATAGAGAATTTGATGCAGTGCATTTGAGAATAAAAAATCCGCAAAATTGCAGTCCTCACCGCGACTTTTATGTTGATGGATTGCATCTTCTTAACGCAGGGTTTCCCATCACGTTTGATGGAGGAGTTCATGCTGCTAAACCAGAAAAAATTCAATTGACTCAGGCGCTCATGCTTCTAGGATGCTATCAGGCAATCACTGCAACTACGAAGGGAATTTTAGATTTAGATAAAGACATGAGTGGTCAAATATTGGAGCAGTATTTGCGTATAGCACTTTAAGAATTTTTTCAGAGTTTGCTACGAACAATTGTGTTTTTTCAAAATTCTAGTAATAGTTCTTTCTTGCTCTTTGATAAATTTCTCTGCTTTTTTTTGCTTGCCAACAAACCATTCTTTATATTTATCTAATGCTATTGCAATGAATGCCACTTTGAAGATAGTAAATCTTTTTTTGAATCCTTCTGGGTAGGTAACGCCATATTTTTTAAGTCGCGCATTAAAATAGGGTTTATCTTTGCCTGCAATCCAGTATAAACTGTAAAACTCTTCATCCTCTGGGCCTGCTATAGACCATTCCCAATCTAAAATTGCCGAGATATGTCCGTTATGAACAAGAATATTTTTCAAATCAAGATCTGCATGAGTTAAGAGTATCTTTACCGGTTCACGGTACGTTGTAATGTATCTGTCTCTATACTTTTTCATCCCAGAAACATATTTTTTGAATCGATGATTTTTTTGTATTAACGGAATTCTTGCATCTAAAACAGCAGCCATATATTCTGCATACGTTTTGAACGGCCCCTGAGAAATGTCCGCATGCGGTCCGATGCGCATATTTTTCTGAAAGCTTCCTATTTTTTTGAAAGAAAATTTTCTTAATTGGCTTACATAGTTTGCAAGTTCATCGAGATAGACTTCTTTTTTCTTTTTGGTGATTTTTTTATATATTTTAGAAAGATTATCTCCTTGCATTTTTTCCATAAGGATGTATTCATAGCCTATTTCTTTGCCAATACAATCAAATAAGAATACTCCAGGAACAGGAATTTTTGTGTGCTTTTTGACGAAATCAAGAACAGTTGCTTCATTGAGCGTTTTATAGTATATGTACCTTTTATTGGTTAGTTTCAAAATGTACTCATTTCCCTTGTTTGTTTTAACTAAATATAACGGGTTAATAACTCCCGTATCATTTTCTATTCGTTCAAGCATGGTGCAAGATTCCCCTATCTTTTTGAGTACAACGTTCGCTTCTTTTAGGGTAATAGTTTGTTTGGCTTTTTCCATGATAGGCTCACATAGGCTTATAGTTAAAAAGGTAACGAAAATAGGTGTATGCAGAGAACTAGAAAAGCCTCCGAGGGGAATTGCACCCCCGACCTGCAGATTACAAGTCTGCCGCAATAGCTACTATGCTACGGAGGCATACTATAAGAACTTTTATAGCATTTAAAAAAGTTTGTGTTCCACCGCAACATTTATAAGAGAAAACCGTTCAAATAGACCATGCAGATTAAAGAGCTAGACTTTGAATTACTTGAAAAAATAAGAAAACTAGATGTTGTTGCCAGAAAGTCAACCTTAAGCAGAACGCTAGAAGGTAATTGGACGACTATCTTTAAAGGCAGGGGTATGGAATTTGCAGGGTACAGAGCCTATAATTACGGTGACGATGCAAGCATGATTGACTGGAAGGCTTCTTTGAGGGCAAAGCAGATTTTAATCAAGGAATATGAAGAGGAAAAGAACCTTAACGTTTTTTTTCTTATAGACGTAAGCAACAGCATGCTGTTCACTTCAACAGACAAGCTTAAATGCGAGTATGTTATTGAGTTGGTTGCAAGCTTAACAACAGCAATATTGCGCTCAGGAGATGCTGTTGGCTTAGGCATGTTTACGGATAAGCTGGTTTGCAGAGTTGATCCTAATATTGGAAGAAGCATGCAGTATAGAGTTATTAGGCAGTTAATCAACAAGCAGCATTATGGAGGAGATTTCAGCTTCAAAAAAGCCATCATGTTTTTATTGTCTTTCTTAAAGAAGAAAGCGCTTATTGTCATTATCAGCGATTTTATCGGCTTAGAGGAAAATTGGTATAAGTACTTGGATGTTGCCTCGCAGCGATGGGAAGTCATAGGAATTATGGTGAGGGATCCAAGAGACAGGGAACTGCCAAAAAACGCAGGGCAATATGTCTTGGAAGACCCTTACAGCAACGAAAAATTATATGTTGATGTTAATAAATACGGCGAACTATACAAAAACTACGTTCAAAAAGAAGAGGCAGAAATTCAGGATAGATTTATTAAAACACGTTCTGGATTTTTATCCCTGCAGACTGACCAGGATTTTTTCCTTCCTATCATGGGATTTTTTAAACGAAGATCTAATATTCAGTTACTATGATAAGCCTAAGCTTCGAGCATCCGATTTTTTTATGGTATCTCATCAGCATTCCCTTACTGGTTATTACGCATTTTTTTTTGCTGAAACATACGAAAAAAAAGGCAATGAAATTTGCCAATTTTGAAGCATTAAAAAGAGTTACCGGTTATAAGTCTATTGCCAAAAACTGGTCTGTGCTTCTTTTGCGTGTGCTTATTGTTTTGCTAATCATTTTTGCAGCATCAGGAGCAATTTTCTGGTATGATGGCAATAGCAACGAAAATGATTTTGTGCTTGCCATCGATGTCAGTGCGAGTATGTCTGCGCAAGATATTGTTCCTACCAGGATGGATGCTGCAAAGCAGGAAGCGCTTGCGTTTGTAGATGAACTGCGCTCATCAGGAAAAATAGGTCTTGTCAGTTTTGGAGGTGTTTCTGTTGTAGAAAGCGTTTTAACCGATAGCAAATCAACCGTCAAAACAAAAATTTCTGAATTGGAAATTCAGCGTGCAGGCGGCACTGATCTTGCAGGTGCTATTGTTACCTCAACAAATCTGCTTTTAAATTCTGGTAAAGGAAAAACGATTATCTTGCTCACCGATGGCAGCAATACTGCAGGAAGCTTTTTGAGCGATGCTGTTGCTAATGCTATAGAATACGCAAACGAAAATAGAATTGTCATTCATGCGATAGGCGTAGGTTCTGTTACAGGTCCTTTAGGATACCTTCCTGAGCAGTACGGGTTAAACGCAACCTATGACGAAACAAATTTGGTAAGATTAAGCAACGAAACAGGAGGGCAGTATTTCAGGGCATTTCAGCAGGACCAAATAAGGGCTGCCTATCAGCAGATTTCAGACCAATCATCCAAGGCAAAAATTCCTGTTCGTCTTTCCTTCGGGTTGTTATTATTGAGTCTGCTGTTGATTTTTGTTGAGTGGGGATTGATTAATACGAAATTCAGGAGCATACCATGATAGCAGTTATTTTAGTTTTAGTTGTTGTCTTGAGTCAAACGATAAAAACAGCAGTGCATGCATTTAAGCACGGCTTTGACATCAGGATTTTAACCAGTGATGGAGGGTTTCCCAGCACTCATTGTGCATTGGTTACTGCGCTAACGTTTATTGTTTATTTTGAACAAGGGCTTTCTGTTTTGTTTTTTGCCGTCCTCGTTTTTAGCTTGCTGGTTGTCAATGATTCTGTAAAAGTGCGAAGAGAAACAGGAGAAGAGGCAAAATTACTGAACATTTTGGTAAGAAAAGAGCACATTGCTGGGAAAAAGTTATCAGAGCATGAAGGCCATTCTCCAGCGCAGGCGTTTGCAGGAATTATACTGGGGTTTTTGATAACGCTTTTATTTTATATCTAATAGCTCAGCTTATCCAAAATATCGTGCGTATCTTCAAGAACAAGGTCTTTCCATTTTTTTCCTAATTGCATTTTTGCCTTGGTAAGAAGCATGTCTTTTTCTTTGTTGGTTATTCTTGCAAACTTATCTGCCAGAATCAATCCGAAAGGATATCCTAATAACGTTGGATCGGTGCTGTTCTCCTTTAAACTTCCCAAAACAGCATCGACGTTTTCTGTAAAGGAATCAAACCTGAATGTCTTTTTAGCGTCTTTATGCAGTTTTACAAAATAGGTGATGAAGGCATTCTTTTTATAGAGGTAGTATCCTGCTTTTTTTTCAGAATGGTGAAAGGCAATTTCATCGCTCGTTTTGCTTAGGCCAAAAACGTTTTTTCCCAAGCTTTTCAGCATTTTTTCTTCGCGCGTATTTTTTCCTTCGAGTGAGCCGTCAAGAACAACACAGCTGCTGTTTTCTTTTGCCGTCTGCAGTTCAAGCATTCGCCTCATGATGCCAGAGATTGTTCTGATAGGGACTTTCTGGTTTTTTCCGGCAAGCTCATCATCGTACAGGGAAAATGTTTCTGAAGCCAGCAAGGAAGGAGCGCACCATGTCTCATACTGTTCATTTTCTCTGATAACCAGCAGATAACACTCTTTTTTCTCTATGCTTTGCTTCTTGTTGTTTTCATACGTGATGGCAATAATTCTGAGAAAGCTGAAAAGAAAATCTGCGCTGTGCAGCAAATCAGCATGACCTCCGTCAATAAAACAAACTTTTTCTTTTTGCGGCTGAATTTCCTTGAACATGCGTGTATCTGCAGTTTTTTCTTTTTTTTCCAGAAATACCGCAATCTTTTCAAGCAATTCCTTCATGCTTAAAGAAGTATTTTCAGCTTTAAATGTTTATCTCATGCCCTTCTCAGGCTGCCATGGGTTGGGCATTTCCTTTAGGGTTTTCAATTTCCAGAAATTCTTGATTTCGTTTTGCAGCTTGTACATTATTTTGTATAGCTCTATTTTATGACTTTCTATTTGCTGTCGGTAAATCTTTGACCTGAACAGCTCGTCAAAACTCTTTAAAAGCCAGTGGTTCTGCCATTCATCCTTATAGTCTAATTGCAGCCATGCTTCTATTCTGATGATTAAGTCTCCTGACTGCACTTTGAATTTCTGCCCGTTTTTAATGACTTCCTTCTGCCCTATTCTGATGCCCTGAAAGTCTATTTTCAGATAATATCTCAGGTATTTGCTGTTGTAAGGATACTTGTAAAATCTCCACCAGATGTGATAATGGTTGTTCTGCTGGGCATCAGTGCGCTCATAGTAGAGAATTTCGGGGTTTTCATCTTTTTGGTAACTGTTGAAGTTTTCATCTTCAAGCAAATACCGATAAATAAAAATGTACAGTTCTTTTAAGTGAAAGGCCTGTTCATGCTCTAATTCAAGCTTGCCTACAAGAATATCCTTAGGATTGTCTCTTCCTCTTAATCCTGGTATTTCTCCCATGGTCTATCTGAAAAAGAGAAGTATATAAAGTTTACTTAAAATAGTCCTGTTGCCTTTTGTAATAGAGGAAAATGACTCCTGAAATCAAAAGCTGCAGAATGTTTCCTATAAAAAAGCTTATGGAAAGTGTTGTCTGTAATGTTTGCTGGGGTATTTGCTGCAATTGCTCTGCAGGGATGTTTTCAAGGGCAATGTTGATGAGTCCTTCTCTGTCTGCAAAATAGTACACAAAGCTTATCAGGGCATTGAGGAGCAAAATTCCAAAATAAATCATGGCTAAATCTCTTGTCCATTCCACTTTTTTAACAACACCATACATTAAAATAAGCGCTATCAGCAGGTTGATGCATAAGAGGATGATGCTGGTTATGCCAGAGTATTTTACTCCTAGAAAAATGCCTGTTGTTGGCTTAAAGCTCAGCAGTGCAAGAATGACTGAAACGCCAAAATAAATAAGAATGATGATGAATCCTGTTGGTATTTTTTTCTTTTCTGCTTGATACTCTGGTTCTGCAACAGTTTTTTCTTCTGGCTTCTTTGTTTTCTTCTTCACTTTAGCCATAAGCATATGTCTTGTTTTTATTCTTTTTAAATGTTCTGTTTAAGGTAAGAATTTGTCTATCTTTGCTAATTTTTCAGGCAAGTACGTATCGATAACAAAGTTTAATCCCCATTTTGCCAACGCCTGCTGCTCTGCTCTGACTTTCATCTGTATCATCTGGTTAATTGCTTTTTGCCATTCTTTGTGATGCTTGACAAAAGGATCGTTTTTCAAGGCATCTTTTGCTCTTTTGATATCAACGTCCTTTAAAGGATGGGTTGGCAATTTATAGTCAATAACATCCTGAGGGGTTACTCCTAAAAATTTGGCTTGGGGAACGCAAAAATACTTGTTGATATGCGCTGCGTTTCCACTTCCCACTTTAAGAGTTCTGTAAATATTCAAGTGTCCGTAAGGGTCGTTATCGGTAAAGGCATACACAGGAATTTTCTTTTCATCGCTCAATCTTCTGATAAACCTTCTGGTTGCTCTTGTTGGCACTCCTCCCATTGAAATTAAAATGCAGTTGGCCTTTTTCCAGTAATTGTGTTTTACCAATCGCTGGAACATACCGGCTGTTTCTATTGCCAGAACAAATTTTGCGTCTGTTTCAAACTTCAATTCTTCTACGCTACTGGGAACAGAATATGCTCCGCTTCCAAACTTAGTGCAGTCAATTCTAATTTCCTTTTTAGTATCTGGATCTTTATCAATAACAACCAATTTTCCTGCTACATCTCCTCCTTTTTCTTCAGGAATAAATCCCATTTGCTCTCTGTTGACCATCAACATGGCTTCAACATCATCCATAACTGTGTCTGATTCAACTTGCTCATGGAATCTGGCTTCTCCCCAGTTCTTGCTTACATAATAGGCTTCTCTTTTGGTTGCAATATCTTCTGATTTGATTAATTCCTGAGACAAGGCCATCATTTTCAAGGTCTGTGCAAATGTTTTTACTGTGCTTGCAGTCAATGTTCTTGACTTGAATTTGTTCTCCAAGGCAAAATAGCCTTCTTTAGGGTCATAGCGTACATTGATCAATGCTCTCAGAGGGCTTTTTAATTGAGGCTGTTTTTTTGCCAAAATATGCTGGTAAATGGATTTTGCAATGTCCTTTATGCCTTTTTCAACGTCACTCATTTTCATCCTCATTCTTTTTTGAGCCTATTTTTGCAAGGTCTTCATCGTATTCTTCATTTTTGTTTTCATCAAATTCCACATCATCGAGTTTTCCTCTGTGCTTTTCCAATAATTCTTCTAAAAGCTTTTCAACTTTTTCTTTTTCATTGTCTTTTAAGTCAATGATTTCCTTTAAAGCTTCGGCAACATGAGGAATGTATTTTTCAATATACCCTCTTTTTTTGAGTTCTTCTCCTACTCGCTGCTTTTTATGAACATAGGTCTGTAATTTTCTTCCTGCTTCCTGTAATGCAAGCTTTATTTCTTTGATGATTTCTGGATAATGCGCTATGGCTTCTTTGGATTCTGAAGTGAAAGGAACCCAGACACTTGCCATGTGAATTAAAATAGTTATTGGACCTACAGGCAATGAGCCATTGCTCTGGTTTAATCCATATGCTTTCCAATTGGTTGTCATGATTGATTTGGTTACTGCGCATGCTCCTTGCTGGTATAATAAAGGAACTCTGTTGGCAAACCTCACTACAGATGCTGATTGATCAGCAGGCTGATTTCCTCCATAAGCAATGCCGCATTCAATGACAAAAGGATTTCCTCGGTACACTTCAACTGGTCTGGTAATGCTGCAGTAAAATTCTGCGTTGATTTCTTTTTTCAACCCTTTTTCTATAGCATCCTCGCCTAAAGGGCTTAAGCAGTCTGTTGAAGGATTCATTATTTTTGTTTTTTTGATAGCTTGTATGAGCTTTTCAGCATCCTGCATGGTCATTTTTGCAGGTTTAGTTTTTGGATCAAGCAAAGCATTATCGCAAATTTCCTTTGCAGTTCCGCTTCCAACTCTGGAAAGCTCTCCTGTTAAGAAGCTTTGTAAGGTTCTGCTTTCGCTTGCAGCCAGCATTTTCATGAGAATGCCTAATTCTAATCCATAAGGGTGGGGCATGACTTCTTTTGGTTCTATGGGAAGCTGATGAACTGCCCTTGGAAATATCAGCTGTTCTGATTTTGGATTCAAGTAAACTAACTGCACATGGGGATTGATGATGGCTGTTTGCTTTAAGTATTCATCAACGCTCTGATTTCCTTTAAGATAACTTGCTTCTAAATCCAGCTCTATTCTTGTTCCGTGGTCTTTTTCCCAGGTTTTTTCCTCATCTTTAACTATCTCAGGAGCATTTTTGCTGGTGTTTATCTTTAATTCATAATAATGAGCAGGCTTGCCTTTTCCTATTTTGGATAAAATCTTTGATGGCCTTCCTGTAGTTAATTGAGAATACAAAACAGCAGCGCTGATTCCTATTCCTTGCTGGCCTCTTTGCTGTTTTAACGTGTGAAATTTGCTGCCGTATAATAACTTTGCAAATATTTTAGGTATCTGCGCTTCTATTATTCCAGGGCCGTTATCTTCAACAATAACTCTAAATCTGTCATTGCCCATGTCATGCACTTCAACTAAAATATCAGGCAGTATTCTTGCTTCTTCACATGCATCTAAAGAATTATCCACTGCTTCTTTAATGGTTGTTAACAATGCTTTTCTTGGGTTGTCAAAACCCAATAAGTGCCTGTTTTTCTCAAAAAACTCCGCAATACTGATATCTCTCTGCTTTTTTGCGAGCTCTTCTGCAACCTCAGCCATGCCTTGCAAACGCCACTGCTGGTTAATAAAGGTTTCTATAAGTAACTTTAAAAACCATCCCAAATTCCTATGCGTATGGAGTACAGTTTTGACTTGAAAATACCTGGAGATAGGATTGCCGTAGTTATAGGCAAGAATGGGGCAACCAAAAATGAACTGGAAAAATTAACAAAGGCAAAAATACAGGTAGATTCCAAAGAGGGAGATATTGTCATTGAGGGTGATGACCCTATTTTGCTGTATGCGTTAAGGGAAATTCTCAAAGGCATAGCTCGTGGTTTTAGTCCTGAAATTGCCCGTTTGCTGTTAAAACAGGATTTTGTCCTTGAAATCATTCCTTTAAGCGACTATGTAAAACAAAAAACTCACATGCAGAGAATAAAAGGAAGAGTTATAGGTGCTGATGGAAAATCAAGGGAAAGAATTGAAGAATTATCTGAGTGTCATATTTCTGTGTATGGAAAAACCATAAGCATTCTAGGCAGAACAGACCATATATGGCTGGCTAAAAAGTCAATTCAGATGCTTCTAAGCGGCAGTACCCATAGTACAGTGTATCGATGGCTTGAAAGGCAGAGAAGAGAATTGATGAAAAGCGAGCTTGAGGGCTAAATAGTTATTGTTTCTGTAATTGCATACTTTGTCACAGGCTGAAATTTCCTGTAGTTTCTTTCTTCTGGAGTTATTATTACGCCACTCAGATAAGGGATTTCTCCGCGAATCCTCTGTAAGCCCCATGCTTCTGGAATCCGCTCTATGACTCCTGTATTTGTGACCATAAGGACATGGCTCTTTGTTCTTGATACTATTGCGTTCAGTTGGAGGATGTTCCTGTTTTGAAAGTGCTTGGTGATTGCTTGAACTAAATGTTCGAAATCAAAGCCAGATGATTCTATATGAACATACTGCCCTCCTCCTTTAAAGAGATTTACTGCTTCAATAGCATGGTCATGTCTGCTGTGGGTAAGTTCAAAAAGAGGGAAAGGCTGATAAGCAATACAGCTCTTTCCATAGGGAGATATGCCCTCAAGCTGGTTATCTGCTATTATTTGCACACTGTCCCTAAGCTCATGCTGCATAAGCCGAGATGCTGTCTGATACGCAGCACTATCGAGGGAAGCATACACCTCAACTTTCTCGCCTGCAAGCTCATCTTTCAGGAATGCTGTGATATCCTTAAAATCAGTCGCACTCTCCCGAGACATATGTCTCATAGCAATGATTTTTTGCATGCGTTCGGAATTATTTTCAGCTTTATAATATTATCGCTGAGAAACCCAAATATTTAAATACCCTAATCCTTCATACTGCTCTATGGGTGGGTTTGGCTCAGCCTTAAAAAAGATATTTAATCAAAAAAGAGGTCATTTAGTATCAGCGTGGAAGTTTCGTTCTCATACTATCCTCTTTAGCTCTTCAGTAGTCGAAGATATAGATAATGATCAGCAGGATGAAATTTTATTTGGAACAAAGACAGGAGAAATCACCTGTTTAACCATGCAGGGCATGCCGAAATGGAAGTTTAATGTGCATGAAAACCTTACAGAAACGGAAATGTTCTTTTTTGACCCTGAATCTATGAATGCTATTAACGCATCTCCTTTAGTGACCGATATTAACAATGATGGCAAAAAAGAGGTTATTTTCGGAAGCGAAACAGGAAATGTTTACTGCTTAAACCACTTCGGGCAGTTGTTATGGAAATACAAGGCAGAGAGTTCTATCAAAGGGGCAGTTGCAGATTTTACGCTGAATGGAAAATCTTTCTTAGTATTCGGAAGCATTGACCAACACCTGTATGTATTAAACAGTGCAGGAAACATGGTGTGGAAAATAAAGGCAAAATCAGTAATAGAATCAACGCCCTGCGTTATGCATGACCACATCCTTTTTGGCACTGATGATGGAACCCTCTATTGTGTGGATTTTAAAGGCAATCTGTTATGGGGATACAAAACTAAAGGAAAAATTATAGCGCAGCCTGTTGTTGAAAAATTGCAGGGAACAGACGAGTATACGGTTGTTGTTGGCTCTTATGACGGTTATCTCTATGCTTTTGATATGAGCGGCAATCTTAAGTGGAAGTTCAATGCTTTCGGTCCAATAGCAGAAAAAGTAACGTTATGTGATGTTAATAGCGACAATAAACAGGAAATTTTTTTTGGTTCCTGCAATAATCTTATTTATGCATTGAATTGCAATGGAGATAAGTTGTGGGAATATGAAACGAATTTTTGGGTGGTTGCTCCTGTTATTGTTGCCGATATTGACAATGATGGCAGGTTTGAAGTTATTGCAGGGTCTTATGATAATGCGGTGTATGTTTTAGATAGTGAAGGCAAATATGACCTTGATTATGTTCCTGGTTTGAGTGGCGTTGTGCAGCAGGCAGGCCATTATACAGACATCATGACTCAGGATCCTGGCAATGTTGTGGGAACAAAAATACTTGATTACCAATCAGACGGCATTATTGTCGGTATGGCCTATAGCCAAAAAAATAATGTTTTTATTGTCAATGAAAAACAGGGAGAGGTAGAAGCACTCTCCTTTGTTGAAGAAAAAGGGTGAGCGTTATGGAAATTGCAAATATTACTACACGGGTAAAAACCTATATTCAAGGATTGGATGACAACATGCAGGGAGGCATTCCTCAAGGCCACGTGACGTTAGTCTGCGGTTCTGCAGGAACCATGAAGAGTTCTTTATGCTTTAATGTGCTCTATAATGAGGCAGTGAATGGAAAAATCGGATTGTACATTTCCCTTGAGCAGTCCGCAAAATCGTTGCTTGCACACATGGCAAACATGGGCTACGATTTCAATAAAATCAATCTCGTGGTCATCAAGGATTTGGGAAATTTAAAGAAAGAGATTGACGCTCTTAAAGCCTCAAAAAAAGGGACAATTATTATCACAGATATTGGAGCCATACGAAAGGAAATACGAGATATTAACGTTACGAGTGCAAACGCGGGCTGGCTGAATGTCATTAAAAATGTTGCCAGAAAAATAAAAATGGATGTGGGCTTTGACCATTTTGTTTTGGATTCCATGTCTGCATTGTATGTGCTGTCAAAATTTGAAAATCCCAGAATAGAATTGTTTTACATCTTTGAATTCATGAGAGATTTGGGTATTACCAGTTTCTTAATATCTGAAATGCCCTTGGACAACAGCAAGTATGCAGAGTATGATGTTGAAGATTATTTGGCTGACGGCATCATCTATCTGAGACTAACGCGCTTCAGAAGAGATGTAGTCAGGGAAATCTCCATTGTAAAAATGAGAGGGACGAACTGCAATAACGACGTGTTTTCCTTTGAATACAAGAAAGGCCAGTTCCACGCGTTGTATGGAGGACAGAACCCTCTGTTATAATGCTGTAACGGTGAGTCCTGCCTTTTTTAATTTTCTTTTTAGGTTCCATTCCCATAGTCTGCCTTTTATCGATCTTTCATCGTGCCTTGTTTTGTAATTCGTCACTTCCATCCATGCAAAACTTTCTATGCCTGAGTATGGATTCTTACTTCTTTGGATTGGTTTAACTCTTACACCCATGCTTCCTGCAAGCATATCGATAGTCTGCTGGGGCATAGGGCTTCTCTCGAGACCGTTATCTTCTGCCTGTACGATGTCAAAGGTGATTGTAGTATCGTTACCTATTCCGTACGAAGTTTTAGCCCTAGCATATTCCGCACGCGGTATTTGCGTAAGGGTTCTTTCGATGGTGCTGTAAATTTTTGCAACATCCACTGTTTCAGGATTCCATTTTTTCATGTCGTAGCCAATTTCATAGATTGTGTAGCTCATTTTATTCACCTCTCTCTTTTATATAATCTGCAGCAACTTGCTGTGCAATTTGATTTACTTTTGTTTGATGTGCGTCAAACCAGGCATGTTGTGGAATATGCACGGCTCTTCCAGCAATTGGTTGATATTCACATAATGTCACTCCATAATTTCTGAATTCTGGTTTTGGCGTTGAAAGTATAGTGGTTACTTTTACTCTAGGGTCTTGTTGAAGCTTATGCACTTCTAATTCAACGTGGCTGTTACTTTCCCATGTAGGTTTGATGACTGTAGTATGTCCATAAATTGTGTTTTCTAAAAAAGGAATTTTTGCGTTGTAGCTATCTTCAAATCCATCTATATCTTCGAGTTTCAGATGGACAACTCTTGTTTTTGGTCTTCCCAATCTTTCCTTAATGGCGTCAACGCATGCGACAACTGCTTGCGCATAGAGTGTTGTTCTCTCGCCTATAACAATAACCGTGTCATTGCTTTTAGGCTCTACGCTGTATGCATCTGATTTTACTTTTGAGGAAAGCCAAGAATTGTCCTCTGGAATGTTTCTTCGATTTTTCCAATATTTGATGTTCTCTATTCTTGCTTGTTCATGGTTTTTTCTGTATTGTCTTTCCAGTAAATAAGCTTCCTGTTCTCTTGTTTTTTGTGCTTCCTTGTCTTCTCCAAACAATTTGTTGATGATTTCCGTTAACATGCATATCACCTCTTTTTTATTACTCTATAATGGTGTCAAAAAGAGTATAAGAATATTTATCCTCCCAAAAAGAACTATAATAAAAAACTATAAAAAGAGCTGAATAAACAATCAGATATGGACATTGAAATCCTGCAGGATTTAGGACTAACCATCTCTGAAATAAAGACCTATATGACCTTATTAGAATTAGGAAGCAGCACTGCAGGTCCTTTATTGGAAAAATCAGGTCTCCAAAACTCTGTCGTTCATAGAGCCTTAAATACGCTGATGGAAAAAGGCTTGGTAAATTTTATCCTCGAGGGAAAAAGAAAAATCTACCAGGCAACTGACCCAGACTATTTCTTTCAGTTTATTGATGAAAAGAAGAGAAGGTTTCAGGAAATTTTGCCTGAATTAAAGCAAAAACAGTACTTTGCCAAAAAGCCAGAGGTAGCAACTATTTATAAAGGAAAACGGGGCATTGCTGAAGCCTATCATACGATGATTTCCATAAAGGCAAAAGAATATCTTACTTTTGGAGGGGGAGAGGAATGTGCAAAGTACATGGGAATAACGTGGTGGTTAAACCTGCACGCAAAAAGGGTTGCGAATAAACTTCCTTCAAGGCAAGTTTTTGATGAAAGCGTCAGAAAGCCTGGAAAGGATATTCTTTCCAAACCATTAACAAAAATAAAATTTCTTGCAAAAGAATTTGCCCAGTTTCAGGAAACCGTTATTGTAGGCGATAGTGTAGCCATCAATGTCTTTACCGAAAATGCCTATAGTATTTTAATCCATGATGCAAAGGTTGCAGAAGGCTATAGAAAATACTTTGAGTTGCTGTGGAAAAAAGCTAAGATTTAAGAATACTCCTTTATTAGCTATTACTATGGAAAAAAAGGCAGGTGATTTTTTCAGATTGTTTAGGTCTTTGCATAAAAGGGAGAAAAAAGCACTTAGCGTTCTTTCGCAATATCTCAACAAAAAGCAGTTGAATGATGTAAAATACCTGCTTAAATTAAAAAAAGTTGATTTATTTTTGGATCTTGTCAATCCGACGTTTTTCCCTAGTTATGCTTATCCGAGAATGGTTTTGGCAACAGAAGATAAAGAGGTAAAAAGAGTTGTTGAAGGGCTTAAAACTGCATATGAACCTAAATTGAAAAAAGACCTCTATGCAAGATGCACTCCAGAGCAGTTTTTGCAGGTTATAGCTCCTAAGTTAGTTGGATTTGAAGATATTAAAAATGCAGTTTTGCTGCAGTTATTTGCAAAAGAACGGTTCCATGTGTTGCTTTTAGGGGATCCTGGAACAGGAAAAACAGAAATACTGCATTCTGTTTATGACGCTTCTCCAATAGCAAGCTTTGGTTTAGGAAGCGGAACAACAGGAGCTGGTTTAACCGTTACCATAGGAAGAGAGATAACGCCCGGTTTACTGCCTAGCGCAAACAATGGCATTTGCTGTTTGGATGAATTAAATCTCTTAAAAAAAGAAGATTTAGGCTCATTATACAATGCCATGGAAAAAGGATTTGTAACCTATGACAAAGGCAACACCCATAGGCGTTTTGAGGCAAATGTTAGGGTTTTAGCAACAGCAAATCCTAGAGGAGATAAATTTGACGAGAAAAAAGTAAAAAAGCAAATTCCCTTTGACCCTGCATTGCTAAGCAGGTTTCATCTTGTTTTCTTCGTCAAGAAACCAACAACAGAAAAATTCATGGACATCACTAAATCCATTATTAGAAGGGAGAATAAACCCTTAAAAAAAGATGATGTGTTGTTTGTTAAGGACTATGTGAAATTTGCAGACCAGATTGAAGTCTTATTTGATAAAAACCTCGAGCAGACGATTACGGTATTCATAAAAAAAATTAAAGATGACGAAAAAAAGTTTTTGCTGCCTTTAACACCGAGAATTGTTGTAGGCATTATCAACATGGCTAAAGCACATGCCAGAATGCACCTGCGAAATCAAGTATTGAAAGAAGACTTGCAGGTCGTTCTTGATATTTTCAAAAACAGCCTCTATAAAACATATTAGGTGATACGATGCATGAACAGATTATTGCCCAGCAAATATTGAAGCAAGTGGAAATCGTTGAAAAAGAAAAAAAGAAAAAAGTGAAATCCATTACTGTTGAAGTAGGCGATGTTGCACACCTCCCTCTGGAAGAAATGGAGGCTACCTTGAAAGCTATGGTGAAGTATAAGGTGATCATGCTTGCCAAAAAAGCAAAAGTACAATGTGGCTGCGGTTTTGTCGGAGAGCCAAAGATCATTCATAAAGGCCATGACAGCACGCTATTTGAGTGTCCAAAGTGCAGTCTGCCTATGCCTAAAATTTTAGACGGCCATGATATTATCCTAAAAGAGGTGACTGTCTGATGTGTTTAATGGTTCCTGGAAAAATTATTGCCATTAAGGGAGATAAGGCGACTGTTGATTATGATGTAGAAAAAAGAACTGCAACGTTGGTTGAAAAAAAATTTAAAATAGGCGATTATGTTCTTGTCCAGGGAGGTTTTGTTATCCAAAAAGTTTCTGATGTTGAAGCAAAGGAGAGTTTAGAATTGTATAAGAAGGCTGTTGCTTAAAAAAAAATTAAAGTTTCTGTTCAAGTGTGTCTTTTGCCATATTCTTGTACCAATATACATAACCGCTTTTGTTCATGGTTAAAAGATCATTTTTTCCGTCATTATCCCAGTCAGCTGCTGCAAAAGAGCTTCCATTATAATAATGACCTGTGCTGGGGATTTTAGCGACCGATTGCATGATGCAGAATTTGCCGTCAATATTCTCATAAACATTGACGCTTCCATCTTTATTGGCAACCAATAAGTCCATATCCTTATCATGATCCCAGTCTACTGCTCCCACTAAACCATGCGCTCCCCATTTTCCTTCAATATGGGCTATAGGTTTTTGCTGGAAGGTGAATTCAGTTCCTTCAATTATTTCCTTTGGTTTATAGCTGACTATTTCTTGTTTTGCTTCTGCAGTTCTATGGTCCTTGAGATGCCTCAAGTAAACATTTGAGCCGATGTTGAGTGCACCGACCGCTATCCATATAGCTGCTATTTTTATCATAGTGTTTCTATACGTTCTCGTAACTGATTTTGTATAGGTTTCAAATGTCTCGGCAATTCCCGCATTTTGTGTTGCTAATGTTTTTTCGACTGCTTTTGCATGGGTATCGATGGCTTCACCAACTTCCGTGGCGTATATGTTTAGTGCATCCTCTGTTCTTTTGTCCTGTGTTACTAACGTTTGATTGACTGTTTTTTCATGACTGTCAATTGCTTCGCTAATTTTTTTCTTGATTGTTTTTAATATTCCCTCATTTGCATCTTCATTCATTGTTCTCACCTTTTTTATTACTTTTTAATAGTAAATATATTCCTAAGTATATTAAACTTTTTACTTATTTTTAACCGTTTTATGGTAAAATTTATATATTAATAGTACGAAATGGTTAAAAATGGACAAAATAAAGCTTGACTTAACCGATAAAAAGATTCTTGCAGAGCTTGACAAGAACTGCAGGATTGCTAACGCGGTATTGGCAAAAAAAGTACATAAATCTAGAGAGGCAGTAAAATATAGAATACAGCAGCTGCAAAAAAACGGCGTTATCCAACAGTTCATTACCTCTATTAATCCCAATAAATTAGGATACTCTATGTTTAAAGTCTATCTGAAATTGGCAAATATCCCTGAGCAGAGAGAAAAGTTTTTTGAAGAGCTTAAGCAAAATAAGGATGTTTACTGGATGGGTATTTCTGACGGCGTTTTTGACTGCGTCTTTGCCATGCTGTCAAAAAGTACAACAGATTATTTTCAAAAAATCAATAGTTTGTTATCCAAATGGGAGCATCTTATTGTAAGCAAAGTTTTAGGCACTATGGTCGATACGAGACAGTACAATAAGAAGTTTTTTCTTAACGACAAAAATGGAACTTATGTTCTTTTTGGCGGGGACGTTGTGCATAATGAGATTGACGAAATTGATGCAAAGCTGTTAAACATTCTGGCAAACGACGCGAGAATTTCTCTTATGGAGCTCTCAAGAAGAGTGCATGCGAGCATAGATACGGTAAGAAGCAGGATAAAGAAACTAGAAGAAAAGCAGATTATTCTCAATTATCGAATTGCCGTTGACTTTAATAAGCTGGGCTATGAGTTTTTCAAGGCAATTATTTATTTTAAAAAGCTTTCTGCGCAGGATGAAAAATCGCTTTTTGAATGGATGAGGGTGCATCCAAACGCGCTTTATTACATTAGAAGTTTAGCTCCCTGGGAGGTTGAGTTTGAATTTGCCGTTGAAAATTATCAGCAGTTCAACGCCATCATTAATGAGCTGAGAAAAAAATATTCTTCGGTGATACGAAACTATGAACATCTTATTATGATTGATGAAACGTGGATGCCTGCATACAAAGAAATGATAAAGCCTTACTTGACGCCATAACCCCATTTCATCAGGTTTCTGAAGCCTTTTTCATCCAATGGCCAGCACAATGCTCCTCTGTGCACAGCAAATATTCTTCCGTTCAGCCTGAAGTTATAGGGATTTTGAACAGTTGCGTGTGAAAAAGGAGGAGTTTTCTCTGTAACAAAAATTCCTTGCTTGTTAACGTCTGCAATTTCCACAGCTTTAACCATGCAGTGGTCTCTTTCTTCTGCTGTTGGTTCATGCGAAATTGACCCATATACCTTTACGTGGGTGTTATGATGCGGAGCTGCTGTCGGCATATCCGGAATTTTTCTTTTCAAATCGTGCTGGTGCATTTTGAAGGATATGTCTTGATGCACTCTTGTGTAATCCCAATCTCCCTCTAAGAGTTCATTGCCTATCCAATACGCTTCTGCGACTTTTGGATCAAACAGCTCAAGATCGTGCTGTTCTGCAATAAGCCTGAAATAAGGAACGACAACAGGGAATAAATATGTTCTGCAAAGAATCTGATAAGCCTTTTTTGCAGGCGTTTTTCCTTGCGCAGCGGCCAATAAGGTTCTTCCTAAAGAATCATCTTTTTCTTTAAGCGTCGGATAGGAAAATGCAGCGCTCAATACTCTGTCAAGGGTCATAGGGTAAGAATGTTTTTTCGCTTTATAAATTTTTATCCTATTTTGTTCATCACATCAATAATCTTTCTCGTGTATTTTTTTAAATTGCTCAACTGCTCTTCTGTTAAAACAAGGCATGCAAATCCCCAGTGAAGGGCAATAACATCTCCTTTTTTTATGGAGGGAAATAATGACGGCTTAAAGACGATGGTTTTTGTTTCTTCCTTGCCTAAATAGTATTGGTTGCCCTGCTTTTTCAAAACAGGAGTCTGCACCAATACTTTTTCTGTTAGCACTTCAGAAACTTTTCCCCAGGAAATTCTGCAGTTGTCCATGTTTTGCAAGTTTGTTGGCACCGAACCCGTGGTATTGCCAACGCCAACATAAAAAACATTGAAATTATGATGAGGCATAAAGCCAGAAGGCATGTTTTTTATCAGTTTTTCTCCCATTGATTTTGGCAAGCCTCTCTGCATCAATTTTTCTATGATTTTTTTCAAATCCTCTTTGTCAAACTGCTCCAACAGTTTATTGCCTATCCAGTAAGCCTCAATAACTTCATAATCAGTAAATTTTTTCCCTGTTTTTTCTGCAATGGTTGACAAATAAGGATATAAACCTTCAAATTTTTTTAGAGAATCTTCAACGTCTTTTTCATTGTTTTTTTTATCAACATATTCCATGAACTGGTCAGAAGCGCAGTGAGGGCCGCAGAACTGCAAAGAATTGGTGATGAATGAAAATCTGATGGCTAGTTCTATGCCGTTCATTCTTTCACGTTTTGCGTTAGTAAGGAAGCAAGCTTTGCCCACCAGATTATTGCAACAACTCCTAAAACAATGCAAAAGCTTCCTGCAATCTCATAAACAGTAAATCCTTTTCCCTGAAAGAAAAAAGTTAACAGCGTCGTTATAGGCGAGCCTATGGTTAAAACAGCTGCTGCTGTGCTGACTTTAACATATTGCAATCCGTTGTAATACGTTATCACGTAAAGCAAGAGCAAAACTCCTGTTATCAAAATCCAGAGATACTGTATTCCTGTCATGCTCAAAATAATTCCTGCTTTGCTTGTTGCAAATAAAAATATCAAAATAAACAGTGAACCGAAAAACATTCTTCCAAATCCTACAATGCTTCCCGATACTTCCTTAACAACATGTTTTGCAAGTACATTTTCAACTGCCCAGAAAACTACAGCAATGCCTATCAAAATATGTCCTGTGGAAAAAGTAAACTGAGGTCTGATAAACAGGTAATTTCCTATCAATAATAAGACTGCTCCTATCAAAAATCCTTTGCTCAATTTTTCTTTTAAGAACAATAACGCAAGCACTGCAATGAAAATAAACAGGGTTTTATGAATAAAAGCTCCTGTTGTTCCTGTGGTCATCTGTAATCCTTTGAAAAACAGCAGAAACGGAATGCTTCCTCCTATCAATCCAATGGCACTTAACTGCAACCACTGTTTTTTGGTTAACTCCTTAATTTTTTTCCATTGTCCTATCGCAAGAATGATGGTAAACAACAGAAGTGCAACAACAACATTTTTTGCAAACGTGAAAACAGAGCTGTCAAAGCTTTTAACCACATAGCTGTTTAAGAATATTGAAAATCCTGAAATGATTGCCGTAAACAAAACAAGCCATAAACCTTTTTTCATATCCATGATTTCACCTTTGCAATAATTTTTTCCTTATCTCCACTTTGAGGTATGCCTATGATTTTTATAGTTTGCGTTATGCCCATTTCCTTAAGCAATTTGAGGAAGAAGGCAACGTCAAAGTCATGCATGCTGACGATGCTTCTTGATTTTAACTGATCAATATCCGTGATGATCATCGGTTCCTGAATGTTTTTGACGACATCAAGGATGATGACCTTTTTTTTATCTAGCAACTCTTCTGGACCTGTGCAATAGACAAGCTTTACGTCCTGCAGGTCTTTTGCAATTTCTTTGGCAAAGTTGTCTTCTGTTAAATATTCGTTTCCAAAGACATACACTGTTTTCATTGCCAGTTGACTTCCAAAAAGTGCGCTGAACAGGAAAAGCAGGGATCATAGCTTCTAATCAATTTTTCAATTTCAACAACAATCTGCTCTTTCTTTTTGTTTACCATAGAGGGAACAAATGCTCTGATGTCTTCCTGTATGTTCAATAAGTTTTGCGCAGTGGGCGTAATGATATTAGCTCCTGTTATGGTTCCGTTTTCATCCAGCGTATATTCATGCCATAACGTTCCTCTGGGAACTTCAATGACACCTATGCCTGTGCCTGCCTTTACTTTTATTTCAGCAACAGGTTCTTTTTGTACTTTTAAGGTTTTGCAAATTTGTATTGCATGATCAATGCAATGCACCAATTCAATAGCCTGTGCAATCGTGTTCATGTAGGGATTCTGGGAGGGCAATTTTAATTTTGATTTTTTCAGCATTTTTTTTGCATCCGGACTTAGAAATTGAGAGCTGTAATTTAATCGCGATAGTGCTCCGACAGCATAGCGATGGCCTGCTCTGATGACAAAGTTTGCCGTTGACCTAGGCTCGTGATACTCTTTAATGTACTGCCTGTAGAGTGATTTTTCAAAAACTCCTTTTGGAGAGGTAAAGGTGCCTTTTAAAACGGCATATTCATTTTTGTTTACCAGTGCACACCACTCTGTATCGCTTTCAAATTTTGGATATTGCAATGAAGAAAATAGATTGCACGTTTTTTCTGCTGCTTCTTTACTGGATTCAAGCTCTTTTTGCAATTCCTGCATTTGCTTTTGCTCTGGAACCTTCAACCAACCACCTATGGTTGCAGAAACAGGGTGCAAATCCCTTCCGCCTATGACTTTTACTATGTTATTGCCCACTTTCATCAACTGCAGGGCGTTTTTTAATTCTTTTTTAAACTTTGGAGCCATGGCCAATGCTGATTCATACCCTAAATAGTCAGGCAATGCTAAAAAGTATAAATGGGTTGCATGGCTTCTGATTCTTTCTCCCAACGTCAGTAAGACTCTCAATTCATGCGTCTGTTTTGTGGGTTTGTAATCAAGAGCGTCTTCTATTGCAGAAATAGCCGCAATGACATGGGCGCAGCTGCAGATGCCGCAGATTCTGGAAGTCATTTCATGCGCTTCAAAATATTTTCTTCCCAAAACCAATCCTTCAAAATAACGGCTGCCTTCTACAGCTGAAAGTTCACATTTGGTTACCTGCCCTTTGTCGACTGCCAAATCTAACTTGGCATGGCCTTCAATTTTTGTTATGTGATTCAGCGTTATCTTTTCCATGGAGCACCTTTTCTAGCATAGGCAGCTTAAGCCCTACAAATGTTCTTAATCTGTCCTGAATAAATTTTTCATCAAATCCCTTTTCTTTTAAAATGTTAATCATCAAATCCAGATTCATGTCTTTTGTTGGGCCTCTGCAGCCCCAGCATTCAAAACCGCCATTGGTGCATACTGAATTGCACCCTCCTGCAGTAATTGGCCCTAAACATGGCTTTCCCAAATCCAATAAGCATTGATTTCCATTCCTTCTGCATTCAACGCAGACAGGGCTTTCATAAGGTTTTGGCTGTTTTCCCATGACTACATTTTTGATGAACGTGATAATTTCTCTTTTATCTGGAGGACAGCCGGGAATATAATAATCAACTTTTACATGAGCGTCAACAGGCGTTGGCTTTATATCCTCTAAATCCTGAACTTTTTTGTACAGCAAATGCTCATAGTTTTCTTTTAATGAAAATTGCCTGTATGCAGGAACACAGCCAGTGCATGCACAGGCTCCAAGAGAAACTAAAAATTTCGTGTTCTTTCTTATTTTTTCAAGTACTTCTAAATCTTCTTGGTCTGCAACCAATCCTTCAATAAAAACATAATCAAATTCTTGGTCTAAATTGACTTCTTTGATAAATGGGAATGCCTTAAAATCAACCAAGGAAACAACGTCGAGTATTTCATCTTCATTGAAAATAACAGATAATTGGCAGCCTGCACAGCCAGTAATGCCATACACGCCTATTTTCAATTTTTCCTTTTTTTCAGTTATTTGAAAGAGTTTTGTCATGGTATCCTTTAATCATTCTTGAAGTCTTTTACTTCATCATATCTGAAGACAGGGCCATCCATGCAGCAAAATTTTCCCCGAATCATGCAATGGCAGCAAACGCCTACTGCGCAGTACATCAATCGTTCTGCACTGATGAATATCTGGTCATCATTGAAGCCTTTGTCTTTTAAAATTTGAATGACATACTTCATCATAACAGGAGGTCCGCAGACAAAGACAACTTTGTTTTCATTGGTTATATCTGATTTTTTTAAAGCGTCAGTGATAAATCCTTCTTTAACATCATAGCAAAACTGTCCATGAGCCTCCTTGTCAACAGTGACATTCAAATGGTATTTTTTAACCCATTCATCCAGCTCTCTTTTAAAAATAATATCATCAGGAGTTCTGTATCCTAAATACAACTGTACGTCTTTATATTCGCTTCTATGATTCTCAACATAATCAATAATCCCTTTTAATGGTGCAACACCGCAACCCCCTCCTATAATAAGCAAGCTGTTTCCTTTTAATGATTCCATAGGATATCCCTTTCCGTAAGGACCTCTGACAAGAACAGTGTCTCCTTTCTTTAAATTTGCCAACGCTCTTGTTACGTTGCCAACTTCCCTTATGTTTAACTTGATATGCTCTCGTGAATCTGAACAAATAGAGATGGGAGATTCTCCTATTCCAGGCAAGGAAACCTGAACAAACTGCCCAGGAGCATGTTGCACGGCCATGTTGATGGTTATGGTGAATGTGTCCGGGGTTTCCCTGTAAAATTCCAATATTTTATAGGGTTTTGGAACAAAAGGATTTTCTGTTTTTGCGACTGCTTTTTGTTTCATTATTTCATCTCGTTGATGATTTGTACGAAGTCAATTCTGGTTGGGCAGCCTTCAATACACCGTCCACAACCAACGCATAAATTTATGCCGTTTTTTTCTTTAAAATACTCTAATTGATGATAAATTCTATGCTTAAACCGTTCTTCTCTTTTTTCCCTGAATACATGATTGCCTGCTACTTTTGAAAATTCCTGCACTTGACAGGAACTCCATTCTCTTACTCGCTCTCCTTGAGCAGGATTTTCTGTTTTTACCGTATCATGCAATTCAAAGCAATAGCATGTAGGACAAACTGCCGTACATGCACTGCATGACAAGCATAAATCAACGCCTTTTTTCCAGTCAGGATGGTCATACAATTTTGAAATATCTTTTTTTTCCAATCTGTCTGCGCCATAAATTATTTTTTCATCTGCTTTTATTTCAGGAGCAGTTTCTTTAAAAAATTGTTTGTACTTATTCACTAAAAAAGAGCCTTTTTCGCTTCCTATTTCTATAAGAAAAAAATCTTTTCGGTCATAAAACATTAAATCGTAATAGTCAACTAAATTCAATGAACCGCAAAAACAGTAAACAGAGGGCGCTTCATTGCAGTGATAGCCCAATAAAAAACTGTTTTCCCTTGCAGCCGTGTAATAAGGGTCACTAATTTGTTCAGTAAACACCATGTCCTGATGCTTGATGCCGTTCAAATCGCATTTTCTTATGCCAAAAAAAACTCTTTTTGGCGTTTGCGCTACAGGAACCGTAATTTTATTGCCGTCAAATTGAAAAATGGTTTCATGCTTTTTAAAAAAGTACTCTTTAACAGAAAAATAGGTATTTTTTTCAAGATAAATGTCCTTTGTATCTTCGATTGTTTCAAATCTTACCAAATCCTTCTTTACAGGGGCTATAAGCTCAAAGTCATCCTTGAGTTTGCCTAAGAATGCCCAAGCTGATTTTTTATCAAGTTTAAATGTCTGCAACTCCTCACCCTTTTTCTTTATAAAGTATAGGTATGACGTGGGTATATAAAGTTTTCTATAGAGTAACAGAGAAATTAGTTAGTAAAGTAAAAACTGCTTTCTTTAGACCAACCAACCCACTGAGGATTCTGCTCTTTCCACATTTTAATTTCAAAATCGCTAAGCAATTCTTCAGGAATATCATAGGTTATTTCGAACCACCAGAAACCATCAACAAATTGCGGAGGATAATGAACAGTTCCATTGGTGCTTCTATTCCATTCTCCTAAGGGAGTTCCTTGAGTTTGCATAGGATTAAAATAGACTTTTGTTTTTTCAACCGTAGTTACTCTGCGAGGCCACGCTTTCCCAATTTGCGGTTTGCTTCTTTCACTAGCTAGCCAGTTTCCTGCTGACCAGCCTCTTACTCCTGCATCCCATGAAATAGGCCACCAAACATACTGCAAGTGCGTAAAAGAACTACCTGTGATAATTCCGAGGTTGCTTGTGCTATAGGGATCTGTCCATTGTATTCTTTGAATTCCCGCAGGAGGAAAATTAAGGCCGTAGTCACGAATATCTGTAGGAGCACTTGCTACACCCAGGCTGCTTACGCCCTGTACAATCCAGATACATTCTCCTTCTGCAAATCTTTCTTTACTGGAAAGCTGTTCTGCAGTTAAAGGAGGACAAACTTCATCTATGAATTCATTATTTACCCAACCATCTGCTCCAGATCCAAAATCAACTTTCCACCACCATGCAAAATTGTAGTATAAAGGTCCTGTAGTGTAATACTCATTTCCAAATCTTCCCTTAGCAATTTTTCCTATTGCATATTTTTCCTGAGTGCCAGTATCTTCTCTATAAAATTCATACCAATCCCATCTTGACGGAATGTACACTATGGGGATGTTTGTTGTTGACCTGATAACGTCGTCATCGGTAAAACGTGTTTTGAGTGCAGGTCCTAAAACACCAATATCTTTAGTGAGAGAACCATGAACTCCTGTATGCTCCACTGCAATCATCGTGATGTTGTATATTCCAGGAGTTGTATAGGTATGCTTTGCAACTGCGTTAGCAGATCCTGGTTGCCCGGGTGTGTTATTTGCATCGTAGGTATCGGAAGTACCATCTCCCCAATGAACAATAAACTCTTTGAAATTTGCTTCCTGTATCGTTATTCTCCAAGAATTCTCTTGATTTAATTCTACTTGCTGAGGTCCTGTTAGTAATTGTCCTTGAAAGCGTCTTGAACTTCCACGGATGATAGTATCAGGAACATATACTGTTGAAGGAGTAACCGTTATTTCTTTTGAAGTTGTGCTGAGCAATCCTTCATCGTCCCAAACGTATAAGGTTATGGTGTAGGTTCCTGTAGCAGCATAAAAATGCCAAGCAGTATCATTAAGAATACCGTTCATATATACATAATTTTGAATAAAGTCTTGGCTAGTATCTCCATTATCCCCCCAATCTATATTGGCTCTTAATCGTTTGCCATCAGGATCTCTAGCTTGAATGGTATAAGGCGTAATAGAAAGTTGCTCTACAGTATTAGAATTTGAAATAGACAGTTGTTCAGCCGGTTTGTTTAAACTGCCTCCTGTTGTTTTTTCCATCCAGCTTCCCTCTAGCATAAATCCTCCGTGATAAGACATTCTTCCAGGAGGTATTCTAGGCACTACGGTTATGCAAGTAACTCTCCACCATCGTTGATAGTCAATGATTGTTAAAGTTCCTACTTGGCATTTTTGGCCTTCTTGAGCATAAAACCCTATTGGGCTTGAAAATCCTGCGTTAACTCTGACAGCAGTAAATTCTTTCAGTCTTATCCAGTCGTTTTCATGAAGTTCTTCAGAAAATTGTTCAGCGTTGCATGCTTCATCTACTTGTCCATTGCAGTTGTTGTCTATTTGGTCGTTGCAGCTTTCCTCTTCTGGATAGATTGCACCAACACAATTGTTCCATGCATTATTGCTGCATTGCTGTATTCCTTTAGTGCATATGCCTTGTTCTGTCGATGGACCGCATTGTCGTATTTCTCCATGAGTGCAGATGTTTCTTTCTTGATTATTGGTTATGCAACATTTTGCTCCGAAAGAACCCATCATGCCGCAACTTCTTTGGACTCGTACTTGATTATTATTACACGCAAGCCACGTGCATGTTCCTCCGGATGCCTTGCAATTCAGCGATGCAGTTTCTTTCTGTTGATTTTTTTCTTGAGTATCATCTTCAGTCGTTTTTTCAATAATCTCTTCTAAAGTTAATCCTGAGTTAGGACCTACCCATGTTAAATCAATTTCAGCTGAGGGATCAAGTGCTTTAATATACAGATCAAGATCATTTATTTCTTGACTGGTTAAGGGTGCGTTTTCTGGATGAGAAAGCATTTGTAAAACTGCATTGTTGTGAATGTCTATTACATTTTGCTTGGTTAAAGCAGAGACTGAAAACATGCATAAGCAGAATATGATGATGAACAATGCAACGCTTTTCACACTCTCTTTTTGTTGATACTCTTTAAATATTTTATCAAAACAGCAACATTTAAATACCTCTTTTTGCTAAATGAAAAAAAGAGGTGTACGTATGATTAATCTCAATAAGATAAGGCAAAATGGCAAGTTTCTGTTTTTAGCATATGACCAGGGCTTAGAGCACGGCCCAAGGGATTTTAATTTAAAGAACTATGATCCCAACTATATTTTGGATATTGCGCTTGAAAGCAGGTATACTGGAGTTATTTTAGGTCATGGGCTTGCAGAAAAATACTATCAGGATTTTTATAAAGACATTCCTTTAATAATTAAATTAAACGGGAAAACCAGCTTGCCTAAAATTCAGCCTATCAGCAGACAATTATGCAGTGTTGAAAGAGCCATTAAATTAGGCGCTTCTGCAGTTGGTTATACCGTCTATGATGGCTCTCCAAAAGAACCTGAAATTTTTTCAGAATTTGGAAAAATAGTGGAAACAGCACATGATTACGGGTTGCCTGTTATTGCATGGATGTATCCTAGGGGAGATGACATTAAAGACGATATGGCAACAGATTTGCTCGCTTACAGCGCAAGAATTGGCTTGGAATTAGGCGCAGATGTTATTAAAATAAAATATAATAGAGACATGGAAGGCTTTAAATGGGTTGTCAAGAATGCAGGCAGGGCAAAAATTGTTTTGTCAGGCGGTGATAAACTTTCTGGCAAGGAATTTTTAAAAGTGGTTCAGGAAGTGCTTGATTGCGGTGGCAGTGGTGTTGCTGTTGGAAGAAACATCTGGCAAAGCGACAAGCCATTTGCTTTATCCAGAGCGTTACGAAGAGTTGTTGTTGAAGGCAAAAAACCAGAAGAAGTCTTTGATTTATTGGATTCAGGGCAGAAGTAATTTTTCAGCAACGCAGTAATACTCCTGCAAGAAAAGATAAAACGTTTTATTACCTGTCAGTTCCTTTTCAAAATTATTTCTGATAGTCCAGTATTCTTTTTCATCAACCTTTCCTTTGATGATAACACTTCCTGCGTTTAATTCCTTGAGCTTTTCAATAATTTCACTTTTGCTTTTTGAAAAAAAGATGACCGAGTACGCTGTTAAAAAGTTATTTTTGATGAACTCGTTGGAAGTTATGAGATGTTCATAGAAAAAGATGCATTTTTCGTTCTTTAAAAGGTCAAGTTCTGCTTTGATAACAGCAGGGTCTATTTCATAGAGATACTGCAAGGGTGTTTCAGCTTTTTCAAACTGCTTTTTTTCTGGCAGTCCTGAAATCTTTTCTTCTGTTGGCAATAATACAACGCTATTTTTATTTTCCCTATTCAAATAAACAGTCAATCGGTTTAACTCATGACTGATGCTGATATATTCTTTTTCTCCTTCAAACGGAATTTTCTTTATTTGAGGAGGAAGTTCTATCATGATATTTTTGCAAAAACCATATTTTTTTACCAGCGCGTGCAAATCTGGCTGGATGTTTTCAACAGCTCTTTCTTTTTCCTCAGGAAGCCGTTCAGGGTCGCAAAAAACAACATCAGGATGAAATTCCTTTACCTGTTGAATAATTTCTGCAGCTAAAACATTTCCCTCTAGAAAAGTAATGTTTTTTATGTTCAATAATTCAGCATTTTTTTTTGCATAGCTTACTTTTCTTGGATCAACTTCAATGGCTAAAACGTGTTTTGCCTGTTTCGCAAATGCTAATGCCTGTATGCCTACTCCTGAGCATAAATCAACAACATTTCCTTTAACCTGTTTTGCCCTGTACTCTGCAACTAACTGGTGAGTGCAAAAACGCAAGTCATCAAGGTTAAAAAAAAGATGGGGCAATTGCTTGTTTTTGGCATTGATTCTTGCCCTTGCCATGCTGTACAGTTCTGCAAGTGCAGTATTGCCAATTCTTAAATCTAAAACCTGCTTGATTTTTTCTTTATGGTAGCCTTTTTTGATAAAGCTGACAAACTGTTCTAAGAGTTTATGCGCTTCTTTTGCACTATATTGGTCAAAAACATCCATGGATGCACTAAGCAAACCTTGTTTATAAAGTTTAACAAAACATTTATATAATGACTTTGCTAGGATACAGTATGTTTGATATTGTCATAGGAAGAAATGAAGAGGATAAGGAAAAATACGGTTCAGAAGGAGCTATTCTTTTAGGAAAGCACTATATTCAAATGGGAAGAACAACAAGCTTGAGCAACAATATTTATCTTGATGTCAATAGGTCTCATGTTGTTTTTATCTGCGGAAAAAGAGGCTCTGGAAAAAGCTGGTCTATGGGAGTCATAGCAGAGGGAATTTCTGATTTGCCCTTGAACGTAAAGCAGAACATTTCGGTTATTTTACTTGATACTATGGGCATTTACTGGACCATGAAATATCCCAATAGAAGGGAAAAAAAATTATTGAATGAATGGAGCATGACTGAAAAAGGTCTTGATGTTAAAATATTTACCCCTAAGCAATACCACCTCGATTATAAAAAGAAAAAAATTCCAACAGATTTTCCTTTTTCCATTAAGCCTTCTGAATTGGATGCAAGAGACTGGTGCATGACCTTTGACATTCCCCTAAACGACCCTGTTGGTGTTTTGATAGAGAGGACTATTGGATTATTAAAAGAAAAAAAAGCAGAATATGGCATACAGGACATTATTGCCCAAATATTAAAAGACAAGGAAAGCGAGAAGGTAACCTTGCATGCGGCTAAAAACAGGTTTTTAAATGCTCAAGACTGGGGATTGTTTGATAAAGAGGGAACATCTTTAAAGGAATTGGCCATGCCCGGACAAGTAACTGTTTTGGATGTTTCCTGCTATGCAACCATGGAAAATTCATGGAATATTAAGAACCTGGTTATTGGCTTGATAGCGGAAAAATTGTTTATTGAACGGATGATTGCAAGAAAAAATGAAGAGAGCAAGGAAATAAACAAATCTATCAATTACTTTGGAGATAATGAAGTGAAACAGGAATTTCCCTTAGTCTGGTTGGTTATTGATGAAGCACACGAATTTTTGCCTGTAAGCGGGAAAACGCTTGCAACAGACCCTTTAGTTACCATCTTAAGAGAAGGAAGGCAGCCTGGTTTATCTTTAATTTTAGCAACCCAGCAACCGGGGAAAATCCATACAGATGTCATGACGCAAAGTGATATTGTTCTTGCTCATAGAATTACTGCTAAAATGGACGTTGATGCTTTAGGCACTTTAATGCAAAGCTATATGCGAGAAGGATTAGTTGAACAGCTAGATCATCTGCCTAAGGTGAAAGGAGCAGGGATTATTTTTGATGATACTAATGAGCGAATGTATCCTTTAAAAGTAAGGCCGCGATTTACGTGGCATGGCGGTGATGAGCCAAGAGCATTGCAGAAGAAGCAATCATGATTTGTGAAATTTTTCTTTTGTTTTATTTTCTTTGTAATAAATTGCATGGCTTGAGCGTTTTTCAAATAATGCAATCGCAATATGAATGACATCTGATTGAAAGTCCTTTAATTGTTTATCCTGCACTATTTTTTTTGCATCGTCAATGCATTCTTTCATCAAAGCAATATTATCATTTCTTGCTTGCTTCTCCGTAAGCAGTTCTTCTTCTTCATCTAAATACACTTCTTCCCATTTTGGGTAATTAAAGCCTTCAATAGTCTTTGGATATGATTTGCTGAATGCCATACTAAAGGAAAGTGAAGAAAGTTTAAAAAGTTACTTTTTTCTAAGCAATACTTTGTTGCGCATGGCTTTTTCATGCACTGCTAAATGCTGATAGGCAGTTTCATCTGCTACAGGCGCTTTGGTCATGCTGATGATGCTTGCTATGAACATCAGAATAAATATCAACGAAAAGGCAACGCCCCAGCTCTCGTCCATTTTATAAACGTATAAAACGCTGATTAAGAATCCTAACATGGATGTTAGCATAAAACCACTGCTTAAGGTTGCATATTTCATTGTCTCACCCTTTTTTTAACTAGGACATTGCTTTTAAATAGTTTGCTATTTTTCTTCATAAAATACTTTTTTTTGATATTTGCTCAAAACCTTTTCAGAGGGAAAATACAAAGGAACGGGTAATTTTTTAAGGTCAAACCACTGCCATTCTCTTATTTGTTCTGGCTCTTTAACTTCAGGGTTGCCTTCAAATTCTTCTGCTAATAATCCAATGGTAACAAAGTGTGCAGATTCTACCCTGTCATTGTTGATGCAGACAACCTTTGTCTTTTTGAGGGTAATCCCTGTTTCTTCAAACACCTCTCTTTTTGCAGCGTCTTCAAAAGATTCTTGAAAGCGCAATTTGCCTCCTGGCATGGTCCATGTTCCTGCTCCTTTAAGCAAACTTTTTGCTTTTGCAGGATCATCATGCCTTTTGCCAAGAAGAACTTTATTATTTTTCAGGAGAATGATTCCTACGCCTACACCAACTTTTTCATCCATGGTAAATATATTTATCAACCATACTTTTGGCTTTTTCCCTCTTCTTTTGATGGTCTTTTAATAAGGCATTTAATTTCTCTATGAGTATCATTTTGAGCTCGCCGCTTAATAATTTTCCTGATTTATAATCATGATAGATTTTTTCCAGTTTTTTATCGTCTTCCTCAAAAAACGTAAGCCATTGATAGCTTACATCAACATCAGGATTTCCGCCGTGTTTTCTATGCTCTTCAATGGTTGTCTGCCCTCCTGAAAATGCATACTTGTTTATTTTATTCTTCACTGTTTTTTCATCGTCAGTTAAATAAATTGCTTGTCCTGTTGATGAGCTTAACTTTCCATCTTCAGAAATGCCCCCTAATCCTGGCAAAAACCTGCATTGGATGCTTGCAGGCTTGTAAAAGCCAAGTTTGGGAATAACGTCTCTTGTTACCCTGAAATGAGGGTCTTGGTCAATAGCATGGGGAATTAAGCAGGCCATCTTTTTTCCCTTAATCACAGAAGGCAAAAAACAGGGAGCTGCCTGCATTGCAGTGTAAAAAATGCTTCCCACATTGGTTTCATTCGTAAACCCAAAAGCGCCTTTTACGGTTGAAAAGGTCAATTTTTTTGCAACCTTGACTGCTTCAGGATACAAAAGGCTTGCATGCTTGGTATCTATCAAAAAATGAGTCTTTTTAGGGTCAAAGCCAATAGCTATGATATCAAGCATGTTTTCGTACAGCCATTTCTGTATCTCTTCATAACTCATGTCTTTGAACAAAAATTTTTCATCATCAGTAAACTGAAACCACAGTTCAACGTCCAGCGCTTCCTGAAGCCATTTGGTAAATGACCATACCATGTAATGGCCCATGTGTATAGGCCCAGAAGGACCGCAGCCTGTATACATAAACAGGTTTCCTTTTTCATGCTCCTGCAATGCAAACTCCAAATCTCTATGGGCAAAAAAGATATTTCTTTTCAAAAAAGGATGGAGTTTTTTTGTGTGCTTTTCAAGTTTTTTTAATAAATTTTCATCTATTTTAGAAACACCAAACTCTCTGATAACCTTATCATAGTCAATATTGCCCTTGACTTCCCAGGGTGTTATGGTAAATTTAGTCATAGTACCATCACTGCAATGCTTTTTATAAATGTTACGGCGAAAACTATTTATACTCTCCTTCTTCAGAAACAGCATGAAATGGTTTGCGGTTTTCATAGTTCTGGTCCTTGTTGCAGGTTGCTCTTTATTTGAAGAGGAAAAGGAAAGAGAAATTGAAACTCAAACACCTGAAGAAATTTTGTGGAAGCCAGATACTTCAAATCAGGTGATCGTTACTGGCATTGTTGAAGACAATGAAGGTTTTTCTCTTCCTAACGTGCAAATCGTTGCAGAATACACGGTAAACTGCGATGAAAAAAATTGTCCTTATCATGAGATTGTTCAAACAATAACCAATATGCGTGGAGAATATCAATTAAATCTTTACCAGCATTTCTGGGATGTTGGTTTTTATAAAAAAACCTATAGCAGACAAACGTTACATATTGCGCAGGAAGACATGATTGAAGAAACGTTACAAAAAGACGTTGTTCTGAATAAAGGATTATTTAAATCAGTTCAGGGATATATAAGAGATCAGGGAACGAGGATGATTTTAGATAAAGGAGAGGGAAATTTTGCAGTCTATATAGGAGGAAAAACTTCTTATTTCAGGTATCTTGTCATAACCAACGATCCAGAAAGTATGCTCTATAAATCCTTAAAGGCAAAAAATAATCAATTTGCTACCCTTGAAGGTTATGTCGCCCTTTCAGGAAACACTGCAGAGTTAGAAGTTGAAACCGTTAAGTAAACATTCTTTTTACTAGGGCAATTGCCTGTTCTTTATTTCTGGGAAAAACAGCAAGGGATATTTTGATGTGAAAGCAGTTTCCTGATTCTGTAAGCTTGTATTTTCCCTCTAAAAGCGCATCTTTATCGAATCGCATAAATAAATCAAAATTTTCGTCTATTCTCGGGAGCAATCGTGATTTCTCTTCAATGTTTTTATTGAGCTGTTCAAGAAATAAATTGCAGTGCTTGTCTTTTATTAGCGTAACTTCATAAATAATAATCTGCCTGTCATGAAAGCCTTCTGCCTTTGTTTTTTTTAAAGTTATTTTTTCTTTTTCCAAATCAAAGGGAAATAAAAATAACAAGGCCTTTTCTATGTTTTCAGCATTATCTTCAGGATAGCAAAATACTCTCACATGAATCTGATGGGCGAGTTTCATGGCATGAAAAATACCTTTGTATTAATAAATGTTTTTTAAAATAATAACCCTTATAAACCCTTTCCATTCTTTATGAGCATGAAACACGATTTATCCATCACTCTTTTTTTGATATTTATCTTTCTGCTTACGCAAGTCGTTGGTTTGTTCTTCATTAATCATGATGCTAAACCTATAACGATAACAAAAGATAATCGAACAGTAACTGAAATAAATCATCAGGATACTGCGGTAGGTCCAAGGCCTGAAACAAAGGGATTTTCAAGCTTTTTGTATTTAGGGTTGGGCGTTTTGATAGGAACGGTTTTAGTGCTTATTTTGATAAAATACAGCCAGTTTAAGCTTTGGAAAATCTGGTTTTTCATTGCCGTATGGATAGCAACAACAATTGCTCTAGGCGTCTTTGTAAACAAGTATGTTGCAGTAGGCATAGCATTGGTTATCGCTATTATTAAATTATGGAAGCCCAATATTCTCATCCATAATCTTTCTGAAGTGCTCATGTATACGGGAATTGCAGTGTTAGTTGTTCCTTTATTCAATGTGTTGTGGGCGTTTATTTTGCTGGTTGCCATTTCTCTTTATGACATGTATGCTGTCTGGAAAAGCAAGCATATGGTCAAAATGGCAGAGTTTCAGACAAAAAGCAATTTGTTTGCAGGCTTGATGATTCCCTATAGGCCTAAAAAAGAAGTTAAAATAAACAGCAAGCTTGGTGTTCAAGTTATAGCGAATAAAGAAAATAATCAAAATAATCAAAGTACTAAGCCAACTGAAAAAAAGAACGCGATTTTAGGCGGAGGAGATGTAGCCTTTCCTTTGATATTCGCAGGCGTCATTATGGAAGCGTTGATGATGCACGGCTTTTCTAAAATCATCGCGTTTCAATATTCCCTGATGATTGCGCTAACAACAGCCATTGCTTTATTTTTGTTATTCATGGCAGCAAAGAAAGACAAATTTTATCCTGCCATGCCTTTTGTAACGCTTGGCTGCGTTGCAGGGTATTTAATCATCGGTCTCTTTACTGGATTTTTCATCTTCTGAAATTTCCTCAAAGCCGCTTTCGGTGTAATTGTACCTTTTTTTGACGAAAATCTTTGCCGGCTTGTCTGCCTTAGGAATGATTTTTTTGAGCATGCCAAAAGCAAGCAGCAATGCTGCAAAAATTAAAAGGCAGGTTAATGCGCTATAGATGTCTAAAGGCATATCTGCATATACTAAAATAATAGAAAAGCAAGCTATCAAATTAATAGGCAAATGCGAGCTGACTAGAAATGCAAATTTTTTTGGCAGCATGTGAAAAAATTCGGTGAAGGTAAGTAAAAAACTTCCTGCAATAACAACCATCGCGATAATTGTTTTTTTGACAATAATTAATTCTGAAATGTTGACAGTCAAGGGATTGATATCTCCATAAATTCGTCTCAGTAAGTCAATGCCTACAAAAATTAAAATCAGACTGTTGCCAATAGCAGTATTCCATCCTAATTCTTCTTGAGAATATCTTCCAAAGTAAAATTCCATTAATAATATAGACGCAATTAAAGGAGTGATAATCCAAAGCATGTTAGGAACGTGCAGCGGTGCTGTGATGAAGTCACTAACGCGCTGATAGAGTGTTGGTATGAAAATGTCTTTTAACTGCGCAAATAGATTAGTTGACTGCGTTGTGATATTTGTAACCGTACTGTTGAACGTTTCATTCATCTAAGAACTTTTTATTTACGCTTATTTAAAGCTTTTTAAACGAGCAATAGGTTCACTATAAGTTCACTATGATGTTCATATAAGCGGGCATCTCTATGATTAAAAACCTGATAATCTGGTTCTGGTCTGAACTTTCTGTCTGTAATGAGTGTTTTTGCAGAATGAACTCTATAGCCCATGCCAAGTGCATCTTCCACGGATTCTGTGATGCAGGTTGCCGTATTGACGCCAAGAGTGCAGATATCGGTGATGTTCCAACTTTTCAATTGTTTTCTTACTTCAGCATTGCTTAATGCACTGTTGCTTGATTTTGTAAAATAGCTTGCTCGAGGAATGTCTGCAACAACCTCTTTGATTTCAGGTATGGGTTTCCAATAACCTCCAGAAAGCTTTTCCAAAGTGCCTGCAGGCAAATCGTCTGCAGTTAAAGGAGCGTAAGAAACAATCAGAACAGGAATGTCTTGTTTTGCACAAACTTTCAAAACAGCTTTTTGATTTGCTATCAAAGCTTTTCTTTCTGCAATATCTCTTAAGAAAAATTCCTGCATATCTATAACTATGACGCCGTACTGCGTTCTTTCATCAAGGGTTATCATCAGACGTTGCATCATAGATGTGAAACAATGCGGGATTGGTATTGGTTCCACAAGCATAGGCTCTTTGAAACACATCTAAAAGCCGTTGCGTTGGATCTTGCCTTTTATAAGCAGCTACTTGCTCTTTCATGCTGTCATCAAGATAATCAATCCATGTTTTTTGCCCTTCTTCAGGCCATACAGGAATTAATCGATAATCTCGTATTTGCAGTAAATCTTCAAAAAGTTCAGGATACACATACGATTCTCCTTGCAATGAGCGTTGAAGATCTTGGTTTGCGCCAGAAATACTCTCAAAAATATGAGATGGCATTGTTTTATTTTTTTCTCTTGCATAGGCCAAGGCCGCGTTTAAAACAGCAGCGGCAATGCGTAGCTCTTCAAAGAGTTCGTAATTGTTTGTTATCTGAGTGTCAAAATCTTTCATACGCTGATAAGAATCAAGAATAATCCCTACAAGTGTTCTATCTTCATCGGGATTCCAAGAATATTCTTCGATCGTTCCATGCTCAGTAAAATATGCTTTTAACGCATTATACCCTAGGAATTCTTCATCTCCAACATCTGGAAACGTAATAGGAACTTTAGAATCCTGAAAAACACCAATGAGTTTTTCTAAGTCTTCTTTTTGAGGAGGAATAATCGCACTGGCTAAATCGAGGTAGTCATCATCCATGATTATGCCTCAGCAAACAATTCGTCCATTTCTCTTTGCGTTACGTTTGGTTTGTTAAGAACATCCATGCCCATCTTTTTCTTGCCTTTTCGCAATTTGTTCAGGGTCTTGGTGTCTTCGTCCAAAAACGCGTCTTCTCCTATATCCATAGTTTTCTCACCTTCTGTTGGTAAAAATACGCTGTTTATAAATATTTCGTTTTTGTAGTTACTAGAAAGTAGTTATTGTTTTCTTTTCCATATGGAAAGTAAGTGCGTGCCCAGAGGTGGATAGACCTTTGCAAAAACAGTAATCTTGGCCTTTTCTCAGCTCCGCTACCTCACAAGCACCGAAAATGATGCTGAGGGCTGCTCCATTCCTGGCCTGACCCATTTCACAAAAATTTCAATCCTGCGAGACAGAGCCTCAACGTCGAGGTCAAGGCTGCCTTTACAGAGGAAAACCGCCCCCTGGGCTTCGGCCCGCTCCTAAGGTTCGTTGAGCGTAACAGAGGAGAACCAACCCTCCAGCCTAGCATAGAAAAGAAATGTGTGTTGTATTTTAAATATTGTGAAATAGAACTAGCGTTTTGCTTTTTTTTTCTTATATTTCTTCTGTTTGTATTTCTCGCTTTTTCCTTTAATCAAAACCATGACCAGCATACCCCCTAAAAATCCAATAAGCAAAACCAAAAAGTAACGATAGTCAATAATAGGCAATGAAAACTTCTTTTCAGGAGGGAAATACATGTCAAGATTGCTTAATTCAATGGCATATTCTAGATAAATCAGCGCGGAATAAGGGTCAGACTCTTTCAATGATTGGGCGTATTGGTAATAGCTGTAGCCTAGAATAGGGAAGTTTCCTCTTGATTGCTGCAATGCAAGGACTTTTTCAGTCTGCTGTAACTTTTCGTTTAAAAGAACCTCTGTCTGGTCTACTTCAACAAACAACGCAGTTAAGAGCATATCCGTATCTGCCTTTACCTTGCTTGCCTTAAATAAGCATAAGTCATAATTTCCTTCATCGGAATAATGATAGGCTAATGCGAGCTCCCTTGCGCGTTCACTTGCAGAGTTTGGAAAGTATAAATCAGCATAATTGACTCGCTCGCTGGCTTCTTCAATTTTTTTCAGGCATGACTCCCTTAATTGCTCTTTTTCAAACTCGAATGTTTTTCCTGAAACGCCATAAAAATCAGACCAGAAAACACCGCTGTAATACCTTTCTGTTGCGCTTGCCAGTATAGATGCCGAAATATTTTTCGTATCTATTTCTTCTAAATATTGCCTTGCTTCAATAATTCTTTCTTTGACAATCATGAAGGTTTCCAAATCTGACAGCGTATTGAGAGGTTTTTGATCAATGTACTTGTCAAATTTGTTGATTAAGTTATGCACTGCATAGTATCGCTCTTCCAGCTCTTCCTGACTATATCCTTGAAATTGCAGTTCTCTTAATCGTACATTCGCGGTATAGCAAAAGCTTGCCCTTGAATAATACGAACTATTTTGCAATGCCTGCTCGGAGCTGTTATAGGCAGCTTCTGCAGGGTATTTCAAGGATTTTTTTACATCAACCTGCTGGTCTAATTGCTGGTATCTGTTGCACAATTTTTCAGAAATATTGAACATTTTTTGCGTGTAAATATCAGGAACATCGATGGCCGGCGATTGCTTCGTGTAATTTTTTCCTGTAAAATAATACATGGCCTCTTCTAAGTTTGTTACGGTAATCACTTCTATATTCTCTGGAAACGTGATATTTGAATTGTTGAAAAGAGAGGGTATTAACATTCTTTTAAATCCTGATTGCTTTGCAGCAATTGCCTTTTCCCTGATTCCAGCAACAGGGCCTATTAATCCTCCTGCATTAATCGTTCCTGTCATAATAGTATCTTTTCTTAATGACTGATGGTCGAGCATGGCAATGGTTAAAACAGTGATTGCGGCCCCTCCTGAAGGCCCTCCTACGATATTAGAATCAAGCCTGAAGGTATAGAAAAAATCATATTTTGAACAGTCTTTTTGCAGAAAGTCGCAGGCAACAGCGTTGGCATATCGCGTGCTGATTTGCGTATCTACTTTGGTTAAGGGCAGGGAATCCATGTAGATGTTTCCATTGCCTGGTTTAATTTCCAGATATAAATCTGGAGTTGATCCAACAGTTACCGTATCGTTTTCTCCAATGCCTACAGAAACTAAATTGATATGGCCTACCTGCGCAGAAACAACAGGCATACATAAAAAAATCAACAACAGCCAGACTTTCATGTTTACAGAATATGCAATTGCTTTAAAAGAGTTATGGAAGATTGCTGTTTTTGAATAGCTTATCGTAAAACAGAATGATTGCTATTGCAACGGTTGTGGTGATGATAAAGGTGTTCTTTCCAACAATTGGAAAAAGAATAAGCAAAAGTATAAACGAAATCAGAATAGAATAAAAACTTGCGTTTGCTGAGGTTTTTGCATACAGCCCAGCAAAGATTGCAGGAACGAAGATTAAGGTAAGGTAGGTAACAAATAAGGATAAGGTTATTATGCTGGGAATAAGAAAAGCAACAAACCCTCCGAGAATGCCAAAGCTTGCCGTGATGAGTCTTGCATAGAAGACTTGTTTTTTACCCTCAGACTTATTCTTAAAAATTTCTCTGTAAATAATGGTTGATCCTCCGATAACAACACTGTCTATGGACGACATAGCTACTGCGAGAATGGCTGCAAATCCTAAACCTATAAGCCATGGAGGAAGCATGGTGTACATTAAGGAGAAAAAGGCAGTATCTTGATTGATGTCTGATAACGTTCCTGCTGCCAAAAGTCCAAAAAACAAAACAAGCAGGCTTAGGGTAATCATAAACGGTATGGATAGAAAGAATGAATTTCTTGCTATCTTTTCATTTTTTGCAGAAAAAATTCTCTGCCAGTGTGCAGTATTTGCAAGATAGACAAATCCGCTGAGCACTATGGCGCCTATAAACCATCCAACTCCTCCAAACGCAAAAATATTAAGGTGTCCTTGCGGCAACTGGATGATAAGGTTATGCAGGTTTTCAACTTTTATATAGCCTATGACGCCCATGATGATAAATACGATTAAGATGACCCAAAACTGAATAAAATCAGTAAGAATGTCTGCCTTTAATCCACCTACGGTTGTATAGAGTATGGTTATGCCTATAGCAACTATGATTGCCAGAGTGTAGTTTACTCCGATAAGAACATGCGCAAGAGTTGCAACAGCAGTTGTCTGCAAAGCTATCCACATAATCAAGAGAAAAAGTTGTATAACGCCTGCCAGCACTTTATTCTTTTTGTCAAATCGTTTGTGAAAAAAGTCAACAATGCTATAGGCTTTATATTTGTCTCCCATGATTTTTATTTTTTTTGCAACAATACCGAGGGAAATCATGCCAACAATAAAGGAAATAGGCAGTGCAATGCCGTACGAAATGCCTGAATTGTAGACTTCAGAAACAACAGCAACGGTGGCTCCTGCACCGACAACCGTTGCAACATTTGCAAACGTCATTAACCATAAACTGGTTTTTCTTTTATTCAGAAAATATGCCTCTACTGATTCCTTTTTTGCAAAATACCACACCACAAGAAGCAAAAGAATAAAATAAACGGCAAGGATGATGAAAATGATGTTCATGCGTTGAGAATGCTGTCGAATTTTAAATAGTTTTCTTAATACTTTTCCTTATAGCGTCCTCTTTGCTCTACTTTTTCAAATCTTGTGATAATTTCTTTATGCTGGTTTGCCAATTGATAGCCTGCAAAGAATTCTTTCAGGGCTTTTTCATATACTTTATGGTGCCTGCTTTCCAGTGCCTGCTTAAATAAATGAATATCAACTGCTTTGTCTTCTATTTTTGATGAAAAAAAGCTCAATCCAAAATCAATGAAAAAAATGGTTTTGCCCTGTAAAAGCATGTTAGAGGTGGTTAAATCTCCGTGGATGATATCCTGATTGTGCAATTTTGCCGTTAACTCTCCGATTTGCTTTGCCAGTGTATAGTCTTTATCGAGAACATCGCTCAGTTTTTTACCGTCGATAAATTCCATTTCGATATCGAAGGAGGTCTGCTTGAGCAGTTTTGGCGCAGGAATTGCAACTTTGCAAAGAATTTTCGCTTCTCTTTTGGTCCTGAATTTTCTTAAGGATTCATCAATCTGCGTTAGCCTATAGCTTTTTGCAATTCTTTTCTTGATGACCGTATTGCCTTCTTTTTCCAATATTGCTTCTGCTCCCTGTGCAATGCGCATGCTTTAAAGAATTTGCAGGGATTTAAAAAGATTAGTAAACCCAAGAAGATTCCAAGAATACCGGAATCTTCCCGGGAAAAAGAGGTGAGTATGATAAGAATCGCTATAATCCCCCTTTTGTTCTTACTGTAGAATGGTGTACTTCTATTTAAATTTTTTGATTTCTACACCATTTGAGAATAGTGACAAAATAGGGTGAACAACACATATAAAGAAAAGGCTATTTCTGGCATCATGATAACATTATCCTATACGCCTATAGCCTATAAGGAAAGCCAGTTTATGGATATTATAGAGAAAAGAGTGCGAAAAGAGATAAGAAAGTATGGTTATTTTAAGGCAAAAGAAAAAGTCTATGTATTAGATGATGGTTCAAAAGAGTTTGCCGTCAGTGTATCTATGCTCAAGGGCATTTTCAAGGATGTTCTTACGCTGTTGCCTGTAAAAAAATTGAATGCTAAAAAAATAATCATTCCCTGGAATCTGGAAAGGGAAATCACCGAAAAGTTTTCCTGTTTTTTAGAGCATAAAAAATTTCCGAAAAGAAAAAAGAATCATATTTACCTCTTAAAATGCGTTCTGGACGAAGAATTAGAAGTCTATGCAAAGCTCAAAAAACTATCTTACACTCCAAAAAAAGAACCATGCCATCAGATTATAGAGGAAATGCAAAAGCAGCATCCAGAAACGAAATTTTCTCTCTACAGAAGCTTTGAGCAATTATAAAAACGAAACCTTTTTATCTTTTAAAAGCATTATAAACAACATGGCAGAAACATCTGTTTTTTGTCTGAACTGTAAGTACTCTATTTCAAGAGACCCGCAGGGCACCAAACCTATATACCCTATGCATGTCTGGTGCACGCAGCATATGCAGTATAGAAAGCCAGATGATAGCTGTGAAGTGAGCACAGAATAAAGCAGAATATTTTTGTACGCTCTTGAAATTGTTACGCCAAGTCTTCCAAAAAATATATAATATTCTACGCGTTATTTGTTTCTGTGAAAAAATCAACCTTGCTGAAACTGATGGTTTTTAGCGTCATTATTCTTTTATTGTGTCTAAGCATTATTCTTATTGTCCAAGAAAAGCCAAAACAAGAAACAGGATCGTTGGAAGTTTTTTTCTGTCCGGAAACAAACTGTACAGCAGTCTTTATGCAGCATACGCAAAACGCAAAATGCGTCTTCTATGATGTTGATGAGCCCATGAACGACTATCTGAAAAAACAGGGCATTCCTGCACTTATCTTTGAAGAAAACTACAAAGACTATGGCATTGCTGTTTCCAGCAAAGGCCTTATGCACAACAAGTTTTGCTTCACCAATGAAACCGTAGTTACTGGCTCTTTTAATCCTACGGTAAGAGAAGAACTGCACAATAATAATAATGTTGTAGTTCTTCACTCAGTTTCTCTGGCAAAAAATTATGCCGCTGCTTTTGAAAACATCAAAAACAAGCAGAGCAAAAAAACACCTCATCCGAAAATCACCTTTAGCAATTTCACCATAGAAAATTACTTTTGCCCAAAAGACAACTGCAAAGAACATGTTTTGCAGGCGTTGCAAAAAGCAAACAGCTCTATCCATTTTATGACTTTTTCCTTCACCGACGATGATATAGGAAATCTTCTTGTTGAAAAATCAAAAAGAATTCCTGTACAGGGAATTATGGAAAAATCCCAAAACAGCTCTTTCAGCGAATTTGAAAAATTGCAAAACAGCAACATTGCTGTAGAATGGGACAATAATAATTACACCATGCACCATAAAGTCTTTATTATAGACAGTGCCATCGTCATTACAGGTTCTTATAATCCTACAAGAAACGGCGATGAATTTAATGATGAAAATGTGCTGATTATCCACAATGCGCAAGTTGCGCAGTGGTATCTTACAGAATTTGAAAGGATAAAACCCTAATATTTATAAACACTTTCTCTTTTCCTGGTCTAGGTGATACAATGACGGTAATCGGTTTTAACTTTGAAAAAATAACAGCAGAAAAAAAGACTCCTGTCAAAGGAAAAATAAGCATCAACAACAATGTGAATATAACGAAAGTAGAGGATACGAAAGTTGTCGTAACTAAAGATAAGCAAACAGCGTTGACATTTAAATTTAAATACACAACCAGTTATGAGCCCGCCATTGGCTCTATTGAGCTGGAAGGAGACGTGTTATGGATTGATACTGCTGCAAAAAATAAGGAAATTATGGCGAACTGGAAAAAAGACAAAACCCTGCCTAAAGACATTAACTTATTCATTCTGAATCAGATTCTGACCAAAGGAGCGATAGAAGCATTGGTGCTTTCCCAGACGATTAATTTACCACCGCCTGTGCAGTTGCCAAGGGCAAAAGAAAAAGTATAATTTATTTCTTTTTTTCCAATTGTTTTATTCTTGCAGCAATAAGCATGGCTGCCTTGCTTTTGGTTGCCGTATACATCTCTTTGGCAAGCTTTGTTTCCTGAAAAATGTCGTTTAACCAATTGGAAAAGTCATTTTTGTTTGCGTTTACATGGTGCTGATAGGTTTCTGTTTTCATTTTTTTCAGCTCGCGCAAAAGCTCTTTGATGTTTTTTACAGAAACTCCTCCTGCTATATGAAAATAATGCTGCTCTGGCGCATCAAGAATCTTCTTATCCATATCACCCACCTCTTTAGAGATATTGAGCACGAACTTATTTATAAATCTTTTGTCTGGGAAAACCACAACCTTTTTATTCTGCCGTAAATTCAGCGCTTTTATGAAGGATGTGAAGTTAAAAGTTGCTGAAGCTATTCAGGATGATGTCAATAAGGGCATTGTCAGGATAGATACCAGCTTCATGCACCAGATAGATGCTCGTCCTGGCGATATTGTAGAAATCGAAGGCCAGAGAAAGACCATTGCAATAGCCGATAGAGCCTATCCTGGAGATATTGGATTAAATATTATTAGGATGGACGGTTTATTGAGAAGAAACTCCAAAGCTTCCATAGGTGATGTCATTGCCATTAGAAAAATACAGGTGAAAGAGGCCAAAAAAGTCATTATTGCTCCTGCCCGGGAGGGCTTGGTGATAAGGGCAAATCCTGTTATTTTCAAGCAAGGATTATTGGGCAGGGCTGTAGTTAAAGGCGATGTTGTGAGTTTAGGAGGCACGAGAAGCAGAAGAAATACGTTAAGCCATAGTCCGTTTTTTGACGATGTTTTCAACATGATTGATGAAAGCATGATTGGTTTTGGTTTGGGAGATTTGAAATTTATTGTTATTGATACCCTTCCTAAAGAACCAGTTATTATTACAGAAGTTACCGAAGTTGTCTTTAATCCAGAGGCTGTTGCCTTAAAAGAGGAAAAAGTTCCTGATGTTACCTATGAAGATATTGGTGGTTTGGATGAAGAAGTCAGCCAGGTAAGAGAAATGATTGAGCTTCCTTTAAAACATCCTGAAATTTTTGAAAGACTTGGCATAGATCCTCCAAAAGGAGTTCTATTGCACGGTCCTCCTGGAACTGGAAAAACTTTGTTGGCAAGAGCAGTAGCAAATGAAACCAATGCAAACTTTATATTAATCAATGGACCTGAAATTATCAGTAAGTATTATGGAGAAAGCGAACAAAACTTGAGAAAGAAGTTTGAAGAAGCAGAGAAAAATGCGCCTTCTATTATTTTCATAGACGAGATTGATGCTATTGCAAGCAAAAGAGAGGAAGTGCATGGCGAAGTTGAAAAAAGAGTTGTGGCCCAACTGTTAGCCATGATGGATGGCTTGAAAAGCAGAGGTAAAGTTGTGGTTATTGCAGCATCTAACATCCCTAATGCTTTGGATCCTGCATTGAGAAGACCAGGCAGGTTTGACAGGGAAATTGAAATTGGCGTTCCAAGAACCCCGGGAAGATTAAACATTTTGAAAATTCACACGAGAAACATGCCTCTGGATAAAACAGTCAATTTAAAAAAGCTTGCTGACATAACGCACGGTTTTGTCGGTGCTGATGTTGCAAGTCTTGCAAAAGAAGCTGCCATGATTGTTTTGAGAAGAGAGCTTCCTAATTTAAAAATGGATGACCTTGAAGCTATTCCAAAAGAATTTTTGGAGAAGCTGAGAATAGGGCAAGAAGACTTTTTAAAAGCCCTGCGATTTGTTAGGCCTAGCGCATTAAGAGAAGTGCTTATTGAAAAGCCCAATGTTGCATGGACAGATGTTGGCGGTTTAGACAGCGTAAAGCAGGAGTTGATAGAAGCCATTGACTGGCCATTAAAAAACAAAAAATCATTTATCAGATTAGGAGTAAAGCCTCCTAAAGGCGTTTTGATTTATGGAGCTCCAGGGACGGGAAAAACACTATTGGCTAAAGCCATAGCTACGGAGAGCGAATCTAACTTTATTGTTGTGAAAGGCCCTGAATTGTTAAGCAAGTGGGTTGGGGAAAGCGAAAAAGCAGTAAGAAAGGTCTTTCAAAAAGCCAGACAAGCAAGTCCTACTATTATTTTCTTTGATGAAATAGACTCTATTGCCCCTCGCAGATCATCTACATCAGACAATCACGTTACAGAGCGAGTTGTTAATCAGTTACTCACTGAATTAGATGGCTTAGAGGATTTGAATGATGTTGTGGTTGTAGCCGCAACCAACAGGCCAGATATGGTTGATTCTGCCTTGTTAAGACCTGGAAGATTTGACAGGATTATTTTAACGCCTGTGCCTGATACAAAATCCCGTGAAGAGATTTTTAAAGTCCATACCAAAAACATGCCTCTTGCAAAAGATGTTGATGTAAAAAAACTTATTGATAAAACCCAAGGCTATGTTGGCGCAGATATCGAATCAGTATGCAGGGAAGCAGCTATTCTTGCCTTGAGAGAAGATATGAAGGCAAAGGATGTGAAATTAAAGCATTTTACTGAAGCATTGAAAAAAGTAAGGCCTTCGGTGAGCAAAGAAGTTGAAGAAGCCTATGAAAAATTAAAAGAGCATTTCTCTAGTGCAAGAGGAGAAGAAATGAAAGAGCAAAGGCCTGTGTATATGGGCTGATGATTGAGCTTATTTCTTTATCGTTTTTCCGTAATATTCAAAAACATCACGGCCTGTCCATGCCCTGCAGTCTTTTTCCGGAAATCCTAATCTTTTCGCATAGGAAAAAACCTTTTTTTCACTATCTGCTTCTATTTCCATAAACGTTGGAATGCCTGGATAGGTGTCGATGGCAAATTTCACGTTAGGAAGCTCATATTCCGTTCTTTTTTTATCAATCTTGAATGTTATTTTTAATCCCAACGCCTCAAGCAATACTTTTGTCTTTTGAAAATCAGAAACTTTTGCTTCATATTCTATGGCTTTTTTTGATCTTTTTTTGCTCACTTTTTTCTTATAGGTAAGCATTGTTTTTTGCCCTTCTGTACGCAAACGCAAAAAGTCTTTTTTCTTCCTTAGGCGTAAATCAGGAAAATCAAAGCTTAACACATGCATCGTGCCATCAAAAATTTTCCTTGCTCCCAAAGCAACAAGCTTTTTTTCTATTTGTTTTTTGTCAATTTCAAGAATTTTGACTTCGATTTCCATAGTTCTTAGGAGGAGGCTTTCTTTATATAGTTTATCAATAAACTTTATATACCTGTAGGCTCTTTTTCCAGTGTGGAACCCAAAGACTACGTTGAAGTTGAGTGCCTGCATGAAACCGTACAGGGAGTTTTATTACCTTCAAACCAGAAGGATTTTACCGTCATCAAGCTCAGCAATGGATACAATATAGGCATTCATAAAAGAAACATTAAAAATATCGCAGTCATTGAGCAAAAAAAAGAGCACAAAGAAAAGCCTGAAAAAGTTTCCCAGAATGAAAAACTTCCTAAGGTAACTATCCTGCATACAGGCGGCACTATCGCTTCAAAAGTTGATTACACTACCGGTGCAGTGCATCCTCAATTTACTCCTGAAGAGCTTTTGGGGTTATTTCCTGAGCTGAAAGAGCTTGCAAATCTCAATAGCAGACTGGTTGCAAATCTTTTTTCTGAAAATATGCGCTTTGACCATTATAATGTATTGGCAAAGGAAATTGAGAAAGAAATCAATGCAGGAGCCAGGGGAATTATTATCACGCACGGAACAGATACCTTGCATTATACCGCAGCCGCATTATCTTTTGTTCTGGAAAACATACCTGTTCCTGTTGTTCTTGTTGGTGCGCAAAGAAGTTCTGATCGGGGAAGCAGCGATGCAGCCATGAACCTTATTTCTGCAGTGGCATTTGCAGTCAATTCAAAATTTTCAGGCGTGGCTGTCTGCATGCACGAAAATGATGATGATACTAACTGCGTTGTTATTGACGGTTTGCATGCACGAAAACTGCACACGTCAAAAAGAAGCGCCTTTGTTTCAGTCAACAGGCCTCTTCTTGCAAAAGTAAATTATGAAACAAAAAGCATTTCTCATATTTCCATGCCTGAACAAACATCAGGAACCTTTGCCTTAAAATTATTTGATCCCAAAATAAAAATTGGATGGATAAAGTCGCATCCGCATTTTTCAGAAGATGAAATTGTTAAAGATGTTGACGGATTGATTCTTGAAGGAACAGGATTAGGACATTTTCCCATCGAGCAAGTTGATGCGCTCACGAAAGAGCACGTGAAAATAAAGAAAAAATTGACAGAGCTCGCAAAAAAAATTCCTGTGGTGATGACCTCGCAGTGCATTTTTGGCAGGGTCAATATGAATGTGTATAGCTTGGGAAGAACTGAACAGGAAATGGGAATTTTGGGAAATGGTTTGGACATGCCTCCTGAAACGGTATTCATTAAATTAGCATGGCTATTAAGCAATTTCAAAAAAGATATTCCTGCGTTGCTTGCAAGAAATTTTCGGGGTGAACTCTCAGAGAGGACAGAACAAGATACCTCTTATTAATATGAATCTTGCTTCTTTGCTCAGCAGCATTGTCTGGGAAGAAAAACATAAGAAAGACTTTGAGATAATTATCATTAACGAAGAGCAGCTTCCTGAAAAAATAGATCCTGAAAGTATCATTCGCATTGAAAACAACGCCATTTACGTTGAAACAGAGCACAATGTTCGCTTAATCCCATTTCACAGGGTAAAATACATCATGCACAAGGATAAGGAAATATGGCGGAGATAAACTACAAAGAAATTGGGTTGAAATGCGGTTTGGAAATTCATCAGCAGTTGGATACGCAAAAGTTATTCTGCAGCTGCCCTTCTCAGTTATATGACGGAGAGCCTGATTTTGTTATGAAGAGAAGAATTCGCGCTGTTGCAGGAGAAACAGGAGATGTTGATGTAGCAGCTATGCATGAGATGCAAAAGGAAAAACAATATGTTTATGAGGGTATTTTTCAAAATACCTGCCTGGTTGAAACAGATGAAGAGCCCCCTCACGATATTAATCATTATGCTCTGCAGATTGCCCTGCAGGTTGCAAAAATGACCAGCGCAAAGTTTGTTGATCAGATACAGGTCATGCGAAAAACCGTTGCAGATGGCAGCAATACATCGGGATTTCAAAGAACTGCATTGATCGCAAGAGATGGCATTATTGCTGTCAATGGAAAGCACATACGTATTCCTACGATTTGCATTGAAGAGGATGCTGCAAGAATCATCAAGGATGCGAAGCATTTTACGGTTTATAGGCTGGACAGGCTGGGAATTCCTCTTATAGAAATAGCAACGCATGCAGATATTGCAACCCCGCAGATGTGCCGGGAAGTTGCAGAATACTTAGGAATGCTACTAAGAAGCACAGGCAAAGTAAAAAGGGGGTTGGGCACCATAAGACAGGATGTCAATGTATCTATTAAAGGCGGAGCGAGAATAGAGATTAAAGGCGCTCAGGATTTAAAGCAACTGCAATTGCTGGTTGAGAACGAAGTGCTCAGGCAAATCAGTCTTTTAGAATTAAAAAGAACGCTGATGCTTCCTAAAAAAACCATAGCGATAAAAGAGGCAACAGAACTTTTTGCGAATACGAATGTCAATATCTTGAGAGATAAGCCTGTGTTTGGCATTAAATTGGAGCATTTTAAAGGATTTTTAAAAAAAGAGATACAGCCGAATAAACGACTGGGAACTGAATTGAGCGATTATGCAAAAACAAAAGGAGTTTTAGGACTTTTCCATAGCGATGAAACTCTTGAAAATTACGGGCTAACCAAAGAAGAAATAAAGCATACTGCAGACTTTTTTGAACTGGAGAAAGATGATGCATTTATTTTGATTGCAGAAGAAAAAAAAATTGCAGAAAAAGCTTTGCAGGCAGTTATTGACAGAATTTACCTGCTTTTTGAAAAAATTCCCTCTGAAGTAAGAAGGGCCAATATTGACGGCACTTCCACCTATTTGAGGCCTATGCCGGGAAGCAGTAGAATGTACCCTGAAACTGACGTAAAGCCGGTTATTCCTGAAACAGAAAACATTGAGATTCCTCAATTGCTGGAAGAAAAAAAAGATGATTATAAAAAGGCAGGATTAAGCGAAGACCTTGCAAAACTCGCAGTAAAAAAAGGCATTGCCCTAGACGATTTGATGAGAAACTATCCTAATGTCGACCCTGTTTTTCTTGCGTATTATTTCCTCAATATGCCTAAGGAAATCAAAAAGCGTTTTACTATCGAGGTTGATGTAAGAAAATACGCTGTTGAACTTTTGACCAAAGTCAATAAAGAAGAGATCCCTCAGGAGGCAGTCATTGATATTGTCGTTTCCCTCGCCCAAGGGCATAAAGTCAACTATTCAGCGTATGCTTTTTCAGAGCATGATTTCAAGGAGACCATGAGGCGAATCGTCGCAGAGCATCCTGATGCAACGGTTTCTGGGCTGATGGGAGAAGCCATGAAAGTATTGCGAGGAAGAGTTCCTGGAAAGAAAGTCATGGACATGCTGAAACAGCTTAAGGAAGAATAACATAACCGAAACCTTTATTAAAAATAGAATTCTCATAAACACTATGGGCTGGTGGGTATGGACAATAGGATGCATTCTGTTTTTAGGCATTCTTTTATTCTTATTCTTGCGCTTTGTGTCAAGAAATCCTGAAAGAAAAATTTCCAAAGGAAGCAGTATTTTGAGCCCAGCTGACGGCAAAGTCATAGAAATCATTTCCTTTGACAACGCTCCTGCATTAAAGGTTGAAAAAAACATAAGCAAAGTCATTGCTCATACAGAAGATATTGCTGAAAAAGGGTATCTCATCACCATTTTCATGCGATGGCATGATGTTCATGTGAATAGGTCTCCCATTGACGGCACGGTTGTTTCCTTAAAACACCGCATGGGAGAATTTTACTCCGCAAAGAACCCCGAAGCCATTTTGACCAATGAATATGTTGAAACGATCATTCAGGGAACTCTGAAGATAAAAGTCATCCAGATTGCAGGCATGTTTTTTAGAAGAATAAAAACGTTCGTAAAAAAAGATCAGCGTATAGGCAGAGGAGATATTCTCGGCAGAATCGCCTTTGGCTCTCAGGCAGTGTTGATTTTGCCCAAGAACACTGTTTTGAAAGTAAAAAAAGGAAGTGTGGTCAAAGCAGGAAAAACAGTTATTGCAACTATTGCTTCCGATGCGCAACCTAACTGACGTCAAAGAGATATTCGCATGGCCAAACAAGAAAATAAACGGAAAAATGAAACAGCGAGCATAACCACTAGAATGAAAAATAGCCAAGAAAGCAGGATAGCGCACAATATCAAGAAACACAGCTCCACTCCTCAAAAAATAATATCCCTCACTGATTTTATAACCTTTCTTACCCTTGGCACAGGGTTTTTAAGCGTGCTCTTCAGTGCAGAAAAGATTTTTAACTATGCGCTTGCATTTCTGTTGTTTGCATTTGTCTGCGATTTTCTTGATGGCAAAATACTCAGTATATTCCATCAGGAATCCTTTTTTGGAAGCGCGTTGAGAGCTTTGGCCAGCATTGTTGCTTTCGCTGTAGCTCCAGCGTTATTGTTGTTTAAGGCTTTTCAAAACAGCTGGTTTTTGTTCCCTCTTGTCGTTTTTATGCTTGCCGCTGCGCTGAAATGGGGAAAAGAGCTTGCCACCAAAGAATCGAGAGGTTTGCCACTATGGCTCAGCGCGCCGCTTTTTGCGTTGCTGTACTTTTTGCATTTGTCTATGTTCTGGAATGTGCTTGTGGTATTAGCGTTTAGCTATCTTCTGCTTGCTCGATTGAAGCGCTAGATACATGCATGCCCATATCATGCCTTCGTCGCTGTAATAAAACGGGCTTTTGTACGGCTGTCCGTTTGCAGAGAATAATTCTAGAAATGTTTTATGTTCTTCAATAATTTTTTTGTACTGCTCAAGTTGAAGTGATGCTTTTTTTCTGTCAACGCTCTGCAATATGTTTATATATATCATGCCCAGTTGCGACCAAATGCTGTCGCGCTCCCAGTTTTTAACAAAAAGCTCATAGAAAATAAACCTGCCGCCTTTTTTCGTGTTCGAATATTTTAAGGGGAATGGCTTGTCAAGATTATTTTTTTGCAAGGTCGCAACAACTTTTTTAAGCATTGGTTTTGCAAAGAGGCCAAAATAAAATGGAAGGATATTTGCATCTGCGCTGACTTCTTTTGTTTTGGTCAGGTCGTCGTAAAAATAGCTTCCATTCCAAAACTGCTCTTTTATTATTTTTTTGAAATCATAGTTCTGCAGTGCGCTTTTTATCTGCAATGTTTTTAGGCTTTGCTGCATGAGCATGACCATGACGTTGTCATAGCAGCTGCTCTTTCTTATTGCGTGATCTCTCATGGCTGAAAAATGCAGTGGCTTTACCAAGCCCGTTTTGCGATCAATAGCAGAGCAGAATTTTTTTACTTCGCTCTTTAAAAAAGGCAAATATTTTTTTATTATTTTTTTATTATTCAATAAACGCAGCGCATAGAAAAAATAGCTTACGCTGTCGATGGAATAGACGTTGGGAAAATTGAATGGCTTCCCCTTTTTGGTTATTGCAACAGAGATGGCTCCATGCCTTTCAAAAACAGATAACGCATAATCGAGTGTCTTCTCAACTTCTTTTCGGTATCCAAGCTCTAATAGCGCTTTGCAGCACCATCCAAAATCCCTGCAGTAAAAATTTTGGTAATTATGATTGCTTACTTGAAAATATCGACCGTTAAAACAGTTTTTGACAATGCTTTTGCAGATGGCTTCTGCGTTTCCAGGATATTTTTTAAGTCCTCTGGCTGTAACACGCATCCGTCTCCTGAAAAAACGGAAACCTTCGCTAACGTAGAGGAACTTTGACATTTTTTTTGATGGTGACGCTCTTTCTAAACACCTTCTGTAGCTGTTTTTTCACATCGAATCCGTAATAAACTAAAAGCAGGAATCCTGCAAAAATGAGCAGGAAATCTCTCGCTCTGATTAAAAATGCAAGCGTTACGCCTAAGCTTGACTTTAGTCCAACAATAGAAAACGCAGTAATCTGTCCTGCTTCTAAAGAGCCGATGGCCATGGGAATAGGCAGTATCAGGGCAGCGCCTACAAAGGAAACCATGAGAAAGATTCCTATGATGGACGCATGTTCTCCAAGAATGGCCAGCGCAGCACTGTACTCAAAATACATTAATACCCATCCTAATATGGTAAAAAAAAGAATGATAAAATAGGCAGTTCTTTCTTTATTGTAGAACCTTAAAATCAAGCTCTCAAACAAAATCAGCTTTTGTTCATATTTCTTGACAAACTTGAAGGTATCTAATCGCAAAACTCTGATAATTTTGAGAAAAAAATTATTGCCGTTAAGCATGCGGTAATAAAAAAATCCTATGATGATGCCAAAAACAACAGCCGCTACAATCATGAAAACGCGTATATTTTGGGGCAAGGCAAATCCTATAAGTACAACAAGAACGCCTATGATGAAAAGCAATCCTGATGTGGAAACTTCAATAGATTTGTCAATGACCATTGCAGAAATGGATTGTACGTATTCAACGCCCTTTTTTTTCATGAGCGCGGCCATAGTCGGTTCACCGCCAACTCTTGGCCCTGGAGTTACATAGCTTACCGAGTAGCCTGCCAGGCGATATTTGTACAATTCCCAAAAGCCTATTTTGATGCCCATTGCTTTATTGACTAAATGCCATTTGAGCGTGTTGTTAAGCGTAATGAGAAAAGACACTAAAATAAAGAAAAGAATCGAGAGGAGCGATGCGTTCTCAAACGGTTCAATAAGATCACTGAGTGGAAATTTTCCAAGGATATATCCAAAAAAAACGAGCCCTATAATGATAGAGGCCCAAATCAGCCAGCTTTTTCCCATGGCTTTTTAGAAACGGATAGTATTTTTAAATGTTTTGCCGTGGTTTTTTTAGCAGCATCACATTCTTACAGCACTATAATTATAGGACTTCCAGTAGGAATCCTCTACACTCATGCCCAATAAGCCTATGAGTTGTGTTCTGATGATGTCTTGTTTTTGCACAGAAATGACATCTGAAAAATAGTTTTGCAATGCTTTCTCTATGAAATCAGTTCTCTGCTGCTTTGATGCTGTTTTGAGTTCAGCAATGCCTGTCTGTGCGAGGAGCTCCTGAATAATATCTTTTCCCTTCTCCTGAAAGTATTTCTCAAAGAGCTCAAGCACGCCATGATCTACAATATGGTCTAAAGGCTTGGTTATCTGATTCCAAGCGATGTTTGCTTGGCTAGTTAGGCTCAAATAAGAAAAGCAAATGCCTAGGACGACTGCATTGTACAAAATGCTCCAGACTGAAAATAACTTGCTTTCTAACAATCCAAATGCGAAAGTGAAGGTATACATATAGGCTAACACTGCAAAGAAAATCCAAAGGTTGTATAATGAGAAAATCTTTGTTGTTTTGAGCAGTTTATAATAATAAAAGTAGTAAAATCCAAAAAGCAAGGAAGGAGGTGTTATGAAAAGAACGTTGTGCCATACAGAAACAGCAGTAATATTCTTAAGGGTTCCAACGAGAAAAATGCTCGAAACGAAAAAAAACAGGTAGTACGTTAACGTAATGGCGGTTGCTTGTTTTTTCTTTAAAATAAGCATTAAAGTTCCATACAGCAAAAAGAACACAAAGGCTATTCCTTCAAGATGAAATCTGATAAACAGGAGTGTTTTGGTAGAGGGAATGATTTCTGCAGTGAGCAGGCTCTGCATGGCCATAGCAGCTCCCCAGACCATCAGCCCGAAACCCCAGTAAAACAAGGCTTCCCTGTAATTTTTTTCCCACGATTTTAAAATTCTGCTTCCTATATAGATAAGAAAAATTGCAGAGATGAAAAATCCTAATGCCAAGGGATTCATGTTTTACCTCTTTTTGCCGTGTTTACTTTTTTTAAATCTTCTTATTTTTTTGCTTTCTTCTGCATCAGTTTATCTCGTAATAAAACACTACGCTTGCATCACTGCCTTTATATGACCTTAAATTTGCAGGTATTTTGATTTCGTAATCATAGGTTCCGTACTGCCCTTGTTTGGACATGTTTATTTCAGTGATAAATATGAGATCTTCCTTCTCGCCAGTGTCATAATAGTCATTGCTTGAGTCAGAAGTATCCCATAAGATGCCTGTGATAAATGAAGAGGTATTTGTGCTGTTAACAACAGAGATATTTGCAATGTTTTTGTTATAGCTGTTGATAGTTTTTGTTGCTGCAGGAGCTCCGCTTACCGTGAAGGTTGCGTTGACGCTATCGCTATAGTTAGTTGTTTCCAAATTAGCGTCAATATTTTCAAAGTCGTTCTGGGTGTTGGCGTTGGTCATGTTTGATGTGTTTCTGTAAATAGCCTGTAGGGTAGTGAATGAAACTCCGTTGGTTGTGTCTGTATCTGAAACGTAAATGTTTCCAGTAACATTTGCAGCCCACCATTTCTGCAGCGATATATTTTGTGAAGTTGCTAGAAATACAGTGGTGTTCATAAGGCCATAATAGACTTGCCAGATTGATACGGTGAGTGTTTTGTTGGCAATGTTGTTGGTTTCAGCTGTTTCAGAAAAACTGCCAGTTCCATAAGGAGGGTCTGCAAGCGCATAGAAATTATGCGTTCCTTGAGTTACTGTCCAGGAAACATTTACGGTAACATAGCTCCCAGCTGAAATGTTTCTGGTAATATTGCCGTTTACTTGAGTTCCGTTTTCCTGATCGCCATCAAAAAATTGAATCGTGACATTGGTTGCATTCGTATTTCCCAGATTATAGACGGTTGCGAAAAGCGTCATAACTTCATTTTCTACAGGATTATTGGTGCTGAACGTGATATTGGTGCTGTTGACTTCAAAGTCGTAGGTTGTGCTCTCATTAATGGTTGTTGCCGTGCTGTTCATCCATGAACTATTTGCTGTTGCATCATCTGCCAAGCATGAAAAAATCCATGAATCTCCTGCACTTGTTAAACTGTCGGAAACATTGGATACCAATGCTTCTATTCCTTGTGCATGATAAAATGATATGTTCCACCACATGGCTTCTTCATAGGCCCTATAGGTTCCTGCTCCACTGAGTGCACGAATCGCAGTCCATCCAGAGCCTGTATAGCAGCTCCATTCTTGGTGAATGCTGCTTCCAACGCCTGCAGATAGCTGCAGTATGCTCTGACTCCAGCAGCTAGCACTCATGCTAAGATTTGTTTGCGCGCTATTGTCTTTTATCTCCCATAAACTTGTTGAAATAGCATTTGTTGGCTTTGTGTAATTAATGTAGAGTGTTGCACCAGGATCGTTTGACGTTGCTGTTCCGTATGTTGCCCAACTTCCATCATAGACTAACGCACAAGTTTGAGTGCCATCCCAATCGCCTGAGCATAGATAGGTTCCAGTAGATAACCCTCCGCAGGCAGTACTGGTGGTTGCTGTTTCCTGATAACAAAGCGATGTTGAAAAGTTTCCATTCCCGCTTGAATCAAGCACGCTGTTTTTCCACCACTGCCAGTAATAAACAACGCTGTCATTGTCTGCATCAGTTGCATTGCAGTATCCTGAAAGCGTATCGCTGTCAAGCGCTGTCGGAGAAGGATTTATTCTACTGGTTATCATGATAGGATTGCTGTTGAGTATCGTTAGATTAGAAGAGTTTATCCAATCGCTGGTAAGGCTTCCATCAGATGCCCTAAAACTGCAAAACCAAATATCTCCTTTGGTGGTGTTTCCTGAACCAAGGGTTGCGTTAAACATAGTTCCATTGCTATAACTGTTATTGTAATCTTGAGAATAATTTACAACGCCATTTTTATACCATTGTACAGACACATTCAACGCTGTGCCTTCAGGGTCTGTTATGGTTGCATTGCAATGAAGGTCTTGTGTTGTCACATTTGTTCCATCAGTTGAATTGATGGTTATCGCAGATACAGATGGGGCTATGTTTGATGCAGCAATAATCACAGAAACGTCTTTTGTTGTGCCATCATCTTCCTGGTCATTGGGAATTACCTCACACGTCCAGTTATCACCCGTATTTGTTTCTAAATCAGTTATCGTACTATTTCCTATGCTGTTGTTTCCCTCTAAGTACATTTGCCATATTTGATTGGCGGTTAAACTTCTGTTGAATATTTTAAGCTCGTCGAGAGTCATGTTTGCGTAACAAGTATCTGCGCAGACTGTTGATATATATCCTACGTCTATCGTGTTTGCGTTTGTCCTTATCGTGACATTACTCAGAGTGCTGTTTTGCAGTGTTCCATTAATATAGATGCTCAAATTTGAGCCATTGTACGTCGCTGCTACAAAATAAAAGGTGTTTGTTGCCAAGGTGCTTGTAGACGCTACTTGGACGGTTGAAAATCCACTCTGATTATAAAATATGAAAACCATTTTTGAGCTGGAAAATCTTACAAGATACTCAACTGCGTTCAGGTCGCTTGCGCCTTTATAGAGAATATATGGGTTTGGCTCTGTGAATGTTTTTGGCTTTATCCAGAACGCTATGGTGATGTTTTTTGTAGAGTTTAATGATATGGAGTTAGGAATGCTCATAGAATCATCAGCTCCATCAAAGTCATATGCTCCTCCAATTTTTCCTGCTATCCATGTTGGTCCAGTACTGCTGGATAATGTTCCATTATTGTCGTAACCAGAATAATCTTTTATTGCTCCGCTTGCAGAACTTGAAGTGTTTGTTTCAAAAGGCATGTTTAACACCATAATGGGTGTTCCGTTAACCAGCCAATTGTAGATGTTTACCACACTTGAACTGTCAAGATCGATGGTTGACTGATTTATGCAAGTAAAGTTGGTGTCATTATTGACGCTTGCAGGAAGAATGATTGGTGTTGTATGTTGCGGCTCAAGATTATAGATATACTGTGTTGTTGAGTTCCTTGTAGAATTCCACGTTCCATCATTTGCAATTACCGTGCAGTTCCACGTTTCTCCTTTCCAGGTTACGCTGCTATCCAGCAACCAGCTTACTTGCGTATTGTTGGTTGTACTGATATTTGTATTATTATAATAAACATAGCTACCTCCTGAAAGATTATACCAAGTGATGGAGATGTTCAAGTTTGTTAGCGTGTCATGAACAGCGGTAACACTGCAATTTAAGGTGTCGTTGTTGTATGCTCTTGTCGGAGTTATGTTCAGTTGCGTTATATAAGGCGTATCTCTTTGCAAGCTTAAGTACATGATGGTTGAAGAAGTGATATTCAATGCAGTGCTGTTTTTCTTGTAAAACGTTTTTGTTGCGTTAATCGTATAATTAGTCTGATAGCTGGCTAACGTTGCATTCTGCCAATATTCTGAAACATTTTGCCGCGTTATCCATCCTGTAGAATTAGTCAATGTGCTGAAGGTTTGTATCCCGCTGACATTGGTTGCCGTTACCGTTGCCTGGTCCAATGCTTGATTGATTCCTGTTGCGCTTTCATTGACTTGAACATTCAAATACCAGTACACGTTTAACTGGCAGAATGGTGTTGCGGCATTCTGGCAGTTTGTTGTGTTGAATGTTATATTTCCCTTTCTGTGTGTTACATTGATAAAGGTGATGTTTGCGGGAGCTGTAGATGTTCCATTTTTAAAGTAGATATCATCTTGAGCTGAAAAGTTAACCACAGAGTCAATAAAATAATTTGCATTTCCAAATTCTGCATAAATCCCCTTGGTGTTGTTAAAAATTGTTGAATTCATCACTCTGTTTGTATTTGAATAGCTAGTTCCGTAACTTCCAAACCGCATTCCCAAAATGTTTTTTCTGATGGTTATGTTTGTTATGTTGTTTGAAGAGCTGCCTTGGAGGTAAACTCCTGCAGCGCCAGGAGTGGTTGTACTATCTCCTGCGTAAGATGCATTTTCCATCACTATATTTCTTATTATGCTGTTCTTAGTATTCCTTAAATAAATAGCTTCAAAGGTTGTGTTAGCTATTGAAGTTCCGTCAATTACGGTGCTGTTTGATCCATCGAGATAGTATCCGATATGGCCCTGCCATATTTTGTTTGCTGAAAAGTTATTGTTATTTGAAGTTGCAAGATATATTGCATAGGAAGCTACATCGCTGGAAGCATCTTGAAGACCAGTAATGTTGTTGAATGTTCCCTGTGAAACAGTATTGTTCTCGCTGTTAATCATATAAATTCCATATGCAGGACTTGGCAATGCGCCTACACTTGTTCTGATATTTGATAGGTCATTGTTTGTAATGGTATTCGCGTTTGCACTGTTTAAAAAAAGACCATAGGCAAGATAAAGAGTCGCTCCACTATTGCTGTTTCCTGAAAGATTATTGCTTACTATAGAATTGTTATGGGAATAGTCCAAGTACATCCCAATAACGTTTCTCGTGATATTGTTATCTCGTATCATGCTATTATTCGCATAAAAAGCCGCCCCATAAAAATTATTTAAAATCGTGTTGTTATGAAATTGCGTAACTGTGGTATTTATCTCTAATCCTCTTTGATTTATGGTGGAAGACCAACCTGCATATTCTAAAATAGAATTTTTCATGACAAACGTACTGCCCGTATTAACTTTGAAGAAATAATTAAACGTGCTCGTTGAACCTCGAGTAATATTCGCACTGTTGTTGATAGTCATGGATGCACTGTCATTGACTACGATGCCATACATGCCGTCAGTTGTTCCATTCATGCGCAGTGTTGTGTTATCTAAGCCATATATTCCATAAATGGTGAGGTTGCCATTTTGCCATATGGTTGTGGGGCTGTCTCTTGATGTAAAGTTTCCAAAAACTTCGGTTATTCCTGTTGTTAAATTGACTCTGGTGAGATTCAAGTATCCTGCTGTTGATATGTTGATGCTGGTTACACTAATTGTTGTGTCAGAACAGCTGATAAGAGAAGTAACATTCCATGCTCCACTTGGAGCGCATTCGTCAGCAGCAGCTTCTTGCAGAAGTACGCTGGTGTTTTTCATGATTCCATCAACAGCTCCATCGTTTGGCGTTACCAAGCAGGTCCAGTTTTCACTGCTGTTTGTTTCTAAGTCAGTTATCGTACTGTTGTCTGTTTTTCCTGCAGACGTTGCGGCATACAATGCGGCTATTTGGTTTCCAGTAAGGCTTCTATTATATATTCTTATGTTGTCCAATACACCAGAAAAATAATTTGCGCTTGCAGTATCTGCTCTTGCTCCTATGATTAAAGGTGTATTTGTTTGTAAAAACGCTAATGTGGGGTCTGTATTTGCTGCCCAGGTTCCATTCTTGTAAATAGTCACATTTGAACTGTTAAAGGATATTGCTATATGATGCCAAGTGTTTGCAGTAAAAAAGCTTGTTGCAGTTACAGTATTCGTGCTGGCGCCGTTAATTACATAAACAACTAAGCTTGTTCCACTTTGCCTTACTTGATAGAGCCCTTGGCCTGCTACCCATGCATATTTTCCTATGATGTCATAGCTTCCGGCTGCAGTTGTTGAAGGATACGCCCAAAGCTCTACAGTAAATGCCGTTGTGGTATCTATGCTTGCATGGTCTGTTACGTTAATATGGTCGCTACTGAAGTTATATGCGCCTCCAATTTTTCCGTTGGTGGTGTACGTTGGAGTTTCTGTTCCGCCTTCTAGCGTTGCATTATTGTTATATCCTGAATAGTCCTTTACTGCACCCGTTGCTGTTGACGTTACATTAGTATCAAAAGGAAGATGCAATACGGTAATGGAAACATTGTTTACAAGCCAATTATAGATGTTGGTTACCGTATGTCCATCTGCGTCTGTTGTCGATTGATTATAGCAGGTAAAGTTCGTAAGTGCGTCAGGGCTTGCAGGCAGAATTGTTGGAGTATCTTGCGTTGGTTCTGCGTTGACAACGGTTACGGTGGTGCTATTACTATTTCCTGAATCTGTTCCATCATTTGCAAAAACAGTGCAGTTCCAAACTTCCAGGGCTCTTAAAACTACAGAAACATTCATGGTAAAATTTGAATTGTTTGCTACGGTGTACTGTGTTGAATTGTACACTGTTGTTCCGTTGTACCATGAAAAGTTTAAAGTCAAGCTTGTTTGTTCAGCATCTGTAGGGATAACTGAACAGTTGAGTGTTGTTGTTGAAGCAGTTGGAGTTATAGGAAGTATATAGGGAGTGCTCACGGATGGAGCAGTGTTGGTTGCCGTGATAACAACAGATGTATTTTTTGTTAAGCCGTCTTCATATCCATCGTTTGGTGTTACGAAACAAGTCCAATTTTCTCCTGTAATTGTTTCTAAGTCAGTTATGGTACTGTTGTCTGTTTTTCCAAGTGCAGTTTCATTGTACATCTGTTTTACTTGATTTGGTGTAAGGCTTCTATTGTATATTCTGATATCATCAACAGAACCGATAAAGTAATTTCCATCGCCTCTCTTTCCTATTTGAATGGGGAAGTTGCCATTGCTCATCGAGTTTGTGAATGATGACACTGTTGTCGTGTTTACTCCGTCAACGTAAAGAGTCATATAGGACCCGTAGTTTATAGTTGCCGTGTACATGTGCCAAGTGGCATCATTCATGGTTCTTGAAGATGAACCACATCCATAGGTTGCGCCATCACTTGCTCTCCATAGGCAAAAGCATAGAAGATTATTGTTGTCATTTTCAAATCCCCATTCCCAGTTTGAAGCTCCTGCTTTGGTAAGGAAGTATCTTCCAGTGCCACCACATCCTCCACTTGTGCTTGCTGAAGCACCTGAAGGAATATTAATCCAAGCAGAAATGGTCATGTTTCTTGTTTCATTCGGGCTGAAATACGATTGATCACTTATGTTAATGTAGTCTCCTCCGTCAAAATAGTAATCCCCTCTTATGATTCCTGAACTGTTCCATAGTGGAGTTTCTGTATTTGGTCCTAATGTTCCGTTATTATTTAAGGTTGAGTAGTCTTTAACTGCTCCTGTTGTGGTATTGGTAACGTTGCTGTCAAGTGGCAAGTAAAGAAGCATTAGCGGTGCACCATTGACTGTCCATGCATAAATATTGCTTACGGTATTTCCATCAATATCACTTGTTGATTGGTTATAACAGGTAAAGTTTTCTTCTGTTAGGGGGTCTGTTGGCGTTATAACGGGAGTTGAGTGTGTTGGAGGAGAATTATTATACGCAACAAAAACTTTTGCCTGGTCAGTATAGAGCGTATTATGGACTGTTATTTCCGTTCTTACTTCTTCTGGAGGAGGACCGCAGGTTGTGCTTACCACCTGTATTTTTTCCTTTTGCGAAGGCAGGTAGCAAATGCCGTTGCGGAGGTCATAATATTGCTTATCCAAATCATTATAAAATTCATAGTATCCTTTTGCGGCAAAAAATACTTCTCTTTTGTAACCTTGCTTTAAAGGAGGAATGGGTCTAAAAACAATAGGGACGATTTCTCCGTATTCTATTTTTAGATACTCTCCGTCTTCGTACAAAAGCGCAGCGATATTGTATGTTTCAGAAGCTGGCTTTATTTCTGTAGTTGTGGTTTCATTTTCATAGCTGTCGTTGATAATTACATAAAACGTGTCAAAATAGCTTGTTTCAGGCTTATACTCTCTAATCTGCACTATGTAAGAATCGTTGACCAGTAACGGAAAATTAAACGGTTTTATTTGCAAGGTTTCCTTTTCTTTTGTTTCTATCTGTTGCAAAATAACGTTATCATAGAAATACTGAGAGCCATCCCAAGAATAGATAAATGGGCATATAGCTATGCAGCTACCGCAGTAGTACGTGCAATCAGTTTGGCATTGTAAATATAACCCTCTTCCAGAACAAGCAGGAGGGTCTGGACATGTAGCTCCAGTGGAGCACTTCTGAGCAGAAGGAGATGCACAATCAGTTGACGTGTAATCACATTCTTCAGTGCCTTCAACGACGCCGTTACCGCATACTGCTCCCCCTTCGCTTGCAGCAGTAACGTTATCATACTCTGTTATGATAAATCTTAAATATCCTGAACTGTTTATGAAATCAGAGATGCTTGTCGTAAGGTTATATGAAATGTTTTTTTCGCTTGTGGTACTATTGCACGCTCCTGCCAGACAGGATGTATTTAAATTTGCAGTCCAATTGTTTTGTGAAAAGTTGTACAGAAACATGGAAATGTTGTTGTTTGCGTCTGTTTCATTGTTTTTGCTGCCATATCCTTCCCAATAAAGCATGATGGAATTGATTAAAGAAGCACTTTGATTTATCTTGAACTCAAACATGTGGATGTTCCATCCTGTTCCGTTAGTGAAGTAGGAAACATTGGCTCTGTTGTCGTCGCTTATATTTATTGCTGTATACTCTGCACTGGTTAATGCAGTGCTGGCATTGAACCATGATGAAGGATTTGCATGAGGCGGGTTAGTGATGTCTGCGCCTTTATAGGCACGGTTTGTCAAGTTTGTTGTGAAGTTATACCATATAGTGTATGCACTAAAATGGTGCACGGTAAAAATAACATAAGTTCCGTAATCAATAAACGGCGTTGAGCTAACCTGCCAATTCTTGCATTTATTAGTTCCGAAAATAAAATCATCGCACTCTAAGACTCCTGTAACGGCTCCTTCTTTTGAAAGCTGTATTGTTGCAGACTCTAAAGCTATAGCGTTCACAGCGACTATGTCTCCAACAATGTTGTATTGCGACTTATCAGCATTTGCTTCTTTAATGATATCTATCTGCGTTAATTGATTAATATCTTTAACCCCTTTTAATGTTGCCTGCGCTTTTGCATCATCTGATGCAATGGTTAAATCGAATGTGGGAAAAGCACCCTGTTCATTTTTCAAAACCCCTTTAAAGGTCACCGCAGGAAAAAAATCCCTGAGCTGTCTTTCTAAGTCTTTATCACTGAGCGCAGAGTAATCGATAATTGTTTCAGTTGTATGTTTTGTCTTGGTAGCAACGTAAAACGTCGCTGTGCCTATTACTTGATCTTGTGCGTATGCATTTACTGTGTAGACGTCTGCTTTATTCGGAACAAATTCTATAGACTCATGAACCGTTCCTAAAAACTGGTAAAAATCAGTTGATGAGCTGATGGTGACTTTTAATTCTTCTTGATCTGAGTTGAAGGAAATAATGACTTTATCTCCTGAAGTATATGCTGGCTTGTCAAAAAGTATAACTTCAGGTTGCAATGGTGCAGAGGAAACCGTGAATTCTTCCTGTTCGATTGCGGCGTTCGTAAGAGCATCACTCATTGCAATTTTATAATCTCCTGTTTTTTTAGGAACGAATTTTATAATTTCAGGAGATCCTTGATAGACATAGATATCTTCGCCGTTAGAGATGGTTATTCTGTTATTTGTTTGGTCTGTTATGTTAATTTCCAGTGTTTCTCCTAAAATAAGGTTGTGCGTGTTAAGCGTCAGCCCTGAAGTTAGTGGAAGAACTAATAAGATTAACCAAAACCCGAGTAATACCCTTTTTAATGCGTTCATGTTTGTGTTTTTTTCAAAATACTATAATAATTTTCAGGTTTATAGAGTACGGTTATATCTTTATGTTTCATAGTTATTTGGACTAATTCAGATTTGCTTACGTTTTTTATCTTTTTATGAAAAAAAGTTTCATCAGTAACCATGTAAACACTCTCAGGCAATGCAAAAATTGTTTGCAGCGTATGCTCTTTTATTACCTGCTTGATTGTTTTTTTAATCTCGCTATGCTTGCTAAGAAAAACGCGCGCCTTTTCTGTTTCAATAATGGCTAAGGCATATCTGGTTATGGGGTTGCGCAAATTCAAAAAACAAACGTGCGACTTGCCAATAATGTTTTTTTTCAAGATGCGTTCTTGCAGTAAAACGTTAACCTTTGCGTTGATATGGGGATATGCTTTATGCAATGCAAGGGCAATCTGGTTAATAGAACAGCCTATAACCGTGTGTTTACTTAAGAATGCCAGTATCTCTTTATCAATGGCGTTAATGATCATTTGTTATATCTTTTTTAATATAATGTTATATCTTTATATGGGTAATGGATTTATAAAGGTTTCTGTTTTTGAGAACTTAAATCTGTAGTTTAGAATTATATTATTTATAATATAATATTATACTTTTTTAAGGTTATACTGTTTTTAAGAGAAAAGTATATATACTTTTTCGCACTTATACGTTTATGGCCAGCGAATTTTTGTTTTTTAGTCTTATTTTAGGCATACCTTTGCTTGTTACCTTGCTGTTCAAGCAAACAAAGAAAGTGATGTTGTGGTGCGCTGAGAGGATAGCCGCTATCGAAAAAATAAAAGCATCTCTGTTCTTATGGGTGGTTTCGTTGTTTTCCATAATGCTTTTGCGAGACTATTTGGAAAATTTCATGCAGCCGTTACTTCCTGTCTATCCTCCATTCCAGCGGATAGAGTATTTTCTATTTTGGATACCTATTTTTCTAACGTTGTGCATTTTCATAGCTCTGCTTTCAAAAGAACGGCTCTTAAAGGTTGCCAAAGCAGTTACCTTTCTTTGGGCAATAACCCTGTTGCCTCCTATTATAGATTTTATTATATCTGCAGGAAAAGGAATCTCTATGGCTTATATTTCTGGTCAGTTTCATTTTCAGTATTTCTCTTTTATGAATTTATTTAGTTTGCAAGGGCCAGCAACCATAGGCATTAAAATTGAAATTCTCCTTGCCTGTATGTTTAGCATACTTTATGTATTTGTAAAAACAAAATCTATTTGGAAAGCCGCTATAGCGCCTCTTATTGTTTACTCAACTATTTTTTTCTATTTTATTACTCCCCGCTTTATTCCTCTCTTAAGAAGGTTAGGCATCATGTTGCCTTTTGATGGCTCAATGATCATTATCCATGGCTTGTTAGTTTCTTTGTTGGTGTTGTTGTGGATATTCTTATTAAAAAAAGAAAAATTGAGGAAGGAAAAAAAAGAACTTGAACGCTTTTCCTTAAAGAAAATCAGTATCGCGTTTTATAAGAACATAAGCGTTATAAGACATATTCATTTCAGTTTTTTAGGTATCATTGGCTTCTTGATCGCCGTGAGCATGGCGCGCAGTTTTTCCATGCAGAATATCTTTTCATTGCTCTTCCTGCTGATAGCTCTCTTTTTTGCTTGGCTTTTCGCGGTATGCTTAAATGATTATTATGATAGAGATATTGACAAGGTGAGCAATGCTCATAGGCCATTGGCAAGTGCATTCATAACAGGAAAAGAAAACAAACTGCTTACCCTTGCCTGCTTTATTATTGCCCTATTTTTTAGTCTGCTGGCAGGGTACGTCATCACCGTATTCATATTTTTCTTTATGCTAGTTTATGGAGTAATATATTCAGCTCCGCCATTCAGGTTAAGAAGGTATTTCCTTATCCCCAACATTCTCATTGGATTAGCTCATGCTGCTGTTTTAATGGCGGGATTCTCAATTTTGTTTCAGGAATTTGCCATGATATTGTTTCCGATAAATATTCTTGCATTTGCGCTGATCTTTTTTACCTTCGGTTCAATGATGAAAGACGCAAAGGATTTTGAAGGAGATAAACAAAACAATATTCATACGCTGTTCACCTTATTTGGATTGAAGAAGGGAAAAATAATTTGTGGGCTTATTCTTTTTGCCTGCGGTTTCATCACTTTATTTTTCTTCAGCACACCTTTCCTTTTGGTTATTTGCTTGGTTTTTAGCACTGCTGGATTCATAGCCATGGTAAAATCAAATGAAAAAACAATATTCTTTCTTGAATTCCTTTTTATTTTCTCAATAATTTTGTTGATGGCATTCACCGTGTCCGCTGAGAAACTATGCGAGGAAAAAATATATAATACTCCGTACTATGATGTTCGAAGTTGTGCGATGATGCAAGCATCGCTTGAATACACTCAACAAAGAACGGTATTTTTTATTGATGAAGATTTTACGCTATTGAAGAAGAATTATTGGAAGTCCTAATGGGCGGTTATCTGCACTTACCGCCTTTTCTTTTTCGAACGCTGTGCAGCACTCTTTCTCGTTCCAGAGTTCTTTCTGAACGATTGCTGTAAATCTCCTAGATTGGCTCTTAAATCAATAAGCTGATGGGCTCCTTTCTTTGCTTCTGCAACATTGAGTTTCTTTGAAAGTATGGCTACTTGATTGCGCAAAGCAGTCGTTTCTGCTTCAGATGATTTTTTGAAAGACTTGAACTCTGCAAGGTCCTTGTTGATTTTGTCAGAGGTTTCCTTCACAGACGCAAGAATATCCGTTGCCTGTTTTTCCTTTGTTTTAAAGAGTGTCTTTTTGCCCAAAACTTCCTGTACCTGTTTTTGTAATTCCTGATTTTGCTTGAGCACCTTAGTTACGGTTTCATATTGACTCTCCAGCCTGCTTAACTTTGAAAGTATTTCCTTGTTTGCAGTAACATCGACATTGATCAAGTCTACTTTCTTATCAAGATTTTTAACCTGTAGGGCCATCTGCTGTATGCCCATGGTTTTAAAGATGCTTTCGATTCCGTCAAGCTTATCTTTCAAAAATTTCAATCCCTCTGCACTGGCATTTGACTCTTTTCGGTATATCTCAAGCTGGTCAAGAATCTGCTTTATTCTTTCCTGCTTGCTCAACAAAAGCGCACGGTCAAGCTTATTGGAAATCTCCACGAGCTCTTTTTTTTCAATTTTTTCCTTCATCTGCAGGGAAAGCTTGTCAAAATTGGTGAGCACTTCCTTCATGGTTTTCTTGACATCATCCAAAACAGACGCATAGGCATCAAGCTCTGCGTATTTTTTCTGCAGTTCAATAAAGATTGATTCTACTTTGTCAGAATGGCGCTCGACATTGGTCTGTATCTTTTTAATGTCGATAAGGTCTTTCTTGATTTCGTCATTTAATTTGGTTACCTGTTCGACTCCTCGATAAAAGGACATCTGGTTTCTGATTTTTTTAATCTCCTCCATGATGTCATGCATGACTGATTCGTTGCTTTCCAGATTTGCTTTTAACTGCTCGTTTTTTTCTTCCTGTTTTCTCACTTGGCTCATTAATTTATCAGGCTCTACTTCTTCAACCATGCTGATGGCTTTGGTTGATTTCATTTCAATCTGCTGCACTTGCTTTGAAGTGTCGAGCAGCATGCCTCGCAATTCTCCAAACTGCTCGCTGAGCATCTGGAACTTTTCAGAATATGCTTTTCGGATATCTAAGAGTGATTCGACTTTTGCAGAGAGTTTTGCCACCTGAACATTGGCATCGCCCTTTACATCAATCTGCAAAGGCTCGTCCTCTTTTTCCTCTTCCTCTTTTTTCTTAAAAAGGCTCATTGCGTACAGCCCTCACCTCTTTTGCAATATCTGTATTTTTTTCTTTTTCTATAGCCATGACTTCAGATGCTGCTTTGTTTAAAAGCTTTTTGACTTCTGCAAACTCTTTTTCTGTGTCATACGCTTTGAGGAGCCTTACTTTAGCTTTTAATGCTTTCAAGAGCATATCTGCAGTAAAGGTATTTTTTCCTGATTTTCTTAACAGCGTCGTTTTTTCTTTTAAAGTTATGAATTGTTCCTGACAATCTTGTATTTGTTTTTCGCTTATATTTTTTTCTTTTTTCCTTTTTGCTTTAGAGATTTTTTCCTTGCTTTTTCCACTGCTTTTTTTCTGCTTCTTCATTTTTTCTTCTCATCCTTAAAATAGGAAACCGTTGCTTTATAGTCCTCTAGAACTTTAATCATGTCAGCTGATGCTTTGCAAGGTTCTAGTTTTTTTGCAAGCTCTTCGTTTTGCAGGTTTCTTTTCACCCAGTTTGCAAGGTCGTTCTTCTCTTCATTGACATGCTTTTTGAAAACCAACGGAGTTATGCCTTTTAAGACATCAAGCAATTCCTGCAGGCTCAGAATCGTTGCACCGTTGTCCATATTGAGCGCCTTATCCAAAGAGACTTCTTTTGCAAACGCATCTTCTATTTTTGGCTGCTTGCTTTTTTCCAGTTTAGCCGTTGCCGTTTCCCTTTCCGCCCTTGCTTTTTTTATTTCATTCTCAATTTCCTTTTTATCTATCAGCTTTATTTCCAGTTTCTTTGGCTTCTTTCTCAAAGACTGCCACGCTTTTTCCAATTCTGCAGAAATTTCATCGAGATAAATGTCCACGACATAGAAATTTCCTTCTTTTAATTTTTTAGTAAGCAATTTCAAAGTCAAATTAAGGTTAAATACGTCGTGCTTCAGCTCCTCAAGCTGCTCGATTTCATAGCTTATTTGGTCAACCTTTAACTGGTAATTATGGTATTTCTTTATTTCCTCTTCTGATAATCTGGTTAAAGAGTGTTTGATAGGCCTAAAATCGACAAAGTAAGGCTCTCCTTTGTTGTAATCTGAATTTTCAACCAGTCCTGTTCCTACTTTTGTTTTTACCATTGACCTGAAAATGTTCTGGCCATATTTCATCCTTATTCTTTCAAGATCGCTTTCATCTCTTGTTTTCATCTGGACTTGGGTGTTGATATTTGCCTGTATCTGCTCAACAAAATCGTTTAGCACGTGAGAAATAAGCAACAACCCGACACCCCACTTTCTAAACTCTCGAATAGCCCGTTCTATCTGCAAAAATCCTATGCCTGTTCCTCCAAATTTAGGCAGCAGCCGGTGCACTTCGTCATAAACCAAAAGCAATTTTAGCTCTTTGCTTTCCGTAAGCTTTTCCTTGAAAATTTCCCTTACGGTATTGCTCACAAAAATTTCGATGTCTTCAGGCTCAAGATTGTTCATGACAAATATCTGAATTTCTCCTGGCTTGGTATATTTTGCAATGTTGATTTCTTCATAGGCATTGGTCACCATTTTAAGGCTGCCGCTGAATGCCTTGATGTCTTTCTGCTGCATATCAAATTGGCCATAGGTTTTGATGATGGATCTATCCTGGCATTTGCGAAGCATGCCTGTCCACTGTGCTGTCGGATCAAAGATGATGACGGCAACATTCTTGTCAAGCGCTTCTTCAGCAATAACCTGTGCGGTAAATGACTTTCCAGAGCCTGTGGAGCCTGCAATGATGGTGTGGGTTTTCAGATTATCCATGTCAAAGTACGTTTTTCGCTTTGTTTCTGCAATGTTCCCTACGTATAATCCTCTAGGGCCGTCTTTCGGTATTTCGCTGTAATCAAGAACCATTCTGTATTTCTTCCCATGATCCATTGCTTTCTTCAAATTTTTCCAAAGTATCCAAAGTCCGATGAGTACAACTAAAAATAATCCGTATATCCATAAAGGTATGCCAAATATTTTATACTGATAGAACGGCCTTTCTACAATAAACACTGCACTGTCGCTTGTTGATAAATCGAGGTAATAAGCAGTAACTCTCAGTACGTATTCTCCTGGCTTCATTTCTTTTGGTAATTTAACTGATTTGATGATAGATGCAGAGGTAAGTAAGTATATATTTTCCTCTGCAGTCCAATAGGTTGTTGAGCCATTTAAATTCTGGATTGAATAATGAATCGTTACGGGGTACTGCTCATCGATTAATAGGTTTTTCAAATTAGTTTTGAACCTGAACTGCTCCTGTTCAAGAACTTTATTCTTCAATGGCTGAACGTCAATAAGCAAGGCCTCTACCGGCAGCATGTCTTTATCGATAATTTCAATAGTGATGGGAATTTCATGCTGAAACGTTCCTGTAATATTCAAAAATCCAGTCAGCACTCTAGGCTCTCCTTTGCCGAATATGGTCATGGTGAGTGTTTTTTTCAGTGCCTTTTCGATGGTGAAGTGCTTTTCATCAAGCTGTATTATTTCAGCTACAGGGCCGCTGATGGTGAAATAGAGGTCTAAGGGATACTCTACAACGCTGACAAAGGAAATGAATTCCTGAATAAAGTTGCCCTGCTTTATTTTTCGGTTGATTTCAGCAATAGAGATGATAAATCCTATCTCTCTGATGACCGAGGGCTGTTCTATTTGAGGCTGTTGTGGCTTTTCCTTGGGAGTGTCCTCTGATTTTTTTCCTGGGTTGTCGTTTTTTCCCGTTAGCTGGATACTTAACAGTATATTGTGCACTGTGGTAACGTTAGGAGTGGTAAGGTTGAGAACGTTGTGGTATGTTTTATATCCATCTGCAACTGCAAAAACATGGTAATCCCCTATAGGAAGCGTAAAATTGTAGAATCCTGTGCTGTCGGTGTAGGTTGCATAATTTCCTATAACAACCAAGACCCCGCTCATATTCATTCCGTCGGTGTTCGATACAGTTCCGTTGACAAACGTATATTCTAAGGGAACAGGTATTTCTCCCGGAAGGCATTGGTCATACGGGTCTGTAAAAAAATGATAGGTTTCATTGGTTCCGTTTCTGATAGGCAAGAGCATTTGATAATTGCAGATACCCCCATAATAACAAAACGTCGCGTTGTCTGTTATATGAGATACAAAAACAAGCGTTCCATTGCCGTCTTTGAGCAATCCAACATCATAAACAGTCGCATTGGTCTGATTATAGACATTCGTGAATGTTGCATTGATGATTAATGACGTATTTCCTATGGAGACATTGATTTCGCTGGTAAACATGTTCAGTGCAGAATATACGTCAGTATCGCTTAGGTTAAGAAAGGCATTGATATCTTCAGGGCTTGCTCCCTGTATGGTTGACCAGTCAATTTCTGACGCATTAACCAGCGAAGCGTAAAGCTCATGGTCTAAGTTGACTTGCATACAGTCAAACAAAAAAACACCCAAGTCTATGCTGTTGCCGTACACTACTTTTGACCAGGGAACATTCCATCCGTCAAAGCGCAGTGCAACGCCGTAAAGGCCTGCCCAATACGTTGCATCCTGTTCAAAATAGATATCCAGCTCATAAACATTGCCTCCTTCTCCTGCAAATGATGCATAGCCAAGATAGTTTTTTATGAGCAAAATTCCTACGACAGAAAAGATGATTGAAAGTGCAATAAGAAAAAAGTAAACATGCTTCCTTTTTTTTTGAAGAGCAGTAACACTATCCAAAACGCTATGTACTCTTGTTTTTTGAGTTTTTTTCATAGTTTATAATCTGTTCACTCGTTTGATTTATGCTTTTGACTGCAATTCCATCATGATGGATGTTCTGATGGTTTCAATTTGCGATGAAAGATACGCATATTTCTCATAGAGCTCATTCTTTCCTGTTTCAGACAGCCTTTGAAAAATTCCTGCAAAGACGTTGAAGGATTCTAGCGCTTCTTTTCGCTTGAAATTTGCAAGATGTACCGTAACATCATCTGCAAGTTTTCTGGCATAGAGAACATCGATAGAGGTGCAAATATGTACCAGTTCTCCGTAATGCTTGTGCTGTTGCTTATGCGGAAGCTTGGCATATTCTGTTTTCATTAACTGATACAATGAAAGCGCCTGCTGGTAGTCCCCTGTGCCTATGTGTTGGTACATAAGAGTAATCAATTGCAAAAATTGAGGGTTTTCTGTTTTCTGAGGCAATACCTTGCTCACGGTTGTCCATAATGATTGCACAGTGCCTTGTTGGGTGGTATTCTGTGATTGTTCAGCTTCTTGCACACCTGGCTTTTTTGACAAAGGCTGTTCATCCTTTCTTTTCAGTCTTTTTACTGCAACAAAGCCTCCTAAGAGAACGCCTATCGCAATAAGAATGCCTAAACTATAGGGAGAGTTGGAAACTGTTTTAATGGAAAACCCTGTTGGAGTAGAGCCTGTTTGCTCTTTGGTAACAAAAATAGTTGTAGTTTCCTGCGCGAGCTCGAGGTTGATTGCTTTTGGAATAGTGTATGCTATAACGTTGCCTGTGCTGAATCTAATTAGAGAGTCTCCTAAAATTTGATAATCTTCATTAAGTATGGTTATCTCCTTTGCTTGGGCAATGGCTAGCGGAATATACTCTGCTAAGAATCCTGACTCTGTGCTTTCTAAAGCGATTTGCTTCTCTATGAGCGTTACTGTTTCTGTTTTTGAAGGGTAGCTAATTTCTACAATTTTTGCCTTTGTTGCTGTGGAAAGGCTTTGTTGCAATGCTTGATTTTTCTTGAGCAGCTTTTTATTGGCGTCATTTCCTAAAACAGCCAAAAGCAGTCGTTCAACTTCTTCAACAGTGGGGTATTTGACAAATGTTTTGCTGTCCTTTACGGTTATGCTTATAGGTGTATTTTGCTGGATTTCCTGCATTTTTTCAAGAAGTATCTTCCTTTCCTGCTCCTTTTCCTCATTGGTAAGGTCGTTTCTGAAGATAAGATTATTCATGTCTCTCTTTATGCGCTCCATTTGCTTTTGCGTTTCTTCAATGTGCTCTTTTATGTTTAGGGTTTCAAATGCTTCGCGTTCATCTTTATCGAGGGTGTTGAATGTTTCAAGCGCTGCAGTAAATCCAGCTATGGCGTCTTCATTTTCTTGAATGGTGTTCAGTAGCTCTTCACTGTTGACTGAAAATGAGCGTTCTTCGCTGAACGCTCCATTGTTGTTGCTGTCTTTGCATTCTACTTTCCATTGGTAGCTTCCTGCGGTAATGTTCTCAACATTGAATTGGTAGACTTTATTGGCTTGAATGTTTGGTAAAGTCTGCGTCAATACAGACCAGCTCTCTTCTGGTCGTTTCAAGTAAAGCGAGCACTGCATCAATCCAACGTCATTTGCCGAAAAAGTAAGTGCTTTTGGTTCTGTAAGTATCTCATCAGGAGTGGTCATTAACGTTATCGAGGGAGGTGTTTTATCAACAAGGTTGAGCGAAATATTCAAGGTTCTGTTTTCATGAAATGAAAATGAATCGCTGTATGGTTTGTAGTCTTCTTTGCTTATGGTCATATCGTAGGAATCTTCAAGCAAATCTAGCGAAACGAGGCCGTCGCTGTTTGTTAAATATTCATCGTCATCAATTTCCAACAAGGCGTCTTTGATGGGAAGCTTTGAACTTCCATCAATAACATAGACATAGAGTCTATAGGCTTGTTTGACACTTACTTCAACATCCTTCTTGAGTTCATTGCCTTCCTGGTCAACAACGATAAATGTTTCTGTGTATTTTCCTGATGTTGCATAGGTTCTTTCCAAGATGTGGCTCTTCACCGTTGAACCATTGCTTAACTTCCAGGAAAGATTGAGCGTTCCAAAACCTCCTGAAGGAATGCCCTCCAGCGTTAACTTTTCTGAAAGGTTGATGGTTGTTTTTCCCTTAATCTCCACATCCATGTTGCTTTGCACGTTGATGTTTTTGTTTACTGATAAAGAATAATTAAGATATTGCATGTTTCCGATAACATTGTATGAGCCGTAGCGCTTGCTATAGGGCAAAACTTCATGTTTTGGATAATTTTGCCCGTTGTAGTTCCAAACATAGCTGTTTCCATTTGGTGCAGTAATGGTTAAGAATACATTGCTTCCATTGTTTGCACGTATGTCAAAGGCAATGGCTTCTCCCATAGTATACACGTTTTTTTCAAACACAACATCAAAAAGCGGCTCTATTTTGTTCACCGTAAAATTAACGCCTTGTTGATTGCTGTTTCCTAGCTGGTCTGTGCAGAGCAAGGTAAGGGCATACTGGCCATTGGGCAGTGTTTTGGTGCTGCTATAGAGCGTGTTGGTTTGTAATTGCATATTTTCATCAGTGTTATACGATGAAGATGCGAGATGCATCTGGCAGTCAACTGCGGGAAATACATCGGTAACGTTGAGGTGAAAGGTGATGTTGTTTGTGCCATACGTTGTTGCTAGCGGAGAAAGGATGCTGATGTTAGGGGAAGAGGTATCGAGCGTTATGCTTCTTGTTTCACTCTCTATGGTTATATTATCGTTAATGCAAGCAATGCTCCACGTGTGCAATCCTTCTGTGAAAACAGTGTCAAATGCAAAAATTTGCTCGCTGAGGTTATAGGGCATTCCTTGAGATTGATTGTCTATCAATACGTCGCAGGAAAAGTTTGTGCTGTTGAATTGATGTTGAAACGTAAGCTGTAGTGAAGCATTTCCTGTTATGAAATTGTCGTCTGGAGATATCAGTGTTAGCGCGTGAACAGGTGCACTCATAGAAATGATCATCAACACTAGCAGTAGCCATTTATTTTTCATTGCTGAGCTCCTCCACAATTCTTTTCAAGTCTTTTATGAGAACATTTTTTTCAGACGTTTTATGCAGTAATTCCTGTTTGAGTTCTTCTCTGAATTTCTTCATTTCCCCAGAATAGGGGTCGAGATGCTGCATGCATTTTTCTCTTACGAGCGATCGCAATTGCTCTCCCATGTCAAGAAAATGCTTCTTTACTGCAAGCTCTTTGAGCTGTGCAACTAGCGAAGAGGGCATTCTGATGCTTACCATGACTTCCTTTCTACTGTTCGTTGACATATTGCCTTGCAAATTCCCTGACGGCTTCGCTTCGAGATTTATAGATTCCCTGTTCTACGAGCTTGTCAAGAATGCGAACAACGCCGTAGGGCATTCGCACATTGACGACTGCTACGGCTACGGTATTTTTACGTATGTTTTTTTTGTTCATTATTTGTATGCGTTAAGTAAGTTATTTGTATGTTGTATTTTCTTTTTTTGCTTGTTTTTAGCCCTTTTATACGGGAGTTACCAGCATCTCTTCTTTTATCAATGAAAACAGCGCTTTATAAATATATCGTTTTGTTAAGAAAATGACATGATTTGTATGACATTTGTATTTTTAGGTGCTACTTTCTGAATTGTCTGCGCAGATACAGTATGCCTATAATCAGCAAACCAAGAACTACAAGTAGTGCTAGCGGAAAGCTGTTTTGAAGCACATTCCCAGATGCTGCATGACCGACAATGTTTGTTCTTGCCAAGAGCGATGATCCTAGCTCTTTCAGGCGAACACTGAAAACTAAAAACGCTATCACTATTAAAAGAAACGAGTAGGAAAGCGCTATTTCCTTGAAATTCTCTGGCTTTTTCTTGTAATGCCTGTGCTCTTCTTCTACTGATGCTTCCAATGATATTTTTTCGTTATTTTCTTCGTTCATGCTTCAACAGCTCTTTCATGTACAGCTCTATTTTTTTTGACAGCAGAATGGCGTTTCTTTCGCAGTATTTCTGAAACTCCTCATAGGTTTTTTCATCAATGCTGAGCGTTACTTTTTTGTTCACGATGATTTCAAGCAATACTTATATTTAAATCTTTGTACGTTTTTATACTTCTATAGATGTATACCTGAGCGTTGCAGGAAAAGCAAACTTTAAAAAGACTTGCTGTTTTAGCTTGATGATGAACTATCAGACAGCCCAAAAGAAGCATGCGTTGCCTCCTTTGGAAGAACTGGAAAAAGCGATTGATGGCAAATACGAGGATGATGCGCATCCATCGAGTGCATTGATAAAAAAGAGCATAGAGCGTATCGACATCTTTTGCAAGCTTATCGATGGCATTCTCCATCCAGACACTAATCTTGCAACGCTTCAGGAAACAGAATGCTTCACTCAGGAAGAAAAAGATGCTATTTTTACTGTTTATAAGAAACTCATGTTTTTGAAACGAAGGGCCATGGCAGTGTCTCTAGAGATGTCTGAGGATGAACAATGGGAGTATTTGGTTCTTTTTTATAGGGAATGGCAATCGCTCAAACAGGAGCTTAAGAGTATGCTCGATGCTATGAGCAACGCATGGCACACCAATAATACAAGAAAAAAAGACGACGTGCAGTACTTTGGATGATGGCTATGAATGTTATTATTTTTGGAGTGCAGGGTTCTGGAAAAGGAACGCAGGCTGAAAAGCTTGTTCAGGAATATCATCTTACCCATATTTCTCCAGGAGAGCTTTTCAGGGAAGAAATTAAAAAAGGCACTGCGCTTGGAAAAAAGCTTAAGCCGTATCTCGATAAAGGAATTTTAGTTCCTAAAGACATTAATTTTGCAGCTATCCAGCAGGCATTGAAAAAAATAAATTTTCAAAATTTTATTTTAGATGGCTTTCCCAGAACAGAAGAACAGGCGATTTTTCTCGATACCATAGCAACAATTGATTTGGTTCTCGAAATTCATATTTCTGACAAAGAAGCCATGAAAAGAATTTCCTCGCGAAGAGTCTGCAGTAAATGCGGTGCAGGATATAATACTATTTCCATTAAACCAAAAAAAGCAGGCATTTGCGATCAGTGCAAAGGCAGTTTGATAGTGCGAGATGATGACAAGCCAGCTGCTGTTGCGAAACGCCTGCAGATTTATCATACGGCAACAGAGCCTTTGAAGGATTTTTACAGAAAAAAAGGCGTCCTTTTGAAAATTAACGGTGAACAGCCTATTGAAAAAGTTTTTCGAGAGATACAGGCAAAACTCAAGAAAGCAAAAATTTAGCAACAATGGTTGCGTAACTTCCTTTCTGCAGAAAAAAGCTCAACTTGATTTTCTCTTTTCCATTGTGAAGCTCGTCATTTTCAATGCTGTATCTGAACTGCTTGGCATCCATGAAGGCATCTCTGAAAGAGCCTTCTGAAGAGAGTTCGGGGATGGTCCTGATAATGAAATCGTTCTGTGTTATCTTCATCTTTTTTAGCTCTTTTTTTATGAATGTGGAAATCTTTCCTTTATCCAAATCAGTTCCAAAGCCAGTTAATGGAATTTTTATGTTTTTGTTGTTTTTTTTTATGTACTCCCTTAGTGTGCTGTTGAAGATTGCTGATTGCACTGCATGAATATACATGGTAAGAATCTTTAAAGGTATTTTGCGCAATGCCTGCACATAATTATGGGGATATTTTTCCAAATACTGTTTCATAAGAGTTTCATAGTCTCCCTTTTGCTGTAGAATGAGATTGACTGCATCTTTCATGTCTCCTTTGATGATGCACGTTCCTATGGCTACATTATTTTTTGCAAAGCGCTGTTCGTCAAAATAATTAGGAATATTTGTTATGTTTTTCATACGTGCTTGAAGTTTAGCAATGCTTTTTTTATCAGCATTTCTGATGATGAGTGTGAACTCATTGCCTTCTAAATCTCCCAGAGAAATAGGCTGTTGAGCGTAGCCGAGAAAGGTAAGCGTGATATCTTTTGGCAAGGTGTACTCTTTTTTTCCCTGAAAAACAGAAATGTGCTGCGTTGTTACCGCTTGCTTGTCTTTGTTGCCTGCGTAGCCTATTTGTTTTCTCTGCAGATGGTTGTATTTGCAAAGAAGGTGAATTGCTTTTTCTGTGGTATAGTTTTTCTTCTGAAGGGCGTATATTGCATATTTACCTGTTGTAGAAAGCAAAATGTTGCTTTTTTCTTTTACGATGAAATCTTCAGGTTGTTGTTTGAGCAGGTACATATATCTGCAACCATCTAAACATTTAAAAAGATTTGTTTGTTTTTGCAAGTGATGAGCCTGTAGCGCAGCCTGGAACAGCGCGAGAGCCTCCTAAGCTCTAGGTCCGGGGTTCAAACGCAGATTTTTGCTAAACACACAAAAATCGGAGATTTTTGGTGTCCCAAAACCTTCGGTTTTGTGGAAATCTGGTAAAAAGCAGGCGACGTAAAATGCTTCGCATTTTAGTCCCCTTACCAAAGCAAATCTCATGAAAATCCCCGCAGGCTCGTTTTTTTTACATAGTTCAACTTGAAGAATTATCTTTGAAGTTTTTGAAATATTCTTATATCGCTCCAATATTGAAGTATTTTTATTAGTAACTCTTCAGATTCTTCGTGTATGGTTGCTTCATAAAGATACTTTTCTGCTTCTTGTCTTCGTGGCAGGATATACTCACATTCAATTTTTTCATAAACACTATCCGGGATTTTTCTCAACGTAGGATCTTTTGTTATAAGTATTGGCAATCGTTTCTTGTTCGTTTCTAAATCTCTGAACGGTAGTTTTCCTATAATATATTTTCCTTTGTCATCTTTTACGTCACAATAATCTAAAACATCATCTCTGATTTGGGCTAAGGTTCCAAGCCTTAAACCAAATTGGTAAAGTTTATCTATTGTTTCATCAGCTAATCCTGCTGCAATGCCTCCTATCGCTAAATTAGTAGCGACATCTATGCCTGTAGTTTCTTCAATCAGTGCAACATATTCTTCAATTGTTACTGATTCTAAAGTCCTCTGCGCCATAAGAATGTCTTTTGCTTGACCTCTATTAATAACATGAAAATTATGCGCAAAGTATTTGAAAATCCGGGAAAGCTTTGCTGGCTCTGTGCCGTGCTGCTCTACAATTGCTTCCATAACAAAACCATATACTGCGTTAGATAGGTACATGGCAACAGTATCATTTGAAGTTTTCCTCATCGTATCTGTGTTTTGTCGAAATGTATTGCCATCTGAAATGTCATCTAGCCACGCCGTTGCCCAATAGAACAATTCTCCTGTTGCAGAAAGAGAAATGTTTCGTTCATTCCCTCGCGATTCTGATACGATACTGATTAAAGCTCCCCTATGATACGAACCTTCTACTGGTATACTGTTGAGAATCAGTTCTTGTAACTTCGCATCAGGTTCATATTGTTTTACCATTTTATGCATTTCTCTTCCGATTTGTTCTCTCAGTTCATGCAACTTTGTTTCAAGATCAGAATATGCACCTATGTGATGGCCTATACTTCTTGCTTCTTTCATAGGTTGTTCTAGTAACATTTGAGCCATATGTTCAGAATACTCTTTTGCTTATAACTATTTTTTATCGGATTATTCCGATAGTTATCTCTTAGTGAAGAAGGGTATGAGTTTAGCTTCAGCTTTTGCTAAATGAAATTGATAGGTTGATACAGAAACGCGCATTTGTTTTGCAAGTTGTTTGAGTTTAATCTTTCGGGGATAGCCGTAATACCCGTTTTCAACAGCCAAAGCTAACGTTTTTTTCTGTTTTTCTGTGAGCTGAGGGCTCATGGATTGAATAAATAAACTTCCTATTTTTTTGTTTTTTAAATAAAAAAGTTCACTGTCTATATTCTCTAGTTTTTTTGCGTATGCGATAAATGCTTCTAAATCTTCTCTTTTTGTTGATGCAATTTCCCATTCTTCCCAGCCGTCTTCGTCGATAACGACTGGCTTGATAAATATGAGTCTGGGATTGTAGGCGATTTTGGCTGCTTCAGATCGTGCGTTAGTTTTACATTCTGCATACGCTGTTATGAAAAAATCGTTGTGCAATTCTGCGTTTACGATTCTCTTATCTTTTTTTAAATCTAGAAAAAATTGTTTTTTTTGTTTTTCTTCTCCTTGAATCATTCCTGATGCTACAAAATATAATTTTCCTTTTTCCTCATAGTTATTTTGAGAATAAAAATACAGCCTGACCTGGAATTTTGCAGTACGTTCATTATAAATATTCCACTTTTCCCTTACTTTTATCTTTAAAGTCCACATAATTAAACATAGGAATATTCCGATATTTAAAAGTAGCGAAAAATTACAATACCGCAAACCCTTTTCTCGTTAGCTCAACTATTTTTGACCTGCCGTCTTTTTTTACGTTAACCAATCCCCTGTTGCTTAATTCGTAAATTCTCTTTCTGGCGGTTGCCTTGGTTATAGAAAATTTCTTGCCTATGGTCTTAAAGCTAACCTTGGCATCCTGAGTCTTGAGAAATCCTAAAATATCATACAAATCAACAGCCACCTTTATTTTTTCCATGTATTCCGGCTGTGGCAACTCTTTGAGCTCTAAGCCGAGCAATTGCTTTTGGTGCTCTGTAAGGATAAGCGGATGAGAGTGGACTAGCAATACGGCGTTTTTATCGAGAACCTCTTCGTGCATGCCGTAAATAAACTTGAGAAACTGTTCAAAGCCGTAAAGATTCATAAGATAATCGATTCTTTCCAGCAAAATAACGCTGTTTTCATTGTCTCCTATGAATTTTTTTATTTTTCGCTCAAGTTCTTCCATCAAATTTCCTTTTCCCTTGTTTTTTTGGCTCATCCAGTGGATTTCAAAGTCATTTCCGTGATGTGCAGCTATTTCATCAGGGTGATTTCTGGTAATGCAAAGCCCTTTTGTTTTTTTAGAAAGATTGTTGATAAAAAAGGAGTAGGCATTGTCAGAAGTAAAATCAAAGGAAATGAAGCATTTCTGATAGATATTTTCTCTGTCTTCACTGTACTTTTCAGCATCTTGCATGCTTTTTCTTTTACTCCTTTTTTTATAAATGTTACTATTTTTACCTTTTTTTACCTATGCAGTTCCTTATGGGCTGTTTATTTTTTATATCTCTAGAATAAAAAACTATATAAATGCAGGAAATCGTATACCTTTGATAGACAAGGGAAGGTTAATGGAACATCTCAAGAAAAAGGCACTGATTTCTCTGGAAACGCTCATTATCTTAATTGCGCTTATTGTAGTTGCTGCTGTGGCAGCTGGCATTATTATCAGACAGTCTGGATTATTTCAGCAAAGAGCCGTTACCGTAAGCGAACAGTCAAGAGAAAGGCTTGTTTCAGGAGTTGAAGTAGTCAGTGTTTCTGCAACAGCAAATATCTCGGCAGAGCAAATGAATGACCTTTCTGTTTTAGTGCGCTTGAAGCCAGGATCCTTGCCTATTCAGCTCAAAAACTTGAAACTGCTCTTTACCACGCAAGACTTAGCAATGTCTGCATCTTTGCAGCATACGACCATGACTGACGGCTTTGATGATATCAACATCAGCTTAGTGAACACGTCATGGCAAGATATCGGCGATGTTGAAGATAATATTTTAGAAGCTTCATCAACTACAGAAGAACAGATACGTTATAGTAACGCAGATCAAAGGCTAGAGATTAATCTTTCCTATGCATCAAATAATCCTGATGCTGACGATGAAGATGACCAAGCAGGAGTAGTTGCCTATATCAGTTCCTTGAATTTGACTTCAGGAAATGTCATAGACCTTGAAAATGAGCCTGTGCAGGTGAATGGTGTCACCTTTGCGTTTGTTACCATTTCAGGAACCGTAGTAACGAATGACTCTTTGGACAACCTAACCGCAACTATTCATAATTTTCCTTCAAGCAACATATGCACGTTTGATAATCTTATTCAGGAGAGAAGGTTTTGCTTTGTCAATAAAATTGGCAATGGTGATACGACGCTTGAAACAGGAGAGATTGCAGAGCTTCGCTTTAATTTCAAACCCTTCAATGAGCTTCCTATAGAGACTATTTATGAACTCCAATTTTTGCCTAAGGAGGGTGCTATTGAGACCATCAGCGCCATTTCCCCATCGACGCTGGTTGTTGAAAAGACAAAATTATGGGGATAAGATAAAGAGGTGATGATATGGCTGAAAACAAAAAAGTTCCTTCTCACATATTGGAGAAAATTATTGTGGCGTTTATGATATTGATAGGCATAGCGGCAATTTACATTTTAGTTGCAGTGCTGTCTTCAGGAAATGCGAATCCGACGGTTGCCGTTGTTGAAATATTGTTGATGCTTATCCTGGCCATTTTTGCGCAGACGTTTGTTCTCATAAGGATTTATGACAGGCTGCAGAAGTAAAGTGCGTTTTTTTTCTCTTTTTTGATTCTTTTTCGCTTTTCATCGCTGTCTTTTACTGCTTCTTTCTTTATCATGCCCCATTTTAAAAACAAAAAGTTTAAATATTGCCCATTCTTATAAAGCAAAGTGAGACTGTTTCATAAGAAAGCAATTATGGGTGTAGGCGTGCTTCTTATTTTTATAGCAACCATTCTGACTGCCGCTATTGCTGCAGGCGTTTTGGTAAGAACATCTGGTGTTATAGGCGTTAAGGCAGTTGAGGTGGAGAAAGTTGCAAGAGAGCGTTTGACTACAGGTATGGAGTTTGTCAAGATAACAGGATACTCAAATACCACTGCAGGAACTATTGAAAATATTGAAATAATGGGGCGCTTAAAGGCAGGATCGTCTCCTGTTGATTTGCAGGAAATGTTTATAACTTTTGTCGAGGGCAGTAACGTATTTACAGCAGAATTGGAGTATAATTCCTCTTCTAATGAAACCTGTTCGTTTGATAATGTAACTGCAGAGACATCATACTGCTTCGAACCGTTGTTTGGAAACACCAACCCTCAGGTTGAAGAAGAAGAGCTTATCTACATTCGCTATAAATTGAATGAGTCACACAAGCTGGAATCCAATGACAACTTTGAGCTGCAGTTAATCCCTAAAGTAGGGGAAATCAGTATTATTAATGTACGAGTGCCCAGCATCAAAACCTATGCCGTTCAAATATACTGATTCTTTAGAAAAGTTTATATAGGTAAAAATAAAAACTAACATAACAGATAGATTGCAGTAGATGTATCTGTAAAAAAGAGGTTGAAGATGTTACTTGATATGCTAAAGAAAAAAGGAGCCCCTCCTGAAATCCCTTCTCCTGTTGCCTCTCAGCCGGTTCCTCAGCCTGCTGCTCCAGCGCAGCAAGCAGTTGCTCAGTCGCAAGTTCAGAACGTTCAGCCTGTGCAGCAAACACCTCAAGAGACACAAGCTCCTCAAATGAACATAGAAGCACTTCTGCCCGTTATTATCAGCAAGGTGAAAGAAGAGTTCAAGGATGTAGCAAACGAAACAGAGAAGCTGAAGCAGATTGATGCAAAAATGACTCAGCTGACAACGCATTTTGCGGATTTCAAAAAATTCATGGACGATTCAAAACTGCAAATTCAGGATGTTGTTGCAAAAACCGAAAAATTTGATGTTGCCTTGTATGAGCTTTTAACTAACCAGTTTAATCCTTTTATTAAACAGCCTGAAAAAGGCAAAATTACAGAAATAGAGAATGTTGTTCCTCCTATGCCAAAAGAAGCAGATATTGAAAAAGAAGTAGAGGCAGTGCTTGCGCCACAGATAGTTTCTTCACAAAAAACTTCTTTTCAAGCGCCTCAGCAGGCAAGAACATCGTTCGTTCAGCCAGAAATCAGAACAGAGAAAATAGAAAAAGAACCTATTATTATCAGCGATGTTATTAAGAATGAATCAGAAACAGTTGCCATACCTAAACAGGATGTGGTAAGACAAAGCCAGTTTTTGGAACAGGCATCCAGACTAACCAAAGGAGTTAAAATAGACCAGACTCCTGATGACGTGCAAAAGAAAACGGATACTTATGGCCAAACAGCAGAGTATGCTCAGGATGCAAAGCATGGCGATACAGGTGAAACTATGAATAAAGATATCATTAGGGAAAAAATTGAAGTCGAAGATGTTCTGGAAGTGCCTCCAAAGGGATCTGACAGCAAAGAAGTTACCGAGACTATATCTTTTAGGGAAATATGGAATGACCCCAATGCCCAGCAGCTGGATAAGACACCTCCAAAATTGCAGCGAATGGATTTAAGAGATCTGCTGGAAAAGTTCATGAAGAAACACAATCCTGACAAAAAGATTACTGAATTTGAGCATTCTGATCCTTTTGCTCAAAAAGAGTCTGCGCTGGAAAAAGAAAAGCATGAGCTGTATCAGATAACACTCAGCGATCCGGCGGCTTACTTTTGGTTTAGCAACGGCAAATCAGCAAGAAATATCGGAGAATTTATCGATGTGCTGAAATCATCAGATGAAGGAGTTTACGCACACCATGCGCGCCATGACGATCATCATTTTGCAAATTGGATTGCAGGAGTATTTCATAAACCGCTCCTTGCAGCGCTGATGCGAGAATGTACGTCAAAAGAGCAGTTGCTGTCTTTATTGGCTTGAGCAGCCTTATGCTTTCTTTCCTTTATACATGACTTTTTTCTCAAAAGGCCGCTCTTTCATAACGTTGCTTAAGGTTCTTGTGGTCAAGCTATCCCAATTGCCTAGCAGCATTTCTATCTCATCAACAGGGATTCTTGTTTTTGCAGAAATCTCCTCTATAGAATAATAATGCCCGTGATGTTTTTGTAAGAAATCAATAACCTGCTGTGTTTTTTTTGAGTCAATCCAGAGTCCCTGAAAGAATTTCTTAAATTGGATTTTAAATTTTGGATTTTTGGTAATGAAGAGTATGGTGGGGATGAGGTTTCTTTTTTTGTTGCCTACATAGGTTAGCTCTGTTTCTAAAAGCCCTGCCTGCGATAATTTTTCAATGTTGTCATGAAGTGTGGACATGGAGTGTCCTATGATTTTTTTTAATTGGGGTATGCTGGTAACTTCCATTTCAGAAATGGTGATGAGCATTTTTCGGCAAATGTCCTGATTCCAAAATTCATTAATCTGGTTAATCATTGCAGGATCCATACCTTTGGGTAGGTAATCAAGAATGCGGTAGGTTTTTTCTTCGTAGTAAACACAGTATTTCATTCTTTCATCATGCTGAGGATGGATTCATCAACATCTCCGCCCAATGCTTTTATGCCTTCGATGATGCGCATGCCGTTTTCTACATCCCCTTTTGCAATTTTCTGATAGCCTATTTCAAGTGCATGGTTGAAGTATTTCTTTCCAACAAGAGGGATGATTCTTTCCAGAAGCTCAAGGCCAAAATCAATCTCTCCTGCCTTTAACCTATTGAAAATATAATCTCCGAGATAGTGCAGTGCATCTTCTCCTACAAGCTCTTTTATTTTTCTTAAAATAGTGATGCCTACATCGACATCCCCTGTTGAAATTTTTTCATAGCCTATTTCTGTGATGACCGGGACGTAGGTTCTATTGCCCATTTTGTGCACTAAGTTGAGGAGGGCAAATCCTTCTTCAAGCCTGCTGTCTTTCAGAATCATTCTTGCAATGTCGATTAAATCATCAACACTGATAAATTTTTCATAATCTGTTTGGTAGCCGAGAGCTTCCATGACCGTTATGATTTTTGAACCGTCGAGAATTCTTTTCTCCCTTATTTTTTCGAAAGCAATTTTTATGACTTTATCGATAAAATCTTCTGCTCCTAATTCCCTTGCCTTTCGCAAAATGTTGATGCCATCATAGATCTCTCCTGCGACAATTTTTGCATAGCCTACATGGTTATAGACTTCTAGCCTGCAGTCATCGGGGATGCTTATCTTAAATACGTCCATGTTTTTTCTGATGACGATGTTGGCTATGGCATTAGCCTTGATGCTTTTGTTGATTTCCATGGTTCTCCTTTTGGTTTAGTCCCTTTTATAGATTGTGGTTCTTTGCGCCAGCGTTTGAGGCATGAGTTGTTCTATGCTGTAGGTAGTTCCTCCCTCAGGAATGAATTCCAAGGTGAAAGGCTCATCATGAACCAGCACCCTGGGCGTTCTGAAGCAAAGCGTTACGATATCGCTTTTTGCTATCGTGTAGGGCTGTGCTTTATTTGGCGAAGGAAGCAAAAAATGCGCTCCAAACATGCCTCTGTTTCTATCATAATAGACAGAAAGGTTGCTTGACGGATCCTTTACCGTACAGTCAATGGCGGCTGAAAAATTATAGACAGCATCTATAGATTCTCCTTGGAGTGCAATGTGGAAACGTAAAAGGCTGATAAACGCCGAATCAGGAGCGAGTTTCATAGTGGTGTAAACATACTCTGCAGTGTCTGCTTCTCCAGTATATTCTCTCTCAACGGCAACTTCGAGTACTTTGAGTGATATGCCCCCTGCAGTGTTGATTGCCGCCTTGTTCAATGCAGAGGTTCTTCTGGCATATCCTGTCGTCTGAGTATAGATGAGAGAGACCACTACTGCTGCGATAATACAGCCCATAGCGACCAGCAAGATCGCTTGAGTAGTGAGGACGCCTTTGCGCGCTCTTCGTGTCATAATCGAAAGGTTTATAAAGGAATTGCTATAGTAATATAGTAATTCGGTAATTCCGAATAACTGTGATGCTAAGCAGTGCCGGTATATAAATCTTTGCAAAATGGGATTCGCCAACGTCGCCTCAATGTTGATTCTGCTGATAGCAGCGCTTAGTATTACGACTGGAGTTGTGCTCTCTTTGAAAGATTACTACGACAAAACCACTTCTGCAGTTACCCTTGAGCAGACGAGGCTCTCCGAACAGCTAAAAACAGATATCACTATTGAAGTTGTCGATTTCGATAATCTCACCAACACTACCTATGCCTATGTGAAAAATTCGGGAGCCCAAAGGCTCGACGTCGCTAAAGTAGATATATACCTTGACGATGTGCGCATTCCCCGCAATGAAACCAATAGAACCATCGCGGTTATTCCCGATACGGAAGTGTTGAACAACGAGACATGGGACACTAAGGAAGTTGCATTGATAACCGTTTTTAATTTTACCCTTGCATCAAATGTGATTCATGAAGTTTCCGTAACAACACAGTATGGCGTGAAAGACACGCTGGAGTTTTCCATATAGATGGCATAGAGATGCCCTAAGATGTGATACCCTATGGCATTCAGCACGATGATATCGTTCATGGTTTTGTTTATGTTTTTGCTTACGGTACTCGTAGGTGTTTTTTTAATTTCAAGGGAGATGACCATTGAAAACAGAAATGCAATAAGCAGCCACCAGCAAATGCTGGTGAATCAATTGCAGTCTCAAATTGTCATACAGAATGTTACCTATAGCGGGGGGTTGAACAGGCTAACAGTCGTCGTTGAAAATACAGGAAAACAAACGCTGAAGACCGATCTTGTTGACGTGTACGTTATGAATGACCGCATTCCTAGAAATACTGCAAACAGGTCTATTGCAGTGAAGGCACCCGACATTAAAAACCCTTTGCTGTGGGATTCTGATGAGCAGACTGAACTGAATATTACCTACCCGCTCTCCTCGGGAAACTACACCGTTGAGGTGAGAACAGAGCACGGTACAGGAGATAGTGCTCTTTTCGAAGTAACCTAGGCTGTTGCATAAGAACACATAGCAGTATCATAGTAGAGCTTATCCATAGCGCCTATGCCTTGGGCATATGCATTGAGTATAAAAAAGAGGTGGACCATGCCAGATGTATTTTCCATAGCGCTGAAAGGCGATGAACTGAACGAGCGATTTGGAGGAGGTATCCCTAAAAATTCAGTTATCGTTATCGAGGGAGAAAACGGATTGGGAAAGAGCGTCCTTGCCCAGCGCTTGATGTATGGGGTTATGCAGCATGGAGCTACGGCAACGTATTTAAGCACAGAACTTAATACGGGAAGCTTTCTTAACCAGATGAGGTCATTTAATTATGGAGTTAAGGAGAAGCTCTTGAATCAGGAGTTGCTTTTTTTGTCTATTTATCCTACGTTCGGAAATGTCGCCTTTGAAAAAAATTTCTTGAATAAAATCTTGATGACCAGGCAGCTCTTTGAACACGACCTGATCGTCTTTGATACTTTGTCGTCGATGCTGATTGAAAATGAAATAACCCAGAACAACGCGTTCGACATTTTGAAATTTCTTAAGGAATTGACAGCACTCAATAAAATCATCATCTTTTGCGTAAATCCAAAACAGGTGTCTCCGTATTTTTTCGATTTGCTGAAAACCGTTGCAGATATTTATTTCAGATTGGAAGCGCGAGAGCAATACGGCTCTTGGATTAAGCTGATTCACATTGAGAGGTTTACAGGAGCAGCAGGAGATTTGTCAACGCCTATTCCCTACAAAGTATTGGCAGGTCTGGGGCTTGCACTGGAAATAGCCTCTACATCATAAAATCTATGCCGCGGATGCTTCTGCATCCGCAACCCCCTTTATAAAAAAAGACAAAACATGAAAAAAGACAAAATTACCAAGACAACAACACTGCAAGAGGCAATACAAAAATATCCCCACGTTGCAGCATATGTGAAAAAAATCACAGAGGAAATCGGAGAGCCGGAGTTTTACGTTCAGCTGGAATCCTCCATGAAAAAAACAGTGAAATTTCCAAACTTAATTTATCCTGTTGGCGACCCTATTTTCATCCATATTTACCGAAAAAAAGGAAGCCATACTGAATACAATGTCATCCAGCCTGAAATGACTCCTGAAGAGCAGCTTATTTTTAATAAGATTGTTGACAAGCTTGTTGACGTCGCCCATACCATGCCTGTTCCTGATAAAGTAAGCCAGATAGGTGATGTCATGATGAAGCTGTACGAGATGGTTACCACCGTTGGCAGCCAGCAAGCAGGAATGTTCAATAAATTCAATGCCAAAATCGCCCTAACAAAAGATCAAGATGAGTTGTTCAGATACTATCTTATCAGAAATAGATTGGGGTATGGAAGGCTTGATCCCTTGTTTAAGGACCCCTATCTGGAAGATATTCACTGCACGGGCGTTGGGCAAATCAAGGCAGTCCATAAAGTTTTTGACATGATTTTTTCTAGTATTGTTTTTAAGGATGATGCAGATTTAAACTCCTATATTGTTGAGACCACAGAGCGCGTGGAAAGGCCTGCCAGCGACGCAAAGAGCATTATTGATGCTATCATGCCTGACGGCTCTAGGGCAAACTTTATTTATGGCAGAGATGTCAGCTTAGAAGGTTCAAGTTTTACGTTGAGAAAGTTCTCTGAGGTCCCTACGAGTATAACGCAGGTTGTCAATTGGAAAACCATGAGCGCAGAGCTTGCAGCGTACTTATGGCTTTGCTTGGAAAATGGCATGAATCTGTTTGTTTGCGGTGAAACAGCGTCTGGAAAAACAACAACATTGAATGCAATCTCTGCATTTATCAAGCCAGAGGCAAAAGTCTATACCGTAGAAAACACGCCTGAGGTAAAGATGCCGCATGAAGTGTGGCAGCACTTATTGACGAGAGAAAGCGGAGGAAAGGCGTCTGACATTACGTATATTGATCTGCTCATCGCGGCATTGAGAAGCAGGCCGAATTATATCATTGTAGGAGAAATCCGAGGAGAAGAGGGAAACATTGCATTTCAGGCCATGCAGACAGGGCACCCTGTTATGAGCACGTTTCACGCAGGAAATGTCACGACGCTTGTTCAAAGGTTGACAGGCCATCCTATTAATATTCCTATAACCTTTATTGACAACCTTAATGTTGTTTTAATTCAGTCTGCTGTTTTTAGGAAAAACCAGTTTGTCAGAAGGGTTATCAGTGTCACCGAATTAGAGCGTTACTATGAGCCTGCAAAAAAAATGATTACCCGTCAGGTTTTTGACTGGAGCCCTAAAGCAGATGAGCACGCCTTTAGAGGGTTGTTCAATAGCTACATTTTAGAGCAAAAAATTGCAAGAATGCTGGGTTATGAAAATACCAGAGATATCTACAAGGAAATGGACTTGCGCGTGAAAATTATCAAGAAAATGATTGAAAATCAGATATTCAACTATTATGATGTTTGGGAAATCATCAAGAAATTTCACCTTGATGGAAAGGAGGGATTGCCGTTTACCGTATGAGATTCCTGCTGCATTTCTTGGCAGCATTGGCAGTATTATTGAACTCAGTATTAAACTTCCTATTGAAACTATGTTACTCTGGCGTCACAGCATGAGTAGGTCACGATGAGCCATGGCAAGCGACTTCCAACGTTCGATAGAAAGAACTATTGTTATTATGGGGTACGCTACTCTTGGAGAGTTTCTTAAAAAATTCTTTTTGCCTCTTTTCGGCATAGTTTTAGGTGTTTTTTTTGCCATTCTTTTTGTTTTTCCAGGGATTTCCATATTTTACAGCTTGGGTGTTTTAGTTATCGGCATGGGAATCATTTTCGTTTATCCCTATTCTGTTGTTGAGAGGAAAAAAGCAAGCGTCAATAACAACATGCATTTGTTCATTACCTATGCGGGAACTATCGCGACTATGCAGGTAAGCAGGGCTGTGTTGTTTAAAAGAATTTCACAAAAGAAGGTGTTTGGAGAAATTTCAGATATTGCAGAGAAAATTTTGTATCTTTCCAAAGAGTGGAATTTAGGGTTTGCCGTGACCTGCAGAAAGCTAGGCCCTGTTATTCCTTCAAAAATCTTGGGGGATTTTCTTGATAGATTTGCTGTCATGATGGATTTCGGAGAGAATCTTCAAATCTTCTTGACAGAAGAGCAAACCTCTGTTATGGATGATTATGCTACAGAATATATGAAGTCTTTGGAGACCATAAAGCTCTTGCAGGATGTATTTATTTCTCTCACCATGGCAGTCGCTTTCGGCATTGCTATAGGGTTATTATTGCCTTTATTGATGGGTATTTCTATTAATGTTATTGTTGCTGTAGCTACGCTTGCCATTTTTTTAATGGACGTCATCATGGTTGTTATTGTTAAAGCAGTGATTCCGGAAGACAAGCTCTATCATGACATTGAAATTAAAGACAAGGGATATCAGCGCATGCAAAAGATGTTTTTGATTTTTATGCCGCTTTCTGCAGTCATCTTTATCTTTCTTTTTTTAGTGATGCACTGGGCGTTTCTATTTGCGCTTGCGGTAGCAGTCATTCCTCTTTTTGTGTTAGGCGTTGTTGCGCGGGGAGAAGAGGAAAAAATTTACAGAAGAGACGTCGGTTTCCCTACCTTTGTAAGAACCTTGGGCTCTGCAACAGAAATCAGAAGCGGAGCCGTTATTGCAAGCCTTAATTCTCTGCGCATTCACGATTTTGGATTATTGAATGAAATGGTGATTAATCTCTATAGAAGGTTGAGATTGGGAAGCGATAAGTTCAAGGCGTGGAGGCATTTTGCAGGGGAAACAGGGTCAAATTTGATATTTCACTTCAGCAGAATTTTCTCAGAGTCTATCTATTTGGGGGGAAATGCAGAAAAAACAGGAGACATTGTCAGCAAAAATTTTCAAAAGCTTCTGTCGTTGAGAAAACAAAAAAACCAGCTGGCTGCAGGATTGCGAGGAGCTTTTTACGGTTCTTTGATAGGCCTTGCGGCAACGTCGTTTGTTTCTGCGCAGATAGTTACGATTCTTGCAAAAATTTTCGGTGGTACTGTAGAAGGAGGCGCTTTTTCTCTTTCCAGCATTTTTGGCACTACTGCAGGAGCTAACCTGTTTGTGGATATCAATCAGATTTCTTTGTACGTTGGCTTAATGATTGTTATTCACGCGATTATCTCTGCAATCTTATTGAAAATAGTTGACGGCGGGACGTTTTATGCAGCGCTCTTTGATATTTCTATTATGATTTGGATAGGTGCGCTTACCAGCTGGCTGGTTCCCAAATTGATTGATAAAATACTGCCTGATATCGACCAAACCTTCAATGAAACAACTACTGCTGAGGGTTTGAGCGTCCTGAGCTAGCAAAACAGAAAACTATTTAATGTTCTGTTCGTAAAAAAAATCATGTCAAATACGGCAATTATCATGCTCTTTTGTATATTGATTCTTGCAGCGTCTGCAGGAATCTTTGTTGTGCAAAGCATGACGGTCTATAAAGATAGAGCTTTATTTTTTAGCGGCAACCAAATTAAAAATACGGTTGGAGAGTATGTGATTGTTCACGATGTTTATGGAAGAGGTACAGGCAACAAGGAAGTTGATTATCTTTACTTAAGCGTTGAATTGAGGCAAGGTTCAAAGGACCCTGTTCCTTTTGCAACAACACTTATTCATAGCATAGGAACTGCCGAGGGGTTTTATACCTACAATAATTCTATCGATTGCCTGCTCAACCCTTTTTCATCAGATAATGCATCATCATTGTCCAATGCGTCCTATGCAATGCAGTATGGCGTTGCCATAACGAGATACGGTTCTGGAAATCAATATTCTTCTGGATTTCTTACAAAAGGAGATGTTGCAACGCTTTGCTTTAAGCTTCCAACTTCTTTAGGAGATGGGCAGCATGCAAGCATTGCATTGATTTCTGAAAATCTTTTTACTACAAAATTAGAATTTACCACTCCAGAAGTTATGAGTGGAGCATGGGTGGAATTGTATCATGATTGAGTTTGTATACTCAACTATGCCCTGTAAAATGCGTTAAACAAGAATAACAACCGTTTCATTTCCTTCAGGAAGCTCATTATTCAGTTGTTCTTGGGTTTTTTCGATGACGTTCTGAGTTTCTTTCAAATCATCCTTGAATCCGTATGCATCATTATATGCAAGGTTGGGCGAGCAATGCTCTATTGGTTCTGCGCGTATTGCACAGTCAATTGCGTTGTTCATATCATCGCTGAAGCTGATTGCTTTGGCAGATGCCTTTTCTGCAATGGCAGCCAACTCTAGTGCTGTAGCAGTAATAATCATAAAAACAGTAAACATGATAATGATTGTTTTCATAATTTCCTTCCCCAAAATATATTCACTATAGAGTAGTATATTGGTTCTATTTATAAATTTTTTGCTTATTTTTAAGAGAAAGCGGCGAATTTATTTTTTTATCATTGCCCCTTATTTTTTTCTTTTTGTTTTGTTTTTCAAATTGAAAAATCGTAAATTGTTGATACTGTTTTATCCTATTTTTGCCTATTTTTATCTAAGTTTTTAAATATAGGAATACACAGTAAATACATCAAATAAGAATAGTTAGTGTACAAAAAAGGATACTGAAATATCTTTTATTACCAGAAAACATCCTTGTAATGTACAAAAACTGAAAACAGATGAGGTGAAATAGGATGGGAATGTTCAAGAAGAAGGCCGAGATGGGTATTGGTACGTTGATTTTGTTTATAGCCTTTATCTTGGTTGCTGCTGTTGCTGCTAGTGTTTTGATTAGCACGACAAGTACGCTGCAA
>QZIT01000006.1 GCA_003599145.1 Candidatus Woesearchaeota archaeon | reverse complement strand
ATTTTTAGTCCTGTGCCTGTTTGTGTTGTTTTGTACATTTCAAAGTGTGTTGGATTAGTACTGGTTGGTTTATCCCAAGCATTTATGACCAACACATTCACTCCATCAGTACACGTTATTGCTCTACCCCCATTATTCACATCACTCGTTATACTGCCTCCTGTGCATGTTGCAGGAATGTTTTGCAGGTTTGTATAGATTGTTGTGTTGATGGTATTATTTACAGTGCTATTAGTAGAGTTAGTAGAGTTCGTACTGTTAGTTTCATTTAATGGTGAATCAATGCAGGTTTCATTTGGCAAGCAGCCGTTGCTATTAGGTATATACGCAGGTCCACTGGAGAAAAATTCTACAGGTAAACCGAATTGTGTCCAGTGCTGTCCGCTATTGTCCCAGATACCACAATCAACATCCCATAATCCAACATCAGGAACAGACGTAGTAATTACCTGCTGATTATTAAATTGAGGAAGAGGAATGGTTGTTTTACCAAGCAGCGTCCAATACAAATTATAATTGCTTACTCCTTCAGGAGGATAGCATGTTGCTTTGAAATTTATTACTGATGTCTCTGTAACAAGTACATTAGGAATGCTTGCATCTGGTTGTATTCTTCTATCAATATGAAAATCTCCTCTTCCTAAGGAACCATTTGCAAGAAAGACCTCACAGCCTATATGATAGAGGTCATTCTCTGAAAGTTGCACTGTCCAATTTGGAGATGTTCCTGTAAATGAATTAAGAGAAGAACTGTGCGTTCGAAGATTCCAATGCCTATTAGGATTTGCATCAGATGGCAAAACACAAGAAAATGTATAAACGTTTGTACTGTTATTATACGCTATGGCCCTTACTACAACGAGTTCAGAACTTACGTCATGGACGCTATTTTCAACAAACATATCCTCTGAACCTTCAGTATGTGCTGTGACGCTATGAAGATTGATTATAACTAATGCTAAGATGATTACCCATACACTTGTCAAATAGTTTTTTTTGCATGCTGTCTTTTTCATGGTGCCTCACATCATATTAAAAAAGGTAGTTAAAGAGTATGTACGTTGAATTCCCCCAACTAAATAAAATTGCTTTGATAATAAAATCAAAAGATAACTATATATATGCATATAAGTTCTTTAAGTATAATATAGTTCTCCATATGAGTCATATAGTGTATATGAATCTTGTACTATGAATCTTGTGCTAGGGAATTTAGGGAATTAATTGAACTGATGGATAGCTGAAACCTTTCCATAGCGTTTCTGCAGCTTCATAAGCGCTAGGAGTTCCTGTATCAACCCATTGTCCTTTGTATTCAAATCCATAGAGCAATCCTTGTTCTGCAAGTTTTGGAAATATGTCTTTTTCTACCATACAATAACCATCAGGCACCATTTCAACTACTTTAGGATCAATAATATAAAGACCTGCATTGATTAAGTTTGATGGTGCATCTTCTTTTTTTGGTTTCTCTACAAAACGCAAAATTCTGTTTCCATCAAGAGCAACAACACCGTATTTAGACGGATCCTCAACTCGTGTTAATGCAACCGTTGCAAGTGCTTTTGTCTTGATATGCTGCCTAAACATGGCCTTTAAGTTTATATCTTTCAATTCATCTGCATTGCACATCATGAAAGGTTCAGTAAGCCAATCTTTATGCAATTTCAGTGCGCCTGCTGTTCCTGATGCTTGCGGCTCTTCAACATAGGATATATTTACTCCATGAAATTCGCCAGAGCTATAATGACTTCTTATCTTATCCCCAAAATGAAAAATACTTAGGGAAATATCTTTAATCCCATGCCTCTTGCATAGTTCAATGCTATAATCAAGAATTGGTTTTCCTTGAAGAAGAAGCATTGGTTTTGGTGTGTCTTTAGTCAATTCATTCATTCTAGTGCCAAAACCTCCTGCCAAAATAAGTGCTTTATTGAGTTCTCCTATAGGTGTTTCCATTATACGATTTTCATTTATAGGTTTTTCAATTATAAGCGTTTTAGTTTCTTTCATTGTTTTTTACCTCTTGGACATTTTTCTTTACCGTTAATCCGTTTTGTCCAGTTCCTTCTTTTTTCAAAAATTCTTGCATAGTCAGTATGCTTTCTTGAAGCGTAAACTGACCAATGACTGATTCATTTCCATAACCTTCTGGAAAGGCACCGTAATATGCAGATTGATTGTTACTAACTTGCTGCTCTATCAATTTCTGCATCATCTGTTCACTAAACTCTTTATCATCCAATGCTATTGCAGCTCGTCCAACAAGCGCATAGACCCATGGACTGTCTGAAGGGCTCAGTGCATCTCCGTTTGAACCGTACTTTGCATAGAGCTCTGCATCTACCTTGAATTTGTTCTTATAGAACTGCAGCGATTTATGCGCAGATTGCATTAACTCATAATCTCCGCTCTCTGCATTTCTCACCATCATCCACATTGAGTTTATGCTATATCCTTCTGCATCAATGGCATTTCCATATTTTCTGGTTGTAGTCAACATGGGATTGTATAGTCCATTTTCAAGCTGGGCTTTTAGAGTTGCTTTTTTCATTTTGTCATACACAGAAGGCCATGGAGCTCCAATTCTGTTTGATAGTTCATTCAACACAGCAAAATCTGTATACGATAACCATACTTCGTCAGCTGTCCATGTTGATTCTCCTGACACTCCTGCATAGGGCGCGAGATATCCATCCTTTGTTATAGCAACAGTTTCTATGCCCTGTGCAAGCTGATTGATCATTTTAGTGTATTTTTCATCATGCCACTGTTTTTCAGCAATAAGAAGCGCTTTAATAGCTCTCAGATCTGCGTCAGTTGCAATATTTGAGCCATCACTTACCACACTATCATTGGAAGTAAGACGCCACATCATATAGCCTAATTTTGGGTGTATCATTTGAGACTGTAAAAATTCTAGTTGTTTGTCAAACTTTTCTTTGTCTCTTTCTTGCGCAGCCCAAAGAAGATAATAACTCACTGCTTCGCTATTAGTATTCAGGTCACTTAAATTTGTGTTGTTACCTACAGCAATATACAGATTGATATGTCCATTCTCTTCAACCATATGGTTATTTAAAAACTGCTGCGCTGATTGCAGATAAGGAAGAATGGAGTGTTCAGAAAAATCTGCCAAGGAATCATCACGTTCCATTTCAACTAAAGGAGGTGGAGATTTTTGAAGTACTCCTGCGCTTACTAATATTGCTATTACTATTGCAATGCTGGCATACAAGACTAATGCCCCGAAGAGCAACATTATTTTTTCCTTTGAGGGATAGGGTTTTTTCATTTCATATTTCCTCGTTTCATATAAAGATAAAATGATGCATTTTCAGGAGGTAATTTTTTATTTTTTTTACGTTTCATCCGCTGGATAATAAAATATGCGGACAGCGAAAGTATAGAAACTAAACTGACAATAAAGCCTGCAAGAAATAGCTTTCCCGTGCTATATTTTAACGTTATTACATAATTGCCTGCAGTATGTGGAGAGATAAGCATAAAGTCAGGACCTATAGAGGTAATAGGTACCTTCTTGCCATGTACGGTTGCAGAAAAATCAGGGTCATGGGTCATCTTTACAATAACCGCAGTTGACTGTTCTGCATTTTTGACAGATATCACATATTCATTAGGGTTTAGCATGTCCATAGTTGCTTTTGGTTCATAGGGTGAATCGGTAAGGTTCACATAAGCAGTTAAATATCTTATTTCTTCAGTATCGGTGCTTACAAATTCTTCTTTAACACTGCCGCAATAGGTCTCTTTGAACATAATCCTGCATTGAGGATTGAGTTTTTGGACTGCCGCTGCTGCGTTTTCATTTACCGCTTGGCTAAATGAAGGATCAGTTAAGGGTATCTCAAAATAAGCATAACGTGAATTGTTCACCTGCACAAAAGGCAGCACTCCGCTTAAACGGTCAAAAACTATTTTATCACGTTCGCCTTCTTCCCTATTGATATAGAGTCTGCTTACGTCTGCAGCTTTAAGATATAAAATAGTCAGATGGGCATTATGATAGCCGGATGATACTGAAAAGATTTCATCAGCATAGGCATTAGTGATGCCCTGCTCATAGTATCCATAGGTCTGAGGGGTATTCGTAAATGAGTTTCTTACTGCTAAACTCTGGTCTGTAAAAGGAAAACTTATTCTTCCAGGAAATGTATCATGGATAAATTCTGGTTTATCACTGATAGTTTTAGTGGTTTCCCAGTGATTCTGCACAGAATAAATAATGATGCCAGAGGCAATGACAAACGCAATAAGCATAGAGTAATACATTACTTTCTGTTTATGTGTGTATATGACCTTGGAGAGAACAGCAACCAGAAGAGCTGCGGTAATAACAAATTCTGGGATTATCCTATGATATTGTATTGAACGCAAAAAATTCATGGGGAAAATATTGTAGAATTCCATATAATAAAATGCTATCATTATCAGAAGGGCTGCTGTCAGGCCCATAATCAAAACATGTTTATGAAGCTGTTTTGTATAATTCTTTTTCTTGCTGATATAGTGTATATACGCAAAAATGATTAAGAGAAAAAAGGATATCATGATTATCGGACCAGGGCCTTTTAGATTTCCAGCATCAAAGAAGAAATCTTTTAGACTGATGATATTAGGGGGTACTTGATAATAAGGAAGATATTGCAGCCCCATATGTGCGCCTGACGTAACCTGATTGTAGGTAATTTGCGGCAGAAATTGCACTGCTCCAATGAACAAACTCAATATGACTATTCCTATGAACTGAAGCACATAATGTTTTGACCTTAAATTAGTAGTGCCACTCTGTCTTAACGCAACGGAAAGAAGATAAATGCCCATAATCATGCAGAGAGAAAACCATATGAGCGGGTGTGCAAGAAATGAAATTCCCAGTATAAGAATAAGCCAGAATCTAAAAGGTCTGAGTGGCTCTCTGAGAAAAAGATAAAGGCCTAAAGGATAGAGGAACAAGAAAACAACAGTTATGGGCTCCCAGCCATAGCTTCTAAGACTTAAAAAAGTATTTGAAAGAACAAACGTCGCGCATAAAGCAGAAATCCATATTTTTCTTGAGAGTTTATAGCAAAGAAAAAAGGTAAACAAGGTTGCAATGAGATGACCGAAGATGATCATCATGAGTGCAGATTTGGCAGCAGATAATCCTGTAAAAGCTATTACTATGATATGCACTATATAAAATCCTATTTGATAGTATTTAAGCAAGGGCATGCCTAGATACCAATAAGGATTCCATTCATAATTTGGAAAATTCTGCGTGATGTATTCTGTTTTCCAAATATGCGTTTCTAAATCCCAAGCGCCATACGTGTGCAGGTTGCCTTCATTTGTTTTCCAGTCAGGATTATCATAAGTTTCTGAAAGCCACGCTTCTCCGAATAATAACTTTTGATCAAGAGCCAGCCATATGACTAAGATAAATACTGTTGCAAAAAATAATCCTAGCCATTTTTTTGATCCTCTGGTTTTTTCTATAGCTAATTCAGAATGCCCAAGAGAATCATTGGATTTCTTCATGCGGCTCTCCTCCTTGCGATGCCGCTTTTGGCTGTTTTTGAAGTTGCTAGAGGAACTGCAACAGGATTTTCTCCAACAAAAAATAGGGAACTTCCTAAAATGATGGTGTAGAAAAGCATCCATAAAGATATTGGCAGATGAGTCCTTAATTGTTCTACGCTTCCAGAAATCATTGATTTATAGAGTGCAAATATGCTGACTCCAAAACAAATAAGCGCAAGCAAAAGATTCCATTTTATGTCCCTTATACTTGTTTTTTGACTTGTCTTGCTGGTTCTAACAAATCCTAGATACTTCTTAAATACTGCATTTATTGCAGCTTTAGTATAGATGAACATGCTATTGGTGATAAGGCTGTATTGCAAAAATGCATCAGCAAGGGTTATTTTATCCGCATCATCTCTTTGCTTCAAGGATGTATAAATCATCATGACTCCCAAAGCCACATTAAAGAACAGGAGTCCTAACATCCACGAGGGAAGCCATGTGTGGTGTGTTCCTCCGAGAAATAAGGATAATATTGGCACTATGATATAGATAAGACTTACGATGCCTATCAACCACCATCCTGTTGTGAAAAAAATATGTATTTGCTGGCGAAAAGAGAACCTTCCAAAAAGAATATTTTTCCATGACTCTCGCAATATTGCCAGATTTCCATTTGCCCATCTATACTGCTGAGAGGCATAGGCGCCAAAATAGGAAGGAGCATAGCCTTTGACAAGAATCTTTGGAGCGTATGCGCCAAAAAACCCTGCTTCATTCATGCGAAGGCCTAATTCAATATCTTCTGTTGATGTATAATAGGAAAACCCATTGACGAACTTAAATGCCTCTGCTTTTACGACAACATTAGTCCCGCAAAAAGGCATGGCCAAGTCTTTTGCTTTGCTTTGACACTGTGTTTGAAAAAATATATTGGTTCCCAATTTTTGAGCGCGTTCTATCGGATTAGTATCATTAATAAAATATTGCGGAGTCTGAACAAAACCGATTTTTGGATCGCTAAAGTAATCCATTGTTTCTTCAAGAAACTCGGGCTCTGGAGCCTGATCTGCGTCAAAAATGCAAAAGTATTTTTCTTTTATATGCTGTTTCATCGCATGATTAATATTTCCTGCCTTATACCCTGTTCTTTCTTTTCTCCTGATAATGGCAACTTTAAAGTCTTTACTTAACTGGTCCATATTTTTTATATCTTGTTCTACCGTAGAATCATCAAGCAAATATATTTTAGTTCCTCCTGCCCATCTGAGTTTTAGACAAGCTTGCAGTGTTCGCCTCACAATGTCCATAGGCTCATTATAAACAGGAATTACTATGGCGACGGTAGAATATTCTTTTTTAGATAAGGGTTCAGGCTCTGGCATTTTAGTGTTGCCTCTGATTAAATTATAGACAAAATAAATAGAGAGAATGAATGAGAAAAATTCTACGGGAAAGATGATATAGGTTAAAGGAAATCTTGAGAATGAGCTGATGGGAAATTGCTGAGAGGTCGTAAAATGGATCAGGGTGTTTGAAAGATAATAGGTCATAAGAACAAATCCTATAAGAGCAAAGACTACGTAATAAATAAGATATTTACGCTCCTGTGACCTTATCTTTTTTATCATGAGCTCTTTTTTCTGGATATCAAAAAGACCGTGCTCGAAACAATAATCATCAAGATAAATCCTACAATGGTTGAGGCAAAAGGATTTTTTTGAAAGGCCTTGAAATAATCTTGAGAAAATACAGACGTGGTCACACCGCCTGTGATTCCCGACAGGTCTTTCTTTGGTTCTGATTGCACATAGACGCTTCTGTCGCTAATGGCATATGTTTTCTTACTTTCTTTTGAGTTTGTAAGCGTAATATTCTTGAAGCTGTACGTTGTATCTGGTTCTCTAGTTTTGAATGAACCGTTCCATGTGCCGTAATTCTTGTTTCCGCTGATAAGCGCTAGAGGCATCATAAAGGCATCGCCCTTTGAATTAGTGAAATATGCAGAAACTGCTATAATGCCTTCAACGTCTGCTGCATCTAACGTCAAGGTAAAGTTCGTTCCATTTTTCACGGTGTTTTTATCTAGCACCGTATAAATCAATGCAAGCTCATCTTGTATGGCTGCTTTATCTTCATAATAAAATGAACGGTTGTCTATTTTTATCAAAGCGGATTTGTCCGTTGATTGTAAAAGTACAGAATGAACAGTATACTTGCCTGAAATAAAGTCATCAAAAGTAACTGACCATGTTCCATAATCTTCTGTTCCCTTGATAAGCTTAAGATGAAGCTCTCGCATGGTATCGTCAGGAGCTACTACATTTACCTGTACTTCTTGAATTCCACCGTTAAAGTTTTTGGCATCAAGAAATATTGTTTCTGATTGATTAACCGTAACAACGTCTTTTGCAATGGTAAGATAGATGAGTTCAGGTGTTGATGGCTTAGGGTTTCCACCGCCGCTTGATTCTTTTTTTCCGCCATTATCGGTATCAGGTATGGTTCTATAATGCGCTCTGGAATTATCCAAGGTATATATGGTATTTATTCCTGTTGCATTATTATAACCAACAATTTGCACTAAATAATTATTTCCTACAGGAACGTTTGGCAAATATTTTGACCAATCTGTCTCTTTTGCATTGCTAAATTGCTTAGTCAATTGATGCAAAGTATTTCCCTCGCTGCTTACTAGCGTAACGGTAACACTGGTAAAATTGACCAGGTTATTATTTGTAAAAACATGTATTTTAGTATCAGAAGAACCATCTACATCACCTTGATCATTGCTGTTTGAAAAGAAGGGATTAATGACATCTTCTAATTGAATATTCCACGTTATTGTTCCGCTGGATGAAACTGCCTGTACGGTTGATACAACGTTGTTAGCATAGTCGGGAGGTCTTGGCAGCCACAATATTCCAGGAGTCCAAAGAAAGGTGGCGTTCTTAGATACGGTAACGCCTTGTTCAACACCGTCTATAAACCAGGTGACTAGATTTTCTGTTGAAAACGTAACATAAAAGGTTGCATTGGAATCTTCACGAAGATAATATTGCTTGGCGCCATTCACTATCGTGAACACCGTCAGGCTTGTTCCATTTTCTGTGATGTTTCCTGTAGTATTGGTATGATTTATTGGTGTATTGTTTTCTGGAGGAAGCGGAGTCAGCGTTATGTTGAGTGAATTGTTGCCTGAAGCAAGCAGCATTGTTTGTGAGAATGAAGAATAATTTATTTTTGAAGCAGTTATTTCATAGCTTCCAGGAGGGATATTTGTAAATACTGCATTTCCTGTTGCATTTGATGTTGCGTTTATCAGAGAATTCAATGATATAACTACAAAACCAGGACTCGTTACTATAAATAGGGTGCTATTCTGATTTGTTGTGTTTGTTGAGTTGGTGGTGTTTGTGGAATTAGTAAGGTTTAATGGCCAGGGAGTATCCAATCTTGACTTATTGTTAAGATTTCCATCGAGATAAGCGTAATATTCTATTGCTGTTGCAACAATCTCGTTCGTAGTTTCCGTAAATTCATAGATGTTTTGATCGTCAGCGTAGTTGAAGATAACATCGTTGTCATAGATACTATCATAAGGGCCATTAATCCAACCAGGAATGTATGTTTGGCCATTTTTGAATGTTTTTCCAACTATAATTGTGTTAGCGTTTGTTTCATTATGCCAGGAATTTCCCATTGCACCTAAATTGAATCCATGAATAGTGCATGCGCCATCAAAATATTCATAGGAGTTGTTTGCAAGATCATAGAATTGATAGCCTGTACCTCTGGCACCTATAATTTTTCCATCACTCTCTGCAGTGTATCCCGTATCAACAAGCCATCGCGAATGGAACTCATTCGGAAAATCTCCAATGCCAAAAATAAAACTCATAGATTGTAGGGAACTTCCGAAGCCAATACCTTGCTGTACTGCATTCATGCCTGTTAGCCATGCTAATTGATTGTGGGCAACTACCGTAATGAAAGAATCTGTTCCTGGCATCAATTCAGCTGTTTTTGCTGCTAAAAGACCTTCTGTGAGGATGTATCTGCTATTCTGAAATTGTATGTTTGAATCAAATTGGAATATTCTTTCCCCTGTATTTGACATGGACGTTGGTCCGAGGTCTTTATAATCATTAAAGATTTTTCCTCTGAATAACTCTTCAGGGTTTTGATTGTTTACAGGATATTGAAGATTTAAGGCAAGCATTGCATTTTTATGTCTAACATACTCTTCCCAATAAAATTCATTTCCGTGAGTTTTATCAGATATGAAGGTGGTTTTTACCGTGCTCCTTGCCTGATAAGCTTGCTGCAAATATGCTGTATCATTGGTGTAATCATAAAGCAAGAAGAGTGCAGCGCCATAAAATCCTGAATCGTCATCATTCAACGTGAATGCAGGATAATTATTTTGTATATATGCATGAGTGTTTATTGAACGACTGAGCAATTCTGATCCTTCTAATGCAGAAAAATTATTAACTGCAGGCCACGCTTCTAAAAATGCGAGCAAGGTCATTGAGGTATACATTCTGCTGGTATCAGCATAGAAAATATGACAGGGGTTAACTGTTCCGTCATTGAACACACCTGTATTAAGGTTAACATCAAAATAGCAGCCGAATTCATATCCCCAACCTTTTGAGACTGCATAGCCATCGACATTGGAGGTTATTGTTCCAAAGATATCATTATAGGTCATATTCAGGCATGGTTCATCAATTTGACATTTATAGTATAGTGCAGCATCATCTATGCATTTTTGCCATGCAGGGTTATTATTGCTTCCACAAAGTGAAACAACAGAAATTGATTGCAGTAATGTGGGCGTATCGCCTGGAATATAGACATTGATGCTTGTTAGATTTGTAGGACCTGGTACAAAAGCGTTATTAATGACCATGCCGCTTCCTAATCTTACTGCATGAGGCCCATCACCTTCCTGTATGGAAATGCCCTGTAATCCTTTAAGATAGTTGACATAATCCAGCATATATTCTTGCATGTCAGGCTTGCCTGTTGTGATTATGTTATAGTTATCAAATTGAAATAATTCAGGATTTCTTCTATAGGCACTTCCCAATCGTATTAACGGAAGAGCTGCCTGATCTGCTTCCATGATAAAACTGCCATCGCTCATTGACGGAAATAAAGGGCTGTAGCCAGAATGCATGTCTGCATGATAACTTGAGCCTTGCTGAAGCTGTGCGTTGAAAAATTCAAAATAAAGAGGAATAGTGTCTGAAAAAATATTTTGATTTATTTCAAATACTGGTGATTTTATTCCATCTGCTTCTATAAAAAAGCTTCCTATCGTTGTAAACATGGTGAAGTTACCGACAAGACAGGATAGGTTTCCTTGGCAATTGACATTGTTGCCTGCAAAGTTTTTTGGTCTTTGAAGAGAAAACGTTGCCGCGATTGCATTGGTTTGAGCATTTCTGACGTTAAAGTTTCCCTTTGTTTTCGTAGTGTAAACAACAACTTGTTTTGTTGATAAAGGATGATACCCTAATTGAGCAATAGCCACAATGTCTCCTGCAGCGAGGGCGTCGAGTTCTGTAATATTGAGTATACTATTGTTTGTTATAGTGTTATTGGTTATCGTAGTATTATCTAATGCAACAGTATCTGTCGCATTGTTGAGCGTATTATTTTCTAAAGTGCTGTTTGTGCTATTTTCAAAGGAGTTATGTATTATGAAGACATCATTCAATGCAGAGTTATTCTCGCTTGCATTATTTTCCGTCGTATTATCATCTATAGTGGTTATTATCTCAATGGATTGATTTACAGACGATGCATTATCGGTTTGATTTTCTACGGTTACTTCTATCGACTGATTTGCTAATGCAGTAGATTGATTTATCGTGGTATTACCCATGTCGGTTGTAGCATGCTCTATGCTTGCATTAACCAAACTCAGATTATTGCTGAAGTCTTCAGTTGCATAAGAAGTTTGCACAAGGAGAAGTAGGAAAAAGAGTACCACTGCTCCCCCAATAGTATACTTTTTTTCTACTTTTTTCTCCTTATTGTTTACTGAAACTTTCCACGTATACCTGGAATTTAAGGCGAAGTTTACTATGAACATGATGAGAATTGCCGAAATGTTCCAGACAATTAAAAGATTTTTTCCAAACAGCGTTACCAACAGCCATAAGAAAAAAACAGTACCTATGAGGGAAACCATGCTTATCAGCTGAAATGATAACAATTTCTTTGGGATGCTGTTATTTTTCTCTTTGTTTCTAAAGGTGATATAATTATTTCCTATGAAATTTGAAATGATTGCTATTTCTGTTGCAATGATAGAGGCAAGGATATAATTCATCCCATATGCTGTTGCCAAAATATATAATATCAGCGTGTTTATGAGTGTTCCAAATCCTCCTACTAATGCGAAAGAGAAGAATTTTTTGAATTTTTTTAGTTTTTCAAGTTTCATAGGGAGAGCCTCATAGAGTATTATGTATCTAGCTTTTATGTATCTATTATGCATTACTGGCGATTTCATTATCGCGTGATACAAAATCTTCAGGAGTATCGTTGATGAAATGCATAGGCTGCGTTAACCAAGGATGCACATTGCTGTGTTCTTCTACGGTGTAGTTTTCTGCATAACTGATTTGTGGAGGCATACTTGTCATTGGAGTGTTCAAATTAGCCGCCGCTGCATGATTTACTTTATTTTTTTTGGATGAAAATGTATTGGTCAAACTCGTTGCCAATACATAGAATCCTACTCCTGCAATATCCGCAAATCTCATTTTGCTTTCGCCTTTTTCTCTATCTAAAAAATGAATAGGTATCTCACTAATGACGAATTTCTTTTTTTGAAATTCTTCAAGAAGAGAAATCTGGAATGCATAGCCTTTTGTCTTCAGGTTGTCTAAATCTATGCCTGCGAGTGCAGATGCTTTCATTGCCCTGAACCCTCCTGTGCAGTCATGTATGTTTTTAATTCCCAAAAAAGTTTTTGCATACTTATTTGCCATCTTGCTCGTCATCTTTCTTTTGATGCCCCAGTTTTCGGGAATAGAACCTCCGGCAACATATCGTGAGCCAATAACAAAATCCTTTCCATTCCGTATTTCATCAATCATGGTCATAATATATTTCGGATCATGAGAGAGATCTCCATCCATCTCGAAGATAACATCCGGATGTAATGATTGCATTGCGTGTTTCATGCCTGCAATGTAGGCAGCACCTAAACCATTTTTTTCTTTGCGCTGCAAAAGATGTATTTTTTTATTCTTCCGCTGAAGCGTTTTCACCACGTCTGCAGTGCCGTCAGGAGAATTATCATCGACGACGAGAACATTCATGTCAATATGCTCTTGCGCATATTGCAATACTTTTTTTTGGTCGTAAATGACATCGATAAGTTTTTTTATATTATCTGCTTCATTATAGGTAGGCACAATAATACAAACTGCATATGCGCTGCGCATGGTTGTAGAATTTCCTGCGCTCATGATGTTTTCATTTTTCATTAGGACACCTCTTCGTTACCTTATTTTTTCTATTGCTTGTTACTTTATTGTTCTATTATGCGTTCACATAGTTCTATTTTATCGAGTTCTATGTTACCGTGCTAGTTCTTAAGGACAAAAATATCCTCAGCATACAAAAATGATTTAAAATCAGTCTATGGGAGCAATACAAAGCACATGCCTATATGCACACTTCATATTATTTTAGTAAACTTGTCTATAACAGTCAGTCTACTACACCCCACTGTATATATGGTGTTTAAGTATAAGAGTCTTCCCTATATGCGCTATATGATATATATGTTTATGTATATATTTTGCTCACTATGATTAAAAACCTGCAAATTATTGAGACTTTTGAACATATTTGCCTAAGTCCATCCTTATTCCTCCAAAAATAGAGCTTTTTGATCCAGAGGTTACGTTTCCATCTGCATAAGGATGCAATGTTTCTACGAATTCATATTCAAGAGCAGGACTGATAAATCCTAAAATTTTTGGTCCTCCTACAAGAACACCAAATCCAGAACGCGTTCCCTTTCCATGGTCTCCATCATATTTTTCCAAGAAAAGATGCGAATCAACGTCGAGAATTCCATCGATATCAAAAGCGTCAAGTCTCACTGTTCCGTTCATAAGGTCTCCTAATTGACTTGAGTGTCCTACATATACTCCCGCGCTAAGATTGCTCATATGAGGCGTATGTACAAAAAGAACAATGCCTCCTAATCCTGAATACCTGTTGCTGCTTCCTTCTAAAGACGAAGAGTAGATTCTTCCGCTTTGCGTCGTGGCGTTTTGCTCAAAGATCCCTCCTATTCCTATTCCTGCGTTGCCTGCATGAACAAGATTTCCTCGTGCATCAACCAAAAAGTCAGTTGCTGTATAACTAAACTTGCCTATAGGTTCCTGATTTGGATCAAGAAAATCAACATTTGCATGTGCTGACTGCAATTTTGCATTCAGATGCAGATAGTCGAGAACTTTTGCATACGTAGATATTTTCCAAAGCAACGGCTTAGAATCAACCGTTAACGGACCGCATTCATAGAGATAATCTTGCGTAGCATCATCTGCCTGACCACCCAAAACATTGACAACAAGCTTATTTGCATTGAGCATTTCCTCGATGTCTGGACTTGTTTCTTTCATATCATCTGCAATGAAACAGGAATGTTTGTTCTCACGGTGCATAGTCGGCATTTTTTCTACCGCAGCCTCTTTTTTAGTCGGTTCTATCTTTGCAGGAGGAATAATGCAGTCACAATAAGGAATCAGCAAATCTCCAGAATCAATAGACTGAACAACAGGTTTATGCGTTCTTTTATCCATGCCTGCGTCCTTGCCAATCATAACATAGAGACGCAATACTTTATTTCCGTGATTTTTTAATCGTTCATAGTCTATTTTTCCATCAATACCTACGATGCCCTGGTTTGCTTCATCGCGACTTTGTATCGTGAAATATCTCGTTCCATTTCTGGTTTCAATTTTTGAATGAACTCTTCCTCTAGTATCTTCTATGGTTTCATAATTTCCTGACAAGATATTTTCTTTAATTGCCCTATTTCTAAAATCTACTAGCTCTAAAATATTCTCTAATGTTGAATTGCAATCAAGAACGAGCAAATCCGCTCCTTTTCCTCTGTCCAGCGTCCATATTTCTCTTGCTGAAAATGTAGGCACATCTGGATTTCTTATGAAATTCAGCTCTTCATATTTTGGACCGCAATCACAGCTGTCTTTCTGTGCAGTTTGGGCATCGGCAGAAGAAGGAGTTAATACTTTTAATGCAACTGCCAAAGAAAGCGCACTTAAGGGCAATCCTAAGATTTTCATTTTTTTATAACCAACCATCAAGGGCTTTTAAGGAGTCCCATTGTACAGGTGTCAGATACTTAATGGGGCCATACACGTCTTTGCCAAGAGGCACTGCTATCTCAAAAGGCATAAGTGTAGGATTTACAATATCTATTACCTGATGCGTTGATTGTGATGCTTGCCTCGTTTGGCCATACGCATGCACGTCTATATCAATAACACCATTGCGCACAAACCAGCCAATTCCTGTATTTGAAGCAGGCCTTGCATCAAGTTCAACCTCTACTTTTGTTGCACTGTAAGGCGCGTTGATAATAATAGAGCCATTATTGCCCTGCATATCTCTCATCCAAACTTTCTGGAGAGTAATATCATTTCCAATTTTTTGCTTCATGCTATTTACTGCAGCAGAATCATCTAAAGAATATCCCAAAATATCTCGCACAAACCAGCCTTCTTCTCTTCCAATAATGCCGCCTGTTTCTGCACTGATATATCCACAATCATCATTAGGAACTTTTTCAAAAATAATGTCTCGTATTCCAGAAGAAGAGTTAGGAACATAATGCGGGTTAAAGGTTATGTCCTTGCACAAATCAATGGCTAACGTGTCAATGCAAACATTTAAACCTTTAGGAAGCATTTCTCTATACGCATATACCGTGTCAGCAGAAATAGATACTGTGTCAGCTGGAACATATACGGTGTCAGGAGGTACCGTTACATAGAGAGTATCTTGCGAAGGTTTATCGCAATCAGTACAATCTTCAGTATTAACAACTTGGTCATTTTCATTGCAGCCATTGCCAAGCAAACCTGCACTCACAGCAGTAACAAGCAACATGGTGCGACCTGTATATTTTAAATTTTCAAAGAGTCTTTTAGTATTTAACATAGTATCCCCCCTCAATAAGTAAAAGTTTTATTAATAGTTCTCTTTGTCCTATGTTCTGACAGTACAACAACTAGCAACATTGTTGAAGCTATGCTCATATAAAATATTTCTCTATATGCTCTATATGAACCATATAATGGAGAGAATGCCGTATAGAAAAGATATAAAAAAGGATAGAGCAAAAAATCAGTCTTACTTTATCTTCTTATTTCGGAACGTGCTCAAGATTAATGATGGTTAATTCTGCATCTTTAATTTTTGAAACCAAAACATTGAGGTACTCTATTATTAAGGGCACTGCAGGCTTTAAAGTCTTTTTGGTAAGCAGAGAGAGCTTTTCTTCAAAATCATGAAAATTCTGCAAGCTTACTTGTTCTCCTTTACGCTGTTTATTGTAACTCTCGAGAACTTTCGTAAAATATTCTAACGTTTGATAGATGACTGATGTTAGCTCTTTTTTTATTGCAGGAGTTATTGTTTTATCAGTATGAGCTTCTTGAATAATTCTGGCTATTCTAACAATATATTCTCCAATTTGCCCAAAAAAATGGATAAGATACGAGATATAGTAGAGTTCTAGTGAAGATAAATTAAATTTTTGAGCAGTAGCCGAATTATTGACCGCATAGGTTATTGCTCTTTTAGCAAGAAGCACTTGTCTATAGACCTCTTCTCCTTTTTCTGTAATGTCTTTAAGGCCATCTTTTTGGTCAATGAGCTTTGCTGTTTCAGTAAAGATTGATCTGAGAATATTTTCTATTCTGCTAATAATTGAATCTATGTTTATACTATCAAGATCCCAGAACACGTTAATGATTACTTTATTGGTAGTCACATTCATGATTTCTGCGGCAATAAGTTTATGAACATAGGCTCTAATAGCTTCTATTTTTCCCTTGTTATCTCCCCAGAGCATAATCTGAGAATAGCCATTCAGATACATTGCAAGAAGTATAGCTTGAATATCCTGAATTGATTTTTTCGTAATATCCATTTCAATAACCGCAGTCTCTTTCGGAGAATTTTTGACAGGCATCAATTCAAGAGAGTTTCGAAATGTTTCTTGAACAAATAACATGTCGCCTTTTTGCAGCTGATTTTTTCTTACCCATGACTGTGGCAAGGTAATGCAAAATGCAGTTTTCCCAAAAAGAATGATTTTTCTTTGCTCCATTGCATAGGGTAAGTGAATAAACTATATATATTTATCGGTTTGTATATGTATAGACGACAGTTCTATATATATGCATATATATAGACGTGTAATTTATGTATATAAAGACATATAGTCAAGCATAAATTATATATATTTGAATTTCTGTTAACTGTTCAGTACTCAATTTTGCAGGATTAAGCTATGAAAGAGAAATAACTCAGTACAGCTTCGCAGAGTTTTTGGAATACATTTATAAATAAAATAGCCTATGATTACTTTATGGATGAAATTATTTTAGAATTAGATGGGGCAAATATGGATATTGATTTTCTGCCTAAAACTAAACTTGGATGGAAGCAGGCGCAATGCCCATGGAATAAAGCAGACGGTACCAATAGCCATAAGTGCGCTGTAAAGAACACCTCTATCTGCAAATATTTCCGAGGAATTATAAAAGAAGATGTTGTGCTCTGCGCATATAAAAAGTAGGCAAGACTAGAAGCCTTGTTCACCAAGATTTCTTAATATTACTTTTATTTCATCAATAGTTTTTTGCTGGTCTTTTTTTTCAGACATACGCACCACCTTAATAAGAAGGTCCTTAAGCTCTTCAACGCTTCTAAAAATAATCTGATAACGGTCTGCTATGAAATAAAATCTAAATTTTTTGTATTTAAGCTCTTTGATGATGACATTTCCCACAGCACCAATAACCTGTCCTTTTTTAGGATTGCTTCTTAAGGCATCCAATAAAGAAAAAATTTCTATAGACTCTGCCTTAAATTTTTTTTCTATTTGTTCTTTAAGAGCTGCAGAAATAACTACTTTTGCCACTTTTTCTTAGCCTCTGCCAGCGCTTTTTCAATAGGAACGCAATCAGAGGTATCCATTAAAATATCCTGAATCTGTCTTTCCTTTGCACTGTGCAAAAGCCTCGCAAGAATTTCATCGTAGGTTTCTCCTTTGCTTCCAAATTCTTTTATTTGATCCCTGATATTTTGAGATATGGCAATGGTTGTATTCATAGGTATGCCTCTTTATAATTATTATAATGAATATAGCCATTATATATAAACCTTTCGTTTTTTTCAACCGAAACCCTTATTAATAATCGCTAAATACGTTGCTCAATGAAAGGAATTCCCTTCTGGAAATACATTAAAGAGCATAAAAAACTCATCATCTTTGCATTAGTGTTAGCAACCATCAATCAGTTCTTCTCCTTATTAGACCCTCAATTATTCAGGCTTATTGTGGATAACTATGCTTCAAAAATAGGAAGCATGCCAAAAGAAGTTTTTTTCAAAGGAGTCATTCTTTTATTATTGGGCATGGTTGGCGTTGCCTTTATTTCACGAATTGCCAAAAACATTCAGGACTATTATGTAAGCGTCATCAGCCAGAAAACAGGAGCTTCTATGTACTCAACAAGTGTTTCCCACACCTTTTCATTGCCATTTGCACTCTTTGAAGACAGGCGTTCAGGAGAATTGCTTGAAAAATTAAGAAAAGCAAGAGCAGATGTTCAATTGCTTATTGAAAATCTCATAGGCATGATTTTCCTTTCCCTTATAGGATTATTATTTGTTATTGTCTATGCGTTTACTGTTCATTGGATTGTTGGCATAACCTATCTGTTATTAATTCCTATTTTAGGAATAACCACGTTTAGCTTGAGCAGAAAAATAAAGTTCATGCAGAAAAATATTGTAAGAGAAAGTGCAGAACTAGCAGGTTCAACAACAGAAACCATACGCAATGTTGAATTAGTTAAAAGTTTAGGCCTGGAAAATCAGGAAATTAGCAGATTAAACAAAGTGAATGAGGATATTTTGCAGTTAGAATTGAGCAAAATAAAGATGATACGAAAACTGAGTTTTATTCAGGGAACTATCATCAACGCAACCAGAGTCATGCTGCTTTTTGTGATATTATGGTTAATGTTCTTGAATCATGTTTCCTTAGGAGAGTTCTTTACCTTGTTTGTTTATAGTTTCTTCATCTTTACGCCTATGTCAAATTTGGGAACAGTAGCTTCTCAATATCAGGAAGCTAAAGCAAGTTATGAACAGTTAGAGGAAATTATCAATATTCCTCCTGAGCCAAAGCCAAAAAGAGCTGTTATTTTGCATGATTTGCATTCTATCTCTTTTGACAAGGTTACATTTACCTATGGCTCTAGCGATATTCCTTCTGTGCATGATCTCAATCTTTCTATTAAGGAAGGAGAGAAAATAGCATTTGTAGGGCCTTCAGGAGCTGGAAAAAGCACTATACTCAAACTGCTTTTAAACTTATACAGGCCTATTAAAGGAAACGTTAGTATCAATGGCATAAATCTTAAGGAAACAGATAAGGATTCATTGCATCAATTAGTAGGATTTGTAAGCCAGGAAACGCAATTGTTTGCAGGAACAGTCAGAGAAAACTTACTCTTTGTAAAGCCAACGGCAACAGACAAGGAATGCACTGCTGCCTTGCAAGCTGCGCAGGTCGACCATATCATAAAAAGAGGCAATAAAGGATTAAATACGAGAATAGGAGAAGGAGGCATTAAATTATCAGGAGGAGAAAGGCAAAGACTAGCCATTGCAAGGGCATTGTTAAGACATCCTAAACTATTGATATTTGATGAAGCAACCTCAAGTTTAGATTCTATAACCGAAAAATCAATAACCAAAACCATACAGGCAATTACTGAAAAGCAGAAAAATGTCATAACAATTATGGTTGCCCATAGGTTATCAACCATAGCTCATGTAGACCGGATTTATGTTTTACAGAAAGGAAACATAGTTGAAACAGGCAATCATGCTGACTTGCTGAAACAAAATGGGTTATATGCAGCTTTATGGAAACAGCAAAGCGGTAATGAGTAACTTTAAATTACGCTAGATAATTCTGCGCTTATGGATGCTATTGAAAAAAGAGCAATGGAAGTTCTTGAGAGGCTTGTTGCATTATATGTTACCGATTCTGCCCGATTGCCTTTGCCTGAAGAATTAAAAGACACGCTTTGTCAATGGTACCCTATGAGCAAAGATGAAGCAGGAGAAGTAACCTATGCTATTTTTTGCAAAAAGCCTGATGATATGGCTGATATGGGCTATTTTCCTAACAGAGTCCTGACTCTTGAACAAAATCAACAACTAGAAGAAGCTCTTGGTGTTGCAAGCCCGAAAGTAGACACTCCTTATACTCCCTGTGACTTTGGAATACTTTTTCATCAGAATGGACAGACATCTCTTTCAGGAGTTTTTGGAAATCCCGAGTATGAATTCATGATACTGCAATACATAGGTATGAATATGGAACAACTTTCTTGGACAGGCATAAGACTCCTCAGGATGAAGATCACGAGAAATTTCTTGATGGCATGATTAAAGCAGGCATTTTAGAAGAAAAAGATAACGTGTATATGATTACAGCAACTGCTTTGCAAAAGATTGCAGACTACTGCCATATTAAAAAAATATAGACACGACATAGTAGTAACAAAATACATAGATTTTTAAATGCCTGAGGAATTCTTTAATCATGCCATATCCTTATCCAAGAATACCAGAAACCATACATGGAAAAGAATTAACGATTTTGGGAGTCGAGCATAAGCCAGAGTTTTTTCAGCAATACCAGCCTATGCTTGAAGATTTTGTAAAAAGCCATGATGCGATTGTTTTGGAACAAACAGTTGGAGGTAATTTCTGGGAATCTGGCTTTTATGGCAGTATTGGAGAGCTTGCAAGAAAACAAGGGAAAAAAGTATATCAAGTAGACCCTCTTGGATGGAAACCTATTTTTTTAGATGTAGTGAATGCGGGAATAGGACTTGCATTACTTTATCAGCTGATAACAGGCTCAAAATCTGCAGAAACTACTACGCGGAGAAATTTCTTAAAAAAGATGTGCCAATTTGCAGTTGGAGTTCCCTTACTTGCTGGAACTCTTGCTGTTAGAAACGTACAATCTATTTTAGCTTTGGACACCACTATTCATTATGGTATAGATGATGCGCTTGGATATGGTCTTCAGGATTATAGAAATATCGTAATAGCAGAAGGATTAATCAGGCTATGTCAAGAAGCTGAAGATTTTCATACGCTAGGTTCAATTCATGGAGCAGCCCACTCTGAAACAGTTCATGAGTATCTGTTATCTCCAAACAAAAGACAAAAACGTCTGGCGTATCTTCCTTATGATATGCTTGGAAATACACAAATAAGAGAATATACGCCTACATCATCTGGATGGGAATTGCGTAGAACTTTTTAACAAAAAAAAAATTAGTCCCAAGGCTCATCTGCTGTTGGTCCATAAATAGAGGGGACTTTTGCTCCAACTAACCTTAAATACACAGAAAACTGGCCTCTATGGTGCACTTGGTCCATTAAAATCATCCAGAGAACCTGCATTCTAGGCACGTCTCCCATTTTTTTAGGAGCTACAAAGAATTTCATGGTTTGCTTGAACGTTTCTTCAGGAGTATCTTCAAACAACTTTACCATTTCCTTATGAATCTTTTCGTATTCATGCAGTGCTTCCTTCATAGTTTCAGGTGTTTTGGCCATAGATGCCCAATCAATATTCCCTGCTATAACTCCCGGAATGACTGCCTGTTCTTCTGCTGCAAAAACCCAGGCTAATTCCTTTGCAGACTTTGATTTTTCATTTGGCTTATACTCCTGCCTTTCCTGCGGATAAGCCTTCAACACTTTCAAGGTTGTTTGATACTCTGTTTCCCACGTTTTGAGGAACATTTCTTTTTCTGATGCCATAGTTTATACCTCCACACTCTTATAAAAATATAAGATACTTGGTGGGAGGGTTAGCCCTATATAAACTTTATGCAGAAGTCTTCAAAAGCTTTAAAAATTAAGGGAAACTCCTTTAAGCATGAAGCGAATATCTATTTTTATTCTCATCATAGCAGTTATAGCATTAGTTTTTGCCTTTATTAGCGGAGTAGAAAAATCAAATAGTTCCATGACTGGTTTATGCACTATTGCCAACAGCGATTGTGCTGCTGTTCAAAATACTATTTATGGCCAGTTTTACGGCATTGATTTGCCTGTTTTGGGGGTTATAGGATTTTTGATTATAGCAGGACTTGCAGTTTGGCAAATCTATAAGCCTCATAAGAAAAAGCTTTATGTGCTTTCTGGACTGTGTATTTTAGCAGGTATTTTTGCTTTGTGGCTCATCTATGTGCAGGCGTTTATACTTCAACAGTTCTGCGCTTTATGTATTGTTGTTGATGGTTGCTCTGTTATTTTATTGGGATTGGGTATTTATGCGCTTGCAAAGCAATAATTTTTTAAATACCTTGCTATGTATGATAGTATGGAAAAAAAGCTTAAAATTCCTATAGGAAAGAAGTTTATTTACTGCACCCTGAATTATCAATCACCGTCTGATAAGCTCATCATCTTGGTTCATGGCCTAGGAGGCCATCAGAATGAGCATATACACTACAATGCTAAGAACCTGTTTATCCAGAAAGGATATGCAGTCTTGAGGTTTAATCTTTATTCTACGGAACACGATGCTAGAAAGATAGAAGAGTGCAGTATCAGCACCAACAGTGCTGATTTGGCAGAAGTTATAGGCTATTTTGAAAAGAAGTTTAAAGCAATGTATCTTATAGGCCATAGCTTAGGAGGGCCTGTTATACTGCATTGCAAAGCAACAGCAAAAGCAAAAAAAATCATGCTTTGGGATCCAAGCTTGAATTTAAAAATAATCCAAAAAAGATATACATTCAATAAAACAATGAATCTTTGGCAAAAGGTGACTTCTGGAATACGGTTTATCGGAAAAGAAATGCATCAAGAACTAGGAGCTTTAGATACAAAAAAGCAACTGGCAAAAATCAGCACACCCCTAAAAATAATTCTGGCTGAAAAATCAATGTGGGCTAAACAGAAGCATGAAATAGCTGCATTGAATATTAAAGTCAAAATAATTCCAAAAGCAGATCATAACTTTGATGAAGAAGGCGTTGAAGAGCAACTGTTAAAAGAAACGCTTGATTTTCTGAAGAGCTAATGTTTTTACCGAAACCTATATAAACCCCTCACTTTTCCTTTAGAGCATGGCCAAGCTTAAGAAAGCAGTCTGTTGGAGAAAATTAGAACGACCTTATACGAGAAAGTCTAAGTTTCGAAAGAAAAACTTCATCAGAAGCGTTCCCAACAGCAAGATAGTCAAGTATGATATGGGAGAATTAAATAAAACATTTGAAATGACCTATGAATTACGAACAAAGGTTCCTATTCAGATAAGACATAACGCATTGGAAAGCGCTAGGCAGGCATGCAACAGATGGCTTGAGAAGAAAATAGGAAAAGTAGGTTTCTATTTTAGGGTAAGAGTCTATCCTCATCATGTTTTAAGAGAAAATCCCTTAGCTGCAGGAGCAGGTGCAGACAGAATGAGTACAGGTATGGCTAAAAGCTTTGGAAAAACTGTGGGCATTGCAGCTCAATTAAGAGAAGGGCAGCCTATTTTTGAAGTCATGGTCAACAAACAGCATGAATTAGTTGCCAAAGAAGCATTGCACAGAGCAGTGCATAAGATTCCTTGTTCTTGCACGGTTGTAAAGGTTTCTTAATATCTGCTTCGCAAGCTTTCTTTAATTACTTCTAAAATTGCACATATATCTAGTTCAGATGAGCGTTTTTCAAGAAAAAATGCTTTATTTTCCCATCCTGTATCGCTATACTGATATCCTTGTCTGGTAAATTCTTTTTTGGTATGTTTCATAAACTCACTGCCAAAATACCCTTTGTTGCCACAGCTAAATTTAAAGTGATACTCCTCTTGGTTAGCGTCGTAGTGTATCATCACATGGCAGTTTGCTTTATCTCCAACGTAGTCATAAGGAATAGCTATAACACCCGTTAGCGTTGTAGGAGTCATAAGAAATCCCATTCCTAACTTCGCATTCCAATTTGCTTTATCGCCTCTAAAGCTTACTTGAGCAGTTTTATCAAGATACATGTAATCTATCAAAGATTGGGCAACTTGCCAGATTTTTGCTTTTTTAAATGCTTCAGGATCATTGCTTCCTATGCCTTGAATTTCAGGAGACCCATACGTTCTAGAGCTTAATTCTACTTTCTTAAGATGATTATAATAATCATGATGAAGGATATTCCACATCAAATGCTGCACTCGTTCAATGCCCTGATCATGCAATATTCTGATAAGCTCTTCATAGGTTTCAACAGTTTTTAGTTCCACTTCTGGCTTGCTTCCCCCTGTTAATATATGCATAGCTGTCTGTACAGGCTCTTTAAATGTTCCACTAAACCTATCTAAAGAAGCTAAAATGTTTGTTTCTTTGCGCAAAGATTCAGGAATAGGAGAAGGTTGGTGGTATTTTGATGTAAACAATCTATGCAAAGTGTCTAATGATGGTTTAAGTTTGCTATCAAGAGCAATTAAACAAGCTTTTTGTGCTTCAGGATTGCTATCATCTGAAAAACCTGTGCCTAAATACCATACATGGTCAATCATGTCAGTTACTGTTTGTTTAAAGTCAGCATATAAAGCAGGAATATCTTTTCCTTGAGGATAGATAGAACCGTTCAATAATGTTTGTTGAATCAAGTTTGCAATATCCACAGTTTGCTGCAACGCTCTAAAATTGATTTCTGCCAATTTATCCAAGCCTTGAATAATAAGCACAGGATCTGCATTTTTATCGCTCATGAGTCTTCGTTCAAGACTCATTTTACTGAAATATTCCTCGCTTTGTAGAAATTCTGCAAACTTTGGATCCATGGCGAGAGAATTGCTTGCGTGTTTATTAAGATTTCCTTAAAAAAACCCTTCTAACTCTTTTGCAATTTCAGTTTCCAGCAATTCAATGTCGTAAATGCCATTGCATTCTTTTGCAAAGTTTTCAATTAATTTTTTGTCAAGAATGTCTGATTTAGAAAGGTAAATAATCAATGGCTTGTCAAATTCAAGCATGGTTTTAAACAGCTCCCTTTGCTTTTCTAAAGGATAAGGCTCTGATAAATCAAAGACGTAAACAATCATGTTTGCAAGGTACTTCATAACCAAATGGGCTTTTTTTTCAATAGAATTCATTTTTTGATACCTATTCAGCGTTCCTGGTGTGTCAACAACCTGAATTTTTTGGTCTTCGATATGCGCATACCCTAAGTTTAAGGTTTTTGTAGTGAATGCATAACTGTTTATTTCAGGGTTTGCGTTAGTCAGTTTTTTTAACAACGTAGATTTTCCAACATTAGGAAAGCCTGTTATGGCAATGGTAAACATCGATGTTTTAATAGAAGGAAAGTCTCTCATTTCCATTCTGGCTGTTTCCAAATACTCGAGATTTTTTCTAATCTGCTTAACAATACTGCTTACTCTTCCGATAAATGCCTTTTTTGCGGTTATGACAGCAGGAATCTGCTTTGCCGTATTCATTTTAGCTTTATATTGCAAGGCAATGTCAATAATTTTCTGCCTTGCCCAGTTTGCTGCCCCCAAGGACTTCTTAATTTTATCATAATCAAGGCTGCAGCGTATTAATTCATCATAGAATTCTGGAAGAGAGTCTAAACTGGGAAAGTTTAAGGTGATATTCTGGAATGCCCCTGCTAATTTTTCTCTTATAACATCAATTCTTATCTGCTCTAATCTGATCGTTTTATCGAGCTTGTTTTCTCTTTTTTTAGTTATTGACCTCAGCAAATCAACTTTGTCGTTTGCTGACCTGAAGGCAACATCAAGATAAAATTGGTAAGGCTCTATCTTTTTTAAATCCTGAAAATTCATTTAACACCCCAAAACAAGGTGAATGCAGAAGTATATTTAAAGATTACTTATTCCTAGCTTCATTCAACACCCAACAGTTTAATAGCAAGCATCAACCCAACGCCCAAGGCAAAAAAGCCAAAATGAACTAACGCTTTGGAAATTTGCTGTTCTTTATGCAGTTCAGGTATCAAATCAGACATGGCTATGTAAATAAAGCCTCCTGCTGCAAAGGGTATTAAGAACGAGTTAAAATGCTCTATCTTTGTAGAAAGGAAAAATCCAAGCAAAGCACCAATAATTGCGGTTATCGCAGTCATAAAGTTCCAGAACAATGCTTTTCCCTTGCTCCAGCCGCCATGCAACAACACTCCAAAATCTCCAATCTCCTGAGGCAATTCGTGCGCAATGATGACGATGGTGGTAACAATTCCTAAGTGCACATCAACCAAAAAGGCAGTTGCAATGACAATGCCGTCTAAAAAATTGTGAATTGAATCTCCAACTAAATTCATATAGGTAAATGTGTGCACTTCGCAAATTTCTTCGTGGCAGTGATGCCAGTGAATAAGCCTTTCCAGAATGAAAAAGACTCCAATGCCAATAATAAGATAGATAAAGACAGAAATTCCTGATGATTCTTCAACAATTTCAGGTATCAAATGCAGAAATGCTCCTCCTATTAAAGCACCTGCAGAAAAACCAACCAAATGCAGAAGAATCTTGCTGAGTGTCTTTTCCTTTATAGATAGAAAAAACACTCCCACTAAAGAGAGTAAACTTACAACAAGAGATGCAATCAATGCATACCATAAAGGTTCGTACATGCTATAAAGTGTTTTAACTTTATTTAAAAATGTTTTGCATAACCTTTATAAACAGCTTAAAGATTCTGGTGCTATGGGCGTGAACATTCCAAGAACAGAAATTGCAGATGTTGTTGAAAAGGTAATTGAAAGATCTGCCACGTGGGGAATGCATTTTATCGCTACAAAGGAGATTAAATGTGCCCTTAAGCCTCTTAACACACGATACAGTCCTTTGGCAGCAAGACATCAGAAAATTGCTCAAGAGACCCTGCAAAAAGCATACGAATATCTTCTTTTCAAGGGCTATATTGGAGCGAGGGAATCAGGTATTTTTGCCTATGCTCCTGGACAAGGCTTTGTTCCCGCACAGGACATCTAGAGGCAATGTTTAAAAACGTCTTTTTCTGTTTTTTATCATGATTCAGCAATCGTTTATTTTTTTGAAAGGCATAGGAATTAAAGGTGAAAAAAACCTATGGAAGCAAGGCATTGCAGACTGGACTGTTTTTCTGGAAAGAAAAAAAATAAAAGGCATATCTGAAAAAAGAAAAGAATACTATGACGCAGAAATAAGAAAAGCAAAAAGAGCTTTACTTGCAGATAACTCTGTCTATTTTGCAAACATTCTTCAAAAAAAAGAGCATTACCGGTTATGGAATTACTTTAAAGATAGCTGCTTATTTCTGGATATAGAGGGGAACAGGAAAAAAATAACCTTGATAGGTTTATACGATGGCTATGATGTAAAAACAATTCTTGGAAAATTTGGCGTTGATAAACAACAATTTTTTCAATATCTTTCTCAATTTAAAATAATAGTAACTTTTAACGGCAATACTTATGATCTTCCTGCATTGGAACACTATTTTGGAGAAAAAATACTGTTGCCTGCTATAGACTTAAGGCACGTTTGCAATAAAGCAGGATTAAAAGGAAGCTTAAAAGCTATTGAAAAACAGGCAGGCATTGCAAGAAAAAATAAAAATGAGGGAGTACTGGCTGAATTAAATCCTGAAGATTATGCATACCAGTGCGATTATAAGGCAGAACGGCATATCAAAAGACTGGTTAATTATAACGAGGAAGATGTTGTTAATCTAAAGTTTATAGCAGAATACGCCTTAAAACAGATGTATCAAGCAAAACATTAATAAATACTCCCTCTAACCACCCTGTATGGGGGTTTCAAAGGGGTTATTCGTATTTATAGCGTTCTTTGCGCTATTCTTTTTACTTTTAAGCTCTGTCTATGCAGAGGTACAGTCAAAATATTCTTTGGATCTGAAGGAAAACACTGCAAAAACAGCAAAATACCTTCAAAAACACGCAGTCATGCAGTTTGACCATTCCTTGACAGAGCAGGAAAAATTAGATTTAGAGAGCAATGGCATAACCTTATTGCAATATGTTCCTGAAAATACCTGGATTGTTTCTATTGCCAATAATAAATTTGTTGCTGAAGAAAAAACAGTAGCAAACATTGCAAATATTCCAAAAGAAGCAAAAGTATCAAGATATATACAGGAAAACGGCGTTGCAGCATGGGCAAGAAACTATGACGAAGAAACTATAGAAAATTATACGGTCAATCTTACTGTTTTATTCTATCCTGATATTGATGTTGAAACTGCGCAGGGAATTTTGATGGAAAACAATATTGAACTTATTGATTATGCTTTTTCTTCAAATGGATTGCTGTTTAGAGTAGTTGCTGATGAACAGATAATTTCTCTTTTACAAGAATACGATGAAATACAATTTATAGACCAGCAAAAGCCATCTCCTGTAGCATTAAACAACGGTTTGAGACTAAATTTAGGGATTGACACGGTTTATGCAGCACCGTATAATTATAATGGAACAGGAGTTGTTGTTGCAGAATGGGACAGCGGACATGCAAATCATACTGATTATGCAACTAGACTAACTTACGGCGATAGCTCATCAGTCACTAGTCATTCAACGCATGTTGCAGGTACTCTTTTAGGAGATGGAACCGTAAATAGCACGTTCAGAGGAGTTGCTCCCAATGCAACCTTAATTTCTTATGAATGGTGGGATGATACTTCAGAATTTAATAGTGAAACCAATGCAAGCTTGCAAACCTATGATTCTATGATTTCAACGAATTCATGGGGAATAAAACCAAGTCCCGTAAACTTATCTGGATGCATATATTATTCAGGAAGCTACATGCAGGAAGCAGCAGATTTGGATGCAACGGTTCGAGGAAATTTTGGAAAAACGTACATTATGGTTTGGGCTGCGGGAAATGACAGAATTAATGCATCAGGCTACTGTGGGCAATATTTTGAATACGGCACTGTTTTAGCGTATTCAAGCGCTAAAAATATTATTTCTGTTGGAGCAATTAATTCCGATGATGATTCCATGACCTATTTCAGCAGTTATGGACCAACGCAGGATGGAAGAATCAAACCAGATATTGTAGGTCCTGGATGTGAACAGGATTTAAATGACGATTCAGTTACAGGTTCTGTTTATTCAACAGAAATAGGAAATACCTATATAGGAAAATGCGGAACAAGCATGGCAACTCCTGCAGTATCAGGAGGCATTGCATTAATGCTTGAAGCATTGCAAAGAACCCACAGCTATACTGAAACAAACAGAGTGCTTCCTTCCACTATAAAAGCCATTATTATTAATACTGCAAATGATTTGGGCAATACAGGCCCTGATTATGCATTTGGATGGGGAAGGATGAATGTCACTTCAGCTATTGATATTATCCAAAATGACAATGCATCAAATAACACAAAGCTTTTTTTTGAGCTGCAGACAAACGGAAACGGCATAACCTATTATCAAATCAACGCCAGCAATCAAGATATACGAGTAACGGTAGCATGGGATGATTATCCTGCAACAGAGCTTGCCAGTGTTACCTTAGTTAATGACTTCGACATTGTTCTTGTTGCGCCTAATGGCACGTACTATTATCCATGGACTCTAGACAAAGATAATCCCTCAACTGCAGCAACAACAGGCGTTGACCATAGCAATAACGTTGAACAAGTTTCTGTTAGCAATGCAAACGGAAGCTGGATTTTAATCGTCAACAGGTCAAATATCGTTTACGGGCCTCAGAATTATTCTCTTGTTTCAAACCTTCCTATGCAAGAAAATTTATCATTATCGCTTAACAGCGTTGAGTGCGAATTAAACAGCACTTCGTGGATAGCTTGCAGTGCAATGCAGAATGCAACAAGTGCAGACCTGCTTTCTGCTCTGCGAATAAACTGCTCTGCAGCAAATATTTCCATAAGCAACGTCAGTGTTTCATTGATCAACACCAACAACAATAGCACCTTATTCAGCAATCTTTCAGCGTTTTCAGATCCCTATTGGATATTGAATGACACTAACTTCACCATGGGCTATGCAAATTATTCCCTGCATGTTTTTTGCAACAGCACGAACGCCATCATCTACGCAAATTACAATGCGTCATGGGAAAATGCGCCATCGCTTTCTATCAACACTACACTTTGCCTTGTGAATGCTTCGTGGATAAACTGCTCCTCAGTCAATCAAACACATTTCAACACTACGCTTTCTGCTATTCAGACAAACTGCACGGCGGAAAAACTAAACGTCGCTAATGTCAGTGTGATGTTAACAAAAAATAACCAAACGGTCTTCAGCAACCTCTCAAATCTCACGAATGGTGTTTGGGAATATAATACATCGACGCTGTTAGCCGTTGGAAATTATTCCTTAACTGTAGTTTGCAACGCCACTGATGAAAATTTTACCGATACGTTTAATGCGAGCTGGGAATTAACCTATGCACAGTCAGTCAATATTTCAGCGGTTCAGTGCGAACTTAATCAGACAACGTGGATAAACTGCTCTGCAATGAGCACTGCAACAAAATATGACACGTTGAGCGCCATCCGAACAAACTGCACAGGATACAATATTTCCATAAGCAACGTCAGTGTTAGTTTAAACAGCAGCACTGCAGATCTGCTTAACAATCTTTCAACATACAGCGACGGCTACTGGCTCATAAACAATACTAATATCGATTTAACGCACACTAATTATTCATTATCAGTTTTCTGCAACAGTACCGATACTGCAATTGTTTCTTCTTATAACACGTCGTGGGAAACCTATCGCCATTACTCTGCAAATATTTCTTCAGTGCAGTGCATGGTGAACGGAAGCTTGACAAACTGTTCTAGCCTGGATGATCAACACTATAATCTTACGTTATCTTCTGTACAAGTCAACTGCACTGCAGCAAACAGTACGGTTGCAAACGTTTCTGTACTGCTGACGAATAATAACGCCACGGTATTCAGCAATAATACCGACCTGAGCAATGCGCTGTATGTCTACAATACAACAACGATCTTAACGACGGGAAACTATTCACTATTTGTTGTTTGCAATGCAACAGAAGAAAATATCGGCAACAATTATACTGCTGCGTGGGAAATTACCTATGCACAGTCAGTTACCATTTCAGCACTTCAATGCGAAATTAATCAAACGAACTGGAGCACGTGCAATGGCATGAACTTGACGTTTAACGATACGCTCTCAGCCATACGGGTAAACTGCACAGGCTACAATATCTCTGTGCAGAATGTCAGTATAGTTTTATATGACAATACGACAAATGCAACAATTCTTGACAATAGTACAAATTATACAAGTCCTTACTGGATATACAACGGCTCTGTAGCGTTCAGTGCAAGTGCAAACTACACGCTCACAGCGTCATGCAATGGCACCACGCAAAACATTTCAGATACAGAAACAGCATCGTTTGCCGTCTATTCCTGTGTAGAAGATTGGTCATGCACAGATTGGGACACCTGTACAGGAACGCAAACAAGAACGTGCACAGACAATAATGCGTGCGGAACAACCTACAGCAAACCTGCGGAAAGCCAAAGCTGCACGGTGAATACCAACAATGGAGGGGGAAGTTCAGGAGGCACAGGAACCCCATCAGCAAAAACCAACAAAACAGAAATCATAAACACAACGCTTGACCTGTATCAGGTTGCTGTTTCTTATGAAGCAGCAGGAAAAATCAAAACAGAAGTTTCAGAAGCTAAAAATATCAACCTGCTTATCGACGATAAAACTGCATACTCTATCTTCCTTATTAACAACAGCATCAATGCAACCCAGCTCAATTTCACGTTTAGAATTCCCAAGGAGTGGCTAGAAGAAAACAACCTTGAAGCATCAAGCTTTGCAGGGCTGTACTCTTTTGATCAGATGAAGTGGAATGACGCTGCTGTAAAAAAAATAAAGGAAGATAGTTCTGCCATCTACGTGCAGATGCCTTTGAAAAATATTAAAAATGTTTTTGTTACGCTGACTGCTGAACAAAAAATTGAAGTTTTAGGAACAGACGAGCAGAATGCCATTGGAGATAATTTAACAGCAAACCTAACAGATAACAATGCCTCTGAACAAAACGAATCAACTGTTGATCAACCAAAAAACAGCAGGCTCAAATATATTCTTCTTTGGGTTATTGTCTTGGCATTATTTGCCGTAAGCAGTGCCGGAGCATTTGTTATTATTAAAAAACGACAGCTGAGAAAAAACAAGAAATAATCGTGCGCTAAAAAAGTATTTATGAAACAATTTTTGGTGTTTGCTGGGAATACCATGCAATGGTTTTTCTCATGCCCTCTTCAAAATCAACTTCAACATCATAATCCAGCTCGTGCTTTGCGCGCTCTATGGACGCAACAGAATATTTGATATCGCCAATTCTTTCTGGACCATATGCCGGTTTTAAATCTGCATTCAACACTTTATTGATGGTAAAAACAAGCTCGTTGAGCGTTATTTCCTTGCCGCAGCCAACATTGTAGGTTCCTACTGCATTTCCCGTTGCAGCTAAAATATTTGCATTCACCACATTTTTTACATATACAAAATCACGTGTTGTCAATCCATTGCCAAAAATAGTTACTGGTTCTCCCTTAAGCATTCTGTTGATAAATATCCCTATTACTCCGCTGTATTCACTGTGAGGATCCTGTCGTGGTCCAAAAACATTAAAATATCTTAACACTGCGTAGTTTAATCCATAATACTTATGGAATAGCCTACAGTACTGTTCAACGGTTAATTTTCCCAAACCATAAGGAGAAACAATGTCAGGATACATTTCTTCTCGCTTAGGAAGGGTTTCATCGTTTCCATAGACATTTGCAGAGCTTGAGAATATGACTTTCTTAACTCCTGCATCTCGTGCAGCAACTAAAACATTTAATGAACCAGTAAAATTCACATCGTGCACGTGCAAAGGGTCATTGATGCTAGAGACAACGCTTGAAATTCCTGCCAGATGCAAAACAAAATCTGCATCCTTGAATGCCTTCTGCAGAAGCTTCATATTGGTAACAGAACCTTCAAGAAGCGTTATTTTATTCAAGAACTGAGCTATATTCTCTCTTTTTCCTGTAGAAAAGTTATCAATAACAACAACGTCCTGCTGCCTTTTCACTAATTCTTCGGCAATGTTGCTTCCGATAAACCCTGCTCCTCCTGTTATAACCCATTTCATTATTGCATCCTTTTGACAAAATCTTTATTGATAGTCATGCTGCCCTTATAACCGCAACTTTTGCAGATAATGCCCCCTGCGCTAGCTATTACATCACTGCTGTTACATCTTGGACAAAAGGTAATTTTCATGAACCACCTTATAAGAAAACAACACAGGGCTTTTTAAACTTTATTAATTAAGGGTCTTTTTTGCTATATAAATAACGTCTTTTTCCTCTTCTATAATCTTCGTTATGTTAAAGTGCTTTTTGATAAGCTTTTCTATTTGCTTGAACTTTTCGCTTCTTTTTAATATGCTCAACGCAAATTGCTGTTTTCCCACTCTCTTCATTTCCTTTAAGCCTTTTTCAATGTCATCAAAATTATGAATGGCTGTTACTGAAATAACGATATCAAATGCATTATCAGTAAAGGGAATGTTTTCTGCAGATGCCTGTTTATGAGGGTATTTGTTTTGTTTTAGAAGCTCTTTTGACGGATCAATGGCAAAAACCTTGCAGGGAAATTTATTGAGATAAAAGCCAGTCCCAGAGCCAACATCCAAGAGCTTATCTGAAGGCTTTATGATTAGATTATCGCGAATAATTCTCACTTTTTTTAACTGCTCTTCCTTATGCAGTTCTTCATAGCTTTCTGCCATTTTGTCGTAATCCATAGCATGATGAGTTTGCGTGTTTTTATTAATATTCTGTTTAGCGCCTCTTTAGGAAAGCAAACCCTTAGTAACATTTATAAACACCCTAAAATTTTCTTTGGTTACGGGCCCGTGGTCTAGCGGTTATGACGTCTCCTTGACGTGGAGGAAGTCCCCAGTTCAAATCTGGGCGGGCCCAGTCAATTTTCTAAAAAAGTATTCTAACGTTAGGAGCATTCTAAATCTATAAAAGCATTCTAAAGAACTTATTCTAAAGCAACGTTTCGTTCTGTTGGCTGTACATACTGCTCAAGGTCAGCATTAACACCATAACCGGTCAATATCTCGTTTAATTCAGCAGCATCTTGTTCAGTAAGCGATAATGAACTAAAGGAATCACAAGTAAATTCAGTAGCTTCATTTGCTGCCCTAAATGCCACATTGATTACTTTAACCACATCAATAACGTCGACTGCACCCTGAGCATCTCCATTGACGTTCCACACCCATAAAGGCTCTGTTTGATTTGCGCTTCTAAAGGCAACACCAACCATAAGAACAACATCAACAATATCAATATGTCCATCGCTATTCAAATCTCCGCAGCTTGCGTATTTAACGCTTAATGCCTTTGCGTAATTATTATTGGTTTCATTGCTCTCTGGATATGCATTAGATTCATCAACCTTAACGCTTATGCTGTAATTTCCCATGGTATAACTAGCCGATGGTGTGACTACAGTAACGCTTGCAAAAGCAGGAAGATTAACGAATTGCTCACTGATTAAATCGGCATCCTTATAAAACCTTACAGAAACATTAGTTAAACTAGTGCCTCCTGTATTAGAAACATTGGCGCTAAAGCTCACAGGCTCTCCTGCATAAATATCTGCATCAGAAAAGCTTAAACTTGTTGGCAGGATATCAGTATACCGCGTATTAAGAACTGCGGTAACATTATTATTTGCTTCACTTCTTTCAATTTTGATATTTTCCTCGTCAACAGTAATTTTAAATGAGTAAGAACCAACGGTGTTTATCGTAAAAGGAATGGTAAACTTATTTGCGGTATTGTTTGTTGCATTCAGTTTTCTTGCATCCAAAAGATTCACGCCTTCATAGACTTTAACAGAAATGTTTCTTAACGTTACATTGCCAGGATTAGTGATATTTATCGTTATGTTTACTGTTTGTCCATAGTATGGAAAATTATTTGAAAATGAAATTTGTGGTAGAAGGTCAGGATAGTCTTTTGCTCTCCACTCTCTAAAACCCCACCCTGGGCCATTTGGTCCATCATATCTGAATCGCGGAATAATTTGAGTTTCGTAATCCATCCCAGACGCTCTTCCCAGAATGTCAAGTACAGGGGCATCAATATAATGCTTATCGTTGAAAGGCGCATTATACTTTTTATATAAAGCTCTGTCTAATATTTCAGAATTATCATCCAACATTTGATAAAACTTGCTCCAGTTAAGATTATGATTATCTCTCATTAAAGAAAACATCCAGCCTGAAATGTAATAACCAGAGCTATCTTGGATTGGCCAGTTTTGTTGAGGGTTTCCGCAATTACAAGTATCTAAATAATCATTATAAATATATCCAAGGAATCCCCATCGTGAGCCATCCCAAGACCATTTAAAGTCTCCCTGATAAATATAGGTATCTGCTGTTGCATGAGATATGTCATACTGTCCTATAGTTGCATTATAATAATTAGCCAAAATATTCCCTTCAATATATATGGAATTGCCTTCAGTTATCCAGCCTCTTTCTTTTAATGCTTCAATGCTTGTTGAATGCTGGGCTTCATGAAGAAATACCGTCATATATCTCCATCTTTGTCCTAGCTCACCAGAATTATTCTGAAGAGGTGTGCCGTTAAACACATCAAAGTTAGAAAATGCGCAAGCATTTGGGTTTGAAAGATTATAATACAAAAGATTAATAGAAATACCCGGAGCTCCTAAACCATACCAGCAAACATTGCCATAGGTTGAGCTTGCATTAACAACCACTAAATACTTTGGCACTCCATACGTATTATACTTATACAGAACATTTTCTTCAAAGCTCCATCCGGTGAAATTTTCGTACGCTTCATATCTTTTTTCAAAATTAGTAAAGAACTGTTCAAGAATAGGCGCGTTTCCAGGATAATTATAATAATTTATATCTACACAGATATCAAATCTATTGTACACTTTAAGCATTTCGCCTGGTTGACAAGTATTATTTGCCATCATGGCAAGCGATATTCTGTTAAGTTCATTCTGAAAAGGGCTTACCTGCTGTACTGCCAGCTCATTTGGAAAACTTATTTTTTCATTGTAGAGTATGCCTTCCCGATAAGCAGGTTTTTCAGTTGTTCCATAGTTTTTGAAAGAGTAAACCTTTCCCGTTGGCTCTTTTCTGATTATATCAGTAACGCCATCTCCATCAACATCAGTCAAAACATACGGTATCGTTGAAGGACCCTGGTCAAAGTGAACAATTTGTCCATTAACCATAACTGTATTAGCCATAGGGATACTTTTTGCTATGTTTTCCCTCTCAAAGATAGAACCTCTTGCTAATGCAAAACTAGAAAATATACATAGCACAAATATAAACACAAAAACTCTCCATCCCAAATTCATGCTAAGGGAAATGAGCTGAGATTCTTAAAGATTACTATTTGCATGCTTTCCAAACTATCAATCGTTCCCTTAGCTCCTGCAGGGCTATTGTTTTTGCTATCCATGCGCTTATCACTTCAGAAACAGATGAAGGACACGTGGTTCCCTCTGAAGGCTCTATTATTGCCATGTAAATATTCCAATTGCCATCCCTGTAATCCTGCCAGACAATAGAATTAGTATGGATATCTGGATTAATCTGGTCTTCATTCTGATAGGTGATTCTCTCTGTTTGCTGAGTAGCTATATCATACCTATAGACATCCCAATTGCCATTCCTCTTATCCTGCCACACAACGATGTTGCCATAAATAGACGGGTTGGTTTGATCAGCACTATCCAAAGTTATTTGTCTTTCTGTTTGTGTTGCAAGATTATACAGATAAATATCCCAATTGTTGCTTCTATTGTCCTGCCAGACAACATAATTGCCAGAAATATCCGGAGATTGCTGTCCAAAAGAGTTGTTGGTTATCTGCAGTTCTTGTTTTGTAAGGATATCATACACAAAAATATCATTATTTCCATTTCTCGATTCATACCAAACAATTTTATTGTTATCTATTTCTGGATTTTGCTGTAAATACCCTGGAAGGTAGGTTTCATTCAAAGTGTCGAGATTATAAACGTGAATAGAGTAATTGCCAGAGAAATATCCGAAAACAATATAGTTTTTGTAAATATTTGAAGGATAATATTTGCTGGTATAGGTCGTTATATTTCGTGTTGTCCCATCACTGATATTGTGCGCTTTAATTCTATAGAGGTCCATAGCAATGTCTATGGTGTTTGCATAGGTAACGATATCTTCATAAATAGAAGGCTTATACTGATGATAAACGCTATCGGTCACCCAGCTTTCTGCATCATTTGAAAGGTCATACCTGTAAATGTCCAAGTTATTGTTTCTTCTATCTTCATAAACAATGTTGTTTCCATAAATTCTAGGATCTGTCTGGTTTTTGTCATTCTCAGTTATTTGCTTAATGCCTACTAAGAGATCTATATCTTTTAAATTAATATGACTTTGCTCATCAGTAACTTGAACCTTGACTAGGTGATTGTCTCTTTGATTGAAGGTATACGAAAATTCTTGAGTAGTTCCTTGGAGTATATCATCAACATACCATTCATACATGCAATTGGTGCATTCAGAGCCATTAGTAGTTACGGTTGCTCTGAAATAAACAGTTTGACCAATTTCAATGCTTAATAACGTTGTTTCCGTTTGCGCAGGATACAGAGTATCTGCATAAATCGTTAAGCCTATATTTGTAGGAGTACAACTTCCGTTAACTAGATAGTCAGAAAGAGCATTGCAGCATTTTCCTGAAACTGCAAACTCGCTAGAATCATCACCACAACAGCTTGTATCGTTTCCAAAGGTAAAGCTTCCAAACGCTCCCGAGTTATACGGAACTTCCCCTCCCTGCAAAATAGGAAATCCTCCGCAGAGTAGCTGTTCCTGAGAGCATGCTCCTGTAGAAGCAAGCGCATCATTACAATCTGGTTCTGCATTGCATTGAGAAGAACAGCAATTCACTCCTGTTTCTGTTAAAGGAATATCAGGGCTGCAAACTGCCGGTTTAGAACCAATGCCCCAACTGCAATAGCTGTCTCCATCGCTATCAACGCATAACGTATCGTACGTTTGTCCAGGCGGAGGTATAGGTGTTTCTGCAGTGTTAAACGCTGTAGTTCTTAGCCTTGCAGGAGTTATGCTTATTTTTCCATAACCCTGATTTCCCCACCCTGTTCCCCACTGGTTCTTGATAATCCAATAGGTTCCATCCTGATTATAGCCAAATCCTGTTAAAACAATTGCATGGTTCCATACATCAGGAGGACCTCCCATAGTTAATGGTCCCCTGTTTGTCAGGTTTCTTTTTATGGATAAGTCTGCCTGCTTTGGATACTGCTGAGTGCCATAAAAAATCTTCCTTGTCCTGTTTATTCTCCACACATACTGGTCAAGTTCAGGCGAAGCATTGCAAGCATATTCAAAACTTTTGTAAGGAAGCATGGCTTCAGGAATAATCCCTTGATTGCTGATAAAAGATAAAGCTCCATCCTCTGTCCACCCACTGCAACTTCCTGAAGAGCAATCAAGCACATACTGCTCAGAAAGGTCCATATTGAGATGTTGATTGAAAAAAATATTAATAACTCCCTCTACTGCGCCAACAGCGCTAAAATCCCAGCAGCTTCCGCAAGAGCCTTGATTTTTTACCGAAGTTATCCAGTTTTCTCCATGGCGATTTGCCCAGTCAAAGATAACCACGTCAAAGACATCTGCTGTAGATTTCTCTGTTCCTGAACTGCTAACATCTGTTTCACAAAAATTAAAAACACCATCTTTATAGCATTCAAAACCACAAGTATTCCCAAACCAGCCGTTATATAAAATCTTTTTTTCACTATAGCTTAAATCGCAAACGCCTGTATCGCCTGCTGTCCATGATGACTGCTTGCTGTTCATAGTTTCTATTTTATACTGCACTTGCGCTGCTTTACTATCTTCAGCTGATTTCAGCGTCTTTTCAGTAGCATAATATATATGGGTAATGGTTATTTCTGAGCCATCCTCAGAAGTCTCAACAATCAGTTTTTCAGGATTTACGTTATCCAACGTACAAGTTTCCTCGCAAACATTGCTGAATGCTGTCTGGTCAAAGGGAAAACCTGCCTGAAATACCAGATATTCTTTTCCATCTGCAACAAGAATGACCCTGGCATAGCTATCCTGTTCCGTGAGTGTTGCTTCAAAATCAATGCTTAATCCTGTAATGGTTCCTTCTATAGATAAAGGTAATTCTGAAGTATCTAATTGCTGGTTCTTCAAAGAGTATGCTGTTTTTTCATTAGTTAAAGTAAAGCTCTCCTGAAAGCTGTTCTGGGTAAAAACTGCGCTTGCATGGCCAACATTATTTCCTCCACAGCCGATAAATAAGAAAGAAGCAAGTAGAATAATAAAGATAACCCTTCCCATGGTTATACTGCACTATTAACATATAAATACTTTACTAAAATATCTGCTAAAGCCATCAAAATATTTCTTCAACCTTAATGCTCATCCTTTAAAAGAACTTCGGTCATTTTGGCAAATGCAGGTCTGGTGATGAACACTCCAATAGAAACGCCTATAATAGTTGTAAGAGCAAACCCTTTTAATAGACCTGCACCGGCAGTAAACAGCGGAATCATGGCAACAACTAACGTAAAGTAAGACGCCATAATGATAAAGAATGCATTTTTAATCCTGTCTTTCCAATTGCTAAAGCTTTGCTGTTCTTTTCTCAGCATTTCATCAATAATGACTACTTGGCTATCAACTCCTGTGCCAATGGCAATAATGATGCCTGCAATGGCAACCAAATCCAACTGCCATCTGATAACTGCTGCAACTCCCAACAAAATAACAATTTCAGCAATAAGTGTTATCACAACAGGCAAAACAATAATCATCTTTCTGTATCTGATAAACATAACAAGGCTAACTGAAATTATTGTCAAAACTGCAACCAGCAGGATGTTTTTTGAAAAACTCTGGCCTAAAACAGGCGTTATGCTGTCTGTTTTTACAATGTCCAATTTAACAGGAAGGCTTCCTGTAATAAGGATAGTTTGCAATCTTTTCATATTAGTTAATGCATCTGCAACAGCTTCCTGCTGGGTAAAGCCAGTTCCAGAACCGCTGATAGAAATATCAGTTACTGCCTTTCCTTTGAGTGATTCCCCAATCCTTAAAGAATCCATCAGCTCATTATCAAGATATAATTCAAGCGATTCATTCAAAAATCCCTCTCCCTGAAGATAATCAACAGGAAGATTTTTGGTTAGTTCAGCCTGTCTTTTTGCAGCTTCTGGATCCAGCGATATTGAAAATAAAAATCCGCAAACATAACTGTCTCCCTGCAAGCTGCATCCTCTTCTGCTATCTAAACCAGAACATTGGGCAGTCCTGCATACAGACGTTATATCCTGCCCGCCTCTAAAAACCGTTTGATTAGCAATTTTTGCTTCAAACTTTCCCTGATTTGATAAAAGCTCTTTAACTTCTTCAACATTTGCTCCTGCTATTTCTACTAAAATAAATGTATTCCCTGCAAGGTCATCGGTTGGCCTAATCGTTACATCGCTTAACCCAAAAACATTCAGCCTTTGCTTCATGCCCTCTATTAAAATATCCATATCTTCGTTGCTTACTTTCTCTTGAGGCTTCAGCAACACTCTTGTGCCACCGCTTAAATCAAGTCCTTTTCTGATATTGTCTGTTGGAGCTTGATATACTCTTAAGCCAATGTCTTCTGCTCCTATGACTTTTTCCTGTGTTTTATTCACTTTGATAGTCTTATTCACGGTTTGATTTAACTCTGCATCAAATTCGCTGATTACTTGTTCTTCCGTTTCATTTAATGTTATGACTTCTATTGCAGGCTTAACCGTAACGCTGTAGATATTCTTGCTTGTTTTGAGAATGAAAGTTGTATTTACAGGCAACTCTCCGACAATTTGGCCATACTGTTCTTCAGTTGTAATTTCAATATTATTTACTGCAAGCACTCTTTCCAATGCAACAGGACTAACACCTGCTTTTGGGTTTTGAATTCCTGCTACTGCTGCTGCACTGTCCTTCGCGACGCTTCTGATGGCTAAACCATCCTGCCAAGGCCTTGGGCTAATGGCAAGTATTGCCAAAAGCAGCACTATGACTAAAATAATGACTTTCCAGCTTTTGAAAATGCTCTTTAGCTTGCTCATGTTTTTCCCTTTCTTTCAAAATGCCAACGCAAAATTCCTGCATTCTGAAACCATGTGAAGATCATATCTGCAATCAATCCAAACAGCAAAACCATCATGATTTGCCTTATAACATCAGAATTGACAAAAATCAAGGTAACAATGACTGCGGCAAGCGCTGCAAGACTCATAGTGATTCCTGTTTTAAAAGCCCCTAAAACTCTATCAAAAATGCTCCCTTCTTTTCTTTTCATTACCCTGACTGAAAGTAGAATATCCGTATCTACGCTATAACCTATCAACATTAAAAAAGCGGCAATGCCTGCAATACTCAGCTTCATTCCTATAATATTAAGGCAGGCAATCGCAAACATAATATCGGAAAAGGCAGCAAGAATGACTGCAATACTGGGAATACTGTATTTGAAGCATAAAAAGAACACCGCTGCACCGATAATCAAGGAAACGATTGCAACAACTGTTGATGTTGCATGAAACATCATAATTCCTGATACTACTGCCAGTGCCAATGCAATTATTTTAGCCCATAAGTGTTCTCCAAAGTATAAAAAGACAACAATGGCCATAAACAAAAAGGCAATGTAAACAGCCTTCATGGTTTGAATAAAGGACAATGCTCCTAAAACTGGATCTGTTGAATCTATTGCTATATTATTTTTATTTTTTGAATCAGGTATCTTTTCCTGCAAAGCAGCTAGCAACTCTTCAGAAGTTGTATCGCTTGCCTCAATAAGCACGCTTTTCTGCTTTCCTGCTTCAGCAGTTGTCCTTACATTGACATCTGCCTTTGGCAGTTGCTCATGCAGATACGCAGCCAACTCTTCTGGATCAACAGGCTGCTCTGTTAAAACAGTCAAGGTAATTCCCCCTTTCAAGGAAACACCTTTATCAATAAAGTCGCCTGTAGTTGCTAATTTATAGCCAATAACTGCCAGAGAAAGAACGACTAAGAATAAGGAAAAGAACAATAATGGCCTATAATGATCCCTGTATACTCTTTTTATAACGCTCTCCTTCCCCATGCTATAAGAGTTTTAGAGTAGTTTTTAAAGGTTTTGATTTAAAGCATTAAAGAAGAATTGAATCAAAAACGAGAAAAAGAAAAAAAAAGAGCTTACTGCTCTACATTACCGCTTACTGAACCCGTTGTTGTATGGGTAACTGTTTCACCTGATTTCTGGTAAACAATGGTAATATCTGCTCTAACTTTACCTGCAAGAGTGCCTCCAGTGCAGTATGCAGTAACATTTGTAGCGTCTCCATTAAGAAGAATAAATGTTCTTGCACAATTAGTAGTTCCGAATGTGCCTCCAGATTTTCCTGTCATGGTAATGTTTACCGATGTAGCATCAACACCCAAGTTATTCTGGATATTCATCTGGACTTCTGTAGCAGTAACTTTATACTCTATGCAGCTGAAGCCGCCTGCAACTGTACATTTGCTTGGCAAAAATCTGTCTGGGCTAAGCACACCGAAATATGCGAGTGCACCGATAGCTGCAAGAACGACAAGAATTGCCCAACCATAAGTCATCAAGAACTCCATGGCTGCTTGACCTTTTCTTTGTGTCATGAAATCACCTCTTTAGTTAAATTAGTATTTTGTAATTTATGAAACTCCTTATATATAAAGTTTTTGTTTTTTGAATATAATTTGTATACTAATATAAGGATTTTATAAGGATTTCAGTTCTTATTCTAGATTAATCTTAGATTTATTTTAGAGCAATCCGCTCATCATCCCGCCAATAGCCCAATTACCCAGCATATAGAGAAGAATAGTTATAAGCCAGAAAATAGGTATGTACTTTAAGCCCTCTCTTGGCGAGCCTTTCTGGATGGTTGCGATAATCAAAGCGGAAAATACAGAGCTAATCATGAGCATGACCACTGCAAATACCTTAAAATCAGACAAGTTAACTGCATCTGCAGTAAACGAAAAGCTTTGTGAAGCACTAACATCAATGTTGGACGTTATATCCTTGATAATTTTCAGAAGCTGGGTAGACAGGGCAAACAAAAATGGCGCTATGCCGACAGTTGCAAAGGTAATAAAAATGACATAAGTTAAAACATCTGCAGCCATCTGCTTTCGCATGATGCGAGTTTCCTGAATGTTCAAGGCTATTTTATTCAATAAATCTGCTATTTCTCCTCCACCTTCCATGCCTTCAAGCAAAAGATTAATAGACCTTGTTAAAATGGCAGAATCGTATTTTGCAATAAATATCTTCAACGCTTTTGCAAGGTCTTCCCCTGTTAGTGTCGCTTTCGCTACTTGCTCTATTTCTCTTGCCAAAACTCCAAATTTAGGCCTTACGGCAAACCACAATGCCTTATCAATAGGCATGCCTGCACTTATGTTAGAGCTGGTCAACTGCAAAAAATCTGCCAAAACGTCTTCTATCTGTTTTTTTCTTTGATAGGTTTTAAAGTCCAGAAAAAGATACATGACCAAAAATTCAAGGATCAAGATAACTGCATAGCCTGCAATCCAAACGCCAAAAATGATAATCAACAGCACATTGAAGATTGAAGAGCTAAGGATAAGCGCCATCGATATTGCAATAACCGTGAGAATAATGCAGATAATAATCGGAATCCTGTACAGAAGGTTCTTTTTTAGTTTGACATCATCAATATCTTCATAGCCAGCCTTATCGAGAAAAAAACGCAGGTGCTTTCTCTTTGCAAGGGCAAGCCTTCTTCTTGAGGTTAAGGCCCTGAGAACGTCTTTTTTTATTACTTTGCCTTCTTTTTTTGGAGTGTCTTTTTTAGCTTCTGTACGCTCTGCGTCTTTTTCTTTTGGCGCGTTTACTCCTTGTTTTTTTTTGAAGAGCATTATCCACCTTCTATATCAACAGCAGGCCTGTTGCTTCTGACAATCGCCAAGAACATGAACTGAACAAACCCTATAAACGCTGCAATGGCAAGCAGAATAAACAAGTCAAGCTGAACTCCTATAAAGGTTGCCATGATAACCAGCATGGTAACTCCTAAAGAAGGAACAATAATGGCAATCATCATGTAAAACATGGCTAAAGGGTTTAATTTTCTTCCATATTCTTTGACTGCAATTTGCTGTTCTTCAACAATCTGGTCCAAAGCAGACTCGAGGGATTTCTGAATGTTTGCGCCTGTCTTTAAGGCGTTAAGAATTTGCCAGAGTATTCTTCTTAAATCAGAAGAAGGGGTAACCTCAATGGTTTCGTTGATGGCATCTTCAAAAGCAGTGCCCAATTTTACTTTTTCTGCAATTTCCTGAAAGTAAATGCCCACAAACCGGTAATTTCTTCCTAAATTCTCAAAAGTATTGTACAGAGGAACGCCAGACTCAAGCTCAATAATCAAAAACCTGCCTGCAAAAACAATTTCCCTGCTTATGCCTTTGTTTATTTTTTCTATCCTGTAATCAACATACCTTACAAAATAAAAAAAACCGACAATAAAGACAAATGGAGCAAGGAAAATGACCTGCCACGCTTTTGTAAACGCAAACAAAATCAGGGTTAATCCAAACGTTGCATAGATTGCAGTCATGAACGTCTTTTTCACATAATACTCTGGATCATCAGTAACTCTTGCCTGCTGCAATTTTACATTAAGACTCTGAAAACTGTTCGCTATGCTTCTGTAAATTAACATGCTTTACAAGAACCTCTTGTTTTTTTCAACGTATTTCATCAAATTTTCGTAATCAGTATAGTACTCAGCCATAATCCTGCCTACCTGGTCAACTTCTTTATAGTCAAACTTAGTAAGATACTTCAAAACCTCTACTTTTTTGTTGATTTCCCTAGTAATCTCACTTGGAGTGTAGCCAGTATAAAGAGTCAGGGTGTTGATAAGCGCTTTTGATTTTGCTCTGTTAACGAGAACATCTTTTTTAGGGTCATACTGCATCAGCACATTTGCAGTCGCGTCATTTTCTATTTCAGCCAGCTGAAAGGTTCTTCTCATGCCTGTTCTTCTATTTCTGAACTGGATTAAAATCAGGGAAATAGCTGGCAACATGACTTTAGGAACGTTGATAGGCGGATTAGTTAATCGCTGGATAGTTTCCTCTGCATTATTTGCGTGAAATGTTGCATAAACGCTATGGCCTGTATGGATAGCCTCAAATAATGTTTCTGCTTCCTTCTGTCTTCTAACTTCTCCCACTAAAATCCTGTCAGGCCTCATTCTCAAGCTGTTAACCAACAAATCTTCCATGCTTATCTGTCCTCTGCCCTCTGCATTGGGAAGTCTTGTATTCAAAGGAACCCAGTGAAGATATTTTGGCAATTGCAGCTCTCTAGTATCCTCTATAGAGATAACTCTCTGATTAGGAGGGAAAAAATTGGCTAGAGCGTTCAAGGTAGATGTTTTACCAGAAGCAGTTCCTCCTGCAATAATGGCACTCATTTCATACTGAATGCATAACCAAACTAATGCTGCTGCTGACGGAGAAATTGCTTTTGCATTGACAAACTTTGTTATTGTCCATGGGTCTCTTGAGAATTTTCTGATGGTGATGGTGTTTCCCATAGTGGATATGGGATTAAGGGTTGCATTGACCCTATCTCCTCCTTCAAGATGGGCATCAAGCAATGGTTCCAAAACAGACACCTGCCTTCCAACTTTTCTTCCTATCATGCCTGCGTAGTGCCGTATCTGCTCTTCATCTCTTAAAAAAATGTTTGTTTTCAGCCATCCATGCTTTCTGTGATATATCCAGACAGGATCAGAGCTCTGGTTAATGACAATTTCTTCTAGTTGAACATCGCTCATTAAAATTTCAATATTTCCCAATCCAAGGCTCTTGCTGATTAAGTAGCTGTTCAGGAATCCTTTTGTTTCATTGTCAACATCAGGGAAATACTTGTCAATAAGCACATGAATGGCATCTTTGAACTTTTCCTCAATAATGGTTGTTTTTTTTGTATCGATAATATCAATCATTCCCAGATTGACTTTTTTAATTAATTCCTGCCTTATTTTCTCAAGAATGAACTCTGTTGTCCTGCTGATGCTGCTGATGCTGACTTCATAGACGGGAACATACTCTCCTTTTTTCTTGATAATGACAATGGTGATAGGAATGCTTCCCGATTTGAATTCATACTTGTCGAGAATTTTAAATTCCCCTGAAGAAACCTTGTCAAAATCCTGTTCGACTTTTAATTCTGCTTTTTCTTCTGCCTTTTTTTCTTCTTTGGCAAACTCATTGAGCAGCGCTTTTGCCCTTGCTTCTTTTTGTTCAGGAGTCTCTACAGGCTCAACTGGTTTAGCAGACTTTTTAAGCAATTTCAACAAACCCACCTCTTTCGAGAATTCTCAGGCAAAGAGGTTTATATAGTTTTTGATTTGTACTGCTGAACAAAAGCATAAACAAAGTCAGGGAACACGATCATGGTAGCATCCCATTCTGTTCCTTCAGAGCGAGAACTATCTTGATAAACCATCTTCTGTACAGCTTTTAGTCCTAAAATTTCAAAATGTCGTTTTATTCCTATGACTGCATGTCTCAATGCATACAAAACATTAACAAGCTCTGCAGGATTATCTGAAAGACGTTCTAGCTGAGCAACGGTTTCTGCATACCTGCTTCTTGAGCTATCAAAACAAGGGATTTTAACTGCTTCCTGATTTGTTAAAAAATCATCCAGAGAATCACTATTGCATAATTCATAAACAGATTCATCAAAAGCAGGATGGCTGCCTTCTTTTTTGAAAAACTGAGAAACACCAAAGTCGATTATTGCCCTTCTTTGTTCATTTGCGTAAAATTCATCTATCCAATGATTATGGGTATAGGAAATTTCCAACAATGCAAGCGTTGCGTGCATTTCTGCACCTATAGACAACGCCTGAGCAATATTTCCTGAGCGAGTAAGCGCATCTAAAGACGGAATATCAATAAGTTCTTCTGCATACCATCGCTCTCCAAAATAAACAACTTCTGGAGCAATCACTTTAGAAACGGTTCTCAGTAATGCTTTTTCCGTTTCTCTTGCAACCATCTTTACTCTTTTAAGAGGATTCATTTCATAAGGCTTTGCAACAAAAATCTGTTCAGGAGTCACCACTTTTAACGGCAGCCTGTAAGAACCCCATCGAGCACTGCCATCAGGTCTGCGCAATAAATCTATGGTTGCTTCTGGAATCTGCATCTCGTCCAAAAGTTCATGGACACCTGCATAGAGCTTAGAACGAGAAAAAGGAGATGCATCAAACCATTCTCTCCTATTGCTATTTACTTCGTGAAATTCAGAATCCTGAAATGCACTTTTTAAAATCATTCTGCATATTCAGAAGGATCAGGCAATGCAGTCATGGTTTCAATTGCATTGGTGTACATCATCCTATGGACTACGCCACCTGGCCACCTTAACAATAAATCAGGATTCCCATATCTTTCCTGCACTCTGATTTCAGGAAAGCCAAACTGCGGAGCGATGGAGTACGCAGATTTTTCCGGAACAGACTCAAACAATATTCCAACAGGTGTGTATTTTCTTTCCCATCCCATAGGCCCTGTCAAGACAACTGCAGTTCCCTTTTCATCTACTTGGATGAAGTCCTTAGCTCCATCTTTATTGAAGTCATAGGTTTTTGGCGCTAGCGCAAATTCTGTTTCAGGCACCGTATCCTTAACAAAAGTCCAATTTCCTTCAACGTGTTTTTCATAAGCGTCTCCAAGAATGCTTCCATGATTGCTTAATGGCCTTGATGGTTCTACTGGTTTTGCACTGCACCCTAAAGCGATATACGTCGCTGCTGCTAATGCACAAATTGTTTTCATCATAGTATCACCTTTTCTTTCGTTTGCTCTCAAGTTTATCTGCAGTATGTTCAAGAACTCTTCTATTATGTTCTGAAGTAAGATATTGAACGGCATTTCTATCATGCATAATGGTATTTGCAGCATACGTTGTCCAAACGCCTATCATGCCCCACGTATAAACAGGATGTTGTTCAGGAACATCTGAAGTTACCAACATTAAACCGAGAGTAATCGACGCAGTTCCTGAAAGCCTTTCTGCAAAACCAAAAATTTTTCTGTCAAATCCTGCAAGTAATCTATCTATGCCATGCTCTGATATTTTCTGTGCAGCTTTAACCGTCAAATACGTACCGATCGTTCCCAAAACAAATGCACTTGTTTTTGGATGAGTTTTTGCAGTATCTGGCGCATAGGCCATGACTTTATCAAAGAGCATGTCCACGGTTTCATAAAACGGCATCCACGTCATAAAATAAAGGATAAGCTCCTGTTTTATAAATATTTTCTTTTTTACCACTTATTAGTTAAAATAGTATAAACATTTAAATAACAAGAAGAAGTTCTTAAAGCATGAATTGGAAAATGCTCAGCTTTGCAACAGGACTTGCCATTGCAACAGCCATAGACTTTCACCAGCCTAAACTTCCAAAGCCAGAAGGGCTAGAGCAGTTAGTTGCATTTGTTTTTGACCATGCAGATCATCTCGACTTCGATTTTGAGCACGGAGAAGCAGGATACTCTATTTTAAGAACCATTGCCTACGAAGGAGATTCCGTAGCAGGAAGTGCGTGTATTATCGACCACTACCCCATTGCAAATACAGCAAAAGATTTGCAAGAAAACGATGCCTTTGTCATCAATCTTGTTCCCTTCGACACAGCATCAGTAAAAGGCATGGTTGATTTGGGAGTTGACGGTTTGCACTACGAATCTGCCTTTGAACTCCGCGATGGCTTTGTTTTTTATTACCAGAAAGCAGAGGGAGAACAGATGTATGCATCAGCAATCCAACAACTCAATGCTAAACTGCATGAATCTGCTGAAGGATTTTACCCATCACCTTATTTCGTGCAGGAACGATAAACTACACTCTAAGAAGATTATGCAATAACTTTATAAAAACACCCCAGTTCTTAAAATTATGTTGACAGACAAGGAATTAAAGGAGATAAAACACTATCTTGACGAATCAAAAAATCCCTTATTTTTCTTTGATGACGACGGAGATGGAACCTGTAGTTTTTTGCTTTGCTATTATTACAAAAAAGAAGGCTATGGAGTTTTAGTCAACAGCACTCCGCGATTAACAAAACAGCACCTTAAAAAAGTTGCAGAATATCAACCAGATGCAGTTTTTATTCTCGATCTTGCAGAAGTAGACCAAGAATTTATCGACGGATGCAACTGCACTATTGTCTGGATAGACCACCATCAGCTATTAGAAAGGGAAAAAGTCAATTATTACAACCCAAGAAAACATGACGCTGAAGACAACAGTCCTGTAACTTATTGGTGCTATCGTGCTTTAGGAGGGCCTATATGGATAGCGGCTGTTGGAACCATCGCAGACTGGTATATTTCTCCTGTTCTTGAAGAGTTTAAAAAACAGTATCCTGACATGATTGAAGCCATAACAACACCTGAAGACTTGCTCTACCACTCAAACCTCGGAACCTTATTCCGAATTATTAATTTTAATCTTAAAGGCACGGCAAAACAAGCTATGCAATCCGTAAAAGTAATGACAAGAATAAAAGAGCCCTATGAAATCACCCAGCAAAAAACATCGCAGGGAAAGTATATTCTAAAAAAATACGAAAAAGTGAATAAGGAATATGAAGAACAGATACAAAATATCAAAATTGCAGATGAAACATTCATCGTCTTTTATTATCAGGAAAAACAATATTCCTTCACCGCAGACATCAGCAATTACCTTGTTGCACATTATCCAAAAAGTTTTATCATCGTAGTAAGGCAAAAAGATGATGAATACCGATGCTCATTGCGAGGATCAACGTACAACGTGCTGGACATTTTAAAGAAAAGCCTTGTAGGCATCGAAGGTTATGGTGGTGGTCATGAACATGCCTCTGGCTGCTGCATTAAAACCCATGATTTTCCAAAATTCTTAGACAATATCAGGAAGGAACTTTAGTTAACGGCTTTACGGGTTCCATGCGCAATAGTCTGAGATTTGATTCTGCTAAAGTATCAATAACATCGTCAATGAACAAACTTTCATCGACGAGTGCAATCCTTAAAGCTTCTCCTTCAACTCTTCGCGCATATCTTCTCATAGAGCCTCCAAGAGATTTTTCTTCTCGTGAAATAGAACCGTTAGACATAAGCGAGTATGCTGTGGGATATCCGTTTTCAGAAGTAAGATACATAAGCAAGCACACAAAACCAGCATCATAAAAATGCCGTATATGTTTCAAACGAGGAATGTTTTGAGCACCTGTTGCTTTTTTCATCTCCTCTGTAAAAACACCATAGAGCAGTGTCTCACTTGAACGCAAAGGCAAGGTTGATGGGAATTCAGATGAAACAAAATTTGCCGTGATAATATCTCCATCTAAATTGCTGCTTTTTGAAGGCGTGTTTAATCTTACTAACAATCTGTCAGGCCGTATGCCAAAATAGCGCACTGCACAATATTGTCTGTCAAAACCACAACCTTCGACATACCCAGACCATCCATAAACCGTATTGCCTGAATGTCCTGTTATTTTTACAGGAGCAATCAATCCAAAATGTGGATGATTCATCTCCAGTTCACCTTAACATCATCTGTTCTTTCATACGGCTTAATGCCTGCATCCTTCAACGTTGTTTTATTTCCTGCACGATGCATGATTTCTCCTGTGAGTGCAATCATGGCAGCGTTATCAACTAAAAATTGATTTTCAGGAGTGAAACAAACTGCATTTCGTTCTTTGCACATCAACGATGCCATCTCCTGCAACCGTTTGTTGCAGGCAACTCCTCCTCCTAAAACTAATTCATTCTTATTGCAGTGAGCCATGGCTCTCTCGGTTACTTCAATGAGCATGGCAAAAACCGTTTCCTGAGCAGAAAAACACAAATCTTCTTTTTTGTGATGAGCTATTTTTTGAGAGAGATTAGTCAATATTCCTGTAAAGCTAACGTCCATGCCCTTTACCGCGTAGGGAAGTTCAATGTATTTTTTGCTTTTTTTTGCAAGCTCTTCTATTTTTGGGCCTGCGGGAAATCCCAATTCCAAGTATCTTCCAAAACTATCAAGAAAATTTCCTATGCCTATGTCTAATGTTTCCCCAAAAACTCTGTATTTTCCTGCATCATAGGCAATGATTTGCGTGTTTGCTCCGCTTGCATACAATAACACAGGGTCTTTTGCTTTTGCAAAATGCCTTCCAATTTCAAGATGGGCAATGCAATGATTGACTCCCATTAACGGTTTTTTATAGACGAGACTTATGGATTTTGCCAGTGTTGCTCCTATGCGCAATGCATGACCTATGCCTGGTGCTTGAGAGAACGCAATAACGTCAACATCGTCGATAGCAATGTTTGCTTTTGCCAATGCTCTATCTAAAACATTGCTAAACTGCTCAAGGTGATGCTCAACTAATTTTACGGGAATCATGCCTCCTGATGCTGTTGTGTAGGAAGACTTTTCATTCGACAAAATATGTTTATCTTTAACTACAGCAACTCCCAGCGTATGGGCAGTACTTTCTATTCCCAAGGTTATCATAGTTTTAAGAATAATGAAATGTTTAAAAAGATTTTCAAAACAAATTTAAATAGAAGAAGACTAACTGCAGCATGAATGAATATCTCCTTGTTATTGCCTTTCTTCTAGGAGTTGTTCTCCAGGCTTATCTGAGCATAAGGCATGAAAACAAAAAAAACTTTCTCATCGCCTTAGGGTTGCTTCCTGTATATTTCATCATCCTTTTAATTTACCACGCCATTACGGGAAAGCCTATAGTACCATTTACCATACTGATGTGCATCCTCCTTTTCATGTTCGCATTTTACGGCTACTATAAAAAAGTGCTCCTTCCCCGCATTGATGAAACACAGCTGCTTGTCAACACACTCATCTTTTGGTATTTTATTTTTGCCATAGTCTCTTCAAATACTGCAAGAGTTTTGCTGATGATTTTAGCAGCGATGCCTACACTCTTAATACTTAACAGCACATTTTCTAAAAGGGTAATTTCGAAAAGAGCAAAAATCTTTCTCTACATCTGGAACCTTTTTGCGTTAGTCATCATTCTTCTGACACAATTTTTCAGCAAGGTTTTTCATGTTGCAGAAGGCAACCAGCATCCAGCAATGCAAATCATCACTCTGTTTATCTTTGGAATTTTTACCTTCTATGTTTCCATGCAAACGATACCGCTTATTTCCATTCTCCCTAACAAAAACAGCGGCACTCGAGAGACAAAAGAACATATCGATCTTTTTTTTAGGAAATATGCAGATGACCAGATTACCATCAGCGTGTTCTTTATTCTTGCCATAGGACTGGGAGCTATGTTCATCATTAACCAATCATTTTCTATTATCTCACCAATACTGCTCATCAATTTATTGCTCCTATTACTGCCCAATCTTCTCGCACATATAAAACCACAATCTTTTTAATGCAACCGCTTCTCCATGCAATATGGAGCCTTTTTTGGAGAAAATAAAAAAGAGTGAGCTTGATTTTGCTCTCGTCAAAAAAGCATATGACTTTGCAAAGAAAGCCCATACTGGACAGAAGAGAGTAACAGGCGATGAGTATTTCAAGCATCCTGTAAGCGTCGCCAACAGATTGCTAGAACTCGATGTCGATACGGACACTATTGTTGCAGCCTTATTGCACGATACGGTTGAAGATACCACTATTACGCTTGCAGACATTAAAAAGAATTTTAATGACGACGTCGTGATGCTCGTTGATGCACTTACCAAAATTGAAGCAGCAGAAGAAAACTCTATCAACGTCACCTTAACCCACAAAAAAATTCTTGCCTATGGTGAAAAAGACAAAAGAGTTTTTTTGATTAAGCTTGCAGACGTCGTCGATAATTTATCAGACATTGAAGTATTGGGAAAACCGAAAGCATCGACGTACAGCAGGGCATGCCTTGTTTTTTATCTTCCTATTGCACAAAAATTCAAATTAAAAGATTTTGCAAGAGATATTGAGCGATACGCAAATATGCATGCATAATTAATTCTTGTTTTGTATGACTCTGTGAGGATAAGGAATTTCTATACGTTCTTTATCGTAGCGCTTTTTCAATGCCTTGATAAATTCGTGTTTGAGCAAGTACTGGCCTGTATACTCAGTAGTTCTTAAAATAACAGAAAAATTTATGCTCGAGTCAGCGAAGGTATGGTATCTGATGAAGGGAACATGTGTTTTAACAGCTCCTTCAATCGTTTCCTGAATTTGTTTTCCAACTTCAACAGTAACTTTTTCTACTTTGTCCAAATCACTTCCATAAGCAACACCAACCTGAACAAGAACAGACATTTCCTGTGCGCCTTTATGAAAATTCCTGATAACACTCTGCGTCATTTTTGAATTTGGAACAATAATTCTATTATTTGGCAAAGTCCTGATAATGGTGCTTCTCCAGCCGATATCTTCAACATAACCGTTCGTATCTGTATCTATCTCTATGAAATCGCCTATTTCATAAGGCTTATCTGCAGCAACGTAAAAACCCGCAAATACATTCGCCAAAGTATCCTGCAAGGCCAGAGCAACGGCCAAACCTGCTATTCCAAGACCTGCAAGCAAGGGACCTATTTCAATACCTAACCTATCAAGAACGATAATCAACGCAATAACATAAATAAGGACTGCACTAAAACGCCTAAGAAACCTGAAAAGCGTTTTATCAATATTTTTATTCTCAGGCCCTATTTCATGGCCATACCAAGTGAAAATTGCCCCAACAATGCGCACAACAAGATACGCTGAAAGTATTATTGCTAGTATAACGATATATTTAGAATAATGCAGCCCTAAAAAAGTAAGTTCTGGCATTGCATAATCCAGAGCAATATATAAGCCTATAAGAATAAATATAAATCTTGCAGGCCTATGCAATGCATGAATAATTTCATCGTCAAGCGTAGTTTTAGTTTTTGAAGTAAAGTGCCGTATTTTATCTAGCAGGAATGTCGCAACAAAAGAAACAAGATACGCTCCCACCACAATAGCTACAGGAATAATAATCTGCATAGGAAGATTCATAAAAAAAGTTAAAGGCAGGGGTTTTATATAGTTTTTTATTTCAATTTATTGTCAAGCAAATGAACCATAGCACAACATTTATAAACACCCTCTTTTTTCTTTAGTTTACTGATTGATGAAGCGAAAGCTGAATGAAGTGATGCTTCTGGAGGATAAAATGGAAAAAGTATACGAAATTGTCGAACTTGCCAAAAAAACAGGCAAAATCAAAAAAGGAGCCAATGAAACTACAAAGGCATTGGAAAGAGGAAAAGCAAAGTTTGTTGCTTATGCAGCCGACGTTACTCCTAAGGAAATCACGATGCATATTCCCTTAATGGCAAAAGAAAAAGGAATCCCTTGCATGGAAGTTCCTTCAAAAGAAGAACTTGGAGCAGCTGCCGGATTAGGCAGAGGAACTGCGGCAATTGCTGTATTAGTTGAAGGAGAAGCCAAAGCATTGATCGAAGAGATGAAGTGAAATGGCAGAAGAAAAGAAACCTGCACAAGCAGAAAAACAAAAACCAGAGAGAACAGAACAAAAAGCTCCTGCTGAGCAAAAAGGCGGCATTGTCTTTACGAAAGCCTATCCTGCTAGTGTAGAAGAAGTTATAGGAAGAACAGGCATGAGAGGAGAAGCAACTCAAGTACGATGCAAAGTTTTGGATGGCAGAGACAAAAATAAAATTCTGCGAAGAAATGTCATGGGGCCTGTACAGAAAGGAGATATCTTAATGCTTAGAGAAACCGAAATTGAAGCTCGCCCATTAAACAAAACCGGCAGAGGTGGAAACTAATGGCACGATGCACATTTTGCGGTATGCTGATAGAGAAGGGCACGGGGCTCATGTATGTGAAAACCGATGCTACGATTTTTCATTTTTGCTCAAGAAAATGCGAAAAGAACTTATTAAAATTACAGCGAAAACCAAGAGAAACAACGTGGACAGTTGACTATAAAAAAGCCAAGAAAGAGGCAGAAGCGGCAAAGCACGACGCAAAAGAAAAAAGAGACGCTAAAAAATTAAAGCATGACGCAGATGAGAAAACAGAAAAGAAAACTGAAGCAATAAAAACTCAAAAAAACGACAGTAAAAAAACTGCAGAGAAGACAGAAAAAAAGAAAACTGAAAAATCTGCTGAAAAAAATAATAAGACACCAAAAAAATGATTGAAAAAACACTTGTTCTTATCAAGCCGGATGGAGTGCAGAGAGGATTGATAGGTGAAATCATCCTCAGATTTGAGAAATGCGGCTTGAAAATTATCGGCATTAAAATGGTCTATGCCAGCAGAGAGTTAGCAGGAAAGCACTATACTGATGATGAAGCATGGCTAAAATCTGTTGGGGAAAAAAGCATCAAAAGCTATGAAAACCAGGGGAAAAAATTAACCGTTGATCCTTTAACACAAGGAAAACAAGTCAGAGAATGGCTTTTGGATTATATTACTGCAAGCCCTATTGTTGCATTGATTCTTGAAGGCCATAATGCAGTCAGAAATGTAAGAAAAATTGTAGGCCCAACAAGCCCTGCAGACGCTGCTCCTGGAACTATCCGAGGAGATTTTACCTTTGACACTCCCATGCTGGGAGATATGCAGAAAAGGCCTGTGCAGAATTTAATTCATGCATCGGGAAGCGTTGAAGAAGCACAAACAGAAATAAAAATCTGGTTCAAACCAGAAGAGATTCATGCCTGGAAAAGAATAGATGAAGATTTATTATACAGAGAAGGAAATTAGTTCTTAAAAACACGCGTTTTTTCAGTAACGGTTAATGAATCTGTAAGAGGATTATAGGAAACATCTCTTGCTCCAAAAAATATTTTACTGCCAATAACGCCTGCGTTTCTGTAATTATCTGCAAGCTCTACTTTTCTGATGGGAATGCCGTACCGTTCTAAATCTTTTGTGATGATGTCAAAATGTTGTTGGTTTCCTGCTATAAGTATTGCTTCAGCGTGCTGATTGCCTTCTTTTTGAAGAACATCGAGGGAGGTTTTCACGGCATGCTCTGCATCCAATATTCCCTGATACCTTGAAGAAGCAAAAACGTGTGCAAGAACTGCTCCTTTTTCTCCATCAACAAGCAATGCAGAACAGGAATTATAATCGGTAGAAAACAATTCCTTTTCAGAAGAATAGCCTAGTTTGCCAATAGGAACTTCTATGGAATCTCCATGAGGCACTTCTTTTCTGTAAACAACGGTAGACAACTCTTCCAATGTTTGTTTCTGATATTCAGGCAAGTCATAAATATCATCCAAAGTATCAGGTAGGTGAAACATAAGATATTCAATACCCTCTTTTCCGTAGTTATCTATAACTGGTTTAACTAAGTGATAACCTCCTTCATAAAGATGAAATGGCTTGAAGATATGAATAGGAAGAATAGGCCATTGTGAATCACTAAAATAATCAGTAGAATCACCTAATTTTCTTGAAAAGTACTCTGCAATGCCTTCTGAAACAAGCCGCACCCCAAAATCAGGAAGGGTATCTGCAATAAAACCTGGAGCCTTGAATTGCAAAGAGTTATTCAGCTGGTCAACGTAAAAATGTCCTAGCTCATGAGCTATTGTTTCATCAGCATAATAGACATTTGCAAAAATATCAAAAGAGACGTGAAAATTAGTAAAAGAATTCTCGCTTGTTATGGGGACTTTAGCATTGCTTAAATAAATAGTAGTATCACTTGGTTTATACACAGCAAGAAAAGGATCTAAAGGTTTATCTTCAGCGTCTTGAGGTAATGCGAACTTAAAATTTGGTTTTCCAGAATACTTAATGCCTAACGCTTTTTCCTGTGCTTCCATGATTATAGGAGCTTGCTTTTCAACATATGCTGGAAGGTTATCAATTGCCCTCTGCCTGAATCCAAAAGGATCTATAGCAAGGTAAGCTATGGCTGCTAATCCCACTCCAAAGATCTTCACAGGGTCCACACCTTTCTTTAAGGAGGCACTCTTTATAAATATTTCTATTTTTACCACTCATAAGTTACTACAAATAGAAAGGTTTATATATAACTTCAGTATAGATGTTTCTATGGACAACATTTTTGACAGATTAGGGGAAGAACTGCCCAAAAGAGCAATTGCAGGCGATGGCAGAACCATGCAGTATGCAAAGGAATGGATGTATGAAGTTCCTACAGATAATTACGGAGAGAGATTAGAACACGTGTATAGATGTGATCCTGGAAGCATCACTGACGAACAAACCGCGCTTGCTTACGCTTACTTTCAAAAAGACTTTCTCAAAACACAGACACTGGCAAACATGTATTGGAAAAGAGCGCATGATGATGATTATCCCAGCGAGGATTTTAAGGAAAATATAGGTATAGCTTGGAAAATGGCACTCAGGGCAGAAAAGGATTTGCAGAGAGTGCAGTTATTGTGCCCTGAAACAGAGGGATTTTATGATTTGGCACTTTCTTATGAAACCTTAGAAGACCATGTTGCCTTTTTGAAAAAGAAAATTTACTTGACTATGGCATTTCCTCAAGATTATCCTCTAGCAATGGCGCATCAGGAAGAGCTTGATTTAATGAATGTTGAACTAGATGAATTTATTGAAGCAGAAGACTATGAAAGCGCTGCCCTGGTAAGAAATCAATGGCAAGATTACACTGATAGAATGATTGGCAGAATGAAATTAAGCACTATTGAAGACGTTCTTTAATTCTTTTTAAGCAAACTTTATTAAACAGACTGTTTTTCATTGTTTTGGGTGATAGTATGGAAACTAGAAATTATACTTTAAAACAATCTCAAGACTGGATTCAACAGTTCAATGATGAGAGGTTATGGAGCAGTCCAGAACACATGCATGATTTTCTTTTGAATGTTGTTGAGGAAACAGGAGAAATATGGAATGTCGTCAAATGGCTAAAAGAAGAAAAACTGCTTGAAGCCATCCATAAAAACCAAGATGAATTTGAAGACTATATAGGAGATATGCTGTTTTTGGTTCTCAAGATAGCCTATTTAAGCAATGTTGATGCAGACAAAGCCCTTGCAAGAACCATGAAGGATTATGAAAACAGGTTTCCTATAGAAAAAGTAAAAGGCAAACATGCCAATGTCAAAGCGGGAGGTTATGACGGAAAGTTTGAGAAATCATAAAAAATCAGGAATATCCAATATATTAATAACAGCTTTGGTCATCTTGTTGGTATCATCATAGCCTATTCTGTAACAGGCAGTGTTTATCCAGCACTCAACAAAGTTAAAGTTTTCCAGCTCTGTAAAGTTAATATCATTGAAAAGGATAAAATAGAAGTTTTTTTCTGGAAACTTTTCCCTGAGCTTTTCAGCTTTGTTAAGATAATTCTGACCAGGTTTTGTTGAAATTAAAACTCCAATTTCCTTGCTTGAAAGGAATTTTGCATAAGCTCCCTGCTGTTTTTTCTTGAGTTTTTCAATGTCCTTGCTATCAAGCTTTTCAACAACTTCCGCTATAGGATCATAGCCATAGACTGACTGGTTATTTTTAACCATTAAAATTTTAGGATGAAACAGGCCATCGCCTATGTATAAGAATGCATCAATGTTATCAAATTCCTCAAGATTGCATCCTAATAATTGTCCTTCTCTTGTCTTTTTGCCCTGATAGTAATAGTTCGTGCTTTCTCTTAACGTAACCGTAATGCCTTTATTTTCCAACTGTTGCTTTATGCTCTCTAACTGATGCATGAACTGTATTGTAGTAAACAAACAGACCTTCTTTGGCAGTATTTTGAACAGCTTTTCTGGCAATAAGATAGGGTTGTCATACTTTGCTGCTATAAAGGCGACTTTCATGATTGCAGAAATTGAGAAGGATTAATAAAGGTTGTTGATGGTTTCTAGAAAAGTATATATAAACGTGCTCTCTTTTAATACAGTGATAAAAGCTATAATTTTTGATTACGGAGGAGTTTTATCAGAAAACGTCAGCCTTTCTTCTTTTGGAAGGGCGTATGCTTCAAAGTTTGGGAAAGACCCAGAAGAGTTTCGCAAAGTACTTATCGAAAACTGGATTGAAGCAAGAGTAAACACTATAGAGTCTCAACAGTTTTGGAAAACACTGGCTCAATTCATAGGAATTGATGAAACAGCTTTGCGCAAAGATTTCATGAACGGCTTCAAATTTAAAGAAGACGTTTTTACATTAGCAAAGAAACTTAAACGCAAGTACAAATTAGGCTTGCTTTCAAATCATATAGAAGATTGGTTAGAAGAACTTATTCAAAGCCACCATCTGGGTAAAACGTTTGAAGTCATTGTTACATCCTATAAAAGCAAAATTGCAAAGCCAGAACTTGAGATTTTCAAGGAAATTGTTGAAAAACTACACGTAAAACCGTCTGAATGCGTCTATATCGATGATAGAGAAAAGAACATTCCGCCTGCAAAAGAGCTTGGCATGAAACCAATACTCTTTACAGGTATTGACCAATTAAAAAAAGAACTGGCATCTTATTCTGTTATTGTAGACTGAATGTACTGCATAAAGAAGATCAAAATAAAAAAAAGAAAAAAGGCCTTAGTCTCTGGCCATACCGAAGATTTCCTTAATGGCAACAACGATTGTTGCTGGTATGGTAAGGACAATCATGGCGTTTAACATTCTTTCCAATCCTGCCCAAACAGTTCCTACAACATCTCCGCCGAATGTGGCAACGATGACCAAGGATACTGCAGCAAGCAAGAATGGCTTTGCTTCTTTTGCGGTTACATTAAGCAGACCGACAAGCAATCCAATAATAATCAAGATTGCGACCCACAAGGTTGTCAATGGCCATAATCCTGCAACAATTGCAAGAACAATGCCTAAAATAAACAACCAGCTGCCAATGGTAGCCATAACGTTTTTCATATATTCACCCCCTATTGAATATCCAATGGTTATTCTATTTCTCATTTATATATTTTTCTCTTTATTGTTCTATACATGCAGTAGTAAAAACAAACAAAAAAAAGCGTTTTACGCATAAATCCTGTATAAATGAAAATATTTAAATAGTAGTTATGATACTAGTATATGTAATAAGTAATAAGTATACTATTTCGTATATTAAGCAAAGAAAGAAACAAAGGGCCGTGTTGGGGGAAAAAACATGACCATAGATAGAATAATAACAGACGATAAAAAAACCAGAAAAAGAGATGTCTATCAATTAGCGAGAGCGTTACAAGATAAACCTGTAAGAGGAGACTATGATGAGAGTAAAATTCTTTTTGGCTACCTGAAAGAGTTCGTAGCAGTTTATCAAAGAGGATTGCTTATGGTCAATACGCCTAATTTTAATAGACAACTTGAGGTTAATGTTTCACAGATTATGAACTACAATGCAAACCAGGAAATAGGAAGTATCGATATACGAGATGAAAAAAGCATGCTTGCACTTATGGATATGGTAACTTCAGGAGCAAATAACGACGGAGCTATTGTCGTCCAAGACGGAAAGGTCGTTGCTGTTCGTGCGCACATAGAAGCATTTGACTCTTCAACGTACGAATTAGATCCTTATTACCAAGGAAGAACAGGACACAGTACAGCGCAATGGGCAAGCAATTTTATAGGAGATGTTCTTATTGCAAGCGAAACAGATCACAATGCACTCTGGTACAGAAAAGGCAAAGTAGAAGAAAGATTCCCATCGCAAAAACAGGGCAGAACCGTGTCTATAACGCAAGGTCTGCTTCACGGAATCTATCGCAAAGCCAAAAGAGCATTCCAAATGCAAGTTGCTTACGTCATGGAAGTTTAACCACTTTGCAATCAAGAGAAGCATTTAAAAACTTTCCCTCTCCTAAAACAGCATGGCTGAATTAAAGAGGAGTTTAGGCTATCCTGCAATCATTGCCTTAGGCATAACCTCTATGATGGGCACAGGGTTGTTTTTTGGAACTACCTTAGCTGCACAAAAATCAGGAAACGCATCGCTTATCGCATGGCTTATTCTTGGAGCAATAGCCATTTATGTATCTACCTTATTTGCAGAGCTCGCATCAATGTTTCCCAATGCAGGAGGCGTCTATGAATTTGCCAAACAAGCCTATGGAAGGTTTCCTTCTTTTTTGATAGGATGGCTTGCTTGGATAGTTTCCAATATAGGAATCACGCTAGCAATTGTTGCAGCAATCATTCTCGTTTTTCCTGCATCAACACCTGCAGCCTTAAAAATAACTATTGCACTTGCATTCATTTTTTTGCTTAACACCATCGCCTATAAGGGCATTGAAGGAAGCACTAAAGTATTAATCGTTTTTGCATCAATAACACTCATATTGATTTTAGCAGTTTTAGCTCCTGCAGTATTTCATGTTCAACCGGAAAACTATCAGCCATTTTTTTCAACGCCGTTTATTTTGATTTTTGCAAGCCTCTTTTTCATTATGGAAAGTTTATTTGGATGGGAAAATATCAGCTTTTTATCAGAAGAGACCAATAATCCTGAGAAAGTTATCCCTAAATCGCTTATCTGGTCAACGGTCATTGTTGCAGTGTTAGTTATTGCAATTCCCTTTGTTACCTTAGGAATAATTCCATGGCAGCAGTTGTCAGCAGCGCCTTTTGCAGATATGGCTATCAACGTATATGGGCCTATAGGGGTAAAAATTGTCAGCTTTGGCATTGCTTTCTCTTTATTGGGCACTGCAGCAGGAAGCATTGTTGGCTCTCCAAGATTGCTTTTGGCTTTGGCAAGAGACAAACTGTTTATTGAACAATTAGCAGATGTTCACCCAAAACATAAAACACCTTACAAAGCGATATTCTTTCAAACCGTTGTTGCGGTTATTGTTTTGTTTATTGGTTTTGGCGTTTACAAAACACTGTTAAGCATCTTAGTGCCACTGGCATTATTGATGTATATTGCCATAATCATGACTGTTCCTATTTTGCGCTATAAACAACCCTACAGAGTAAGGCCTTACAAAGCGCCCTTTGGAACTGTTGGGCCAATAATCATATCCTTAATTTATATTGCCATAGTAGAGCTTTGGGTTCTGTTCACTCCTGGAGCACAGGGATTATTAGAAATAGGGCTTTCTTTTGTATTATTTGGGATTCCTATTTACTTATTGCTTTTATTTTATCACAACCCTTCTACAGCAAGAGGGTTCAATAACCTCTTTGCAGGGTTGAATTTATGGATGGAAAACTGGCTGTTGCCTAAAAGAATACGGAAAAAAATTCTTGATATTTTCAGCGACGTTCAGGGAAAAAGGTTGTTGGAATTTGGCGCAGGTGTAGGAACATTAACTGTTCAATTGTCTGAAAAAGTGGGCAATGGAATAATTTACGCAACAGATTTTACAGAGAACAATGTTGCATTGCTGCAAAAAAGGATAAAGAAAAGAGGGTTGAACAACGTCTATGTTTTGCATGATGTGCATCAGATGAACAGAGTGCATCCAGAAATTCCTGAAGTAGATATGGTATTTTCCGTAGGCATGCTCAGCTATATTCAGGATGTAAAAAAAGTGCTCCACGACCTTAACGGCATTTTGCCAGATTCAGGGAAAATATGCATGGTAGATTACGTTGATTTTTTTAAGGTATTGCCTAATCCAAAATGGCTTTCCAATAATGAAATCATCAAACAGGCGTTTCGAGAAGCAGGGTTTTCTGTAGAAGTGAAAAGAGTAAAAGGATGGTTCTGGAATTATGTTTTTGTCTACGGCATAAAAACAGACAGGAATGTGCCTTTTATCTAAGCGCCATAATGACAACCGCTGCATTTTGTCTTGCTTCTGTTAATTCTTGATTTGTTGGCTTAGCAAACGTTGCTCCGTCCATTTCAAAAATAGCATAACCAACAGGAGCAGACTGCGCAAAAAAAGTATTTGCTTCATACTGTTTAGGCAAGAACTCAACATTCAAGCCTGCAATATCGCAACTCTGTTCATTAGAAACATGGGGAATTTCCTGTGTAAGCAATGCAGTCAAAGAAGCTGCACCAAGAATTAATGCTGTTGTTTTCCAAAATCTACTCATTAAAATCACCTTCATTCATTGATACTGCTAAGAGTTATTTTCTCTATAAAAAGGTTTGGTTTTTAAACAACAAACTATATAAATACGGCAAACAAGAGAAAAGCGGGTGGTGATGATGAAGTACTATATTTTGCTTATATTCGCTCTTTTATTTACGCTTTCTGCATGCAAAGGCGGCGTTACAGGAGAAATAACGCTGGACGTTAATGGTGTGGGAAGAATTTCTTATAACAACACCAAAGACTGTGAGAGGTTAGATAGTTATTGGCAGATGTACTGTTATAAGGAAGTTGCAGTAAACCAGAACAGGATAGAGCTTTGCGAACAGGCAGGTCAAAACAGGGATGAATGCATAACCATCGTTGCAGTGAATATGAACAATATCCAAGCATGCGACACTGCAGAGAGCAGGCAGGGTCATTGCTACTACGAATTTGCAAAAAAAAGAGAAGATATTTCTTTATGCAACAATGCATCGTCAAAAAAAGATAATTGCTTCTATGAAGTTGCCATTCTTAAAGAAGATGAAACCATCTGCAACAATGCTGGAACCATGACAGGCATATGCTATTATGAGATGGCATTTATCAACCATGACACTCTTCTCTGCGAAAAGGCTGTTGAACTAAAGGGAAAATGCAATATGGGATTTGCCGTGCAATTGAAGAATGAACTATTCTGTGAAAAAGCCGACTCTTTCAAAGACAGCTGTTATTTTGAGATCGCTAAACTAAGAAACAAAGTTGAACTTTGCGAACAAACTGGAAAAAATATGAAAGAATGCTACACCGAGATTGCAGTGTTAAGAAAAGACAAGAACATTTGCGAAAAAGTAGAAGTGCTTAACGATAACTGCTATCTTCAGGTTGCTATTGCCACGCTACAGGAAACAACATGCAAAGACATTGCTGATGAAGCAATACATAATTCCTGTTATGAAACCATAGCAATAAAAACCCAAAAAGAATCGCTGTGCACAAAGTCAACTGCAACAGCAAAGTGTTACTTTAGCTACGCAGTAGCTTTTCAGGATACGTCGCTGTGCACCCTAAGCTCTTCAAAGGAAAACTGTCTTTTTGAAATTGCAAAGATAAAAAAAGACAGAACAGTATGCGCAGATGAACAGTGCAGAGCATATTTTGACAGCTTGGAAGAAAAACAATAACTATTCAACAATACTGATGAAAGAGTACAGGTCTGCAACTGTTTCTTTACTTTTATTCATATTCAAGCGCCCTATTTTATAGAGAATTTGAGTTTTTTCTAATGAAAAAAGCTTAGCTAGTTTTATGACGCTTGGATAATGCAATGTTCCGAATTCCAAATCGTCATTTGTGACTTTCACTGCAGGTTCACATTCTGCAATATTGCTTGAGAGTGCACAGCAAAGAACGTCCTTATGTTGCATGTTAAAACGGCTATTTGATAAAACAATTGCAGGTCTTTTTTTTATTTTTGTAAAATCAGAAAAAGGAAAATACACAAAAATAATATCTCTTTGGCTATACGTCGTTCCATCGTTCGTCATATTCATTATCCCAAACATCTATCAAAGGCTTATTGAATGCTAAAATTGCTTTTTCTCTTTTGGATAGTTTTTTTACCATGATGGATAAGAAGTGTCAACCTATATAAATTTTTCTGGGAAGTTTTCGAAAGATTTTCGGATTGAAAAAACAATAACTATATAAATAATCAGAAATAAGGTAAAACTATGTTTATTACCGAGGTGAGGGCAAGACAAGTTTTAGATAGCAGGGGAAACCCTACTGTCGAAGCTGAAGTTTTTTCTGATGCCATTAGGGGAAGGGCTATTGTTCCTTCAGGAGCAAGCACAGGCATCTATGAAGCTGTTGAATTGCGCGATAAAAAAAAGGCCTATCAGGGAAAAGGCGTTTTGAAAGCAATAGACAATATCAAATCAATAGCAAAAAAGCTTAAAGGCATTGAATTAACTGACCAGAAAAAAATAGACCAGGTAATGATCGCGTTAGATGGAAAAGAAAACAAAAGCAAGCTTGGAGCTAATGCTATTTTAGCAGTGAGCATGGCAGCTTCACGATGCGCTGCAACTGCATTGCAGATTCCCTTATATGAATACTTAAACAAGAATTTCCAGTTTTCCAGCAAATTTCTGCTGCCTATTCCCTTTTCAAACATCATCAACGGCGGAAAGCATGCAGGAGGCAAATTGCAGTTTCAAGAATTTATGATAGCTCCTGTAAAAGCAAAATCCTTTGCAGAAGCAACCCAGATGAATGCAGAGATTGTTGGTTTATTAAAAGACCTTATTGCAAAAAAATATGGAAAAGCTGCAGTGAACGTAGGAGATGAAGGCGGCTTTGCACCTCCTTTAAATAATCCTGATGAAGCACTCGAATTGTTAGTCAATGCAATAAAGCAATCTGGTTATGCTGGAAAGGTAAAAATAGCCATGGATCCGGCGTCATCTGAATTTTACAAGGAAAAGTTTTATTATGTTGAGGAAAACAAAAAATTATCAACAGGAGAAATGGTTGATTATTATGTAAATTTAATAAAAAAATATCCCATTGTTTCTTTGGAAGACCCTTTTCAGCAGGAAGACTTCGATGCCTTTGCTGAGCTAAAACAAAAAGTTCCTATTCAGATTGTTGGCGATGACTTGTTGGTTACCAATGTCAAAAGAATTCAGATGGCTTTGCAAAAAAACAGCTGCAACGCATTATTGTTAAAGGTAAACCAGATAGGGTCGTTGACAGAATCATTTGCTGCTGCAAAATTGTGCATGGACAACAAATGGAATGTCATGGTAAGCCATAGATCTGGAGAAACAGAAGATGCATTTATTGCAGATTTGGCTGTTGGCATTAACTGCGGTCAGATAAAATTAGGAGCACCTGTACGCGGGGAAAGAACAGCAAAATATAACCAATTATTAAGAATAGAAGAAGAGCTGGGAAAATTAGGAAGGATGAACACGTTCTGAAATGTTATACGCAGCATTCATTTGCCCTAATAAAACTTGACTGTGAACTGCGCCAATAATTCGTCCTGTTCTTAAACCATCTCGATAAAAATGCATATCTGGTATGCTTAAGATATTACGCGCTCTGGCAATGACAGGCAGTTTATCGACATCAACATAATATACAGCGATTTCGTTCTTTTTAAAATAATCTTTAAAATGATCAGTAGTTGCCAAAGCATCCATAAGCATAGCACATGGACCACACCAATCAGCCATGAACAAAACTGCTGATCTGCCTGTTTTAAGCTTATCAGTCAATGCAGCATCATTATCTTCAGTAACCATAGTGGATATGCTTTCAGCGTTTCGTAAAACCATGATTGCAGAAACTTTTTGCTCTTTTTAAACTTTGTGAACAGCAAACTATATAAGCAGGAGAATTTAAAAAAAACAGTGAACATCAGAAAAAGAATAGTTGCCATCATCATAAAAAATAAAAAAATTCTTTTAGTCAAGGGAAAAGGCTATAATGAATTATGGACACCTGGGGGAAAAATTGAGGAGGGAGAAACTCAAGAAGAAACGCTGAAAAGAGAATTGAAGGAAGAAATAAACCTTGAAGTTCTCTCTATGAAGTTTTTCAAAACGTATCTTAACCAATCTCCGTACAGCAAAGATTGGATGACCGAAACAAAATGCTTCTTTGCCACGGTAAACGGAACTCCAAAACCTCAAAAGGAAATTGAAGCAATAATCTGGTATGGAAAAGACGATGGCAAGAACTATCCGATGATTGAGGAGAATGAAAAACTGATTGCTGATTTGATGAAAGAAAACTTACTGTGATTCGTGCGGAAAAACAATCCACGCGGCTGTTTTTTTCACATAAAAGTCAGGCTTTAGTTTTGTTTTATTTGCTTTTGATTTAAAGAATACTGTTGCTATTTTTACTTTATTACTTTTGTCCAATACGCTTAAAAGCGTTTCAATGGTTTTTCCCGTATCAAACACATCATCTACAATGAGAATTTTTTTCTTTTGTATTCTTTTCAGCGATGATAACCCGTGAAAAACAACATTGCTCTGTTTCCCCATTTCCTTATAGGAAACTGAAGTAATGGAGCCATGGCTTATCGTTATGCCTTTTTTTCTGAAATACTCGTGGATGATAATTCCTGGAACTGCACCGCCTCGCATAAGGATAAGCATATACTCTGGAATAAATCCTGCAGTATGGATTTTTTTCGCAAGGGCAAAGCACTGTGCGTAAAGAGCATCTGCCGAAATAAAAACCTTTTTCATTAAAAAGAAGAAAACTGCTTTAAACTTTAAATAGTTTGTTAAAAAATGCTGGCGCAAGGAATTATAGAGCAAATTATATATAGAAGTAACCCCCTCTCTAGGCTATGAATATCCTCTTTATTTGCAGCGGCAATGTTGGAAGAAGCCAAATGGCTGCAGCATTGTTTACGCAATACGCAGGAATAAAGGCATTTTCTGCGGGCATAAAAGTTTTTGAAAACGAAAACCAAAAACTGAAAGATCATCCTTTGGCAAAGCCTGTCATAACCTTGATGAAAAAAGAAGGCCTTGATGTTTCTCAGAATAAACGAACACAAGTAACTCAAAAGATGCTATCGCACTTTGATAAAATCATAGTCATGTCTGAACCAGAGATAATTCCGGAATACCTGTCAAAAAACAAAAATACAGAATTCTGGAACATTCAGGATCCTCAAGGCATGGATGATAAAGGCTATGAAAAAGTTGCTGCCCAAATAAAAGCTAACGTGAAGGCGTTTATAGCCTTAAACAAACTTTGCAAGTAATTTGTTAAAAAACAAAACGTTTATAAGAAAAACGGGAATTCTTAGGGTATGCTAAGTCTCATTGCAGAAGGTGGCGGATTGAGAGGAGCGTATTCTGCAGGAGCCGTTGTTGCATTACAGGAAAACCTTGGCCTAAAGCACGTCGATTATGCTACCGGCTCTTCAGGGGGTATATGTAACGTTGCCTATTTTGTTTCCCGGCAATTGTTCATGGGCCATGACATCTGGGTTAAAGAGGTTGGCAATCATTTTGTCAAAAGGATGAACCTGTTCACCAAAAAGCCTATTTTGCAGAAGGGATACATCATCAACACTGTTTTCAAGAAAAAATATCCTCTCGATGTACAAAAAATAAGGGAAAGCACTACCAAGCTCATCATCCCGCTCACAAATGCCAAAACAGGAAAGACTGAATTTTTTACCAACCATGACAAAGAAAAGTTTTTTCGATTGTTACAAGCTTGCATCTCCATCCCTTTTTTCTCAGCTCCTGTAAGAATAAACAAAAACAGATACTATGACGGCGTCTATAGCTGCCCTTTGCCCTTGGAACTTCCTGAAATAAAGGCATCGAAAAAGATAATCATCCTGACAGAAACCCAAGAGCAGGATAAGGGAAGAAGACTTGAGAAATGGATAAGCTATATTTTTTCCGTAAGGTTCTCCAAGGCGATGAGATTGCTCATACGAAATTATTCCGAATTGAGAATGCAGTTTCATAAAGATTTAGAGAAGCACATCAAAAAAAAGGATATCATCATACGCCCTAAGAAAGAGCTTCCCAATTATTCGTTTAACAGCGAAACTATTAAGGCCATTTACGAACAAGGGTATAAAGATACGCTTGATAGTAAACCGTTACAAAAATTATTGAAACAGCTGAAAAAAACACATCCAGAGTATTTCATGTAAGCAACGCATCCAGCGTACGGTTTGTTCTTTGATATAATCTTATTTTTGACAACGCCTGCTTATGAATTCTATCGATTACAGACTTGTCGGATATGCCAAAATGTTTGCTTACTGCGTGATAATGATTGGTGTGCCCTAACGTAAAGATATCTTCTGTTGCACAAAGGACATACTTTTCGAGCTCCGTAAGCAATGCATTCTGCAGTATGTTTTCAAATGCAGAAAAGAGTATCTTATCTTGCTTCTGGGCAAGAGTTTGAAGGTACATCCCGCATGAACGTGCATCCCCGTCTGCCAGAACCTGCGCAAGGTATTCTCTTAATTTTATAGGGTCGTAGGCGTTCATGCCGATAAAAACTTTTTTTCTTATAAATACCTGTCGATTTTATTAATTTTCTATATGGCAAGTAATTCAAAAATACATTGTTAATATAGTAAAACACATATTAATATACTATTAACCATATAAGAATACAATAAAATAATAAAATGCAACCCAAAGGTTTATATAGTGCATAAAGTCAATTATACGGGGGAAAATGGGAAAACCAACAGTCCTTGTCATACTGGACGGTTATGGGATAAGCGAGCATAAAGAGTTCAATGCTACTGCTCTCGCAAAAACGCCAAACATAGATGCCTTAATAAAAAAATACCCCAACACCACATTAAAAGCTTCTGAAGAGCATGTTGGCTTAATTAAAGGCCAGTCAGGAAGCAGTGAAGCAGGCCATCTCAATTTAGGCACAGGAAGGGTTATCGAACAGGATTTAAGCGTTATCAACAACGCCATTGCAAAAGGAACTTTTTTCACCCACCCTCACTTTCTAGAGCTCACTAAATATGTTAAAGAAAACAACTGCTCATTGCATTTCATAGGCATGCTCAGCGATGGAGGCATTCACAGCCACATCAGCCATTTATTTGCGCTTCTGGAATTTGCTCAGCATCACTTTCTAGACAAAGTATACCTGCATTTATTTCTTGACGGCAGAGATGTTGAACCGCAATCTGCAAAAAAATACTTAAGAATGCTGGAAAAGCAGAGGGAAAAAGCAGGCACCAGCACCGTTGCAACAATCATAGGACGATACTATGCCATGGATTCTTCTGGAAACTATGCCAGAACGCGAAAAGCCTATGACATGTTAGTAAAAGGAAGGGGAATTTTAATCAGGGACCCTATGGAAGCGGTCAACTCAGCGTATAGAAGAAGATTATCAGACGAATTTGTTGAGCCGACGATTATCAACCAAGGAGGCTTGATTAAAGAAGGCGACGCTGTTGTTTACTTTAATTTCAAATCAGAACGTTCAAAACAGTTGATTAGAGCATTAACAGATCCTAAATTCAGGGACTTCCCTGTCAAAAAATTAAATCTAAATCTAGTTAGTTTGGCTGAAGTTGATCCCCATTACAATCTTAAAATTGCATTTCCATCTCCCATCATTAAAAATAGCCTGGGAGAAGTGCTGGCAGGGAAAAAAATAAAACAACTGCGAATTGCAGAAACAGAAAAATTTGCCTATGTTACAACCTATTTTAACGGAGGCATGGAAAAGCCATTTCCAAAAGAAGACAGAATACACATCAAATCTCCTGCCATACAGCATTACGATACAAAGCCTGAAATGAGCGCCAAAAAAATAACAGACAAGGTTATTGAATGCTTGAAGAGAAACAAATATGACTTTTATGTTGTCAATTTATGCAACTGCGATTTGGTCGGGCATACCGGCAAATTAAAAGAGACCATCAAGGCAGTTGAAACCGTCGACAAATGTGTAGGCAAAATTGTTGAAATTGTTGAGAAAAAGAAAGGCATTGCAATCATTACTGCAGACCACGGCAATGCAGAGGAAAAGCAGGACAAATTTGGAAGGCCTTTAACCTCCCACACGTTAAACCCTGTACCCTTGATTGTGACCAAGAAAGGAAAATTAAAAACAGGAAAATTAGCAGATGTTGCTCCCACTATTTTAAAACTCATGAACATCAAACCCCCAAAGGAAATGACGGGAAAGAGTTTATTCTAAGTCCACACTCCAGCAACTAAAAGCGGAAAGGCTATCGTTGCATCGCAATGGACCTTTACTGAGGGTGCATTAACATTAATTTTTCCCCAGCTTACTGCTTCATCAGGCTTTGCTCCGGAATCTGAACCGTCAAACTCATCTGCCGTATTGATATAGATTGCAAAATTTGCACCTTCACGAAAGATGTTTGCGTTCAATAAAAAATGCTTTGCAATGCCTCCTCCTAAAATAATCACGCCTGTTTTTTCTGCATTGAGCGTTAACCTGCTCATATCATAAACATCCTGAGTTATATCGATGGCAAAATCAGGATGCTTGTGCTTAAAGAAAACAATCAAGTCCCCAAAAGAACCGTCCATCAATCCAGGACAGAAAACAGGAATGTCATTTTTATATGCCCAGTGCAGAACAGAATCGTCGCTGTTTATTGCTTTTCCTAACTCCTGTATGAGCTGTTTTGCGGAAATAGTTTTTTGCTTTTGATAAATATTTTCTAGCATTGGCGTTATAAACTTTTCAAAGTAAGCAAATCGGTCATTCGGAACAAAAATATTTCCTGTTCTATTGACGCCTTTTTCAAATAAAATGCTTCCCTTTGCATTGAAATCTCCGATGACAAACGGCTTTAATGATTTGATAACATCCTCTTCAATGCCTCCTGCAGACGTCACTAAACAATGCACCTGTTTATGCTTGACTAAAAATTTAATAACGTCTCTCACTCCTGAAGAAATCATGTTGGAAGTGTAGGATAAAAAAATAGTTGCCTTTTCTCTCTTCATGGATTTTGCTATTTCTATTGCGCTTGCAAGATTCGTTGCCTGAAATCCCGTTGTTGAAAAAGACTGCAAGAATTTTTTAAAATCAAATGGCTTTTCAAAATCATAGCCTTTGATTTCAGGATATCCATCGAGAGTTTCTGTGTTTTTTACTTGGTAACTGTGATGCTGATTGATATCAATTGTTTTCATTATTTCACCTTCGTTAATTTCTATTATTTTAGTTGTTTACTTTTTTTATTTTCTTGAAGTTTTTTTAATTCTTTTTTTATTTTTTTTACTTGGCGTTTTTATACCCATTTTTTAATAAACAAAATATAATTTTTCAAAATAGCAATAAAACTAGAATTAAGAGCCGCTTGTTCTGACAGAATCGAATAGTGATGATTTCATGGATTGAAGAAATTCCTTGTTATTTATAAATATCGCTATTTACTCTGCTAGGGCACACTCAAGAATCTGCCGAAACCTTTAAAAAGGACTGCCTAATTCTAAACGTATGGCAGGCGTGGGTGACAAAGTAACTGAGTTGATGAAGAATCCCAAGAATATTAGAAATATTGCCACCTCTGCACATATTGATCACGGAAAAACTACTTTCTCAGATAACCTTTTAGCAGGCGCAGGAATGATGAGCGAAGAGCTAGCAGGAAAGGCATTGCAGTTAGATTTTCATGCAGATGAACAGGAAAGAGGCATTACGATTGATGCTGCAAACGTTTCCATGATTCACCATGCAGAAGGCTCTGATTACTTAATCAATTTAATTGACACTCCAGGACATGTTGATTTTGGAGGAGATGTAACGAGAGCAATGAGGGCAGTTGACGGCACTATTGTACTATGCTGCGCTGTTGAGGGCATCATGCCCCAAACAGAAACGGTTCTAAAGCAGGCGTTAAGGGAAAGAGTAAAACCAATCTTATTTATCAATAAAGTAGACCGAATGATTAAGGAATTAAAATTAACGCCAGAAGGCATGCAGGAACGATTTATCAAGATTATCGCAAGCGTCAATAAATTAATAGAGGACATTGCTCCTGAAGAATACAAGGAAAAATGGAAAGTAAATGTACAGGATGGCAGTGTGTGCTTTGGAAGCGCATTCCATAATTGGGGTTTGAGCTTTCCGTACATGAAAAAGAACAACATTTCTTTCAAAGAAATCATCGATGCCTATGAAGCTGATACCTGGAAGGAATTAAAAAAGAAATGCCCTTTGCATAGAGTAGTCTTAAACGCAGTTATTACGCACCATCCTGATCCTATTACTGCACAGAATTACAGAATTCCAAGAATCTGGCAGGGAGATCCAGAAAGCCCTTTAGGATTGCAGTTGAGAAAATGCGACCCAAAAGGCCCTTTGATGTTTGTCATTACCAAAATTGCCGTTGACCCTCAGGCAGGAGAAATAGCTGCAGGAAGGTTATTCTGCGGAACCGTCCACAAAGGAGATGCTGTCTACTTGAACAGAGCAAAGCAACATTCAAGAGTGCAGCAAATTTTTATCTACAATGGCGCAAAAAGAGAAATTGTTGACGACATTCCCTGCGGCAACATCATAGGCATTGCTGGATTAAGAAATGTCTATCCAGGAGAAACCATTTCTGTTGAACAGTGCGATCCTTTTGAAGAAATCAAGCATTTATTTGATCCGGTCATAACAAAAAGAATTGAAGCTAAAAAGCCAAGCGACCTGCCAAAATTAATTGAAGTACTTATTCAGGTAACGAAAGAAGATCCTTCTATTAAAATAGAAATCAATCAGGAAACAGGAGAGCATTTAATGTCAGGCATGGGAGAATTACACTTAGAGGTTATTGAAAACAGAATTAAATCTGAAAAAGGCGTTGAAGTTTCTACCTCACCACCAATTGTTGTTTACAGGGAAACCGTCATGAAGGAATCAGGAATCCATGAAGGAAAAAGCCCAAACAAGCACAATAAATTATATTTCTATGTCTCTCCATTGAGCGATGAAATCAGAAAAGGGATAAAATCAGGAGAAATCCCTGAAGGCAGGGTCAAGAAAAAAGACAACAAATTATGGGAAGGACTAGAGAAAGCAGGCATGGACAGCCAAGAAAGCAGAAAAGTCAGAGATGTTTTTAACGGAAATCTTTTCATTGATGGAACAAGAGGCATTGTGCATATAGGAGAAATCATGGAACTTGTTTTAGATATGTTTGAAGACGTCATGAAAAAAGGTCCCATAGCAAACGAACCATGCTTTGGCGTCAAAGTTGTTTTGGATGATGTCAAACTGCACGAAGATGCTATCCACAGAGGCCCTGCACAGATGTATCCTGCAGTAAGAGACGGTATTAGACTAGCGTTTAGAGATGCACGCTCACTATTATTTGAACCTGTACAAGTGCTTGAATTTGATGCTCCTGTTGAATACATGGGAGAAATCAGCAAATTAGTCAGCAGCAAACGAGGGCAGTTAATGGATGTTCAACAAGAGGGCAATCATGTCAGAGTTATTGGAAAATTGCCTGTTGCAGAGATGTTTGGATTGAGCAATGACTTAAGAAGCGGCACTGAAGGAAGAGGAAACTTTTTTGTTCAGGATCAGATGTTTGAAAAGCTTCCTGAAGAATTGCAAGGAAAGATTATTAAACAAATAAGAGAAAGAAAAGGGCTTAAGGCTGAAGAAGAGTAAGTTTCTATAGCACACCATCAAAATAATTGACCACTCAATAGTGATAACTTTAGTAACATTTAAAAATAAGAGTTCATTCTCTAGATTGCATGGTAGCAATTAACATCGCAGGATTTGCTGAAAAAGTCAAGGAATATTTAGAATGTCCAGAACAGTTTAGCGAAGACACAATAACTAGCACTTTAGACCTTATCGATCCTAATTCAGCATGGGAATCTAGAATAGGCATAAAATTTGCATATACAGAAGCCATGATGATGGCTATAGCAAGAGCGTATTCCTGCCTACAAAATTGCCAACCTTCTGCATTTGGAAGTGCCATTGCAGATGCAGTGCAACAATTTGCGCAACCGTTTCCCGAACAAGATAATTTATGCTACCCTCATTTTTTATTTCATGGAATAGCACAGCCAACACTTGAAGGCATTGTAAAGAAAATATCCAAAAATTCTAGAATTATCCACGAAACGCTTGAATGCAGGAAAGAAGTCATAGCATCATATGGAGTTCAAACAGTGCATAACGCGTTTAAGCTCAGCATGTCAGACGGCATGACCGATGATTACTTTGGAATCGCATATTTATTTTCAAAACAGGAACAAACACCAAACAGCGCGACAGGATATATAGCAAAATGCTCTTTTTTTCTAGATGAAACAAACAAAGACATTTATGTGATAACCGTCCAAGGTAGAAGATTTGGCTATCGCGACCCTGTCAGAGCAGCAGATCCCATTGGAGAAAAAAAAAGGCTTGATGCAGAGCGAGAATATAGCGGCATAGGAAACATCCTAGGGATGAGTCCGAGAAGATTTGTGCTTATGGGACTAGCGAACTACGGAAAAGCAGAAGGATACAGAAGAATAAGAGTCATAAAACCAGAAGAACACCTTATGTTTATTGAAGGGCATAATGGATTCTTAGGAAACTATGCTCCGGTTATTAGAAATGCGGGCATAACCACAGATACGGAATGCTATCTTGAGAAACATCTGCAAAACCCTTAATAATTTGTCGCTTTTTAAAAAAGATTTATAAACAAGAGCATAATTAAAACAGCATGCTGAATCTTCCTCAACAAAGAATCATGGAGAAAAAAGCAGGCTTTTTTAAAAGACTCTTTGCATTCATCTTGGATCTTTTTGTTCTGAACTTTATTATTTTCTTGCCTTTTCAGCCAATGTTTTCCCAATATACTCCAAAAGCAATAATCATGGCAGAAGCATTGCCAGCATCATTTTACGTCATGATTATCTTGATGGGAATATTATCTTTATTCTATTTTACCCTTATGGAAGTCTACGCTAAAAGAACCATCGGCATGATGCTGCTGAATATTTATGCACAGGGAAATTTGACGTTCTGGACGTGTGTTATCAGGCATATGTACATTGTTCCGGTATTTCCTTTTTCTGTATTTTTAATTCTCGATCCGTTATATTATATTTTTAAAGGCGATAGACTAACTGAAATCTGGACAAAAACGCAGACAGTAGAATATGTTGCTATTTAGCCAAAGGATCATATATTTTTACGTCAATATGCCTTGGTTTCAAGTAATCAGCGACGGATTTCAAAAACTTTTGCTGTTTTTTTTCAGAATCATCGTCTCTTGAATGAGCATAACCGGTAATGCGAACTCTTGTTAACGTTGGAAGAACCGTAAATTTTGATTTTCCATAGACATGCTCAAATTTGCCGTTTCTCCAATTGGGAAGCTTGGCTGAAAATGCAACTGCATTATCGGGACTTTCAGGGATTACATACGCAGTTTGAAACATGCCATAGATTTGCACTATATCTTCATCAGAAACTCTTTCGCTTTCACACAATAATTCAATGCCCATGGCGAAAGGAGTAATAGCTTGCTTTTAAATCTTTCTAACGGCAAAATTACAGAAAATGTAGGGAAAAACAACGGAAGAACACAAAAAAATTGCGCTTCAGACTGGCAAATATTTATGAAGCAAAAAAATAATGCTAGAGTATGCATAAAACACAACATTTAAATAGTTATATAGACTTATATACCTTTATGAGAAAAATCATTCATTATCCTCAATTAGATACGGTACTCATGGTTGAACAGTTCATAACAAAGCATTCTGGAACCTATAAGAAAAAATATTTATGGGAACACCTTCCTAAAAAAATGATGTATCAGACCTTTTGCGTTGTTTTTGACTATTTACATGCTTCAGGAAAAATTGCTCAAGACAGAGAAGGAAAAATTGCATGGATTTGGGATCCTGAAGGAGTAAGAAACTATTTGACAAAAAAACATTTATTCTGGAGATGAAATCACGCATTGTTTTTGGAGATGAAAAATTAAAAGGAGATTTTGAAAGGCTCAAAACTGAAAATGTTAGTTTATATAAATCAATAACGAGAATATTTCAGCAACTTGAAAAAAATGCATTTTCAGGCATTCAAATACCAAAAAAACTCATTCCTGTCTCTTATAAAAAGAACTTTTCGGCTGACAACTTATGGAAATGTAATTTACCCTCTGGATGGAGACTGTTTTATACTATAAAAAGAGATGAAATTATCGTCCTTTCTATAATCCTAGATTGGATGAAACATAAAAACTATGAAAGAAAATTCAAGTATTAAAAACATTTAAAAACAGGAAACATTTTACCATGCTTCATGAAGAGTGAAGAGCAAAAACCTCGAATATGGATTATCCTTCTTATTTTAGGAGGTTTGTTTATTGCAAGCTTATTTGTTGCAGGCGTTGTTTCGTTATTCAGCGGAGAGGTAAGCATGGGCAATGTAGTCATTATTCCCATAAGAGGTACTATTTCAGGAAGCGAAGGAGGCTTTTTTGATACGGTTGTAAACTCTCAAGATGTTATTGCAGACATAGAAAAAGCAGAGAAAGACCCAACAGTCAAGGGAGTTATTTTTGAAATTAATTCTCCAGGAGGCAGTGCTGTAGCCAGCGAAGAAATAGCACATGCCATTAAAGACATGAAAAAACCCAATGTTGCATGGATTAGGGAAGTTGGAGCTTCAGGAGCATACTGGGCTGCAAGCAGTTCTGATTATATTGTTGCCAGCAGAATGTCTATTACAGGTTCTGTTGGAGTTTTAGGCTCTTATATAGAATTAGCAGGATTCATGCAACGATACAATATTACCTATCAGCGATTAGTTGGAGGGGAGTATAAGGACATAGGAACTCCTTTGAGAGAGCTATCTTATGATGAAGAGGAAATTTTACAGCAAAAAATAGATATTTTGCACGAATTCTTTTTAGAAGAAGTTAAGGACAACAGAAAACTTGATGATAGAACCGTCGATCAAATTTCAACAGGCGTTTTCTTTTTAGGAAGCGAGGCAAAAGACTTAGGATTAATTGACGAAATCGGCAGCAAAAAAGAAGCTGTTGCGTATTTGGAAAGTCAATTAAAGGGTACTGTTACAACAAAAGAGTATCCGAAGTACAAAGGATTGTTTGCTAAACTCTCTGAAATGAGTAGCCATCAGGCATATTATTTTGGCAAGGGCTTTGGAAGTAATCTGTTTAAACAGTCATTCATAACCACCTAATCATGAATGTCATCAAGAAAGTAAAAAAAGAAGAAAAAGTTATTGTAAAAAATAATAGAAAGTGCATTGTCTGCGGGGAAACTGCGGAGTATTGCATGCGAGGCATACCCACAAGCACGTATTGCAGAGACTGCGCAGAAGAATATTTTAAGTTCTTGAATTATTTGGATAAGCTTTAATTCACTACTTAGTAGTTAGAAAAATGGAAACATTTATAAATAAAGAACGCTTAGCAGCATCTATGAAGCTCGAGAGCATACTGGGAAGCATACTTGCCTTAACGACAGTTGCACAGGTATCTGCTGCAACCATAACAGGAAAAGTACAGGATGGAAAATTCGGTTCAGTTTCTCAGCCCGTTGCAAACGCAGTTGTTATGGCAAATAATGGCAGTGCTCTTGATTCAGACACAACCGATGCCCAGGGAAATTTTTCTTTGAATCTTACAGTATCAGGCATTTTAGATGGGCCTGCTTCAAACGGCAATTTTTCCTATCAATTAGAGCAAAATTATCCCAATCCTTTTAATCCCTCTACTATCATTCCGTATACTTTGGAAAAAGACGGAAGAGTTTCCATAGAAATATTCAACATTCTAGGGCAGAAAGTAAAAACTGTTGTTGATGGCTATCAAGAATTGGGAAATCATGCTATTGAATGGAATGGAACAGATGACAGAGGCAATGGTGTTTCTGCTGGAGTTTACTTGCTAAGAATGCAAACAGGCAATTTTCAATCTGCAAAGAAAATGGTGTTGATGGATGGAAATACGCATAATGCAGGAAGGACATTCCCTTCAACGTCAAACATATCAACGCTTTCAAAACCAACGAATAATATAACTATAACTGCCCAGAAAAATAATTATGTCTTTGATGAAACCATTGTTCCTGATGAAGATGCAAACATCATGATAACAGGAAACAGAGGGCCTTCTTTTACTGGTTCTATAAGAGATACAACAATAAATGTTGGAGAAACACTCAAAGTAGCTATGCCTATAAACAATGATGATATTACTCAATATACAGCAGCAAACATCACGTTCCATGGAGACACAGCCATTTGGAATCCTTTAACAGAACAGAGCATACAAAGGCAAATAACTGCAAACGACGCTTTTAATGCTTTATCCGCACAATCAAATCAGTTTACGTGGACAGCAATTGCACCACCTTCTGTAAACGGAACAATCTATACGTTTGATGGAGTTTTACCTGGTACAACGATTAAACTTGCAACAATAACAGATACGTTGGAAACACAGAGCAATGCTCAGGGAAATTATTCTTTGAATGCACCTGCTCAGGATTACACGCTCATCATAGAACATCCAAGCTTTCATAACTATAAAACTCCTGTAAGCATTGCTGGAACTACTACAAAAAGTGCAATCATGATACCCTTGCAGTATCAGATACCTTCTGGGGAAATGGTTGATGTTGATGCAACTGAGTTGAAGGATGTTTGGCCTAATGCCTACCCTATCACGTTTAGATTTTCTGACTTTCCCCTGCCAACAGATTTACAGGGATGGACACAGTTAGAAGAAGACAGTATTAAAAATACATTAGATTGGTTTGAAAACATAATGGATATTGATATGTATACAGTTACGACAGACAGTTTACAATTGACAGATCCTGGCTTTGTTATTAGAAAAAGTACTGGATGGAGCGCAAGCCATAACTATCACATATCTGCAGATTATTTAGTTGGATCTTATATTAGGATGACTAGTGGATCACACACAGCATTTGATAAAAGACTACAAGAGCTTAGTGGCGCATTAAACACAAACGCAGATGACGTACATGCCTACCTTTCTAACATGAATGATCCGCCCTTAGTACCAACACAACCAAAAGACGTAGCCTATATGAAAATTGGAATGGCATTTGCAAATAAAAGAATTCAATCTGATAAAAGTACAATAATCAATCTTTTGGATGTTCAGTAAACAACTATATCTTTTCCAGAATAATAATTATAATCTGTTCCGTTTACTGTCCAGTTAAAGTCATAGCAACAAGCTTCAGCATAGGGCAAAGGTTCTGGCGGAGGAACATAATTATTAAAGCACTTGCTAGTATTCAGAATCATATCTAAGATAGTATTGCAAGTAACTTGAGGCACTTTTGGACTTGGAGGTAAATACCCTTCATCACATATCGTTGTACCATACTCACATTTCTGAGTAGCAGGATTATAATCGTAATTCTCAGGACACCAATAATTACTCTCACTGCACCATATGCTCTTTCCTTTCTCATTCAATCTCGTATTGAACTTTCCATAACAGCTTGGATTCAACCCAGTGGTTTCATTGCCATAAACACAATTGTCTGCAGCTCCGCAGAATAAGCTAGGCGGTGGTGTTGTTGCGTTGCATGCAGGATCAAACGTAGTTACTCCATTGATACTTACATTTCCGCATCTCATGGCTATAGGAAAGCCACCTGCAAACGTTAAACCACCATATGCATTAGTTGTTTCTCCCTCTAACTGATTGGTATTGTTAAACAAAAAGCCAACGGTTGCATTGACTGTCTGGCCTTGGCAATCTGCATTGATAGCTGGAACCAGCCATGAAGTATTAATAAACGTGTTTCCCAGATCATTGCCTAAGGATAAGCTTCCTCGTAAACCAGCAATGTCGCCTCCAGATGCATTAACAACACAAGTACCTGCAACGTTTCTTGCATCAACCTGAACTGTTCTCACATTAGAGCAATTTCCTGAAACATAGCCTGTAAGAGAAATATTTGCTCCTACATTACAGTTTGCACAATTAGGCTTTATAGTTACATTGGAAAGTGTACATTGAAAATTCAGTGAAGGGCTAACTGAAGGAAGAACGCAGAGTCTTTCCCAAATAACACCTGCAGTGCAGTCTGCAATATGGGCATTATCTGAACCACTCATTTTCAAAACACAATCATCACCAACATTACATGCAACGCCTGCAGCAGTGTAATACGTTACCCCTTTAATACAAACATCATTTGCATATGTTGCTAAACTTGCTCTCTGTACATGTGAATTGGTAACTGCCTGTAATTTCAATGCCCTATCCGCAGGAATAGTGCAGGTATAATTCCAAGTGTTGGGGCAGCAAACATTCTGATATCCCGCAGTTGATTGCGTTCGTAATTCTGCATGTGCATTATTCGTTGCAGAAGCTCTGATAAAGGCAACATCTCCTGCATTGCATGAATTAGCAAAATAACAATCTGCCTTTACAGCGATGACTGTAAGGAAAAGTACCAATGTTAACAGTAGCACTAATTTCTTCATTTGTTTTTCTTTTCCAATGCATCTACTCTTTTTTTAAGCTCGTCGTTTTCTGCTTTTAATTCCTTGATAGCTTCAACAAGCACAGGCGTTATTGCTCCATAATCAACAGCTACAGCATCAACGCCATTTTCTTCATAAGAAACTATTTCAGGAATTTCCTTTCCAACTTCTTCAGCAATGAAACCCATATCCTCTTGGCCGCCATGTTCTTTATCCCAAGTAAACGTAACTCCTCTTATTTTAGTAACTGTGTCTAAAGCGTCGTCTATTTCCTTCACATCAGATTTCCATCTGATTGAAGATGCTGCTCCATAATTCGTTCCTGTTCCAGACGCATAGAAATCATTTGTGGTTCCACTGCCCTCAACTCCAATACCGTTACTGCTCATTGAATAAACTCCTCTAGAGCCTGCTCCTGTTGCACTTGCAGTTAATCCAAAATCAGTTCCTACGCCTACCAGTCCTGTTATCGTGCCTGTGCCTCGCACACCTGTAGTTCCAGATGCCTCAACACCCGTTCCTCCAGTTCCAACTCCTCGAATAGCAACATTGCTAGAACTAACACCCACCACATCAAGTCTTGCAGTGGGAGTTGATTTACCAATACCAACATCACCAGAACTAGATATAGATAACCTTTCAGAAGCTGCTGTCTCATCATAAATTCTCAAGGTACCTGTACCCATATTCTGAAGAGTCCATCTTCTATTGCCATTAGCCAAACGCAGAGCAACATTATTACCGCCAGTAGCTTCAACCATTATCTTTGTATCTGCAGAACCGCCATTAACGTGCAACCTCTCTGTAGGGCTTAACGTTCCTATGCCAACATTCTGGGAAAAGTAACCTCTGCCCTCAAAATAGCCTGCCCATCCAGTTCCCAAGGTACTATCTCTACCGAACACACCTGTTGGGCCAATGCCCTGAACTCCATAGGCAGATCCTCCACCATAGATGCCAATGGGACCAAATCCTTCAACGCCTCTAGTTCCTCCTGTTCCTTTAACACCAACGAAATTACCTGAGCCGAAGAGACCGTTTCCCACTCCACTTGCATAGATTGCTGCATCTATAGCATCTGAGCCCTGAGAAGTAACATATACGCCAAAATCTCCAGCGCCAGTATTATCTGTTGAAACTACATGTAATTTTCCACTAGGAATTGCTGTTCCAACACCAACACTTCCATTGAAGAAAGCTGCAGAAGTTGCAGAACCCTGTTTTGCATACAATGCAGTCCAAACGCCATTGACGTGTGCAAGTCCTGACATTTCTGTGCCTGTAAGTGCTCCTCCTCCAGGAAACGTAACTTTAAAATTCTTCCCACCAACGCCACCTTGGTTTCCAGCAACTTCTAAAGTGGCTGTAGGACTTGCAGTTCCTGCTCCGACATACGCACCGCTTACAATATTATCTGCTTTTATATTTCCTTGTCCAGGATCTTCCCATCCCCCGACTTTAATACTTTTGCTGAACATTCCCCAACCGTTAGCATACATAGTGGAATATCCATTAGTGCCACATTGAGATTGTTCTTCACATCCTGCAGCAATGTAGTTTCCGGCAGCAATAGTGTTTTGAGCTGATATATCGCCTGTTCCCGCATTAGCCAAGGGAGTGCCTGCTGCTAAAAAAGTATCTGCACGTATAGCACCGGCAACCTGCAATCTTTGTGTAGGGGAAGATGTGCCAATACCAACACTATCTGTTAACGTAGTAGGATATACTAAACCTCCAGCAGTCCTAGACCAATAACCACCACCTGCGGATATAGTACTCAAACACCTTCCGCCAGCAAGCGCAGTACAAACATCTCCTGTTGCGTTAACATTATCAGTAACAAGAACATCTCCTGTATTAGTAATGACCATTTTTTGTGTCAATGTTCCAGCATCGTTTGTCCAGAAAGATAAATCTCCAGCAGTACCACCACTATACAACTTGCTCTTAATAGAAGCAGTATTTCTATTATTCGTAGTGCCATCTCCTGAAAAAAAGCTAAGGGTGGATAATTGATTAGCATTCCATGCACCATTTCTCAAGCGCAACAATTCAGCTTCAACAGCATTCGTGCTATAAATTTCAAGTTTAGCTCCAGGAAATATCGTATTAAGACCGACATTTCCTCCGCCATCAAAAATTTGAGAATCAATAACATTATTGCCTGCTGCATTAAACTTTGCAACTCTGCTTGAAGTACCAGGTCCTACAGCACCTCCAGAAACCGTACTCAAACACCTTCCGCCAGCAAGTGCAGTACAAACATCACCAGAAGCATTTACTGTTCCAGCAACCTCTAATCTATTAGAAGGATTTGCAACTCCCACTCCCGTGTTTCCCGAATTCTTAACAACAAATCTATCTCCATCGTTTGCATCATTAGAACTCACTCTTAGCAAATCTGTTGCTCCGCCATTTCCGCTTATTTCCAAACGAGCATCTGGAGTTGTATCTCCAATGCCAACAACATCTGCATCGGTTGTTGTATAAACATTATTTGCATTATCTGTCCATCCAGTATTGCCTCCTGTAATAGTATACCAATTAACAGAGTTATAGACATCATCCCAATTATTGCAGTTGCCTCCTGCTAAATTGCAATACTGATTTGATCTCACCTGACCAACAACTTCCCAATAACCTCCAACGCTTCCTGACTGAGGAGTATACAGGCCATAGCCAGAATAGCCAAGATAACCCGAAATTCCACCTGAACCAACACCAACTACTGCAGGCGTTCCTCCTGCAGTGCTTGTTGCAGAAATAGGATTACAACCAATCGTATCGACAGTAGTACAGGCATGTCCTGGATTTGGCGTTACTGCAGTAACCAATCCGATAACCAAAAAGAACAGTGCAAAAAGTATTATTTTTCTCATAGTTTCACCTCGTTAATCTCAGACATTCATTTTGTAAATCTTGATCAGTAATTGAAGAGCATAAGGATGGATCTTTATCGGCAACTGCCTGCTCAAACAAAGTTCTATCATCAATAGTTATTTCATTTTGCTGTTCAGGCATGCTTGCCAGTCTGACACATTCATTTTTCAATTGCTCATACTGTATTTGTTGGCAGTTTTCAGGAGCTTTTTGCTGAACAGCAATCTCAAAGATTGCCCTATCATCTGCAGAAGGCCCTGTTTCTATAGGTTTTGCAGCAAGCCTTGAGCATTCCTGTTTTAGCGCATTATTGTTTATGGCAAGGCAATCTGCAGGATTTTTTTCTTGCACTGCCAATTCAAACTTTGCACGGTCTTCAGGTGTTATTACCTCGTTTTGCCCATTATTTTTTTCAAAAGGGTTAGTCAAGAACAAAGCAAGCAATAAAAGAACGACAACAGCAATAAAGAAAAACACTTCAACATAGACTCTTCGCTCTATTTTTCTTATCTCTTTTTCAACTTCCTTTTGGCTATAGCCTGCTTTCATCAATTTTTGCTCAATTTGTTGATAGCTATAGCCTTTTTTATGAGTCTTCGTAATATACTCCTCCACCTCTTTTCCCATAGGCTATTTTAAGACAGTGCGTTTATAAATATTTTGCTTTTAAATAATGCTGAAAAGGAAACATATGCCCATGATGCCCATGCCTATGCCTGAATACTGCAACAATTTCAACTTGAGTGAGGATTTTTTTGCATAAAGCCCTATCAAGATACCTGAAACATGCAATGCTGCTGTTGCTAAAACAAAACCTAAAGCGTAAAACAGCGGATTTGCAATCAAGGGCATTTCTGTTCCGTGAGCATGGCCATGGAAAAAAGCAAACAAACCTACACCAACCATAGAAATAACTAAAGGAATTTTTTTTGCAAAAGCAATAGTCAATCCTAAAAACAGAACAGACAATGCTATTCCTGTTTCAACGAAAAGCAAAGGCAATCCTGCTATTGCCAATAAACCTCCCAAGAGCATAATCAAAACAAACGTTGCTGGAACCATCCACACTGCCTTTCCGCCATACTGAACGCTTATTATGCCCACAGCAATCATGGCCAATAAGTGGTCTATCCCAAACAAAGGATGTGTTATACCGCTTCCAAAACCCAGACCTCCAATTAAATGAGCATGAACAAAAACAGGAACAGTAAACAATAATAGCACATATAAGAGTATTTTAAATTTCATATACCTCACCTCAATACTCTCAGCTAACAGCAGTATATAAAGTTTTCCAATAACTTTAAAAACCCCGCAATTAAAAAACAGCTATGGGCATTTTCAAAGCATACGATGTCAGGGGTTTATACCCAAGTGAAATCAACGAGGCATTAGCCTATAATGTTGGAAGGGCATTTGTTACGTTCTTAAAAGCAAAAAAGGTTGCTGTTGGCATAGACATGAGGCATTCTTCAAAAAGCCTCTATAAAAACCTTGCAAAAGGCATTACTGACCAGGGAGCAGATGTTTATTTCATAGGCATGGTAACAACACCTCTGCTTAACTTTACCGTTGCTCATTATAAGTTTGATGGAGGCATCATGATTTCAGCATCTCATAATCCAGGACAGTACAATGCATTAAAATTAATAAAATACCCTGTTGTTCAGCTAGGCAGTGAAACAGGCATGAGCCATATAGAAGAGCTGGCAACAAAAGGAAATTTCAAAACAGCAAAAAAAGGAAAGCTTTACAAAAAAAATCCGTTTAAAGATTACTTAAAACATGTTGTCAGCCACGCAAAAATAAAAGATGTCAAAGTTGTTGTTGATTACGGCAATGGCGTTGGCAGTTTAACTGCTGAACCTGCTTTTACCAAAATAAAACTCAAACGAAACGTTCTTTTTAAAAAGCCTGATGGAAACTTTCCTAATCACGAAGCAAATCCTCACGAACTCAAGAATTTTCAGTTTTTGCAGGATGAAGTCAAAAAGCAAAAAGCAGATTTGGGAATCTTTTTTGATGGTGACGCAGACCGCGCTATTTTTATTGATGAACATGCTGAAATCATCCCTCCAGATTTTTCTCTTTGCTTGCTGGCAATGGAGGAGTTAAAGCCAAAGCAGAAAGTGTTTTATGACTTGAGATTCAGCAAAGTCGTCAAGGAAAAAATTCTCGAGCATAAAGGCATTCCTATTATGGAAAAAGTGGGCAATCCTATCTACAAAGAAGCACTGTTAAAATCAAAAGGGTTGCTGGGAGGGGAATTTTCAGGCCATGTCATGTTTAAGGAAAATTATTACATTGATGATGGATTGTTTTGTACGGTAAAATTCTTAAACATTGTCTCCAAGGCAAAAAAAGAAGGAAAAGCAATTTCTGCGCTGATAAAGCCCTTGCAGAAATATGTGCAGACGCCTGAAATCAACATCCAGTTAAAAAGTCACGATGAAAAGCAGGCAATTCTAAAAAAAATAAGAGAGCATTACCAGCAAAAAAAACTGTATTTTTTAGACGGAGTTACTGTTGAAAGCACCGACTTCTGGTTCAATATACGGGCAAGCAACACCGAACCCTTGATAAGAATAAGGATAGAAGCAGACAATCAGATAATTCTAGAAAAAGTAAAAAAAGAATTACTCTCCTTGATTGGGCAGAATTAAACCGACGCCTAAATAGTTTTGCGCATCAGCATACAATTGCTGTTCTGTTGGCTCTACGCTTAAACCGGTAATTCTTCCAGATCTGAAATAAAAAAATGTTGGAACTCCTTTCAAAGGCTCTCCTGTTGCCCTTTCTGCCAATGACATTGCCATTGTTCTGTTATTGTCTGCAATGCCTTTTCTTACCTGTAATTTTCCAAAGTAAATTCCTGTCGGTTTGTTTAACAATGCCAATGCTTTGTAAGGATTTTCTACTCTTTCACAATCACTGCATCCCTCTCTATAAACCTCAACCATTGCCAATTGATAGGTTAAAATGTCTAAGCCTCGAGAATCATGAAGTGCAAGATGTTCTCCAGAGAGTAAAACTTGACAGATGTCTATGCTACCACTATCTACAAGATAAAGCGTAAGTGCAATATCAGTAATGATTGTGTTATCTTTATGATGCAATCCCTCTCGATTTTCCCGTCCGATGCCACCAACATCATCTGAACTATCTGTTCCTTCCATGCTAAGAGAATTCTTTTTCTATTTATATGGTTTTTGGAGGAACTTCTTTTGGAAAATAAGAACACATTTTGAAAGCAGTAGTGCAGTTCAAGTCATATCTTCTTTGAGGAACAGGATGATTGGGAATATCTGCAGCATCAGCTGCTTTAGCTGCGCAATACGGTTTTTGACCTGCTTTACGCAAATAAGGACACACTGTTTTCTGCACTACCGTATCAAGATGCAATGTTTTTGCTAACATTACTCTTCCTGCTGCTCTCGTCACTTCATTAACCAATCCATCTTCGTCGTCACCTAACATGCCATCAAGAAAAACAACTAGCATATAAATATATCCAAAACTATTTAAATAGTCCCTTGTTTCACAAGAATATGGCATTTCACCAACAAGAAGGCGAGGAAGAGGTTCTAAGAGTCAGAACGCCAAGAAATACAGAAAGCCTTGGAATCTTAGACCAACGAGTTGGAGCAAGCAGGTGCGTTGTCAAATGCCTTGATGGAAAAACAAGAAACTGCAGAATACCTGGAAGATTAAAAAGAAAGTTATGGGTAAGGGAAGGTGATGTTGTTTTGGTTGAGCCATGGGAATTTGGCGGCGATGAACGAGGAGACATCATCTATAAGTACAGAAGCAATCAAGTCCAATGGCTGAGAAAGAACGGATTTTTGGATAAATTAGAGCAGTCAGACGAATTCTAGCGCTTTAACAAAAGAATAATCCACATAACAATGCCTATGCTGATGCAGGAATCTGCAACATTAAACACAGGCCAGAATTTAAAGTCAATAAAATCCACGACATACCCAAAAAAAATTCTGTCAATCACATTTCCCAGTGCTCCTGCAAGAATCAACGTAAAAGGCAAAAAGGGAATTGCTTTTCTATAGAACATGAATAAAGCGATAACCAAAAGAGCAACCACAATCAAAACAACATTAAAATTTTTCAGCACTCCAAAGCTTGCGCCTGTATTCTTGACAAAAACAAAAGAAAGAAAACTGCCGTCAAAGGTTATGGCATTTTTTAGGATAAGAATTTTTGTTATCCTATCCAGCAAAAAAAGAAAAAGGATGATGGCTGTTATTTTTAGATAATGCTGTAGATTTGATTGCGCTTGTTTATTCTTTTTGCCTTTTATGTTCTTCACAGGCACTTTATTCTTTACAGCCTTTGTTTTCACAACAGTAAAAAAAGATAAGCATATTTAAAGCTTAGTATTCAGAAGCGTAGCGCTTGATATTTTTTTGCATAGAAGGCTCCCATGGACCAGAATCTAGCACTTTTTCTATTTTCATAACTCTCTGATGGATAGAATCAAGCTCGCTTTTAATGGCGTCTATCTTTGCAATAATAAGCTCCATGTCCTTTTGCACAGAGTCGTTTTGCTGTTGAGGAACTGGCTGAGGAGAGAAACGATTAACCTCTCGCATAGGACTTGCATCTCTTAAAGGATCCATCATAGGCTGTTGCAAAGGCTGTTGAAATGACTGAAATTGCTGGTTGCTGTCAGGAAATCCAAAATCCTGATTAAAAGACGGTGTTTCAGGAAGCCCTAAGCTATCTTTTGTTAAATCTAAGCTATCCTTTTTTTTCCAAAATTTGAGATTCATTCCTCACCTCTAAAGCGTCGTTTATCCATCCTGAGGGCACAAAGTGAATCGCCGAAAACAATGCAGTTTCAGGATAAACAACAATCTCCTCATTTTTTATACTCTTCACCATATTTAAAGCTTTCCCTGTAAAGAGTTCATTGAAGTACAAAGCAAAAACAGCATCTTTCAGCTGCTGGTCAGTTTTGAAATCTGCAGTCAGCTGAATTTTTACTGCGTTCTGTATTTCAGGGGCATGGTATCGCTGGCTTATCAGGCTTGCAGCATCATGAATTGCGTTATTGCTCTGCAGTATTTTCTGAACATCCGCGCTGCTTAAGGTAAACCCTTGAAGGCTAAGGTTTGTTTTCACATCATCCATAAGGCTCCAGTTAAGGATAAATAATTTATAGGTTTTGCCTTTCAGCTTGTCAAGAGATCTGTTCTGATAGTACTCTTGGAAAGTATTGATGGTTTCTTTGCTCAAATAGGTTGCCTGCTGCAATTGGCTTCTGTCAACAACCATGCCAGCCATGACGGTTTTGTCTTTCACCAAAATAAAGGTATTGCTCGAGTTTTGCATGTTATTCTTGAAATTCTTTGCATCAGTCACCACTAAAAATCCAGTAACCAGAAGCACAAGCCCTGTCAGAAAAACAACGTAGAGAATGACTTTCAACACATTTTTTACGAGCTTCATTAAAATAATGATGACAAAGATTGCTAAAAAAAGAATGATAACGGGAAGGATATTCATAGTTTGATTGAAGGAAAAGAGTTTATAAATGTTTCTACAGAAAGAAAATGAGAAAACATGCTGCTCCTATGACGAAAAAAACAAACAACGCTTTGATGAAGAGCTTTACTAAATGCATATAAAAAAGAGAAATAAACATAAGCAGTATGCACAATAAAATATAGGCATTGATTATCCATGATTGTATCTGCCCTGAAAGCAAGACAAACAAAAGCATTGCAAGGGAAACAACTACAGTAAATTTTTTTCCAAAGACCGTTGCCATCGTCTTTACATTTGCTTTTTTATCAGGTTCATAGTCGAGAATAGTGGTATAGGCATGGATGGCAACGACGATGAGTGCAGCAAAAAATAAAGAATGATGCAGCGTAAAGCTATCACTTCCATAGCTATAACCGACGCTGAATAATAACAAAAACATGATGCCGTTGCTTATCGAATCAAGAAACGGAATTTCCTTTAGACGTGGTGGTGCAGAATAGATATACATGACCATGAGCAAAAGAAACGTTAAAATAATTGTCTGCACGTTGAACGTAAAAAAAGAAATCAATAAAACCAATGCACCTGCGACAAGAGAAATAATTTTAATATCTTTATGATGTTTTTTTTGCAGTTTAATGCCTTCAATATTCTTTTTTCTTGGATTCAGTAAATCAGTTTTATAGTCATAGATATCGTTGATGCCGAAGACAAAAAGAGAAAATGGGAATGAAAACGAAAGCAATTGCAAAAGAAAAATAACTGAGAAAGTTCCCTTGCCAACAACAAAACCTGCAGTGAACACTACTATAAAAACAATCCAAAATACTGGTCTGCTGAGTTTGAGAAGGTTCATATAAAAGCGGGCCTTAGGGGATTTGAACCCCTGACCTTCAGATTAAGAGTCTGCTGCTCTACCAAGCTGAGCTAAAGGCCCATAAAGCATGAGAAATGCAAAGTGTTTTTAAATCTTTTTACCTGGAACAAGATGATGGTCTAGGCATCTTGCCTGATAATGCTCTGCATCTCCTATAAGAATAAGCGGAGCATCGTAAGGAGCAGGATTTCCATGAATCAATCGCTGTGTTCTTGTTGCTGGCTTTTCGCAGTTTGGAAAATCACAGACAGCGGTCATTTTTTCAACGTAATCTGCAATGCTTAACAAATAAGGCATGCATCCAAAAGGCTCTCCCCTGAAATCAGTATCCAACCCTGCAAGAAGGACATTAATATTACTTCTGGCCATGCGTTCAACAACCTGCATCAAATCATTTGAAAAAAACTGCGCTTCGTCAATAACTACTATTTCTGTTTTTTGCGTAATAATCCCCAAAAGCGCATAAGGATTCTGCTCATCAACATTCTGCCATGCATACTGCCTTTGGGAGCTTCTTGAAACTAACAAATTCTGACGGGTATTCACCGCAGGATTGAAAAAGAAAATTTCATGAGGGTTCATGTAATCAAGCAGCATGACTCTATCAATAATTTTTTTTGTCTTGCCACTTTTCATGGGGCCTGCATAGACTTCAATAATTCCCGGCTGAATAATTTGATGCATCCTATCTTTAAACAGAGGTTATTTATCTTCATTGTGGAAGTGAAAGATAGAAGAAAAAAAATAGTGGTTAAAACATAGAAAATTAAATATGGAGAGTTAAACCTATATTTTTCTTGATGCTATTTCCTGGTGCAATTGCTCTAAAAATGCAGATAAAGAGACATTAAACTGCACTTCGCCTGTTCTTGTTCGTATAGCAAGGGCTTTGCTGGCATCTTCCTTATCGCCAATGGTTACAATGTAATTCACTTTTTCCATTTGCGCATCCCTTACTTTTTTGCCTATGGTTTCTGTTCGGTCATCTAAAACAACGCGAATGTTTTGCTTAAGGAATTCCTGCAGCATTTGCCTTGCAAAAGGAATGTTTCTATCGGTAACCGTAACAATCTTTACCTGAACAGGGCTTAACCATAAAGGGAACTTTCCTGCAAAATGCTCTATGAGAACTCCCATGAATCGTTCTACAGAACCGTAAATAGTCCTGTGTAACATTACCGGTCTATGTTTTTTGCTGTCCTTTCCCTCATAGCTTAAATCAAACCTTTCAGGCATGAAAAAATCCAGTTGGATTGTTCCGCACTGCCAGCTTCTTCCAATGGCATCTTTAATGTGAAAATCAATTTTAGGACCGTAAAATGCTCCATCTCCTGGGTTAATTTTATAGGCAAGCTTTTTCTTCTTCAATGCTTTTTCCAAAGTGTCTTCAGCAATGCTCCATTGTTTAGGGTCTCCCATTGCCTTTTCTGGCTTAGTGGAAAGTTCGACGCTGTAAGCAAATCCGAATTTTTGATACGCCCTGTCGATAAGCTCGATAAGTTCAATAATTTGCTCTTCCAATTGCTCTTGCATGCAAAAAACATGGGCATCATCCTGCGTAAATGCTCTTACTCTGAATAATCCAGAAAGAACACCGCTTAATTCATGCCTGTGCACTAACCCATACTCTGCTGCTTTTATAGGAAGATCTTTGTAGCTGTGCACATTTGATTTGAAAACAAGCATGTTGCCAGGACAATTCATAGGCTTCACTGCAAAATCCTGATTGTCAATTTTGGTAAAATACATGTTGTCCTTATAATGGTCCCAGTGTCCAGACTGCAACCACAATTTTTTATTGAGAATAATAGGTGTTTTATTGATTTCATAATTTAGTTTGCGCAGTTCTTCTGTCGTGTACTCAATAAGTGCGTTATAGATAATGGTTCCATTGTGATGGAAAAAAGGCATTCCGGGAGCTTCATCCTGCATGCTGAATAAATCCATCTGCTTTCCAATGACTCTATGGTCTCTCAATGCAGCTTCCTGTTTTTTCTGCTCAAACGCTTTTATTGCTTCATCATTTTCAAAGCCAACGACATACACTCTGGTTAATTGTTTATTGCCTGCATTGTTTCTCCAGTACGCTCCTCCTAATTCAACAATCTTGCAAAACTTGATGTTTTTTGTTGGTGCAAACGGACTTTCATGCAACGGCACAACAACAAGGTCTTCATAAGAATATACTTGTGCATGTTTTATGTCCTCTAAAATCTCTTTTTGAAAATGTTCAGCGTCTTTTGCAGCTCCTTTTTTTATAGCAATTTCTTTTTTTAATAATGCCTGAATATCTGCTTCAAGTGCAGGAATGTCTGCATTGTTTAACTTAACATCAATATCAACAAAAGCAGTTTCTCCTTTAATGCCTATTAATCCAATATTTCCTTTATGCTTTGCAAGGATTGCCTTTGCAGCAATCAATGCCGTGGTATAATTTACTTTATCTTCATCGGACAGCTTTTTTTTCTCCAATGCAAAAACGTGTTTTTCTGTTTTTTCTTTTTTAGTGTCAATAGTAAACTCCCTGCTTAATTCGCTTAAAGGATGCCCTTTGTTTTTTATTTCAAAGCTTTTGTACCATCCAAAAGGAGCCCTATACACTTTGTAATCTTTTAAGAGCTTTTCAGTTGTTTTTAAAACAGCAACTGCAGTTTCAGGATTTGAAAGATTACTGCTCAAATGAGCATAAGGATATAAGACTATTGTTTTTGCATTTACTTGTTTAGCGACATTTTCAATTTCTTCTTTTAATTTTTCGCTGATAGCTTCAATATCAGCTTCATCAGGCTTTTCAACTGCAGTAAAAACTACCAAGCAATCTTTGACTTCCTGTTTTCCTTTTTCAGCGTCTTCAGCAGACTTTATGGCTTTTTTCGTGCTTTCATAATTGATATAGTCTGCATGAATGGTCAATATTTTCATAGAAAGAACGAACAACAAGGATTATATAAAGTTTATGGCTGGGGAGTTTCTACAGGGTCTGGTTTAGGCACTCCGATATACACTCTTTTTATGGCAGTTTCTTCTGTTATGCAATAGGCAAACAGAGCCATGTTAAAATCTAACCACTGTTCTCCTTGAGCAACATCACTGGCATCATAAAACGCATTTGCCCTCAAAAGAGGAAGAATAACTACAGAACATTTTCTTGATTCAGCATCCTCTAAAGCAGTGTGCACAAGCTCTCCAATAGCGTATTTTTTGTGGTCAAAAACAAATGCGACATGCTTAAAATTATGAGTCTGCACTTGTCTATCTAATACTACACTGGCAATATTAGGAGCAACAGGAAAGGTAAGCATATCAAGATACTGGCCGTTGGTTTTTACTGAAAATTGTTTGCTGAGGATGCCCTCCAAAGGGTCTATAGGATTTATGTCAACACAGAGCATATCGCAAGGCATTTGAGAAAGATCTCCTGAAGAAATGTAAACTTCAGTTTCTTTTACTTTAAAATAAGGAATGATGGCTTGTTTTCTCATGACTGCAGAATAAAACGAGGGATTATAAATCTTTTGCCATAACATTTAAAAAAGAACTCTTTTTCTTAATAGCATGCTCCGGTAGTGTAGTCCGGGCATCTTTTGCAAAAAGCTGCACCAAAAGCAGGGGTTTCGCTTCGCTCAAGCCCCTAAAGAAGAAACAGCGCACAAGATGGGACAACCAATCATTTTGCCCTCTCGAGGCCTTGGAAAAAGTTCCCTGGCCTTTCGGAGAAAGGCAAAGACCCGGGTTCGAACGATATTAAAAATTCACGAAAATCCCGGCCGGAGCATTTTACTTTTTAAGTTTCCCATAAAAACATTTATAAGGAGCGTGGCATTATTGAAAAAACATGAACACGACGTTAGGACTGCTTTTCGGGGTTCTTGCTATGATTTCTTGGGGTACTGCTGATTTTTTCGTGGCTTGTTCTGTACGCAAAACATCAACCCTTAAAGTGCTATTTTGGAGCTTATTGACCAGCGTAATAATCGCATTTATCGTTGCAGCCATCTTTCTAGGCTTGCCAAATTTAAACCTAACCATTATCGGCATGATTCTTCTTTGTGGTTTACTGAGTGCTGTTTCATGGGGCGCTTTCTATAAAGGACTACAAATAGATAAAGTAGCAATCATCAGCCCTATAGCGAACTCTTGGCCTGTTATTACCATTGTCATAAGCATACTTTTTTTGGGAGAATCTTTAACATGGATGCAAGCGATAGGTGTTTTCTTTGTTATTATTGGCGGTGCTTTGGTATCTTTTAAATTCAAAGATTTGTTAAAGCTAAAAAACCCCGCTGTAGGTGTGAAATATGCTTTAGTGGGAGTTTTAGGGTGGGGAATATTATTCTCATTTGTCGGATACCTTGTTACGAAAATTGGTTGGTTTTTTCCCATGGTTCTTATTAAAACAATTACCATGCTCTATCTGCTCATCTACTTCAAAACAACGAAAAGAGAATTCAGCTTGCCTAAAGCAGGCCTTATTTTTATCATGCTCGTAGGACTTTTTGAAGTTTTGGCAATATTTGCATATGGACTGGGAATTTCTTTTCATTCAACATCACTAGTAGCCCCTATCATTGCAGGAGTGCCTATGGTTACCGTCATTCTTGCTAAAATTATTTTCAAAGAGTCAATAGACATCAATCAAAAATTAGGAATAGTGTCTGTAATTTTAGGATTAGTTTTGCTAGCAGTATAGTCGTCAGAAGTCCGCCTAGAATCTTAGTGAGCTTCGTCACGCGTCATCGCTGCGACTGATACCTGCTAATCGAAATATATTTAAAGTTTTCATACTAGAGCATTATCCATGGAAGCATGGCTTAATATTCTCATCGTCTTTGGACCATTTGCGATTTTGCTCACTGCAATAGGGATACTTGCAAGTTATAAAAAGAAGTATGCAGCAATGCTTGATCGATTTCGTGCTCGGCATCCTGAGCAAAAAAACAACTTTTGGGTCTATGTCAGCAGTGCTGCAGGGGCCTTGCTTCTGCCATCTGCATTTCTCAAAAATCCTTATTTCATAGCCGGCTGTGCAATCATACTTATAGTTTCTATAGCGGTAATTATCTTCCAAAGCTTTCGAACAGTAAAGAAAGCATTGCAAGAAGATACTGCAGAAAAATCTCAATATAAGAAAGAGTAACGCGCACAGTGACTCACTACTTTTATGTTCTATGAACACAACCGCATCACATGAACTGGTTGTTACTGTTCGTCCTTATGATAGATATCGAGAAAGATTATTTTATTTTCATTTTTCAAATATGCATAAGCGAGTCGATAAGGAGATATGTGAACTTCCCTTGTTCCTTTTCTGTTATGTCTCATGGGCTTTCCAATTTCTGGATTTTTCACTATTTTTTCTATTTGTTTTATGACTTTTTCTTTGAAAACAGGGTCTTTTATTTTGCTTATGGTTTTCAGAAATTCCTGTTTTCTTTCAACAGTTAGCATGCGCGAAGTTCCTTAAGAAAATCTGTCTTGGATTTAGTTTCAAATTTTCCTTTCTCATAGTCTTTCCAAGCTTTCTCGACTCTTTCAGCGAAAATAAGGTCATCCTTAAGGTTTGAAGCCAGACTTTTCATGCTTTTCAGAATTATCCTTCCTTCATCCTTAACCATCAAAAACTCATCACCATTTTGAATGTCATTCCGTAAAGATGTGGGAATCACAATTTGGCCCTTTGTACTCACCTTTGCAATAGCATATTCCATAGTATCACCAAAGTAAGGTACAACTTACCACTATATAAATCTTTCGTACGTTCTCTAAAAGAGGACTCCTGATCATGACGGTACGGTATTCTCCACTAAAAACAGTTCATTTTTACCACTATTAAAGAATAACAAAAAGACAACTTTTATAAACAACACATCTTCACCCTTCTTCATGAGCATTGACAGCATAGAAATTGAACAGCATGGCAGCGATGGAGCCTTAACAGAAGATGATCTTGAAGCAGAATATGTAGACTACAAAATAATTCATGACGATGGAAGCCATGGCTCTGCTGATTTAAGGATTATGGAATTAGAACAATCTCATTTCATGGCCTATGGACTTCTTGCTGCAGGCGTTCCTTTAGGCTCAAAAGTAGCAGAAACCTTTTTTTATCCTCACAGCGAAACAAGCACTCGACTTCATGGCATTGGCTCTCAGGCATTGGATTTTGTTTTAGAAGATGCAAGAAAAAGAGATATTAAAGCAGTCTATGCACAAACAGCAAGTAAAGGTGTAGAAGAGTTCTTTCAAAAAAATGGATTTTCAAGAAAGCACATGGACCATGTTTATATTGTTCTTGCTTAATTACAATCTTTTCAAAACGCCTTCATAATCAGTAACCAGTGCATCTTTTCTTTGCATATATCTCATTTCATGTTCAGGCGTAAACGATGTTTGCATTAACATCACTCGATACCCTAAAAGCTCAGGCAATGCAAGGTCAAGTTCGTAATTACCTCCAAGAACAAGCGTGTTTCTTGGCTTGAATCCTGTTTTTTGCAGGCCATGCAAAACATCATAGTATGATTTTCTCCTCAATAAAACAGGCCTTCCGAAACCAGGCAAAAGAACATCTTCAGGAGTTTCAGAAAAACTGTGGTCAATAGAAAATTTACTTGCCCCTCCAACTAAAGGCATTCTTGTATAGTCACCAAGAAGAGCAAGTCTTTCAGTTATCCGTGCAGTACTGCTATTGCTCACTATGACAGCAGGGTGCTTAGGCAACAATGCATCTAAAAATCCTTTGGTTGCTTCAGCACCTTCACGAAAGGCAGTTTCTTTGTTTGCATAGGCATAAACAAACAGATCATAAAGTAATTTATTAAGGTCCTGCAACGCGTCTGTATCATGAGGAATTCTTGTTTTTCCTGAAGCAAGATAGTTCAGAACGTCTTCCATGACAACCTGAGGCAATATGTAGGGATCAGACGCAGTGCAAACTGCAACTCCCTGATACACCCAAGCGCGTGTATGGTCCTGTTTCACTTTATGTTCTGCCCTGCCATAGAGTATTTTTAACGATTGCAGAGGCATTGCTAATTTTCTTGCAGATTCTTCCAAAAAATGCTCCTTAAAACTTCGCCCTTCTATTTCTGCATCAGCCAAGGTTCCGTCGAAATCAAGAATCATATGGGAAAGGGACATAGCATCAGAAACATTTCAGCATTTAAATAAGTTTACTCTCGTTCAGTGGAAAAAAAATAGAAAAGGACGACTCAAAGAATAACAAATGTAAATAATAAATAAAAATAATAAAGAACCTTACTTCTTCTTATTTCCAGAGTTCGTTGTCCAGTTGTATGTTTTTAATCTGGCACTTTTGCCATAGCCGCAGCTTGAGCAGATTGCCTTTTTCTTATGAAAGGTAATTCTGCCGCATCGCCTGCACGCTATATGCAAGGTCTTATTTCGCTTTCCTTTTGAAGGTGTTCCTTTCATTTTACTCTGGGGAAATAATTGTTATGGTATCTCCTCTAATGAAAACCACGCCAATTTTTCTTTTCAACTCACCATTGACGTTTTCTTCAGCATTTTCCAAGACACAATTAATGTGAATGTCGAAGGCTTTCAAATTGCCCACATACTGCTTATTATTTTTTAATTCTATAATTACCCTTTTGTTTCTCGCGTTGTTCAACGCATCTAAAGGTCTTGCCGCATCCATTGTTTCCCTCCATTAAGAATCAAGCACAACAGGCTTATCTAATACCTCTATGTTGTTGAACAGAACATGCCCACAATAGGCATCATCAAACACTTTTGAGAAAGCATCAATATGTAATTTTTTTGGAAAAAGAGGCATGTTGCAAACAAACGTATCTGCATAGCCGCCTTCAAATCCGATATGAAAGCCGAATTTTTTAGAATCGCTTTCCAACTGCGCAAAATTTTCTTTTGTTATTTTTTTTCCTAGCCAGCTTGCAAGTCCATCGCTGGCAACCTGGGTAATCATGATTTCATAACCCTTATCAACCATGTCTCTAAATACGGTTTCATGGTCCAATCCTGCATGAGCTGCAAAGACTTCAATATGCATTGACTGCAAGGCAGTTTGAATAGATTTTAACTGGGTCATCTGCAATCCTGTACCGCCTAAAATAACCGCATCTACAGGCAAAGATGTCTGCATAGTTTCAACAAAGTTTTTTACAAGGGCAGCTTCCTGTTCAGGGTCTGCAACCGTGCAAGGTATCAAGAAATGCTTTAATCCTAAGAGTTTAGCTTGTAGGGGTGTATGCTCAACCGTAGCGTAATGAAATAAAAAGCAGTCTTTTCTATCTGGTTTAATGCTTAACAGATACTGGATATTCCAATTTTTTTCCTTTGCATACTGGACTGCATAGTTAGAGTCCTTTCCGCCTGAATATAATACTGCAACGTTCATAGTCACTGGAAACGCAGGGAGTATTTAAAGGTTTTGGTAATTTACGCAGAGAATTTTTTCATAATTTGGCAAAAGTATATAAAAGAAAAAATAATTCTGACAGTCATGAAACAGAGGACCAACAGGATTTTTGCTGCAGATAGCTGTAGTGAACGAGGAATCTCTATCGCAGAAGTAGTTACCGTAACTAGAATACTGCCAGTTACTCTTGCAGATGTTGTCTTTTTTCTTCCCAAGCCAAATCAAAAATCAGTTGCAGATATCAGGGAAAAAGCTGTTGAACCACTTTATCAAAAAGTAGCTTCATGGCAGCCTCAAGGATATGTTGTTCTGCAGATGAGCCCTCATGACCTGCAGAGCTATGAGTTTTCTCCAGACCAACAATTTAAAGGAGGATCCGTCTTGCAAAGAAATCCTACAGATGAAACTCCCTTTTCAGAAAGAGAAAAAGAAAAAGTAGCAGATTATCTCAATGCAAATTATGCTGTTGCCATCAGCCCTCCAAGAGAACTACAAATTCAATTTTCAAGAGCCTATTGGACATTTCAGTACAATGTAAATGCAATGCACTTTCCTGAACATTATTTGCAATTAATAGGCGAGAATAAATTTATCGTTGCGCTCTAAACAAAAAGCTTTATAAAGAGCTTCTTTTTTCTTGCAGTATGGCAATCATTCAAGCACGAAGCAGGAGAAAGCCTTCAGGCGGAAGATACAAGGCTAAGCTCATCAAAAAGAAAAAACATTTGCTAGGAAGAACTCCAGCATTAACCAAGCTTGATGAACGCAAAGCACATCAGATAAGAGTAAGAGGCGGCCATGCCAAATTTAAATTAATCCTTGCAAACAAAATAAATGTCTATGATCCAAAAACAAAAAAGCATTCTGTTGAGGACATTGAAACCATCAAGGAAAACACTGCAAACTCCCAATTCGTCAGACGAAACATCATGACCAAAGGAGCCATTGTCCAAACAAAAAAAGGAAAAGTAAAAATAACCTCAAGGCCTGGACAGGACGCAGGATTAAGCGGCGTTTTAGTTGAATAATTCTTTTTTCATCCTTAAAAATCATAATACATATAAATAAAATTGCGCTTTATCAGACAATGGCCTTTATGAAAATCACCATTTACAGAACTGAAAAGCCAAAAACGAGAAACATCAATGAAGAGCTGCAGTGGTTTGGCCAATCTATAGGATTATTCAGCTTGCGTGATAAGGATAAAAGCTGTTTCAGAATTTTTATTGTTCTGGTAAAGAATATGAAAACAGGATTAACCAGCGATGAACTTGCTGACAACCTGCATTTAACCAGAGGAACCGTTGTACACCATCTCAACAAATTGATTGATTCAGGCATTGTAGTAAGCGAAAAAGGAAAGTATGTCATGAGAGCAGAGCGCTTAAGCGAACTGATAGCGTTAATGAAAAAACACGCTGAGACTTCTTTCAAAGAACTAGAGCAGATTGCCAAAGAAATTGATGAACGGCTAGAGTTATAAGCAGCACTATGGAGGGATATCTATGCATGTGATTACCAGCGAAAGTGTTACCGAAGGACATCCAGATAAGCTCTGCGATCAAATCAGCGATGCCATTCTTGATGATTTATTAAGACAAGACCCTGACAGCCGGGTTGCTGTAGAATGTTTAACCACAAGAGGATTGATTGTTGTTGCAGGGGAGGTAACCACAAAAGGATTTTGTGATATTCAAAAAGTTGCAAGAACAAAATTAAAAGAGATTGGGTATACTGATCCTGCATTCGGCATTGACTATGAAGATGCAGGAATTCTCGTCAGCATTCAAGAGCAAAGCCCTGATATTGCACAAGGCGTCAATGAAAACAATGCCCATGAACAGGGTGCAGGAGATCAGGGAATGATGTTTGGTTTTGCATGCGATGAAACTCCTGAATTAATGCCCTTATCTATTGTTTTAGCGCATCAGCTTGCAAGGAAACTTGCAGAAGTGAGAAAAAAAGGAATCATTCCTTATTTAGGGCCTGATGGAAAAAGCCAAGTGACTGTCGCTTATGAAAACGAAATTCCACAATATCTTACGGCAGTAGTCATAGGGGCACAGCATAAAGATGACATTTCTGAAGAACTATTGCGAAAAGAAATAACGCATGAAGTCATCATGCCCATATGCAAAAAATACATGCGAGAAGACACAAAAATTTTCATCAACGCAACAGGAAAGTTTGTGAAAGGAGGACCTGAAGCAGATACTGGTTTAACAGGAAGAAAAATTATTGTCGATACGTATGGAAGTATAGGAAGGCATGGAGGAGGGGCGTTTTCAGGAAAAGACCCAAGCAAAGTTGACAGAAGCGGTGCTTACATGGCACGATACGTTGCAAAAAACATTGTCAAAAGTGGCATTGCAAAAAAATGCGAAGTGCAACTATCCTATGTTATAGGAGTTGCAGAACCAACCAGCGTCTATGTCAATTGCTATAACACCAATAAAATTCCTGAAGAGAAAATTGTCAGCTTAATCAGAAAGCATTTCAAACTTACTCCCAAAGGCATGATTGCAAGCCTTGATTTAAAAAAGCCAGTGTATCAAAAAACTGCTGCTTACGGACATTTTGGCAGGGAAGAGTTTTCATGGGAAAAAACTGACAAGGCAGAACTATTAAGAGAAGACGCAGGACTATAAAACCTGATCAAACGAAAACTATATAAATCCCCTCATGCATGATATTTTCGGGGTGTTGGTTTGAAATATACTGCGAAAAAAGCAGAGATGGGTATTGGTACACTGATACTGTTTATTTCTTTCATCGTTATAGCTACTGTTGCTGCTGCTGTCCTTATCAGCACAACATCGTTGTTGCAAAACAAAGCATTGAATACGGGAAAAGCAGCTGCAGACGAAATTGGCTCTTCTTTAGTAAATGTAGAAATGTATGCTACTGACGGCACTGCAGACAGCGTCAGTTATTTTTACAACACCATAAAGCTGGCTTCTGGCTCAGAACCGTTTAAATTTACCAACAATTACATTCTATTTACCATGAACTTAAACAATCAAAGCCAGGATTATACGTACGATGGAAACAACACCAGCGGAGAGAGCTTTATCAATTGCTCTGTTGACCCTGGCGCAAGCAGCGATGCAAGTTCATTGTCTAACTCAACTAATGACGGCTATTTCGGCATAGAATACATCATGCAAGGCCCTAATTATGCATCAGGCTATCTTTCTGATGGAGACATGGTCAAAATTTGCTTTAAATCACCAAGAACCGTAGGAAGAACAGAAGAAATGCGCTTTACCTATCTTCCTAAAACAGGAAACCCATTACGATTAAAATTATTCATGCCGTCTATATTGAGTGATAAAAGAGTCTACATCTTTCCGTAATCATCCTAAACCACAACATTTATTAAAATTCGCAAATTCTTGAGCAATATGCAGCTTCCATTTGAAAGAATAAAGAGAGAAATTATTGTCAAGAAAAAGTCAGAGCCCTCTTCACGATTCGGAAAAAAACCTGAAGAAAGAACGGCAAAAGAACTGGCAAGCTATGGCATTATCAATGTCGACAAGCCCTCTGGACCAAGCTCTCATCAAGTAAGCGCCTATGTAAGGCAAATTTTAGAGATAGAAAAAACAGGGCATTCTGGAACCCTAGATCCGAAAGTAACAGGAGTATTGCCTGTTGCGTTAGGCAGAGGAACAAGAATAGTACAATCGTTATTGAATGCCGGAAAAGAATACATCTGCTTAATGCATTTGCATCATGAAGTTCCTGAAAAGAAATTGAGGGCTGCCTGTGAATCTTTTGTTGGCAAAATAAAACAGCTGCCGCCTGTAAAAAGCGCAGTCAAAAGACAGGAACGATGGAGAAAAATCTATTATCTGGAAATTCTTGAAATAAAAGAGCAGGATGTTTTGTTTCTTGTTGGTTGTCAGGCAGGAACGTATATCAGAAAATTAGTGCATGATATAGGACAGAAAATTGGGGGAGCACATATGATAGAATTGCGAAGGACAAAAGCAGGCCCCTTTAATGAATCTTCCTTAGTCACACTGCAGGAATTAAAGGATGCATTTATTTTTTATAAGCAGGGCAACGATGCAATGCTAAAAAAACTCATCATGCCTATAGAAAGAGGAGTTGAGCATCTTGCAAAAATCTGGATTGCAGATAGTTCTGTTGATGCCATCTGCCATGGAGCCCAATTAAAAGTTCCTGGAGTTGCCCAACTGAATCATTTTGAGATTGAAGATGAAATTGCCATCATGACTTTAAAAAATGAATTGGTTGCTGTAGGACACGCTGCCATGAAATCAAAAGATGTTCTGAAAAACGAAAAAGGCGTTGTGGTAAAATTAAATCAGGTATTCATGCAGCCCAATGTTTATCCAAAAATGGAAAGATCCTGATCATACGTCACGAAGTTCTTTATGCACCCGCAATCCGTATTGCTGCAGATAATTCTCAAGTTTGGTAGTGAACAAGTGATGCTTGTCTTTTGTCAGGATGGTTGCATGCGTCAAAATTGCAACAGCCATTAAAACTGCGTCGCTTGGATCAGGAATGAGTTTCAATAATGCAGGCTCAACTGATTTGATAAAATCCTCTTCCTCTTTTCTATTTCCAGGCATAAGGGGAATTTGCAGAATATTTAAATTCGGCTGTTGCTTGAGAAATTTTCTTACACCATCTTTAATTTGCGGAGAAAACTGATGGATATTATAAAGAAATTCCTCGACGTTAAAGGAGGTAAACGCCACCGTATGCTGGTCGCAAAACGAAGCAAATTCTTTTCGTTTGTCATTTCTGAACATATCAATGAAAAAGCAGGTATCTATGAGAACTACGTTTTTTTGGTACACCGAAGACTTAGGAAGCTGCTCAAATAATTCTTTCATAACCCTTCTTTGCATTGAACCTATATAAATATTTTGGAAAGAAATATCAACTGAAGGATAGAAAAGAATATAAACTCAAAAGAAAACAAAAAAGGCATGGGGGAAGAGCAGAAACTTGTTATTGTTGAAAACAGGCCCTATGTTGATGATTTATTCACTGTTCTTGCGCAAGCCAGCTATAACTATTTAATGACCCACGTGCATTTTAATGATGATGCAAGATACAGAGAAGTTATTCTTATGCAAAGCGTGCAAGGGCATGCCCACGAAGGGCATGTTGCATTTGCTACAGGCCATAAAGACACAAAAGACATTATTAGAAGCACCCTTAAAAGAGAAGGAAAAAGAAACGGCTATATGCATGGAGACGTTCATGTCAGATACCAAAATGCAACCATAGAAGACGTTATTGCCGCAATAGGAAAAAAGAAAGAGAATAAAGGCGTTACTGTGCCGGGAATACATGATGAAAGACAGGAATATATCGATGAGATTATACGATGGAAAAATATAGTCACCAGATATCTATTAAGAAAAAGCGACAGACCTGTTCAAATATACAAACTGGTTAATGAGCAAGGATCACCTCTGCTCGACTACGGATTATTTGATCACACCATGCTCAAGCATCCTGAAGTTGTCCTGATTGGATTAGCTATTGGAGGATTGCTAGATAATCATGAATACAGGAGAAAAGCAGAAGCAGCATTTAAGATTGACTTACATCAGGGCATTTGCGTTCCTATCAACTTGCGCTCGCTTTCACAGCAAAACCTTACACTTCAGGATTTGGCAAGGAATGGTGGAGAACTCAGCCTTGATGAGCTTACCAATAAAGGCGTTATTCCTAAAAAAACAGTTGACTGGACGCAGAATTTCTGCACAGGGTATTTTGAGCTTAAGAAAGGATTCGGAGTGAGCGATGACGCAGCGTTTTTAGCGCTTTGCTTAATGTATGGATTTGAAGCCGGCTTGGGATTCTTTCTTGCAGATGCCATCGACACATTGGATAAATCTGCTTCAGTCATAACCTATGGAGGGCAGGATGAAGCGCTAAGCAAAAAAGTATTTGGAGATTTGCGCACTGGAAAATTAGGCATACGATTAAAAGAAGAAGATGTCTTGCGCGTTATTTACTTAGCATCGGTAGATGTGGACGTAAGAAACTGTTATCCTTCGTGCTCACAAAGAAGATTTTTAGAGCTTAATAAATCAAGATTATCTGCATTAGACAGCCACATTATCTTTTACCATCACATCACTGATGCAGGAACATCGCCTCCATTTCTCAGAATTGCCGTGCAAAAAGAATCCAATTCGAAATTCTACGAGAACTTTAAGAATCGATGGAACAAATTATATGCTTCAGGACAGCTTGAAAGATATAAATTTAATCAGCCAATACATTAAGAATTACTTCTGCTGTTGAGTCTGCTGTGGTTGCACTGGCTGCTGCACAGGTTGCTGTTTTGGCTGCTGAGGAAGGATTGCTTTCATCATCTTCATATTGAAATACATCAGCACAAAGAGCATCAGAATAATAACCATAAACAATACGAGCATGAGTGTTGTCATTTCTTCACCTTCATCATTTTTAACAAGTTCTTCTTTATAAGCTTTATTATTTTCAGAAGCGTTTTGAGTTATATTTTGCAGCTGACTTTGATTGTTTCCAAAAGTTGATTCATTCGAGCTTACATTAACAGAATCTTCACCCCTCTCGTCATCTGGATTTACGCCTAAAGGCCCTAAAACGTGAACCGTGGATTGAACAGAATAGCCTGCTGCAATTCCTGCAAATTCATTGACTGCAGAGGTTTCAAAAACATAATCGGTGTCATACTCAATATCAGGAACTTTTAAAAGATAGGAATAGACTTCAAGCGTTTCAGCTGCATCAAGGGCAACTCCCTTTGCATATAACCCCTGAAGAAATTCGAAAGCTACAGGATAGGCATCAGTAACAACAACCTTTTCAAGGTCAAACCCCCTGTTATTCTTAATGCTCACGGTAACGTTCAGTGTTTGATTTGGATACACCGTTACGTTGGAAAAGGTCTTTATAATTTCTATTCCGTCGTCAGGAACAAGCGTTAAAGAAACCAGCTCTTCAGAGAAAAACTTTTGCTTATCATCATTTTCATAGTGAACGGTAATGTTCAGCACTCTTGACTCTTCAAGTTCAGTTTCGGGAACGGTTGTGGTAAAGCTTAATGAAGTTGCTTTTCCTTTTATGAGATTCTCTATTTTTTCATCTTTTATGGTTTGGTTTCCTAATAAGACAACCAACCGCGCATTGACAAAATCAGTAAACGCATTAGGGTTGGTCAATTCGAGCACAATCTGCTTTTCTGTGTTTTCCTTTACCTCATCGCCATCGGCATAATTAGTCGCTAATATCAGCGATTGATGGGCAATCTCAATGCTCTCATTCAGCATCAGGGAGTCAATAAAATAGCTTTCCATTTTAGGCGAAGCAGATACAATTATAAGAGAGTAATTTCCCGTTCTTGTTCCATAAAAGGAAAACGTAAATTCATCGCCTGTGCTTTGCTCAACATCGATAGAGAAAACATTTCCAGACTTTGAAAATCCAGACGGAGCAGAAACAATAAAACTATCAGGAAAGGCAATATTCAAAACAGATGAAAAATCAGTGGTGAGATTTTCTAGTGAAATATTAATCTCACTTTGTTCGTAGGTTTCCAAGGAATCATTCAGCAGTGTTGCAGAAAAAAAGTCATTAACGAACTCAAGTTCGAGTTCTGAAGAATTATCAACAATGGTCGTATTGCCGTCGTGATAGGTTATATTTGCCACCAGGGTTTGCACTGATGCATTTTTGCCATAAATCTCATATTCAATTTCCCTGCTGTTGCCAGGAGCAAGGCTTCCTTTCCACTGTATCACATTTCCTAAGCGTTCAGCATTGGTTACAGAAGCAATACCTATATTCTCTGGAAAAATATCCGTATACAGGATATCATTTGCAGGCAGGCTGCCGTTGTTCAAGAGCGTTACCGTTATGGTTTGTATGGCTCCAAGCGGAATGGCTTCATGCTCTGTAATCACTCGTTCTACAGCAATATCTGCAGTCATGAAATAGAGCTCAGTAACAGCAATCTTGTTATCCTGCTCATCAAAACTCACATTCTGCAGGCAGACACGATACGGCATATTGGTTTTGCATTGGTATTTGTTAAGAAAATAGCTTGAGCCATTATACTGAAGGTTGACATCCAAATCGCTATTAATATAAACATACAATGTTTTATTTTCAACCTCTCGCTTCTCTCCAGAATAGAGCGTTGCATTCAGCAATAAATATTTGCCAGGGGATACTTTTTCAGCATAGACTGCTTGAAGCACTATCAAAACAATGAGCAAAGAGAGTACTGCCTGTTTCATACTTCATTCATGAGAAAGCCTATTTAAATGTTTTTTCAAAATCAAAAACTTATTAAGATCATGGTCCCTTCCTGAAGTATGGAACTCCTGAAAGGCATTACTGCAATCGACCTTGCCATTACCATAGACGATATGCTCATTATAGGAGATTTGCATATGGGCTATGAAGATTACGTAGCACAAACAGGAGTCTTGCTGCCTAAGTTTCATTATAAAGAACTGCAAGAAAAAATAGAAGCTATCTTGAAAAAAACAAAGCCGAAACTCATTGTTATCAACGGCGATGTAAAGCATGAATTTGGAAGCATATCCAACGAAGAATGGAGAAACATCCTGAAGCTTATTGATTATCTTTCAAAGACTGCAAAAGTCGTTTTTATCAAGGGCAACCACGATGCAATCTTGATGCCCATCATCAGGAAAAGAAAATTAGCCATGGTTGATTATTATATACATAAACAGGTCTATATTACGCACGGCCACAAGATTCCTAAGGACAAGGAATTTCAGAAAGCCAAAACGATCATTATAGGACATGAACATCCTGCCATCAGCCTGAATGACGGCGTACGAACAGAAAAATTCAAATGTTTTTTAGTTGGCAAGTTCCATCGCAAAAATCTGATTGTCATGCCTTCCATGAATTTAGTTACCGAAGGCACCGATATTTTAAAGGAAAAACTGCTCAGCCCTTTTTTAAAGAACGTTGATAATTTTCAGGTTTTTATTGTTGGAGATAAAGTGTATAAGTTTGGAAAAGTGAAAGAGTATTATTAAAAGTATCAAGAAACCTGCTAACCACTGAATAAACATAAAAACGAGTAAAAAGTAGCCTTACCTGCTTGCATCTGCCTGCCTTTCCAATTCTACTTTTTTGGCAATGGCATCGCTTGCCTGACTAATCTGGTAAGCGTTAAGAATTTCGTCTGCAAGAGCCTGAACAGCTCCTTTTTTCTTGTTAAACGCCTTGGCATGAGTTCCCTGAATCATCATTCTCAAGGCAATATCTATCCTTCTTTGAGGAGAAACTTCAACTGCCTTAGGGTATCTTGCTCCGCCGTATTCAATGGTAACGGTAGCTTCTCTTGGCGCTGCATTTTCCAATGCTCTTACAAAAACTGCAAGAGGATTTAATTTTGTTTTTTTCTCAATAATATCAAGAGCATCATAGACTAATTTATAGGTTGTGTTGGATTTTCCTGTGCATGATCCAGACGTTCTTTTGTGCTTTTTTCCTCTGTGACCAGGATTCATCAGTTTATTGATTAATCGTTCAACGATAAATATTTTAGACTTATAGAACTTGTTTTGGGCATATCTTGCTCCTGTTTTTGGCAGCAGCCTTGGCTCTAAAGAAATATATCTCTGCAGTCCCAAGTCTTCAACAACAATGCCCTCTGTTGACCATCTGTCAAAAGCCTTAATCTCCATTTCCCAAAGAAATAGCAGGGGGTTTATAAAGCTTTTGCCACAACAACAGGTTCTGTTGTCAGCAATCTCAAAAGAATATTTGCCATGCAGACAGCAGCAATCTCCATTTGAGGATCTATTCCTAAAGGTTTATCCATCAGGCCTAAAAGAACAGCAACAACAAGATTCACCCAAAACGTTTTCGATTTCAGGAGTGATTTTGCCATACTTGGGGAATTGATCGTATATGTATGAAGATTACGCTTATAATTATATACCTGCGTTTACTAAACCTTTATAAATAAAACACGTTTTCTTGCATCATGGCTAAAAAGGCAGAGAAAGCAACAGAAGAAAAAAAAGTAAAAAGTAAAAAAACAGAGAAAAAAGAAAAAACAGAAAAAGCTGAACCAAAGAAAATAAAAACAGAGGACTCAGCCGTAACAACGCTTCCTGTCCAGCCTTCTATCAATATTGGCCTTGTAGGCCACGTTGACCATGGCAAAACAACACTAACTGAAGCGCTGTCTGGCAAATGGACAGATACGCACAGCGAAGAAATAAAAAGAGGAATCACCATCAGATTAGGATATGCGGACTGCACATTCTACTATTGCGAACATTGCAAGAAGTACACTATTTTTGAAACCTGCAAAGATTGCAATGAAACGGCAATTCCAAAAAGAAGAGTGAGTTTTGTTGACGCACCAGGACATGAGAGCTTAATGGCAACTATGTTAAGCGGCTCTACGATTATGGATGGTGCATTGCTGCTCATCGACAGCCATGAAGAATGCCCTCAGCCGCAAACCAGAGAGCATCTTATGGCATTGCACATCTCAGGCATCAAAAATATTGTTATTGTACAGAACAAAATAGACTTGATAAGCAAAGAGCAGGCATTAAAGAACTATCAGCAAATAAAAGAATTCTTGAAAGGAACCGAATATGAGCATGCTCCTATTATCCCAATAAGCGCATTGAAAAGAGTCAATATTGACCTGCTTATTGATGCAATAGAAAAACACATTCCAACTCCGGAAAGAGACGTCCGCAAAGAACCCTTAATGCTTATTGCACGATCATTTGATGTCAATAAACCTGGAACAAAACCAAAGCAGCTGAAGGGAGGAGTTTTAGGCGGTGCAGTAACCCAAGGAAAACTTAAGCTGGGAGATGAAATTGAAATAAGCCCAGGAAGAATTCTTGAAGAAGCAAACCAGATTGTTGCTAAGCCATTAAGAACCATCATCACTCAATTGGTTACAGGAGGCAAAGAAGTTTCTGAAGTTGTTCCAGGAGGAAGCATTGGATTAATGACTGCTTTAGACCCAGGAATTGTCAAAGGAGACAGCTTAACAGGAAGTGTTGTTGGATTACCGGGAAAGCTTCCAAAGATATGGTATGAATTAAAACTTGAATTGCATTTGCTGGACAGAGTTGTAGGCTCAAAAGAAGACTTAAAAGTAGAGCCTATCAAAAAAAACGAAATGCTCTTGCTTAATGTCAATAGCTCTTCTACTGTAGGATTGGTTTATGATTTTGGAAAAAACACATTTCAGTGCAAATTAAAGATTCCTGTTTGTGGTGAAGTAGACAGCAGGGTAACCATCTCAAGAAGAATAGGAAATAGGTTTAGATTGATTGGGTATGGAATTATTAAGGCGTAAGTATCCTCGTTTAGGAATTTTTAAAATAATCCAGCATCAAACCCAGCGTTACAATATCATACTGGTTATGCAACACCACTTTCTGCAACCTATGATCGCCAACGCCAAACATGACATTCGTTAAGACTTCAGGAACATCCTTGCTTGGAAGGTCTTTATGACGGGAAGCACCCAAAACGCCTTTCTCAAATGTTTGCAATCTTGCATTGGGATATTGATGCTGTTTTGCATATTGTCTAAACAAAGGATACAAATCAAGATGCTCTAATGCATAGTTTGGATTGATAAAATGCGCAAGCAATCTTTTATTGATAAAGGGAATGTCAAAGCTTCTTCCGTTAAAGGTAACGACATGAGTAAATTGTCCTGATCTTGCCAACGCATCGTATGTTTTCAGCAAGTCTTCTTCTTCAAAAGGAGTCCTTGCATGCTGAATATGCACAATCATTGTATCGCCAACAGCATAGCCTAAACCAATCATGCTTATCATGCCTTCCCTGCTGCTCGATCCTGATGTCTCAATATCCAACAACAAGTGATGAGGAGCAAATACTTTTCCTGCTGAAGAGCCATAAAAATCCTCAAACAATGAAAAAGGAGCCTGATAGACAGAAGGATGGCCATCAATAACGGAAAAGGGAAATTCAAGAGCATCTATGCATTGCTTCAATATTTTTGCAGACCAGTTTTTCAGCGTCTGATACAATGGTCTTGCAAGCAGGTGCGCTTTATCAGTAAGCCAATGATGAATTTTTTTCAAGTCATCTGCAGTATACGGTTTTCCTGAGAAAAATTCTGGATTTTCCCTATGCAATAAATCAAGCGACGCTACATAGAGCTCTCCAAACAAGGGCTCATCAAGAGTATGAAAACCATATTTTGCCAATGCTTCTTTGCTATCTGCACTTAACGGAGACCCCAAAACAACTGCTAATTTTTTATCAATAGACTTGCCATCACTCCAGGTTTTTGCAGTATGCTGGTTTCTCATTCTTGAAACTACTGCAAACTCATTCCACGGCCTGCACGCTTTTACCTCAACCAAATGTTCAAGGTTCGCTGAAACAACCCTCAAGTCAGCGTAGGTGTTTCCTTCTTCCGCGGGCAGTGCTATCAACGCTTGATAACTGGTAATATTCTGCAAGGGAGGTTCAAGAGAAGGAAAAGGCACTTCCTGAAGTTCAGGGTCGTATTTTTGAAGAATATGAAGCATCAATCCAACTTCCCGCTCTGCTATAAGAGAAAGATTTTTCACTCCTCTCGTGCCTCTTGGGATGAGATCATCAGGAACAAGAGACGTTCCAAGCAGTTTGCAAAAATGTTTCATATAATCAGAAAAGGCACGGTCACTTTTTTTAACCAACACTCGTTCATGGCGCCCTGTCATCAAGGTATGTGCAATCGACGAACTCACGTCTACTGCAACTGCTTTCATAGAGATATCTGAACCGGAAAAATAAAGTCTTTTGCACTGACCTGCCAAAACGGTTTTATTTAAGGGTTCTCTGCGCAATGCTATGCTTAAAGGAAAGCCATATTGGTCTTGCACATCAGGATAAAGCCTGTCAATAAGCTCATAAAACAAGCCTTCTCTATACTCTTTTCTCTTAGGGCTGTAGGCAGCCTTTAATGCTTTACTGGCAATTCCGCTTTTAAATAACTGCCTTGCACTCAGCCCTTGAGTGCCCTGCAAATACGTATCATAGATGGATACTGCAGTCTCTCTTGAAATCGTTTCTCCCATAATTGCAAGAATATCCTCATTGGAAAGTTTATCAGACCTTCTCTTTGGTTCAAGCTCCATATATCTAAGAGCAAGAGCGCTGCTATACGTTCCCGTTAACTGGTATCCTACATCACGGAGCCTGCGTTCAAGATAGGGATCAATTTTTGCAATCTGAAAAGGAGAGAATTCTCCTGGTTTCCATCTTTTTTTTTCAATGATAGCCCTAACTTTTGCTTTCAGTGCTTCAAAATCAGAAAATTTTCGTTTAGCCATGATACATCAATTCTTCTAGTTTTCTTTGAATTTTCGTTAGTCTATTGGTATGCTGAAGTTTCTGCGCTTCAAGCAAATCAATAAACAACTTTCCCTGTTCTTCTTGTATAGCATATTCGTGCAGGATGTTTGCACAGATGTCGACTTTTACAGGCAACGGCTCCATTGCCATACGGACTATTTGCAAAGGAATGTGCGCAATCTTTCTTTTTTGGTATGCATCCTTCAAATAAGCAATAACCTGCTCTGCTTTATCGCTTGCAATAAAGTCATGCTGGCCGTTCTGCATAGGCACCATAGGCATAGCTAATTGCTCATGATTCTCCTTGTCTCCTTCCTGCAAAATACCATAAAGCGCTTTCAGCTCGTCAGAAAACGCATCGCTCTCTGGAACAAGTTCATAGTAATGCCTCCGCAGCGCAGAAGGAAGATGAAACAGGTTTGCAATATACAGCGCAGCTATTTTCCTCAAAGAGACTTGCTGTTGCTCAGGAAGCTGTTCTGCATGATATGCAACGCATTTTTGTTCAACAATTTGAACAGGAATGTGTAATGCAGTTGCAATGTCGCTGATCCAAATAAATTTCCTCGCAACATCCTTTTCCAATGAAAGATATTCTATCATTTCGTCCAAGATTCTTGTTTTTTCATCTGATGTTTGAGAAGGCGTTGTCCTTAGATGAAACTGAAGGATATCTTCAGGGTGAATGGTTTGCATAACACTCTCTTTATCGCCTAATTTACAAATGTCATCCAAATCTGTTCCCTCAGGCAATAAGGCAACTTGAGGCGTTAATCCAGAACCATAGGCAACTTTAACTGCTTTTTTTGCAGCAGCAATGCCTGCACTGTCCCCATCCATAACAAAAACCACATCAGAAGTAAGCCTTTTTATCAACCGCGCCTGTTGTTCAGTAAATGCAGTTCCGCCTACCGCAACAACGTTCTCTATTCCTGATTGATGGCTAGAAATAACATTAAAATATCCTTCGGTAACCATAATTGATTTTTGCTCTCGCACTGCAGAAAGTCCAGGGTACAATCCAAATAAAAGTGTTTTCTTATTGTACAGGCTTTTTCCTCTTGATGTCTGCTCTCTTGAATTAAGGTATTTTATCTGGTCAGCATCAATAGCTCTGCCTGCAAATCCGATAAGCTTTCCTGCATGATTTACTAGTGGGATCATGATTCTGTTTCTAAAAAAATTATAATATCCGGAAGCTTCTTTTCTTTGCGTGATGAGGCTTTGCCGTTCAAGCTCCTCGGCAGTAAATCCTTTCTGCTGCAAATGAGTATGCAATTCATCCCAGCTGTCTGGTGCGTAACCTAATTTCCATCGCTGGATGGTTTCCCTTGATATTTTTCTTTTCTCAAGTAAAAATTCATAAACTTCGATTCCTCTGTCCATCATCAGGCTGTTATGAAAATAGCTTAATGCAGCTTCCAAAACTTCATAGGTTCTTATTTTTGGCTCTGCCCTGCCGAATGTCGGAACAGAAATTCCCTCTTTTTCTGCTATTGCAGTTACAGCCTCAATAAACGTGAGTCCATGGTACTCTCGATAAAACCCTATGACATCTCCTGATTTCCCGCATCCAAAACAATGGAAAAAGTCAGATGTTACATGAAAAGACGGTGTTTTTTCCTCGTGAAAAGGGCATTTGCCCATATTATTCCTTCCGAGTTTGACAATGGCTTTAACGTGCTCAGCAAGGTCAACTCTCTGCCGTAAATCCTCTACAAAACCGCTCAAATCACCCATGTCATTGCGGAATAGTAATAAATTTATATAGCTTGTTCTTTTCAACCCCATGGCTATCGTTTATACTGCTCCGCAATTGCAAGCTGCCGTAAAAAAGACTTTTTTTCTCTACGCTCTTTCAGAAAGAGCATCTTTTCTGCCCCTGCTGCAGCAGTCTGCAATCAAAAAAGCTGCACTTGAAGAAATTGTTGCCATTTCTCTGATGCTTAACAACGAAACAGACCATCCGTATTATGGAAAGGCCCTTGCCGATGTCTCTCAGAGATTAAGAGATTTACCTGAACAGCACACGCTTAAAACTGCAGAAGGGCTAAGGGCATACTCAGATTATTTGTTAACAACGTTTCATGCAACCTCTGAACAGTTAAGGGCTGCATACGCAAAACATTTAAAAAGAAACAGAGAAAGTAATGAGCATGAATGAAATACTCTTGCTTTTTTTACAGGCTATCTATTTCATGGTTCCTGCATACTTTGCAAACATGACTCCTGTGTTTACAACAAAACACGGACTGCTAAAAACACCTGTCGATAATTATCAAAAAGTCAACAAAGGAAGAATTTTTGGAGACCATAAAACCATTGGCGGGGTTATTTTTGGCATACTTGCAGGCATTGTCCTGTTTATCGTGCAAATCTTGCTGAAGGATGTTTCTTTTTTCAAAAGCATAAGCATTATTGATTATTCCTGGGGCATTGTCTATTTTGGATTTTTATTAGGAGCAGGAGCAATTTTAGGAGACTTAGTCAAAAGCTTTTTCAAAAGGAGAGTGCGGATAAATCCGGGCAAAAGCTGGTTTCCCTTTGATCAATGGGATTTTGTTGTTGGCGCACTGCTTTTAAGCGCTATTGCATTTATACCTTCATGGAAAGTCATCATTGCAATCCTCGTCATCAGCATGGCAATTCATCTGGTCAGCGGCGTCGTCAGCAAGGCAACGAAACTCAAGGAGGATTGGATTTGACCCATACACCATGAAATACGGCTTATCATATACACTGATTACGCGAACAACAGGGTTCTTAGGAAGAACCATACTTGTCTATAAGTCAACAGAGGTGAATGAACTGGTAAGTTATCTAAAGAACAAGAACAACCTTCGCCTGCTAGATTACGGGTGCAACACGGGATTTTTTCTGGACATCGTCAAAAAGAAATATCCTCAGAAAGAGTTTGATCTTTACGGTGCAGACATTAACCGCCATGCACTGAAGTACGCAAGAAAAAAATACAAAGAGTTCACATTCTATAATATAGATAAGAATTTATTTAAGAAAGGCAAATTTGACGTTATTGTTCTTGCCCATGTGCTTGAGCATGTTGATGACAGGGAGGGATTATTACACAACCTTAGAAGACTGCTGAAAGATGATGGCGAGCTCATCATCGTAGTTCCTCAGGAGCGCATAAGAGGAGACTGCACCTTATTCCAGCTACTATACAACATCGTCACCTTTCGCTTTGAAAACCCCCACAAAGTGAAGATTTTTTTCAACGACCTAAAACAACTCCTGCGCAAGCAGGGTTTGCGCATCACCAAGCACAAGTATGTACACTTTCTTTATCCGTTTAAGTCGAACAGAAGGCGACTGGATTCCTGGAGCCTCATCGTTCGGTGCAGAAGGACATAATCAGCGTTTAAGAACTCTCTTCAGCAAAAAAGGAACATCAGGCACAACATCATAATCGTTTATTTGCTCTGGTTTTATCCACACAAAATCGGTATGTTCCCAATCAAGCGTTATCTCGGGTTTTTTTGACAGTTCAACAAGAACAGGAAAAATAATCCACGTTTTGTTTATTGCCTTATCTACTAGGGTGTGAGGCTCTGCAGTCGATAGTGACTTTATGTTTGTGATTATGCCCAATTCTTCCCTCAACTCTTCAAGCACTTTTTTCCTGAGGGAAACAGGCTCATCAAGATAACCGCCTATGGAATTCCATTTTCCCTTGTAAGCATTTACTTTATCGCTTCGTTTTAACAGCAAAATTTCATCTCCAAATTTCACAAAGCAATTCAACACAACCGCTGTATCGGCATTGCTGTAGTTTATTCTTCCGTCAGGGAATTTAGGAAGATGATCAAATTGTTTCAGGAGTTCTTTGAAGTCCATGAAGATAGTGAACGCTTAGTCTATAAATAAGTTTCTAAACAACAAACTTTTTAAAACCCCCCCTGTTCCTTTAACTATGGAAGAAGACGAAAAACAGCAGTTTATGGAAATGCAGATTGCGGAAAAACAGATGGAGCAGTTGCAGCAATACCTTGAAAATTTTGACACCCAGATTACCAACATTCAAGAAATGCTTGTTTCTCTCGAGGAATTTGAAAAGGCAACAGCAGGAAGCAAAGTGCTCATGCCCCTGCACAACGGCATTTTCGTTGAAGGCTTGTTGGGAGAAAGCAAAAAGATAAAAATCAACGTCGGCAGCAACGTCGTTGTTGAAAAAACTATTGCAGAAACAAAAGAGTTATTAAGCAAGCAGCTTGCAACCATGCAGCTCTATAAAGCAGAAACCATGGGCGAACTTGAAAAGTTTTCTGAAAAGCTTTCCGGAATGGAACAGCAAGAGTAAACCTTTATAAATTGCTTCTTTTTACTTACGCTTATGTTCGGATTTTTAAAGAAAACGCTTGACAAGGCCTTAAGCAAGTTTAAGAAAGATGTTGAAGAGACTGCCGTAGAGGAAGCTGCAGAAGAGCAGGAATTAGAAGTCATTGAAGAGGCTGAAAAGGAACTGCCTAAGAAAAAAGCTGAAGAAAAGCGCAAAGACGACAAAAAAATACCTGCAGAAAGACCAAAAGCAGAAGAAGCAAAAAAAGATGAAAAGAAAAGGATAGCAGAGCTGGAAAAAAAAGAATTTGAAAAAGCAGCGGAACGAAAAGAAGAAGTGAGAATAAAGCGAGAAGGCGAAGAAAAAAGAAAAGCAGAACCTGAAAGAAAAGAAAACATAGAAATAAAAAAACCAGAAGAAAGGAAAGAAAGAAAAAAAGAGACGATAATAGACGAGAAAAAAGAAGAAAAAAAATTAGATAGAACAGAAAAGAAAGAAGCAACAAGAGGAGAATATAAACGAGAAGAAAAAAAGCCATCCTTCTTCAAGAGCATTTTTGGAAAAAAAGAAAAAGCTGAAAAAGAAGTTGAAGAGGAGATTATAGATGAAGAACTCGAAGAAGAGGCATTAGAAAAGATTTCTGAAAAAGAAGAGGAGAAAAAAGAAGAATTACTAAAAGAAATCAAAGAAGAAGAGACAGAAGAAAAAAAGATACCAGAAGAACCTAAAGAGAAAAAATCATTCTTTGACGTTTTGAAAGACACCATCAGCAAGGTGCAGTTGAGCGGTGAAAAATTCGATGAAATATTCTGGGATCTTGAAGTTGCCATGCTGGAAAACAACGTCGCTGTTGAAGTGATAGAAAAAATAAAAGAAGATTTGAAAAGGGAATTAACCAAAGATAAAATTCCAAGAAAACATATTGACGAGCTGATTAAAAAGACGCTGAAAAAATCCATCGAAGAATTATTTGATGTTGAAACTTTCGACCTCGTCAAGAGAGCAAGGCAGAAAAAGCCTTATGTTATTGCCATGATTGGCGTCAATGGAAGCGGCAAAACAACCACCTTGGCAAAACTGGCGCATCTGTTCAAGAAAAATAATTTTTCTGTTGTCATCGCTGCAAGCGATACCTTTAGAGCAGCTGCAATCCAGCAATTGCAGGAACATGCAGAAAAATTGCAGGTAAAAATGATAAAGCATGACTATGACAGCGACCCTGCTGCAGTCGCCTTTGATGCCATCAGCCATGCAAAAGCAAAGGGCATTGATATTGTTTTAATAGACACTGCAGGAAGACTGCACAGCAATACTAATTTAATGGACGAGCTGGAAAAAGTAATTCGCGTGAATAAGCCTGATTTAAAAATATTTGTAGGAGAAAGCATTACCGGCAATGATTGCGTTGAACAGGCAAAGATTTTTAATGAATTAGTCGGCATAGATGCCATCATTCTAGCAAAGGCTGATGTAGACGAAAAAGGAGGAGCAGCCATTTCCGTAAGCTATGTAACCAAAAAACCTATTCTCTATTTGGGAACAGGGCAAACCTATGATGATTTGCAGGAGTTCAAGCCTGCATTGATAACGGAAAGCTTGGATCTTTAAGCATCACTTCTAAGTAGTTACAAAAGCGAAATATTTATAAACAGGTTCTCATTTTTCATAGAAAATAGTCAAAAAAATAAAAAGGTGAATACATAATGGCAGATGCAAGTGATGGACCAAGTCCAGACGGATCAAGCAAAGACGTTCTTGGCAATGAAACGCCAAAACCAACAAGTTCTACAGAATCATTACCAGTAACATCAGAAGTTATAGCGGATCAAACAGACACAACTTCAGCAGGAACAACTGATACCTCTACAAGCGGAACAGTAGCTGCAGTAGATACTGATAATAACAAAAAGATAAATGCAGAAGTTGCAGAAAACCAGAAGAAACTAGATGCCGATGCCAAAAGAAGGCAAAAGAACTTATTGATTCTTGGAGGCGCAATTATCGTCGCAGGAGCAATAGGCTTATCATATTTAAGCTGCGATAAAACCCAATCACCAACAACCAAAACAGACAGCACGGCAACCGTACTGCCAGATTCAACTGCTTATACAAATTTATTTAAGACGGACAGCTTGAAAGACAGCACGAAGATTGGCGTTTCAAGAACTCCGTTCGTAGAAGTATATGAACCAATTACCAGAACAAAAACAGACACTGTTTTAACACAAGTTATTCCAGATACTGCAAGCAACTTTAATTCTCTCTGGGATATTTCAACGTGGGCTTTAGAAAAAGAAGGAAATGTTAAGCCTTCAAACAGAGATATTGCAAATAAAGTCTATGAAATACAGACAGCAAACCCACAACTATCAGGAAGAACACCTGAATGGTCATACGATGCCAAAGGCAAAAAACAAAGCAAAGGAGATGGCATGATAGACATGATTTATACTACAGACAGCTTGCAAGTTCCTATAGTAACGAATGTTGCTGATACCATTGCATGGACTCACACAGTTTATGGACAAAATGGTCCAAAAGTTGACACTGTCGAAGAGCCACATGCAGGTTACTTTAACAGCACAACGAAAGCAACGCCTGTAGATACAACCAAGAACGCACCACACGGTCTGACGATTACTGCTTCACTTGACAATACCGTGAACCAAGTTTACGCATTGCAGGGCAGATATGCAAATGAGAATGCAGAAACGAGTTACATTTTAGCAGCAAGCGATTACGCAAAAGGAAGCAAAATGTCAGATACAGACATTTTAACCTTAGCTGCAATGTCGCAGCACTTTGCAAATGCAGCATATAATCAAGCTGCATAATTTTTTTCTTTTTTTAAGATATTATTTCTTAACATTACGCTGTGCATAATGCAGAAACATCTCTTGGACTGTTAAGAATGCATCTGAAAGAAGGATGCAAGATTGCATTTGGCATGTCTGTTACCATAACCAGCAAGTCATCATTTCTTTTTTCCTCGACAACAGCATCTTGCTGAAGATGAAAGTCTGTATTTTTAGGAATAGCACCATACGATTTATCAAAGGTGACTGCAGCATCAGGAAAATAAGCAATGGCATGAACAGCATACTCAACATCATTATACAGCTGTCTTCCAAAGAGCTTTGCAGGAGTTTCTATCATAACCGGAATAATGTCCACGCTTTCTGCATTTGCCGCAAGCCTTTTAAAAGAATCATAGGTTATCGCTTTTCTTCTCTTCAAAGACACTTTATCAATAAAGTTCATACTGCTTTTGAGATATACTAGTATTTAAATGTTTCGTTTTTTGTTACTTAGAAGTGGTTAAATATTGTATTGGTTTCGGGTAAACTTTGATTTTCTAAAACTGCCCTGAGAACGATTGCCGGAATCTCGGTCATCAAAACGCCTAGAAGGGCCTCTTGAGCTTCCTTGTCTGGCTTGTGAATGTCCACGCTCTTCTGAGCGCCCACGTCCTTGAAATGACCCTTGCCTATATCCTTGCTGTCTTCCAGGGCCTCTTCCAAAGGAACCTCTGTCTCTGATAAAAGGGATTCTTTCAAATTTAGGAACTTGTTCTTTTACAATCTGCAAACTCCTATCAGACATGACGTTTCTAAAATTATCGTGGTCTCTATCAACCAAAAGCGTTACTGCTTCTCCTGACTTTCCTGCTCTTGCAGTTCTTCCAATTCTATGAATGTATTCTGAAGAAGTCTTAGGAGAATCATAATTATACACATGAGAAATATTTTGCAAATCTAATCCTCTTGCTGCAACATCGGTTGCGACCAACACTTGGATGTCTTCTTGTTTTATTGAGTTGACCGCAAAGGTCCTTTTATTCTGGCTTAATCCTCCATGCACGGCCATCGCCTTTATTTTCTGCATTTTTAAATTTCTTGCAACGCTGTCAACAGCCATTCTTGTTCCGCAGAAAACAATAGCCAAGCCAGGCGTTTTGTGCTTCAGCAAATGCACTAAAAGAGAAAATTTTTCCTCTTTGTGAACGTCATAGTACACTTGTTTAAGGAAGCTCTTGTGAACATGAATCTGCTCTTTTATATTAACAGGGCTTTTCAAGTATTTTCTGATAATCTGATGGATTTCCTCTGAAATAGTTGCGCTAAAGAGCAAGGTTTGCCTTTGTTTTGGAATTGCCTGAATAATTTTTTGCACATCTTCAATAAAGCCCATTTCAAACATCTTGTCCATTTCATCAATAACCAGAAAATGAACATCATGCATATCTATTGTCTTTCTCTGCATATGATCAGTCATTCTTCCAGGTGTTGCAACAACAATATCCGCTGTTTTTAGGGCATCTATCTGCGGCTGCAACCCAACACCGCCATAAACAGCGGTAATGTTCAGCTTCAAAAACATGGCATATTGAGAAAGAGTTTCTTTTACCTGCACTGCCAATTCTCTTGTAGGCGTCAATATCAAAGCCTGCAATCCTTTTCCTGCGCTGATTTTTTCCAATAAAGGCAATCCAAATGCTGCGGTTTTTCCGCTTCCTGTCAATGATTGGGCAACAACGTCTTTTCCTGCTTTAATTTCCGGAATACATCTTTTCTGAATAGTTGTTGGCTCAATAAAACCTGCTCTTTTTACTGCTTTGAGAATATCTGGATGCAAATTGAGTTCTTCGAATGTCATAGTCTTAAAAGTTTGGGGTTATTTATAAAGTCTTTCATTCCTATAAGTTTATTACTGTAAAGTAGTTACAAAAGCGAAACATTTATAAAGGAGAACGCCTTAGAAGAAGTAAGAACAATATGGGGGGATATCATGAAACTAAAAACTCGCATTGGTTTGGCATTAGCTGCTACAGCAGCAATTGCGTTTTCAGGTTGTAGCCAAAGACAACAAGAACAAATAGGCGATTATGAATACCCAGATAGAATCTATCTTATTGAAAGGGCAATGAATTATTCACAATTTAATGACACCTGCATGAGCATTGAGAATACCTTCGCCCAATATGAAGGCATACCTGTTACAGATAAAGTAAATCTAAAAGGGTTTCATGAATCATTCCATACAGCAGATGGAGGTTATGTAACAAAATTAGGTTCTCAAAGTTTTCTTTTCGATGCACAAAAAAAGCTTATTGCAGGACATGCACATAACATAGTCAAGTCTCCTGAATATGGTTTGATAACTATCCTAGGACCCTGCGTTTCTGATGCAACACCAGATCTTAAAGAAATCACTGCCATCGTAGACCTTTATAAACTCAGAGAAGCTACTGGAAAGGCATCTGATGTAACCTTTATAACTGCTGAAGATATACAGAATCTAGGAATAACCCACGAAAATTCTATGCTTATAGCAATGGACATATTGAACGAACGTTTAACCTTGCGAAGTGAAGGCGTTTACTTGAATGGAGTGCAAAACGTCGATACGTTTTAGCAATGCCTATTGGAGATACTGCTGTGGATTCAGGCAAAAAAGCAACGGAACGTAGAGCAGATACGGTTCCTGTTAAAGAAGGATATGGAACATCTCCGTTTCAAAACGCTGAACATGCAAGAAGAGCAAATGCCAGCACTCTGAGAAATCTTGTACAGCTTTTTGCACCAGATAAACAAATAGGAAGAATAGCAGATACGCAAGCAATAGATGCTCTTGATGCCTTTCAGACGTTGCTTTTGGAACCTAGAACTTACAGCGGAAGAACAGGCGCAACAATAACTGAAGAGTATGCAAGCATAAGTCCTGTTAATAGTATTCAAAAAACCAATACCACTGAAAGAATCTCTAGTATTGAAGAAAAACTGCTTATTGCCTTAAAGGCAAAAGGGTTTCCAGTGCCTATGGTATTAAAACCCCGCGATGGCGCAACTATTTATTTGCAAAAAATGCCAGGGCTGACGTTACAACAAAAAGTTCAAGAGTATTTTGGCGTTCGAGGAGCATTGCATCCTGAAGAAACAACCAAAGCATATAATGCTGTCATGAATGAAATTCTTGAAACAGGCATTGCCGTAGATAAAACCATTGATGAAATATTAACCAATGAAGATAAAGCATACTTAAAAGATAGAAAAATAAGAAAACTTTGTGGAAGATTTGGAAAATTAGAAGATGAGATTGAACAAGATAAAGATGCCTACAGGGTAATGGAAGCGCTCGATATTGATGATAGCTCTTTTATTGAAACATTCAAGCCATTACAGCAATTATTAAAAAGTGCAGAAAGAAAACATGGAAAATGGATAGTAAGTGCATCTGCAAACAACGTGCTTGTTGAAAACGATAAAATCGCCTTAACTGATTTTAATCACGCAGAATTTGCCCCTGTTCAGGCAAGCTTAGTTTATTTCATAGACAGCTACATGCCTATAAGAGACTGGGGATTTAATGAAATAGCTTCGAGCCCTATTAGCGAGGAACAAAAATTAACTGAAATTCTTCCAACTGCATGGCATAGATGGTATGGAAAAAATCCAAATGAGCATAAAGAAGAGTTTAAAGACTTTGCAAAAGGCTTTTATGCAGCAAGAATACCTATTGCTATAAGACAGATGGCTTATGCATTAAGGGATGCAGAAGAATCTCCTAATTATTTTGATTACCTTCATTATACTATGGAAGCTGTGCATTACCGGAATCTTGCAATTAACACTGCGCACATGCTGGCAAATGGAAAGGATATCCCTAAAGCGCTTGCCTTTGAACTAGAAAAAAGAGTGCAAGCGTTTGTATATGCAAACATCGATGAAGCAAAATTCAAAGAAGCACAGGCATACATGAAGCAATCATAATTGCTCTCCTAAAAAAGGACTCATGCATTCATAGGTTCTTCTGATAACCGTCATTAAATGGTGCAGAACAATTCGTTCAGAAACATTTGCCTTTTTCATTAATCTATACCCTTCTTCCCACAGCAACGTATTTTTTTTATCTGTCAACAAGCTAATGCTGCCTATATTTTTCTGATAGTAATTGTCATAAAAAGCTCTTAGATACGCAGTGGTATTTGCGTAGTAGACAAGCAACGGCGGGGATAACGGCTCTTTTTCAAGGCTGATAATGTAGTAATAGGCATACGCTATTTTGTCTATGGTGTGAATAACCAAATATCTAAATTTACTATTGGGATTATTTCTCAACACACCTTTGTTCAAGGTTCTGCAGCAGACATTCATCAGCTTTTCAACTGTTTTTTTCAGCTGCCAGTACTTTTCCTTGTCTATTTTATTTTGCTTTAAGTCAATCAAGCTCTCTTCTGCAATAGAAATCGTTATGAGAAACGCCCTTCTCATTAAATTGTCAAATTCAGATTCAAAGAGCCCTGCAATGTTTTTTATAACGAGCTTGTTTTCTTTTTGCTCAACAACCTCAAAGCCCATGGTTTCTTCCAATGCTTCAAGAATAAGCTTTTTGGTTGCTTCATCTTCGTAATGAACAAGCACTTCATCGTAGCCTTTCCTGTACACATTGTTAATCATGCTTTTGACATACCCCAAAGAGCCTTTTTTTACTGATATTTCTGTGCTTTCCTCAAGAAAAAGATTGCCTTCGCCATGAACAATAAGGGAGTTATTGGCGATGTCAATATCAACGTCATCTCCTTTTTTTATGCCGATTGTCTTTACCCATTTTGAAGGGAGCGTTATGCTTAAGGACGTTCCTAATTGATTAACTTTGCGCTTCACAAGAGAAATAAAGCGTTCAAATATATAAATATTTCTATTTTATAATAATCATCTAGGATATTATAATAATTATAACGAAAAATTAATATATTAAATACTCACTATCTACTACTAAAAAGTAGTTAAACTAAAAAACGGGGGAATAAAATGAACAATACACCTGATGATAACACACCAAATGGAGAAGGAACAGATACACCAGTTCCAGCACAACCAGAGATTTCAGAGCCGGTTTTACGAGAACCTACAGAACAACTGCATGAAACAGACTTGCCTGAAACAGATGTGCATCAAGCAAGACCTGAAATTCCTACAGCTGCACCAAAGAAAAATCCAAGAAACATTGGAAAACGGCTGTTAATAACAGCAGGAGTGCTTTCTGCATTAGGTTTGGGCGCATTAAGCATTGATCAGTTTACGCCTAAACAAGTATATGTACAACCAACAGCAACTGATTCAACCTATACATTAGACAGCTTGTTTGCACCTGCATTGCCAGACACCACACAATACCAACCAATAACACAAACAAGAACTTTTGTCGATACCATCAAAGTACTGCCAGATACTGCAGCAGACTGGAATTCACAATGGGATATTGCAAAGTGGGCAGTAGAAAAAGAAGGAAATGCTAAGCCTTCAAACAGAGACATAGCAAACAAAGTCTATGAAATTCAAACTGCAAACCCACAAATAAAAGACAGAAAACCAGACTGGTCATACGATGCCAAAGGCAAAAAACAAAGTAAAGGAGATGGCATGATAGACATGATTTACATGGCAGACACCTTAAAAGTGCCTGTTACGAGAACCATTGTTGACACTATTGGATACGAACAAAGAATTCCTATGGGCGATTCTGTACAAGTTATTCACTATGACCTTGCCAAGATGCCTGTTGATACGAGTTACATTGCTGCTGACAGCGTAAAAACAGATAGTACAAATACAGACTCTGTAAAAACAGATTCCACAAAGGCAGATACAACTGATTCTGCAGTAAGCAAAGTTGCATATTTGTTTCAGCAGTTCAAAGGAAAAGTCAACGATGACACGGCATACATTTTGGCGGCAAGCGATTACGCCAAAAACACAAAAATGTCTGAAACAGATATTTTAACTTTGGCTGCTATGGCAAAGTATGTTTAAATTTTTTATTTTCTTTTATTAACATGATGCGTTGACAAAAATTCAGAGTTAACATAGACTGTTGCAATTCCTAAATCAATTTCAATCATATACACTTTTTCATTCGCGTCAGTATTTGATACATATTCTGTAATAGACTTTACTGTACCAAATCTAAATCGGGGTTTTCGGTGTTTATGCTTTGTTAAGGTATACTCCTGAGGAAAATGTATCTGGCATTGTCTGCCCACGCTATACGTTGGATCCATCCCAGGACCTGTTTCAATAAAATCAAGCGTTCTTCCTCTTTTCCAAGGATTGGTTTTAAGAAAAGGAAAAGTCAGTTCATCAGAAAGCTCTCCCCGAATGCCACTCCTGTAATACTGCCCTGTATTTATCGCAGTGTGCGTTTCAACATCCATGCAAGGGGAAACAATTTCAAATTTATAAACCCACTGGTCATGCACAGAGTATATTTTTAAAGAACCCCTTCTTCCTTGAACCATGGCAGTTGTCTTTCAGGAAAAGCCCTACAAGGATGAGGAAATACTGAACATCCTCCATCCTGTCATCAAAGAATGGTTTACTGGCAAGTTTAAAGAGTTTGCACCCCCACAAAAGTTTTCCATTATCAACATTCATCAAAGAGAAAATACCTTAATCAGCTCGCCAACAGGAAGCGGAAAAACATTATCTGCATTTTTATCCATTCTCAATGAGCTCATTGACCTTTCACAAAAAAAAATTCTTGAAGACAGAGTGTATTGCATCTACATTTCCCCTTTGAAGGCATTAGCAAACGACATTGAAAGAAATTTAAAGCAGCCACTGCAGGAAATGGAAGAAATAGCAAAACAGCAAAATAAGGAGTTCAAAGTTAATGTTGCTCTTCGCACAGGAGACACCACTGCAAGCGAAAAGGCAAAAATGCTCAAGCAGGTTCCCCATATTTTAATAACAACACCTGAAAGCTTTGCCATCATGCTCAGCACTACAAAGTTCAAGGAAAATATAAAGCAGGTCGAATGGGTCATCATCGATGAAATTCACTCTCTGGCAGAATCAAAACGAGGAGTTCATTTAAGCTTGTCTATGGAACGGCTCAACGCCATAACTAACTTTACTCGAATAGGTTTGAGCGCAACCATCAGTCCACTTGAAGACGTTGGAAAGTTTCTTGTAGGCATGAAAGATGAAACTGAACCAAGAGACTGCAAGATAGTCGATGTGCAGTATCTTAAAAAGCTCGATTTGCAAGTTCTCAGCCCCGTAAGCAACTTAATCAATGCAACGCACGAAGTTGTTCATACCGAAATGTACAAATTGCTTGATAAACTCATTCAAGAGCATAGAACAACACTGATTTTTACCAACACAAGAAGCGCAACAGAAAGAGTTGTCCATCATTTAAAAGACAAATTTCCTCAAAATTATGTAAAATTCAATGAGGAAGCAGAGGGCGAAAAAAGTTTTATAGGAGCCCATCATGGAAGCTTAAGCAGAGAGCACCGATTAGATATTGAAACAAAATTAAAGCAGGGAAAATTAAAAGCTGTTGTCAGTTCAACTTCTCTAGAATTAGGCATTGACATCGGCTACATCGATTTAGTCATTCTCTTAAGCAGCCCAAAAAGCGTTGCACGGGCATTGCAGAGAATAGGAAGAAGCGGCCATAAACTGCATGATCTTGCAAAAGGAAGGCTTATTGTTATGGACAGGGATGATTTGGTTGAATGCGCTGTTTTATTAAAAGCAGCCATTGAAAAAAAGATTGACAAAATTCACATTCCTGAAAATGCCATTGATGTTTTGGCACAGCAAATTTTTGGCATGGTGATTGAAGAGCCAAAAAATATTGAAGAAACATTTTTCTTGGTCAAACGAAGCTACTGTTTTAGAAATTTAGCAAGAAGTTCTTATCAGGACATTTTAAGATACTTAAGCGGAGAATATGTCAGCTTAGAGGAAAGAAATGTCTATGCAAAAATCTGGATTGATGAGACAACAGGCATGATGGGAAAAAAAGGAAAAATGGCAAGAATGCTCTACATGACGAACATAGGCACTATTCCTGATGAAACGTCTGTCAAAGTAAAAGTAAAAGACGTCATCATCGGAAGAATTGATGAAAACTTTTTAGAGCGATTAAAACGAGGAGATATTTTTGTCTTGGGAGGAAACGTTTATGAATTTTTATACAGCCAGGGCATGACTGCATTTGTAAAAGCATCAGTCAGCAGACCGCCAACAGTACCGTCATGGTTTTCAGAGCAATTGCCTTTAAGTTTTGATTTAGCCATGGAAATTCAAAAGTTCAGGAGATACATGGAAGAATTTTTCGACAGCAAAACACCCAGAGCAGAAGTTTTGAAATTCATCCACGATTATTTATACATCGATGAATACGGGGCAAACAGCATCTACGAATATTTCAAGGAGCAGCATGCCTACAGCGAAATTCCCCACGACAGAAAAATCGTCATCGAGTATTACAACGACGGCAACAATAAATACATCATTTTTCACACGCTTTTTGGCAGGAGAGTCAATGATGTTTTAAGCAGGGCCATGGCCTTTGCCATAGCCAAAGTGCAGAAAAAAGACGTCGAGATGAATATCAACGACAACGGATTTTATATTTTAACCAAAGAAAACATTCAGGCTGCAAGAATTTTTAAAATGCTGAAAAGCAAAGATTTGAGAAAACTGATGGAGCTTGCCCTCGATAAAACCGTTGTCTTAAACAGAAGATTCAGGCACTGCGCATCAAGAGCATTGATGATTTTAAGAAATTATATGGGCAGGAAAAAATCAGTTTCACGACAAGCTCAGAATTCACGATTACTGCTTTCTGCAGTGAAAAAAATCAGCAATGAATTTCCTATTTTACAAGAATCAAGACGAGAAGTGCTTGAAGACTTGATGGATATTGGGAACGCAGAACTGGTTTTAAAGGAAGTTGAAGACGAGAAAATAAGCATTAAAGAAATTTACACTGATGTTCCTACGCCGTTTGCCTTTAATTTAGTCACCATGGGCTACAGCGATATTATGAAAATGGATGACAAGTTAGAATTTTTAAGAAGAATGCACCAGATGGTATTGGCAAAAATTTCACTCGACCAGACAAAAAAAGAGCAAGCCTATTTAAACATGCAGGAACTGATTCAAGAGAATTATAAAAAAGCACAGCAAGAAAAAGATCCTGAAAAAGAAAAATTAAAAGCCATGGCATGGAATTTAGAAAAAGTGCCGATGTTTGCCAAAGAAGAGATAGTGAAAGTAATAGAGAACGACAGCGCGTTTAGCGAGGAGATGAAAGCGCAAATACAGAAGCACATTGCAGAGATAAAAAAGTCATGGCCAGAGGAATTATTGGAATTTATTCTTGAAAGACTGTGATATTTTGAAGAAAGTAAAAAAAATTAATAAACCGTTCTTGTGGTCATAGTTAAGAAGAGTATGACGACGAGAATAATTGCAAAAATAAACAACCAAGCAAAGGTTGTCAGCGCAGTTCCTCCACCGACGGCAAAACCATATTTTGAACCGAGATAAAGAGGAACACCTATCAACAATCCAAGAGTAATAAGAATTGCAAGCAAAATGAGAAAAAGCCCGACAATTTCAATGCTTCCATATCTGCCCATGCTGTTTGCAATAACGACAACAATAATCCAGATGATTGCTATGGCTAGCGCGTTAAAAAATCCTGCGCCTGCTGCAAGCAGGAATTGACTTTTTTTCTCTGGAGTATTCTTTGTTGTTATGATTTTTGCAGGAGCATTCTTTTTCAGTTTTTTAACTAAAAAAACAATGCCAAAAATAACCAGCACAATAATGACTAGAATAAACAACAGCCATGCCCAGTTTACCGTAAACCAAGAATTTGCATATTTACCTTCAACAGAAAAACTTTCCAAAGGATCTAAATAGGAAGCTGTTTTCACCCATCCAGAAGCATACATAATTTGAGAAGCATAATTGTTTACGGTCTGCCTTTCAGCAGCAGTCATGTCCATAGTTGATTTTGCCATCAGCATCGTATTGGGAAGATAATTCACATTGCTTCTCGTTCCCTTAAGATATAATCCTTCTTGGACATTTACTGCAACTCTCACGGTCGAGGTGTCATAGGGAAATTTTGCAGTTTCAAAATTGAAATTGTGAACTCCTGCAGAGGTCTTGACATAACCGTTTGCTTTGTATACGATAAGCATATTGGTCGTTTCTTTTGCCTGAACAGAATCTTTCAGCGTAAGCGGCAACACTAACGAATGAGACAGCTCTGTTGGAGTTACCTCAAGAGATTCATAGCCTATCGTTTGAAAATTTCCATACGCATCATACTGAACATCATCCACACGCTGCATTACACCGAGAAATCTAACCTGCGCAGAGGGAATTTCAACAGTTAACTGGTTGATGGTCTCATCTCCGTTGTTAACAAGATTAACGGAGAGGGTAACAATGGCTTCGCCTTCTTCATCAAAATAAACAGAATAATATTGTGCAACAGAAGGAATGGCCGGCAATGGTCGGATTTCTTGCACGGCCATACTTTTTGCATGCACCATTGAAAGAGAAATCAACAAAACAAAGAATAGCACTAACATTTTTTTCATCATCATCACCTATTCATATTTATTTTCAAACTATTTCTGTATAAAAGCAAATGCATATAAAAAGCTGTTCAAGACTTCAACTGCAATGGAAATTATTTTCTGATAAATCGCTGCATTTCGTCAACAAAGTCCTTTGCATCCTTGAAGTATTGATCGTATTGCTCGCCAGAAATAGTTCGTATCTCTCCATGGGTTATTGCCTTGCTGAGATGATAAAAATGGGCCATGATTTTCGGATAGCGATTGTGCAATAGTTTCTTTTTGACCAATTTTTCTTCAAGCAAATCTGCAACATGTGCAGGACTTGGAGGGATTTCTCCCATTTTCATCAGTGCTGCATGCGCTGAATCAATCACTGCCCAATACAAATCAATCACTCCCTGCAAAACATGCCATTGCGAATTATGCAACGTTACAGGCGCTTTTGAAAAATAGCTCCATATGCTTTCAGGCGTTGGCCTTATCCTGCCCTGATACAGCAATGCCTGCATGGGGTCAAAAAAGCCAGTATCAAGAATGGCAATGCCGTCTCTTAAAATATTAACCGCAACAGGGTCTCCTGCCCTGCAGTACTCCCAAAAGCTTGTAAAGCGCATCGTCGTTATGTGCAATTTTGTTGAAATTTTTGCAACGGTTTTTTCTGTAATAATCCTATACGTTTGAATTAATTCAGGCGTTAACTGAATAGTAACATCGTCCACAATCAGCAAAATATCGATATCTCCTGATTTTTGCTGCCTTGCAGAACTTCCAAAAAGCACTATTGCTTTTACAAACTTGTCAAACTCTTTATAAATCACCGTAGAAAATTTATAAGCTACATCAATATCATCCTGAGTGTACTTTTTCAGGTTTACTCTTGTTTTGGTTTTTATTTCAAAGTCCAAGAATGTTCCCTCCTTAAGCTCTAATGATGAAGAACCTTTATTAAGTTTACTTACTATTGGAGAATAGAGACATCAAGGAAACGTGCTGTCAAGAGGTTCATCTATGCTGTATGCATCTTCATATTCTTTAAGATAAGCACTCAAAACGTTTAATAGACATCCTGTTCTTTGGAAGTGAAGAAACACATCTTTAGTCATAGGACACTGATCAGGAGGCTCTGTTTTTCGCAAGGCATTAAAATCATCACTCAAGTAGTCAGATGCACTACTAAGATATAATCCAAGTCTTCTTATCAGAAAATCATTTTTCTGCTGCATTAATCCCCCAAGAGCAAGGCCAAGAGTGTCAAGAACAGGCTTAAGCTCACTATGTGCATGATGGAAAGCAGGAAAGAGATAAGAAACCGTAGCAATATCGACACTGGCATCTCTGCTCATTGCTTCTGGATCATCAAGATAAACTCCCGCAAGCTCCCTGCTTGTGATATGAGGAGAGACCATGCCTGCATTGGTAAGATAACTCAAATGACTGAGTGATTGCGCAATGCCATTACTTAATGGAGGATTTCTATAGCCATCCAACACGTCTATCAGCATGGAAATCTGCGCAGAATACGCATCAGTCAGAAAGTTATGTATTGCAGGATGCTCCTTAAGGAAGCTCCTCAAATGCCAATTTTCTGTCTCCATTTCATATTCGCATGCAGCTGCTTCTTCGGCAACACTTAATAGTTTCTTTTTAAGAGTTCTCAGTGATTGCGCAGATGGCTTTCGTCTGAGCAACAGACCTATTTTTTTTCCAATTCCTGAAACAAGCAAGTTGGTAGGATATTCCTGCGCAGAGGGAATTTTGCCATACTGAAATGTTTTGACATAGGCATCATGAGGCAAGATGACGTTTACGCGAATTGCAATATAAGAATGATGTGAAGATGTTTTCATTTGTTCACTCAAAATGGAAATCAACGTATCAAGCGAAGACCTTTCAATATGGTTTATTTTTTCCTCAGGAACGTCTATTTTCAAAGAAGGAAGTGCTTCAAAAGAAACAGCCGGCTCTTCAAAACTAAAATCTGATTCATCTTCCAAAAGCATGCTCTACAAGTCTTTTTTCCACTTTATAAACCTTTTGCATTTTTTTTACCGTATCAGAAAAAACAGCAAAAAAATCAAAAAACTATTTATAGAGGTTGTTATTTTGAATACCATGGTAAACATAACTACTGAAAAAAATATTCTTGAAGCAAAAGCTGACGTTCTTGTTGTCGGACTTTTTGAACAGCAACCACTAAGCAGCATGATGCAACAGCTTGATGATGCACTGAACCATGAAATAAGCAATGCAATAACTCAAAAAAGATTCACAGGAGAATTAAAGGAGATTTGTGTTTTGTCTACGCAAGGAAAAATGCCTGCAAAGCAGATCTTGCTTATTGGCTTAGGAGATAAAAAGGAATTTACTCTAGAAACCTTAAGAAAAGTCTCAGGTGTTGCTGCAAAAGAAGCGCGGGAAATGAATGCAAAATCGTTTGCAAATGCCCTGCTGCTTGTAGACTTTGAAGGAAAAGACGAAAAGAATGAAGAAACAAAAGCATTGGCAATAGCTGAAGCGACCATTCTAGGGTTATATCAATTTACGCACTATAAGACTGTTGACAAAGAAAAGATAAAAAAAATAGACAGCATGATACTTATTGGAAACAATGCAGAGCAGATAAGCAAAGGCATAAACAAAGCCATGATTCTTACAGAGTGCACTAATTTAGTAAGGGATTTAGTGAATGAACCTTCAAATGTCGTTACACCATCTCATCTAGCAGCCATTGCAGAAAAAATGGCAAAAGAATTGCCTTTGAAAACCCAAATTTTTGATAAAAAACAACTTGAGAAACTAGGCATGAACGCCATCCTTGCAGTAACCAAAGGAAGCGCAGAAGAGCCAAAATTTATTGTGCTATCGTACCAAAATGGAAAAAAATCAATGGCAATAGTAGGTAAAGGCATCACCTTTGACAGCGGAGGGCTAAGTTTAAAGCCAGAAGAGCACATGGAAGATATGAAAATAGACATGGCAGGAGCAGCTACGGTACTGGCAACTATGAAGGCAGCCGCGATGCTGAAACTTCCCATTACGCTTTTCGGCGTGATACCAACATGCGAGAACATGCCATCAGGAACAGCAGTAAAACCAGGAGACATTGTTACTGGTTTTAACGGCAAAACCATTGAAATTTTAAATACTGACGCAGAGGGAAGATTAGTATTGTCAGATGCGCTTGCATACACTGAAAAAGAATTGCATCCTGAACTTGCCATAGATCTTGCAACATTAACAGGAGCTGTGATTGTTGCACTGGGAAGTCATGCTGCTGGCATGATGGGAACAGACCAAAAAAATATGGATTTACTCGTTGAAGCAGGAGAAGAAACGTTTGAAAGAGTCTGGCAGCTTCCTTTATGGGATGAATACAAAGAAAACATGAAAAGTGATCTAGCTGACGTAAGAAACATCAGCAAAATCAAGGAAGCAGGCTCTATTACAGGCGCAATATTTTTGCAGAACTTCATTGATAGCATGCCGTGGATTCATCTAGACATAGCAGGAACTGCATCGTTGAACGATGAAAGGGAATATCTGCCAAAAGGAGGAACAGGCTACGGAGTACGATTGCTGATAAAGTTTATGGAAAAGTATGTTCAGTGAAGCTATAGTTGTTCAGCAATGTTCAGGAAAGATAATTCTAGAAATTCTCAGGAAGAAACATAATCCTTAAAGCAAATTTCCAGTCACGCATCCATAATTCCAGGGTACTTTCTGATATACAATTTGAGAACAAAGGGAAAGATAAACGTGGTAACCACTGCCATCAACACCAGAACAGAATAAATTTCTATAGAGATTAAACCTGCAGTTCTGGCAACTTCTGCAATAACCAGCTCAACAGCACCTCTTGAATTCATGCCCCATCCAACAAGATACAATTGCCGCGTAGTTAAACTGCTCCAGGGCCTTACTATTAATGCTCCAATAATTTTTCCAGCAATAGCAACTGCCAGAATAATCAACACTAACCAAAGATTTGTTTGAAGAATAGACAAATCAAGATGCAGTCCTATATTGATAAAGAAAAAAGGGATAATCAAAGCAAAGCTGAAGTTTTGAATCTCATCAATGATTTTATGCTTAATGGTGTGCTTATGAATCAGCAGCTGCAGAATAAGGCCTGCAATGAACGCTCCGATGATAGGACCAAAACCTAAAAACGTTGAAATCGACGCAATAAAAAAGCACATGACAATAACCAACCCTAAAGAGCTTATTTTAGAATCGTTTTTTAAAGCATGAGAAATCAATCGAGGAAGAATAAGCTTAAAAATAATAAAGACCACCATGACAAAGACCACTATTTTAAAGGGAAACGCTGCAAGCTCAGAAGAGATGCCTTTCTGCACAATAATCACCAGAATAGAAAGAAAAAGAATTTCAAAGACATCATCAAGAATGCCTGCCCCAAGGATGATAGTGCCCACTTTCGAACGCAGTTTTTTTACTTCGTTCAGCACAACAATAGTTGTTCCTTCTGATGTAAGCGCTAATGCTGCTCCAACAACAAAGCAGGTTATGAGTTCAAATCCCAAAAGCCAGCTTACGATAAATCCAAGAGCAAAAGGAACAACTGCTGAAAAAAATGCAATCAGTCCTTCTTCTTTTCTTGATTCCTTGAGCTTTTCATAATCAACCTGCAATCCTGTTATAAACAGCAGAAAGATAATTCCGAGGCTTGAAAGGAAATCAATAAAAGACAACCCCTGCTCTGTAATCACTGCTACATGTATTTGAGGGATAGTCAGCAAAACTCCTGCAAGAATCATTCCTATGACAATAGATGATTTGAAAAAATTAAATACTTCTGCAAGAATTAAACTAAGAATAAGGCAGATAGTAACCAAAAAAATAGGATCCATGCAAGCACTCTAGAAAGTATTGTTTATAAATATTTATGTTTTCTTACGGGACGTTGCGTTATATATTCCATCCACGTGTTGCAGAACAGGAACATACAAATTCAAACTTGGATGAAGAAAGAACCTTTTATCTGTATGCCCTGGACTATATTCAAAAACGCCATCTTTCTGAAGCTCAAAAATAGCTTCTCCTGCACTTTCTACAATGTTTACGACAAAGTACGGCGCGTGATGTTTAGCTGCAATGTCAAACGCATTGTTGATTAAACGGTCAAGAACAAGATAGCGCAGTTGCTGGACTTTTATATGATGCATTTTCTCTGCTTCAGGCAATTTTCCATTTGATTTTGGAGGCGCTATATTAACAATCATACGGCCCAGATAGACTGTTGCAAAATTATTGAGCTCAAGAACAGGAATAGGTTCTCCAATACGGTCTACATAGTCTGCTACTTTGAAACTGTCAACAAGTTCAGGAACATTCGGTTTAACAGGATGAAAAACTCGGTTTTCACCATCCCATAAAAGCATTTGAGCATCGAGTGTTTTTGCTGCAGTTTGATTCATCGTTCAGAAAGGATACAGAGAACATTTATAAATATTTCCGAAACTACCACAACACTTAAAAACCACCTCTTTTTCCGTTTTTATATGAGAGAAAGCCCTGACTCGCCATGGATATTGGTAAGTGATTCTGCTATTCATGGCAGAGGCGTGTTTGCTAAGATGGACATTCCCAAAGGAACAAAAATCATAGAGTACACAGGGGAAAAAATAACCAAGGAAGAATCAGACAAAAGACAGGACAGAGACAACGAAAACGGAACCGTTTACATATTCACCTTGGATGAAACACACGATATTGATGGAGCAGTAAACGGAAACGATGCACGGTTTATCAACCATTCCTGCGAGGAAAATTGCGAAATAGAGATTGATGATGGAAGAATATGGGTTATTGCCATGAGAGACATCAAGCAAGGAGAAGAACTAGGATATGACTACAGCTTTGATAAAGACTGCTATGAAGAGCACCCCTGCAAATGCGGAAGCAAACAGTGCAGAGGATTTATTCTTGGGAATGATGCTGTTGAAGAAATGACTGAAGAGCAGAAAAAAGAATGGCTTGAGAGAAAAGCAGCAAGATTTGCGCATAATGCTGAAGTGTAATGTTTCATCGGAGATTAAAAAGAGATTGAAAACGCAGTTCCAACGTATCGCTCGTTACTCCAAAGGAACTTCTGACCACAACTTCCATTCGTTGCTTGGAGCATAGGCGCCAACAATGTAATTAGGAGGAGCGTGATAGCCAAAATGCTTTTCGTGGAACCCTGAAAATCCTGGCAAACGTTCAAATTGATAAACAGAACTGTTTAACATGTTCCAGGTTTCATGCATGGATGTATCTCCATTAAAGCTTCCTGGTTCTATAATAAAATCATTCAAGCCTGCTTTTTCCATTTCTGCAATAAATTCCTTGATAGGGGCATTGCCCTGCCCAGGAGTTATATGTTCATCATCATAGCCAAAATTATCAGTCAAATGAACATGACCAATAATGCCTTCTTTTGCCAGTTTGCTTGTTTGCTCGATAACCCATGTATTAAATCTTTTATCCCTATCTTCAATGCTTTCTCCGTCTTTTGGCTCGAAATGGCTTCTCCAAAGATTAAAATGACCAATATCAATAGTTGCCTTAATATGCGTTTTTGCCTTTTCTTCAGCAGAAGTTTTGTCCATGCCTTCGTGCATCAATCGTTTTACCATTTCCTGCCTTGAGCCCTTAATAATCTCTCGTATTTCATCAGGATGACTGCCAAATTGCTGTGGCATAAAGTTTTCAGGAGCAACATAGATAGCTTCGTCCAATTTATCTTTATTTTTTTCTGTATATTTCATGGCAGTCATTGCGGCTCTTGCAATGGTTTCATACGTTCTAGGCAAGCCAACATCCTTAATGGGTTTAATGTATTTTAAAGACTCTTCAACTTCCTTTGCCTGTGCATCTGCAGCAGAAGAAGCCTCGTGAACGTGCCTCATAGAGTCTTCTTCACTTTTAATGATTTCTTTTAAATATTCTGTTGGCATAACTGATTTTGGAGGAATCAGCTCGGCAAAGCCTTTTTGCTTCATGATTTTCCACTTTTCATCTTCAGGAATATCTCTTTCAAGATTTTCATAAAACTTTAAGGCATCCAAAGCTCTATCTCTTACTTCTTTATGATGTTCGTACCTCTGTGCATGATAAAGCGAATTTCCCTTTGCCTGCAGAATTTGATTCTGCAATCGTGTGAGCAAAAACATTTCTCCAGGAGATTTTGGCTTTTCATCAGCATGGTTTCTATTCCACTCTTCAGCATCTTTTTCAAAATCAGCCCATTTTTTCTTTCTTATTTTAAAATTAGTGTGCTCAGCATCCCATTTTGGCACCCTGTCAAAAAGCCTTTCAACAGGAGCGTCTTTGGGAATTAAATTTCCTCTTACATCAACGTAATACTCTTCTCCATTCACTTTTTTTGTTTCAAACTCCGGCTCATATAAATCTTGATCTTTGCTTACCCCGCTGACTAATCTTCCTGTTCTATTATCTGCAAAATAAACAGTAGCATCTTCATCTTCTTTCTGATAGCTTTTAAATAACTGCTCTCCTGTTTTTTCTTTTAGCTCGCTTAACGGTCTTTGCCATTCTCCTGTGTGAAAAACAACAGCTCCTCCGTTGGTTGCTTCTGCCGCAAAATGAATCGCCTTTTCAATTTCTTTCAGCGTATTTTGCTGCACATCCCTTCTGAAACCGGCTCCTTCGCCACCATGCAGCCCTCCAAGACCGCCACCATGCACAGAAGCGTGCGTACTCGTTCTTATCTTATTGATGGTTACCAAATCTTTCATATCCTGCCTTTCTCTGCTTCCAAAAGCTTCTGGACCTGGTTGCTGGGAATTAGTTTTTCCCTGTCCAATAAAAGAAAACTCTATTTTTCCTGCTCCAGAACGTATTTTTGCAACCAAGCTTTGCAGGGTATTTTGCATAGGGTGCGTTGTAGTACCTAATTCTTGAGGTCCTAGCTTAGAAGTCATTTCATACACAGGCTTAGGAGCATCTAAATTTACAGGTTCCTGATTTCCATAATAGCCTCTGTCAAGCGCATTGTAATATCCATTGTTGAAAATCATGATGATTTTAGGACATTGCGGTATTTAAATTTTGTGGAAGCGCTCTCAAGGTACCAAGAATTACTTACTGTAAATCTGCTTCATATGTTTATTGATAAAATCAATGCCTTCTCTTATTTCAGAAAGATTATTATAAACTTCCTTATTTCTTATATACGTATTCTCAGGAACTTTTGCTAGACTGTATTGAATGGTTCTAAAATGCCTTACTTCTTCATCGTTTAAACCTTCAGCTTCTGCCTTTTCCCTGAGATGTTCAACTTCCTGTGCAATACTTCCTTTGCCTAGCCTATAAACATCCCCAGGATTTTCTCGTATTTCCTCTAAAACAGCTCCATAGGCAACCTGCTTTGTTTTTTCAACTTTTTCTTGCTGGACACTTTCTTCCAGATTTTCAGTCTGAACACGTCTTCTTACCGTTTCAACTTCTTTAAAGTTCTTTTCCTCTTCTTCTGTTAAGTCCTCAATGGTTTTCTTAATGAGTTCTTCTGCTTCGTCAATTTCCTGCTTTTTCGTTTTTTCTAAAGCTTCAATCTCCTCTTTTCTATGGTGCTCCAACTGCCTTAATCGCTTAATTTTTTCCTCAGGAGATAAATCCTTTATGTCTTTTGCACTGACTACCATGCTAACAGCTTGTGGGATTTTTTGAAGTTTTTATAGGTTTGCCACATTGCCCCGCTTGCCTCTTTTGCAGCAGAAGAAGGATTGCCTGGTGATTTACCTTTCTTTTTTGGCATAGAAATAGGGATGAGTGCAGTAAACATCTCTGCAAATCCTTTGAAAACAGCAACGCCAGGTTCAAAAGCGCCTGAAAACATATTTTCTTTTTTCTTTGGCTCTTCTTTAGGAATGGGTTTTTCTATTTTTTCTCCAGCTTCCTCAAGATATTTGTTAAGCTCATCACCAAGCGCTTCCATTGCTGCATGGACACTGCCATCAATAATGCCCATTAACTCCATATCTTCTGCATTTTTCATTTTTTTATAATTATCAATTTGTTCAGAAGTCCATGAATACGCACGCATGTTTATTTCAACTCTTCCAACATGAATAGGTCCTCTTTGGTAATCCTGTTGATAACTCATCGAAGGTTTTGTAGTATAGTTGAACGTTGCTAGAATGCAAGGATGATACCCTGAAACAGCCTGCCTTTCAGCGAGAATTTCAATTTCCAGAACAGAAGTTTCAAATGCTGTAATAATATCAGGACTTTCCGTATGTTTCAGGCTGGTGCTTAATCTTTGAATATTCTTGAGATAGGGCTTTATCCACCCCATATACATTTTAATAATGCCCCAGTGCTGCCTTAAATATCGTAAATTGAACAGCCTTCTGCTCTCTAACTCTGCCTGTGTTTTAACTTTCCAGTTGACAAACTGAAATAATTTTCTTTTCAGCACATTCTTGACTGTTGGATTGAACTTCATAGACTCTATAACCTGATCGAGCTTTTCAAGGTCATAAATATGGGTGTTAAAAAATAAATCAGGAAGAATGGTAAAGCCTACTTGGCGTGACATGCCATAAACGCTCGTTGGCTTTTCAGTGCTTCCTTCAACTAAATCAATATATAAGCCCTTTAATGTAACATCTGCACTTTTGCTTTTTGGAGCCATAGTGTAAATTTCCATACGCTCATCAATAATCCTCAACTCCCTCACCAACTGAAACAAGTCCTTTATCATTTTTCCAACTGTTGCAAAATACTGAGTAACCTTATCCTGCTGTATGCCCAATCTTTGGCTATTTTGCCCCCAAAAAGAGCTGCTCTCGCTTCCTGAAAACACATCAGTTATCTTATGCACTGTTCTAAACGACTGATCCTGTCTCAAATGGTCAAGAACCCAGAAATAAGGCTCTTCAACAGACATGTTGAAATTCTCCATAATCAAGCGCATTCTTCTTGAAGGCTTTGGATAGCCTGTTCTGTCAAAGGGATTGATGAATTTTCCTGCAAAAGACTGCAAAACTTCTTCGTCTATTTCCTCATCAGCATGTTTTTCTGCCTGCTCCTTTGATAAAGTAGACCAATTAAATGAAGCAGGATAAAGAGTTTTATAATCCTTTTTTATAAAGCCATTCTTCATCAGCCTTATAGCAGAATCTACCATGAATCATTTTCAGATTAGGGTATTTAAATAAGTTTTGCTTTTACAAGTCTTCCATGACAGGAATATCAGCAACATACTCTGCAGAAAGTCCTAATTTTTTAAAATAATCAACCATGGCAATGCATGCAAAAGTTTCTGTGGAATAGTGCGTTCCTCCTAAAATATTCAGTTTATGCTTTTTGGCATAGTCATGTGCTTTTCTTGAATGGTCGTTTAAGGCAGTTATGCCTGTAACAAAGGTATTTATGCCTTGCTGAACAACTTCCTCAAGCATTTCCTCATCGTTTCCACCGCCGGCAATAAGCGCAACTTTTTCATTTGCTATTTCAGGAGCGCCATACTGATAAAGACTAGTTTTATGGCCTATGACTTCTTCAAATTTTTTCCTTAGCTCTTCAACAGTTTTCATTTTTGTTTTTCCAAAAACTCCAGCTAAGGCTCCAAAGTAAAGCCCGAAAGGCTGTTCAGGCGTTATGTCTAATGCTTTGGCTAACGTCACACTTGTTGCATATTCCCCATAATCATCCAACGGAACATGAAGGTTGTAAATGGCGATCTTTCTTTCCCTAAATTGCTCTAAAAGCTGCCTATTCATAGGCTGAAATACTTTAGGCGCCGTTCTGATGTCCCAGATAGCAGGATGATGCACAAAGAGCAACGCATTTTTGACATCATCATCAAGTATTGTCTGCATAACGAGGTCAGAGGGGAAGACGGCGGTGTATACGTGGCTTATGCTGTCTGTAAAATCACACACCACACCCATGGAGCGCTGTCTAAAGTTGTCACTCAAGAAATCTGAGATTCCCTGCATGTGGGCTGCCCAATCATCGCTCAATGCCGGCTTGATAAAGTCCTTCTCCAAATTTGCATACACTTCTGCTGCTTTCATAGAGTGTTTCATAGATAAAAGAAATGTAAGATTATATAAAAAGATTTCACTTTATAAACAGAGTTCACTTCAGGTTTGCCCTAACCATCACTTTTTCAGAACAAGCACAAAACCAACCTGCTTTTCTATTTTCCCAGCAGTCCTTTCAGCCAATTCATGAAACAACTGCTTTTTTTCTTGGTGAGATTTTCCTGCAATGAAAGACTTGAGAAATTTTACTTTTATTGTTTTTTTTATTTTAAGGGCAAACATTATTTCTTTCACTGTGCCTTCAGTCAGCCCGTTCTTGCCTATGTTAACCGTGTGCAACTCCTTATTCTCCATAAAGAAATGAAGCTTGAAATGGTATTTAAAGCTATGCATATTCTGGAAAAAAAACAGATTAAAAAATCAGATCATGATCAAACTAAGAATAAGCATATGACAAAAGCATATAATACAAGCATATAACGCAAAATTTATATAACGCAGAAAAATCCTCCTGCAATGGATTTGCTCTACCCTGCAATCTTACTATTTGGACCCCCTGGCATAGGAAAAGGAACCCAGGCAAAGATGCTTTCTTACCTAAAACAACTTTATCACGTTTCTACAGGAAATATGTTCAGGGAGATTGCAAAAAGCGATTCTGATCTTGGAAAACTGGTTCATGAACTTATCAACATTCAAGGAAGGCTTGTTCCTGATGACGTAACCATGCAGGCATTTGGTGAGTATCTAGGAAATTTACAAAGAAGATTCATCAAGCCAGATACACACGTTTTGCTACTGGACGGCATACCAAGAACACTCATGCAGGTTGAGCCACTAGAGCAACATGCGCGCGTTGACGGAATTATCTATCTAAAAACTGATTTTGATGAGTCTATTGATGACCTTACTGCTCCTGAAGAGATTCTCACCGCAAGAATACTGAAACGAGCTCAAGAAGAAGGAAGAGCAGATGATACCGCTGATAAGTTGAAAGGAAGGCTTGCTGAATACAAAAGAAAAACCCTTTCTGTTTTGGAAGCCTATGATAAACAATTAATTTATCCTGTGAACGGATTTCAAGAAGTGCATCAGGTTCATGGAGATGTCCGTGCTGCAGTATCAGAAATTATGGGCAAAATTCCACGATTTCACTGATTCTTAAAATTCACTATGCAATATCAACGCCCTGAGGCAAAGCCCTTACAATATCATCTATTTCTCCGCCAATTTTTTTCTGTATTTTCTTTGCAATTTCACTAAGCTTTTTATTGCCTTGCACAAGCAAAACATACTTATCTGTATGCTTTTTTGCTGCGCTGACAGGAAACACACTTATTTTTTCCTGATAGTTGCAGATTGCAAGGTTCATTTTAGGAATCATATAGTTTCTTTTGCCATAAATCATGAAAGCTCCTTTTTTTAAATACTCCCCACTTTTTGCTTCCTTGCTTACCTGTTCAGGCGTTATCCAATAAACTTCTGCAGCAGACAACCCTCTTTTCCAGGCATTGCTTAAGCTTACGCAATATTCAGCAGCTTCCTGCAAGGTAGTTTGAGGAACTTTAACGCTTGTCTTGATAATCACAAAAGGGCTTCCAGGAGCATCTGCATGGAATACGATATCGTTTTTTTCTGTATGCTTTTTTATCAGAATTTCATTGGTTGTCGCATCCCTGCCTGCAAGTACAAAAAAGCCATCGCTGGAATAAAACCACCTGAATTTTTCATACCACTCCTTTTGCTGTCTTGTTTTTTTTATTATTGCTTTTTTTTCTTCCTTTTCCTGCTCTTTTAACAGCAACCGTTCATGCTCTGCAATGGTTTTCTTAATGCCGTCTATTTTCTTCTTGAGCTTTTTAGCCTTTTCAAAATACACAGAAGCATTCTGGTCTATGGTTTTATTCACATCTAATTCTACCTGCATGCTCAAGGATACTTTTTTTGGTTTATAAAGTTTATTTAAAAGAATCAGCCACAATTAGGAATCGCAACAACTTCAATAGCCTTTTCAGTGCAAAGGGTTTCTTTGTTATTCACTAAAATAGTTGGTATGAATTCAAGCTTAAACTGCTCTGGCTTAAGATACGGCTGCTGCTTAACCAAAAATCTTCCCTGTGCTATGCTGGAACCATCAACCGTAAACTCTAATTTTCTATCATTGCCCTGCAAGGCAAAATTGGTTGAACGCAAGATAATGCTGGAAACATCTGTTTTCCCGTTGTTCAACAAAGTAAAATCCAACGTTTGAGATTGCGTGTTATAGCACACGCTATTGGGAACGCTATCGACTACAAGCTTAACGCTCTCACACTCCCCAAAATCATCAACAATATTTCTTCCCCAGTTCATAATCATAACTCCCAGAGCTACGGTAAAAGCAATCAAAAGCAGCGTTGCAATTAAAGGAGATATACCTCTTTTTCCTTCCATGAAAGCATTATCCAAAAATAGATTTATAAATGTTTCGTTAAAGGCGCAGGGCTAAAAGCGCGTTCATCTCAAGCAAAAAGAAAAAGTATTAAATAGACTGCAACATCCTCCCAGAAGATGGCAAAACCACAAACCTACCTTATCACAGGAGGAGCAGGCTTTCTAGGAATCAATCTTGTCAGATACTTAGTAAACAAAGGCCATAAAGTCATTATCGTTGATATTGCCCCCTTTGATTATGAGGACATGCTTGGCAAAGTAACGATTATTAAAACAGACATACGAAATTTTCATGCAATGAAAGCTGCATGCAAAAATGTCGATATTGTTGTTCATTCTGCAGCTGCATTACCGTTATATAAGAAAAAAGCAATTTACTCAACAGACATTACAGGAACAAGAAATGTCCTCCAGGCAGCCTTGGAAAACAGCGTACAGAGGGTTATTCACGTATCCTCAACAGCAGTCTATGGGATACCAGACCATCATCCGCTGTATGAAACAGACAAGCTTATAGGAGTCGGGCCTTACGGAAAAGCAAAAATAATCGCAGAAAAAGTTTGCGAAGACTATAGAAAAAAAGGAATGTGCGTTCCCATCCTCAGACCAAAATCATTCATAGGCCCTGAACGTCTAGGTGTTTTTGCAGTATATTACGACTGGATTAGCAGCGGAAAAAGCGTTCCCATTGTAGGCAATGGAAAGAACAAATACCAGCTTCTCGATGTTGAAGATTTATGCGATGCTATTTATCTCTGCGCAACAAAAGACAAAAAAAAGGTTAATGACACGTTTAACATCGGCGCAAAGGAATACACAACCATGAAAGAGGATTTTGGAGAAGTGCTCAAATACGCTGGATTTGGAAAAAGAATTGTCACAACACCAGCAAAGCCGCTTATACTCTTTTTGCGCATTCTGGAATTTTTCAGGCTCTCGCCTTTATATAAATGGGTTTATGAAACTGCCCCTGAAGATTCATTTGTTTCTATTGAAAAAGCAGAAAAAACATTGGGATTCAAGCCAAAATATTCCAATAAGCAGGCATTAGTAAGAAATTACCAATGGTACTTGAAAAACTACAGATACTACCAAAACAAAACAGGAATATCACACAGGGTTCCTTGGAAGCAGGGAATATTAAACTTCTTTAAATTGTTCTTTTAATGCTATTCCCACTGTTTCAGCATTTCCTCTTCTAGAAAATGCAAGTTTCCCGGGAAAATAAGGCAGTGCATGGGCTCTCCAAAGTCCTCGATAAGAAGGTCAACTATTTTGGCATATTTTATTTTTTTATTTCCCCCTAACCGTGCACAGCCGAGAGCCATGGTTTCAGGGGAAACAACATTTTCTTTTCTTTTGTGCTCGATATTAAGCAAAATTTCTAACGCTTCTCTCATATCCATAAAACTTCCCTGCTTGGGGTTTAAATCAAGCAACATCAAGGTGTGCAAGCCCATGGATTTATTCATCTTCAAAACATCATAGGCCGTTTCAGGATAAAAATTCTCATGAGGAAACGGAATGCTGGCGGTTTTGCCAAAATTATAAACCTGCAAGCCAGTGTCTCCTATCGCCGTGATAATAGAAGCATTATGGACAACCTCGACAGGGATGTTTTTTTCCTTTGCTCTCAAAAAGAGGTCGATATGCGTTGTTGCGCTAAAGACATCTCCTACAACAAGAAATGCAACGTTTTTCAATTTTGCATTTTTTAATATTTCATCAGCTCTTTTTTCAACCAAATCCCTATCTGCAGGGATGATGCTTTTTTTAAAGGCATCTTCTATTTCCCTTAAATTATTCTGCAGAACAGCTGTATAGAAATCCAGATAGACATACTCGCATTTCATCATGGCCTCGTATCCTCTCAAGGTAATGTCTTTCCAGTCGTTCAAACCAAGCCCTATAAGGTAAAGCATGAACTAAGAAAAATTGCTTCTTTTAAAAAGCTTTGGAGAATTTTTACAGCAATCAGCAGGGCCGTCATGCAGCGCGGCATCCATGGCAATCATTCAGAACCGTCATCAAGGCTTTGCAAAACCAGCAAGTCTTCTGTAGTGAGCTTTTTCTTTGACTTTAATTTTTCCTTGACTTCAAGGTCCTTCTGCTTGAGCAAGTGCTGCTCTTCCTGATGCTTCTGCTCTTTGCTTTTGACGTTTCTTTTGTCAAGCTCATCCCTTATGCCTTTCAACACGTCCAGCTTTGCCTGCAGGGCATTGCTGACACTGGCAAATTGCTCTTTCTGCTCGATGAATCTCTTGTGAAACTCTTCTTCGTTTACTTTCAAATCGTCAATTTCCTTTGACAGTTGCAGTATCTTTTCATGAAAGTCTTGGCTTTGATTTGCAAAGTTTTGTATCTGGCTGTGAAGGTCATCAGCTGTTTTTTTCTTTTTGTGAATTTCTCCCGATAAGCCTGCAAGAGCATGCGCTTTTTCATATTCCTCTTTTACCGCAGCATATTTCTTTTTTAAGTCTTTTATCTCTTTCATCAATTTTTTTTCTTTCTCAAAAGAAATGGCAGATGTTTCTACAGTCTCTTCCAAATGCTTTATTTTTGCCTGCAACGTTCTCGGATCGTCATCTCTAGAATAACTTTTGTGCTCAGTTTTTTTTTCTTTCAATCCTGCAAGCTGCTGCCCTATTTCTTTATTGAAAATATCTCTCTGTTGCTTCATTTCTTTTACTTTTTCAGTAAACTGATTTCGTTTAACTTTTAATTCTTTAATCTCCCTGAGCTTTTGGTGTATCTGTTCTCTTACACCATGCTGCTTAGAAAAAGAATCCTCTTTAGCTCTATCTACTTCATTCAACTGTTTCCGTAATTCGTTAACCTCTTTCCTGATATTGTCCAGTTCATTTAAGAGATCTTTTGTTTCTCGCTCTTGCATTGTCACAAAGAGGAAAAAAAATTAACCAAATAAAGCTCCAAGTCCTGCAGCGGCCTGCTCTTCGCTGACCTTTTCCTCTTTCTTGTCCTCTTTCTTCTTTTCTGCCGGCTTAGACTCCGTATGTGCTACAGCAGCTGGCGCAGCAAAGCTTGCATTCTTAATGGCTTCATCGATATTGACACCATCTAATGCAGCAACCAATGACTTCACTCTGCCATCGTCTGCTTTAATATGAGCCGCTTCTAACACTTTTTTCACGGAAGCTTCATCTATGGTTTTTCCTGCTTTGTGCAACAGCATTGCAGCATAGACATATTCCATTTTCATTTACCTCCTTAAATAGTAGTTTTTGAATGTAACGCACTTGCCTGAGCTTCAGCCTTTGCAAGCAACTCGTTGATAACGTCTTTTGAAACAATTCCCTGTTCCAAGGCAATGTTTTTTGCATCCCTGAATGCTTTTTGCAGTAACAGCGTCATGGTTTCTGTTGTTGGATAGGCAATATCCATGGCGAGTTTCATGGCATCGCTGTGCGCAGTCATGATATTTTTAATAAATGCTGATTCGTCAACGTCAAGAATGTCTTTAGTTAAGATTTCTCCCTTTTCATACGCTGCAACCAAGTCAAGACCAATTTCAACTGGCTCTATTCCTAATCTTTGCAAAACACTCGCTGCTTTTGCATCAATAACGTCTCCCTGATGGGCAACGATGGAATCTGCCTTGATAACAACTTTTCCGCCTTCAATACCTGCCTTGATTTTTAATGCTCCCAACTCTCCAATAATAGGGCCAGGGGCAAAACCTGTAGGGCCGGCATGAACGGTAATATCAGAAGGAGCAGTTTGTCCTGCCTTGATAAACGTTCTGGATTTATTCTTCTTTAAAATTTTGAATAATTTGAATGGACTTTCTTTGGTGAATAATAATGCAGGCATGCCTTTCAGATATTTTTTCAAATCCTGAATGTTTTCTTTTTGAGTCTGCTCAAGAGCAAGTTTGATGATTCTTGTTTTGCTCATTCTGATGACAACCGTACTTCTTAAGCGTTCCCTCATAATCTGCAATTGCTTTGCAGGAAGATTTTCAAGATTAAGAATGCAAACAATAGGATACTGGCTCATTAAATCTATTAATGTTTTCAATTCCTGTTTTTTTGCTTCTGCTACGTGTGCCATTTTACGTCAACTTCACCGGTTTGCTCATGGTAAATTTAATATACATGGATTTAATGTTATTTTTTTCTTTTGGCAAATGATGAATCAATTGATCATAAACCGTATAAATATTATCTGCTAATTCTGCATCAGGCTGATTCTCTTTTCCTATCATAACCTGCAGAACAAATGATTTTTTTGCAACAATTCTGATTGTTTTTTGCAATTTATCATACAAGGGCTGTAAATTTGTTTTAGGTGGAAAAACTGCTCCTGCCTTTGGGTTTGGCATCTTATTTTTTGGTCCTAAGTATCTTCCAAACACCTGAGCAACTTTTGGCATGATGTTTGCCTGCGCAATAAAGAAATCATATTTTCTTGCCAACCTTTTTACTTTTTTCTTGTCAGCAGCATACGCATCGAATTCTAACTGCTCAACAATAAAATCACACACTCTTTTTGACTCATCAGTCATTTCAGGCCCTGTTATTGAACAAACCGTCATTTTTTTGCCCAAGCCATGATTTAACGTGATAAAGAAGTCTAACTGGTCAGTAGGTTTTTTGAAATCCAAATCCTGAAGATTAACAATCAAATCAGCAGACTGCGCAAACTTGCGCTGTTTAGACTCCTTGCGCAATTCGTCTAATGATTTTAATATCGTATCCTTTTCCATTTGCCCTCCTACGTAAGTAGTGCTTACGGGTAGAGTAAAAGGAAAAATAGGGTATTTAAATAGGTTGTGGTTTTGGATTATCTTTCTGTGTTTGAAGATAATGCTCTAATTGTCTTCCCGTCAAAGGAATAGGATTGCGCCAATCATAAAATATACCTAAAGATTTATAGACTTTAGACCATTCTTCGCTAGTTGTTGCTCCATCTTTGTTGGTATCTGCTGTCAACATCACTTGTTGTTCAAGGTTGTAATATTCATCAGTTTTATAGCCACTAGCAACTATTATTGCAGCAACCCCAAGAAAAAAAGCATGTTCTACTGCTCTTTTGAAAGGGCGCTGTTTCCAGTCAGAGATATAACCGTCTTTATACCAAGTTAATGTTCTCATAAGAGCCAATCCATAGTGTTTCGCCATAGTGTTCCTCGTTTATCTTTTTATTAGCCACTATAAAGTAATAATTATATATAAATGTATGTTGTGAAAAAATCACAACATTTAAAAGCCTAGTTGATTTAAAAATAGCATGGAATACGGAGAATTGCTAGAAATAGGCTTTGAAGAAAAAGAAGCAAAAATCTACACAACACTTCTCAAAAGGGGAAATTCCGCAGCAAGCACTGTCGCTGAAGAGTTAGGATATGATCGAACAACAACTTATTATGTCCTCATGAAAATGGTTGAAAAAGGCTATGCAAGTCACATCATTAAACACGGCGCAAAAACATTCAACGCAACGCAACCAAAAAGAATTTTGCAGGTTCTTCAAGAGAAAACAGAGCGCTTTAAGGAAATCAGTAAAAGCTTGGAAAAATTATGGTCGCAGCAAAAGCAGGATTTTGTTGTTGAAGTAAGACAGGGATTACAGGGAATGAGACATTTATTCAGAGACGCAGTTGACAAAGGAGATGAAATTCTTTCGCTTGGGAGTGACGATGCTCAGTATCTCGATTTTGATGAAACAGGACTGCAGCAATACTATCGAGATGCGGAGGCAAAAGAACTAAAAGAAAGAATCATAACCTACAGAGGAGCTAAGCTCTACGGAAGTCATATTACACAATATAGATACATCAACAAAGACCACTTTCAGCCCACTCCTATTTGCATCTACGCAAACACAGTTGTTCTTATTTGCTGGTCTCCAACTCTCTATCTTATTTTTATACAGAATCAAGAAATCGCTTCCGGATTTAAAAAACATTTCGAGATGCTCTGGAAGATAAGCGATAAAAAGTAAAGATTTTTAAGGATTCGCTAAAAAGCCCAGAAACAGTAGACTATGCAGGAACATTCTTAGATAGAATAGCTTTCCAACATAAAACACTAGAACCAAGCGAAATTACCATCGGCGGAAGACCTCCCCTTGCATCACTCAGACTTTAAAATTCTCTTTCAGCATTCTTTTATAAGTACTCCTCAAAAATAGCAAAAAGCATATAAACAGCAAAAAACTTCTCCCAGTATGAAAATATGGGTTCCCTTAACCTTAGGAATTCTTGCATGTGCTTCTCCTGTATTCAGTCAAGATAAACCAGAAGAAAAACCTATAGAGAAAAAAACAATCACCAGAACAGTCACCTCTACTATTGAAACAGCTGCTCGATTTCAATTCGGCAGAGTCTATATGGATGGAGATGTGCTTGCAAAAAACGCAATCATTGCAGACGCTACTTACAAATCAACATCAACACCTACTATCGTAACAGAAGGCGCACAAGAACCAACAACAGGAAAAAAACTGCTTACCAGTTTTCATGGATCATTCACCTATAATCCTGCTCTTAGCCAAATAGGCTCAGTGCATATTGAAGGAAAAGTTGGCACCAACAGAATTTTTGATGAATTATTCTTCGGAGCAAAGTTTCAAACGTACAGCGTTGAGCCGCAGTTTCAGGGAGACAAGGACAAAAGTGCATCAGTAAGATTAACGGCACAGGCAAGCTGGAAAGATATCACTGCCGTCGTTGAAAAAGACTTTAATCCAGGAAGTACTGTTTACATTCAAAGAAAAACATCAACCCCGCACATGTTTAATCAAGAAAATTTAGAAGGAACATTAACAGGATTACTAGGATACACCAATGCAAGCCCAATCAAAGGACAAGAATTTTTCTATGGAGATATTGGATTACAGGTCAGCAAACCTATTCATGGATTTAACGCAGGCGTTGGCGTCAATTATTTCTTTGGTCCTGAACACCACGCGTATGGAAATTTTAGCGTTTCAAGAACATTCTGATAAAAAAATCAAAAAAAATAATCAAACCTTCTTTTGCACCTTGGACATGATTTAGGATTTTCCACTCGCGCAATCCATTCATAGTTGCAAAGTTCGCACTGCATGTTACTCCCTCACATAGGAAACTATTCTTTGCCAAAGAGATTTTTGTTCGTTTGCAGGAGCGGATTCAGACGCTGATGCAATCATTCCTTTTTTGTACATTCTTTTCATTGACCTTTTCCAGAGATCAACACGCTCCATATCACCTTCAAGGCCATGAATGGTTCTCGAGTATGTACTATAGGTCACTGAACGCAACGCCCGTATTGCTCTATCATACATCACTCTTGCATTGTTTGCATCTCCTGCTAATTCTGCCAATCTTGCGCCAAAAAAGCAGCTGTCAATATACAGGTAAGGGTGAGAGCAGTTATACATTCTTTTTTTTCCTACCAAGCTCATGTTCATTCCTCGAAAGATATCAGCGCCCTCATAAAGCTGGTTTGTATCATGCCAGCAAAAATCTCCACGGCCATGTGCATATGCTTTTTCTTCAATGCCTTTGGTGAATTTTTCAACTTCACGGACAGCTTTATCAGCTTGTCCATTGTATGCAAGAGTTAATAATCTTGCAAAACCCACTGGCTTTCCATAGACGATAGCTGCCTTTGCCTGCTCTATAACGATCTTTTCCAGTCTTGCAAAAACAGGATTTTCTCTATTTTCATGACCAAAAAACTCTCCTGCACCTATAACATCTGCATAGTGCACCGTGTTTTTCGGACTTCCCATAAAGTTTGTGAAATGTCTTTCGTGTACGCCTTTCATTTTCATTCACCTCTTCATAATATCTATCGTTTTTTGTATCACAGAGTCTAAGCTTGCCTGTTTTGCCTCTGTAATTCTGTAAAGGTATTGGTTAACTTGTACCTGCAAGCTGTCTTTCTGAGCTGGAGAATATTTTTTCATTGGCAACTCATAGACCTTTCCAGCTTCTTCCACTTTAACACGCCAAATTCTCTTCTGGTTATCCACGTTCAATACGATAGAAGTACTATCATCCTTTTGAACAGTCAAACGTAAACCATCGGGATGCATGCTTTCACCAAAAACTTCATACTCGAGATGGTCTCGTTCACAAGTAACTTTTTCAATAGTGCCTGTTTCAGAGTTTTTCAGAGTTCCATCGAACTCGTACTCTTTATTAACGGTACATCCAGAAGCATACAGTCCTACTAATCCAACAACGATGCCTGTTATTATTTTTTTCATTTTTATTCACCTCTGATTATTTGATACAAGTTTTCTGCTGCTTTTTTGATGGCCATGCTGGTTATTCCCTGCACACCATCATTGTTATGCACTCTTGACCATGTTTTCATAGGAATGTTTCCTGCTCTGTACTGTTTTGCCTCTGCTGAAGGCAAAGTAGCATAATGCTTTGCAGGAATTCCTTTTTCTGCAAACGCTGTTGCATCGCTTCTGATGCGAACTTCAACATCTCCAAACTGCAAGGTTTTAATGTCAGTAACGTCAACTATCTCACTGCCAACACCTGCACCGTCGATGTTTACATTATTTGCAATGTCTTTTTCCTGCTGAATGTATGCTTTTGCGCCGTGCTGTCCTGTTTCCTCTAAATCTGAAAACAAGAAGGCAACAGGTTTGTCGTATGGCTTTTCCATCAAGGTTAATGCAATCGCTACACCGCCTAAGTTATCATAACCACCATCTCCGTCATAATGTGCGCTGACAACCGCTTTTTTTCCTTTGCCAGTTTCTGCAACAACGTTATAGCCGATGATGCCTTCTGCTTCAAACTCCTGCACTTTTGGAGTGTAGCCTCTCCTGCAGATTTCTTCTATAATCATCTGCTTTCTTCCTTCCCTGTTAGTTTCCAAAAGCCTTTCAACGAGATTTTTTTGGTTCATTTTTCGCCTCTTTCATCATTTTTATTTTCCAAGTTCGTTTTTGCATCATCATACAGGTTCACCACATACTGCATGATTGCAGAAGGAACAAGGCCCATCAAGCTTGCTGCATATTTTTTCTCTTTGTTGGAACTTTCAATTCCTCGTCCAAATGCTTCAAACCAACCACAAACAAAGCCTACCGGTCCATACCCATTTGTTATGGAGTCAGCTAAGTAAGTATAAGCAAAGGTATTCGCAATCATCGATATTCCTGTTGCAATATAAGAAGCCATATCTGCATCGTTTGTAAGTGTTCCATATATTCTATTTTTAAGATCAGAACTAAGATTTCCAATCACTGGTGCTGTCAACAGATACGCAACTCCTTTTCCTGCAGTTGCCACATCTTTAGCAAAGCCTTTAGTCATTTCCCAAACAACACTTTCCAACCCCTTCTTTTTTTGGTTCATTTCGTATCCCCTCTTTTTTTTATTACTGTATAATAATAACAAATTAACTATAAGAAACCTTTTATCTATTTTTACGCCAAAAAGGAAATATTTAAATATTATAATAATCATTTGTCTTATTAATGCTTAATTTAGACCTCAAAGACCGTAAAATACTCTATCAATTAGACCTCAACAGCAGGCAGTCTTTTCATGCAATAGCCAAAAAAGTAGGCTTAAGCAAGGATGCAGTCATTTACCGAATAAACAAGCTGCAGGAAGAGGGCATTATCAACTCTTTCCACACTATTTTTGATGCGGGAAAATTAGGATACATTTCATTTAGATTGTATATTAAACTGCAGAATACGACGCCTCAAAAAGAAAAGGAAATTATCGAGTTTTTAAAACAGCAAAAAAGCATCATCTGGATAGCATCCATAGAGGGCAACTATGATATAGGTATCTGCGTTCTTGCAAAAACAACAGAAAACATGAACGCGCTCTGGCAGAAGCTGATGCTGCAGTATACTGGAAACATTGAAAAAAAGCTTCTCGTTATTTTTACGAAAGTGCTGTATTATCCCCGACAGTATATTCTGGAAACAAAGCAGAACTTTCATGAATTTCTGATTGCAAGCCAAGCTCAACCGGCAGATATCGACGATACAGATGTTGCACTGTTAAAGCTCTTAGCGGAAAATGCAAGAGTCTCCATTCTCGAGCTTGCAAAACAACTTCATATAACTCCGAAAACCGTCACGGCAAGAATAAAAGCATTAGAAAGAAAAAAAGTGATTGTGGGCTACAGGACGTTTTTCAACATAGAAAAGCTAGGATACCAGTATTTTAAAGTTCATATAAACCTGCAAAATGTAACTCAGGAAAAATATAAACAATTAAAATCCTATATTAAACAGCATCCCAACATCATTTATGACAATGAAGTGCTTGGCGGTGATGATATCGAATTAGATGTCCAGGTAAAGGATATGAAGGACCTAAGAATTTTTCTTGATGCCCTGAAAGAAAGATTTGCAGACAGTATCAAAAACTACCAGTATATGGTCTTTTATCAGGAGCACAAGTACGTTTTCTTTCCAGTGTAAGTTCCTATATAAACAAAAACCTTTATATAGGAGTTCTGGCTAATTGGTCAAAAAGGGGTGAACATGGCAGATATTCCTATTCCTAGACCTATCGAGCAGAAGAAAGGATTTTTCGGCTTATTTAAAAAGGAAAAGAAACAGGAAGTCAATGTAGCGCCCCCTCCTGAGCCTCAGGAGCCCATCGAAATTCTTGATAGAGAAATTGGACATGTAGAAGATATCGATATGTCTGATTTAGACAAAATAGGGCAGGAGATAGAGAAAGAATCACACGCCAGCAAAAAAATAGAAGAAGAAGATGAAGTGCTCAGCAAAGAGCTAGACAAAGAATTGCACGAGCTTCCTGATTTTGCCTTAGACGAAACGGCAAAAGAAGAACCGCAGAGTAACGAAAAACCTTCCAAAGAAGAAAAGGAAAGAAGAGAAGCAGAGCGAAAGCAAGAAAAAGAGCAAGCCAGAAAAGAAGAGGAAGAAAGAAAAAAAGAAGAGCGCGAAAGAACCAAAAAAGAAGCTGAAGAGAAGAGAGAAGAAGAGAAAAGGTTAAAAGAAGAGGAAAAACAGAGAAGAGAAGAACAGAAAAAAGAGGAGAAACAAGAGCCAATCCTCCAAGAAAAACACACAGAACATGCTCCTGAGCATCACGAATGGGTAAAAATACCTTCGAACGCAAAAATGATTCAGCCAAAAAAGGGCATTAAAAAATATTTTGACGATCTTGACCATGAACATAAAAAGCTCAGCCAGGAAATAAAAAACATAGTCACTAAACCGGAACAGAAAACTGAAAAAATCCAGCCAGAGCATTTTTTCTACTTGAAAAACGGAAGGCCATTAAAATCACTGCATGATTTAATCGATGCATTAAAAACCATCGATGATGAAAGCTTCAGGCATCATGTCAACGAGCACAAAAACGATTTTGCCAATTGGCTCAAGGATATTTTAAAGCATGAAAAATTAGCAGATGAAATCAGAAACAAAAAAGCAAAAGCAGAATTGCTCAAAATTCTTGAAGACTATGAACATCGCATAGACAAAAGCATGACTCAGGAGAAAAAGGAAATGCTTGCTGCAAAAAAAGAGCAGTTAAAGCTTTTGCAGAGAGTGAAATTTGCCAGACAAGAATTATATACTATTGAAGCAGATTTAGACAAACAAAAAGAAAGCATTGTCGAGCGGGAAAACAGACTCAGCAAAAAACAGGATGCGTGGAACGACAAATATCAAAAGGAAAGCACTTCATTAGCAAAACAAAAAGAAGAATTTGCAAGGCAAAAATCATCCATTACAGGGCTTCAAAAAAAATTACAAAATCAGCTTAAAGACATTGAAAAAGAAAAAACGAGACTGGCAAAACAGAAAAAAACCCAAGACGGCGTTGGAAAATTGCTGCAGGAAAAACTGCACGACTTGGAAATAAAAACAAAATCAGTACAGGCACAGGAATCTGCAGTAAGGGCAAAGCAAACACTGCTAGAAAAACAGGAAATTAAAGTCAAGAGCAATCTTGATGAAGAAGAAAAATTAAGAAAAACGCTTGATGATGTCAGGCAAAAAATACAGCAGGAAAAAGACATGCTCGAAAAACAAGGATTCAAAAAATACGTTGAAGAAGAACTAGAAAGACCCATGCAGGAACATTTAACAGAAGTTTCGAACATCAATGGAGCTCTCGATATTCCTGAAACAGCATACCCTGAAGTATACAAAAAAATAACAGACTGCAAAAGGCTGGTCAATCAGGGAAGATTAGGGGAAGCCCAGGAAATGTACAACCAGCTCAAAACAGAGTATTACAATAAAAAGATTGCAAGCAAAGAAAAAGAAAAAATCTACAATAAAATCAGAGAAGTATACGACGCTATTCATCTTGCACTGATGAACGCTGCTTAATCGCAAAAAACCGTCGTTCCTTCTATGCGAAACTTCACGTCAAGAAATTTTTCAGTGACATAGATATTGCTTAAGAGATGCTTTGTTATTTGAGATGTTTTCAAGGCTCCTTTTGCCATGCCTAAAAAAGGTATTAACGCATCTGCACAATGGCTGTCAATAACAGCATCGCTGTTTATTTCCTGCAATAATTTTTCTGCAACCTCTTTTCCCAGTTCTTCAGATTCTTTTTCCTTTTCACCAAGAACATCTGCACCAAGAATAGTTTTTTCAAACTGCGCAAACAGCGTTATTCCCGAGCCTGTTGAACTTGCTTTTTGGTAATCTGGCACAATATCTGCATCAGGAAAAAGCTCAAGAACTGCTTTGGTTTGCCTTTCAAGAACATGCAGGTCCTGCAAATCATCTGAAGCAACACTTACTCCTTTAATGGCAACAAGATCTCCTCTTTCAAGAAGCTGTATTTTTTTTAGGGATGCAGGCGTTATCTTGCATGCAACAACACCTTCTCCTTTGGGATAAAACCCTCTTTTTTGCACTTCAACGGTTACCGGCAAATGTAAAACGTTCAAAAACACGTGAGAAAAATAATCTATAGGCTGAGCCCATCGCACATCAGTGCCTCCTTCAACCGTAAGCAAGATAGGTTTATCTGCATACAAGCAAGGAAGCAGCACGGATTGCATGAATAGCGTGATAGAACCTGCAGTGCCAATATTGATAGAGATATCTTTTGCAACAATTTTCTTAGGCTGATAGGTCAATGAAGGAGACCCTAAAAAACAGCCTTCAACCTCTGCATTGCAAAGCTGCTTTAAAGCCTTGATGCAATGGACATGCTGATTTTTAAGCCCGGATTTCTCCCTTCCGCTTCTAATATTGTTAATCATAAATGGCTTTCCGGTTATGGTGCTTAATGCCAATGCAGTTCTCACTATCTGACCGCCGCCTTCTCCATGAGAACCATCTAAAGAAATCATAAAAAAAAGAAAAAATTACCAGTCTTGATAATCGTTTGCAGCTGTGTCAAGGTCAGCATCATTCAGGTCTTCTGGCTGAACATCCTGAACATCTGCTAAAGGATCTGCAGAAGTGGTATCTACATTCACAGGTTCATCAACAGGAGCCTGCTTTGCACAGCCCATGACAACAATCAAAACCAACAGTATCAGTATCGCTCTTTTCATGTTACACCTCAATTATTTCCTCTCGTTGAATTGTCATCAGTAGAGTTATCGTTGTTAGACTCATCCGAATCATCATCGTCTGAATCCTCTTCGTCTGAATCATCATCTGCATCGTCCAAGTCGGAATCGCTATCATTGCCACTATCATCACGTTCATCATCGTTGCTATCGTCATTATCACTATCGTCATCAAGATCATCCGAATCGTCATCTTCAAGGACATAATAGTCGTCATCAGATTCTTTCAGCAAGTCTCTTTGGTCTTTAACTAATTCAGAAATATCCTTAAAGATTTCATGCGCATCGTTAAGCTCTTCATGCGCCTGCTCTAAGAGTACTTTCGCCTCGTTGGAAAGATTTTTTATGGCATCAACGTCTGGTTGTGATTCTTGCTTTAGTGCATAAGCATCTTTTAATTTTTCATCTGCCTCTTCAAATTTTGCTCTTGCAGATTCTATTTTTTCTCCAAATGCATCAACCAACGGCGCAATAGCTTCTGTGCTTAAATTGTTTTCAGCCATATATGCCAAGAGATTATCCAGCTTTCTTTCTAACATAGTTGCTCTTTGCAGGATTTCTCCAACACGAGAATGATACAACTGATACGTATGCACTTTGAGAAGCTCTTTGATATCTTTCCAGTTTTCAAGAATAGCTTCTGCAGCTTCCTTGAGTTCATCTTTTGTTGTTGCATCTTGTACAGCTTCTTTTGCTTGCGTCAATGCAGCAATGCGCTCGTCAATCTCTTCAAGAATTTCCTGAGCTTTTTCATCGTCAATGTTCTCGTTCTGCTCAACTCTTGTCTTCAATTTTTCAAGAAGGGCAATCTCTTTGTCTGCAAGATTGAGCAAATGTTCTTTTGCCTTTGCTATTGCTTCTTCATAGATTTCCTGGCAATCACTGGAATTGGTGTTGTTCTCCCTGCATTCTTTTTCCAGTTGTTTAAAGCGCAAAAACTCGTTTCGTTTTTCTTTTATCGTATCTGAAAGCTCGTCCAATCGCTCTTCCCACTGGTCAAAGCGGTCTTCCCATTCCTCTAATCGTTCTCTTGCAATAACCCTCTTTTTAAATCCGTCTTCATATTTTACTAGCCGATAGCCTGCAAGCAATGCCTTCATTTGCTCTTCATTCATTTCTGAAAGCGCCTGCAATCGCTCTCTGTTAAGATATTTTAATTTATTTTTCTCTTCGTCAGACAAGCCTTCCCAAGTATCTTTTGCCAGCTCCCTCAGGCGTTTAGCATCTTCATCGCGCAGCTCTTCATATGCTTTTTTTATCTCGTCACAGCGATTTTCAATTCGCTCTGCATCTGCATTGGGAAATCTTTGCTGTAGCTTTTCAACACACTGCTCCACAGAAAGATCTTTTACTTCTGCTTTTAAGCGATCATCTACTTCCATAGCTTCCCGTGCAAAAACAGGCACTGCCAGAAGCAGGAAAGCTGCCAATAATACAAATAAAAAGCGTCTCATTATTCCACCTCGAAAAATCTATAGCTATAAGGCAATCACGCTCATTTATAAAGATTTTGTTATGTCGTAAAAAACATCAGAAAACCACAACAAAGTTCTTTCCATAGTCCTTCTCTAATAGTAACAAAACGAAACATTTATAACTGGAAAATTTTTCAGTGAACGTAAGCGACCATGGAAACTAATTTAGCAATGCACGTGTTAGATGCCTATCAAAGATTTCAGGAAACACACTCACACATAGCAAACATGCTCGCTGCTGAATTCATGTTTGTATCAGGAGACTTAATAAGCCAGAAAGTCCTCAACAAAAAAATTAACCCCAGAAAATTAGTGTATACTGCAACTCTGGCTCCGTTTTATGGATTGTGCCTCGAGGGATTAATGGAAACAGGGAACCTAGTGGGCAAATACATCTCAAACAATCCAATATTAAAAGCCGCTCTAGGGCCAAATTTGTGGGGAAATGCATTCAACACTTTTTTCTTCTCTAACAACACTCTAGGGGAAAAAACAAATTACAGCATCCCAGAGCTTCTTAAAAATTACGCAAGAATCTTCTCACCCTCAGAAATAAGAAAAAATAAGTTTTGGGGCAACGTCAGGGACAAATACTGGAATAACATATCATTTAGCGAGTACAAAAAGACCGTCATTGCCACTCTTACTGGCTGGAATATTTTTCAAGCGTTCAACTATTATGCCATACCAGAGAGTTTAAGAACTTCAACCACTTTAATTGTAGGTACCATATGGACGTCAGTAATGACCGCCTGGTCATCCAAAGGGGCAAGCAATATCAATAAGAGAGTTATTGAAAACGCGCCAACAACACCCGTCTCATAAAAATCAAAACAGACGCTTCTCCTATTCTGGCATTGCACTTCAAGAAAAGACCATTGCTCACATCACAAAATCTTTACCACTTACCAGTAATTAAAAAACGAAACATTTATATTTCCGCTACAACTTTATAGCGCTTTCCCCAAAATCGCTACAAGCGGATGAGCTTGATATTTGGAGCCTTTCTGGTCTTATCTCTGAACATCGTCAGAAATGACCAGTCGTATCTGTTCTAAGGTGGCACTAGGATATATACCTTATGTCCACCCTGTCAAGTGTGTCAAGTGGACAAGTCCAGCCTCTAAGAGGATAAGAAATCCATTTCAATCAATATAAAATTATCTGCCCAGTCTACCTCTCCATAGAGCTGACAACAACAGCACTTTCCTGCTGTACAGGGCCGCCTTTTCTCATCTGACGACTCTCATACAAGGCCATGTTCTGCATTCTTTTCTCGGCTTCTTCTATTGCGATCTTACTGTTATTTTTGATGTTATCTGGGCTTCCATTACTGATTATTATGGACTGCTTGACCAATGCCTTAAGTTCAGAGATTTCGTCTTTAAGAGCCTTCATTTGAGCTCCTTCTGGCTCTTGGATAGTGTTGAATACTTCATTAACGATATCTCTCTTGGCCACGAGACTTGTTGTCAGATATCTCTCTGTGCTTCTCAAGTTCTTGTGCCTTCCTGTTATCTGAGCTGCAAACACGCCTCTCCTGTCGCAGATCTTCTGCAGATAATAATGCCTAAGAGTATGATAGCTTAAAACAGCAAGAGTATGGCCATCTTTTGTCATACCATATTTGTGGTCAAGTCCAGCTTTCTTTCTGGTTTCTTCGAGATGTTTTCTGATGGTTTGTTCTGCCAGGTGCTTTTCTTTGTGGCCTGTTTTCATCTCACGCATTCTCCAGAAAATGTAATATTCTCCTCTTAAATCATTTTGATTGATGTCTTTGCCATGACTTCCATTGAGAACTATTTCTGACTTGTATTTCATGATGTGATCTTTTATTCGTCTCATCATTTCATCAGGGATTATGATTTTCTCAAATCGTTCCTTATTCTTTTGTTCAGGGAGAGTGAGTGTCTTATCCATAAAGTCAATGTCTTCTATTCTTATCCTGCATGTTTCAGCGCTTCTAAGACCAAGCATTGCTGCACAGCAGTAAACATTTTCCCAAAAGAACACATATTTATCTTCTTCAATGAATGGGATTGCAGAAAGAAATCTATTCAACTGTTCATCAGTTATGGTCTTTTCCCGGGCTTCATTCCTATGCCCAAATTGCATCCTCCCATTGTTGACTTTCATGGTGTAAAGTAAACCCCCTCATTAGAATATTCGTGTCCATTGTTCTTTATAATCCCCGTGTCCCCTTTTCAAGTCCAACAAAACCACAGTCGGAGATATGGGGAAAACGGACTTGACAATATCTGACAAATGCAGAAATTTAGCAGAAAATAGGCATTTTGAGGACAAGATTTATATATCCTGATAGTCTCACAAAGTATAGACTTATCGAGGAGAGATACAATGAAAATAAAAACAAAGGATTTGGTTTTAGAACCTGGAAACATAGAAATCAAGACCGTTGTAAAGTCTGGAAATGGAGCAGTGATTCCATACACCAAAAAGTACATTGGCAAAGAAGTTTATGTGATTTTAAAAGAGAAATGTAAAACAGAATAAATGATCATAACGGGATTGAGTAATCCGCTAAGATACCCTCAATCCCGATGAGTAAAACCATAGGAGGTAATACCCATGAAGGGAGATAAACATAAAGGTAGATATAAAAATGTCGGTTCAGAGCCGAAGAAAGAAGAACAACAACCAGCAGAACAAATTGACTTGCCTCACAGAGAAGTAGCATACCAAGTTCTAAAAGATAATGGCAAGCCAATGCATTACAAAGAGATAACTGCAGAAGTTTTGAAAAGAAGCAAATCCACAGGAACAACACCACAAAATAGTATTTTTTCAAGACTGATAACTGATACGCAGAAACGATTTGTAAAAACCTCAAAAGGTACATTCGGATTAACTGAATGGAGTTCTAAGGAGGCTGAGAAAAATGCCAAATGAAATAGGAATCATCTCAGCTGTTAATCAGAGAGAAAGCAACAAGTATGGTGTTAAGATCAAGGATGAATGGTATGGTGGATATGGCGTTTGTCCTGTAAAAAAAGGAGATACAGCTTCTATTGAATACAAATTAAATGGCAAGTACAGAAATATCATAAAGATAGAAAGAGAAAAAGAAACAGAAGCAACACCGAACATGAGAGATAATGTTGTGGATGATATTCATCTCCAAGTTTGCCTAAAAGCAGCTGCACAGATCTTAACAGGAACAAAAGTGCCAGCGTCAGAAGTAGCACAATACTCAAGAGAACTTCTGAAAGAATTATGGGGGTGAATTAGATGGCTCAAGACGCAAAAGCAAAATCAATTACTGAGGCACAATTCAATATGTTCATGGATTCCGTCAGAGAAATTGAGAAAAGATATGATGATGAGTACATTAAATTTTGGGAAAATGTGTATTATTGTGCAAGTGAACTCGGATTAAGAAGTGTTGAGGTTTGCAAAATAAAAGTTGATCACATCGACTTCTTTGAAAAGACGTTACTTCTGCCTGAACAAAAAAACAAAGAAAAATTCGAGAAAATTATTGTGCCTGATTTCATGATTGAACGCTTCAAAGATCATATTCTAACTTACAAATCACAAATTGCACTCGCTGATAACTATATTTTTTGGAGACAAAGATATGGGCGAAGATCAAGATGTGGCAGACCTACGATCTCAGGAAAATATACTTCTGCTGGAGAAAACCATATGAGTCCTGGAACAATAAGGACACATACAATTCGAGCAAGAAAGAAAGCTGGTCTCGATCATAAATACGGCAAAAGCAATTCAGGCCATCAATTATCAGTCTTGAGTTTTCACACATTAAGACACTTTTATTTACAAAAGATTTGCGATAAGAGAGGTGTTTTTGCTGCACAAATCTGCGGAAGACACAGAAATCTTAGAAGCACAGAGAGATATATTAAATCCAGTTTACAGGCAAAACGAGATATCGTGAATGCAGTCTTCAATACAATTGAAGAAAAACATTCAGTGGAAATTACTGAATTGAAAAATCAGATCTCTGAGCTTACAAACTTAGTAAAAGTTATAGCTACACCACAAGCAGCTGCATGCACTCCTGCAACACACAAGTTTGCAGAAGAAGAAGCAATCATGATGCTTCAAAATAACTTGTTCAATCAAAAAAGACGAGTGGAGAGAGATTAATATGAACGAATGGAAATGTCCAAAATGCAAGAAGACAGTAGATTGTCATCCAGGTACAAGTAGAAGAGATAATAAAACAAAAATATGTTCTGAATGCTGCACTGATGAAGCGATCTTCGATTTTCAAGTAGCTCAAGCAAAACAGAAAAAGAAAATCTTTCCAGAGAATTTTATTGCTCTCGAGAAAGAATGGCTCAAGGAGGTAAACTAAGATGACATTAGATGTAAGAATAGGCAAAAAGACAGGAGATTCTTCTGTCGAACAATGCCCTGATGCTAAAAAAAATATTTGCGATCCAACGCATACAAACTGGCCAACAGAGTCTTACAGGAGTGGAAATAATTTTTCATTCTGGAAGTTTTTTACAAAAAACAAAGATTTGAAAGCAATATATTTGGAGATGAGAAAACATCCTGATACAAATGATTTGGATTTGGCTCTGATTAAACCATTTCTAAAACGTATAAATAAACTGAAGGAAACTGATTTTGTTAATGAAATTAATAAGGATAGATTAAAGTGGCTAAAATATTGGAGTAACAAATCAGTAGAGTTATATGGGGATGAAGCAGCCATTTTATTCAGCTAGAAAGATGGAAACAATGATCGATAAATACACAAAGAAATACCTAAAAGCCATCAAGATATGTCTCACTGATGACGATTTATCTGTTGTTATTAATAAGATTTATGACGATGGTTTTCAAGATGGAACGAATGAAGGATCAAAATCCGAATAATTTCTTTATTCTCTCCCAAAGAGAAATTTTAATCTTGTATTTGTTTGTTATTTTCTGATATGTTTTTTTGGTCATTTAAAGCACTCTCCTTACGTCTTTTAATCTCATTGTCTAGGAAGCTACGAAAGGATATCAAATCCTTTGTATTGTGGTTTATTTTGTATTTGAAGCCCACTCTGTGCATGTCAATTAGCTCTTTCAGAGTTACTATTATGCCTCCTTGTGACGATAGTTTCATAATTCTCCCTTGATGGTTTTTATTACTGATTCCACTACATTTACTGTTACTGCATTTCCACATTGACTGTATCTTTGTACATCAGAAACACCTTCTGTCCATCCTTCAGGAAAACCTTGTAATCTCTCACATTCTATAGGAGTTAATCTTCTAATTCCATTTACAAAGTGTGGATTTCTGTCAAGTGTAAATGAGAATTTATCACTTGTTAGCATCCCTGTTCCTCCTTTGCCTGTTGTGCTTGCTCTTTGCCAATGCGTTGCAATAAACGGAATGTGATTTCCTCCTGATTTGCCTGTGGGTATTGTCGGGCTAATTCCCTCCACAGAATAGATTCTTTTGCTTTGATAGTCTCCATCATAGAGCAGTTCCAACCTCTTCGAACTCTTCGAATTAGATTCTCCATTGTTTTCTCTGATAGAAAGTATTTCGGGTCTACGTTTATTTCTAAGAGATCCGATAATGAAGATTCTCTCTCTGTTTTGTGGAACTCCAAAGTCTTTGCTGTTAAGTACCATCCATTGAGTGTTATACCCCAATTCATCCAGCGATTGTATGATGACAGAATAAGTTTTCCCTTTGTTGTGATTGAGTAAGCCTTTGACATTTTCAAGGAGTACAATTTTAGGTCTTTTAGTTTTAATGATTCTTGCAATTTCAAAAAACAATGTGCCTCTTGTATCTCTGAAACCTTTCCTTTTTCCAGCAATGCTGAATGCTTGGCAAGGAAATCCTGCACAGAGCATATCAAAGTTTGGAAGTTCTCCTGGTTTGATTGTTTTTGCATTTCCAAAGTTTTTGTGATTTGGGAAGTGTTTTTCATAAGTCTCAATCGCATATTTGTCTATCTCTGAGTATCCAACACATTCGGCATTAGGAAATGATCTTTGTATTCCTAGCTCAAATCCCCCTATGCCACTGAACATGCTGAAATATTTCATCGTGTATCATTTTGATTTCTTTTTGAAGTGTAGAAGAAATGTTTGTCTTACTCCTTCTTCCCACATGATGTAAAGTTGACCTAAGATCTTGCTTACTACATACAAGCTCCAGATGAGCACTGCATTGACATTTAGTGTCTTAATCAGCAGGATTAATAGCAGTATTTCTATTATTAGATTCATATTGCACCTCGGCAGAGTCTTGTTCTTCTTTAAGAGAAATCATTTTGTTTATTTGATCAATTTTAACTCTTAGCTCTCGATAATTTTCAGAATGTGTTGCTAATTTATCGCTTATTCTGGAGAGAGCAAGCGTTAATTCTGATTTTATCTCTGCAATCTCTTTTCGGAGTTGTGAAACTTCTTGTTCTAATTGTAAATTCATACCATATTGTTCTATTTTTTTCTTAATATTATTTTACATGGAAGTTTATGGAAGTCAATTTTATTAAAAAAGAAGTTAATTTCTGTCAAATGTACGTTAATTTAGAAACATTTATAAAATCAAGGGTTTTTCAAATAATCATGGCTAACACACCTAAAACAAATAGGATGTCATCATCTGATTATTTCGAGTTTAGTGCGTTAAGAGGCATTCAAGCAGGACGTGAATATTATACAATTATGTGTCCTTTGAAATTAATTCCAACTATCTTTGTCTTTAATGAACCAGGGATATCTCCACAATTAAGAGCTCAAAGAGTTCTTAATAAAGCAAGAATTCCAGAGATGGTTTCTTATCTAGTAAATAATAGAAGAGATTATGTGTTCTCATCAATTACAGCATCAATAGATGGTGATGTAAAATTTGAACCATTAGAATCTGAAGGTCCTTCTTCTAAAATAGGGAAATTATCCATTTCAGTAAATGCTAAATTTTTAATTAATGATGGTCAACATAGAAGAAAAGCTATTGAAGAAGCTTTGAAACAAAGACCTGATTTATCGGCAGAAACAATTTCTGTAGTCTTTTATTTAGATTCAGGATTAAAACATAGTCAACAGATGTTTTCTGATCTAAATAAACATGCAATTAGACCTACAAAATCATTAAATATTTTATACGATCATAGAGATATATTTTCACATTCAATATTAGGTATGCTTTCTGAAGTACCAATCTTTAATGAAATTACTGAGTTAGAAAGAACTTCAATATCTAACAGAGCCCATAAAGTTTTCACATTAAATAGCATATATTCTGCTTCAAAAGCTTTACTCGGTAAGACCGAAAAGAAACCAAAATTAACTAATGATGAAGAAAAATTGATAATGACATATTGGAATGAAGTTTATAACAATATTTCTGAATGGCAAGAAATTGTAAATAATACTTTACAACCATATGATGCAAGAAAGAATTTTGTTCATGTACATGGAATCTTATTACATGCTCTCGGAATCTTAGGTAATGATTTAATGAAAAGATATCCTCAGAAATGGAAATCTAAACTTAAACAATTAAATGAGATAGATTGGTCAAAGGATAATCGTGAATGGGAAGGAAGATCTATGATTGGTGGCAGATTAACAAAGGTTAGTGCTAATATTGTGCTCACTAGTAATCTACTAAAAAGTAAATTAGGGTTGAGCTTAAATCAAAATGAAGAAAATTTAGAAAAAAGATTTTTAAGAAAATAATGATGTGAAAAAATGGCAGATTCAATTTTTAACAAAAAACCACTAAAAGAAATATATTTGGAGATTCAAAAATTATATCTTAGCGATAATAGGCCGTGGGTTATTGGATTTAGTGGGGGAAAAGATTCAACAACCTGTGTTCAATTAGTCTGGTATGCATTATCTGAACTACCTGAAAAGCAGAGAACTAAAAAAATATATGTAATTTCATCAAATACTATGGTTGAATCTCCAATATTATTAAAATACATGTCTGGAATTCATATAAAAATAAATCAGGCTGCAAAAGAACAAAATCTGCCAATAATAGCACAACATGTTTATCCTAAAGTAGAAGATACTTTCTGGACTTTGTTATTAGGAAAAGGTTATCCCGCTCCACAAAGAATGTTTAGGTGGTGTACTGACAGATTAAAAATAAGACCTGCAGATACTTTTATTCTTGACAAAGTGAGTGAATTCGGAGAAGTGATTTTAATCTTAGGTGTAAGAAAAGAAGAGAGTACAACAAGAGCTCAAGTAATGAGTTTGTATAAAATAAAAGACACAATATTATCAAGACATTCAAGATTCCCACAAGCATTTGTATATACTCCTATTGAGAATTTTTCAGTTGATGATGTATGGACATATCTTTTACAAAAAAAATCCCCTTGGGGCTCTAATAATAGAGAATTATTAAATTTGTATACTTCCAAAAATGCAGGAGAATGCCCGTTGGTTGTTGATAAAACGACTCCTTCATGTGGTGGAAGTAGGTTTGGATGTTGGACATGTACTGTAGTAAATAAAGACACTTCTATGCAGAATTTAATAGAAAATGGAGAAACCTGGATGAAGCCTTTGATGGAGATTAGAGATTATTTGTTTGAGACAACTGATCCTGAAAGAAAATCACAGTTTAGAGAATATAAGGGAAGAAATGGGCAGGTGAGATTTAAGAGCGATGGAACAGGAGAAATTTCGAGAGGACCTTATAAACTGTCTTTCTGTAAAGAATTATTCAAAAAACTTTTAGAAGCTCAAAAAGAAATTGAGAAAGTTAAACCTGGGACCGATTTCAAAATAATTACTGATGAAGAAATTCATCATATCCGAAAATTGTGGTTGACAGAAAGAGGAGATTGGGAAGATTCCATCCCAAAACTGTACAGGCAAATTATGGATCAAGATTTAGATTGGGTCCAAGACGATGTTGGAGTTTTTACAAATGGAGAAAGCAAATTATTAAATCAAATTTGTACTAAGCATGATATTCCTACTGATTTAGTTATGAAATTATTAGGCGTAGAACGTGAGATTCAAGGAATGACTAGACGTGCTAGTGCATATGTTAGGATAGATAAAATCATCAAAGAAGAGTGGAGATCTGAAGAAGAAATGAGCCCTCAGAATACAACGAATGATTAAAGAGTGTGTGTAATGATAATAAATAAATTATATATCGAAAATTTTGGATTATTTTATGGGAAACAAGAATTAGATTTCTTGCCGCACGGAGATAAAAAAATAACATTAATTGGTGGTAAAAATGGCAATGGTAAAACAACCATTTTTGAAGCTATTAGATTATGTTTATACGGGCCGATGGTATTAGAAAAAAGAACCGTAAAAAATGCTTATGAAAAATATTTATTTGAAAAAATACACCATAATTCTACATTATCGGTTCAACCAAATTCTGCAGCAGTAGGATTAGAATTTCAACATGCACATCTTGGGGAAGTTGATACGTATAATGTATTTAGACGATGGACTGCTGTAAATGAACTTGTTACAGAAAAGTTTGAAGTTAAAAAAAATGGAAATGACTTAGCAGAGATAGACTCTGAACAATGGCAAGATTTTATTAATGATTTAATTCCTCCAGGATTATCGCAATTATTCTTTTTTGATGGAGAAAAAATTCAAGCATTAGCAGAAGATGGTGTTGATAACAGACAATTATCGGACTCGTTTAAATCATTATTAGGTGTTGATCTTGTTGAAAAATTAAAATCTGATTTAGAGATATATTCAATAAAACAATTGAAGCAGAGTGGAGCAACAGATTTACAAGATAGAATTGATATGATTCAATCAGAAGAAAATAAACTAGAGCATGAATTAGATGCAAAGAATCAAGAAAAAGCACAATTACAATCAAAAATAGATAAAACTTATGCAGATATTGAAAGACAAGAATTATTAATTAAAAAAGAGGGCGGAATTTTTGCTGAAAAAAGGGATGATTTAATTAGTAGAAAAACCAGGATTGAAACAGAGATTAATCTAATTGAAAATCAACTTAGAGAAATGTGTGGAGACCTTCTACCATTTGTTTTTGCGCAACAACTTAGCGGTAAATTGAAAAAAACATTGATGAAAGAAGATTCCCTGAAAAATGAAGTAATACTTCAGAAAAATTTAGAAGAGAAATTATCACAACTTAAATCCAAATTAGACAAGAAAGAGTTTTGGTTAAAAACAGAAATTGATGTGAAAGATTCAAAAGCAGTATCTAATAAAATAATTTCTACGATTAATGAAATTATGATGCCTAAAATTTCAAATAATGTTTTAGTCCATAATCTTTCAAATAATGAACAGACAGTGTTACTCTCCTTAATAGATCGAGCAATAGAAGATACACCGATTAAGTTATTTGAATTAACAAAAAAACATGAAGTATTAACAACAAATTTACATAAAATTACAAAAGAAATTAGTTTTGCACCTGCAGATTCTGCTCTAAGTAATTTTATTGGTAAAAGTAATGAACTTCATCAGTCTTTAGGAACGATGCAGCAAAATATGCAGAAATTAGACGAAGATATAAGACAAGCACAATTTAATTATGAAAAAACTGTTAGGGAATTAAGAAAATTAATAGATGAGATGCAAAATACGGATAATCTTTCAAATAGAATTAAAATGGTAACTCGTGTGCAAAATGTTCTTGAAGAATACCACGACAAACTAGAACAAGAAAAAATTGCTGAGTTTAATGATGTATTCTTACAATGTTATGATCAAATTGCAAGAAAAAAAGGAGCATTTGAGCAAATAAAAGTCGACCCAAAGGATTATTCAGTCACTTTATTCAAAAAAGGAGGTAAAGTAATATTAAAGTCACAATTATCAGCAGGAGAGAAACAGATTTATGCTATCGCCGTATTGTGGACACTTACAAAAATATCACATAGACCTCTTCCATTTATAATAGACACACCTCTCGGTAGACTCGATATTGACCACAGGGATAACCTAATCAGAAATTTCTTCCCAGAAGCGAGTCATCAACTTATCATACTTTCCACAGACACAGAAGTAGATAAAAAATATATGGATATGCTTAAAAGAAAGATTGTTAGAACTTACAATTTAAAATATGATAATAACAAAACACAAGTAACAAATGGGTATTTTTGGGATTAAAATGGTAAAATTCAATAGAATAAAAATAAGTACAGATGCAACAGCAAGATTGAAAGTTCTTAAAGGAAGAACAGGATTAACTCCAAATATTTTAGCAAGGATTGCTTTGTGCTATTCTCTTAATACACAAAGAATTACTAACATAGTCAAACCAGATGAAGAGGGACAAGAATTTAATAGATATACTTTAACAGGAGAATATGATGCATACTTTGTTGCCCTTGTCAAAGAAAGGTGTTTGCAAGATGGATTAGATCCTGAAAAGAATTTTATTGAGCAGTTTAAAATACATCTTAACAATGGAATAATGGCCATATACAGCAGAATAAATGATATTTCGGATTTGACAAATTTATTGAAAGGTAATTAAAATGAACAGACCTATTTATCTAGATCATCATGCAACAACACCTATAGATAAAAGAGTTATTGACATAATGTTACCCTATTTTTATGAAAAATTTGGGAATGCTTCAAGCATAGATCATGTTTATGGAAATGAAGCAGTTTCCGCTGTGAATAAAGCTCGTGAACAATTAGCTCATGATATTGGATGTCATTCTGAAGAGATTATATTTACGAGTGGAGCAACAGAGTCAGATAATTTAGCGATATTTGGAGTTGCAAGAATACTAAAAGAAAAAGGAAATCATATTATCACATGTGTGACTGAACATAAAGCAATATTGGATTCTTGCAAACAATTAGAAAATGAAGGATTTAACATTACGTACCTTAAAGTCAATCAAGATGGAGAAATTAACTTAAAAGAATTAGAGAATGTTATAACTCCAAAAACGATTATGATTTCAATTATGGCAGCAAATAATGAGGTTGGAACAATAGCCCCATTAAAACAAATTGGTTTAATCGCACATAAAAATAACATATTGTTTCATACTGATGCTGCACAATCATTTGGGCATATTCCTCTAAATGTTAAAGAATTAAGTATTGACTTGATGTCTATTTCCGCTCACAAAATTGGAGGTCCGAAAGGGATAGGTGCTTTATATGTTAGTAATGATAAGCCCTTAGTGAAGATTATGCCCCTTATCTATGGTGGCGGCCATGAAAAAGGTATGCGTTCAGGTACCTTAAATGTTCCTGGAATTGTTGGTCTTGGAGAAGCATCTAGATTAGCTCATGAAGAAATGAAAATAACTGAAATCAAATTAGAGAAATTACGGAATAAATTATATAATGGGATATCTTCTCAGTGTACTGTAAAAATCAATGGAAACTCAAAGAATAAGCTGAATCATAATCTTAATATATCATTTGAGAATATCGACGCCAAAGCACTGATTAATGAAATAAAAAATGAGTTAGCGGTGTCAACTGGGTCTGCTTGTAATTCCAATGATGTAAAACCGTCGCATGTTCTTCTATCATTAGGTTTTGATGAAGAAAGAGCATTTTCTTCAATAAGATTTGGATTAGGAAAAACAAATACTGAAGAGCAAATAGATTTTGCTATAACTGAAATAATAAAAGCAGTTAATAAATTGAGTAATCTATGATTCATCACCTATTAACTCTCTTAATTCCGCTTCTAAATATTTAGGATAATTCAATCCTTGTTTTTCAATATGTGATTTTAATATCTTTATTCCTTCTTCAGCATACTCTTCTGCAGATAGGTAGATTTTTTTCTCATCTTTTAATACTAACAAATCTTCTTTAGCGTCTATTGCTGTAGCGAGAACTCCCCATTTTTGTGCTTCGTTTAATGCACTAACAGGAACGTCATTAGCTTTATTTTTTACTTCACTATGTTTTTTTCTATGATGTCCTAATGCCATAGCAAAGAAAAATAAGTCCGCTTGAGTCAAACCTGAAAAAATAGAGTTTGAATCCTTGCTTGTCCATTCTTTGAACGTATCTTTGTGAGTTTTATTATATCCTACTTCTCTTGGTTCATTATGATGTTCATCGCTCATTTTCTAGTCACCCTTGATTCATTTTGTTTTGCATTTTCAGTTATATCATACACATTGCCTTTTGTAATAAACTTCGATAAATTAGCTTTTACATGAGGATCGTACTCTGTTGGTGTAACAAATAATATTAATTGTGTACCCTCTAAGAATACTGGCAATTCCGTTGTTATTTTAGCCCTATGTTCATCATCAATTTTGCCAAGAGGCGTATCAATGATTACGGGAGATTTAAATCCAGATATATTCATCAATGCGCTCATGAATGATAAACCTAAAATCATATATTCACCAGCAGAAAGATGGTCAATGACATTATATCCTGACTCATGTTTTACGAACACTTCATATTTTTCATTAATGAGAACTTGCTTAAAAGCACCTTTTTTTCTAATTAATTTAAAGAAGTTACTTTCTGTTTGTTTTTCAAGTTGACTTCTAATCTTATCTTTTATTGCAACTTCGGTTGAAGCAAGTACTCTTAAAGCATCTTGTACAAGTTTCAACTTATTTTTCAGAACTTGATTTTTCTGAGATGATCCTAATTCTTTCTCATATTCTGTTTTTTTACCATCTAATAAAGAAGTTGCTTGATTTAGTTCTCCCTGATCCATATTAAATTGTTGTTCTAATCTTCCATTGAATTTTATTAGTTCATCTCTTCTTCGTTCATAAGTAATTATTTTTGTTTTATCTTCTCCTTTCTTCAAGTCATCTTTAATTTGATTCATTCGTCTATTCTTTGATTCTAACTGATCACTCGATGATTTAATCTCTTCGTGGAATTTATCCATTTTTGAACTGAATTCACTAATGTCTGAAAGAATATCTTTAAATTTCGTTTTACCTACAACAGATATTTCGCCTAATTCTGACAAAGTCAGTTTTTTACAATATGTTTCCAAATGATCTTTTGTTTTGCCAGATACTTTTGTTCCGCATATACATTCTCCTCTCTCAATTAGCTCTCTGACTAAAGTTTCTTTGATTTTTGGTGGTAGTTCTCCTTTGTCAATCTTTTTACCAACTAATTTTAAAGATTCCTCAATTGGTCCTTTCAGATAAATAAATGGTGCAATCTTTGCTAAATATCTATTTCGCTCTATTATTTTGGAATGCATTGAAGACTCTAAACTTTTTATGTCTTCTTCAATAGATTGTCTTTCTCTTTCTAAAGTCTCAACGTGTTCTATTCCACAATTTTTTAAGAAATCTTTGACTTCACGCAGTTCTTTATTATTTTCTTTGGTATTTTCTTTATTTTTTTCAATACTGGCTTTTAATGAATCAATTTTGTTTTGAAGATACTGTATTTCGCCATTTATTTCTTCTAATCTTGGTGAACTCTCTTTTACGCTTTTTCTGAGTTCCTTTTCATGTGCTTCTAAATGTTCAGCAGCTTTATACATTAATTCTAATTGGGATACTTTTTCAATGGATTGTCCTATATTTTCTGATGTATCCTTATTAAAAAATTCTCTTAATTTTTCACCATCCATAAAAAAGAAACTTCTTAAATCGGATGGAAGTAAGTTGTTTATCAATACTTCTGTATCTTTGCCAGTTGCAACTACATCTTGTCCACCTACAGGTCGAACAACTGTTAATGTACTTTCAGGATCAACATAAACCGATCCTGATGCGTGTTTCCCACCAGATATACTACGCTTAATTGTCCAATTTCCGCCGTCAGTATCTAAATAGATAGTCACTTCAGCACTTATTCTTTGATTTGGTTTAAGACCCAGTAATTCAGTAGTATTAATTATTGGCATACGTTCATTATCTTCATAAGTGCTATGTGCTTCAAGCCCATAAAAACACCAAGTTAATGCGTTTAATAAATTTGATTTTCCTGCACCATTTTTTCCTTGAATTATGGCTACATTCTTTTTGGGATCATATGCAAATTCAATGCTATGTTCGCCTCGATATTGTCTGAAGTTTTTTAGTTCTAATGAGGATATTGTAAATTTCATTTTAAACCCTCTTGATTATTTTATCAACTATCTGATCGTATTCTTCCTTTATTGTAGATGGAAGTACATGTCTGTTCCATATGTCTAACTCATATTGGAGTGATTCTTTTATTAATTCTTTTACTGATTTATCATCACAAGAACTCTCCACTGTTTCAATTATTAATGCACTAATCTCTGAATTTTTCGCCATTTTTAATCCCTCCTAACAACTTGTATCTTAATTTTATTTTAAATAGATTTCTAGAAACTTCAGAATAATTAAGTGATTCTTTAACAAATTCTTCAATTCGATTAAACTGAGATTCAACAATTTTTCGCTCATAATCTGCCAATTCACTGTCTAAACCTAAATCAGGTATAACTATCAGATCATATATGATTGCTTTATCTTTACCAGGATATCTTCTTAATACTCTTCCTCTTCTTTGAATATACTCTTTTGGATTTCCTGTACTAGATACAAGTATGGCTGTTTGAGTGGATGGCACATCTACTCCTTCATCTAAACATTTTATTGCAACTAAGACATCGTAAACTCCATTGTCAAAATTGTCTAATAGAAATTCTCGTTCAGTTAGACCATTAAATTTACTTGATTTCTTAGTTGCATCTTCATCGCTAGTGAATTTATGTTGAATTATTCTCCCTTTTTCTCGAATAATATTCTGAATGTTCACTATTTGTTGAGGTGAACAATAAACTAATGTGTGTTTAATAGTTTTTTTTAATTTTAGTGTATCAATCAAATCAGAAAAGATGGGTAGTTTATTTTCTGCATTCTTTACAATATCTGCTCTTTGTCTTTGTTTAAATTCTAATTGGATTTCATCTTTTACGGTCTTTTTTTTCTTTGCATATAATATTGCAATCTCTTTACTTATTTTGATATATTTATCCATCTCAGTAATTGTTAATTCTACAAAAATCGGATGATATTCATAGGGGCATAAGAAAGTCTGACCTGTGGCAGGATCTATTTCAGTAATTGCCCTATGTAAATCAAATGAATAAACTACTTTTTTAAAAAACCTAAATAATTCTTGTGTACCAGCATCATCGAAATATCTGTTAGGAGTAGCACTTAATCCTAATTTAAATGTATATTGAGAAAGGAGCCCATTCATTCTATCGGTGGAACCCATACCGTGAACTTCATCACCAATCAATAAAATTGGACATTTTAACTCGGAGATTATATTCATGAATTTATCGCTTGAAATCGTATCGTGTGTTGTATAAACGACAAAGGCATCAAGTCTGTTTAATTTCATATCTAATAATTTATCTCCAAACTTTTCAACCCATTTTGAGTCTTTGCTACTCGCATGAATACTTGGTAAAACAACTCCACTTTTAACCATACTATTCTCCCACTGCGGAATAAGATGAAGGAAAGGACAACTTATAACAATTAAAAGTGTATTCTCTTTTTTAAGAAGCTCTTTTATTGCTCCAACAGCTGTGTAAGTTTTTCCTGTTCCAGTTGCCATCTCGAACATGCCTTGATACCCGTTATCAATCCAATTTTTAATCGCTTCATTTTGGTATTCTCTTAATTCAATTTTATGGTGACAATTCATTATTTGTTTTTCTTTTTCAATTCTATCAATAATTTTCTTTAATTCGTGTTTATCATGTGGTGCTATGTGAATGAGTTTCTTTTTAACTGCCTCAGGGAACGGAACAACGCCTGTTTTTGCAGAATCATTATTCCATAATTGTTCAAAATCATCTATGTCTTGGTTTATGTAATCATGTGTGTTTGGCTCCCAACTGCAGAAAACTTTAAACTTCTCAGAATTTAACATCCATCCAGCTGCACTTTCATTGTTTGAACCACTAAAAGTTATTAAATTCCCATCGGTATCTTTTAAGATACCCACCTTTTGATGAAGTATGTCCGTCGCGGTAACTGGATCTTTAATATACCCCACTTTGATTTCCAATAAACCATTTGCAATCATCCACCCTAAAACAGCAGCATGATCTTTTACACAGGCATTTTCAAGTTCTTTAAGATCTTCAAAAAAAAAGTTCTCAATAATTTCTCCTGGGCTGATTAAACTTTGAGTTATTTGTTCATAATCTTTTTCTGATAATTGTATATTAATTATCAACTGCATATGGCCACCATTAATTACGAATTGAGAAATACCTCTTGCAGCAATATAAAATGATGATGATGAAAAATACCCGGCAACACGTTTATAATCGATAGCTTCTTTTAATACAGGGATGTAAAATTCATTAAGTATATCATTCTTCTCTGAAGTGTACGATTTTTTTAGTGTAAGGTCTTTAAATGACATATTTTAATCCTCTTTTTCATGCTGCATGAAAGCGTTTAATCTTGCGGCTTTGAGCTTCGCTTCTAGTTCTTCAATAGAACTTTTCTTTGAAGTATTATTATTTACATAGCAAGCAGTTTTTTTCTCCTGAAATTCATAATTATGATTTCTCTTTGATAACTCAATTAAACGATTTATTTCATCAATATCTCCATTTTGTTGTAAAAATTCTTTTAACTGTTCTGTTCGATAATTTTTGACATTAGCACAATAAATCTGTTTTACCAAATAAGCCAATAACCCTAGTAATTCCCTCTTTTCATTTCCTAATTTTACTAATTTTTCAGGGTAAGAACCTGAATATTCTGCCAAATCGAGTGATTGGTATTTGTGTAAACCAACTTTTCTTAAAATATCTAATGTGTGATTTGCTACAATTCTACTTGACTTATTGTATAAATCTTCGACTAATTCAATAATGTCTTCTTTTCCATCCCAGTTTGATTTTATTAAATCGGAAGAATTTTTTTCTTTTATTTCTTTTAGCACGTGACATACTATAAATAAATCATCTACATAACCCACATCTTCATAATCAGGAATAATATCCTCTGGCAGTACAAAATAAGCCAAAGCTGCATCTATCATTAATTTAGTATTCCAATCAGCTGTTTTATCATTAAGTATTTTACATAATAAATCAAATAAAGCAGGACAGTATTGTACGACATCTTTATATGACCCATCATATGACGAAATAGTGTTTTTTAATGCTTCTTGAAATCCTAAAAATTGTGAGGTTTCATTTGATCCTGTTTTAGTTTGACTCATTGTATTTTCTCCACTCATTTTGAAGTTAATCTTCATTTTCGTTTTTACCTTTTTTTGATAGATATATCCTGTGCGCTTTATCAATTGTAATGCACTTATATATTTCTTTTGAACATTTATTATTTAAAATGAGCGAGTTTAATTTAGGATAACATAGCATAATAACTTCATCATAAATATTATTTTCTTTAAGTAACTCAATAAATTCTTCCATTTTTTCAGGATATACTATTTTTGAATATTGTTTTACAGATGCTTTTTTATTTGAACCATAAACAACATCAACCCCTTTCTGACTTGAGAAATTAATCAAATCCTCGTGCAGTTCTTCTTTTCTTTTTCCTAAATCTGAAAGTTTAGATTCGACTTCAGTAAGTTCATCGACAATTTTTACACCATCATCTTTCTTGAATTCTCGAATGGTTTTTGATTCTAATTCTAACTCGTGTTTGAAAGAAGGACACATATTTTTGTAAACGCAATAGTTACATAACGCACTCGTTGACGTTGGCCAATTTTTACATAATTTTATTTCTTCAATGGTATCCACAACGTCTTGCATCAATGTTTGCAATTGTTTATTGTTTCTTTCAGAAGTAATGTCTTTATCAAAAGCGAGCATATGCCATAATAAAATAACTTTCTTTGCATCTCTGAATTTATCTTTGACCCATATTGAATACATTGCAAGTTGTCTGTCAGAATCAACATCATCTTGATCTTTCATTCTCGCATTTGTTTTGTAATCACAAACATAATATGTGTCTCCCTTGCACGCAAGTTTATCAATTCGAACATGATATTCACTTCCGTCGGCTAATGTCATTCTTTCTTCTGTTTCAAGACCTAATATTGTCATTTGATCAAATGGTTTATTTCGTTCATAATAGAGTGTTAAATACTTTTCACCCATTTTACGATAGTTATCCTGTGTTAAATCTTTTTTAACTATGAGAATATCCTCGGAGAATTCTTTATCCCATAATTGATTATAAAAGTTTAGAAGAGTCTTGAGTGTATTTATTTTTTGATATTGTAATTCCGAATATAATTTTTCAAGTGTTCTGTGTACCAAATCACCCATAAACGCTTCGATTGTAGTCGGAATTTCAACTTTTATTTTGTCGATATATTGTAACTTATATTTGTATTTACATTGTTCAAATGTGCTGATTCTAGAGTGGGAGTAGCATACCATTATAACACCACAATCCTCCCATAGTCTGTTAATTTTAATCCATTAATAGTCTCTTCGAGAATATCCATATCTTTTAATTCTTTGATATGTTTATACAACATGGCCTTACTAATATCAATTTTATCTGCAAACTCAGCCATAGATTTAACATCATTTCTTGACAAATAGTCTATGATTTTAAGTTGTCCGGGAGTGATATTATATGAAAGTCTTGGAAGATTAACTATTTGTTTATTTTCTTCTTTTACATAAAGTATTCTTTTGATTCTATTTCCTCTAGCATATGCTCCAAATAAAAGTCCAAGTGCTTTTGTTTTTCTTCCAGCAGTAATATCAACATAAATCTCATCTTTATCGGAAAGCAGATCAATAATTTTCACAGCCTCTTTTGCTACATCGACAATGTCATACACATCAGTCTTAACTGTTTTGATTTCTAGTACAGTTCCTAATGATTGTTTAATTACTTCAAGAGATTTTTTTTGTTTTTCATCAGGTTCATTATCGACAAGAAGATAAAGTCTTTCCGCACTTATTTTTGTAGCGGCCGCCATCACGGGTTCAAATCCATACAATGTTGCAATAAGCACTTTCACCATAATATGTCCAGTGTATCTGCTTTATTTATAAAGTTTACTGAAACAAGATATTTATCTCATGACTGTGAGAATATTATCACTTATTAGATACGAGTTATTTCATATATTGGACTGTTGAAGTGTTGCCGTTTTTGCCACCAAACACCTTTTCAACCAAGAGGTATTTATTCATCTCAAGTGTCTTAATCTTCCTGTAAAAAGTCCTATAAACAGACGTGCCTCCATTCTTTTGAAAAAGCTCATACAACTCAGTTGTTGTCTTTCCCCCATTCTCCTTGATCAAATGCAGGATGTCTCTTGTCTCTTTGTCCAGGTCCGAGCTACCTTTCACACTGTACTTGTCCACTTTGCTTAAGATCTTCTCAATATGGCAAGGCTCTACTTTCAGCGCTCCTTCGTCTTCTGCGGTCTTTCCTGCCTTTTTGAGCATCAAAAGGCCACAGCGAATGTCCCCCAGCTCAAATGTCTTCTGACAGGCCAATTCTACTGCTTCATTTGACCAAGCCTCAGGAAAGAAAGCATAAGCAATACGCTCTTTTAGGATACCTTCAGTTTCTTCCAATGTGTACTTCTTGAACTCTATTATGTCAAGGAAAAGCCTGGATCTTAGCCTCGTATCCATATCAAAGAGCTTGTCTTTGTAGTTGGTGATGAGAACTATGCAGTTTCTAAGTATCTTCTGATTGATGAAGTATAAGAAATCAAGATCTTCTGCCTTGTCAATCTCATCAAAGATGAAGACTGCTGACTTCTGATTCATGTTCTCAGCAATAACCTCAAAGAGTTCAATGCCTTTCTTATTCTGTGTGAAAGGATAATCGAGTTGCTGGCAGATACATAAAGCCACTTTGTAAGTGGTATTGTTCTCCCAGCAATTAACATAAACAGGGATGATAAGGTCTGTTTCCTGCTCCAGTTCAGTTATAACGTGATTGCATGCCAATGTCTTGCCGATGCCTGATGATCCAAAGACTAAAACATTGCTTCCATTCTTGCTATTGAATAAGGGCTTTATGCAGTCAGCTATTGCGAACTGCTGGCTTTCCCTGAACTTGACAAGCTTTGGCTGATAATCAAAGTCCAAAACCTGTTCGTTCTTGACAAGCGATTCCCCTGATTGAAGCATATTTTTGAATAGAGCCATCTGTATCCTTTTGAAATATCTGAGAGTTCTATAAATACTTTGTGTGCCATTGTCAAGTGCAGGCAGTTTCAAAGGAGATTATTCACGAGCCATAGACGACACACGCTTAAACCCTATATGGCTGGACTTGACAAAATTACCTGCGAAACAGGTTAAACAGCACAGAAACGGTTATTGAAATAAAGGTTGCAACTATACCCAAAATAGCTATAATTCTGCCAAAAGTCTGCTGATGCTCTTTCTTATGTTCTTCAAACTCACACTTGACATTCTGTAGGTTTTCAGCGTACCCTTTGGTGCTTACTTTAAGGTCCGTAATGCTGGATCTGATGTCTCCAAGCTCCTTCCTAAGCTCCTTTTGACCATCTTTGATGTTGGACATATCTGAAATGAGGACTTCTGTCCTGCTATGCATCTCTGTAATCATCTCAGTGCATTTACCACTAAGCTTCGGATTTGCCATTTACTGTGACTCCTTCAAGCTCTTCTTTGAAGCTTGAAATGTCTTAGGGTGCATTAAAATAACATCCTCGGGAATAGAGGTGGACTGCAGTATTTTCTTTTCTTTAGCAATCAACAAGTTTTCATTTGATGACCCGTAGACTTCGGATTGTTGAATGAGATTGCTAAATTGATTTGATAATGATTTCATGATTACTCGTTCATACACCGAGACCACATGATTGTTCAGCATAGTAGCAAGCATTCTCATGCTTTCTTTAGGATATTCTCTAAATGAATCCAAGTGCTGTCTGCAATCGAGTTCGCCAAGAAAGATTTCATCCCCGACAGAACATTCAGAAGTAATTTTTATGCCAATCCCTTCTTTAGGAAGTTCATAGTTGATTCTCATATCTTGAGAAATTGCTGGAAAACGGTCTTTCAATGCAAGTTCTATATCTGAAAATAACTTGTTGATGAAATCTTTTTGTTCATCAGTCCAATTTCCAGTTTCTATGAACTCCTTCTCAAATGAATTATTTCCCATCTAAAATACCTCAATTAAGGAGTCATAATTTCATTATATCTGTCAATGATTGACTGATAATATGCTTCCTCATCAGATCCTGTTGTTGTTTGAGATTTAAGAGACTCTAACTTATTCACAGCTACCTGCATCGCTTGTTTGGATATTCTTCTTTGATACATTCTCATCGTCTTACACCTCATTATCTATAAACAAACCATATTCAAGGAATTGAGCTGCAATATCTTTCGTTCCGTCTGGTGTCCAATAGAATTTTATTTTGAATGCGTTGAGAGGTTGGTTTGCCAAAGGTATCCCTACGTACGTGTCTATTTTCTGATTTTCTAATATAGGCACATCAGTGGAGCTTAGCACATCAAATTTCATTAGGTCCAATAGGTCAAGTGCTCCTCTTCCCTCAACTTTTGCAGTCACATAGACTCCTTTAACATTCTCCACACTGAAAGTCTTTGTCTTTAGGTTAAATCCTATTTGTTCTCTTCCAGTCTGTGCATTTGCATAATCAACAATGTAAAATGCATTGTTTGTGCTGTCCCACATCACAATGCTACTTTTCCCCATTGCACTAACTCCACGACGACCTGAGAAGCTACCTGCAGCTACTGCTTGTCCAGGAGTAGTTATTCCTCCTTCGATTTTGTAAGTTTTGTCATGGTAACTGTAGAAGCAAGTTTTGCTTCCATATGATACTGCATATCCTAATCTTTCAATATCATTCGTTTGTGCAGATTCAACATTGCTTTCAACTAAAATTCCTCTTTGAAGCACGTTGTCTCCTATGTTGTAGTTTTGCCACCAGTCTGCATTTTGTCCTGCTTCAATATAGATTACACGCATATTGTATTCCGCATCTCTGTAGGGTATCCACATTCTGTCTTTGTCATTGCAGATTGCGTGACTATTGAAATATCTTGGGTAGCCATTCGTGTTTGTGTTGTTGTTTCCATTGTAATAATCTCTATATCCTACGAAGATGTCTCCATTATCCAATACTTTAACAGGCCATCTTCTCCCTTCAACATAGAAATTGCTCGTCTGAGCTCTCCACGTCATTTGGTAGATGTATCCGCTTGTAGGAATGTATCCAACTCCATAAACGTAGTAATTTGTGTCCAACATATCTCCTGTCCAGATTACTCTAAAATTTTTATCAAAGAGAACAGGTTGTCTGTGGTGACCCCAGTCAGTAAATCTTTGTCCTCCTAAATATGCAAGGAATCCTCTTAAACTTGGGACATACTGCAAGCTATGTACCATATACCAATTTGAGAATCCTGAGTTAGCCTCATCAAGTGCATTGATCCATTTGACAACATTCAAGTTCTCATCCAAAACCATAATGTCGACACTTGAAGTAAATCCTAATTTAACATTGGCTTTATACACGGGAACATAGAGATAATTATCGTCATGAGTCCAATGCAATGGATGACCACACCATGTTCCACTATCTTTGTAGAAGCTATGGGAACGAGTTCCTGTTGGATCTGTATCATTTGGGTTTGCCATCCAATCTTGAGCCCAAATTTGGGCGTGGATTTTAGCTCCAGTTTTAGGATTGATGCTTGCAATACCCCACCCCAGTTCTCCATAGACTGCATATCTTAGCCATGTGAGTATTTTTCCTTTCCAATAATATGTTCTTGTTTTCCAGTCAAAGTTTGAGTTTCCACTTACATCAGGTAATCCTGAAACATTGACTTGTCCTCTTGGAAAATCAATTGCTTCCCAAAAGCCATGCATGTTTTCTCCATCATTTACCACTTCAATTGTGTCGTTTAGTCCATTTCTATCCCAGAACTTGTCCACAAGCATATTAGTAAACGGAATTTCCGTTGGTAAACTCATAAGTGCATTCTGTTCCAACTCATTTAATGCAAGCTGTACTATCTGACCTTTTATTGTAGTCAATTCATTCTTTGTCTTATCTGCATTCACAGCAAACGAATTAGGGATTCTTACATCAAAAATATTCGAATTTGTTATTGCAGTAAGCCCTGCTGGAACTGTGATTATTGCCAAAGCATGTTTATTTGCTGGTAAATCTGGTGGTTCAACAGGATTCTGACTTTGAGGAGTTCCCTGCACTAATTCGATTTTCCCAGTTTCACCAACAACAATAAGATCTTTTCTTTCATTGTTTGGATCGGCTGTCGGCACAAGGACATGTGTGTCAAACTCTACAAAATCAAAATAGAATATGCGAGTTCCTGCAGTCCATTGTAATCCATCAAACTCGAAGATTAAAGATTGAAATTTATTCTTCTGAACATCATTTGCAGGAAGATCAACAAGTATCCTATTCCATTGACCAGGTGTTAAGGAAGCAGCTGATACTTGAGTCAGTATGAATTCGCTTCCGTTATTTTTGTATTTGATATAAAGATCGTTACTCATTGCTGCAACAGGATAAAATCTTAAAATCAGTTTGTTTCTATATTTTATATCAAGAGAATCATATTCTTTGTAGATTCTGTTTTTGAATTGGCTTGTTCCATCGTGATTCCACGTCATTTTTAGTGATTTAGAGCCTTCAAATACAATGGATGTTCCTTCACTGAGGGCAGTATGTTCTGCAGATTTCCAACTAATTACTCCGCCTTCAAAATTATCCTGAATATGATCTGCCCACGTTTGCCTTATATCATTAATCCAGCATTGTCCTCCACTTGGAATGTTTACTATCATGTTTTCAAAAGGCAAAACCTTGAAAGAATTCTCTGAACTAACTCCAAATACTCTGTATCCCCTATTTACATTCTCAACAGCAGGAGCCCAAGCAATTTCATTATTTTTTATTTCATAAGCCATACTATTCACCTCATATTTCTTTCTTTATGTTATTTTATTTCAATTACAATATCAATTAGCCATTCGAGTAATGCAGATTTATTCTCTGCAGGGAAATTGGTGATAACAAACAGAGTTCCTCCACTTGGAGAATCAAGAAGTCCAAGTTCTGAGAAATCGCTCCCGTTTCCTTCGCTTGATCCGATAAAGCATTCAAAGTCTATGCTACCTGTTTCTTGGTCTATGGTTTTGTCTGTGACATCTTTTCTGAATACTTCTTGGCCAAGACTTGTCGCAAACTCAGTATCTGTATTCTGTCCACTGCCCATTGCAAAATGAGTTACTTGGCTCTTTAATGCTTCAAGTAGTTGCTGTTTTCCTGTGTTTGTCAGTACCATTTTTCTTACTCGATCTTTATTGTGTATTGATAGACTATTTTGATGTAGCTCGTCTTATTGATGCCTTGATGAGTAAATCTTGAGAACATTCTATTGTCTGCGAAGAACATTCCGATTTCTGAAAGTGTGTTTCCATTGCCTTCAGTAAAATCGACAGTTAATTGATATTTGACTTCTTTTACTGAGGGATATCCAACACTGTCAAATGCTTTGGTTGGGACTCCAGTAGAGAAATTTACAGGTGTTTGAAGTCCTGTGTCTGCTTCAACTGTTGCATTTGTTCCTGTTCCTATCTTGAAATAATTGATCAGGCTCGTGTATGATCCATTGATGTGTTTAAGCATTGATTCTATGCCTAAATTCACAACCTTGTTCATCGTATGTGAATTTATAACTCTGCCTTCTTTGTCTACAACGAGAATTTTTACTTCTCCTTTTGCTTTTAGAATATCTTTTTGGTTTACCATGTTGCCTCACTCCATTTTGATCTTGTGTTCACGACTGAAATCTGATTGTTTAGCGAGTTGATATTTTCAATTCCAATCAGTTCTTCTACAATCAACGATTCAGTTTCTGTTTTGTCGAAAGTACTTGATTGCTGTTCTTGTTGGAATTTTACCCAGCCATTTTTGCTCCAATATTTCAGCGACCATCCATTAAACTGTTCTGACCAGGAGAGTTCTGCAAAGATCTTGTCTGATGATGCGATGCTTGATGATTCAGTTCTGTTCTGAATATCTTGCTGTGCAAGTCCTCTAGGAATATTTCCCCAGTCGTCTTTGCTCCATCCTCTTACGCTCCAGAAGAAGCCATCCTCGAGTTCGTTGAATCTGAGTGATGTCCTGTCTTCTGCTGTAAGATAATCATTTATTTCTTTCAAGATAATATTTTCTGTATGTCCATAGTCGATGACTGGCTTCTTATTCCATAATGCTCTGCTGTAGATGAATTCGTTATCAAAGTTACTCAAGAATTCCTGTGCAAGAGATAACTTGTCATTGGCATGTAATTGATCAATCTCTGACTTGTCATAAACAGGTATTTGACTGGTTTCTTCGATTCCTGTTCTGCTCCACACATAATTCATACTCCACATAGGCACATGCAAAGAGTAATCTTCTTTGAGATATAATTCAAAGGAATTCTGCTCAGTAATTCCTATATTCTCATATGCAATTTTATCGAATACTCTCTGTGATGGAGCTCCTGCAGGAGTTGTCTTTGTGAATCCAATCTTTGACCAATATGGTGGACTTCCTCCATTCAAACTCCAAATTGTTGCAGTACTATAATTGGAATGCAGTGATAATCCAAACGATAAATTATCAAGATCTTGTTTTATGTTGTCAATTACTTCTTTCAAAATTGTTGGTGTCGGGATTGTGAATTCTGTTTTTCCAGAGTATGCATTTTGAGTCCATTCATTGTAACTGAATACGAGAATCTTATTTAGTTCAGGACTGAAAATTACTTCAAGATTTAACTCATGCTCTGCAAAGTAAGAAGTGTCTTTATAGACTACATCCTTGTCGCCATATTCGAAGAATGTTTGAAATGATGAAGTATTATCAACTCCCCAATCATTATGATTCCATACTCCTTCCTTGCTCCATGTAAACCCTTGAAGTAATGATCTTTTTTTTGCAGTTATCCTCTTAATTCTGATTGTTATCGTGTCTTCAAATGTTGTGAGTTTTGTAACTACCTCAACATCACCTTTCAATAATTCCTCAACTTGTTTTAATCTCAAGATGATATCTTTTAGAATGTTAGATCCTGTTTGTGTTGTTTGTGCAAGTTTAAGAGATGAAGTAAATCCTTCTCTTTTAGAGAAAGAATAAGAGCATTCCAAAACTTGCATAGAGTGATTTATTCCTTTTGAAAGATCTTTGACAGTAATGACTTCTCCAACATTAAAATCAACACTTGCAGGAGCATCTGCCTCAGCTATGAAAAGAGGTTTGCCGTATTGTTTAATGAATTCTCGTGCATACTTCTTGGCTTCTGATTTCTCTTTAATATTTTTATTCTTGATAAATTGAACTTTCTCTCCATATTTTTTTATTGATGCAAAGTCAGTCGCTTCCACTTTAATCGGAATATCATAGGTGTAATCGATTACAACTTGATCCATTAATGCAGGAGTATTGACGAGAGTTACTTTCTTCTCGAAGAAATCAACAAAGAACTCTGGATTTTGAGAAATTCCCTCAACACCACCAATAAGATTTACTCCATTAACACTCACTCTTGTGTTATGTGGTTTGAAGACGAGACTGTATTCTTTTGTTACTCCATTACCTGTAAATCTTTGTGTTTTTGCAAATTCTCTTTTATCTCCTTCAACAATTACTCTGTTAGCCATCTGGCTTTTATCTTCAATAAAAACCAGTGTCTTGAGATTAACTCCTCTCTGCAAAACAAAATCTGATTCTATACTTTTTCTTATCTTGCAATGGAATTTTATTAATCCCTCTCCATCACTTGTCACCCAAAAATCAAATCCAATAAGTTCTGCAAGATATTCGATGATCTCGATAATTGGCTTATCTTCAAAAGCTATTTTCTCGACAATGAAATCATTATCATCGAAAGAATCAATATCCCAAGTGTACTCGGGAATCTTTTCAGAAAGTATATCTTTGATTATATCGACAGCTTTCTCTTGAGCAAATGCATCTGTGATAAATCTATTTAGCATGAATGATGCAAAATCTTCTGCTTCCAAATCAAATTCTTCTTTCGTATTTGTTTTTTTTATGCTCTGAACAAGCCCATCAAATATGAGTTTGAGATTGTTGGAATCATATCCTGCAAGAATTTTTATTTTTGCTGATGAATCTAATTGTTGCAGAATGAGTAAAGCATTATAGTCGACATTCAATGATGCAGTATTTGTTCTCGATGTAACTCCAAGATTTGAGTCCCATTTAGTCACATAACTACTTATTTCTTGCCAACCATTTCCTACGTCAAGGAATGCTTTAAATTTTGGTTTATGCGACTCATTCATGTTTTCATCAGTTACTAAATTCTGTCAGTACGATTGTAAATTCCCATGGCTCTCCACCTTGTTCAGGAATATCTATGTCTGTGATGACATATCTTCCATTGAGATCATCCTCATAGCCTTCTGTATCAAGATAGAGAATTGTACCATTGAGTGTGAGACTTCGTATGATTCCTTTATTCGATGCTTTTGTTGCATGACTTCCAAGAAGTTTTCCTGATAACACAACATCTCCGTCGCTTGATCCAAGAAAATGTCTGATGTTACCTCTCTTATTTGGAATTTCGTGTTCTATCCAGATCACTTTTGTCTTTGTTTCAAGCTTTGTAATTGCTCTGTCTACATTGTTGAATTCGAGCAATGTTTGTGTTTGGTTTTGATCTAAGAGTTTCATATTCTCACCAGTTGTCCGAGTTGTCTTGCTATGTATGCATCAATTTCAGAGAATAACTTCTGTTTGTCAGATTCAGATCCTGCATTGAAGTTCTGTATGTTTACGCTAAATCCTCCTGCATCTACAGCAACACTTGGTGCTTGTGGAAGTGCTGGCCTTTCAAGTTTTAGAGGAGTTAATTGCACTGGAGAAAACTGATTCAATCTCTGAACATTGACTCCTTTGAATAAAGTCTCAGTTTGAGCAACTCTTTTAGTATTGCCTTTTTTGTCAGTTACAGTTTTGTATGTTGTCCTTGTAATATCTCTTGACAATATATCTGCTGCTCTATTATATTCTGCAATTAACTTATTGACGACACTTACAAGTTGATTGTAAAACTTTCCCAGATTTGTCAGGATTCCATTCATTGCTTTTTCAGTAACATCAATCACTGCAAGAAACATGTGATGCCATCCTGAAACAAAAGCAGTATGAATTTTCAAGACGAGATTCTGCATGAATGCAGGAACTATTCTCAAGACATACAAATCTCTGATAAATACTGCAATGAATTCTTTAAGCGAGGAAATCATACTCGCAAAGATTGGCTTGATGCTCGAGTCAAATACTGCAGCAGTGGCTTTCATTCCATCTGATAATCCTGTGAAGAATGCAGCTCCAAAGTTTCTTCCCATCTGAGATGCTTGTGCATTTGTTGGGAATACTGAGAGGACATCTGCTTTTGATTGTGCAGATGTTACAGGATCTTTGAAAGGCATCGTAAAATTCGATGCTGCCTGAATTCCTAAATCAGATACATCTATCGTGGCCTGCTTGAATGGTTGAACAGCACTTTTTGTTACGGATGCACTCTCTTGAGCAAGTGCTGAAGAACTTGCTTTTGCATACGATGTGACGGATACGGATTTTTGTTGGACATTGGTTTGAGATACAGTTGTTTTTTGTGCATCTTTTGTGAATCCAGTCAGGTTTCCGAGTACATTCTTGTCTAACTTGAAATCTTCTCCAATAGCTTTATTCAGAAGAGGAATCTTCTTTACTACTTTGATAAGTTCATTGATTAAGTCGATAAATATGTTTATGATTGAGTCTATTGCACTGACAAATGATGTCAGAATAGACACTCCGATTCTTTTAGCTGCTTCTCCAACTTCATTAAATGCGGAGAATCCTTCATCCTTAAATCTCTTGAAAGCATCTGCAACAATAAAACCAAATTCAACAATTCCTCCAATGAGATCTCCTACAAAGTTGAGTATTGCTCCAATAGCTTTGAGTACACTTCCAACTATTGTCAAGACAAGTTTTAGAGGAGTAAATAGGAAAGATACTGCATTCTTGATTATTTCAAATGTGTTGAACCCCTGATCTCCTGCATCTCTTATGCTATTTGCAAATGGTTTGACAACAACTGCGACAAGACTTGCGAGTATTTTACCGAGTCCATTGAAAGTTTCTTTGATGCCTTCCCAAATTGGTTTAATGAGAGTTCCTATATCTATAAGACTTTCTTTGATTCCTGCACCTATTGCTGTAAGAACTCCTCCGATGAATCCAAATATTGTCCTGAAATCATCTCCGAGTCCTAAGAAGTTTTGTCTCACTTGATTTACGAACCCGATGATTGTTCCTATTATGGCCACAACAATAGCAGCAGCTACTCCTGCACTTACTCCGAGAGCACTGCCTATTGCAGTGAATATGCTTCCAATGCTTGATCCAATTGTTCCAAGTTTTGCAAGAAATCCTCCTGTTGTAGCTGTCGCTGTTGTAGCTGCACTTCCTACTCCTGTGACTTTTGCAGTTATTCCAGCAAGTCCAGTGGTGAGTTTTGCTGTTCCTCCAGCAAGAGCACCAATAGCTTTTCCAGAAGATAACAAGATATTGATGAGTAATCCAAATCCACTGAAAATCTTGCTTACGACATAGATTATTGGTGTAAGAATCGGAGTTAATAATACAAATCCAGCTGCAACAGCACCAACAGTAGGTCCTATTTTTTCAAGAACATTTCCAAGACGAGAAAACATATTGCTTGCATTCTCAATAAGATTGCTATTAAGGACTCTGGTGATGAGTTCTGCTCCACCTTTTACCACACTTCCAAGAACTCTACCAACCACATTTCCAAAGCCTTCTGCATTGCTTTGCATAGATGAGAAAGCAGTGCCAAATGCTGATTTTAATCTGTCAAGAATGTCTGGTGTGAATACTTGTTTGAATCCTTCTCCGACTCCTTTCAAGAAAGACTGAATGAGCCTTATGACATTTACTATTTTATCAGCAAGTTTTTCTATTCCATCTCCTGTTGAGAAGTCTTCTACTGCTTGCTGAATATTCTTTACTATGCTTGATAAATTGAGTCTTTGGGCTATTGCTCCACCTATTCTGATAAATGCAGTTGTTACAGTATCTTGTAATTCTTCAAATGCACTTCCAAGATTTTGAAGAAGTGTTTTGTTCAGGGTTTGTGCATCTTGATTTAAGGCATTGATGCTTAATAGAAAATTTTCAAAGTCAGCATCTGTTAATTGTATGATCTCTCTGAAATCTTTGACGGAATCAAGAGGTAGGAAATCAGAAAGAACAGCTTCTATTGATTCGCTGTCAAGCTTTAATGCATTGACTTCACTTCTCATATTTCTAAATATATCTCTTGCTCTCTCGTCAAGTTTTGAATTCTTTAATGCTTCATCAATGCCTTCGGGTACTTTTGTCGCATTCTGAGTTAATTTCTCAAATGTAATTCCGAACTGTCGTGAGAAGCTATCCTGAGCGCTAAGTGCAGCTTTAAGACTCGATTCGTCAAGAAGTTCAGTTCTTATCTCTGTTGATGCGATTGTTTTGAATATTTCATTGAAGTTATCGAGTTCTTTTGTAAGTGTCAGAAATGCTCTTGCTCCTCTTACTTCAAAGATTTTGACAAGAGTTGTGGCTTTCTGAACTGTTGATGCATCTATTTCTTGGAATGCATCATTGAGTTGTTTAGTTGCATCTCTTAATCCAACAAATTCCTGCTGTCCCTCAGTAACTTGCTTTCTTAGATCTTGAAGCGTCTTTTCTTGCGCTTCAAGTGATTCTCTTAATTCAGTATTTTTTAGTCTTGATTCATCAAAAGCTGACTGCAATCCACTAAGTGAACTTGATAATTTATCAGGAGCTTTTGCTTCATCACCAAATGATTTCATTTGTCTTTTGGCTTCTGCAAGTTTTGATCCAAGTAGTGCAAGTTCTATATCACTCTGTCTGACTTTGTCTTTTAATGAGCTGAATTCATCTCTTGTTGCTTGGATTGTTGCTTTTGCTGCTTGGCCAGCTTCATTTAATGTAAAGAAGTTTACTCCAAGATTCTCCATTGCTTCTGCAGAATCATCAGTCGGGCTAAGTAGCTGTAATAATGCCTGGTTTAATGATGTTCCTGCAAGACTTCCTTTAATACCTACATTTGCAAGTGTTCCAAGAGCAGCACTTACTTCTTCAAGGCTTATTCCAAGACTTGATGCAAGAGGTCCGACAATCTTTAATGCTTCTCCAAGATCTTGCAAGCTTTGGGCTGAGTTGGTGAATGTAGTCGTGAGAACTGTTGCAACACCATTCATATCCTCTGCATCTCGCTGGAATGAATTCATTGCTGCAACTGAGATGCTGACTGCTTCTGCCAATGAAACATTTCCTGCAGTTGCAAGTCCAAGAGTAGATTCTGATGCTCTTAAAATCTGGTTTACATTAAATCCTGCCTTTGCAAATTCTTCAAATGCTTGTGCAACTTCTTGTGCAGAGAAAGCAGTACTTGATCCAAGCTTGAAAGCTGTATCAGCAAGTTTTTTGAAGTCTTCTTCAGTGCCTCCAGCAAGCACCTGGACTCGTCTTATTTGTTTGTCGAATTCTCCAAAACTCTTGACTGCTTTTATTCCAATAGCTGTGACTGCTGTTGCTATTGCTGTAAATCCTATGAGAAGTTTCTTATTGAAATCAGAGAATGTTTTGCCAACAGAATCAACGCCGGAGCTAAGACTATTTATTCCTGAATGTATTCTTGTCAGTGCAGGACTGACATTGTCTTCGCCCTTGAAAGTAATTCTGACTGATTCAACCATTGACATTTACCCATAGTGTTTTACCCCGTCCTCGCAGGAATTATTTCTTCCTTGATTTCTTGATCTGCTTGTTTTTCTCCTTGATTTCTTCATTGTATGCTGATATCATGAAGTAAAACTGTGGCATTGTCAAGGAATGTATTTGTTCCCAGCTCATCTGATAGTGCCTCAGAAGGATGTATATCAGTTTACCTTCTGAGGATTTGGAAAACTTTCAGATTTCCTCTGGGACATTTTATCAAGTCCTGATGCTTTGGATATTGCTTCTCCAAGAGCAGGAACAAATCCTAATGGCAGTTTGTCAATCTGATCATCCGTCAGTCCTGTTGCTATCTTGATCATTTCACGAGTCATTGTTGAATCATCCGTACCTTTTGATTGGATCTTGCTTACAGGTCCGAATGTGACTGGAGCTATTTCCATCTCTACAACTCCATCGTCATAAGGTACTTCGATTCTTTTCTTTTCACCAGTCTTGTTTAACAAATCATTAATACTCAATTTTTGCATAATCACACACCTCCAATTGTTTTTATCTCAAGTTTGGGTTTGGAGTGTTCCTCGACACTCTGTTTATTCACCAATAAACCCACTTGGTGTTCTACAGCTCTCAATCGTGCATCCATTCCATAGAGCATGTCGAAAGCTTTGGCTTTTGAAAGCAAAAGATGTATCCCTGCAGAATGTTTTCCTCCTGCATTCTTCTTGCAGTATTCAAAGAATTCCGCAACAACATCTTTGTGCATATTGTATATCTTGATGTTGCGAAAGTCTGTTTGTTCAAACACTTCTGCGGATACCGCTTCACTTTCTTTTTTCATTGTTTCAGTCATAATCATTTACACAACTGCTTTTTTGATGTGAGTTATTGTCACATCTTCAGGTTTCACGTTGAAGCTGAATGTTTCTTCATAGATTCCTTCTGCTTCGTTGCTGAATTCGTGATCTGTTGCGATACAGTCTTTGCATTCTATTTTCATCTGATTGCCTTTTGCATCAGTGTAAAGGAATTCTGCATCAAACTTGATCCTGTTAGTTCCAAGAGTCACAGTTGTGGTTGTGTCTCCTGTTGCAGGAGTATCTGCAGTTTCTTCAACATCGCCGAATAGCTTTGAGATGAATTGTGCATCATCTGTGATAAGGCTTAGGCTGCCTTCAACAAGATCAAGTGGCTTCTCATCAAATATTGTGAAATTGCCTATTGTCTTGATCTGCTCTACATCTCCGCTTGTTGACAAGCTCCATTCTGTCACGTTCTTGCTCTGAACTGTGTCGATCTTTATGTTTCCTTGAGTTCCGAAAAATATTGCCATTGTTAATCATCCTCCTAGTTTTTATGCTCTGATTACAGGTCTTTGAAATCTAACTGTAATCTGTTTTCGAAGTATTCCTTCAGGTACTTCGGAATTGATTGATTTCATTCCTATACGTTCATAGTTGTGCAGTCCTGAGACTGCCATCACATCTTGCATTGTTCTCAACACATCAACAATCTCTCGAGCAATAGCATCACGAAGCTTTGCTCCTTCAAACTGTTCATCATCACGTTCATATATCAATCCAGATTTTATCCACACATTGATATCAATGTTTACTGATTGCATTTCATTTGACGTGCCTACACTCATCTTTTTTGCTGGCTCATCATAATCAGTAACAGAGACTCTTGGATAAGATTCATTTCCTAAGTTTACTTTTGGAAAGTCAGGGTATATCCAGCTTGAAGTGCGAGAAGTATTGTAATCGTATAGGTTTGATCTCAGGAGTTCCTGAACTATTATTATTGGCTCTTTTTCCATTCTTGGCTTCCTCGCACTTGAAGATTTGCCTGATCTTTTACTGATTGAATTTCTTCTTGATTGATGCTGTGACTTCATTTTCCACTCTTGGAAAATTCTTGTTCACTGCATTTCTCATGAAATGTTTTGGCTCGATAAATCTTGTCCCTTCTTCTTGGAATACACCATAAAACACTCCGTCAGCAATGTATCCTGTTGTTTCATCTTCAAAACCAACATTGAGTGACGCTGATAGTATTCCTGTGTCTTTTGGACAGTTCTCGTATGCATCCCTGTGTATTACAGGGAGTACTTTTCTGATGCTTTCATGAACTTCTTTTTTGAAACCATCATCTTTGAGATCACTCATTTTCTTTCCTAATCGTGCAAGATCAGGACTGATTACTGTGATCTTTACCATTGCTTTAGAAATCGGTTTTTTTCTTTATATTATTTCAGCCTTAGTTGAAGAAGACGATAAATCACGTTTTCCCCTACTGTTTTCACTGTTGATTTGACAATTTTGTATTCTTTATTGTCTTTCTTGATTGTATCTGTTTCTGCTGTTGGAATTATTGATCCATATGCATTTTTAGTGTAGCATTTGATGTCTCCAATCTTGAATTCTCCCTCTGGCCTAAAACTTTCTTCATTTCCTGTAATTTCTTGCCATACAGCTTTTATTATATATTCCTGAAAAGAGTTTGAAACAAGGCTTCCGTAGTCTGAGTCTATGGTCTGGCTTTTTCTGATTAGAGTTACATCTACTCCGATGTCATAATCTACGATCTTGTCAAAGTCTTCTGATTCGATTTCCATTGTCTCAAGGTTGTTGTGGAGAGTTTCCACCATAGTTGGTTGTGGGAGCTGGACACCCTTTTACTACAGAGCCACCTACAAATCCACCTGCATCAACGCCTAAGTAATTCTTTAATGCTGCAAGGCTTTCTTTTGCATGATTCTCGAAGATTTCTATTTCATCAATAGCTGAGGAGTCTATGTTCTTCTTATCTACTGAGAACTCTCCTATTCTGTATGAGATGCCTGCTGTTGTTGCTTTTCCAGGTCCACTCATTCTTAGCAATAGTTTAATTGCTGATAGGTCTGTTGCTATTTGTTGGACTGTCGGATAGATGTATTCTGTTGCCTGGAATCCTTGTCCTATTCTTCGTGCAGATAAGTCTATAAAGTTGCTTGATTCCCTAATCCATTGCTGGATATCACTATCTAAAATGTCAGAGGGAAGATTAACACTTCCAACTCTTGACTTTACAAGTTCTGATGTTGTGTATTCGTTTGTCATTTATTTTGCCTGTTGAATTGCTTTCTCAATTCCCATCAATGCTGATATTGCCACACCTACATAGAGGGTGTATTTTGTTGGAAATAATTCTGGATTATTTTGCAAGAACTCGACTGCAAATTGCAGAGCTGCAATAAGTGCTGATGCACCCACTCCTTTTCCGAATCTTTTCAGTCCATTGATTATTCTTTGTTTTGTGTCATATGTTGTTTCTTCTGCCATTTTTATGTACCTCCTACTTTTTCTTTCTTGAAGACGGCAATTATTTTGCCGTTCCATAATTGACTCATGAAAATTAGTTCCCATCCATTATTGCCAAGATCATTAAGCTGGTCTTCTGATAATTCTTTGACTCTTTTGTGAATTACTTTGTACTTCCAATTTGCCATCTTAATCACCTGGAGGCTCTATATCTATTGTACTGATTGCAGTTCTTGATTCGAGAGCCATTTCTGATTCTGCAGGATTAAGTTCTATGAAGATCTTCTTTCTCTCAGCAACTCCTTGATTGTCCATAAGCCATTTTATTACGGTGCCTCTCGAGTCTATGCTGTGAATTATTAGTGAGTTCTTCACGTATTCAGTGAGTGATTCTATTTCTGTGATTTTATCTTGAACTGTGGTCATTGTTTATTCCTCATACCCTTCAAATCTTCCAAAGACTTCTTTGCTTCCTCCACCAAGATTTGTTCTTCGCAGAATTATCTTGTGAGTTCCATTCCCAGTTATCTTTTCTGATAGGTCAAACTTGTCAGAGTTTCCATTGACGTAAAGTGTGGCAATTAATATGAGTGTAACTCCATCACCTGAGGGATTGTCATAAAGTGTTACTCTGCATGCACTGTTTGCTTCCTGACTTCCTGCAAGAAGCCTGCCTATCACAAGACTTTTTCCATTAGTTATTGTATATGCAGAATCAACATTTCCTGAGACTGTTCCGAAGGCTGTGATTATCACGGGGGTTGTTAGAGGTGGAGGCGTGGCAGGAGGAGTTGCGACAAGCAGCCTTCCAGAGCCGTCTACAGAAGCTTTTAGCAATGGATTTGATGCATCTCTAATAATAAGAGATTCATACTGAATAAGATCGTTTTTTATGTGTAATTTTCCATCAGCATCTACTTTGGCACGATAATCATTTAGCGGATCTTTTATTGAGATAGTGTCAACATCTACTGTGCCATTGATGTTTGCATTAATGCTTCCGTCTGATTCTACTTCGATGGCACTAAGTAAGTCTCTTAATTCAGAAATCAATCCTTTCAATTGTTCAAGATATTCTGTGTCGATTCCCATTATTCTATCACCGCCACAGCGTTTCCATTCAGAACAACAGGTGCAACTCTCTCTCGCAGTAAGAATCCTTTCTTGCTTTGCCAAGGATCAGAGTAATCACTTATCTCAAGAGAGACTCTTTCAATAATCAGTCCAGCATTTGCAGAGTCAAGAATTATGACAATATTTTCAGGCACAGAAGTATCGATAATGACTTCAATAGCATAAGCTAAGAGTTTCTCTTTTAGTTCATCTCTTTGTCTTAATGTTTCTGCAATTTGCGGATTAATAAGAATTGCATCAGGATGGTACTTATTGTCTTCAATAAATTTTATTGCAGAAATAAAATTGTCAAGTATTGGCTTTTCTCTTACATCTTGTTTTGTTTCAGCAGTTATCTTTTTTCCTGCTCCTGCAATCAATGTTTCAACAACTATTTTATTCTCTATTTCTGCAAGAATAAAACTTTCCTTGATTGACTTTTGAAGCATTTCATTTAAGTCATTGTCTTCAAAACATTCCTCAGAAAATAGAATTGTTGCTTTAATGGTCAGAGGGAACACAACAACTGACTCGACATCAAAAAGAGATATTGGAGCTGTACCTAAAATAGGTACAATTGCACCGTTCACATTTTTGATCTTACTTATCTTTACTGCAGAGCCATCCTTTTGTTGTTGCAGTCTTAAAACTCGTGGACCTATACGAAACTTCCCTGCTTCAAGCAGTACCTTAGACTTGACAGTAGTTAGATCCATGTAGAGTCACCTATAAAAAAATAATATGATGACCTATTTTACAAGGTCATCTTTGAGACTGCATTGTCATCAAGTACTGCAGGTGCTACTCTTTCAGTAATTGTTACTCCAGCAGCAAGATCTCGCAATGGATCTGTGAAGTTCTCTGTTGAGAGAGGTCTTCTTTCAACCAATACACAAGCTCTGCTGTCTAAAGCAAGAATTGTGCCTGGTTCTACTGCAGTGGTTTCAACTACTTGAAGTCCAGCAACATTTCCTATGATTCCTGTCTCATCAAGCCTGTCAAATGCCTTATAGCCCTTACTGATAAGATCTTTTTCAAGCTTTGCCAAGTCATCAGGATGTGCAACAAGCCATGCTGCTTTGTAGCTGTGCCTATTTACTCCATTTCTCAGGGTGACAACGTCTTCCTGAACAAATTGTCCCGCAGTCTTTGGCGAGACTGTATTCGATGTGTTCATCAATACTCGGAAGATTTCCTCATCTTCTTTTCTTGCCACATCTTCTGCAGCCATGTCAGCTTTCAATCTGACAACATCAAAGGCAGAATCTTCGATGGCTTCTTTTGGAATAGCAAACGCTTTTCCGATCTTATATGGTGTTACAACAACTTCGTTGAAAGTGCTGACATCCATAGGGATTGCTCCCAGTTCTGGAATCACATATGCTTGTCCTGCTCCCATCTTAGGGATTTTCAGTGCAGATCCTTCACTCAAGGTTATGAGTTTCACGATCTTTCTTCCTACTCTTTCTCTGCCTGCAACCTTAAACACGTTGGAGTCGATGACTTCCTTGATGAGAGGTGCAGCGTCTTGGCTCGAAAATAGTTCTTGCATTGTTTTCATTTTGCCTCTCCTCCTCTTATTTCACGATTTTTACAGGAATCTTCCTTGTCACTGGGCTACCGCCAGTCGAGTTGTCTATCTTCTCGTATGCTTTGGCCACTGCGACTCCTGTGTTTTTTGCTTGCAGTGTTGCGTTGTCTTTGACTTCAAGTTCATCCCCGACATTCAGGGTTGCTGAAGCTGCGACTGATACATCCACATAGAATGTTCCGATGCATCCAATTGATGCAGGGTTTCCTTGTGGAGTGTCTTTTAGGCTGACTCCAAGTATGTCTGCTTGTGCAGATGCTGGCTGGACTGTTAGTCCAACAAGCTGTCCTTTGGTAAGGTTTCCTGTTGCAACGAGCATGCTTGGATTCTTTCCGTCGTCAATCATGATATCATATGTCATTTTGATTCACCTCTTAGTTCTCCATTCCCAGTACCGATGCAATTTCTTTTCGCTTGTCAGTTGCCTGGTTTGAATTGTTGATCAGGGACTTTCTGTCGCCTATGCTTTTGTGTAGATCAAGCATTCTTTTTGTCTGCTTTGCATATGCTTCAAATCCGCCCTTGTCGTCAAGTGCTCTCAGTTCATTGAGTCTTTGCTCTTTGTTTGTTTCAAGCACTCCAAGCTTTTCTTCAGCATCGATTATTTCTTTCAATGCGATGTCTCTTGCAGCTTGTTTTATCTGCTTGAGTTCAGTTGTTACTGTTTCAAAATCTTTCATCAACTTCTCGTGTTTTGCTGTCAGTTCCGAGATAAGTTTGTCCTTTGAAGATATTTCCTGATTTAGCATTGCAATATCTTGTTCTTTTGCTGCAAGCTCTTCAGCGGCTTTCTTCAATAGGGTTTTAGCCTGTTCAATTTCTTTGACTTCCGCCATTTTGATCATTGCCTCCATTTTCTATCGGGTTGATTCTTGCATCTTTGCATGCAGGATCATCAACAAGACTTAATTCTTTAAATTCGAGATTGCGAGCTATTTGGACTCCATTCTCCTCGACATTATCTATCAACACACCAACACTCACAGATTCGATGAGATTGTTCAGAAGTTTCTGAATTATATCCCCATCGGTTACAATTGCTTCAAATTCTATCCATTTTTTTGGAACTATCCATGTGGATTTGATTACTTTTCCAACGATGTCTCTCGTGCTGGTTGAGTGATCTATTCTCAAAGGTTTGTTTCCAAGACCAATATATGCTTTTTCAAGTTCTTCTGCGGGATAGAATATGCCATTCCATGTGCCTTCACTTATTGCAATTCCCGATATCCTCAGGTTTGAGCCTTCTGCAAGGACTTGATGGATCTTAAATTCAGAAAGATGTATGTGTTCAAGCTGTCGTGAAAGTGATTTGATTTTAGGAGTTACGCTGTTGTTTGCGAGAAAGTTCTCTATCATCTCCTTAGAATCTTCCTTTTTCGTTTCTACTGAGTTGATGAACTCGTAAATTTCCTTGATAACTAATTCAGCCATAGCTGAAGAATTCTATTTTTTTCTTAATATTATTTAGGGTATTGCACAAAAAAGAAGTAAAAAAATATAAAAGAATTATTCTCTTAATTGGCATCCGCCAAATGAGTCTTCCCCAGTTTTAGCTTCAAATGATTTGCCATTTAAGTCAGTATATGTAACATACATAATTCCATAATTACTACTTGAAGCCATGAATGGTTCGACATCATCCCATGCAAGTTGAATACTATATCCATCCCATGTATCAAAATATTGTAATCTGTCTTGACCTTTTAAATCGCCATTTTGGGTGTATAATAGTTTTCCTTTTACATAATCCCAATTGTCAGTTTGTACTTTCTCATACACTTTGGTATCAAAAGATCCTTCAATAGGAACTACTGTGCCGTCTGCAGCTAATGGTTTAACCGAGTAAGTGATTCCATCATCGTCAGCATCTGCATCCCAATTCTTTGCATAGTTGCAATCAATTTCTAAATGGGTTACTGTCTTAGTTAATGCATCTGCAATGTCATCTGCATCTGACCCAAATCCACCAAACATTCCTTCAGCCATTGATGCAGGAATTAATTCTGGCACGGATTCATCATACATTCTTTGAGATATTTTCCAAAATGCTTCTACATAAGGATTGTCCATAAAGTCTGCATCCTTATTTGTTGCAGAGTAATCAGCTACGTCTTTTATTGCTTTTTTAGGGATAGTCATAGAACCAAGAATCTGTTTCTTGTCATTTAAATAATTGATTTTTAGATTCTCAAAGCCTTGTGTTACGTTGTAAGTCTTTATGCTTATTCCGAGAGTGAATATATTTAAGATCATTTTGGATGTTGCATTAGGTGTCACTGTAAAGTCCATTTTTATATCTTGACCATCTTTACTTATTTGAACATTTGTGAAGAAAGTTTGATTTTCATCATTCATTGCTTTGAAATCTCGTTCAAGTTTTGATGCATCTGATGAGAATGAGTCGATGACTTTGTTAATAATCCCTGTATCTTGAGTTTTTGTCTCTTGAGTTGGAGCAGTGTTTGTTGTTTGTTCAGTTGTCTTTTGATCTTGTGCTGTTGGTGCCGAGCATCCAACCATAAAAACTACAAGAATCAAACATATGATAGCGATTACTTGTTTCATAATTTATCCCCCCCTAATTAAATTGAGTATTTAAGTAATATAATCGAAATTATTTATAAAGATTGCCAAAAATCTTACTTCATCATATTAACAACCCACCCACATCTGCATCGTGGATGAACAGGAATAATTCCATCGGATAAATGAATAGAAGTATTTTGATTTTGAGATGCTAATTCAATGCATTGCTCACAGGCATCAGGATTTACTGACATTTGCAAATTAGCAACTCCAAGTTCTTTGAAAGATTGAATATTACCCTCAATAAATGCTCTCTGTAATTCTGTTCTTGCGATGAGTTCTGCTCTTGTTCCTATGCTGTTAAATCTGTCAGCAGCACCACCGTATTTCTCAAAGATAGCCTCGATGTCTTCTTTTAGTTGTCTTGCTCCTTTCCTGGCCATTATGCCATCACGTATTGCTATTTGCGTGGCATTAAGAAGATCCTCGTTCACTTTATTGGCCAATTGACTGGATCGTAAATCAAGAGCTCTGATAGCTTGTTCGTTAATTGTGCTTTTGACTTTTATTCCTGCAACTTGAGGATATTGTTTCTTGATAAAATTCTCTCCCAGTTTGATTCCTTGTTTGAATTTCTTCTTAGAATCGATGAATATGGCAGCAACAAGTGCATCTCTTTCAGGTCCTAGAAGTTCAGAATCAATAAGAATATCTTCTCTTGCCATTGATTGATTCTCATCTTGAGTGTTGGAGTCTATTTCTTTGATTATCTTAGATCTTGCCTTATCCATTACTTTATTGATCTTATGAGTTAGTATTTGCTGATCTGCGATGAATCTTGACCTTATGGGAAGTGATAATTCTTTGAGTACCCCTCCAAAATCAAGTTCTTCTGTTATTTTGAAATGAAAGTCAGTGTCGGGAGTTATCATCAAATCCTTATCATTTAGGAATTGAGAAAAAAAGTCTCCTGACTGATCAGGAAAGGGTTGCTCATCCTTGGGGGGTGTAGAAATAGGTTCTAAGCCCATATCCTGCCTGACTTCATCAGGAGTTAAAACGCCATATTTCAGATAAATCTCTCGCTCTTGTGCAAGTTCAAGATCTGACTTAGTTTGTAATGAATTAAAGATCATAAATACAGGACATTCGTCAAGTCCAATTACTTTCGTGAATAATTCTTTGTGCAGCGTTTCTGCAACAAGACTCTGAATTCCTGCGATGTATAAAAAGAAGTTTTCTTGCTGAGAAACTGATGATGATCTATTGCTATATTCTCCGCTTCCTAAGAGAATTGTTTGAGGAACACCTGTCCCTGCAACAATCTGGTCTATGAAATATTTAAGATAACTTTCTCCACCTTTTAGTCCTGGAGCTTCCAATACTTTAATGTCATAATAATAGGGCGTAACGAATTCTGATTTAGAATTTATCCGCTTGTACTTCTCTGATTCTTCGGTTACTTGATCTCCTGTTGGTTGATGTTCACTATCTCCAAGCTTTACATGAAATTGTGGAAATCCATGACGGTACACTGCTTCTGCAAGTCCTATCTCTATGTTTCGTTTAGCTTCTATAATTTTGGCTAATGGCTCAATTACACCCGTGCCTGTTAGAGAATCAGCAATCGTATTTATCCTGAAATGAATTACTTGTTCTGGGGTAAGATCTATTTTCTTCGCATTTACCGTCTGAACAAACCCTGTGATACCCCCACTTTCGTCAAGATCCAATTCTCCTGTGCTTTTCTTCTTGAAAGCGATTGTCTTTGGATCAATTAATGCAAGACCTACAACTTTCTTTTTATCAGTTCTTGAATAAACAATCTCAAGATAAGCATTTCCATAAATGTGCAGATGTCTAACAATATCCGTCAATAGTTTTGGAAGTCCAACAGAATTGTCAAGTGTTATAATCTTATCTTTCATCTCTATATTTTCATCAGTGCTTTCAGAAAGAACGTATTCATATCCTTTGGATATTGCGAATGTGCTTATGATATTGATTGCTTGAAATACAAGCTGATCTGTTTTGTATATATTCTCAAGTTTTGAATAGTTTACACTACTGTAATCAATTGTCGTGGCTGTTTGCCTTACTCCCTCATTTACTTTGGAGAGTACCATCAAAGCTTTGTTTTCATTCTCCATGTTCATTCAGCAGTTATTTTTTAGGAGACTCTTTTTTAACCAATACAAGAAGTCCGTTTTTTTCTTTATAATATTTCTTTACAAAGGAATCATCAAGAACATACAATCTTACAAACCTGCTTCCTGAGATATTCTTGTCGACATATGATTGAAATACGGTGAGTGATGCCTTGACTGGAAATCGAGATAATATGTGACCGAGAGCTTTTGGATTCTTTACTCCACTTTTTTGATTAAACTTTGAAATGTACTCATAAATATGGAATGCACTTCTTTTTCTTGGATAAAAATACAGTAATGCCTGCATTATTCTTTTATCCCTTCTGCTTAGTTTTTCTGGATCGAACATTTTCATAATACCTCCTTTTTACCTGACAATGCTTGTGACAAATCCTGCAGCTTGACTGACTTTCTTTGCAGATTCTCCTGCATAAACAAAAGCGATAGGTATGTCAGGATGCACTCCTATCTCTATGATCTTGCCATCTTCCAGTGCAAAGCTTCTGAATTCTTGCTCGAGAATCTCGTATCTTTCTTTTGCTTCATCACTTCCGTAAGGTATGATGATTTGATTGTTTTCAAACCATGTCGTCATTCTCAGTATGGCGTTTGTTTTAGAGATAGAATTGTCAGTGTCTCTTGATCCTGTTCTTAGAAGTTTGATCGGCAGACCTAATGATTGAAGATCTTTACTTATTGCCATGATGCTGTTTTCTTCTAAGGCCATTATGTCATAATCATAAATCGCATGGAGTTCTCTTAATTTATCGACTTGTTGTTGTCCTGTTAATCCTTGTGCTCTAAAATAATTGCACAGGACAAATCTTCCATCGTGAAGTCTTGCAAGAGTCAGAAATACGGAATAGTTAGCATTCTTTCTTTCAGAGAAAGCAAAGTCAGCCCCACAAGTCAATAAAGTAACATTGAATCCATATCTTTTAAGGTCCTGCCTGTTTCTTATTAAGTCGATAGAGTCACTTCTTGCTCTTAGCAACCATTCTCTTTTGAAGATGCTACTCTGGTCATCAATTGGATTTAGCATATATTCACATTGAAATCGCAAAGATCCAATGGTATCTTTTATCCTCAATAATTCTTCAAAAGATCTTCTCTTAGGAGACAATACTTTCTTTGTTTCAAAGTCAAGTATTGCTGGATATGCTTTGAAATTAAACTGTTTATTTGATTTTAAATCAAAAAGTATATCTGAGAATCTTAATGGAGTTCCTATGACTGTGATCTTGCCTTTCTTTGCAGTGGAGCAATTGAATACTGCAGAATAAAACTTGTTGATAGTTTGCTTATCACTTAATGTACTGTCTTCTGTAATTATATCATCACATACGATTCTATCAACGTGCAGTCCTCTCCATTTTCCTGCAATACTTCGTGCATGAACTATAGCATCATTCTTCAAAACTATCTTTTTAGAATTCCAAGAGCTTAAACTGACATTCTTATCTGCTCCCTCTGGTTTAAATTGTTGAGTTAGATAGGGGCTTACATAAAAGAAGAATTTTATTCTGTCAAATAATTCGTTTGTTTGATCTCCACTTACACTGGAAACTATTTGCTCATGGTGGATATCATAAACAGAAAAGTATATTGTAACCCATACTGTAAACATTTCGCTTTTACTGTGTCCTCTTGGAGCTTCTATTGCATTGTATTGATTGATTTCTTCAAGATCAAACCATTCTTTATAGTAATCTTCCTCCACAAAATGCTGTTCCATAAATGGAGCTAAGTATCTCTTAACAAACCCTATGAAGTTCAGATAATTCGACTCTTTGAAACTATCAAAGAGCGCTTTCTCAATTGGACTGTTTGGCAGATTCAATTGCGGCCCTCCATTCTTGCATCACTTCAGGATGCTTACTTAGAATTTTGATAGTTACATCTTTTAATATCTGAAACTCTGTCGAGAAATTGTTTATTTGCAAGTTGATAGTTTGTTCTTTTGGAGTTTTGAATTTTGCATTTTTCACAGCTAAAACCATCATCACAAAATCTTTCATTTCATTGTAGTTTTGAGAAGTCAATGTTTTCAGATGCATTCTCTGTGCCATTCTGTTGATGAATCCATCAAAATCTTCTTCTGAATTGAAATGTAATGCTTTAATCAATTCCAGATGGTTTGGAATGTTGATTATCTTGCATGTAGCTTTTGGATCTGCAGGATCATAAGATCCACACTGGCTTCTGAATAAGCAAGTATGACAATGAGGTACAAGTCCACTGTATTTGCCATGTTTCATTGCTTTGATAGCATTGGCTCTCGATCTATTTGGAGACTGGACACTTCTACCCTTGGCTCTATCTTCATCAGTTAAAACATGAGACTTATCTCCAAAGTTTTCCAATAAGTCATTTTGCCTATGTGTCTGCCTACTGGCATCAATTTGCTCCATCTGATTTCACCTGCTTTTCAAGAACACTTTTACATAGAGCTAATAGTGCCTTATTCTTGTCAGTAGCTTCTTCAAATAAGTCCAAAGCATCCATGATTACTTGCTTATCCGTTTCCTTTACAATGAACGTCAGAACAATGGGAGCTTCTTTCTGTTCTTTTTCTTGCATCTCTTCTATTTGCTTCTGTACATTAGCAGGTAGGCCAAGAAGATCCATTCTATCTTTGAGTTCTCCCTGATTGAACACTGTAAGTTTCTCAATATCCTGGAGAGTGTACCTGTCATGTATTTGCTTGAACATCAAAGCTTCTTTGTATGGATTATGACTGCCGTGTATGTTAGCGTTTAAGGTATCAACCATCGCTTCTGTTACGTCAATCTCATCAACTATAGATTCCACTTCAGTATAGCCAAGTTCTTTGCAGGCTCTAAATCTGTGAGCTCCATCAACAATGATATATCTCTCGCCGTTCTTTCTTACTTCAAGCGGTTTTCTAAATCCTTTCCGTTTAATATTCTGGACAAGTTTCAAGTAATGATTCTCATCCATCTCATTCGGATTGTATTCGTTCTCATCAATCAAATTCACACTTATTCTTTCAGTTTTCATTTTGACACCACCAATATTTCTGTTGCAGTTTGCATCTGCTCATCACTTGCAGTGATAGCCCACTTGTGTTGTATCTCATAGAGTTCTGCAGGTCTATGCTGTTGCACTATACTCAGAAGTTTTTGTCCATCAATCTGCGGACCTCCAAAACTGAAGATAACTTTCTTTATGTGCATTGATTTCTCAAGAAGTTTATGCAGGAACTTTTCTGCATCATCAGAGTTGAATTTACTTTTCTCAACATGAATTTTCTTCTGCACTAAGATGCTGTCAAGTATGTTGTAAAATTCTTCATAACTCTGACTTCCTGCATATGGAGGATCAAAGTAAACTGTATCACCCTGCACGTTCTCTAAGAAATCAAAGACATCTTTTTGATGAAACTCATTATCTTTTCCATTGTCAAAGATTCCATAGTTGATATGATCTTTTATTTGCTCTAAAGCTCTGACTGGTTTGTACATGTACTTTATGTGTGGCTTGATTACTTTGATATTGCACGTCTCTAAATCTTTTGGAATCTTATTTGACAACATTCCAAATGGTTTGTACTTTGCTAAGAATTTAATCAAGAGAAGTTTCTGCAAGTCAGTCTTTGCATTAGCAAATGCGTTGTCTATAAACTGAATGTCTTTTTCAAGCAAGAGATTTGGATAAGTTTCTCTTATGAATTTATTTTCAGTTTCTTTGAATAAAGAATAAACATCGTAATCAGTGAGTTTTGTGTTTTTATTCTCTACGATTGCTTTTCCGACCATCCTTGATCTTTCAGATATGTCGTTGCATATCACTTTGAATCCTCTTGCTTTTGCTAATAAGGAAACACTTCCTCCTCCAAGAAATGCATCGATGAAGACTTCTCCTTCTGCATGGCTCATTATTCTTCGTGCAAGTTTTCTCTTTCCACCGAAATAACTAGGTAGCGAATCGTATCCTTTCCACATTTTACACACCTCCTTTTTCTTTCAAATACTCCTGCAGGAAGAATGGAAAATTGTCTTTCCTGTTTGGTGCTCTGATTCCTTTTTCTTTCGCCCATGTCATTATCACATCGAATGTTTCTGCATAGACGTATCTTCGTTTCAGATCTTTCATCATTGTACTTCACTCTCCTTGCACAAAGGTTGTAGAGCTTCGACTATTTTCTCAAGTTCCACAATCTTTTCTTCGTTCTCCACTATCTTCCTTTTCCAGGAAGTGTTATCTTGTCTGAATGCCTGGATGTCAGCTTTCAGACGGTCTTGCATTTGTTTTGCTTCTCCCATTTTGTTTCCACCTCAGTCGATATCAAACTCCTTAGCCTTGCCTTTGAGTATGAACAGATTTGCTGTATCGATGTGAATTCTCAGAACATCGTCAGGTTTGAACGGTCCTCTTTTCTTTCCAGCAAGATCTTCAAACGCTCTGACTTTCTTGATGAAGCGAATTGTCTTCATCTGTTTCTTTGGATCTGTGATGCCATGTATTTTGAGAATCATTGTTGACACCCCTTGCATACTGCTCCACAGCCTATTGAGTCGAGAAATTCGTGAGTGTACTTGCAGCTGACTTTTCCTGTTGTACTTTTTGCACTTGTTTGAATATTGAAATCTTGCAGGTATCCGCCGAGAACTGCATCATTCCAATCTTTTAGTTTTCTTACTTGATCATCATCGTTTTTGAAATGAGATGCGAGAATGAACAAAGCTCTCTTTCTTCCTTCTGATACTTTTGCATATTCTTGACTTAACAAGAATTGTATGCATGGCTTTGTTGTTGTAGCGACTGGCTTTGTAAAGAAATCATTTAAGTTTGCATGTCGTACTTTTGGCTTTCCGATTCCTTTTAATTGCATAAATTCTTTGCAGAGCTTGACGATATCTTTTGGAACTGTTAGCTTGAGAGCATTTGCGTTATGACAGTAATCATGGAATGGAAAGACTGGATATCCTTTGTTTTCTTGATTGAATATTGGTGGGACTAATTTTACTTCTTCAGGAGTATGTCCAAGAAATGTTTTGAATCCGAGTTTATGCAGACTGCCCTCGCTTCTTATCAAATGGTTTGTGTGATTTAGCTGGAAGTCAATGCAGAGGTCCTTGTAGTTTTTTTCGAGTTTCTTTGCAATAAATGTCGTGAATTGCTTGATGAATTTCTTTTTAGATCCGAAATGCTCGACTATCTTAATCTGTAATGGCATTTCAAGAGTGTCTTTTAATGATGAATAATCTAGGAAGAAATGTGCGTGCAGTCCTTTGTTTCCTGAATACCACACATAAGGAACATAATTTAGTTCTTTGAGTAAGTGATAGATTGTTCTGAAGTAATAAACATTCTGCTCGTATTCTTTTGCATCAAAATCAAATACTATCTCGTTATCAAGAAGTGTTCTATGGATTGTGTATGCTCTTAGTTTATTGTCTTGTTTTATGTCATTCCATTCGACTCTTTTAGTGAAGTATCCCTCTTTGCTTTGTAGACTGACATTAAATTCTGTTATTTGATTTAATGTGTCAAGATACCACATTCTATGAAATCCTATGGATCTATTTTCTTCATAGATTGGCTCTCCAAGCCAGTATTCATCTTCCCAGGGAGGTGAGAAAAGCATCATATTCTCTCAACCTCTGCCCATTCGTAATGATAGAGAAGGTCATTTTTCTCGACAATGAATCCGCCTTGTATCAATAAAGAAAGATTGAAGTGCAGTCTTGTCTGATGCATTTCTAATCTGCACTTTTCTTTTAGTGCTGTCGGTGTTGCTTTGAATCCAAGATTTGCAAGAGTTCTAAGAATATAGACTCCTTCCTCAGGGATGAATTTAGATCTTACTTCTATTGGTATCTTTGTATCTTTGAGAAGCTCGTCTATTGTTTGCTTAAACCAGCTCTTGATAATTATTGACCAAACTAATTCTGCTTCTTGATAATCTTCTTCTGTTGCAGTAAAATACGAATCTCTTGTCGTTAAACATCTGACTTTGACAATTCCGTCAAGCAAACATTCTAAATGGTGCAGATATCTTGCTTCGTATAATCCTCTGACAGTCTCACTTAGGAAAGGAACGAACTTATCGCATAATTTTACAACTCTTTCTCTTTTGTATTGAGAATCAAAGCTTTGAAGATAATCTTGAATACTCAGGAAATCATTTACTTCAATCCACTCTCTTGCAAGTTGTGGATCTTCTTTCATCTTTTGATGAATGAATTTTACATGATCGTCGGTCTGATAATAAATTAGGAATCTGCTAAGGAATGAATCGTCAAATTTATCGACTAAGCTTACGATGTTATTTGTTCCTGCGATTGGATTTGTTGTGGCCATTAATCGTGCAGTCATTGAAGTTCTGATTCTTCCTTGACCGCTTCCTGCTTGCCTGTCTTTATGTTCAAGCAAGTCATTCATTCTGCCACATTCATCTTCTTTCTCGTTGATGTTTAATCTTAGAATTCTGAAAAACTCGTCTACAATTACGAGTCTTGAAGCTTTTGCTAATGCTCCCATCTCTGGCCTATTCTGTTCTTTGAAACTTGGAATAAGATATTTTAGAGTTGAAGAAGATCCTGCAACTATTTCCTGGCTCTCTCCACTTTTTTGATGAAGTGCTTCTAAGAAACTGCTTTTTCCTGTTCCTCTGTCTGCAATCCATAAGAGATGCATTGGATATGCTGATGTGATTCCTTTCTTCTTGTGAAATAAGAAAGCTGCAATGAATTTGAGAAACCATCTTGGATGTTCCAAGATCTTGATACCTTCTGCAGTCTTATGGCTTTGAAGATATTCATAGAGTTTATTTCCTGTAAGTTTTATCTCATCGCATTTAGCAAATAGCTCTTTGTGATTTGTTAATGTGCAAATGTGACTGTTTGCAGTGTGGACAAAGAATACAGGAAACTTGTTTAATAGACGATAAGCATCTCCAATTATTTTAGTGTCTTCAACTTCAATGCTTAATCCATGAACTGTGTAATCGTCGAGATTCAGCTTTTCTGTACTGATTAAAACATATTCTTTTGTGTCTTTTGATAAGAATCTGTAAAGATAAAACTCTCCGCTAATCTCGTCTATGATCTTTGTTCTTTTTGGTATCTTTTGTCCAAAGACATATGCGACATAAGTTTTCTTGTCTGAATCTTCTTTTGGAGAAATCTCTGCTTTCCATGCAACAGGAAGTTTGATCTTCTTCTGTTCTATTTCTCCAATTACTTTTCCTTCTATTCTGTGTTTATTGGAGATAGTGAATATGAGTGGTTTGTTTGTTGTATCTTCAAATACGAGTCTTGCAAGATTCTTGACTTGTTCATAGTTGAGTGGCTCTGATACTTTTATTATGCTGTTCTGTATATTCTTTGCAATTACTGACTGCAGAAATGGATCTTCTATTCCATTCTCCTCAGGAATTGATCTATGCAGTATGTTTGTTGATTTGTAATATCTGAAAAATTCTATTGCTTTCTTGAAATCTGCTTTATGTTTTTCTTGTATTGTTAGAAGAAATTTTTCTATTTCTTCAATGACTTTGATATTATTCTTGATGTTTAAGTCTGATGTTGATGGATTTATTTCATAGCTTAACTTAATCAATACTCCATGAATGTCTGCTTTCTCTTCTTTTGTTACATTCAGTGTGTCTAGGTTTATGAGTTTGAATATGATTTGTTGATCCACTTTTATGACCTCATTTTTTTGATAGCTATCGCTATCTTCGAGCATCGGTGTTCTTTTCTTGGGCTTGTTATGTTACCACTAACGAGTTCAGTGATACGAAAAACGGGAGAGAGCCCCTGTTTTCATTTTCTTTTTCTGATTGTGTATCTCTCTCCCCTGTTTTCAACACCACTGAACCTGCGAGTAGTGACATTATTTTATCCCTCAATCTTTTCTTCAACGATATCGGGTTGCTCGTCTACCCATGGATTCACGTCGTTGATAGTGCTTGCTTTGGTTTTCTCTGTCTTGTTTGTTGCTGGATCGGTGTAGTCGTATTCGTAATCCTCGACAAGAACTTCTGCTTCTGCTCCGATGAAGTCGTTTGTGTCCAGTCCTTGATTGGAGAATTTCCATCCGAGTGCCATGAACACTTGTGTGATGTTGCTGTTCGGTGTTATTGCAGTCCTGTAGCTTCCATCGTCTTGCTTGTATTCCGAATAGACTTCTGTTGCAAGTTGCAAGAATTTGCCATTTTTCTGATAGCGCTGGTCGATGATATCAAATATCAGGACAATCTTTTTCCCATATTTGCTTTCATTCTTCTTTGGCCTGATTTCTGCTAGTCTTGCGTGATAGAATCCTTTCTTGATGTATGGCCGTTTTTGTGGTACGGCAACCTTGTCTGATGATGTTAGTTTCATTTTCTTGACCTCCTTTCATCCTTTTTTGGCTTGTCTACTCTTTCGATGCCAAGATCTTCCATGAAGTCGTCGACTTCTTGGTTGTCTTTTTGTTTCTGGATCTTGTCTTTGGTCTGCTTGTTACGTTTCTGCAGCTCTTTTCGGATTTCATTCTGCTGAGTCATCGTCATCCTCCTCATCAGAAATGCCTTCCACGAGCTTTTGTCGTAGCCTGCTGTAGCCTTTGAAGTAGCTCTCAGCTCGTTGTAGAATTCTTGCAGTTATTTCTGCTTCCGATAGTGCCTGAGCTCCTTTTATGAGGTGTATCTCGACATCTATTGCCTTCTTAAAACAGACCTGAAGGCGTATATCTTGGTCTTTTTTTGCCCATTTATCGGCTTCGCTTTGCTGGTACTTTTCGACCGTTTGCATGTCTTTCATGGTTCTTCCCTCCTGGTTTTTTCGGTCTCATCCCAGACACTTCGGAGGTCCAAAACCACAGATTTTCCACCAGAAATATAGGTCAAATTTGCTTCCTGTGGAACTTCTGTTTTGTTGGACTTGCTATGGCTGCTTTGCAGAAATTCGAAGGTTTTAGCCTCTATACTGGTCAAAACCGTTTTCCTAACTGCAAAGTGACCTTATAGCGGTTTTTAGAAAATGCGCCATAACTACTACTTAGTAGCGAAACATTTATAAATCCTCCAGATTTACCATCATCGGTGATACAATGGAACCCTTACCACAAGTTATTGATAATGTAAAAGAATCATTCAAGCTTGCAAAACGAGACATCATCGAACTTGCACAGACCGTCAATACGCTCAATGAAACGCTTCATGAAATGAACAAAAAGTATCAGGAATTACTGAAAGAACAGCACGCCATGAAGCTAAAATTATCTGAAAAAGGCAGCAAAAAAATAATCATTTCCACGACGGGAAAAAGGCAGTATGTTGGCTCCAGAAGGGCACTGAAAGTGCACGACAGCAACTGCGTCTTTGCAAAGAACATCAAGCCAAAATACAAAATCAATTTCACGTCAAAAAGCAAAGCCTTGAATCAAGGATACAAGCTTTGCGATTGCCTGAAGAAATAATTTTTTTTAGTTTATAGTTATTTTCTTTTTCTTAACAGCAATCTTAATAAATCAGAGAAGTTTAAATCAGTCATGCACGTTATTTTGTACATGGCGCAAACCATCAACGGCATCATCGCTACAGAGAACTACTCTGAAGACTTTTTATCAGATACCCATTGGAAAGGCTTTCTATCATTGGCCAAAAAAACACGGTGCTTCATCGTCGGAAGAAAAACCTATGAAGCAGTAAAAAAATGGAAGGACTATACTTTTGACACGATAAAAGCAGCAAAAATAGTTGTCTCGAAAAATAAGCAGTTCACGCTTTCAAAAGCATACGTTCTTGCACATTCCCCTAAAGATGCTCTTGAAAAGGCAAAGAAGCTTGGATTTCAGAATGTCCTTTTAGCAGGAGGAGGAACATTGAACTCTGCATTTTTGAAAAAAATGCTGATTGATGAAATCATCATCAGCGTTGAACCATGCGCGCTAGGAAAAGGAATAAAAATATTTTCTGAAGAAAACGTTGAATGCAAGCTAAAATTGCTTGAAATAACAAAGCTAAAAGAAGGCATCGTGCAACTGCACTATGATGTTATTAAAAAAGAATTTAGAAAAAAGAAATAAAAAAATCACACATCATCATGAGGATAAATCCTTCTGATGGAAATAGGAATGACTCCTTCTTTGTATTCCAATTTTGCAATCTCGACAGGATTATAGCTCACTTTTTCCAAATCCTTATCTGAGAATTTTATCAGAAAGGGAGCGCCCATGCTAATCTGCAAGGCTCTGCTGCCTATAATTCTTGCTTTCTCATATTTGGTATAATGTTTGTCATCAAGCTTAATGTTTACCATGTCATCACCTTGGAATCTTTTTTCTCAGCTCTTGGCTGGTTTTGATTGCGATATCCAACATAATATCAAGATCTTCTTCCATGATTGCCGTATCTCCGCCTTTCTGCATGGAGCATATTTTATCGTCGGCAAGAATGGCGAAAGTCATTCTGGCATCAAATGATGTCTGCTCTGTTTCAGTAGGGTCAACCACAAATGCATTTCCTATCTTGAAAACAGTAACAGTAATAGGTTCTCTGACCATAGGCAGTTTCATGGTGGTTTTTTTATCAACCAGCACTTTCGTTCCATCATACTCTGGAAACACCGTGTTTTGCAAAGCCAATAACGCTGCAAATGCGCCTACGTCAAGCAAATTTCCATCGTCATTTAAAGGAGCAATATCGATTGCGATGCTCCATACTTTCTCTCCTTTTTGAATGCAGAGCTTTTTGGTTTCAATGCATCTGCTCTCTCTAAAGGAACGGTCAATAACTCTTGCCATCTCAATAGCGTCAACGCCTGGAGGGCCTCCTTCATATTTTGGATTGCTTAAAGGAAGCATCTCTGAAGCGACCATCAAAATAGCGTCTTCAGGAGTATCTGGAAATGGTTTTTCAACTGCAAGTTTCACTCCTGCAATAACTTCTGTATCTCCAAACTTCACTCTCGCGCTGCCTTCTGCAGTTGCAACACATCCTGTCTCTATTTCAATAGAACGCAAGTCTTCATTTTTTCTCAAATCAACCCTTAAGTTTTTGGACAAGGATTGAATTAAATCGTGTTTAATGTCTTCGTTCATCATGTTCACCTGTATTTTTCCTTCAAGGCATTTCTCTGCACTTCTGCAATTTTCTGCATGGCAGGTTTTACCATGTCAATAGCCTTGAACAGTTCTTCCTTTGCAATAATACCGTCGCACTGCAAGAGCGTGATTTCATGAGTGCTCGGAATCATGGCAACAGGAATATCGGTTGATTCATTTTCATTGTAATGCTCTTCAACGCCATCTAAATCAACAACCAAATCATTGCCAACTTTTCCTACGCTCACTGCTGCAACAAGATCTTTCATAATCAATCCTGCATCTGCAAGCGCCATCGCTGCTGCGCAGATTCCTGCACATCGCGAACCTGCATCGGTTTCAGTCAATTCGATAAAGACATCAACGACTGCATTAGGATAAGCATCCAAATCAAGAACAGGAAGCAACGCTTTTTCTGTTATCATGGAAATTTCTCTTGACCTTCTGCTAGGACCAGGCCTTACTCTATCACTCGCACTAAAAGGAAGCATGTTGTAATTGCATCTCAAAATGCCTTTTTTAGGATCCTGCAAAAATCTTGGAAATAAATTTCTTGGACCATACACTGCAGCGTATGCAGTTGTGTTGCCTATTTTAAAATAAGCGCTTCCGTCTGCTTTTTTAATAACGCCTGTTTTGGCAGTAATGGGCCTTACGTCTGTCTGGGATCGTCCATCAGTTCTCTTCATATTCTTCACCTTTCTGTTCATCATGTTGTTCACCGTACTGGTCATCCTGACGGTGTTCATGGCCGCTATGATCATCATGCTGTTCATCATGAGACTCTTCCTTTACAACCGTTAAGCCGTGCTGTTCAAGATACGTCTTTATTTTTTCAGTAAGCCCATTCAAATGGCTCTCCTGTTCTATTTTCGTAATCGTCTGGATGGCTATAATCTCCATCGCAGGATCTCCCTGAATCCAGACTAATCCGTTTTGGCCGACGACAATCTTGCAGCCTGTTGCATTTTTAATCATGGAAACCATGGAGCCTTTTTTTCCAATAATTCTTGGAACCTTGAAAGGATTAATTTTGATAATTCTTCCGCCTTTCAATTTTTTTAATCCAGGGCCTCTCATGCTTACATCAATAAGATTCTGGCTGGTTACATTGACAATTTTTGCAACCACATAATCTTCAAGATTGTAATAACGCGTTAAATCAGCTCCCTTGTTGATAAAATCATGCGACGCTTCTTTCATGGAAAGCATGGCGCTGTAAGGGCTATTGATTTCCAATCTCCATCCGGAAATTAAAATATCAAAAACCTGTCCAATGACAATGTCATTTCGCTGAGGCAGATATTTTCCGCTCAGTGGAATAATCTTTATCACTTTTCCTTCTTGAGATAATAATCCCAATCGTGACGCGATGATTTTCTTTTCGTTTCTATAGGTGCCAAATCCAGGAAGCACTTCCATGCTTTCTGCCAAGATTTCTCCAGGCACCACTACTTTTTTTTGTTCTTCTGACATACTATCAATCCTCTCTAATAATTTTTACCGTAACATTGCCGTGCGTTTTTTCGTTCAGCACGTCAATCAATTCTAATTTTAAGCCTGCAGGAATTTCAACATGAGCAAGCAATGAGCCGTCATTCATCCAGTTTTCCTTCAGCAATTTCCCGTAGTTTTTTACGGTTCCGTATATTTTTGGCGCGTAGCTTGCAGGAATGAGCAGTTCTATCTCAGATACGGCAAATTTCAAAGGCAAAATAATCCTTATTTTTTTCACAATTTCGTCAATCTGCTCTTCAGCATTTTTTTTATCCTGAATATGGACTTTTGCTTCATCAAGTGCATTTGAAATTCTTTCGCTGGGATGAGGCAGTCCTGTTTTTGGGTCTATTGCATTCGTATGGATGATGTTGATTATTTTCTTTCTTTTTTCTTCAACTTCTTTTTCCCTGTGCTCTGCAGTAAACTGAATTTCTCCCTGGTCAAGAATTATTTTGGCAACTTCAAGAGCATCTGCTGTGTTAAAGACTGCCTTTAATGCTGCTTCGCTTGCCTTTAACCCTTTCTTAGGGTCTTCAAAAATGTGCTCTGACTTTAACACATCGCGAATATCAACATTGCCTTTTTTATATTGCAAGGCAAGTTCAGGATCAATAACTATTTCAAAGGTTGTACCGCCTTTTTTCAATCTAGCTACGTTAATATGTATCTTTTCCTTGTCAAATGATTGATATCCTGGCATTTTTTCCTCTATTTTTTCTTTCCTATGATTTTTGCAATGCGATCATTGGAAACTTTCATAAACAGCTTATTTTCATTCAACACTTCTGCAGCATCTATTCTTTCCAAGCTGAAATTATTTCCCAAGACCTTTCTCAATGCATTCAATGCTATTTTTAATCCGTCTTCGGTAGTCAAACTTGCAGTGTATTCTTTGTTCAGAATGTCTTTTACTTCTGTTTCTCCTTCGCCTATTGCCGTAGCCTTATATTCAAAATAAATTCCTGTTGGATCTGTTTCGAATAATTTTACGCCTGTTTCGTCAATGCCTGCTATCAGCAAAGAAACACCAAAAGGCCTTAAGCCGCCCGATTGCGTGCATAACTGCTTTAAATCTGCCAAATCTCGGACAATGGAAAGGGTATCAATAGGACTGTCATAGGTTACTCTATGCTGCTGAGCTCTTAACTGAGCTCTTTCAACGAGAATTCTTGCGTCGCTGATTATGCCAGAAGCCGTTGCGCCCATATGGTCGTCTATCTGCCATATTTTTTCAACGCTTTCAGGAACAACAAGCTTATCAACAATTCTTTTATCAGTAACCAAGACTACTCCGTTTTTGCAGACAATGCCTATTGCGGTTGAGCCTTGCCTTACTGTTTTTTTTGCATATTCAACCTGCAGTAATCTTCCGTCTGGACTGAACATGGTAATTGCTCTGTCGTAACCCATCATCTGATGCTGTATTGCTTGCATGCTTTCTCCTGCCATTATATCACCCGTTTAGCTTTATTGATTATGCCTGAAACATACACTGATTTTATCATAATATTCTGTCCTTCGATATTGGTAATCATCATCAGAACGCTTTTCAGCTTGTCAACATAATTATTTGTTACTCTGATTATTCCTTTTTGCTTTTTTTTATCATACACTAAATTTTGCAATCCTGCTTTTGCTCCATCAAACAATCCTAAAAAGGCATTTGCCTTTTCAAAAATTTGCAGGGAAATATCTTTATCTAGAGATTTTTCGGTGATGACTTCATACACCACATACCTTTTCTTTTCCTTTAAGGTTGGTAGTAATTTCAATTTTTGCATTTTGCAGAAAGATCTGAACGCAGTATACATGCATTCGCTCTACTATCTTTCCCTTCTCACCATCAAAGAATCTGAAAGTGTTTATAAAGGTTTTGTTTTATTGTTTTCTATATGGAAAATATAGTTTTTACACAGAAAGAAGATGAACAGAATCACAAAGTAAAAGAGAAAAAAAAGAGAAAAAAAGCTTAAAAAGCATCAGTCATGCATTTAAAATATTCTTCATCATTCAGACTTTCAGAAGAACAATATCTGACACCTGGATCTTTTCCTGCTTTACCTGAGTAAGGCAATGCTGCGCTTGCTGGCTCTGCTACAAAAGCTATTGCTGCTCCAAAAAGCATGCCTATGACAAGCACCAAAAGAACAACTGAAGTTATTTTCATGCTATCCCTCCCCATATTTTATCTATAATATATAGCAAAAAGTCAACCTGATTTAAAAAGGTTCTTATTTAAAAAGGGAAAAAAGAAAAATAATAACTTTTTAGTAGTTAAAAAAAAGAATATTTTTAAACCATGCTGCATTCCTGCAAGTATGGGTCTCGAATCCATTCTTAGAAAAACAGTGCCTTGGATAGCAGCTTTAGGAGTTGCAGCAAGTGCTTTTTCTACTCAAACTCCAGAAAGAAAAATAAAGCCAGATGAAGCCTTCAGATACAGTTTGAATGTATATCCTGAAGATACCCAAGAACAGAGAATGGAAAAAATGCGCTTTGTTGCGAAATATGAACTTGCACAATGGCGCTTACGAGATTTGAATCAGGAAAAAAGGCTTGAAGAACTAAAAAATCTGGACGCAAACTATAATCCTAAAGAAGTCAATGACTTTTTTAATGAGGTTCTTCAGGATTTAGACCCTGACCCTATAACTCCTCAAAACGAGTTTTACGACTTGCTTGATGGCAGAATAGCGTACGCAAGCCAAAAGTCAAGAGAGTGCTTTCATTTTTACATTCCAGACCAAGTAGTGAATGCGAAAACAGGAAATGTCAACTCTCTTTTATGGATAGAAGATATGCTTGATGACTATGGCGATTTAATCATCTCAGCAGGAATACCTGCGCAAGAACACTCTGTTATACCTATTGAAAGTGCCCGGTCAGATGATAATTCTAGAAGAGTTTCTCCCTATGACTTCAACAGCGGCGCTGAAAAAATTGAAGTGCTTTGGCCGGACATGCGCAAAGAACCTGTCATATTTACCAAAGACTGCTGGCAGTTTTGCGCTTGGAAGGCTCCCATGGACAACATAGATGTGGTGAAAATTCTTGCAGGATTGAGAAGAACCATCAACAAGGAAGATATGGAACCTCTCTTAGAACCTACAGACATCTTTTGCAATGTTGTTGCAGAACCAAACGCAGACAGAACAGAGTACAGGGCAAAAATGCATTTCAGAATGAATCAAACTGCAATCAAATATCCTTTTAGTGTGCGATATGCAATCAATATTCCTATAACAGACACAATAATTGCTGCAGATTCTCTAAGAGACTCCCTTTACATTCCTGATTCAGCAATCATAAAAGTGCTTAAGACTGAATATGTTACTGTTCCAGACAGTATAAAAGCATTGCTGGCAAAAGATGAAACAGTCTATTATCCTTTAGCATCACCTTATTTCTATACCCTAGGAGATGAATCTAAAAAGTTCAGAATAGGCATAGAATTTACTTCATTGAATCCTAAATTGGAAAATCAAAGAAAATGGAAAAAAGTTGAGCATTTCAATATCAATGTTGATGGCATAATTCCTACTGAAGAAGGCATTATTGTAAGAAAGAATGACAAACTTCCCGATCCAGCCCATGAAGTAGAAAAAAAAGATGATTCCTTATATATTAAATTCCCAACACATTTTGTTTCAGCAGACACCATGGTGCCTTACCCTATGTCTAATATTTTTGGCATTTATGAATGCAATGCAGAAGTTACCTTTAACCCTGTAGAAAAAGAGAAGCGGGCAAGCACTGATGTTTTAGAGCTCGTAGTTCTACCATGGGATGATATTGAAGGAAAGGCGCTTGACAGCATAACGGCAATTGCAAAAGCAACAGGAAAAGTTCCAGAAACCTACAGCGCAAGAATACCTTCAAATCAGGAAGAAACAGCGTTTAAAGACACAACACTGGAAGTTCCAAAGCAGGTAAAAAAATTCATCATGGAATTCGTCAAAGAGGAAAAGAAAAAACCAGAGAAAAAGCAAGAAGTGTATGTTATATCTGTTCCGTTTAATGTCAATAATCCAAATGTCTCTGGAACATTGCCTGTTCCGCTCTACACGATTCCTAAAGGAGAATATCTCATAACCGTAAAAATAGACCCAAAAATACAAAGAATGTATTCAGAAATAAGCATACCTTACCAGCAGGTTAAGCTTGATAAGGTAATTATAAAGTAAACCCCCTCCTCTTTTTATTTTAGGAAATTGCTGTTTATATAGTTTTCCAAAAAACAGAAATTTTTTCTATATAGAAGATAATGAAACTTATACCAAAGCAATATACATTTTCATATATTAGCATATTAAAATAGTAAACTTTATATAGTAGTTGTGCTCTAATGAAACAACAGCATTATATTAAAAAAAGAAAAACGGGTGAACGCATATGTCAGATCGCGAAGTAGTCATAAAGAAACTAGTAAACAAAATTGTTGAAAAGAACGAAAAGTTCTTTGGAGAAGAAGAACAACGCCAAGCAGCCAATGCCGTACAAAAAGGAAATGACTTTGGAAAGCTCATTCCGATGTTAATGGAAAAAGGCATTGAAAAATTAAACTTAAACATGTTTAATGAAGAAACAAGAAACAAAATCTTAAACACTCTGGGAAAAGAATACTTCAGAAAAGGAGACTTGCAGAATGCAATCAACGTTTTTGTTTTATCTGAAAATAGAGACATGCTCTGCGAAATAGGCAATGACTACAAGGAAACTGCACAGTACAGCAAAGCAGTTGAGTGCTATAAACTTGCAGGAAACACTGCACAATTAAAAGAAGTAGCAGACTTTTGCCTTGAAAATGGCCATTTAAAAGAAGCAGTTGAGGCTTACACCTACATTGGAGAGGGAGAAGGCCTCAACAGAGTAGCTGATGAATGCGTCAAGAAACAAAAATGGGAGTATGCCATTGAAATATTCAAAGCAAACAACAACAAAGAGCAATTAAGCTTTGTTGGCTCACAATGCATTGAAGAGAAAGAATATGACCATGCATTCAAATCATTTGAACTTGCCCAGGATGCTCAAGGATTCAATTCATTAGGAGACTCCTGTGTTAAAGATGGCTTATTTCAACTTGCACATCAGGCGTATGAGCAGGCACACAATGACATGATGGCTTCTTTCGTAAGAGAGAACTTTTTGCCAAAGGCAGGTTAAAAAATGGATGCACTCATACAGCAAAAAGTTCAGGTCATGATAGAACTGGCAACAAAAAAGCTGCAGGGAGACATTAATGCACTGCAAACTGAATTGCAGACAGTAAAAAACGACCTTGCCAATGTCCATTCACAGGTTAAAAAAGGAATGCATGCCGAAATTGCTCGAGAAGCATCGTACTCTCAACAGCAATTCCAGCCACAGCAACAACAAGTTGTAAAAAACACGTATTACAACACAGAAGACAGGCCTCCTTTAGATAAACCTATTGACAGAAACGGCGTTGCGCCAGCAGATGTTTCCATAGAAAAGTTTTTCTACTTTGGCGGCAAAAGAAAATAATTTTTTTCTTTCTTTATCATTTTATATTCTTACAGGTTTTCGGCAATAGATTCACCATACGGAAGAACTAATTGTGGCGAAAACAATACTTGTTGCTCTGGCTTAAGTCCAAATTGGAAATATCTCCAGCGTTCGTATTGTTCAGCAAGGTATGCTCTCTGCTCTTTCAATAGTCTTTTTGCCTCATCGTCAATTGCCTGATGAACAGGATCTAATTTATAAGGTTCTGCAGACATGATTTGTGTAGCAATGTGAACAGCTTCATGCGCCATAGAGTGCATTTGATCAGTCACTGATTGACGCAGATGAACACCTATAATATATCTTGCTCCATGATGATTCGTCCAGTGATCCACTACTCTTAGCTCTCCTAAACGATGAGACTGCGTATAAAAATACACCTCGTCAACTCTTCCAAAAGCTGCAATAAGCTGATCTAAAGTAACAGGAGGAAAATACATCGCTAAAGGAAAGCGTTTGCGAAATTTAAAGTTTTCCACAACATTTAAATAACCCTTTTATTCAAAAAGATCATGCAAACCGTCCAACAGGTTCAGCAATTAGGAGAAAATCTGGTAACTTTATCAGGAAGAATAAACTCTTTGGAAAAAGACAGCACATTTATAACAACTTTTCTTACGGCAACATCAAAAGAAGGAGAGTTTCAAACCAATGAATTCAAAGAGCATGTTGACAAGGCGAGGGAAACTATTAACAATTTAACAGCACAAATGAAGAATTGTTCTATAGAATTAGATCGATTGATACAAAAAATAAGGTATGCTGCAAATAAAGAAGAGCTTGCTGCCTTGCAGGAAAGGGTCGATGCATGGAACCCTGAAGGATTTGTAACCAAAGAAGAGTTCAAGAGAAGTTTTAGATGATTTTAAACAGTAATGCAAAACACGAAGAAAAATAAAAAAAAGAATTACTTTCTCTTTCGCTTCTGAGCAACAAACAAGAAAGCACCAACAAGGACTCCTAAGATAACAATAAGCAGTATCCAAGGTCCTGCACCCGTGCCAACAACACCTGTTACCGCTCCTGTAATTGAGTTAAAGAACCCTTTCTTGACAGCAGGGTTTTCTGCTCTCTTTTCTTCAATTTTCTCAGGCAAAGTACATTCCTGCTCTAAAGCTGGCTTTGCTGTTTCAGTATCACATTTTGCTGCATCAACACAGACTCTTTTTTGCTTTCCATTAACACAGTCTAGCCAATCAGAACAAACCCAATCTTCTGTACAGGTTTGAATATTTACTTGATTTTGATTATTCGTATTATTTGTTGTATTGGTATTATTTGTTTTTGGAGTTCCTCCTGAACCGCCATTACCACCAGAACCACCGTTACCGCCTGAACCGCCATCATCGTTTCCATCATCAGGGCTTGGGAAGTCTCCTGTTACGGATAAATCTAGCTCGTCAGAGTATCCATTAGCAAAGGTAAATTCTGCAGCTTTAACATCTCCTACAAAAAACTCTATTTTTTTTCCTGCCCTGTCTCCGTTAGGATCAGGAACATAGAAAACATCAGGTGAAATTCCATAAGAACCGTCTTCTGTTGGAGCTGCAGAAACACTCTGTCCATTAATCTTTGCAGTTACTAAAACACCATCAACAGCTGCATGACCATTCGTTGTCACAGAGCCAAAAAATTGATGGGGTGTTCCTGGAACAGCCATAGCAACGGCACTCAAAAGAAGTATCATAAAACCAAGTATTGTGTATGTTTTTTTCATTTTTTTAAACCCCCTTTAGCGAGAAGAAATCATCACGGGTTTATAAAGCTTATCAATCACTACTCACCTAAAGTAAAAAAGAAAAAAAAAGAAAAAAGTTATATGCCACAGTTTGTTGTGTACGTGTAGCTTCCGTCAGTGGTTGCAAACATCCAATAACCTGCACCTGGATCAAGGCGATCAAATTTGCCGTAATCCATCCACATGTCTGGATTATATGGTTCCCAATATCCAACAAGACCTGTCCAGCCATAATCAAAGGCATTGTCCTTCAATGAGCGCAATGCACATTCAGCTGTTTTTCCATTGCCTGCTGGTCCATAGTAGCCACTTAAACCATCTGCACCATAGTAACCAATCAAGTTCCATGTATCTCCCTTAACAGGTTTGCTTGGAGGCGTCATTGCTGGGCTGAATAAGTTACCACCAATTAACAAGGTATCTTCATCAGTGCTTAATACCCAGTATCCCCAACCAGGCAACATGGTGTTCAAGTTGTCGTTTAATGAGTTACCATCTGGCGTGTACACATACCATGTGTCTGTGTATGCATCGTAGCTCCATACGCTTTCGACTGTATCTGCAACACCTGCAAAGACTTCATCCATGGAGTCATCCAATAACTTAACTGGTGTACTTATCAAGTTCCACTTTTTGTTAAGCTGGATCTCAAATGCTGTTTCCTCTACCTTGAACTTTTCATCATCTACTGAACCTGTGTTTCCTAATGCATCAACGCAATAGTATGCAAGGTTGTGGTAGGTTGTTTCATCAAAGTAGAATGGCTCAAGTGTTTTATCAACACAGCAGTAGCCATTTTCTTGCATGTCTCCTTCATAGTCTTCACAATATGCTGACGTTGCGTCATCACCATCCAAACCTACCTTAAAGCAGACATTTTCATGTCCAACTGGGTGTGGGTCTGGGTCATTACATGACAAGTCAATAGGTGTTAACAACGTGACTTTCCAACAGTCTATGCTGTTTTCCTGTCCATTCCAGCACTGGCTAGAGACGTTATAGAATACATCTCCTGCTGCATCCCAATTCCACTGTGTTTTTGGGTCTCCAACTGTTTTTACAGGTTCTGGAGGTGTGTTATCGACATAGACGCAGTTTTTCTGGACTGTTTCAGTCTTATTCACATTATCAACGCTGTAGTACTCTATCAAGTGGCAGCTCTCTTCATCGATGACAAAAGAACCTTCATATTCGACAAAGCTTGCTTCAGATGATGGAGCTTGTTGGCAGATGTCCTGATTCTGACAGAAACTGTCATTCACTCTAGACCATCTGTAGTACGTTGCATCAACACCGCTTGGATGTGGTTCAGGATCATACGCAACCAATGAAATTGGCGTATGCACATTTACCCATTCAGCGCCATTTTCGGTAAAGAATGGCAATCCAAACTCCTTCGTTGTTACAGGAGGTGTTTTATCAACGACAAACACGTTGTAATACGATGCTCCGTTGCCCAATGCATCCCAACAGTCTATGTGCAATCCGTGTCTGGATTGTTCTGGGAAGTTAATCACAAATGAACCTGTTTCGTTGAAGGTTTCACTGGTGAAATCTCCATAGATCAATTCATACCACCATTTACACATCACACTATCAACTGGGTGTGGTTCAGGGTCAACTGCAGTTACATGAAGTAAGGTTACACCATCGATGATACATTCATCGCCGTCTTCTTCAGCTGGGCACTCACCTATCTGAGGTCCTGTAACTTCAACGCTGATCTCAGGTGACTGTGTATCAACAATGTCATATTCTGTGTAAACTGGAGTTGGGTTTCCTAAAAGGTCCTCACAGTAATATTCCAACTGATGGCATGAGTCTTCCTCAAAGTAGATTGTTTGTTCTACTGGCTCATTGTTTGGAATATCTGTTGGTTCATTAGGGTTAATCCAATCGCTCCACTCTCCCCATGTTTTACAGTCATCACTGAATCTGTATCTGTATGATAATTCAACATGTCCAACTGGATGTGGCATTTTATCAACACACGTCATGGTTATTGGTGTTTGCTGTGTGATGTAAGTAACTTCAGTTTCCTCTTCACACAACTGTTCATCTTCCAATAAGCAGATTGCACTGCAGCCGTCTCCATTTGCGTTGTTTCCATCGTCGCATTCTTCTCCAGGCTCAACTTCGTCGTTGCCGCATAATTCTGGCTCTGGAACTTCCTCGAAGCAGCTTACAGGCACAACAATGATTGCTGTATCATAGATGCTGTCTCCTGAATCAGCAACTCTTAAGTCTGTTGCCTGAGATGCTGCTAAGGTAGCCAAGGTAACGACTCCGCTTTCTGATGGTCCGTATTGAGGCAATGTCGCTGTAGTTGGAACTGTCCAACTATTAATAGACATATCCACAACACCACCAATTCTCATCCAATCAGTAAATGAGCTGAACTGATACTCTTGCCATTCAGATGATATTGCTAATGCCAAACTGTTTGCACTTGGAGTAAATCCTGCTAAATCAACACAGTCATTTGTGCCATATCCATCAGGATTATTTCCACAGCCTGCATTGCCCATTGAAGTACTTAATGTAGTATCTCCATCCAAAGGATTTCCTGAAGACAATATCAAGATGTTTCCGCAGGATTCATCTGGAACAGCTCCTTGTGCTTCCATGCTATCCTTAACAAATTGGGGTGCTGATGCTGCATCAATCCATGCACACTGTGATGGTGCTGTTGCTGCTGCACATGGACCATCTCCTATGCCTGCAATGATATTTGCATCATTAAAGATGTCTCCAATTGCTCTTTCTGCAAATGTTTTTGGCACTGCTAATTCTTCAACTTCAGGTTCATCATCGCACTCTGTATGCACGGTTAAATCGTACAAAACAGGCGTAACTTCATCAGTGCCTTTCATAGCGACCTGCACTTCAAGGTATCTTCCGTCAGGTGTGCTTGAAAAGTCATCACCATCTGAAACTTCTTCCCATGCAGACCAACTTACTTGATCATTGGAACTTCTCACTTTAACAACAAGTTCTGTTCCTTCTGGAACATCTGCATTCCACGTAACTGAACCAAGAGGAGTGTCTGCTTCTCCTGAGTCATAAACAACATTCCATGTTCCCTGAGATACAGAACCTCTAAATCCAAGTCCTGCAGCATCGCTGTACGTGTATGGACCTAATCCAGAATTGAACAATCCCAAATGAGTTCCGTCAGTTCCGTTATATTTTCCAACCTTACTAGCTGCTCTATAGATAACCCAGACATTATCTTCTGAGTCAACAACAACGCCTCTAGCTTCAGATGCTAACTGTGGAACTGCATTCCACATCAGGCTTCCATCAGGTGCAAACTTTGCAACTCCTCCTGTACCTGAATTTCCAACAACAATATTTCCGTCAGTATCTGTAGCAATACCCAATGCGCCAAAAAACACAGCAGCAGGGTTACTAAACGTATTTGTTCCGCTGTCATATTGGATATAAGATTTTCCGTTGTTATCTGCAAGATAGACCTGCGTATTATCTGCACCATCATAACCAAGGGCAATACCATAGTTTGAACCGTATGCTGCGTGATTTAATATGGTGTAGGTATTATCGCTGGTGTTAAATCTTAACATGTTGGTTCCTAAGCTTGCTCCCCATAAGATACCATGCTTATCAACCAAAGCACCGTATGGTGAATGACCTGCTGTGCTGATAGGTCCCTGAAGCAATGCGCCTGTCTGGCCATCTAGCTGGTAATAAGCTTGCTCATCGAAGCAACCTAGCCAGATGTTTCCATTCAAGTCAATTGCAAGAGATCTTCCAACGCAACCACTAGTGCCTACTCTAGCAGCCCAAGCAACTCTTTCATCAGTAATTTCTGATGGGTCAATGATATCATTACCATTCGTATCAGTCATCTGTATCATTTCGCTTGGTTCAATCTCACCGTTATTATCGGCATCAAATGAGCTGTCCATCATGCCATTGCTATTTCTATCAATGTAATCATCTGCAAGTATCTTAATGACATCTGCAGGCTTTCCATCAAAGTGTCTATTTGCAACATAAACATTTCCGTCTGCATCAACAGCTGTTCTTGATGGCGCAGGGCCTGTCCATTCACCGTGATTGCCTAATGGACCAAACCATGTATGATATCTTGCCAATTCTTTATTTTCAGTTGTATCCCACTTGCTGATGCTGTCTTCTCCAGCGTTGGCAACCCACATTACTGGATAAGTTGTTGCGCCTTCAAGGACTAACTGCAACTGGTTTGCAACAGAAGTGTGTTCAACATTAAATAGAACACCTTCATCAAAGTCACCATCAAAGGTGTATGTCTTGCTTGCATCTGCACATGGCTCTTCGCAAACAACACTCACATTATAAAGTCCTTCAACTTTTGGCTCTCCAACAACTTTCGTCAAGTTTGGATAGCTGTTATCCACAAAGACACACTGCCATTTCAATTCTTCAGTATTGCCTAAATGGTCAACACTGTAATATTCAATAACGTGGCAGCTTTCTTCTGGCTTATTGAAAGGTCCTGTATACTCGTTCCATGCAACTGATTCGTTCAAGAATTGCATGTAGTATTCAGGGTTGCAGTAATTCACTATTGGAATTGGGCATTCCCCATTGTTGTCACAAATAACAGTATCTTCAACTGGACCAATACCGCCTATTCCATTAGACTGCATGTAACAAATTTCATCGTTTCCTGGGAACCATAAGTTTCTCCAGTACGTTGTATTAACTCCGACTTTGTTGTCTTCTGCATCAAGCAAAACATCCGTATCACTGGTTATCCACTTTGGATAGCCAACTTCTGGATATTGAGGTCCTTCATACCACTTTGTTGAAACAGGTGGCGTAATATCAACCTTGAAGGTTTCAACATCTTCAACAGTGTTTCCTAATGCATCTGTGCACTCAATAATAACTTTATGCGTTGAGTCTTCATTAAAGACTACTTGAGTTTCAGTGCTAAATTCATTTCCATCAATTAAGCACCAGCCATCAACCCAGTCATAACCATCATGGTCTTTGCACATTTCTTCTGAAGTTTCCCACCAAACGTGGTATTCACAGGAAACCTGGTCAACTGCACATACTTCTCCACCGTCAACAACAGTAACGTTGAATCCGCTCTGGCCATCTCCTTTCACATAACAAACATCGCTGCTGTTTGGCGCAGGAGGACATTGACCAAGGTAACTTCCAATCATTGTTTTTGTTACTGTTGGAGGTGTGCTGTCAACCTTATAATATTGTGTATGAGGTTCTGTGTGTTTATTTACTGCGTCCTTACAGAAATATTCCAAGCTGTGCATGGAATCTTCATCTTCATTAAAGTAAAAGACAGTTTGCTGGTTGTCATCAACGGGAACACAGCAATAACCATCGGTTAATTCTCCTTCACAGTAGTCATCAGTAACATCACTCCAATCAGGATTGTCATAATTGACTTTATAACAGACTTGTTCATCTCCTGATGGATGTGGTTCCTGATCATTACAGGTAAAGGTTATTGGCATTCCTGGCGTTATCCAGTGGAATTCTCCTTCTGGATTTGCTTCTGTCATAAATTCAGCTTCTCCTGCTCCAGGAATTGCATTTCCATTGTCTTTTGTTAAGACAGGAGGCGTTTTATCGACAAAGAAACATGCTGTATTCATTGCTTCAATGTTTCCTAAGTGGTCAACGCTGAAGTATTGTAAAATGTGGCAGCTCTCTTCATCTTTTGGAACAGGCGTTCCGTTATACAAGTGCCATTCTTCAGGAACCAGGCATTCAAAGTGTGCGCCATCTTCCACGCAAGCATACCACTCTGGAGTGCCATACGCAAATCCATCGTCTACTGTACAGGAAGTTTGGAAGCTATTTATGCAGCCTTCATGTTTCTCATAAGGATTATCTAAAACTGGTTTACAGTAATCTGCAGGGTTGTAACATGGCGCATAGGGATCTACGTCAATTAATTCTGTTGGCACTTGAGATAAAACATTTGCATACCATGTTTTGTCAACGCCTATATTACATGAGAAACCAGTAGGGTCTGGGTCAACAGGTGTTAAAGTAACGGTTGTTACACCATCAATCCACTGAACTCCTTCTTCAAATTTCTGAGGTCCATTGAAAGAATGATTTGTTTCTGGTTCAGTACCGTCTACTTTATCTGTTTCATCTAAGTAAACCCAGTTTCCTGCAACATCAACACATCGTGCTTCAATAAAGTGGCTTGAGTCTTCGTTAAACTGAAGTTGCCATAACATAGATGATGGTCCAGAGATTAAATCTGGAGGAAGCTGAGAGATTTCAGGAACCGTGTTCCATTCTCCAACAACACCATCTAAGGTTACTCTCCATTCACAGTAATCAAATCCTCTGTTGCAGATTCCTGTAGTATTATCATCATAAGCTGCAAAGTCAATCTGCGTATCTGGTGTTATCCAGTAATCACAGGTTGTTGTTTCAGGATTACAATTAGGATCTATTAAGATTTTTGGCTCCCCAACCTGTTTTTCCAAAACAGGGTCAGAACAATCGATTGCGATTGCAGGGTAATGATATTTATGGTCACCGAAAGGAATTTTAGCATCCAAAGTTGAAACCAAGAATTCGCTGTAACATTGTTCAATGCTCGTCATGGTTGCAGTAAAAGTAAAGTCAAGTGAAGTTCCATTAGGTATATAATAACTTGCGTTATTTGCCTTATATTCACAATAACCACTTTCTGCTGAGAAATTAGTGAAATCGAACAATGTCCATCCTGTTGGTGCAGCACCACAAATGAAATCCGTAACACCTAACGTTCCGTTATAAATACGGACTTCTTTTAAGGGGTCAGACCCCACAAGATTTTCCACATTAATCGTGAAATCACTTGGCAGATCATTACAGTTTGTAACGTCTGGCGAAACAGTAACCGTTGCGTCGTGCGCTAAAGGCACTGCAGAAATATTCATTGCGCTCAAAACAAGAGCAAACACTAAAATTATAGAAAACATTATACTATTCTTACTTTTCATGTAACCACCCCGATATTTTTTAGAGTTTTCCGTGCTTAATACTACACTTAATAATAGTAATTCTAAACCCCAATAAAGGAGAGAATGAATATTGCTTTATAAAGTTTGTTCTCACCTTTTTGTAACCTTGTTGTGATGAATAATGAAGAGTGCGCTTATTTGTATACGAGAATCTTTTTTGATGATGTTATTGAAAAAAAGTTATTTTTTATAATAAAAAATCAGATATAGATAATAAAATATATTGAAAAAATAAACCACGTTGAAAAAATAAAAAAAATTCTTGAAAAAAGTTACTTTTGTAAAAACGAAAAGAAATCATCTCGAAAAATATTTATAAGAGAAAGTATTCTCTTTTCGTAATCTTGGGGGTGTTATGATGAAAAAATTATTTTTGTTCATAGGAATAGTGTTGCTGTTTTCTGCATCTGCATTTGCAGCTTCTCCTGATGGCTTGGGAGAATGGGCAGACAGCATAGTGAATTTCTCACAAGGATTGCGAGACGATGGCAGTCCCGTTGCATTGGACAGAAGCGATCCATCACAGGCATTGGGAGCTGCTGAATTTAATGACAGTGTTAATTTTGTAGCCCTTGGCTATGGAGGAAGTATTGTTTTAAAATTTGTCAACGGCGTTTTTAATGACGCTGGCTTTGATGTTGAAATTGTTGAAACAACATTTAACAATGTTTCCTGCGCAGAGTATCCTGAACAGATTGCAGTGTATGCATCTGAAGATGGAAACAACTGGCAATTTTTAGGCAATGGCTGCCAGGATAGCAAGTTTGAATTGGGAAATATTTCTTGCGCAACTTACATCAAATTAATAGACATAACGCCTGCATTCACTGCAGACCACATTACTGATGGATTTGATGTTGATGGCGTAAGAGGATTGCAATCTCACAGAATGAGCTGCCCTGAACTTCCGCCAACAAACCAGACCAATACGACAAATCAAACAAACACAACTAATCAGACTAATGTAACGAATGGAACAGGAGCTTTCAAAACCATCGGATTTTGGAAACACCAATTTGCTGTTGCAACAGGAAAAAACAAAGGCACTGCACAAATCAATAGTTCAACACTGTTGTTCCTTTTGGGAACCTTAGACAACCCATACAAAAACCTTACCCTGACTCAGGGATATGATTTATTATGGATTAACAAAGCAGCCATGAAGGACAGAGCAAAACAGCAATGCTTTGCAACAATGTTGAATTTTGCAAATGGAGCAGCAACGCTTACTGATTTAGTTGATACCAACTATGACGGCATTGTTGACACAACATTTGCCAGTGCAATGAACGATTTCCTCAACGGCACTGACTACGAAAACAACAAAAATATCTGTGATTCAATTAATAATATGAATCACTAATTTTTTTCTTTTTTTAATTTTCCAAAAAAGAAGCAACTGCTTTATTAATCTTCTCTGCCTGAAATAAAGGAGTATCATGGCTTGCATTTCTCAGAATGACTAATTTTGAGTTTTTTATGTGCTGCTTCATGGAAATTGCTTCTCGTAAGGGAATTTTGTTGTCTTTATCTCCATGAATGAGCAAAACAGGAATAGCTATATTAGGAAGAATGTGTTTTTCGTCCAAATCAATAATTCCTTTGAAGCATGCAACAACGGTCTGCAAGGAAGTGCCTTTTAACCCCTGCAGCCAATAATACACATCATATTTATTGTCGAATTTTGAAAAATCAACGTCATGAAAATATTTTTTCTGCAGCTTTTTGTTTTCAAAAAGACGGGAAAGGAATTGGTCTAAAAGTGGCGTAAGGTGATACTTTTCGATGCTCTTCCAGGGATTTTCATAGCCTGAATCAATCAAGACAGCTTTGTCAGCCTCATGAGGATACAGTTCCAGAAATTTCAAAATGACCATGCCTCCTAATGAATGCCCTATCAAAATAAAATGCTTGATGTTCTCTTTTTTAATGATTTCATGCACGTCGTTTGCAAAGTTTTCTATTTTGAAAGCGGATAGTGATAAGGGAACTTCTGATTTTCCATGGCCACGCAAATCAACGCTTAAAGTAGAAAACTCTTTTTCTGAAAAAAAATCAACTTCTTTTTTCCAAATAGTGTGGTTATGAATTAATCCGTGCAAAAAAATCAACACAGGTTCTTCTTTTCTCACATAGTCATAATAGATGACCGCATTATCAAAGGAATGAATAATTGCCATAGCAAAGAAGATAGTTTATGAGTATATATAGTTTATGTAAAGACGCTATCGTATCAGTTTCCACAGAAATGAAAAGTAATCCCTATACTTGCTAGTAATTTCTTCATTATTAATGAGAATGGCCGTAAAGAGCGTTCCTGTAAAGAAAAACTGCGTTGTTATGTTTCCAAAGATAAAAAGCTCATTGGGGTTTTTTGCCTCTTTTGGGAGTATTTTAAATTGAGTATACTGAACAGGGATTATGTTTTCCTCTGCAGACATAAGATATCTGGATTTAATTTTGAACTTTTCTCTGTCTTTGTACCATCTGACGTGATATGGCCCTGCCAGCAATCTGCATTTTTCCTGCTGCACCGATATTCCCAATATTTCTTTTTTAGTTTTTAGAGATTCCCGAATGGACATTTCCAAAATAGTTTTCATGCCCTCTTTTCCCTCGTACACCTCAATAACAGGACGTTTTGCATCAGCATGGACGGGTTTCAAACTCGACAGGATTTTTATTAAATCACTACTCACTTCATCGAGATCTCTTTTTTGATTGTTGACATAGTCCACTAATTTTTCAGGGTCTGTGGCACGAAAGTATTTTTTACCACTTCTGATGACGCTGGAAACAATTCCTTTTTGTATCAGCGATTCAAGGATGTCATAGACATTGGTTCTGATAAGGCCTGCTTTTTTGGCAATCTCGCTCGCCATAAGCTCTCCCTGCGTTCTCAATAGCGTATATACGTTAACTTCTCTCAGTGTCAATCCTGCTTTCATCAATACATCTTCGTGCATAGACTTGCATAGGAGTTTTTCTTTATAAAACTTTCGTACTTTTAAAGTACAACAAAGTTTTAAATAGTTACTTACTTTATAGTGGTAATAAAAAGGAGGTTGAGCATATGAAAAAAACAACAATTGATTCCGTATTAAACCTTGCAGGCAGACTGCATGCAAAAAAAGAGAAATTGCGGCAGAGAGAGGAAACCATACGTAGAGTAGTGCAAAACATTCAAAAATCAAGAGAATTCAGCGATACAGAAAACACGTTGTATCTGAACAATATGACCTTAATAGAAAAACAAGAGTTTTATTTTCCTTACGAACCAAGAGACACTGCAATATGGCATTTCTGCAACCCTTCTCTATTGGATGAAGGCCAAAGAGAATGTGGAAGCAGTAATCTTCTTGACGCACTAAAACAAGCAGGAGAGCCTTTAGGAAAAAAGATTGTAGACGACCACAGAGAAGATTATGGCCGTCTTCCCTATGTCTATGTCAACAACAACAGCGACTTAGCATACCGATTGGCAAAAAGAGCCTTGACCAAAGAAGAGTACTGCGATTACGTCATGGGCTATAGGCCTGTTGCTAATGTCGACGGAAAACAAATTTATTTAGAAGCATGAAACGCCGTGGCCCGGATTTGAACCGGGAAATCCTTGCGGAAACAAGATTTCCAGTCTTACGCTCTTAAAAAAAGAATTGCGCAGTACCAGGTTGTGCCACCACGGCATGAAACAGATGATTTAGTGTTGATTTATATATTTGTTGATTTTATGAGTCGGTTTGATTTTTTCTCGTGCCAAAAATTAATTTCCTTTAAAAACAGCAATTTTGCTTTCTTAGACATTATTCTAATAATAAAAACGGGAGCATACGTTTTCTGTTTGGGCTGAAATGTATAGAACCGGTGTTCTATTCCGAAAGAAGAAAGAAGCTTGGACACTTGCTTCATTCCTTGTTTATTAATAGTTTGAACTTTTATTGCGTACGTATCAACGTATCCTTCAGCAGAAAAAAATGCTTTTAGCCAAGCAACTTTACCCGCAGTAGCCTTACATAAACGAAGCGGAACAGTCCATGTTTTTTGACCAAAAGAGCAGTAGGTCAGCAAATCTTCAACAACAGCCTTAGACGTCAACCTGACCTGATACACGTTGTCTCTTCTTCTTATCGAAGGAACTTTGTTATAGACCTCTAAAACATATTGCATGTAAACAGCCAACATGCCATCATCATCTGGAAAAAAATCTAGTTGATAATGATAATACGATTTCTCCTTCCTCACTTGTACGCTACCATCCCCTGCAAGAAAACCGCAGAGAGCTGCTTTTTTGATTTGCGCGTTTCTATCATGAGCAAAAGACTTTTTTTCTTGAGCTAAACGGTTATTCCATCTTGTTTTTGCAACTTTTTTATTTCGAGATGAAACGTTCATTCAAGAACAGGTATAAAAAAGAATATAAAAATATTTCTATTACTACACAGTACCACACTGCACCGCGAAAGTGTAAGGTGCGGGTGGAGGGACTTTCATAGATTTTTGCTTTTCGCATTAAGGGGCTTGACCAAAACCCCTGCATTTAGCGAGATTTTTGCAAAAATCTCATTTGAACCCTCGACATCCACGTTATGAGCGTGGCGATCTAAACCAGGCTGAACTACACCCGCATGGGAAAAAGAAAAAGGAAATTGTTTTTAAATCTGCCTATTTTTTCTTCTGTTGTTTCTTTGTTTCTTCCCTTGCTTCTGCTTTCTTTTCCTCATCTGCTTTTTGCACCATGACCTCAGCAGGCTTTGCCAAAGGAGGCAGCCCTCTTAATTTTCTGAACAGCTCAGTAAAGCCAAAAAACCAATTTTTTTCTATCAGGAATACGAACAAGGAGCTTAGCAAAATAGTGTATAATACAACAGCCATAATCATGCTTTCAAATCCTTGAAAAATTTCAATGCCCATCTGTGAAGGTAGCTGAGCAAGAACTGCGGCGGCTAATCCTTTGGGAATTAACGTTTCAAGCACTGCCTTGTCTTTGAGTTCAAGCTTTCTTGCATAGGGCGCTATTGCAACAGGCCTTATCAAGAAAAGTGCTATGGTGATGACTCCCCCAATAATAAACGGCAGGGGATTGCTAAAATCCATAAGCATTCCAATATAGACAAAAAAGAATGCCTTGACAAAAAAGGAAATCTGCGAATAAAAAAATCGCTCTGTTCCCGAAAGCGCAGCAGTGGTGTCGTCTTTTCTCATAAGCTCGTAGATTTTTTTTGAGTTGCCAAGAACCAAACCAAAAGCCAAACATGCAATGGCTCCATTGGCATGAATATACTCAACAAACGCATAGAGGATAAGCATTAAAGCTATAGTAATCAGATAACTTTTAACATGCTTTTGAATAAATTTCAACAGAGGGATCCATAAAAGTGCAACAACGACTCCAATTAAAATAGCGATAGCAAAACTTCCCAAAAGCTGATTTAATGCCTTGGAAAGCGAAAAGCTTGCAATATTTACAATGATGCCTATAAAAGTAATGCTTGCAAGAACGCACAAAACATCGTTGAGCGCAGACTCGAGCTTCAAAATAGAGACTGTTTCGCTTTTGATGGCAAGCCTTTCAGAAAGAGGAATGACAACAGCAGACGTTGTTCCTCCAAGAATAGCACCTATCAGCATGCCGTATAATACGGGCAATCCCACTGCTGAAAAAATACCAGTAACAACAGCAATTGCAAGAACAAATGAGAGGAGGGTTATGACGGTTGTTTTGGACATGCTTTTAAATAAGTCGCTGATGTTGATGCTTAATGCACCCTCAAAGAGGATGAAAATCAATGCAAACGTGGTAAATACAGGAGCAATATCAGTAATGATGGATGCTCCTTGCACATCATAAAATGAGCCTATGACAATCCCGAAAAGAATTAACCAGATGATATCAGGGATGCTTGTTTTTCTAAAAACTATCTCTCCTGCAAATCCTAAGAAAATAACAACGCCAACAACGCTAAAGAGCAGGATTAAATCAATCATGCTACGTATGAGAAAGAGTCATTTAAATAGGTATTGGTTTAAAAAAAAGAAAAAAATTACTTGAAATTAAATCCGATGCTCACTCGCTGTTCCAATTCTGGAGTCGCATCACCGTTGCCGTTCAAAGATGGATTGTACATCAAGGTAAATTGGCCAACATTCTTTGTTACACCAATCTCTCCATAGGTTGATGCGATGCCATTTGCTCCTCTAAGATTCCACTCATTGAAGGCGAACAAGCCAATATCGTAAGGAAGTTTTGCTCCTAAGCTTACACCAACAATATTCTTTTCGAGTTGTTCTCCTTCACGGTCAACCCACAAAGGAACATTGTAAACGCTTCCTGAAACACCAGCAACTTTTGGCAATTTCATGGTTATACCAATACCGTATTGATTTGGCATTGCTGTCCCATGAATGATCTGTGCTCTGACGCCATTTCCTGATTTTGGCGTGAAGGTTGTTTTTCCGAAGTAAGTATTACCCTGTTCATTGAAGTCAACAAAGGTGAATCCTTTAACGCCTGCAACTTCATAAAACAAGTTGGTTTCGACCATGCTTTTTCCTTCGCCTTCGCTTTTAATGTATTCTGCATTGCCGTTGATTGGTGCTGCTTTTGCGCTTGCAAATGAAGCGGCAATAATTGCTGCGATTGTTGCGATTTTGGTTATGGTTTTCATGTGTATCCCCCTCTTTTATTTTAATTATTACTACTATATAGTGATTATCTTAGTATTTAAATCTTACCTAACCCTTAGGGGGGAGAAAACAATAGTTTTATATAGGAAAATGCCTTAAAACAACTATGGACACTTCCTTGCTGGAATCTATAGGATTAACTAAATCTGAGATTAATGTCTACATGGCATTGTTAGAACTCGGAACTGCAACCACAGGACCTATTGTTGAGAAATCAGGCGCTGCAAGCTCTAAAATTTACGAAATTCTTGATAGATTGATGCAGAAAGGACTGGTCAGTTCTGTTATAGAAGAAGGCATAAAACACTTTGAAGCGGCATCTCCTGAAAGAATTTTAGATTATTTGCAGGAAAAGGAGCAAAAATTACAGGAGCAGAAACAATCCATAAAAAACCTCATTCCCGAATTGCTCTTAAAAAAAACACTTGCAAAGTATAAAACAGAAGCGACGGTGTTTCGAGGAATGAAAGGATTGGAAACAGCATTTAAAGATACCTTGCAAGTGCTCAAAAAAGGAGACACCATGTATGTCTATGTTGTTGGAGAATTAGATGTTCGCATGAGCGATTATTTTAAAAAACAGTATCAGTTTAGGGAAAAGATAGGCATTAAAACCAAAACAATCTATTCAGATGAAGGCAGACAGTGGTATGAACGAGAACGAAAAGGCATGCGATTAGCAGAAGGAAAAGTCATTCCCAACGCCATGGCATCACCTGCAACCGTAAACATCTATAAAGATAATGTCATTATCAGAATTGGTGATTCAAAAAACGTTATTGCGATAAGGATTAAAAATAAAGACTTAGCAGATTCTTTCTACGATCAATTTTTATTGCTTTGGAACCAAGACGTTTTAGTCTACAAGGGATTTGAACCAGTGACGGAAAGATTCAGATCAATGCTTGATGAACTGGAATCAGGAGACGAATATCAAGTTATAGGAGCAACCTATGGTCATTTGGGAGAGCAGCTCAGCGATTGGTTCAGGAATTATCACAAAGAGAGAGTCAAAAAAGGCATTAAAGCGCGATTGCTGGGAGATCCTGATTACAAAAAAGACATCCTTGAAGAATTCATTCATGGAGGAGATCCAACAGGAAAAATCAGCGAAGTACGTTCACTCCCGAAAGCATTATCAGGCATTCCCATGCAGATTAATCTCTACAAGGGAAACAAAGTCATCTTTTTCATGTTCGAGAAAGACATGCGCTGCTTTGAAATAAGCTCAGAAGCGCTCTATAAAAATTTCAGGGCTTATTTTGAAGCATTATGGAACACGTAACGCTTTTTTAATTTCTTTTTCAGCCTGCAATAATGCATCTGCAGAAGTATCTTTATTTTGCCAATTTTTCAATCCGTCGTTTTTGTATCTGGGGATAATATGAAAATGCGTATGCATAACCGTTTGTCCTGCTGCAGAGAAATTATTCTGTCCTACGTTAAAGCCATCTGCCTTCATGGCTTTCATAATTTTAGGGCCTAATTTTTTTATCAGGTTCATACAGTGCAACACGTCTTTTTCTTCTATATCCAACAGATTTTCAGAATGTTTTTTAGGCACTACTAGCGTATGTCCTTTGGTTATTGGCTTAATGTCGAGAAAAACAAAGCATGATTCATCTTCATAGAGCAAGTTGCAGGGAATTTCTTTTTTGATGATTTTGCAGAATATGCAATTCATAACGCATCCTCTATTTCTAGTAAGCTCATGATTTTATGCTCATACTCCCTTCTATCTTTTCTATCTATCAATATTCCTTTTATACCTGCTGCTTGAGCACCTTCCATGTCGCTTTCAATGCTATCTCCTATCATGATCGCATCTTCTTTCTTTATTTTTAACTCCTTTAATGCGTTTGCAAATAATTCAGGGTGAGATTTTAATTTGCCCTCTTTATAGGAAACGACAATCTTTTCAAAGTATTTCGTCATGTCAAATTTGTCCAATGTTTGCTCAGTAGAAAAACAATCCGTATTGCTGATTAACACTAATTTGAATTTTTTATGCAATTTTTCAAGAACTTCAAGCGTTTCAGGATAAGGCTTGCTGATAAGATTCTTTTTATTCCATAAACCTATTAACTGATCTAACTGGTCTTTTGTTGGCTCAATATCAAACGCCTTGCAGACCTCTCTAAAGCCTTCTTCCAAGGAAGAAAATGTTTTAGTCATGAATATCTGTTCAAAGGTTAGAATATAATCCTGAAATGTTCCCTGAATGCCCAAGATGTATTTTACCTGCCTAATAGGACTAGGATAGACCGTAGTTTCAACCAAGGTTCCCCACAAATCAAAGAAAATTGCCTTAACCATACTGGCAAGAGCAAGCAATGGTTTTTATATGTTTCGCTTATTGTTACAACGACAATCAAGGTTTCTTTGCTGTTTTCCACATGGCTTCAAAAAAAGATTTAAACGATGTTGCCGTATGCTCATCATAAATCAGCGTGCAGGTTACAGGTTCTTGGTAATGCAGAATGAGTATTTTATCTTTTCCATAGATGTCTACGCCTACAGGGGTGTCGAGTTCTAGAATTTTTAACTGAATTCGTTTTTCTTTTTTTAAATCGTTGTAAATAATTCCTTTTTCTGAAAGAACATACCTTGCAGCTATTTTTTTCTTCTGCCTCATTTTCTCCCATTTCACCCAGTAATGCTGATACTTTGCATTAATATCAGATATGCCCAAAGATAAAATTTCCTGTCCTGCAGGAGTATTTTCCAAGGCTTCTTCTGCTGCGGTTATAATTCCTCTAAAGCCTGTATAGACAAGAATTTTTTTGTTTTCCAGATGTTCTTTTCTTAATACCGTCAATTGAGGGATCATTTTTTGAGCAATGGCTTCCTGCTCAAGCACTGCATTTTTTTTCATTTCAATATAGTGTAGCACTTGCTGAGGGGGAGCTGCAGTAAAATATTTTACTCTATCTTGTATAGTTTCACTGACCAACCCTTTTTGCTTTAATGCCTCAAGGATTTCATAGATTTTTCCGGAATTTATTTTTGCAGATTTTAGGAGGTTGCCTGTCTTTGATGTGCCTATGCGTAATAGCGTAAGATAAATAATGCTTTCATTCTTTGTCAGGCCTATTTTTTCCAGATAGACAGCATCCATGCCATTAAAAAGATACACAAATATATAAAGGTTACTATTACTCTACACTAGGTGGGGGAGAATATATAAATAGTTGGTTTACGTTATACGTTAAAAAGGAGGTTGAGACTATGAATCTACAAAACCCGCTCTTCAGAAGGCCAGTGCACCAAACATTACAGGGCATCATTATGGGAAGTTTTTCAAGGCTAACTGGCGCTTATGAAATCCCTGTGTTGTATGGCGTAGGCAAGTATGCATTGAATAAAGCACTCGAACAAGAAAAAATAGACGAAAAGCACAGCGCGCTAAAGAAAGCAGGATGGTATGCTTTAGGTGTTTGTTTGGCTCACGCAGATAAACTGTATGCAGCATACAAACTTATGGAAACGTGAACAGCTATTTCAACTGGTCCCAAAACAACTTATGAAAATTTCGGAAACTGTTGGCAACGTCCTTGTCAACAATTTCTATTGCTTCAACAGGGTCTTTCCAAAAAATGAGAATGGTTTTATCTTCATAGACATTGATTTCTACAGAAGAATCTAATGCCTCTGGAAAGGATTTATATTTTGTTTTTGCTGTTGGAATAGGTTTTCCCTTTTTCAGGAAGATAAGCTCAAAAGGAATATCAGATTGCTTAATCTTATCAGCAAAATGCGGATAGTAATAAGGAAAAAACTGCTTGAGCTTTCCCTTAATGCCAAAACCAACCACTTTTGTTTTTGATACTGTAATATCTTCCAAAAGAGAGCGCACTCCTTTTGTTCCTTTAAAGAGAGCTATGCTTCTTGGTGTTTCAGGCTTATATTTTTGTTCAATGTTCTCAAGATACGTATTGAGTTTTTCTCTGTAGCTGTCCAATGCATACAGAATTTTAGTTCGCGAGAGTGCCTGCCAATGAATTTTATTATTAATCAGTATTTTTGAAACAAAACCTTTTACTGAAAGTTTTTCCAGCAATTCATAACAGTAACTTCTATTGACAGCAGACTGTTTTGCAATGCTCACGATAGGCAAAGGCCCACTCTTTAGCAGCGTTTCATAAAGAGCAAACTCCTGTTTTGTCAATTGCAGATTCTTAAATGACCGTTGCATAGGTCGAGAAGTATGTTTCTGTATAAAAAGTTGTCTGTTTCTATACAACATATCTTTAAGTGCTTCAAAGCTGTTCTGAGCGCATGGAAACGTATCATAGTATTGTCACATTAGAATCAAGCGTACAAAACCTCATTCATCAGGCAATGAACGCTACGAAAGGCTCTTATTGCCCTTACTCTCATTTTTCAGTTGGCGCAGCGTTGATGACAGAAACAGGTCTCATTATTCTTGGTGCAAATGTTGAAAATGCTTCTTATGGACTCACCATCTGCGCAGAGAGAAGCGCGCTTTTTCAGGCATTTAACAGACGAGAGTATGACTTGAAACGGATTGCCATCACTGCACGCAAATGGCTTGCTCAAGATGCGTATGAAGAGACAACAAAAGCAACTGCACCCTGCGGCGCCTGCAGACAAGTGCTTCATGAAGCAGCAAGTGTTAACGGTAAACCTATTGAAGTTATTCTTACAAGCTCTGATTTTCAAGAAATCATAGTAACCAATACTGCTGAATTGTTGCCTTCTGGATTCGGCTCTGAGGATTTAGGCGTTCAAGACTATATTGACAGCATGTACAGAAATTCTTTGCATGTATAAAAAATGGACTGGCCGGGATTTTCTTGAGATGTTTCGTCTCTTTTGAACCCGGAGCCTCACCCATGCCATGGGCGCGTTATACCAGATTTAACTACCAGCCCTTGCTTTTCAGAGATTATACGATGTTTATAAAGCTATGGATATATCAAAAAAATTCTTAGAATGTTTCAAACATATGCTCAATTTTTTCTCTTGGCAATGTTGCCGCATCTAGCTCAGTAGAGGTTAGCCCTTGATAATTAGCTTGCGTTGCTCTCAAATCCCTCAAACCCAATTCCTGTAAATAATCCATCATATCAGCAATACTGTGCTGGGTAACTTCCATTGCGGGAGGAATTGATGGTTGTTTAAAAAACAGCCATCTTCTTTTTGCAGGAGGATTAAATTTTTTAAATTCGGCATCCCATTGCTCGCCTAAACCATTAGTGATTGCTTGGTCTCTGTCTTGCTGGTTTGGATTACGCAGATTTACAGCTTTCATATACTCAAGAAACCTTTGGGCATTTGGTCCTGGAACGGAGATCGTATTTCCCATGTAAAGAGCTTCTCTCGTCATTTCATCATCAAACTGCCCAGCATCGTTAACAAGATGGATAGTCATGCCTAACGGCTCATCCATATTTCCTTTGCAAAAATCAGTAATAGGATTAAAATGCGTTCCATAAATTGCGCCATAAAATGGGTGAATCTGAAAATATCCCCCAATCCTCTCTCTTACCGTCATAGCAAGGGATTCTAATGCACATTGAGCCTGTCTTTCAGAGCCTTTGTTTAAGAATGAACCTCTTTGTTCAGTATTAATATTTACGTAGGGAGTACGATCATGTTTAACAATAACCCCCAAAGTGTATACATATCCTGTATGTACATTCGTGCCTGAGAAAAAAATTCCACCAAATTTAGCATCTGGATAATTGCTTTCGCGCAAATCTATCTGGGTAAGATTCGCATAGGTAATCAAAGCAAATTCTCTCTCAACAGTTTGCGCTATTGCTTCTGACATTGTAGGACCTTCAAATGAGATTAAATGCACGTTTATAAATATTTCGTAAATTCACCACTAGAAAGGAATATTAAATAAGTCTTATCTTTTTTTAATCTATGCACAAACTATTTATAGTATGATCAGCTACAAAAAAAACATGAAACCCAGAATGATTATTGTTGATGAGCATGATAACGTTATAGGACATAAATACCGAGAAGATGAAAAGCCAGATGATATTTACCGGGTTTCTGCCTTGTGGATTACCAACAGCAAGGGAGATATTCTTTTAGCAAAAAGGCACAGGAATAAAAAACACGACCCTGGCAAATGGGGACCTGCTGTCGCAGGAACTGTTGACGAAGGAGAAACCTATGAACAAAATATTATCAAAGAGGCAGAAGAAGAATTAGGGTTAAAAAATATTAAACCAACATTAGGCCCTAAAACAGCTCCCTACGGGCAATATAAGTACTTTACGCAATGGTTTACGTTAAAGATTGATAAACCTGCTTCAGAGCTTATTTTTCAGGAAGACGAAGTTGAGGAAATAAAATGGTTTACAAAAAAAGAGCTCTTGGAAAGCTTGCAAAAACATCCTGAAAAGTTTCTTCCTAAGATGCCAAGATACATTGGTTTATTTCTTTCATAAGCTTTATAAACAACCAAAATAATGTTGCAGTATGAAACCGATGACTGCTGTTTTACTGGCATGTTTGGGAATACTCTTTATTGCCATTCTCGTTTCTTCCAAAGGCATTACCGGAAATGTTGTTGCCCAGCCTACAGTATACAGAGTGCTGCCTAATTATGCAACCACAGGAGAGGTTTTTAGCGTAACGGTTTACAATGGAAAGCAGGCGTTAGTCAAAGATACTGTGCCAGAAGGCTTTTCGCTTGATTCAGATACAGGAAATACCGTATCATTCTCAGATAAGGTTTACACTTATCAAGTGCAGGCTCCATCAACACCTGGAGAATACTTTTTTAACGGCAATTACTTTGAAGATAACGCTCCTAGAAAAATAGAGGGCAATACTCGAATAGTGATTTATCAGGCAACAGACTGCTTATGCGGAGATTTTGACTGCAACGGCAAGGTTGATGAAGCTGATGTGGAAAAATTCAATAGTTATCTTTTAGGAAGAGAAAAACCTGTATTAGAAAAGGCAATTGATGTAAACAACGACGGCATTATCAACTTATATGATGTGCAGATTGTCAAGGCTTTTGTGTTTCAAGGCTATCAATTAGCTTGCTAAAAGAAAAATATATAAATAAGCGATTTTCTCTTTCAGGGTGATGTTCTATGGCCAAAAAAGACAAGGAAAAAAAGAAAGTTAGCGCAAAGAAAGAAAAGTACTTGAAATTTCATAAAGAGAAGTCTGCAACGATCGATGTCAGGATGCCTGAATTGACGCCTGAACAGCAAAAGCAGAAGCAGGAAGATGAAATGCGCATCAACAAATTTTTGCGCTTTAGCAAAAATGCTCCAACAAAAGAAGTCAGCGAAAGAAGAATGAAAAGCAAGCGCTGATTATCTGTACGGAAGGGATTCGATATCTTCAGCGATGTGAGCTTGAATATACTGCACTACAAGAGCGTTTAAATCGCTCCATCCCTGCAGAATTTCTTTTCTTCTTATTTCTGCCCTTTCAAAGTATGCTTTTTTTCCTGCATCATTCATCTTTTCAAAAAGATTGTTCATTTCAGCATCATGATGGGGTTCATACTCTGCGACGATTTGAAAGCTTTCTATCATAGGTTTTACAGACCGTATGTTTCTCAAAGCAAAATAATTCCTTTCCTGACAGAACAACTCCAGCGTTAACAACAAGTCTCTATAAGCACCTTCAGGAATAGTAAAATAAATCCAACCGTCTTTAGCAGGCCACGTAGGGGGTTCATACGGAACATGTCCTTCACACGTTGTTAACGTATTGATCTGAGGAATTCTGTTTAAGTTGATAACTAAATCAAGAACGTGGTCATCTACATGCTCCAATTTGACGGTTTCACACAGAGCCATAAAAGTAGTTACTTATAAGTAGTATATAAATCTTGCTATGGACCTGTCGGGAATTGAACCCGATGTCTCAACCTTGCGAAGGTTGCGTGTTACCGATACACCACAGGCCCCTAAACGTAAAAACTATGACGGATAATAAAAACATTGCGGTTTTCTGATTCTTCCTTCAAAAGGTTTATAAATACTTGGCCCATAAAATTTTTATGGCAAAACAAATTTTTGTGAATCTCCCTGTAAAAGATTTGAGTAAAACCATAAAATTTTTCTCTACCCTAGGTTTTACCTTCAACCCCAAATTTACCGATAAAAAGGCAGCGTGCATGATTATCGGAGAGAACATCTACTCCATGCTTATTGTTGAAAAATTCTTTAAGACATTCACTCCCAAAAAAATCTCTGATGCAAAAAAAACAACTGAAGTTCTTCTTGCATTAGCTGTTGAAAGCAGAAAAAAAGTTGATGAAATAATCAACAAGGCCGTCAAAGCAGGAGGCAAAGAACCAAGAAAACCTCAGGACCACGGATGGATGTACGGAAGAAGCTTTGAAGATTTAGACGGCCATATCTGGGAAGTATTTTACATGAATGAACGCAAAATGCCAAAGAGGTGATACTATGTATGTTGATGGCTTTGTTTTACCTGTACCAACGAAAAATCTTAAAGCGTATAGCAAAATGGCGCAGGCTGGAGGAAAAATATGGAAAAAGCATGGCGCTCTTCAATACTTTGAATGTGTTGGAGATGATTTGACGCCAAATATGGGAAAGATGAAAATACAAACATTCCCTAAACTGGTCAAGCCCAAGAAAGGCGAAACTATTTTATTTTCCTTCATCATCTATAAATCAAAAGCGCATCGCAATGCCGTCAACGCAAAAGTGATGAAAGACCCTGCAATGAACGATCCTGCATGGACAGACAAACAAATGCCTTTTGACGTGAAAAGAATGGCTTATGGCGGATTCAAAGCCATAGTGAAGGTGTAAAATGAATCCTGTTGTCCATTTTGAAATGCCTGCAGAAGACAAAAAAAGAGTGATTGCGTTTTATTCGAACGTTTTCGGATGGAAAATGAATCAGCTTGGTCCTGAAATGGGAAAGTATATTTTAGCGACTACAACAGAAGTTGATGAAAAAACCAAAAGGCCAAAAACAGCAGGAGCTATAAACGGAGGGTTTTATCAGAAAGGCAAAGATGGAACAATGCCTCACATCGTGATTGCTGTTGATGATCTAAACGCGCAGATGAAAGCGGTCAATGAGTCTGGCGGAAATGTTTTAGGAAAGCCAATGGACATTCCTGGAGTTGGAAGTTTTGTCATGTTCCAAGATACAGAAGGAAACAGAGTAGGCATGCTGCAACCCAATCGCAGGTAAAACGGAGGTGTATTATGTTAGTCATTCGTGAAACATTTACTGCAAAGCCAGGACAGGCATCAAAGCTGGCAAAATTATTCTTAAAAGTATTTGGAGAAGACAAAACAGCAAGAGTGATGACTGATTTAGTAGGCGATTACAATACGGTAGTCATAGAAAGACAGGTAAAAAATCTGGAAGAGTACGAAAAACAAATGGAAGAATACAGTTCTGGAAAAATGGATCCTGATATTGCAAAGGAAATGGCCCATTATACAGAAATGTATATGAAAGGCAGAAGGGAAATCTTCAAGATTGTAGAATAATTTTTTTTATTCTTTAGCAAACTTTATAAAAACAATTTTCTTTTTTATCTTTGATGATGCTCAACATTCCCTTTTACAAGAATGATGGCGACGGAAGCCAGTGCATGCAGGTTGCCATGAAAATTGTTCTGAAGCATTTTTTGAACAAAGATTTTGCTTTAGAAGAGCTTGATAAGCTAACAAGAAGGAAAGCTAATCGATGGACGTCTACAGTGCAGATTGCCTCTGTTTTACAGGATCTTGGATTGAACGTAAAGTATTATTCAAAAGAAGATTTAGAGCCCTATTTAGAAGGAGAACCGTTCATCAGAAAGCATTTTGGAAAAGATGCGGAGAAAATCCTTAGCAGGATAGATGTTCCTGTCATGGTCAAAGCCACTAAAAAATTGCTCAAATATGCTATTTTTGAAAAAAAAGCACTATCTCTAAAAGAGATTGAACAGCACCTTCAACAAGACCATATTCCTATGGTTTTAATTGACTACAACAAGATTATTCAAAAAAAAGATTTCTATCAGGGACATTTTGTTGTGCTTACGGGGTTTGACGATCAATACGTATACTATCATGAATCTGGACCAAACAATCCTGAAGCAAATAAAAAAGTGAAAAAAGAACTTTTTAAAGAAGCATGTAACGCAAACGGAACGGATAATGACTGTATCATTGTCTATGGAAAAAGACACGTATGATGGACTCTAGTTTAGAGTAAACTTTATATAACCCCTGTCATTCTGTATCTGCCTATGGACAAACTACAAGAAAACATACTGAAAAAAGATTTTGAAGCGATTTTAGGCCAAGAGGAAACCAAAAAGCAACTGAAATCTGCTCTGTTTATGAACAGGCACGTTATTTTATTAGGGCCTCCTGGTGTAGGAAAGACAACGCTGGCAAAAAACGTCTATGAATTTCTGGAAACAAAAAACAAGGAGTTATTTGTCCGTGTTCAGGGAAGTCCTGATTTGACTGCAGAAGATTTGCTGGGAGATATCGACCCTATCAAAGCAATTCAGTATGGGCCTTTAAGCAAAGAAGCATTTACCAAGGGAAAAATATTCAAGGCAAATGGAGGCATCTTGTTTTTTGATGAAATCAACCGGTGCAGTGAAAAACTGCAAAATGCCTTATTGCAAGTATTAGAAGAAAGAAAAATCACCATAGGCAGTTATGATGTTGATTTTGACTGCAATTTTATCTTTATAGGAACCATGAACCCTGAAGATACATCAACAGAGCCGTTAAGTGATGTTTTTCTGGATAGATTTGATATTATCTCCATAGGCTATCCTGAAACACTGGACATAGAGAAAGAAATAGTTACTTCAAAAGGAAAAAAAATCGTTGAGTTTCCTGTAAACCTGCTTGACTATGCCGTCAGCTTCATCAGGGAATTAAGAAACGATGAACGGTTAGAAAAAAAACCAAGCGTGAGGGCAAGCATAGGCATCTACGAAAGAGCGCAGAGCAATGCATTGCTGGAAAAAAGAAAAACCGTCATTTTAGAGGATATCAAGGCAGTCATCAGCTCTGTTTTAGCGCATAGAATAAAATTAAAGCCCTCTGTAAAATATCTGGAAACCACAGACTCGTTTATAGAGGAAGAATTCACCAAATTCAAAAAGGGTGATTACCTCTGACACAGAGTTTGATTTGAAAGAAGAAAAAACAAAAGCTAAGAAAACTGAGACTGTTGAAGAACTTTCAGGAGCCTTAGACAAGCAAACTGAAGAAGAAAAATTAATGCACTCGGTCATTGAAAATGACAAAGACACTGTTGATGATGGCAAGTTAATAGCAGATTCTTTAACGCAGGGACTAGGGGGATTTACTCCCGACCTTATTTATGAAAATTTAGTGAAGGATTATAAACTTGCAGAGCAATTGTATGGGGAAGTTATTGTTAAAGAACTTACTGGCTACAGTCCTGATTATGTTGAAAAAAATATCAAGATTCCTGAATTTAAAAAACTCATCAAAGAGCATATAGAACAAAAAATACGCGATTTACAAAAGAAGAAGCTGCTGGACAATCGAGGAACCGTAACTGATAAAGGATTATTGCTAAGTTCTCTTGTTTTATATGTTGAAGAGCTTGACCATTTAATGCCGAAAGGGTTTGGAGAAAAAAAGAAAAAAGAAAAATCCATTTACGGAGAAAAAAACAACGTTTCTCTCTATAAAAAAAGCAGGTATAGAGATCTGGCAATAAAGGCAAGCATCAAAAAAGCCTTGAGAAGGGGGCATACGAAGCTGGATAAACAGGATTTGATGATGTTTGAAAGGGAGAACAAAGGAAGAATTTCCATTATTTACGGCTTGGATGCATCAGGAAGCATGCGAGGAGAGAAACTAAAAACTGCAAAAAAGGCAGGCATTGCACTTTGCTATAAAGCCATCGCAGAAAAAAATAAAGTAGGCCTTATTGTTTTTGGCAGCGACATAAAAACACAGGTAGCTCCAACAACAGATTTCATGCACATTTTGAGAGAGCTTGCAGAAATCAAAGCGAGCAATGAAACAGATATTCAAAAAACCATCCTGAGGGCAATAGAATTGTTTCCCAAACATGAAACTAAACATTTGATTCTATTAACGGATGCCATGCCCACTCGGGGAAAAAACCCTGAAAAAGAAACGCTCGAGGCAGTGAGCAGCGCAAGAAACCACAACATCACCTTATCCATGATAGGCATTAATCTTTCAAAAGAAGGATTGCAATTAGCTGAAAAAATGGTTGCGCTGGGCAATGGGAGGTTGTATCAGGTAAGAAATTTAGAACAAATGGATAAAATCATTCTTGAAGACTATTACGCGGTGAAAAGCAACTAGTTCAACCATCAGACGTTACGATTTGCAAAAATTTAAATAGCCATAAACATAAAGGATATAATGAACGCCATTCCTGCCGCTCTTGAATGGCACATACGTTTTCGAGAGCACAAAAGCAAAGAAGAATCTGCATATATTGTGCAGATATTGCAATTATTTGAACGAAAACTTCATCAAAAGTACCTTACTATTCTCGATGTTGGTTGCGGAAACGGAAGAATTCATCCATTGCTCAGGAAAAAAGGCTTTAAAGTTTACGGAATAGATACTGAAACGGCATTGCTTAAGGAAGCTAAAGAAAAATTTCCTGCTTATGCAGAAAACTATTACAAAAAAGATATGCGCAAGTTTACTTTAAAAAAAAGATTTGATGTTATGCTTTCTTGGTTTACAAGCTTTGGCTACTTTTCAGATACTGGGAATCTTTCTGTATTAAAAAGCATGAAAAAAAATCTCAAAAAAGACGGATTGCTTTTGCTGGACATACCGAACAAACAATCAAGAAAATTCAGAAGAAAAAAGTTCAGCCATATTCAAATGGATGGTCTCTATGTCGAAAAAATAGATAATTCTATAGAGCAGAAAAATAATCAAACAGTCTTAGTGTTTACCCAACAGTTTTATGGTAAAGATGGGAAAAAATTGCAGTTTATAAAAAAGAAGCAGAAAAAAGTAAGATTGTATGATAAAAACGAAATAATACCCCTCCTGGATAAAGCAGGATTTGAAATAATCAGCGTATTCAAAACCATGAGCTTTTTCAATGCAAGAGCTGATGCTAAACGAATCCTTATTATTGCAAAGCCAAAAAAGTAAAGGAATACACGCAGTTTATCGATGCGTAAACCAGAAGATATTTTCTTTTTTGTTGTCTAAAATGCAGAATCCAAATCGTTCAAACTGAATAATCGTTCCCTGCTTTAATTTTGAAACTGCTTTTTCTGCAAGCCCTTTTTTTACTTCATGGTTTGGCATGAAAATGTTTGTTTCAATAGCATCGTCGGTTAGCCAATGAATGATGTGTTTTCCTTTTCCCTTAAAATGCTCATATTCAAAGCTATCAAAAATAAAGCCATCACCGTGCTTTCTGAAATTTAAACAGTCCATCAATCGTATAATCTCATTTTCCCTGAACTGGTCAAAATCTTTTTTATCAACATAAAAAGTTCCTGTTAGCTTAAATTTTCTTTTGCCTTTGTTTTGCTCTGGATGAAGTTTTACTTCAACTGTTCTTTCTGGAGTGTCATGAATGCTTATTTTTACGGGATGTTCGATGAAAAAATATCTATTGCACTGGCTGTCAAGAATCCTTTTATTATGGACTATTAAATCATCCCAGGTTAAGGTGCTTTCTGATTTTGAAATGCCTGTTGATAATACAAAATCATAAATAGCTTTTGCCTGAAAGCCCCTTCTTCTTAAAGCAACCAACGTTGTTAACGAAGGATCATCCCAGCCTGTCAATTCATGATTTGCAATTTTTTCCCTGATAATTCTGCCAGAGCTTTCAACGCCTTCAAGATTAAAGCGTGCAAACTCATAGATGCTTGTTTGAGGTAATGCTAACATTTGCTGTATGTATCTCTGCAGGGCATTTCTCAATTCAAACTCCTTGCTTCTCATTCTATGAGTAATTCCTTCAATGCCATCCATGATGGAGTTTTGAAAGTCATAATTAGGCCAGACTCTGTATTTTTTCTTTGTTCGCGGATGTTCTGACTCAATAATCCTCATGATGGTAGGATCTCTCATAGTAGTATTCTGATGCTGCAAATCTATCTTGAGTCTCACAATAGCAGCCCCTTCAGTCAAAGAAGTCATCATTTTTTCAAAGTTAGCAAGATTTTCTTCTGGAGCCGTATTTCTGCAAACACAAGGAGTGCCTTTTGCCCTGCCCTCGCTTATGATTTCCTTAGAGCAAAAACAAACATACGCTTTGCCTTCTGTCAGGAGTTTTTTAGCAAAATCATAAAATACCTGCATATGATCCGATGCATAATCCAGCTTATCCCATTTGACATCAAGCCATTTAAAATTTTCAAGCATGATGTCATAGAATTCCTTCCGTACTAATTCAGGATTCGTGTCTTCAAATCTCAAAACAAATTTTCCATTATATTTTTTCGCAAGTTCATAGTTAAGGATGAGTGCTTTTGCATGCCCTATGTGCGGGTATTTTTCAGGTCCTGGGGGAAATCCAGTTTTTATGCTTCCTGTAACATTCAAAAAGGCAAACATGTCTCTTTCTTTTTTCTCTTTTACTTCTTCAGGGTATTTTTGAAGTAATTTTTTCTGCTCTTCCAAAGAGAGCTTATTCACTCTATCCAGAATGGCTTTAATTTTCTTTGAATTTTCAGCCATGTTGTCTTTAAAATGGGGAATTTCCTGAATAACTGCGCCTACAACACTGCCCATGTTTGCTTTTCCATCATGCTTTACTGCATTTTGCAGGGCGCATTTCTCAATGATTTCGTCCATAGTTTTGCTAATAAGAGAAGGTTTATAAAGTTTGTCGCTGATACTTCCAGATAGTATGATCTAATAATCTTGGAGTCATTGCGGGATAGGCTGATACTAAAACATCAACTGCTTCTGAAAGCAATATTCTTGCATCAGCAACAGAAACAGGTTTCCCAAGCGCATTTTCCAAAAATCTTCTTACCAGTCTATCTGCCTTGATAAAATCATCAGAACCTGCAAGCATGAAGAAATAATCCAAAGACAATCCGCTTTTCTGTCCAGGAATTTCCTGGATAGCGTTGCGCAGCGCATCAGTTTGGATAGCTAAAGGAGCATCCTGCAAATAGAGTATGCCTTCTTTTTCCAAAGCGCAGGCAAAAAGATACACGGCTTCTCCTTTTAAAATGCCATTCCTTGTTGAAGTTCTTTGTTTATTTTTGAAAACATCTTCTGTGTATTGAGGTATTCCTTTCACTCTCATGCCAAAGGCAAATTGGGAAATATTTTCCTGAGCAGAGATATCGGGAAGTTCTGCTGTATCTCTATAGGGAGTTAAGATTTCAGAATCACAATATCTATCAACTACTTTTTGTACTGCTGCATACCGCACTCCCATGGAAAATACGGCATCAATGACGCATAAAGGAAGATGCTTATAGTAAAATTCAGGTCCTAATGCTGCGTTCTTTAAGTCCAATTTTGCACAGGCATCAACAGTTTTTGCTAAATCATCCATGGCTTCAGAACAGATCCAGTATTTATAAACTTAACTTCAAATGCAACTGAACCTAAAATAATATTTAAATAGTTGCTCAACCTTATACAATTGGTGAGACTATGAAAATACTTATACTAGCACTGTTATTATTGACAGCAGCATGCACAGCGCAAATTCAAGATACAACCATTGTTTACAAAACCTACGGCGGTTTTGTTATGCAAGAGATGGCTGTACAGGAATTAACCATTACCAAAGATACGGTTACGTATAGACTGTATCACGCCAATGGCTCCATCACAGAAGAACAGGTAAAGCCTATTGATGCAGAAACTTACGCAAACTTATTGGTTTTATTTGAAAACTTTTCAGCGCTTGATGACCTCTATGAGCAAAACCCTGCTTTAGTAACTGATGTAGGCATCATGGAGCTCACCATGCAAAAAGGCGGAATAACAAAAACAGTCAAGGTTGATCCCTTCTATAAAGGAAACATGCCAGAACAATTACAGGCAATGACCCAGAAAATATATGAGATTATTGAAAACACCCGATATACTAAAATACAGTATGAACCTGTGCAATGTGAAGAAACTCCATGGCAAGCATGGTATGCAACAGGAGAACTGCAGTTTTTTGCCCAGGCAACAGATGAACAAATCATGATTCCCTACTACGCCAACAAGCATAACGCAAACCTAATCAACATTGAAAGAATCAACAGAACAGAAGCAGTATGTGAAGCGTGCGGTGTATGCAAAACACACCACTATTTTACTGCACAGACAACTGATGTTGAAAAAATGCTGCAGCTTAACTGGACTATTGCAGAATAAACGATGTTGCTGTAATTTTTTTATTTTTTTGCTATTTTTATAGTTTCTCTCCATAGCACAGTAACCTATTTAAATACCAGCAGGTTTATTGAAACCATGGATTTAAATGCAATAGCCAAGAAATGGCAGTCTGCATGGGAAGAAGCAGGCATCTTTCATGCTACAGAGGGAAAAAAGAAAAAATATTATGTTTTAGAGATGTATCCCTATCCCAGCGCTTCTTTTTTACATATGGGCCATGTAAGAAATTATACTATTGGAGATGTCTATGCACGATGTAAAAGAATGCAGGGCCATAATGTCTTGTATCCTATGGGCTATGATTCTTTTGGATTGCCTGCAGAAACAGCTGCAAAAAAAGAAGGCATCCATCCTTTAGACTATACTGAAAAAGCAATAAAAAAAATTATTGCATATCAAAAAGCATTGGGCAACAGCTATGACTGGGAAAGAATGCTGGCAAGCCATGACCCTGAGTATTATCAATGGAATCAATATTTTTTCATAAAATTATTCGAAAAAGGATTAGCATACAGAAAAAAAGCTCCTGTCAACTGGTGCCCTAACTGCGAGTCTGTTTTAGCCAATGAAGAAGCAGAAGGAGGCAAGTGCTGGCGCTGTGAAACAGACGTGGTAAAAAAAGACTTAGAGCAATGGTTTTTTAAGATTACAGACTATGCAGAGAGATTGCTGGCTGATTTGGAAAAAATAGAGTGGCCTGAAAAAATAAAAACAATGCAGAAAAACTGGATAGGGAAAAGCCATGGAACAGAAATATTGTTTGAAATCAACAAGGAGCAATGGCCTATTTTTACAACACGCCCAGACACTATTTATGGAGTTACCTTTATGGTTATTTCTGCTCACCATCCTCGTTTGATGGAATTGACAACAGCAGAGCATAAAAAAGACATGGAAGCCTTTGTCAAAAAATGCCAGAAAGTAAAAACACAGGAAGAAATTGAATCGCTAGATAAAGATGGCGTATTTACAGGAAGCTATGCAATCAATCCTGTCAACGGAGAAAAAGTTCCTGTCTGGGCAGGCAATTTTGTTCTTGCTGATTATGGCTCAGGCATGGTAATGGCAGTGCCTGCACATGACCAAAGGGATTTTGAGTTTGCAAAAAAATATAAAATTCCCATTAAAGAAGTCATCATGCCTGTTTTCGGAGAGGCTCATAAAAATGAAGAGTTTAGAAAAACCATTTCTGCAGTCGTTCACAGAAAAAAAGACAATACCTTTTTGATGATACAGTGGAAAGAATTTGGATGGATCTCTCCTGTCATTGGAGGAATTGACCAAGGAGAAGACGCAGGAAAAGCTGCTGAACGGGAAGTTTTAGAAGAAACAGGGTATAAAACTCAATTTATAAAAAAACTCGGCGGAGAAACTGAACAGCATTTTTTTGCAGACAATAAAAAAGTATGGAGAATGCGGCTTGACCAGGCTGTTTTATTGGAATTAACTGATGATAAACCTGTTACTTTAGATAAAGAAGAAGCAAAAAAGCATGAAGTAATTTGGATGTCTGCAGAAGAAGCCCTGAAAAAAATAACACATGAGTATAATGCCTTTGGATTATTGCAGTATCTGGGAAAAGAAAGAGCATACACAGAAGAAGGAACCTTAATCAATTCAGGAGAGTTTAATGGAACAAAAAGCACTGATGCCATTGCTGAGATAACCAAATACCTTGCTCAAAAGAAATTAGGAAAGAAAGTTATTCAGTATAAAATAAAAGACTGGTTAATATCAAGACAAAGATACTGGGGAACACCTATACCCATGATTCACTGTCAAAAGTGCGGGGTAGTTCCATCAGCAATTCCTGTTTTGCTTCCTAAAAATGTTGACTTAAAGGCAAAGAATCCTTTAAAAGAGCATAAAGAATTTGTGAACGTTGCCTGTCCAAAGTGTAAAGGACCTGCACAAAGGGAAACAGACACCATGGGCGGTTTTATGGATTCATCATGGTATTTTTTAAGATACTGCGATAATAAAAATAAAAAAGAGCCGTTCAGCAAAGCAAAAGTAAAGTATTGGATGCCTGTTGACCAGTATATAGGCGGTGCTGAGCATGCAGTCATGCACTTGATTTATGCAAGGTTTTTTGTTAAAGCATTGCATGATATGAAGCTTATTGATTTTGACGAGCCTTTTGCAAAATTATTCAATCAGGGCATTGTCTACAAAGATGGAGCAAAAATGTCAAAAAGCAAAGGAAATGTGGTGTATCAAACAGATATTTCTGATACATACGGCATAGACACAGCAAGATTCTTCTTAATGTCTGTTGCAACTCCTGACAAAGTGATAGAATGGAGAGATGATGGCGTTGAAGGCTCCTATAGATTCTTATCAAGAGTATATGCATTGTCAGATAAAAAACTGATTGCAAAAATAGATACGCTGACGCAAAGCAAAATGCACAGAACCATAAAAGGCGTTACGGAAACTATAGATACTTTTGAATACAATAAAACAACCATTGCCATAACTGAATTTGTGAATTATCTGCAGACACTTGAAGAACTCCCAAAAGAAGCATTTACTACCCTGTTATTGCTGATTGCTCCTTTTACACCTCATCTTGCAGAAGAGTTATGGGAAAAGGCAGGCCAAAAAACGTTTATCTCCTTAGCATCATGGCCATCGTTTGATGAAAAGAAAATTGATGCAAAAGCAGAGTTTATAGAAGAAACCATCACCAATCTAACTTTAGATATGAGAAAAGTACTGGAATTTGCAAAGATAGAGCAACCAAAAACCATAAAGATAATTATCAGCGCATCTTGGAAATATGACTTTTACAGACTGCTTAAAAAAGAAATTGAAAAAACAAGAGATATGAAACTCATATTGCAGGCAGTGATGGCAAAACAGGAATTCAAGCAGTATGGAGAGGACATTGCAAAACTGCTTCCGCTTATTCTGAAGGATAATACCAAACTGCCTTCTGTTATTTTATCCCAAAAAGAAGAACTGCAGAATCTGCAAAAGGTTTCTGAAAGAATCAAAGGGATATTCAAAGCAGATATCCGTATAGAAGCAGCAGAAAAAAGCACTGAAGCAAAGGCAAAAAACGCTTCTCCTTCAAAGCCAGCTATTGTAGTTACGTAATCTTTATAAGCAACGAAGATAACAAGAAATCATGCTGGACATTTTCTACTATGAAGACGGCCTCAAAAAAGGCGTTGCACAGGATTTAGAGGAATTAAAGGAAAAGCAGATATGGATTGATGCGACAGCAATTACCAAGGAAGAAATATTGCTCTTGCAGGAAACCTTTGACTTGCATCCGGTAACTGCAGAAGACCTTTTTCATGTTCATGTAAGAATCAAAGTTGAAGAATTTCCCGAATACTTATTCTGTGTTTTTTACGGCATACACAAAAACAAGCATTTTGACTTGCTGGAGCTTGATTTTATTTTGGGAAGCAATTTTATCATCACGAATCATAAAAGAGATATTCCTGTCTTTAGCGAGCTCAAGAAAAACAGATACAGACTGGAAAACCTGTTCAGAAAGGGCAATGACTTTATCTTTCATAGGCTTATTGATGAAGAAGTAGACCACTATTTTCCTGTTTTGGATGACCTTCAAGACCAGGTTGACGACCTTGAAGAGGATATGACGAAAAGAATGAACCCCCTTTTCATGAAAAAGATATTCAAGATCAAAAGAACCATAAAGCTCATCAAGAAAGCAGTTTTGCCTCAGAGAGAAAAACTAGGCTTTATTGCAAAAAGCGACTGCGCTTTTCTCTCGGAAAAATCACAGCCCTATTTCAGAGATGTCTATGACCACTCTATTAAAGTTGCCGATTTGCTTGACGATGCAAAAGAGTCTGTTAACAACGCCTTTGAAGTATACATGTCAACCGTATCTAACAATACGAATGAAGTCATGAAAGTGTTAAGCATTATTGCCACGATTGCGCTTCCCTTAACGGTGATTTCAAGCATTTATGGGACAAACTTTGCAAACTTGCCAGGAGGAAGTTTTCATTACGGCTTTTGGCTCATGATACTGCTCATGGTTGTTGTCTCTATAGCCATGCTTGCCTATTTCAAACGAAGGCACTGGTTTTAACATGAAACAGAACGTCCATAAGACACTTACGATTATTGCGGCAATACTGACCCTTATTTTTTTTGCCTCTTTTATTCTCTCGAAAATAGAATTAGAGCCAATACGCAATTTCATTCTATCCTTTGGTATTTTTGCGCCTTTGGGCTACATCCTTTTTATTGTAGTTACGGTAATTATTGCGCCTCTTCCCAGCATACCCTTAAATGCGACTGCAGGCACTGTTTTTGGAGGTTTTTTAGGCGGGTTGTATACGGTTATAGGAGAACTTATCGGAGCATGCATTGCGTTTCTTATTGCGAGATACTTAAAAGGAAAGTTCATGCAAAAATATGTCAAGGTTGAAAAGCTGATTAGCGAAAAATTATCTGACAAGTACTTGTTCTTATTTATTTTAGTTTCCCGCTTGCTGCCGTTGTTTCATTTTGACTTAATCAGCTACGCTGCAGGATTAACACCCATTAAATTATGGAAATTTGCCATTGCAACCTTTATAGGCATCATACCAATGAACTTTTTAATTGCTTACACGGGAGAAACATTTTTCTTAGGAAACATCTGGATCAACATTGCCTTTTCTTTGGTTTTTGTATTTTTATTTTTTGTTGTTGCAAAGCATTTCAAGAAGTATCTTGATAATTTGAATGAGAAAGGCAGTTCACAGCTTAAGAAGAATTAAATTAGTGTTACCCAAATTTTTTTTCTCAAGAACATCTCTTTCAACCAATTTTTGAATGATCCTTGAAACCTGCACTTTCGTGAAGCCAGAAAGAACAACAAGCTTATTTTGCTCAATGGCGCCACTGTTGTCTAGCAGTATTTTCACCACAAGGCGCTCATCTCTGGGAAGTATTTTCAGCACGCGTTCTAATTGCATGGCGCTAATCTTCCATTGAAAGAACAGAACGATAAAGCCTCCTAGAATTAAGGAAAGAAATGAAATGCCATACACAATCAGCGGAAGCTGTTCATTCGTTGACGATGTATAGGTCCCATTAACTACTGCAAACAAAACTCCGAGAATAAAGACTAACAAAAGCCCTATAATGAGTTTCTTTGCAGATATTTCCATATCACTCAATCTCTTTCTTCAATTGGTTATATTCTTTTAAGGTAATCTCGCCTTTGGCAAGCCTTTTTTTTAGAATGCCTGCAGCAGTTTCATCTGTTTTGTAGCCAAAAGAGCCGCTGCTCTTCACTAGCCACCATATAATTAAAAAAAGCAGTATGAGAATAACCAGCTGAAATATCCATCCATAGCCCATCAACCCAACGCGCATCATGCTCTTTGTAATTCTCCCGTCTTTTTATAGTTTACCAAAAAAAAGAAAAAAATTATTGGTCGCATAAGCGCATTCCTCGCAGCATTCCTCTTTTCATGCCTGCCCTATATGCAGGGCCATTCTCTTCCCTGAACTGCTCTTGTTGTGCATGTCGCTCTTTCATAAGAGCAAAGGTTTCTTCATCAGTTACTCTTGGCATGACACTAAATCCTATTTCTTCTCTGAATGCCTCTAAATCTGCATAGGTTCCTTCTTCAAGAATCTGCTCCATCTGATCACGGTACTCGCCTATTGCAGGCCTCTCTGCATTGTATGCATACACTGCTCCGATAGCAAGTATTGCCAACAGTGCAATAATGCCTAACGTTTTATTCATAGTCTTACCTCCGAGCGTTTGCTCAAGGTATCAAAAGATGAAACGAGATAACTATTTTACTGAAACCTAGCTAATGATATGCTCCAATGCTTTAGGAGTTTTCACCACATAGTCTGCGAAGGATGTTTCATTTCCTACAGGATGCCCCCAAGTAACAAAAATAGATTTCGCCTTAAGAGATTTTGCAGGCTTCAAATCATCAAGCTTATCACCTATAAGAAAAGCTATTTTTCCTTTTTTGGCAAGTTCATTGTTCAGCTGTTGATTGTCATCTCTGCTCAAAACAGGGTCTTGGGCATAGATATAATCAAACTGCAAAGGACATTTGACAATGGCAAGCATTCCGGTAATAATGTCTTTTCTTACACCTGAAACAATAGCGAGTTTATATCCCTTTTTTTGAATGCGCTGCAATGAAGCGATCATGCCAGTAACAAAAATCTTTTTTCCATACTCTCTAGCAACAGCGTACATGCAGTTTCTGAACAAATCAGTCATCATCATGGTTTTAACATCCTTGCCTGATAAGACTATTTCACGTCCGTAGCTTTGCACAAAAGATATCTGCATAGCATCTGAAATGCCGAAATTCTTTTCCACATGCTGCTTGATAATATCATAGTGTTTTTTTGTTCCATGAAGTTTTTTGTGCTCTTCTTGTGAAGGCTTGGAGATGCCCAGAAGAGCATACCTTTTTAGATTAGCCTGTTCTGCTACAAACGGCTGTATGAGCGTTCCAGAAAAATCAACAACGACGATTTTTTGCTCCATAAAAAAAGCAAAGAGCAGCAGCTTAATAAAATTTTCTAAATATTTATAAGCAACTTCTGTTTTCTCTGCAAGCATGTTTCAGGTAAAAGCATACTCAAAGGGGCAAGATGCTAAAGCAGGAGAAGTCATCAGGTTAATACCCACTAACAAACAGGTTGCCAGCGACGTGTATGTTCTGCCTGAGAGAAAAGCAATCATAGACTTAAGCCATCCTGAATGTACAGCTGTGCTTCCTGACACACTATTATCTTTAGGGATTCATTGGCATGATTACCGTCTTTTAGCAACGCATTTGCATTTTGACCACATAGGAAATCCACTCAATATGGGAAAGCCCATCTTGTATACGTCTGCAGGAGAAATAGAGCATTATCGAACAGATACAGAAAGCGCAGTCTGGAAGGATTTTCCTTTAGCGCAAGAAGGAAAAGTTGCAGACCGGTTTATTGCCCAAGAAAGAGCAGGAGGAGTACAGCTAGCAAGTCTTGATGCACTTCCGGATATCAAAAAAAGAAGTGTAGAAGGCTTATTAAATGAACAGAGCAACGGCTTATACTATGCAATTATGAAAGGGCATTCTATGGCCCACGCAGTTTTTGCTTACGTCGTCCATGGGTTCACGTATCTTTTCTATGGAGATGCAGCAGCATACAGCGTCAATCCTCACATTTCTTTAAACGAACAGGAAAGAATCACGGTGCGAGAACAGCTTATTGCCATCAATAAGAGAAAAAATGGAAATTTTCAGACCTTTGCAGGCCACACCAACAACCCTTATGACAGCATGGTCAGCCGATTTTAAATTTTTGCGCTTCTATCCACTCGCTTTTGCACCTAGGACATTTTGAAGGAGTTTTAATCTTGTTTCTTTCCTGAAAAACATAGCCGCATTTTTTGCAGAATGCAGGATCAGAGAGCAATTTTAAAGGATGAATACTTAATTTAACGTGCGCAATATCTTCTGTCAAATCAGCAACGTCTGTTTTGAAATGGTTTGCCAACTGCTGTAACGAAAAGCTCTGCTCGCTCAGCAATTTTATTATTTCTTCTCTTCTCGTCATAGCATGGTTAAAATAACACCGCTGACAAAAGGCAAAATCACGTTGTCATTCACTCCTATAATTTCATAATCAATGCTTTCAACCGTCATGGCAAGAACACTGGCGATGAACGCATGCAAGGGACTGACAAACATCACTGCACCCAAAAAAGCGAAAACAATGCCAAAAAAAGTTCCTACAATAGTTTTTCTCTCGCTCCACGGCATTTTTTTTCTTCCCAACAACACACCAAAAATTGTTGACGCGCTGTCTCCAAAGGCAAGAATCATCATGGCAGCCATAGCAATTTGTTTTTCAAAAAATGCAACCGCAATGAAAACGCCCAGAAGAAAGCTTACCAACCCATGAAATTTCACGCCCGGTTCATCACGCTCAAATCGTTCAACAAACCAGTCAATGAAAAAGAGCTTCACATACCGATGAAATATTGCATACAGCAAGGCTATTCCAAAAAGAACAAGCGCCATCCATGCATTAAGTATATTAAAAAAAAGCAGTAATACAAAGAAAATGCCAAAAATAAGATGAAATATCTGTCTTCTCAGTTCAAGCATGGAGAAATTGAAACAGCACAGTTTATAAATATTTTCATGCCAAAGAAATTTTCTTTACTTTTTCCTTGACATAACTATTTTTTATGGCATCAGTGATGAAGCTTTTTGCATCTTTATATTTTCTTTTTTCAACTGCAAAAATTCTTTTGTTTTTGATGATGGTTTTTTTATGTTTTTTCTTGAATTTCAAAACATCAGAAGTCATGTGCAAAGGAGGGCCTGGAAGATACAGTGTATGTGACAATTTTTCTTTTTTAACAAGAAAGTATATCAATGCAGGCTCGAACTGCCAATTTTTTCCCTCAACAGCAAATTCTTTTTTTTTCATTTCAGCATCCAGATACTCAAACACTTTGAGGATTTTGCTGCCCACAACATCTTTTTTTCCATCGACAGGCTCTATTTTTAGCATTATGAGCTGATGATTCTTTTTTTTCTTTTCATATTTCTTTTGTATTTTCTCCTCTGTGAACGTGATGATTTGAAAATACTTTTCTGAGGGCTTTTTGAGAAATGCTTTTGCCTTTTGCTTGAACAAAAGAAACTTTTCCCTGCTTAATGCAGCAGCTGCATTTCTGTTTTTCTGCACAGGGTCGACAATAATCAAGGGGCTTTCTGTTTTTGCGCTGTTCAATTCTTGCAAGGGGTTTTTCAGCTGTTTCTCAGGGTCAATGATGACTTTATTGTTCCACTGTTGCGCGTTTTTGAGTAACGCTAAAAAGGAGCCGTAGTAGATGATGAGAATATCCAAAATGTGCCCGCTGAATCCTCTAATATAGCTCTCTGCTCCATAGCAGTTGTTTGCCTTGCAGAATTGCTTTGCAAGCCTGATTTCGTCAGGAAGTTTTGGATTTTTTTTGACGTGCTGCAACACCCATCCAACATGCAAGGGACTCATATCCGTCACATTTGCTGCTTCTTTGTAATTTTTTACATGCAACACAGGCACGAGTTCATAATGAAGATTGCGGTGCAGCTGAAAATAGTCCCTGCTGCCGTGCACCATGACTGCAGTTTTTGGCAAAACTGTTTTCAGCAGTGCAGAAATATTTTTCTTTTTGTATGAAACGTCAAATTTGACAAACAAATCAACATCATAATCGTTTTTCAAGAATGTTTGTTTTGCGACACTACCTCCTTTCACGCAAACTGCCTTTATTTTTTTTTGCTTTATTTTTTTATTTAAATCAGAAACGAACGCATCGATTTCTTTCATCACCGACACATCTGGCTTAAGTCGCTGTTTTATGGTTTCCAACAGTTGAGCATGATTTTTTTGCATGAAACTCCATAATATTGCACTCTTTTAATGTTTTTCTATAAAGATGAAGGAAAGAGAAATAAGGTTAGCAGGAAAAAAAGGAATTAAAAAAATAATCAGCCTAAATAGCTCATGTCCCTCGTTTCTTTTTCTTTAATGGTTTTATTGCTCTGCTGCAATAACCCTTTTATTTTGGTTTCAAATTCCTCTGCCTGTTTTATGAGGGGAACATAATCAACCTTGAGTTTTAAGTATTTATCAAGCACTTCAATCAATTTTGCCGCTGCCTTACTATCTGGCAAGGATGTGTGCGTTTCTGCAAAAAAGCAGGAAATATCCGGATATTTCAGCAGCATGGCTGCAGTAACTCCTATGATAATGCTTTCCTGCAATGGCTGAACGTGCAAATCCTTTGCGTTTTTTACCCCATAAGAATAGACGTTCGCCGTCGGAATTTCCTGTTCTGCCTGGGAGGCAACGCCCTCTAAGCAGATAATCTCTTTTGCCTTTAACAGCTTTGCCATCTCAACAATTTTATCTGCAATTTTCCATTCATACCCTGTAACATTAAGAATAGTATGGAGAATCACCAGATTGTACTGCTTGTCATAGTAAATAGCCATGGGCTTTACCAATTTTTCTTTGTGAATAGCGACGGTAACAGGCAATTCATCATAGAAAAACTCTCCTATCAACTCTGGCTTTAAGTGCTCTATTAAGAATTCGGTTGCAATCGTGCCTACTAATCCAAATCCTGGAAATCCTTGAATAATAATAGGTTTATTTGGTTTTTTCTTTAATTGAATATTCATCATCACACCTCTCACTCTTTATGGCAAAAGGGGATTTATAAGCTTTACGGTAACAATCTTTATAAACCTTAAAAAACAAACAAGAACATGGCAAAAGTCTATATTGACACGAATTTTTTGCTTATTCCGTATCAATTCAAGGTGGATATCTTTACCGAGATAAAAAGGCTCTTAGAAGAGCCTGCAGAGATGGTCATTGTTGAAAAAACCTTTCAGGAATTGGCAAACGTCATAAAAACGGCAAATATGAAGGATAAAACAGCAGCAAAGATGGCCTTGCAGCTTATAAAACAAAAACATTTAAAAGCAGATGCAAGTTTCTTAGATAGAAGCGTCGATGACATTCTCCTCAGCATAGCAAAACCAGGAGACTATGTTGCAACACAGGACGCAGGATTGAAAAGAAAGCTTAAATCGAAAAAAATAAAAATAATTACGCTTAAAAATAAAAAATATCTTTCATTTGGGTGACAACATGTTTTACAAAACTAAAGTCAAAGACCACATCAGAGTACCGCCAAGCTTATTCGGCATTGACCTTGATCAAGCAATCATTAAAGAAGTCAAGAAAAAATTCGGCGGTTATATTTCTAAAGAACTCGGGATGGTTATTGAATGCTCCAGCGTCGACAATATTGGAGAGGGCATCATCATTCCCGGAGATGGCGCAAGCTACTATGAAACCACCTTTACACTTATTATTTTCAAGCCTGAAATGCAGGAAACCCTTTGGGGAAAAGTCAAGGATATCGCAGAATTCGGTGCTTTTATGACTATTGGCCCCATAGACGGCATGATTCACATCAGCCAGAGCATGAACGATTTTGTCAGCTTCAGCAAGGATAAAGTGCTTTTGGGAAAAGATACCAAGAGAACCTTGAAAGTTGGAGACAACTGTAGGGCAAAAATAATCGCGATTTCCTATAAAGATATCTTAAATCCAAAAATAGGCCTCATGATGCGACAGCAGGGATTAGGCAAGGAAGAATGGACTGATATTCCCAAAGAAGCAAAAGAATCAAAAAAAGCAAAATAAAAGAGGTGTAACCATTATAGACATTAAACAGTGGATGTCTAAACCAGTCATCACTATTTCTGAATATAATTCGGCGTTTGAAGCAGCTAAAGCCATGGCCAGAAATGGCATAGGCTCTTTGGTTATTGCCCATAACAACACGCCTGTAGGCATTATCACCGAGAGAGATCTTGTCTATAAAGTAACGGCAAAAGGATTAGACCCAAAAAGGGTGTTTATTCATGAAATCATGACTAAAAACGTCAAGACTATCGACATACACACGTCTTTTCTTGAAGTAAGCAAATTGATGCACAAGCACACGTTTAGAAGATTAGTTGTTTTGGATTCAGGGCAGATAGTAGGAATTATTACCGCTAAGGATTTAATAGAACTAGTTTCTGTTTAACAACCAAAAGCTTTTTAAAAGGGTCGTCTTTTCTCAAGTAAATGAAAAAGAAAGTATGCAAAAAATGCAAGCTGTTTGTAGAGGGAGAAGTTTGTCCAAATTGCAAAGGCAATGCCTTTACCAACAATTGGAACGGCAGAATTCATTTTTTAAAGGTCAAAGAATCCATGATAGCGCGCAAGATGAATGTAGAACATAACGGAGAGTACGCTATTAAAATACGATGAACATAACAGAAATAGAGCAAAAGGAGAATCCACTATTTGCGCGCAAGGCAATCAAGGCAGAAGTGAGATTTGAAGGTCCTACACCTTCAAGAATTGACATAGCCAAAGCTATTGCGGCAAAAACAGGCGCTCACGAAGACTGTATTGTAGTCAAGAAAATCAGCACTGCCTTCGGAAAAAACGGAACAACCGTCTACGGCTTCATCTATGAGAGCGCAGAGAAAAAAAACATCGAATCAAAATACATGCTCATAAGACATTTGCCTAAAGACAAGAGAAAAGAGGAAAGAGAAAAAATTTCCTCTGCAAAAAAAGCAAAAAAGAAAGGCAAAAAGTCTAAATAAACGACATAACAAACTATGTATACTCAATAGGCACGGTGCACCATGGGAAAAGGCTCATCTAAAAAAGTTGTCAAAAAGGGAAAAAAACCAAAAAAGAAAGTTCCAGGCTATAAGATTTTCAAAATTTATGATGTTTCTGGCGGTGCATTAAAGAGAAAAAACAGAGTATGCCCAAAAGGACACTTCTTCATGGCCAACCACAAGGATAGATGGACTTGCGGAAAATGCGGCTATACTGAAATGAAGTAATAGTTCTTAGAAATTTTTTAGTGGAAAATTAATCTATACAATACACTCTATACGTTACAACTTAATCAGTATAGGTTACCACTTTGAGAATGCTTCCCTGTTCACACCTATAGCTTGTCTGCTTAGTTCTATCTGCTGTGTCTTCAAGAGCATATTTTTCCATTTCTCCTGTTTGCCTATTTTCAAGTCCTATCTGTAATATTCCAGGAGCCTTTTCATAGCAAAATCTGAAATCATAATAGACATTGGGATACATGACATTTTCTGAGCTTAATGATTTTGGCTCTTCAATAACTCTTCCTGTTGCATCATCTGCAGCCCTTATGAAAAATATGCCAACAACAGCTGCAAGAAAAACAACTACGGCTACAGCGTCAATTACTTTGTTCATAAAGGCATTTATGTGTTAAAAAGTTTATAAATCTTTCTATATTTGATATCTTCTAAACACTTAAGAAATTTTCGTCAGCTGAGATTCTAAGCTCCACCTGTTGTTTTGGTTAGGATAATTAACCTTCCAATACCAAACTCCTCCTGCAGCATTAGGTTTATAATAAGGAGTTCCTGCAGCAACCGTACCATTTGCAGGACCCAAATAACCGACTAAAGCTCCTGGCTGTCCGCTGTTATCTGCATACATTGCTCCAGATGCCTGTAATCTTACTTTATTTCCTAGAGAAAATTTAGTGCTTGGCACGTCCTGAGGGTTTTTAACCGTAATGCTTTTTTTCACTTCTTTGCTGTTGCCTTCCATGTCAAACGCGGTAAAGGTTACTTCATACATTTTTGCTTCAGAAAATCCATGATACACCGTATGAAGCTGCCCGCTCAATAAGCCTGTAGCACCTCCTGCACTGATTGATGTTCCATCCCCCCAAGCAATAGCATATTTAATTCTGCCTCCTTCAGGGTCAGTAATCTTAAACTTCCATGACGGCCTTGGAGTGGTATAGTCATTGACAAAAACTAGAGGGCTGAATGTTGGATCAACCCAATCAGTAAAAACAGGAGCAAGATTGACTTCTGGTGTGCCAGGATCGGCACTTTGCGTTTTTCCAACAGTGATTTCTTTTTGCAGTGTTGCAGGAATTCCAAGGATATCTTCAGCAACAAATTTCATAGTAAAGACTGCATAACCCGTAGTTAAGCTAGCAGGTTTATCATACACATTCGAAACAGGCAACGCAGTACCACTTGGAGTATTTGGAAATTGAGTGTTTAAGCCAGCAATTTCTTGAAAATAAATTTTATAGGTTAAAGGGCAAGCTTCAGGGTCTGTTGCGGAAAAAGTCCATGACATTGGTGTTCCAAAGGTTGCAATCTCTGCAGGACCAGTTATCTGCAAACCAGTAGGCGCATCGTTTGTAGTATCAGTAATCATAAGCGAAAGCTGTTTCATCTCTGATTCTCCTTCATCATCAGTAACCGTTAATCGAACTGTTTTAGCGCACATCGTTCTGTAGGTATGGGATCTTTCTGTTTCTCGAACAGTATCATCATATTCAGTTATTTCTCCATCTCCCCATTCAAATTTGTAATGCAATGAACCACCATCTGGATCATAGGCATTTATGGAAAACCTAACCGGCGCATCTAAAAGCCCTTTTCCTGTAGGAGGCCCTTGAAATTGAACGACAGGATGCCCATTGGTAGGGCAATCTTCATCTACAGCGCCATCACAATCCTCATCTGCACCGTCTGCACAGGTTTCTGTTTGAGGATTCACTGCACCAACACAGGAATTCCATTGGTTATTTGAACAGGCTTGTATGCCAAATGCACAAACGCCAACGTCTGTTGTTCCGCATTGCCGTTCATCTCCATTCTCGCAAACAACAGCTTCACAATCATCATCAGCTTCATCAATCAAATCATCACAATCATCATCTAAACTATTATCGCAAACTTCAGGAATACAAACATCCGGCTCATCACAATCAGCATCAGCTTCATCAATTAAAGCATCACAATCATTATCTAGAGTATCGTCGCAAGTATCTGCTTCAAGGCTTTCTATTCCAGGAACACAAACAGCATCGCAACTGTCATCATCTTCATCAGTAAAACCATCACAATCATTATCTAAATCATCTGCGCAAGTATCTGCAGCAAGAGTTTCTGCTACAGCAGACACATCATTAACACAGTCTCCCCAAAGACCATTCTGGCAAAATTGCACTCCATACTGACAAATGCCAGCATCAGTTTCACCGCATTGTCTTGTTGACCCTGCTAGAGTGCAGGATTCATCAACGCCTGAAGGGGTAACTCCGTTTTCTTTATGCTCATATTTATCAATAATCTGACCTAAGGTTAAACCAGAATTTTGCCCAACCCAATTAAGGTTAAAAGCATCATCGCTTTTGATAAACGCATCTAAATCTGCAAGCTCATCTGGATTTAAAGGCGCATTTGGATCGTTAGACAATAACAGTACAAGCGCATCATTGTGCATTCGTACAACATCATCTCTGGTAAAGATTCCACCATTGCCGCCTGCAGCAATAACTGAAGCAAGAACAAGCAACAAAACACCTACCCACATAATCCTCTTCATCAGATCAAATTTTGAGCAAACTACTATATAAATATTGCTAAAAAAAAGCAAGACGGGTATCAAAAAGTTTAGACACTCATGAGATAAAATTTATAAACCATAAGCATATTCTTCCCTTTATGAACTTTTTTGAGCTTGTCAGCAAGTTTAAAGATGAAAAAGCATTGTCAAGACCAAGACCCTATACAAATCATTCTGTAAGCTTTAAAAAACAACATACTGCAGAAGAAAGAACCAAAATGCTGGAAAAAGTAGGCTTGAATGTGTTTAATTATCCTGCAAATATGATAACAGGATGTGACTTTTTATCTGATTCTGGAACAACAACCATGACTGATGAACAATGGGCATCTTTATCTTTAGGCGATGAATCGTATGGCTCAAACAAAGGCTATTTCTTATTGGCAAAGCAGATAAGAGAAACCTTTGGAGAGGACTGGGAGTATGACCCTATCAATGAAAAACCTTCATTTTATTTATTCCATCAGGGAAGGCCTGCGGAATATGCCCTATTCAAGGCAATAAGCACGTTGGGCAGAGGATTAATCATACCAAGCAACGGTCATTTTGACACAACAGAAGCAAATATAGAATCAAACAATATAGAGCCTATGAATCTTTTTTCTGAAGAGCTAGTTGATGGCATGGAAGCTGATTTTAAAGGAAACATGAACATAGAAGAATTAAGAGAATTACTCAAAGAACAGAGCAAGAATGTTCCCTTAATCTATCTCACGATAACCAACAATACAGGCGGCGGACAGCCTGTAAGCATGGAAAATATCAAAGAAGTAAGTGAGCTAGCGAAGCAGTATAAAGTCCCTTTCTTTTTTGACGCGTGCAGATTTGCAGAGAACGCATGGTTTATCCAGCAAAAAGAATCAGGATATAACAAAAAAGAAATCATTGAAATCATTCATGAAATGTTCAGCTATGTTGATGGATTTCATATCAGCTTTAAAAAAGATGGCTTAGTCAACATGGGAGGAGGATTGTTTATCAAGAAAAACGGCCTCTTTGCCAGAAAATACCCTCATTTGCTTGAGTTTCTAACAGACCATCAGATTTTAACAGAAGGCCATCCAACCTATGGAGGAATATCAGGAAGAGATTTGATGACTTTGGTTTATGGATTAAGAACAGTCATCAAGCAGGAATACTTGGACCATAGAATACAGCAAGTGCAGCAGTTTGGACAGATGTTTATTGATGCAGGCATTCCAGTTGTTACTCCTATTGGCGGTCATGCTGTTTATCTAGATATTAACAAATTCTTTCATGGAACAAATATGAAAGGAGAGGATTTTGGAGGCATTTCATTTGTAGCATTGCTTCTTGCAGGCTATGGGCATAGGGCAGTAGAGTTAGGCTATTTTGCCTTTGGAAAATTTGAAGACGGCCACGAAAAGCACCCAAGAGTAAACTATGTCAGGTTTGCAGTGCCAAGATTAAAGTATGAAGAGCAGGATTTAAGAGCTGTTGTTGAAGCAGTCAAAGCATTGCATGACCATAAAGATAAAATTCCCGGAGTTGAAGTAGAATATGGCAGGGAATTAACCTTAAGGCATTTTAAAGCAAAATTTGCTTTTAAAAGATAGATTTACTCGTGAGAAAAGAACAATATTTTTATAACAACACTCACTTCTGGCACAAATGAACCTTATTACAGGCATAGAGGCAATTCTTGCAAGAGATAAAGGCATGCCTTTTCATGAAGTCCTTTCTGAATATGGAATTACTGCAAAGCAATTCACGTTGGCATTTTTTAAGTTTGCAAAAGTAGAAGCATACAGAAGAAACATTCCTGATTTTCTTAGAGAAAGCATAGATGTACTTCTTGCAGATCCACAACGAACAAAAGAACTGTTCAGAATGGAACCCGACTACTTGCATCAGCAGTATGACGACCTTATGTCTGGAGAATGTGATAAATTTGATGACGGAGCATTTAGCCATCCAGAAAATGTTAAACATATTGTCTATTATGCGTTAGGTATTCACACTCCTCTTCTTGACAATCCAGACAGAAAAGCTGTTTTAGAAGGATTGCGCTCACTTCCTTACTCGCTTGCAGATCATTTTATAGCAATAGGGCTTGAAGGATTATTGAATACCATGAAACGCTCGCCTTTAAAGCTCATACAAGTTTTTGACCAAGCCTACCAAGATGCTACTGGTGATAAAAGCTTATTTGACCTGAAACAAGAAACGCACATGCATTTTTGGGATTTTGCACTTCCTAAAAATTATTGGACAGCTGAAAAAAAAGAAGAAGCAGTGTATCACCTTTTAACTGAACAGTGTCCTCTGCTTGCCTCTGAAGACAGAACAGCAGTGTTAAATGAACTTGCTGGAGTACAACTGCTGACCTTGCACGAGTTAAAAAAAATAGGCCTTCGAAAAATAATAGAATATGACAATAGCTGCTCTGTAGCAAAAATTATGGATATCTTTAATGCTGCTTATCAGAAAAAAACAAATTTGCCTAGTTTATTTGCAACCACAGCATAATTTCATTCTAGAAAACTTGTAAAAAAAAAGAAAAAGGTTTTGCCTTCACTCTTATCGTTGGGGGTGATGGTAAGTGAAGGCAAAGAAAGACGTCCACTGGACTATGATTACCTGACGATTTCTATGCCTAACTCATCACTCAGTCTCTGTCTCTGCGATGCCTGTTGCTTGGCTGATTGTTTTCCAAGGATCCATGGGCTCTTTACACCTGTGATGATAGTCATGACGGTTATTTTGCCTTTCATGTTCTCATTCACTCTTGCGCCCCAGATAACATTTGCATCGTCGTCCATGCTTTCGGTAACGAGTTCTCCAATTTTGTTGATCTCATCCAAAGTCATGTCTGGACCTCCTACAACCTGTAAGATGGCACCAGATGCTCCTTCATAGGTTATGTCAAGCAATGGATTTGACAAAGCTCCTTTAACAGCTTCTTCAACTCTGTTATTGGTATCGCTTGCTCCAACGCCAATTGCTGCAACATCTCCATTAGTCATAATTGCTTTGACATCTGCAAAGTCCAAATTAACAAGAGATGGTATAGCAATGGTTTCAACAATTCCTTTAATCATGGTTGCAATCAATTCGTTTGCAACGGCAAATGCCTGCTGTACAGGAAGGTTTCCTGCAATCTGCACTAACCTGTTGTTATCAATAACAATTACTGTATCACAAACTTGCCTTAACTGCTGCAATCCAAATTCTGCTTTTTCAATTCTTGCTCTTTCGATTTTAAATGGCATGGTTACTGTTCCAATGACAATAGCACCTGAATCTTTTGCAATTTGTGCTACATATGGACTTGCACCTGTACCTGTGCCTCCTCCCATGCCTGCACAGACAAACACCATGTCAGAACCTCTTAATAATTCTTTAAGCTCCTGCTGTGTTTCCTGTGCTGCTTGTGCACCTCTCTCCGGGAATCCGCCGCATCCTAATCCTCTTGTAACATCTCTGCCCAAAAGAACTTTTTTGTCGGCTTCTATAAGATTTAAGTGTTGAGTATCAGTATTACATGCGTAGATTTCAGCACCCTTAACTCCTTTTTTATACAACCAATTGGTCATGTTGGTTCCGCCACCGCCACACCCAATCACCTTAATATTTGCTTGCCCTACTTCATATCCTTCAAAATTCGTGTTTCCATTTTGTATGGAACTTTTGTTATAGTCCATGTTGCCTTACCCCCTTTTTGTGTTTTTTTCTTCACCCCTAGATCAATATAGCGCAAACTATATCTCTAAGTAGCCATATATTTATATCAATCAAGTTTTTTACCCTGATTGTCTTCAAAAAGCGTGTTTTTCGTGACTGTTTATTATACCAGTATACTAAACTGTCGACGATTAGCTTTTTATATTTTTGTTTATAAGAGGAACTTATATTTAAATATTACTGTTCTAGATAGTATTGATTAAAAAATAGCTTTTATAGAACACACATCAAACTTTTTCATATAAGACAACCTTCTTTTTAGGGTATAAGCCCATTGCGGCCATTTGGTTAAACTGTTCTGGCTCCAAAGTCAGATTAGTTATGGTAAAGCTGTTCTTTTCCTTTACCTCAACAACCAACTGCCTAATGGCATCAGTATCAATGCCCTTGCCAACTATCAAGATATTTGCCTGATCCTTAGAAGCTTCGCCATGAAGGATAATCATCTCTACACCCTCTATCTGAGAAACTTTCTCTGTAAAGCTATCCAAGACTGTTTTCTTTTGTTCCAAGATATATTGCAAGTACTTTGTCTGTTCATTGTTGTTCCAGGAATAAAACTTAAAGGCCTTTACTTTATGCCTTTCAATGATTTCAAGCTTGAGCAGGTTATTGAGTATTCTGAAGGTCGTTGCCAAAGGTATTCTGGTACTTTTCGCTATCTCCCTGAGGTAAAACTTCTGGTCTGGGTTTTTTAAAAAGAATCGTATAATAATAAGTATCTTTCTGTCAAAAAGGTCTTCTAGTAATTTTTCTGACTCCACACAACAGCTAATTTATAAGCTCCTATAAATACTTTTTCATTTTTGGAACATTGTTCCATTTTTGAAAACATGATTTTTTTTACGAACTTTATTTTCGATGACAGCGACGGAAAATAGAGACTGGAGAAGCAAAAAGTTTAAATACTTAAAAGTACATTAATATACTGTTAAATATACCAGGTGTTGACCGTAAAGCTCTCCAAACACGACCGGTATGTGATGGACCTTGTTGAAAGAATAAGGCCTGAATATGATTCTTTATCCTTACATGTTCCTATCCGCGCCAAAAAAAGAATGCTAGGGGAAATAGACGTTCTTGCAAGAAAGGGAAGCAAGATAGATATCTATGAAGTTAAATGCTCCCACAGAATTGTTAAAGCTAAAAGGCAAAAAAGGAAAATGCACAAGTACTTGCAAACAAAGTTCAACTTTTTCTTTTACTGCGGCAGTTCAGGAAGCTTGATTATGCTGTGAAAGCAAATCATCAAGAAACGTATGGACAGCAGGAGCATGCTTTTCTTCCAACGAATAAATCCTGTTGATTAAAGCATCTTTTGTAGGCTCTCTTTCATAGGTTTGACGCACTTTCTTAGAAGCTTCTTCATCAGCAGGAGGGTAAATAAAGGTTGGAATTTCCCTTAATTCTGCGATAACCTTATGGTCTTCTGGAACCCTTAAACCGTAAAGGAATAAAGACAATCTATCTAAACCTCTTTGCTGACTGTGGGTTTTTTCAGCTGCTGTCCCAAAAACATAACCTGCTTTCCAATAATACACTGTGTTTGACTTTAGACTATTCGGTTGTATTCCAAACAGTTCTGCAAGAATTTCAAAAAAATGATTTGGATCAGGAACTGTAGCTAAATACTGGTTAACGGTCCTTTCCAGCAAACTGCTTTTGAATGGTTTCATGGTTTTAGAAACTACAGGTTATTTATATATTCTTAGCAACAAGGCTATCCAAAGAATCAGTCAATGTGGCAACTGTTTCATCAGGAACAAGCTTTATTCTTTCAATCAAAGCAGCTCTTGGGTCTGTTGGAGTGTATGGCTTGTCTAGCTTTTCTCTGTCAGATGCATGTGGAGGAGGATAAATAAACATAGGCATTTGTCTTAGCTCTGCAATAACAGGATGAGTTTCAGGAACCTTTAAGCCGTAGAGAAACAAGGATGTTCTGTCTAATTGTATCTCCGGAATTTGAGGGTTTGCTGAGCTAACTCCAAAAGTACGCCCATTTCTCCAATTATGGACTTGCGTATAAACAGCAGGAATTTTTATTCCAAAAACATCTGCTAACCTACTATAAAATTGCTGAACATCACGCATAGTTGACAAATAAGCAGCTACTGTTTGCTTCAGAGTTTCGCTTTTGAGCAAAAGAACAGGTTTCTCTTTAGGTTTAATTTTATAGCCATCAATAATTGCTCTGGTTTCTTCATCAGGAGGATAGGAAAATGAGTATTTGCTCTTTAGTTCTGCTATTGCAGGATCAGTTTCAGGGACTTTTATTGCATATAAGAATAAAGACAGCATGTTTAAATTAGAAGGATAGTATTCTTCCTTTGTATACGGCCATATAGCATGGCCATTTTTCCAGGACCTTATTCTTCTTCCAACTACTCTCGTCTCTAAGCTAATAATATCCCTAAGCATTGCTCTTACTCTATCTTTCTCTGCGCATTTAAAATATGCGGAAGCTGTGCGTGAAAGTTTTGCACTCCAATGCTTTAAGAACTCTTGATCTCTTGTCATACCACAAAAGAACAACAAACCCTATTTAAATATTTCTATTTACTCCTTATCAGTAATTACTTCTTCTGCCCAGTATAGAATTCGTCAATTTCCTGCACAGAAGCAACTTCTTCTGGGTTTAAATCAGGCCTTATGGCAACAACTCTCGGGAATCTTAAGGCATAACCAGAGCCATATGTAGGGCTTTTCTGAATCTCTTCATAATTAATAGAAACAACAATTTTAGGCTTCACTTTGACTGTTTTTCCTTTTTCTTCTTTAATCAAAGGCTTTAATAAATTGGTAAGTTCTTCAAACGTAACGCCTTCTTCACTTTCAAGCTCTTTAATTCCTGTGCCAACTTTTCCAATATCTAAATAGCCATCTTCACCCATGCAAGATAAAGTAAAGCTCGTTAGCCATCCGCTTCGTTTGCCTTCTCCCCACTCTGCTCCGGTTATTACCAAATCCAGTGTTTCCATAACAGGCTTCACTTTAACCATAAATCCAACTCTTGAACCAGGCTTATAGATGCCCTGAAGATTTTTCATCATGATGCCTTCATTGCCTGCTTTTAAGGATTGCTTGTAAAAAGCATCTGCCTTTTTTTCATCATCAGTAACTATATGCGCAGCAAGAACAATTTTTTTTTGCTCTGACTTTATTATTTTTTCCAATAACACCCTTCTTTTTTCAAAAGGCTCGTTCAGATAGCTTTTGCCATTATAATAGAGCACATCAAACACATTTAATTCAACAGGCATTGTTTTTGAGAGCTCGTCAATGCCATACTTTCTCCTTATTCTTTGGGAAATATGCTGAAAGGGCAAATACTTTCCTGTTTTTTTGTCAAAGCCAACTGCTTCGCAGTCAATAATATAATTGTCTCCCTTGACATTTTTTAATGCCTCAACAACTTCAGGAAACTGTTTTGTTACGTTCTCAAGCCTTCTGGTAAAAATAGAAATGCGCTCTGCTTTATGGATAACTACCCTGAAACCATCATATTTGTATTCAATTTGTGCAGGCTTTCCCACTCTTTCAAAGCCATCAGCAATGTTTTTTGCCTTTGGCGCAAGCATTACCTTGACAGGCTGTCCTAATATCAGGGAAACTTTTTCCAGAGTATTCTTTTTTGCTGCTATTGCAACTGTGGCAAAATCATTGCAGTTATTATATGCTGTTTGTACTGATTCTATCACTTTATTGTATGCTTCTCGGTTATCTGGAGTGATTGAACCAGAATCATAATGAGGATCAATCAAATATGCCCAAGCGATAGCATCTCTTAAAGAGCCATCTCCCAAACCAATTCTTAAATCCCCCAAAGCAGTTCTTACAATATATCTTGCTTCCAAAGTGGTTGACTGGGAAAGCAGCTCTGCCAATAACTGCATTTTTCTGTCAACAGTTCCCTGCCCTTCCATTTCAGCCAATTTTCTTATATTGTCAAACACTTTCTGCACAGTTAAGGTTTTTTGAAATAACGTAGCTTGAGATTTTTTTCCTGCAAGCTTTTCAGCAACATTTCCCAGATCCCCTTTTTTTTTCCATTCCTGCTCTATGTTATCTGCTGAAATGCCTGTTGCAACATTGATTGCCTTAATAATAAGCCGTTCTGCAATACCTGTTTTTCGTTCATCCCAGTCTGGAAAAACACTTCCCCGCAACAAATGCATAATAACAGTGAGGTCTTTTTCAGGGGTTTTTTTTAATAATTCGCTTACCAGATAGGTTTTTTCTAGTCGTTTAGCGGTATTTTCAAGCTTTTGATAATAGTCCGTCAGCTCAAGATAGTCCATGGTTGCAGTATGCTGATTTTATTTAAAAAGGTATGGGTGAGGGAAGAAATGAGCGAAGAGAGCTTCAGAAAATATATAAAGAGGAGTGCCTGAACGCATTTGCCATGAATCGCATGGCGTCTGAAGAGCTTACCATTATTAATTTAGGAGGTTAAAAATGACAAACAGCGTAACATTGCACAGGGTGCTTAAGGCACCGCCAGAAAAAGTTTATCGCGCATTTACACAGGCCAATGCACTTGCATCTTGGATTCCTCCCTATGGATTCATATGCACTGTTCAGCATATGGACGTAAAAGTCAATGGAAATTTTAAGATGTCATTCATCAATTTTTCTACAGGCAATGGGCATTCTTTTGGAGGCAAGTATCTTGAACTTAAGCAAGATGAGTTTTTAAAATATACAGACAAATTTGACAACCCTAATCTTCCAGGAGAAATGATAACGTCAGTTTGGCTTAAAAAAGTTTCATGCGGCACGGATATTAAAATTGTCCAGGAAGGCATACCTATTGCTATACCAACGGAAATGTGCTATCTAGGATGGCAGGAGTCGTTGGAAAAGTTAGCAAAATTAGTTGAGCCAAAGATTCCGGATGGCTAACATGACCAAAGAAATTGCTACAGGAGTAGTGCATCAAGTTCCAGCTGATTTACGAAAAGCTCTGCTTTCATCTTCAGCAACTACAAATACCTGGAATAGCTTAACACCGCTTGCACGAAATGAATGGATTTGCTGGATTACGTCTGTCAAGAAACCAGAAACAAGAAAAAATCATGTTGAACGAACGTGCAAGGAACTTCTTAAAGGAAAACGAAGACCATGTTGTTGGCCTGGCTGCAAACATCGTTGAAAGTAGAATAAAGTGAACAATCTTTATAAATCAGCAAAAAATAGTGCAGCCAACAGAAAAGCCAGAGGTCATTAAAAAATCATCCATTACAGGATGGAGTACACTCAGCAGGCAATTTCCAGGCCATGCCTGTTATTTCAAATTGCGCCATCACGACTGGAGGGTTGCTTATGTAAGAAAAGACAATGCTGTTGAAGTGTTAAGAATAGACGACCATGATAACTATCTCAGAACATGGGGGAATTAATAACCGAAACCTTTAAATATACCTACGTATACCTAAGTATACTATGACCACAACCATCAAGCTTCAAGAACAAACAAAAGAGCAATTGGACATTTTCAGGGAATACCGTAATGAAAGCTACGACGACATTTTAAGAAAAATTCTTTTCATAGTTAAAAGTGTCAAGAAGCAGCCAAAGCTAAGCCAGAAAACCATAAAGGACATTGAAGCCGCACGAAAAAGAATCAGCAATGGAGAATATTACACCCTTACAGAAGCTGAGAAGATTTTAGGATATAAGAAACGTTAATCGTAAACATGTTTGCGGCGGCCTACTTTTGTTACAATAATTTTTCGTGATGATGTATCAATATCTGCAATAACTCTATAGACGCCAACATGCATTGAGTATTCAGACCTTTGCTTAAGCTTTTTAAAGTGACGGAAAGGATTTTCCAAAACATCATTCATCTTATCTAAAATTCTGTTTTTAATGGAAAGCGGATATTGCTCCAAGCACTTAATGACTTTTTTATCCATAAGGACTGAAAACATACTGAAGGAGAGAAAATCCGCTTAAAAAGAGTGAGCATATTTTTTTCGTAAATAGTACAGGAAGTATGAGAAAGATTACGTCCTTTTTTGCCATAAACTATATAAACAAAACATCTTTCTGTTTTTTTTATGGGCGTGTTTGATACTGTTTTAAAAGGTGATGAAACTCTTTTTAAAAATGAGGCTGCATTAGACTATGCGTTTGTTCCTAAATTAATTCCATACAGGGAAAAAGAGCAGCAACACATTGCAAACTGCATCAAACCTATTCTAGCAGGAAGAAACGGCAGAAATTTATTGATTCATGGTCCTCCTGGAATAGGAAAAACTGCTGCGTGCAAGCATTTATTGAGAGAGCTGGAGGAAAATGATGAGTTTTCTGAAGAAGTTCATTTGTTCTACATCAACTGCTGGCAGAAAAATACTACGTACAAAGTAATTTTGGAAATGTGCGACGCTGTTGGCTATGCGTTTACGCAAAACAAAAAAACAGACGATTTATTTAAAATAGCTGCAAACATCATCAATAAAAAAAAGGCAGTATTTGTTTTTGATGAAATTGACAAGGCAGAAGAATTTGATTTTTTATATTTATTGCTCGAGGAAATTTTCAAGAAGAGCATCATTTTAATCACCAACTACAAAAGTTTATTGCTGGAAATAGATGAACGAATCAAAAGCAGATTGGTTCCTGAATTATTGGAATTTAAACAGTACAATCTCAAGGAAACAGAAGGCATTTTGAAAGAACGAGCAAATTATGCTTTTTATGACGATGTTTTTGAAGAAGAAGCCCTGCAAGTCATTTGCAAAACTGCTTCTGAAATGAAAGACATCCGTTCAGGATTATTTTTATTGAAGGAATCTGCATTATTTGCAGAAGAAAGGGCAAGCAAGAAAGTCAGTCTCGAACACGTCAAAAAAGCCATTGCAAAATTAGAAGAATTCACCATCAAAAGCTCTGCTGATTTAGACGATGAAGAACGATTTATTTTTAAAATAGTGAAAGAGAACTCTGGACAGAAAATTGGCGATTTATTCAGGGAATATACCAAGCAAAACGGAAAATTAAGCTACAAAACATTTCAGAGAAAAATCGCAAAACTCGACGAGGGAAATTATATTAATTTAGAAAGAACGCACAAAGGCGGGAATACGACTATTGTGAACAAGAAGCTGACGGATTATTGATCTTTTTCTTTTGCCTTGAACAATAGCCAGTTTTTATCTTTAAATTTCAAAAGCGTAAATCTTCCTTTTAATTTTTTTCCGTCGAGAAAAAAGACTATTTTATTTTCCTTTATGCTTTCAGGTTTCCATGAGCCAGCGTCCCAGAGTTCGACAATTCCTTTGCCATAGCCCTCTTCAATAATTCCTTCAAAATCCATATAGGAAATTTCATGGTCTTCAACCTGCACAGCTAATCTTTTTTCTCCTTCTTTTATTGACGGTTCTTTAGGAATTGCCCAAGATTTTGCAACACCGTCTAATTCCAAACGAAAATCATAATGCAAATGGCTTGCCTGATGCTTTTGTATGCAATATTTCATGTTTTATCTAAAAATTTTCCTATCTCTTTATTCACTTCTTCAATTTTTTCTGGATAGCGGCGATAATCATGACTGCAATCAAGTTCATACAGCTGTTTTGGTTTGGCAGATTTTGCAAAAGCTTCTCTGACTGATTCAGGTGTAACCATAGTGTCTTTTTTTCCTAAAAAGAAAAGTTTTGGCTTAGTGCACTTTGCAAGTGCATCGCGCAGGTCATATTGTGCAGCGTCTTTATAATAGCTTGCTGGCAGATGAAACTCTTTTTTGCCTCCTGAAGGAGTATCTCTATAAGAAGTGTATGCTTCTATTATGGTACTTGCTACAGGACTTGACATTATTGCTATAATGTGCGTTACGTGTTTATTTCTCGTGCCTGCCAGCATAGCCATAGTTCCTCCCCTGCTATGTCCAATAAGAACTGTCGGCTTATTGCCAAAATAAGCAATCAATTCGTTAATTGCTTTAAGATAATTCGTCATCGTGTACAAAGCAATGTCACCAGGGCTTTCCCATGTTCCTGGAGGATCAAAAGAAACTGCCAAAAACCCCTTGCTTGCTAAATAATCAACATGGCTTTTCATATGATGATAATCCTTTGTATCAAGTCTTCCAGGCAAGACTAAGGCAAGTTTTTTTGCTTTTTGATTTCCTTGCATATAAACTGCAAGCTTGAAGCTTTTTGTTGTAATAATGTTCACCATAATTATGCAAAGAGTATCGTATTTATCTATTTTTTGGATTTTTAAAAAAGTTTATAAAAGAAAAAATAATCTCAACATTGGGTGATGACATGGATGCAGAACAAACAAGAAATGCACTGTTAAAGATGAACGGTCCCCAGTTGTTCAGAGTTTATCAAAAACAGCCGTTGTGGGTAAGAACGCATAACGATGAAGGATCTATCTTATATAAAGCGGGGTGGGATGTCGGCAAAGACACATTAAACTACATGATTCAAGTAAGAACTATTGACGGAACCCCAAAAACAGCATCTTGGGCCATCTATGCAGGAGAAAAGAATCCTGGAAGCAGAGTTATATTGATACAGGACACAGATAGCTTATTGGCATTAACCCTTAAAGGAAAATACATTCCCCATGGGCAGTTGAGCTTGCAAGAATTAAGACAAGCTAATGCAGAACTAAGCATTGCAATTCCAGACACCTTAGATGCATTGCTTGCAACATACAACAGGTCTCCTGAACCTCACTTTCCACCTACTGGACAGCCTGCTAATGAAAGGAAATAAGGTTTAAGCCGTTCTTAGCATGGTTCTATTGGCACTGGACATGTTGGCACAGGGTATATAAACGCAGATTTCTCAGAATAATTAAACACCTCCTGTTCCCCTTTCAGGAGGATGTTGGGGGCACCAAAATGAAACCACATGAAAACATGAAATACATCGAACAGCTCTTCTTTGAGCAGATAAAAAGCCAGAAGGTGAGAGCATGAACCAGAAAGAACGGATACTCTCGTTAATCAGCAAGTATGACGATGAAGAAATAGCCAAAAAGGAAAAAATACATTCCTATGTTCAACAGTATACAGGAGCTGAAGCATTTTCTTATTCTTGAATTTTCTTCTTTTTTAGATTTTTCAGCTTAAAGGGAATTCAAAATATATTTAAATACCCTCTCTTTCTGTGTAATTATGAGAATCATCACCAAGGAAGAATTCATTTTAAATGTCCGAAAGTATGTAAAAACCCTGAAGAGCGACATTTTCATTTACCCTACAGACACCATCTACGGCATTGGCTGCGATGCAACCAATGAAGACTTAGTAAAAAAAATAAGAAAAATAAAACAAACTGAAAAACCATTCTCTATTATTGCTCCATCAATGGAATGGATTTATGAGCATTGCATACTAAATGAACAGGCAAAGGAATGGCTAAAAAAATTGCCAGGACCGTATACTATCATCTTACCGTTAAAAAATCACAAAGAGCTTGCAGGCAATATCAGCGACGGCAAAACTATCGGCATAAGAATACCAAAGCACTGGTTCAGCAAAGTTGTTGCCATGATAGATACGCCTATTGTAACCACCTCTGCAAATGTTACTGGAGAAATGTTTATGACTGATTTGGAAAATTTAGACAAAAGGATGGAAAAAGGCGTGCAGTTTGCGATTTATGAGGGAAAAAAAGCAGGAAACCCCTCGACATTGGTTCATATTGAAGAAGGCGAAGTAAAAATCAAGGAGAGAAAATGAGAATCTTTTCAGTAGGGGATATTCACGGAGATAAACGATTGGCAGAAAAGCTGGCAGAGCAGGCACAGAAAGAAAAAGCAGATTTAGTTATTTTATGCGGAGATTTGACTGACGCAGAAAAATCAACAGAAGGCATCTTAGGGCCGTTTGTCAAAAAAAACCAGAAAGTTATTTTTGTGCCGGGCAATCACGAAAGCATTGCGACAGCAGAATTCCTCGCTGAATTATATGGACAGAAAAATATTCACGGCTACAGCATCAAGCATAAGAACATTGGGTTTTTTGGATGTTCCGGAGTCAATATAGGCATACATCAAATAACAGAAACTGAAATTTTTGATTTGCTCAAGCAAGGATACAAGTATATCAAAGATGCAAAAGTTAAAATCATGGTTACGCATGTGCATCCCTCTGGAACGATTATGGAAAAGTTCTCTCACTTTGTTCCCGGAAGCAAAGGCGTGAGAAAAGCAATCGATACGTTTAAGCCAGATATTTTAATCTGCAGCCATGTCGAGGAAGCTTCTGGACTAGAGGAAAGAATAGGAAAAACAAAAGTGATTAATGTTGCACGAAAAGGAACGCTGATAGAAGTGAATGATTAAGCAGGACTAAGCGTGAAAGCAGGAAGTCTCAAAGAAGGGATTTTAAGAACAGGCATATTTTTTGCTGTATACTCAAATCCGCTTACGCGATAATACTCTTCAACTTTTTGATGCAATTGATCAACCGTATACCCTACATCAACACAATGCACCTGAGGATTGTGTTCCCACCGTTTTATTCGACGGTCAACGTGCCTAAATTCTTTGAATCCGAACGGAAAAAATATCAGCATTACTGCATCCTGATGATAAATCCTTCTTGCACACTTCAAAGCTCTTGGAACAGGAACATGCCCGCATTTTAGCGACTTTACTTCAACAACAACCGGCTTTCCTTCATAAAAAGCAAGTGCATCATAAGAATGCACAGAATTCTTGCCTTCCTGCACAACAATATCCATATGCGACCTTCTTATGGTATACCTATCTACACTGCGAGGAAAATCCAGGTCAAACGTCATGCCAGGAATTTCCGAAAGCCATTGCTCAACCATTCTTTGCGCTATAGCTCCTTCAACATGCCTATAATCGTGAGGGTTATCAACGACAAGAGTATCTAAAGAAACGTCATCAAGCGTTATTCTCGCAGTTTCTATCGCTTGCAGTAACACGTACTGTTTTATTCTAGAACAAGTTAATAAACTTTTTGGTAAGGGGTGAAAAAATGCTGACGATAGGGGTCGTCAGCCGAGAGGGTTGAAAAGCACATCATAAAGGTTCTAGGCTATAGCATGAAGCTATAGCCCGGAAAAGGTGGTTACTATACACGGAGATGGGTCAGAGCGTGAGCTGCTTCACTGTAGATTTCTCCTCCATAGAGAAGATCATCTTTCCAGTTATCATTGTCAAGCAAGGCGGCAAGTCTTGGATTTTTTGTCATGTGAATTTTCCTTATAGTTTCCTTCATGCTATCACCTCGTTTTGTTCTACTATACTCTAGGCAACTGTTTATAAATGGTTTGTTAAAGAGCGATTAAGATTCTAAATACGCAAACTTTATAAAGAAAAGATTGCTGTCATTAGTAAATGATAAATGTAAATATTGCCCTGAGCCCTTCCTGGTTTCTGGGATATGATTCTTTAATAGAGCTTTTTGGCATGTTTACCGCATTGCTGATTTGCTTTTACAGCTACAGATTATTCAGGATGGTCAAGGAAAAAAAATATCTCTACCTTTCCCTGTCGTTCTTTTTTATAGGAGCAGCCTTGGCAGCGAGAGCAGGAAGCTATCTACTTATGTATTTCAGCTGGGGGCATATTAGGACTATAGGAAGTCCTATTGCAAAAAACATCATTCAGTCTTCAACATTGAATTTCCTTGGCTTTTCCGCACATATCATTTTAATGCTTGCTGCGTTCATGACGCTGATCGCCCTTAATATGAAAGTCAAGGACAAAAAACTTATTTCCTTGTTGTTTATACTCGCGTTCACATCATCCTTTTTAGGCATCTACGTTGCCTATGCGCTGTTTTTTATCGTGTCATTCATTTTGCTGCTGTACATCACGCACTATTTTTACCAAAACTATGCTGAGAAAAAAACAGCGCAATCACGAAACGTGTTGCTGGCGTTTGCCATATTGACAGGAGCACAATTGCTCTTTGCATTAAGCAGCGTTTGGAACACGTTCTATGTCGCTGCAGAAATTGTTCAATTGATTTCCTTCATTACGTTGCTCATCCACTTCATCCGATTATTCCGCAAGTGATCCTATGACTGAAAAAAGAAATAAAATCAAAATTATCCATGACATCCTTAAGTCCATGCAGGACAAAGGTGGAAAAATAAAGCCGACTCACCTGCTGTATAAAAGCAACCTTTCCTATCAGAGGATGAACGAATATTTAAAAGATTTAATGGAAAAGGAATTTGTCATGGAAAAAGAGGAGAAAGGAAAAAAATTCTATTTCTTAACAGACAAAGGAAGCATGTTTCTACAGGAGTATAATCGATTGGTTGAGTTCACTGAGAGCTTTGGTCTGTAGATTTATATACAGGAGTCATCTTCCATAGGTGTCTATACCAATCGTGATAGGCTCCATAAGGCCTTCCTGAAAATGCTCCTAAAGCAATTGCGAAAGGCATTGCAACTACTGCTTCTTCAAGAGAAACATTCGCAACAAGCAAGACAGGAGCATAAGAAGTTATTCCTATAATAAATCCTGAAAGAGAATCAGCTAAAAATTTTCTTTTTTTTGAGCTAGTTTCATCAGTACGAGTTACCTTTGAAACATATTCTCTTACTTTTCCATGCATTCTGCCAAAAATAAGATTAATGGCTACCGCTGATGCCCTTGACTTAAGAAGTTCTGGATTCTCAAGGCCTGCAACGTATTTTTCCCAAACACCCATAATAGGCACATAAAAAAGTATTCTTGCAGAAGTATCAACCAGCCATGCTTTGACATTGACAGCTTTTTCATATTCTTTTATGCTCGTTTCTAAATCAGGCATAAACGCAGAAAGCATGCAACATTTAAAAATATGCATATTGTTACCAATATAGAGTAGTAAAAATAGAAAGATTTATAAACCCGCATTCGTCTCCTTAGACTATGGTAGCCAGAGGAAAAGTCATAGGAAGCTTGGCAGCAATTATTGGACTGTCCTTTTTTGCTGGAACCTGCTCAAAAGATGAACAGCCTGTACAGAAAGCACCTGTAGTGCAAGCAGTTAAACAAGTTATTCCTTTAGAACAAAAATTAAGGACCGCAGTAAGCCAAAGGCAAAAAATAGATTATGATGACGTTAGTAAGTATGCGATTCTTTACGATCAATTTTTTCCACAACAATTTGACCCTTTTCCAGAAAGAGGCATGAGAACCTATCACGTTTTACAAGATACAACAACAAAAACAGGGCATTTTGTTTCAACAGGCATATCCTTGGCTCAAAAAGAAGAAGATTACCCTTTATTCTATGTTGGACAAACAAAGCCATTGGGAAAAGGCATGTATATTGCAGAAACGTATGACCTTGATGGCTCATTGGAAACAAGAGATACGTATGAAAGAAACTCATGGGGACATTACACCACAACATTTGACCGGTTTACTTCAGACGGCTCGTGGACAAGAGCGTTTGGAACAGAAAAGCCAGTTTTTAAATTTGAAAAAGGAAAAATAACAAAAGATAAGCCGTACACAAAAGGAAATTTTGGAGGAGATGGCAGGCACTATCTTGATGACAGAAATCCCGGAAACTATTTTATGGTAAGAGAAAGGGAATTTTTCGGAGATACAGCAAGTCTTGAAATTGGAGAATTACACAGCCTTTTTTACGAGCTTGGCGGTGAACATCCATGGGTAAACGGCGTTTCCGTCGATGCAACGAGAGAACTAAAAACAGGAGCATTCCATCTCGGCTGCAATGACTGCGGAACCCCTTCAGCAGAAGATTCTTTGTTATTCAAGCAGATTGTTTCTTCATTCAAATAAGCTTCCAACATCAGGAGCGTTTTCTGCATTTTCATCTGCAATAAAGGAATCATAACTTTCAAACACATACATGCCTGCAATCATGCTCGATGGAAACACTCTTGTTTTGATGTTGTAATTTTTCACTGCATTGTTATAGATATCCCGTTCTACTTTAATTCTATTTTCAGTTCCTGCCAATTCATCCTGCAATGACAGGTAATTTTCATTGGCCTTTAAGTCAGGATAATTTTCCACAACCACCAACAATCTTGCAAGCGCAGCATTCATTTGCGCATCAGCAGACTGCAGTTCTGCAGGCGTCTGTGCATTTAATAAAGAAGCTCTTGCATTGGTTATCTCTGTTAAAACATCTCCTTCATAATCAGAATACTGCTTTACCGTTGCAACCAAATTAGGAATCAAATCAGCTCTTCTTTGATAGGCAGACTGGACGTTAGCCCATTTTTCCTTCACGGTTTCATCGCTTCTTACCAAACCATTGTACGCTGAAATTCCCCAAATGACTATAATCAATAAAAGCAATGCGGCCACGATAAGAATCATTCCTGTTTTTTTCATTTCTCCACCTTCAGCAATTTTTGTATTTCATGGGCATCTACCCACATGCCCCTGCACTTTGAGCATATATCAAGAACAACGCCATTCTTTTTTAACTTTTTCATTTTTGTTTTGCACTTTGGACAATCAATAGTTTTTTCCATGTTACCACCTTCCTGAACTTCCTCCTCCTCCAAAACTTCCCCCTCCAAAGCTCCTGCCTGAGCGTCCACCTGAACGACTGCCTGAAAATCCTCCTGAACTGCGATAGCTGTTCCACATGCTTGCTGCTCCTGCGGCTGCAGTAAAATACTCTTTTGTTCTTTTCCATCGGAAGAGCGCCAGAACAAAAGGGAATATCATAAAAACAAGAGCAAAAATAATCATCGTCCATACAAACCAGTCTATTTCTGATTTCTCTTCGGGAAGTGATTCTCCATTGATCAACATTCTTTCCAGAGCTAAACTTGCTTCAATCATGCCCTGTCCATAGTTGCCTTCTTTGAAATAAGGAACTAAATAATATCTTCCTATTCTTCCTACCAAAGCATCATTTAATGTTGGCTCTAAGCCTCTGCCCACTTCAAATCTGTATTCACGGTCTTCAATGGCAACCAACAACAGCAATCCATTGTTTTTCTCAGGATCTCCTAAAACGCCATTGGCAAGATTAAACGAGTACGATTCAATATCCTGCCCTCCTAAACTGGGAACCGTAACAACGGCATATTCTGCAGCGCCTGAATCAAATATGCTGATTAAAATGGATGTAAGCTCATATTCATCTTCATCTGTCAAAACATCTGCATAGTCATTGACAAAAGAGTCTATTTCATAGGCATGGATGAAAGGAATAGCCAAAAGGGAAAAAAGAAACAGGATAACAAAGGTAACAACAAAAGGCTTTCTCATCATCAATAAAAAGAAGCGACACTTCTTAAAGTTTGCTAAAATTAACCTTTCATGACTGCAATAGGAACTAATCGAACAATCATTTTGCCTATACCTGCATTATGCGATACATTAATGACTTCATCAACATCCTTGTATACCTGATAGGTTTCTTCTGCTATGCCCTTCCAGGAAGTTCCTTTAACCAGAATGTTTTTGCTTTCCAAATCCTTAACAACAGATTCCCCTCTAAATGTCTGCAAGGCTCTTGAACGTGACATGACTCTTCCTGCTCCGTGCGCAGTGCTTCCAAAGGAAATCTCTTCTGCTTTTTTAGTGCCCAGTAAAACATAGCTTGCTGTTCCCATGCTTCCTGGAATAATAACAGGCTGCCCTATGTTTCTGTACACTTCAGGAATTTCCTCCCTGCCTGGACCAAAACTTCTTGTTGCTCCTTTTCTATGGACGCAAACTTTTCTTTTTTCTCCATCAATAACATGCTCTTCTATTTTTGCAATGTTATGGCAGACATCATAGACGATATTCATATCATCATTGCTTCCAAGAATTTTTTTAAAAGACTCTCTCGTCCAGTGGGTCATCATCTGCCTATTGGTAAATGCAAAGTTCATTGCAGACCACATTGCCTTAAAATATTCCTGAGAGAGTTCTGATTGCATAGGCGCTGAAATTAATTCTCTGTCAGGCAAATGCTCATGACCATATTTATCGTCCATAGATTTAATAAAATCGCTTGCTACCTGATGGCCTAATCCTCTGCTTCCTGAATGAATCATGACTGCAATTTGGCCTTCATTATGAAAACCAAATAACTTTGCAATGTTTTCATCATAAATTTTATCCACTTTTTGTATTTCCAAAAAATGATTGCCACTGCCTAACGTGCCTACCTGCGGTTGCCCTCTGGATATTGCTTTCTGGCTTACTGCATGAGGATCTGCCTTTGAAACACTGCCATACTCTTCCATTCTCTGCAAATCAGCTTTAGTTCCATAGCCTTCTTTGACAGCCCACGCAGCTCCTTTCTGCAAAATTTCCAGTAATACGTCTTTGCTCAGTTTTGTTACGCTTGCTTTTCCAACGCCTGCAGGAACCTGTCTAAACAGCTCATTGAGCAGTTCTTTCTTTTTGCTGTCAATCTGCTTTTCTGTAAAAGGACTGGTAATGACTCTGACACCGCAATTAATATCATAACCAACGCCTCCTGGAGAAACTATGCCATCGTTTAAATCAAAAGCTGCAACACCGCCTATAGGAAAACCGTAACCCTGATGGCCATCTGGCATGACAATAGAATTTTGAATAATGCCCTTTAAACAAGCAACGTTTCTTACTTGCTCTAAGGTTTTATCTCCTTTCAAGTTTTCCAAAAGCTTTTCTGAAGTAAATACTTTACCAGGAACGAGCATATTTCCCGATTTTGGTATTTCCCAAACATAGCTGCTTATCTTTTTTAATTCCATAGTCAAAAGAACTTCGGTGTTTTTATAAAGGTTTGCAAAATCACATTCCTAAAAATCCAAGCAAACCATACACGACAAAAACAGGCCAAACAGCGGCTTTTAAAACTCCCAGAACACCCATCCAGAATCCTGTCGCAGTTGAAATGTAATAGATTGCCGCGCCAACAAAACCCAGGCCATAGACTGCACTTCCTCCGCCGCAGATGTTCTTTATTTTTTTCTTCATAGGTTCACCTCTCAATTTATAAATCAACCACAACAGTTATAGAAACGCCTTTTTTATCCTCTTTTATTTCCATGTCATTATACGTTACTGCTTTGACATGCTCATTTGTTTGATAATCCTCTGTTGCAACATCTCCCTCTAACAAAGCAGTAAGCATGTACATTTTGTCAATATGCTCTATTTTAAGATTCTTTATCTTCGCAAGCAAAAACATCTCTGCATCCAAAATAACTAGAATATCCTCTAAAAAATTATACAAAAGGTTTTTCAAATCCTTTCCTGTAACATGAATAGTTTTAAAGATCTTGGATTTTACTTTTTCTTCATCAATAATGATGGCGTTCATGGCCATGGCTGCATTGACAAATGCTTCTTCAAGATTTTTTCCATACGCCTGATACTTGGCATCAGCAGTGTGGTCAATGAATTTGTATCTATCGGTTGATTGCATGATTATCAGAAAATGGCTGCATTTATATGTTTTAATATTTTTTCAGCAAATCCCCTATTGCAGCGCCAATAGCACAGGGCATGCTTAGGATAAGCGTCAATTTCGCTAAATTTGCAAGGCTTCCCACAAGCACCAAGAAATTAAAAATATACAGCAAATAAAAAGAAACAATCAAAGCAATGCCATAAATAGTGAACAGCCGTTTTACCAAAAACTGGCCGAAATGCCTTTCCTCTTTATTGCTTACTCTCTTATAGCCAATAAAATATATTTGCGTAGACAAAATGAAGATTGTGGAAGTGACAATGATGGCAATGCTTCCCCAAGGTATATTGAGGCCAACTTGAATGAGCAGGCCTTTGAAAAGAAATGTAAGCCCCATAAAGATTGCGCCAAAAAACGCACTGACGATGTCTCTTTTTGAGAAATGATCAGGCTCTTTTTCTACAAGATGTCTTCTGATATGCTTAATGTCCGTATGCATATCCCTAATATCCTGTTCAAGTTTAAGGTCCATGGTTAATACGTAATGATTTCAAACTTATCATCAAAGAGTTTTTCATCAGCGTCAGTATTTTTCTTTTTTTCAGGCTCTTGCTTTTGTTCAGGTTCTTTCAATTCCGACTTTGGCATGTCAAAAATATTGACAAATCCTTCATTGGAAGGTTGAGGTAGCGCACCGGTTAGGGATTTAAGAAAAGCAATAGCCTTTTCAATATCTTCTTTAGAATCCTTTTGCGTATCAATAATAATCTGCATTGCCCACCTCTCTATTTTAAGCATAAGTCTGTTTATAAAGTTTATTAAAGATGCATAAGCTTGTCAACTTCCCTGCGTATAACTCTCGAGCGCAGGGTTTTCTCATCAAAATTTGTGGGCGTATAGTTATAAGACGCTATATGATACTCTTTATACACTACAGTAATGAAATCCCCTGATTGAATCGAACTCAATTTCAGTTCGTGTTTTGGCTTTGCAATATAATACTTTCCATCAATGCGCAGCCCTAGCCTTACTCTTTTTTTCTCGGTGAGGCTTTTTATAATTGCCCTCAGCGTTGGTTTTGCTGGTTCATCATCATGCATACGCTCCTCAATAGGCTCATCAGCAACACCAACAATGTCTTCAACAATGCCTGTAACGGTAAATACTGCAGAATGACCTGCATAAATCTCTTTAGTCCATCCCTGTTCATAGCAAAATTTTCTATACTCTCTTCTTACAGCATCAATAAAATCCATGCAAAGAGGAATTTCTTTTCAGTTTATAAGCGTTTTGCAATAACTATTTATAGGAGAACAGGTAAAAGCTATCATGAAGATACTTATTGTTTTTATTCTGCTTACGCTTATTACTGCCTGTCAAATAGCAGAAGAAAACAAAGATCCCTGTTTTAAGGAAAAGCAGCAGAACAAAAGCAACTATGAACTTGCACAATGTTATCAAGAAGCTGCAATAAAGGCAAAAGATGCAACCCTATGCAACGCCATAGCCAAAGAGGAAAAAGTAACTGAAGAAAACACAGAAATTTTCAGCAGGGGAACCTGCAGAAACATGGTTGCGTATAAAATTGCAAAAATAACCAATGACAGAACATACTGTGAAAGAATCAATATTGATGTTATTTTAAACAACAACGGAACAAATTCAGAAGCGCTCAAAGAAGATTGCAGGGAGTATGAAATTTAATGCTCAATATAGCTGTTAACGCGGTGCAAGAGCTTTGTTGGATTTCCATCGCTAATATCTTTTTCCAGCTTTGCAAAATTCCAGAGCCTTCTCGCAGCATTTCGGCCATGCACGTTCTGCAGGGCAATGGCAAGGCGAGATGTTAAGTACGAATCGTGAAATTTATCTTTGGTTTTTGTCAGCATGCTAAGTGCCTCTTCAAGTGTTCTTTCCTGTTTATCAAGATACGTCAAGGCTACCTGCGCAGTTTGTTTCGCAAGATCTTCATCCACTACTGCCATTTTCACTAACGCCCTTGCAACAAGGCCTGTAGAGCAATTATCAAACGCATTTGCAGCATTTATAAACTCATCGCTTGAAAAAACAGCAGGATAGCTATAGGAGCCATCTTTTTCTTTTGGAGTGTAGTGCTCCATCAATGTAGTAAAGAAATAGGATGCTCCTTTGTACAGTTTTGCAAGTTCAACGGTTTGTTTAATCATTTCTGCATCTTCTGTTTTTTCTGCCCTGTCTGCAATGACTTCCATGATGTCTTCTCCATAAAATCCACTTTCAGGATCAGCGTTTGTTTCAGCTAAGAACTGTGCAACTGCTGCAACAGCACCAGCGTCTTCAGTATAATAAGCAACATCGCTTAAACCGACATACACCTCTTCATGATACGTTGGATCAAACTCCTCTATCATTTTATAAACTGCATCCTGATCCAAAAGCGTTACTATCTTATGCGCAGCCAAAAGATTTGCCGACGCAGGGATATCTGGATTATGAACAAGCTGTGCAGCAACCACATCTAAAGCTGCATAAAACAAATCACCATGCTCTTTGAATTTCAAAAGCGTTTCTGTTATTTGAGGGCCATAGGGAAGCTGAAGAAAAAAGTTTGTAATGATGAACTCTGCCTTATCGCTTTCTGCAAGATGTCTTATAACGCTTTCAGCATCTCCTGTTTCTGAAACTCTTTCTAAATATTCATCTCCTGCAAGATGCGCCATCTCTTTAAGTCTAGTTCTTAATCTCTGCTCTGTAATTGAAACAATGCTTTCTAAGGTCATGGTTGCAGAAGTGATTTGTTATTTATAAGCTTTATGGGCCTGCCCAGATTTTCAAGAGACTATTCGAACTGGGGACCTTAACCGTGTGAAGGTTACGTCATAGCCACTAGACCACAGGCCCATGGCATAGGAAAATTGGAGAGTGTTTATAAATATTTATAAAAAAAGCCTCTGGTAATTCATAAAAAGCATGTTTGCTGTTTCCTCTGGATCAAACTGTTTAATTTCTGCAATTTTCTGTATGGATTCCGCAATAAAGCGCGGCTCGTTTCTTACTGAATCTTTAAATGGGCTTAAAAAAGGGCCGTCTGTTTCGGTAAGAATGGTTTCAAAAGGTGCTGTTTTGACAATGTTTTGAAAATGCTCTAATTTTACAATAGTGCAAGGAATGCTGAAATGCCATCCGTTGTCAATAATTCTTTTGATTAAATTTTTTCGTCCTGAAAAGCAGTGCATAACTATTTTTTTATAGCCAAAATTTTCTAATAAATCAATAGTTTCCATCTCTGCATTCCTGCTGTGGATTAAGCAAGGCTTGTTCATTTTTTTTGCAAGATGGATTAATTTTTCAAGAGCAATGCTCATCTCGGGCAGTTTATCCTTGATATGATACTTATCCAGTCCGATTTCTCCAATGGCAATGATATCCTGCTTTGCAATAAACTTAAGCTCTTCATCGAACTGTTCTTCTGAATATTCAAGAACGTGCGTCGGATAAAATCCCAATGCTGGTTTAATGACATCATGCTTTTTTGCCAATTCCAGAACTTTGCGGTTGCTTTCTGGAGCAGTGCCGTTGCTGATGATTGCCTTTACTCCTGCTTTTTTATTTTCATCGATAAATGCATCTAGATTGAAAGGCTCTTCTGCAAAAGATTCGTACAAATCAATATGACAATGAACATCCACGATGTGCATAGCAAAAGAAAAATGGATTTTATTTATAAGTGTTTTTATAATTGCTTCCGTGTTTTAAACGTCTCCGCTAAATCAATAACATATTTACCCTCTCCAACTTTATAAATCAAGGGATTTTTTTTAAACAGCTGGACTAAATCAAGCTCATATTTTCCAGGCTCTGGAATATTGATGGATTCCAAGTCCAGAACAACAGGAACATCCCTGTCAATCTCATCACCTATAAGATCATATACATCGTGCATCACCATATGTTTCTGCTCTTCAGAAAGTTTTTTTAACTGCTGCAACTTATGCAGGTGTTCTTTTTTGATAAAGAAAAATAATTTTGCACCACACGTACAGCCTGCTATAATCTCAGATGAACCGTCGATATACACTTTTCCGCAGCGAACGCATTGATGGGGCATGGTGCTCTCACATTTATAATTTTTTTATTCCCTTCTTGCTTTTTTCATCGTGAATGAACAGGTGGATTTTATCAGGGTCTCTTTTTATCTCTTTAACGAGATTTGCAGGGCCTATAATAGTAAATCCCTGGCGGTTTCCAAGGAGTAACGTCGTCAACATTGAACGAATTTTTTCCTTAAACGCTTTTTGCTCTGTTGCTGCAATGGAGCTGATTTCAATGCCCATGAATTTATGATCAATCTCTTCCATTGTTTTTTTTATCAACTCGGCTTCCTCGCTGCTTTTCAGCTTTCCTTCCAACATCACAATTTTCTGTTCCTTCACTATTTTGAGGAGTTTTGCAATTTTCTTTGCAGAATCAAGCGTTGCAAGTTCCTGATAGGGGATGAACTGTATCGTCAGCATTTACTTCACCAATTTGAACAGCTCTTCATAAAAATCGTCCATGTTTTTTCCAAATTTTGCGCTTATGCCAAGGACCTTATATTGTGGAAATGCTGCTTCTAGTCTTTTCATATCTGATTTTTTCAAGTCGATTTTATTTGCAACAATCAGCACAGGAATTTTTCTTGCTTCCAGATTTCCAATAATGGTGATATTCACCTGCGTATACGGATCCTTGGTTGCATCAAGAACAATAATGACACTGTCCATGTCGTCAAGCCATTTGATGGAATCAACAACGCCCCGCGTTGCCTCTTTCGCCCTTTCCTTAGCCTCGTCTTCCTGCATGCCTGATTTCATAAAATCTTCATAATCTATTTTTGTTGCAATGCCGGGAGTGTCCACTAAATTGAATTTGAGTGTTTTTCCCTTTGACTGTATTTCAACGTGCTCTTTCACCTGCACTTCTCGTGTTTCATGGGCGATATTGCTCACGGCGCCCATTTCCTGCCCCAGCCAATCAGTGCAGATTCTATTTGCAAGCGTTGTTTTGCCGCCATTGGGAGGCCCATAGAGCCCTAATTTCAAATCTTTGCGTTTTTGAAAAAAACGCGTGAAAAAGTTTTGAAAAAAACGCGTGAATTTTTTAATCATAGCAAAAACAGTTCAAAGGTTATATATAAACTTTTGGAATTAAAAAGGCAGTTACACGCAGGAACAACTTACGCAAACATTAGAAACACAATCACTGTCCTGTTCGCACTCTTCAAACTGGTAATGAAAGTTTGGCTTTTCTATCACGCTGTTTCCACAAACACCGGTGCTGTTCACCAAGGTTATAACTCCAGCAAATTTTGAAATCCTATTCTCTCCTTTGCCTAAAGAATAATTGGTTACATTGGAAACCAAAAAAACAGGCTTTTCTTTGCCGTCATAAAAGAACGTTACTTCATTGGGCATAAAGAGAACTGCATAGTCCTCGCCGTTGACCGTATGCGGAAGCGTAAACACATGGGAGAATCCATCAGAGGCAGACTCTGCAATGGCGATTTGTTTTTTCAGCACAGAGGTTATTTGATTCAATACTTCTTGGTCTTTTGATTCCTGTATGGCACCCATGCGATGCTGCACGAGAATAAAGAAAACTACAAAAGTCAGAAGCATAAACGATGCCAGCATAACAAACTCTGTTGTTGTTTGGCCTAGCTTGCGTTGAGCAATATATAATCACCTTTTGATTCTATTCTTATGAAATTTTTTCCAGGGCTGATGGCTCCTATGTATTGCCCTCCTGCAGGGCGTGCAGAAGTTCCATTAAGCTGCACCTTGGAAAAGAACAATGATTCGCTGATGCCCTGCGGCGTCCTGATCACCATCACCAGTTCAACACCATCAAGAACGTAGACCTCCTGAATTTCCTCAGGGAAATTCGTTTCCAGAATTACTCTGGAACCATCTCCGATGCCGTACAGAGACTCTGCGTTGTAAACAACCTCGTTTCCAATTTCCGCAATGCGCGATTTTGTTACTGAAGAAGTAGAATTTTTGCTGTAGACAAAAAAAACAGTCATCGCAGCAATAATCAATGCAAGAGCAACAGAAAGCAAAATTAAATACTCCAAAGAAACCTGCGCCTTACCTCTTTTCATATATCTATTGAGCAGGAAACAATTTATATAGTTATTGTTTTGCAAACCTTCTGTCAGACTCTTTCAAGTATTCCCTGACTCTGAGAAGAATGGCGTTGAGATAGTACTTTTCCAGGTTATCGTTAAACAAATCAGCGAGTTTTGCCTGCTCCCTTATCCTATAGCTATTTTTGAGCTTCTCAACTAAAAACAAATCTCTCAGCCGTAAGATTTGCCGTCTAATGTTAGAGGGCGCTATACCCAGCAGTTGCTGCTTTGCTTTTTTTCTGTTTTGAATAACCAGCTTTTCAACTTCAGTGCTTGTTAGGGATTTCTTGCTTTTCAACAGTACATGAAAAACATCAACAATAACATCTCGAGAATCTCCAGGCTGCAGCAATCCTAGTGACAAGCATAATTTTCTCACCAATTCCCTGTCTTTCAGATTTTCAGGCTTTTCATATTTCCTGAGCGTCAGCTCGCTTAGCGGCGTATCCCTGGAAATTTTTTTCATAAAACTATTAGGCAAAGACTACTATAAAAAGGTTTTGTTTAAATACTGCTGAAGAATATCGAGAAAAAATAGAAACCTATATAAAAAGCCATTAAATACTCCATATCATGAAGTACAGCTTTAAGGAAATAGAAGAATCGCTCTTGGAATTTTGGAAAGACAAGGAAATCTATGAAAAAGCCAAAGAGCAGAACAAAGGGAAAAAAGCATTCTATTATTTAGACGGCCCTCCTTACACCAGCGGCAAGGTGCATTTAGGAACTGCATGGGGGAAAGCGTTACGGGACAGCCTGATGCGATACAAGAGAATGAAGGGCACTGATGTCTGGGATAGAGCAGGATTTGATATGCACGGCTTGCCAACAGAAAACGCCGTTGCAAAACACCTCAAGCTTGAACGAAAAGAAGACATAGAAAAATACGGCATTGAAAAGTTCCAGCACGCATGCGAACAGTTTTGCATTGCCAATATGCAGCAGATGATTGCTGATTTTAAAAGATTAGGAGTATGGATGGATTTTGACAATCCCTACATGTCCATTCACCCTTCATTTATCGAGGCAGAATGGTGGCTGGTAAAAAGAGTATTTGAACAGGACAGATTATATGAGGGGAAAAAAAGCATGCACTGGTGCGCTTCCTGCGCAACGGCATTGGCAAAGCATGAATTGGAATATATAAACGTAAAGGATAATTCTATTTTCTTGAAGTTCCAGCTTTCAGATGCAAATTCCAAAAATGACCACACCTACCTTGTCATCTGGACAACAACTCCCTGGACCATACCCTTTAATTTATTAGTGATGGTAAATCCAGAAATAGAATATGTAAAGGTCAAAGTAGACAATGAATATTGGATTCTTGCAAAGGCATTGGCAGGCCCTTTTGTTCAGGGAGTGATGGGAAAGCAGTTTGAAATTGAAGACGAATTCAAAGGCTCTGCATTAAAGGGAATGAAATATCTTCATCCGCTCTATCAGGAAATTGCCTATTATAAGGAGATTGAAAAAATCAACCCTCGAGTGCACACGGTTGTCTTAAGCGAGGAATATGTAGATACGACCGCAGGCTCCGGCTTAGTTCATTGCGCTCCAGGATGCGGCCCAGAAGATTTTGAAATAGGCAGAAGAGAAGAGCTTCCTGCATACAACACCTTAGATGAATACGGCGCGTTTGATACATCAATGGGCAAATTCAAAGGCTGGACTGCGAAAAAAGACGACCATAAATTTATTGCTGAACTGAAAAAAACAGGCGCATTACTTGCCGTGACGGAAATTGAACATGAATACGCCCACTGCTGGAGATGCAAAAATCCTGTCGTCTTCAGAACAACAGACCAATGGTTTTTCAAGACAGAAGATTTGAAAGATGCGCTCATAAAACAAAACAGGAATATTACATGGATTCCCCATACCGCATTCAACGCATTTGAATCCTGGCTGAGAAATTTAAAAGATAACTGCATAACACGACAGCGCTATTGGGGAACACCTGTGCCTGTATGGAAATGCAACAGCTGCAAAGACATAACGGTTATTGGCTCATTGAAAGAGCTGAAAGAAAAAACAGGAAGCGCTCCTGAAAATTTACATAAGCCTTGGATTGATGCATTAACTATTCCCTGCCATTGCGGAGGAATCAAAAAAAGAGTTCCTGATATTTTAGATGTCTGGATAGATGCAGGAACAACCTCCTGGACCTGTTTAGATTATCCTCAGAAAAAAGAGCTCTTTCAAAAATTATTCCCTGCCGATTTCATTCTTGAAGGAAAAGACCAGATAAGAGGATGGTTTAACTTTTTACTGGTCAACAGCATGCTTGCGTTCAGCAAGCCAAGCTTTAAAGCAGTGTACATGCACGGCTTTATTCAAGATAGTCAAGGAAGAAAAATGAGCAAATCACTTGGAAATTACATTTCACCCTATGAAGTCATAGATAAATACGGGGCAGATACCTTGCGATATTATACTATAGGAGCAGCAAGCCCTGGCTTTGATTTAAACTACAATCCTGAAGATGTGCAATTAAAGCATAAAAATCTGCTGATCTTATGGAACCTGCAGAATTTTGTCATTGAGCTCGCAAAGTCAGTAGGCATGAATCCTGTGTTGATAAAAAAAGTGCATCTTGATGTTGAGGAAAAATACATCCTTTCACGATTGCACAGCACGATAAAACTAGCAAGTGAGAAATTTGAAGCGTATGCACTCAATGAAATTCCTCTGCTTATTGAACAGTTCTACATGGAACTGAGCAGAACCTATATTCAACTGATAAGAGAAAAAGCAGCCTATGGAACAGAAAAGGAAAAGCAAACGGTTTTGCATACCACGTTTACCTCCCTGTTAGCATTGCTCAAGCTCATGGCACCTATAACGCCATTTATTACAGAACAAATTTATCAGAATATGAAAAGAGCGTTTGCCTTGCACGAAGAATCTGTACACTTATGCAGCTGGCCAGAATCAGATGATGCTTTTATTGATGCAGCGTTGGAAAAACAAATGCTCACTGCACAAGATATTATCAGCAATATTTTATTTTTAAGAGAGAAAAATCAATTAGGCGTACGTTGGCCTGTAGAGGAAGTTACTATTGATACGAAAAGTGAAGAAGTTACTGCTGCAGTTTCCGCATTAAAACCTCTTATTATGAATCAGGTGAATACTAAGACCATAACGATGAAGCATATGGAAACTGATGTAGAAGTAAAGCCGAATTACAAAACGCTGGGCGTTGCCTTTGGCTCAAAAACTCCAGACGTCATCGATTTGATAACGGAAAATGATGCTAAAATCGTGCAGGCGTTAAAAACAGACAAGGAAGAAATAACCCTGGGAAAAATAAAAATAAACAAAAGTCATTTAGAGGTTAAACGAAAACTCCCTGCAGATTTAGATGCCTTTGAATTTAAAGATGGCACAATCTATTTGGTAACAAGATTAACTTCTTCTTTGGAAGCAGAAGGTTTTTCAAGGGAAATCATCAGAAGAATTCAGCAGCTAAGAAAGAATTCTGGACTCGTAAAACAAGATAAGGTTGAAGTCGCTTTGATTGCTGATGAACAGCTTGCAATTTCTTTAAAAGAATGGAAAGATGCTATTCAGGAAAAAACAGGCAGCACATTGTTGATTAATGAGCATTTAAAAAAGCATGAACATCACGCAAGCGAAAAAATAAAGGGAAAAAAGATAGAGCTGTTTATGAATAAACGGTCATAGCAAAGCATGCCTAGAGCGTTCTTACCAAATATTTTTAAACAACGCTGTTTTCCCTAAAGACAGGTGATATGATGGAAAATCCATTTGATAATTATCTTAAAACTTTGGACATTGCAAATGAGAAGCTCAAATTAAAGGCAAAAGTGCTTGAAGTACTCAAAAAACCCAAGAAAGTCATTGAAATAAACATTCCCGTTGAAATGGACGATGGCAGCATCAAAGTATTTACAGGGTATAGAGTGCAGTTTAACGATGCCCGAGGACCATTTAAAGGAGGCATTAGATATCATCCTACTGTTCATTTAGATGAAGTTAAGGCGCTATCAGCATGGATGGCATTAAAATGCGCTGTTGTCAATATCCCCATGGGCGGTGGCAAAGGAGGAATTATTGTCAATCCAAAAGAGCTTTCCAAAAGCGAACTGCAAAGGCTAAGCAGAGGCTACATAAGGGCAATTCATGAAAGTATCGGACCTTACAAAGATGTTCCTGCTCCTGATGTGTATACCACAGCAGAAATTATGGGATGGATGCTCGATGAATATGAAAGCATTTACGGAAGAAACCCTGCTGTCATTACCGGAAAGCCTTTAGAAGTAGGAGGAAGTTTAGGAAGGGACAAGGCAACTGCGCAGGGCGGTTATTATATTTTAAAAGAAGCGTTGGATTTAGTCGACTTGGACATGAATGCAACGATTGCAGTTCAGGGATTTGGAAATGCAGGAGCAACCATAGCAAAATTGCTTTTTGAAGACGGATTTAAGGTTGTTGCCGTAAGCGATTCCAAAGGCGGCTGTTATGACGAAAAAGGCTTGGATATTCCAAAAGTCTTTGAGCATAAAGAAGAAAAAGGAACTGTTTTTGGATATGCAAAGAAAATAACCAATGAAGAATTGCTTGAGCTGCCTGTTGATGTCATTATTCCAGCTGCACTGGAAAACGTAATTACTGCGAAGAACGTTGAAAAAATAAAGGCAAAGATTATTCTTGAGCTTGCCAATGGACCAACAACAAGCGAAGCAGATGCTGTTTTGTTCAAAAATGATGTGTTTTTGATACCAGATATTTTAAGCAACGCAGGCGGTGTAACAGTAAGTTATTTTGAATGGGTACAGAACTTGCAGGGCTATTATTGGAAATTAGAGGAAGTTGATGCAAAATTAAAGGAAATCATGGTTGCCAGCTTTCATCAAGTGTATGAATACAGGAAAAAATTCCATGTAGATATGAGAACTGCTGCGTACATTCTTTCCATAGAACGAATTGCAAAAGCAATAGAGAAAAGAGAATAGTTATCTCTTTGAAGGATGCTCACCGAAAAGATCGCTTTTTGCAGCAGGTTCAGTGTAAGTATTCAAGGACTTTTCAGTTGCATGATTACTTACGTTTCTATAACGCTCTAGCAACCCAACAACCAAAGGAGCAAAGGTTTGCGATTGAAACGGATGCTGATAAGATTCATGAATGCTTGCCGCATCAAATCCTAAAAGTTTATTGACAACTTTTGCAATATCAACATACTCTGCTGGCTGTTTCATAGAGTCTCCAATAGCAAGAACGACCTGCACTGCATCATAGACTGTTGAGTATACTCCAGGAGGCAAATGCCCTGCATTCATCGTTGACTTGACGGTTTCTTGTGCTCTAAAGTAATTTATTGCTTCTTCTATGCTTTTCTGTTTTTGTATTGCCTGAAAAGCAGACAATACCTGTACATCTCCATCTAGCGTCATAGTATCACCTTCTTAAAGATAAACCGTTCCAGGGTTTCCATTTACAGAAACGGTTATTGTTTGTGCTACAGAGTCTGTTTCGGTAATAGTTAGCATGCCATGTCTTGCAGTATTGGTCATTTTTCCATCCTTAAAAGCATAGACAGAACCTCCGCTGTATTGATACGCATTTCCAACTTCATCATAATCTTTTTGCTCATAAAATGGAGTATGCAGGTCTTTGTATGCTTCTAAAAGAGTAATCAAAGAAGGAAAAACTTCTTCTGAGGAAAAAGTACGTTTAATAGCATCTTGCAGGTGTGCGAATTCTACAAAGGAGTTAATTTTTCCAAAAAAAGGAGATAGGTCTCTTGCAATACGTTTATACGAGGAAAATTCTAAAGATGTATCGCTTGCAAAAAGGAAATATTCCAAAACTGTGCAAACAGTGGTATAGGCATAGGGAGAAAAACTGGCTGTAGACATGGTTTGTGTAGTTACATTCTTTAGCCATTTGAGTACTGAATCAAACCTGCCGTCAAGAGGCTCTTCCAAAGCATGCAATTTTATAATGTCTTCATCCAATGCCATGGTTGCAGGATTCCTTTCTCATTTTTAAAGATTTGCACAAAACATATAAACTTCTTCCAAGCAGTACCATCTATGAAAGCATACATCACCTGTCCAATTAGCCATACAAAGAACAGACTGCATCTTTTGCCAGAAATAGAAAAGATTGCAAAAGATAACAAACTTGATGCGTTTGTTTTTCAAATTGGCGGTTCCCCAAAAGAGATATTCACCAGAGATTACAAACAGTTAAAATCATGCAATCTTTTAATTGCAGAGGTCTCTGAAACAAGCCACGGAGTGGGCATTGAAATAGGAATGTCTTATTGCCTAGGCCTCAAAAGAATCCTTTTGCATGAGAAGGGAACGCTGGTTAGTAAACTGGTTCAAGGAATGCCAGAGACAACAGTCATAGAATATGAAGATTTGCCAGATTTAAGAAAAAAGCTATCTACTGCATTAGAGGTATACAAAAATTGACAACACAAAACATATAAATCCCTAAACTTCAAGGAAAGCATGGTCAGAACCATTCTCAAAGGATGCCCGTTATGCAATCAAGATGTTAAGGGAAACGACAAAGACACCTTTTTTTGCAAGCACTGCAATCTGCTGTATAAAAAAAAGGAATTGCAGGTAAGCAAGGAACATGTAGAGAAAGAAGTGAAGAAAAAAATAATTGCAACCGTCGAAAGGAAAAAGCTCAAAAAGGTTTATGAGACTACTGAGAATTACAAAACAAGAGACCTAAAGAGGTGACGCATGGACAAATATAAAAATCAGAGAATTGCTGTTTTAGTTGACGTACAGAACATGTATTACAGCGCAAAAAATATTCATAAACGAAAAGTAAATTTTGGCAGTGTTTTGAAAAAAGCAGTGGGAGAAAGACAGTTGATAAGAGCGATTGCCTATGTTATCAAGGCAGACATCAAAGAAGAGATTAATTTTTTTGAAGCCCTCCAAAGTTTCGGCTATGAAGTCAAGGCAAAGGACTTGCAGGTGTTTTTGGGAGGAGCAAAAAAAGGCGACTGGGATATCGGCATTGCCATGGATGCGCTTAAGCTGTCGCAAAAGGTGGATGTTCTTGTTTTAGTCAGCGGTGATGGGGATTTCATTCCCTTAGTGAAATACCTACAGGAAGCCATGGGAGTGAGAGTAGAGCTTATGGCTTTCAAGGAAACGACCAGCAACAAACTGATTGATGAAGTGGATGATTATTTTCCCTTGGACAGAAAGTTTTTAATTTAATTTTTTTATTTTTTCAAAAAAGTCCTGAAAGGATGCTACCCTGTTGAGTTTTCTATAGTTTTTATTGTAAGGCCTATCAAGAATGAAAATATGCTCTCCCTCAAGCAATTCGTCTGTTAAAAAAACATCAAGGTCGTATTTTTTCATGAATTCCTTGCTTTCAACCACAAAAAGGTAGAAATCAATGCCTTGCAATCTTAAAAACTCCTTTGCAAAGAAGGCTTCCTGGGCATTTTTTCCCACAATAAACACCTTAGAAGTTTTGCTTATTTGGTTCATCACCTGTTTTGCGTGCTCAGAGAGATTTGCCTTTAAGATAAGCTTGGACTCATAAATCATGGCTAAAATTTCCTGATATTCTTTCAATGCAATTCCTGCTTTGGCAATATGCTGTCCTGAACAGTGCGAAGCAGAAACTTTTTTATTGTACACTTTGCTGAAAAAGTCCTGCTGTAATTTTACCGTATCTGCTATTGCAGTAAATGCTATGGCGATATGCATGCTCATAAAAGAAAAGAAACTTACTTAATGATTTTGCTTATAGTTATATAATTTTAGAAAAGGGCTTAGAGCTTTGCAGTTAATAATGCTCCATTCATATCCCATACATCTTCAAGTATTTTTTTTAAATAAAAAACAAAAATAGACTCTTTTTTCGTTGCCTGCTTCAGCACTTTATCAAACGATTTTTCTAGAGCAAGATACTGTTCCCCAAGACGTTCAACTTTTTCAAGGTCGAAGCTATAATACAGCAGATAAAATGATCTCAGATAGGTATTGACTGACTGATACCATGCATTGACTGGCTTTGAAAATACGACAAACTCTTCCTGCAGCAATAAAGCAATATCCCTATAGGTATCGCCAATTCTTTCAAGCTGTTCAACAATATAATACAAAGGCGCTGCCCGCATAGTTGAATCTGTTCCCTTAGTATTTAAAATTCTCCTGCAGAAATCGCTGTACTTGTTGATAGCATCATCTCGCAGTATTAATTCCTGCAACGCATCCTCATTTTTTTTGGTTGCTGCATCTAAACCATCATCTGCCATGGCCAAAAGAGACAGAAAAAGCCTTCTTAAAACGTTGTCAAACTGGTCTGCCTGCGGAAGCGAGATATTCTTGATCAATACTCTGTTATTGCCGTGCTCCACAATTTCCATCCCTATGCATGTTCTATCGAGGCATTTCTTGATGCTGCTGTACTGTTCTGCATTTTCATAGCGCACTTCTATCTCATCAAAGCCTGCTTTGTATACTGCTCCAATCAATCGCGCAAGAATAATCTTCAATTTTTTTGCATCAATATCCTTTTTTTTGAGCTGCTGCAGACTTGAAGTGCTGATGATAATTTTCTGGCCATCTTCCAGCATATCCAGCTCCTCCCCTTTCTTGATATTGTACTTTCGAACCCACTTATACGGCAGGGAAAGTACGTGCGTCTTACCTGCAAGCTGAATGACCTTTCGCTTCATGAAAGCAGGTAATCAAGGTGATAATTTAAATATTTCGTTTTTTTTACATAAAAATACTTTTTTTATATATTTCTTATAATTATTATATAATATAATAAAAAGTTATATATTTTCTACAGATAGAACTCATTTCGGTGATATCATGGAAAAGAAAGACTTACTTTTGGTTCATTTGAGGGAAGATGCACGACAGTCCTTGACTGACATCAGCAAAAAGACCCACTGCCCCATCTCTACCCTGTTCGACAGGCTCAAAAGCTACCAGAAGAGACAGATCATTACCAAGCATACGACCTTGGTAAACTTTCCTGCGCTTGGATTTCACTGCAGGGCAACTATCATACTAAAAGTGGAAAGAGACCACAGAGAAGAGGTAAGAAGCATTCTGCTGAAACAGGAAAGAATCAATTCCCTGTATAAAATCAACAACGGCTACGACTTCATGCTTGAATCTGTCTTTGAAACCGTCAAAGATATGGAAGACTTTCTTGAGCAGCTTGAAGTCAAGTTCAGAATACTGGATAAAAAGGCCTATTATATCATAGAAGAGCTCAAAAGAGAGTGCTTTTTAGCAAACCCCGATAGGATATTCTAAAAAAAGAAAAAATATACCAGACTATATTTCCTCTTCATAGCCACGCATGAATGCGGCTTCTTCGCCGGTAAGCTCGTCGTATTCAAGCAATTTCTCGATGATGTCTTCAGAGTAAAAGTCAAGGTCGTCGATAACATCCTCATCAAACAGTTGTTCTTCCATGCTACCACCCCCATAGGTTATATAACTAGTAATAACATTTATAAATATATAGTTATTCTCTATATTATATATGGCATATATTCAGTATATGCTTTGAGGGGTGATTCGCATGGAATACAGAAAGATGATTAAGTTCGGCAATTCCTCATTTGTTATTTCTTTGCCTAAAGACTGGATAGATCAGCATAACCTGAAAAAAGGCGACCCTGTGTATTTGGACATGAGCAACAACGGGGAAATTTTGCTCACTCCAAAGCTAACCGAGATAAAAAAGGAGAAAAAGAGCATAACTATTGATATCAACAACAAAGACATTTTTCATATCCAAAGAGAAATCACCGCAGCATACATCAACAATTACCACAACATCGTCATTACGGGAGACGACCTTTCTGAAAAATCTCTTGGCATAAGAGACATCATCAACAACCTTGTTGCGCTTGAAATTATGGAACAGACCAGCAAGAGAATAACCGCAAAAGACTTTCTTGACATGGACAATATTTCCATCACCAACATCGTCAGAAAAGTGGACATGATTCTCAGATCGATGATGTATGACCTCAAAACCATGCACGAAGAAGGGAAAAAAGTTGACGAAGTCTTTAATTCAAGAGACAGAGACATTAACCGATTGACGTTTTTGGCCCTAAGAACCATCAGATACGGCATTGATGACACGAATTTCATCAAAAAGAACAAACTGATGCCCCATTATCTGTTAGAATTGTACGACATCGTCAAACTTGTTGAAAAAATAGGAGATGAAGTCAAACGCATTGCCCGATTGGTTGAAAAATCCAGAGAAGATGTCAAAACAGAAAAGCAGAAAGAAGCAGTGAGAAAAATCTTCGAGCTGTTTACCCAAATTGAGAACGTCTATGTCAATGCGATGAAGTCCTACTACAAGAAAGACCGCTCCATCGCTTTTGAAATTGCCAAAAAGCGTTCGATGATTAAAAACAAAATTGAAGACTGGGAAGATCAGGAAACCGTATTCAAGCAGCAACAACTACTAATGCAGCGACTGCAGATGATGCTGACGTACGTCCACGACATTTCAAGAATAAGCTACCAGTAATTTTTTTTTCTTTATAGAAAATTTTTATTTTTCTCTTGTTTTTCTTGCTGATAACGAGAGAAAGAGTGATTACCCGCATTCTCATCAAAAAATAAAAATTCAGAATAACGAAAATCTTTAAGCAAAAACACCGGAAAAGAGAAAAAAAATCAAAAAAGAAAAGAATTTCACCAAAATCAAAAAAAAAATTCTGAAAAAAAAATTCTGAAAAACAAAACATTTAAATATAAGTATCTCCATAAATAAAATAAATAATTAAGTAGGTGAAAACAAATGGCAAAGAAAAAAAAAGCAGCTAAAAAGAAAAGATAAGTTCTTACAAGTTTTGCTGGCCGTTTGCGGGTCAGCCTTTTTTTTTTAAATTCTCATGAAAACCTTTACCCACTATCTCTGGATGCATACCGAAAAAGAGCGCGATTTTATCCATATTACCCCTGATATTGAAGACGCTGTAAGGAAAAGCAATATCCAAGAAGGCATGTGCCTTGTGAATGCCATGCACATCACTTCCAGCGTGTTTATCAATGACCACGAATCTGGATTGTTAAAGGATTTTTCTCTCTGGCTTGAAAAGCTTGCGCCTTCTGGAAACTATCATCATCACGCAACAGGCGAAACCAACGCAGATGCCCATCTGAAAAGAACCATCATGGGAAGAGAAGTTATTATTGCCATAACCAAAGGAAAACTCGATTTAGGACCTTGGGAGGCAATATTTTATGGAGAATTTGACGGCAGGCGCAAAAAAAGAGTGCTGATAAAGATTATAGGGGAATAAATTTATAAAATCAGAAACAATTCTGCAGGCATGCAACTTGCCCAAACATTTATTGAGTATTTGAATAGAATCACCAGCATGGATGCCCTTGTTCTTGCAAATCGCACTGAAAACACAGAACCTATTGAAAATCCGTTCAGAGGAGTCATTGTTCACCGTTCAGAAGAGATGGATATTGCTGTAAAAACCCTTGGATTATGGGGAGTTCCTGATGCTGTCATTGCAAAAATCTATCTGCAGACAGGAATAGAGCATTATCGCTTCAGCTCAGACCATGAACCAGGAGATCCCTATTGGATGATGAAGGCTATTTTTCCTAATCCTGTTGCCATTTTTGAAGACGAAGACAGCTTAGATACGCTTGTTATTCCCAAATCTACGGTTAAAATTCATCTTGCAGGAGAATTTCCTCCGTTGACAGGATACAGAAGAGACCATGTACGAAGATGGTGGGGATGGCAAAGAACTGATCTCTCTTCACTTTTTCCAGATTCTGCGTTTATTGACACGAAATACGCAAAGATACATCATCAGAAATAATCACTCTAGTTTATCGTAATAGCTTCCCTTCGGCCTTACATCGGTAAATTTCTTGTATTTTGGAAATGATTTAGTGAAATTGCTTGAATGGATAAAGTTCATCACTTTCATCATTTTGAAAACAACAAAAACCAAAATTGCCAGCGATATAAAGTTAGTCCATCCTGGAAGGTGGAAAATCGCAATAACCAATGGGCTTGCAAGTGCAAAAAAGAAAAGCATCATGGTTCTGATAAGCGTATTAAGCACATAATGGCTTCTTTTACTTGTTGATGTTCCGTCAAGAGAAGAAACGATAAGCAACAGCGTGTCGTGCACTTGTTTTCTCAGTTTATTGAGGTTATAGACAAGATAGCCTATAAGCGCTAATGCTGCAACACCTATCAAAATAAAATAACCAAGAGAAACATGATTTGCAGCTAACAAAACAAACAGCTTGTGTACACCAATCAATGCAAAGATTAAAACAACGAAAAGCAATCCAAATTTTCCTGTCAAGCTTTTTAATTTTCTGGTGTTTACTGTTTCAATGTCAAGCTCGTCTGAAAACCTTCTCAGATAATCAGAAAGCTTGCTTGATTTTGCCAAGTCTCCTTTTAACTGATAGCTAAACACTTTCGTTGAGACATGGCTATGCATACCTATGAAGATAGACATAATGACTGCCGAGATGAGCAAAAGAGAGCCTGAAAGAGAAATAAAGTCAACTCCTAATCCAAGCTTGTTAAGCGTATGAGCCATCAATAAAGGAAACTCTCCTATGGCCACCATGGTTAAACTTGCAAAGATTGCCTGTTCTTTCTTGAAGTTTGCAAACAAATGTCCCATTAAACCAATACCGATGAATCTCGTAAGAAAAATGACAATGACGAGAATTCCAAGCAAAGGAAGATTGTTTTTCACCCAGACAAAATTAATCATGGTTCCTATAGAAACAAAAAACAATGCACTAAACATATCCGTATAGGGCATGACTGATTCTTTGAAGGTTTTTGAGCTTTGCAATGATGCAACAATAGTGCCTGCTAAAAATGCGCCGATAGCAGGAGATAATCCGATGGCATAGGTAAAATAACTGAAGCCTATGCAGGTCAAAAGCGCTATAAACGTTGTTGCCTCTTCTCCGCTCTGCTTGACAAACCATTCGATGACGGCTTTTGCAAATTTCAGCACAAGGAAATAAACTATGCCGACAACAATCATGGCGATGAACAGATTTTCCAAACCTGCAAACAGGTTAGGGCCATTTGCTTTTGTTAATAACGTCAAAACAACCACTGAAAAAACGTCTTCAACAATAAGGATGCCTATTAACAAAGGAAGTTCCTGTCTATCATAGAGGCCTTTTGATTTCAAAACTTTAATGATAACAACCGTACTGGACATGGAAATAATAACACCTGTAAGCAAAGCGACTGTGCTGCTTACACCTATCAAAGTAAGCACTTCGTAGGTTATGAAAATAGAAATGCCAATTTTAAGCAGTCCCATTAATAAAACTTTAAATCCCATTCTGGTAAGCTTGAAAACAGCAGATTCCAATCCTAAAACAAACATCAGCAAAATAGCTCCAAACTCTATCATAATAGTTAATAAGCTGGCATCATTAACCAAGTTCAAAGCAAAAGGGCCTATGATTGCTCCTACTAATAATAGTCCTATGCCAATGGGCTGTTTAAAGCGGGTTGCAATAATGCCTCCTATAACTACGAATAAGAAGAGTATGCCTAAGTTAACAAGTGTTTGTTCTAACATGATTTCACAGTGCTTTAGCTAGTTTTGTTTATCCTATAGTTTGGTGATTCCCCCAAATGCGACATACTAGATTAGTATATCAGGATTATATAGACAATACTAGTATTTAAATCTTTCTGTTTTTGGTGCTGTTATTAGTATATTAATATAGAAAATACCATATCAGTAGTCTATTTTTCATGGTTTTTTTAGCATATAGCAAGCATATACTTTTGCGTTTGGATGAGTATATAAATAAGTATATAGTAACCATACTATGAAAAAAATAAGGTTACACCAGTTTTTATCCCAAACAGGGCAGTTTTCCAGCAAAAAAGAACTTATTCAGGCGATACGAAACAACGAAATAGCCATAGAAGGCAAGATTATCAAGGATATACACTATCAATTTAGCCAGAATAAGCAGGTAATGTATAAGAATAAAATTCTTCAAAGGAAAAAAGAGCATCTCTATTATATAATCAACAAGCCTATTGGCTATCTATGCTCTAAATTGACAGCCATGGATAAACAGTTAGGGAAAAAAAGCGTTTTTTCTTTGTTAACTGTTAGTGAAGAAGAGAAAAACAGTTTATTTTCAGTTGGCAGGTTGGATGAAGACAGTTCAGGATTGCTGATTATTACTAACGACGGTGTTTTGGGAAAAAAACTGACAGAACCAGGAAAAGTGGAGAAAACTTACGTAGTTGAGTTGAAGAAAAGAATAACTGGAGAAGAGATAAGAAAAATAGAAGAAGGAATAATCATTCATATGGAAGAAAATGGGAAAATAAGCAAATACAAGACGCTGCCTTGCAGAATAAACAAAATAAAAGAAAACATCATCGAAATAACCTTAAAAGAAGGCAAGAAAAGGGAAATAAAAAGAATGATGGAAGCAGTAAACAATTACGTTGTTGCTTTGGAAAGAATTTCTATAGGAAAACTGCAAGTAGGAAACTTGAAACAAGGAGCGTATAGAAACGTTAGAAAGGAAGAGATTTTCTAATATTCATAGCATGTTAGTTCAGAATAGAGTTTATATTCTTTGCCCTGAGGCGAAACAATTTTACAGCCAAGAAAGTCAAGATCTGTTTTCAAAGCCAAAAAATCCTGCACTTCTTCACTCATTCTCGAAATATCAAGCAAAACAATAGGCCTTCTTGCATAGCTTTGATGGCTAGGATAAGGATTTGGATTGTAATCCTCAGTTTTATACCAAGTATTATCATAATCCGGCTTATAATCTGCAAAAAATCCTTTTTTCAATGCAGGCTTCAACGCTGCAACTTCAAAATAAGCTTCTGTTCCGCTATCTAAATATTGCGCTTCAATTCTAAAAAAAGGAGTTTCCATAAAATAAGGAAGAGAAGCTCGCTCAAATCCTAACATACTCCACTTAAAATGCTTTCTTGGCTCTTTCCATAACTGATAAAAAACTGCTAATGCCTGTTCATAACCTTCAGGCATAAAAAACCTGCCTTGAAAACGATGACGTTGGAGATCGTTAGGAATAAGCAATTCAAAGTCAATATTCCATGCTTCCAAGTCTCCTTCTGAAGGTTCATAAACGAGATTGCTTAAGTCTGCCATGACTGCGGAAGTATTTTGCGATTTATAAAGATTGCCTATGCGAAATTTATAAATATATAACTTTGTTAGTAACCGGTCTGTAAACATGTCCTTCTGGAGAAATTATCTTAACAGAGTCAGTCATCAAGAATTTTGGCTTTTTACAGAGCAAGTCCTGTACTTCAGCAGTTTCTAAAAGTGCATTTGACATCTTGCTTAGATAGAGAGGCCTATCAGCATAATGACTTGTAAGAGGATAATCATAAACAGGCTCAGTTAAGTCTTGAACAAGGGTTCTATCATAATCAGGCTTATAATCTACAAAAAAACCTGTTTTCAGAGCAGGCATCAACGCAGCAATTTCAAAAAAAACAGGACTATTATCATCAGGAAACGATGCCTCTATGCAGAAAAAAGGGGATAATGCTATTTGATAATCAAGGTAAAGTCGTTCACCAAAGTTTCTAAGATTGAGATGAAACCTTCCGTTTTTCCATAAATCATAAAAAACATCTATTGCCTGTTCATAACCCTTAGGCATTAAAAAATCGCCATTAAAAACAAAACGTGCTCGCGAAGTTGATTCTCTAAGAGTAAAATCAATGTGCCATTCTTCTGTTGTATCAGGTTCTGTTGGATCAAGACCAATATACACGAGATTGCTTAAGTCTGCCATGACTGCGGAAGTATTTTGCGATTTATAAATTTATTCTCTATACAGCAAAGCTCCGCCGTCTGCAACAATGTTAGAACCTGTTATATACATTGCATCAAAAGCTAAAAAGGAAACAACTTTGGCAATTTCTTCTGGCTTTGCAAATCTTTTTAATAACGTTCTTTTGGCAACATCAGCTATTGTTTTTTTATCGTCCTCAGCCCACATAGGCGTATCAACAGGACCAGGACTTAACGTATTTACTCTAATAGGAGCATATTCCTGGGCTAACGCCTGAGTTATAGCATGAACAGCTGCCTTGCTTGCGCAATAGCCTAATGCATGAGGCCTTGCCAACATTCCATGAATAGAAGCAATATTGATAATAGAAGCGTTTTTAGTTAAAAATGGCTTTAGCAATGAACACATTCTTGCTGTTGCAATAGCATGCAGTGCAAAGTAATCCTGCAAATCCTTATCTGAAACATCTGGGCCATCGTCAAGAAAAATACCTGCATTATTAACAAGAACATCTACTTGTTTGGTTATTTTCACTATTTCATTTTTTAATTTTACCCTTTCAGTTTCATTTCTTAAATCTGCTTTTATTTTGAATGCTTTTCCGCCTTTTGATGCGATGAGTTTGCAAACAGCATCTGCTTCTTTTTCGCTTTTGTTATACGTTATGATAACCGTAGCTTTCTTTGATAATTCCATGGCAATGGCTTTTCCTATGCCTGTGCTTGCTCCTGTAATGACTGCGTACATAGTTTAAAAGATGTTATTATGTTTAAATGCTTTATTATTTTAAAAAAAGCTCGGCATTGTTATGCAATTTTCCCTATAAGCCCACGATTCCTTAAGTGTTACCATTGAACAGTAGGATAAAGTTTATAAATGAGTTCTTAATACTGCATTACATGGGGCTTCAAGGTGGATTAATAGACTGGGACGGAGTAATAGCCAAAACTCCTGAAAGACAATTTAAATGGTTTCGTGAATGGGCAAGACAGAATAATATAGAGTTTACGTATGACACGCTGGAAGAGTTCTTAGCCGTATACAATAAAATAATTAGTGAAAAAAGTGCACAGGGAGTTTATGACGCATTCGGATTGCCATGTGAAATGAGCAACCCTCAACACCCAGTATGGCCTGCATACGATCATTTCAAAGCAACAAACCCTGTAGAAATGTATGACGGAATAGAACAAGCGTTAATAGATGTATGGAAATTAGGAAGACTAAACGCTAATTCTAGCAGAAATCAAACAATGCGACTTGCAATAAATACTACCAATAGCTGGAAATCCATATACCCAGACTTAGTCAGATTTGGAATAGACTATTTATTCGATTCGTATTGTACAGCTGAAACACTCCATAATTTTGAGGGTAGTGGTAACTCAGCAGCATTACATAAACCCTCTAAAGTGTCAGTAGCACTCATGTTACACATATTAGGTTCAGAGGGCAGAACAACATTCCATTTAGGAGACACCATCGGAGATTTAAGAGCATCATACGATATTAGAAGACATGGTGGGATAAATTCTGAAACATTGATTACCATAGGCGCAGCGTGGGGATTTGAAGGAAGAGCAGTGCTAGAAAAAGGGTATAGTGCTAACGATTCAGGAACAATACATTTCACACATATCATAGATCACCCATCAGAATTGCCAAAAATAATAAAAGCCTATAGATAATTTTTCTCAAAGATAAATATCTCCCTATGCTCAAAGAATGATTGCTGTTTAAATGTTTTTTGCAACCATGCAGATAACAGGCAGATGCTCTCTGTTAAAATAATCATGCCAGAAGGGATTTGCATCGGGCAACTGCAATGGCTTCCATGCAAATTCAGAAAAGCCTGCCATGCTGAACGCAGTTTCATGTTGTTCTGGGCTGAAGTAATAATTTACAATATCATCAGTCATAATAGGCCTGTAATCAAAAAGAATAGGAGAGCCTTCTGTTAATCCTGTAAGCGTTTTTCTAAAACCGTATTGCATAAAATCTCCACCTACAATGTCCCAAGGATTATTGTTATAGACAACGGCAACGCCTCCTTTTTTCAAAAGTGAAAACGTGCTTTTGCACTGCCTTACTAATTGCTCAAACGTTTGTGCATTGTTTAAGAGATATGATAAAACGGCAATATCATAGTAACCATCACCAACAACATCTTCAATGAACTTCTGCTGAAAATGGATTTTTCTTCTATACGCTAAACTCATTTGGGAAGCAAGCTGAATCATATCTGCTTTTCCATCAATGCCTAAAACGTACTCTGCACCTCTATCAATGCACATTCTTGCAATAGTTCCGTCACCACAGCCAAGATCAGCAACTTTTTTCCCTTTAACATCTGCATGCAAGAAGATATTATACGGTTTTAAATGAGATTCTGCAAGAACTTGCGTTATGACTGCAGTATGTTCATCTGCTCTGTATGAAACTTCTCGAGGATCTTGCATTATGGAAGAACTTATTTTGGAGTTATAAAGATTGTGAAAGCCTCTGGGGAGAGTTGCACTCCCGACCTTCGGTTCTTTTGATGCGATAGCGTCAAAAGCTTGCGACGTTAGTCGCTATGTACGAAACCGACGCAATAGCTACTATGCTACAGAGGCATGGTTATAAGAAAAAGAAGACTATTATAAAGTTTATTGTTATAGCTTTGCAAGCAGCTCTTCTTTGCTGTACTGTTTCTGACAAACAGGACAAATTACTTTTTGCTTGCCTTTTACCTTCATATAGGCGCCGTTTATCTTTTCTAGAAACGTCTGTTCTATTTTTGCACTGCAGATGTTGCACTTCATGATTTGAGAATGTTTTGGTTATTTATATGCCTTTTCCTTCAAATTACTCTTTAGACTCTTTCCAGTGTGAATAATATTTTTCTGCTTCCATTGCAGCCTGACAACCAGTTCCGGCAGCAGTAACTGCCTGCTTATAGATAAAATCCTGCACATCGCCTGCTGCAAAAACACCAGGAACATTTGTGTGCAATCGTCTATCAGTAATAATAAAACCTTTATCCAAATTAATCTTGCCTTCAAAGATTGCCGTATTAGGAACATGACCAATAGCGAGAAATATGCCATCAATAGTATGCTCTTTTAAATCCCCTGTAACGGTGTCTTTTAAAACAGCACTTTTGACAGAGCTATCTCCTTTGACTTCATGCACTTCGGCATTCCAAATCATTTCAATTTTTGGGTTTTTAAACAATCGTTCCTGCATAATCTTGCTTGCTTTTAACTCGTCTCTTCTATGCACCACGTAGACTTTTTTTGCAAATTTGGTTAAGAAATTTGATTCTTCACAGGCACTGTCGCCACCGCCAATAACCATGATGGTTTTATCCTTGTAAAAAAAGCCATCGCACGTTGCGCAGGTATGAATTCCCCGACCCATAAATTGCTTTTCAGAAGGAATTCCCAACCAGCGAGCACTTGCGCCTGTCGCAATAATTAACGTAACTGTCTGTATGGTTTCTTCATCAGTGACTATCTCAACAAATCCGTCTTTAACGTGAAAATCAGCTGCATGGGCAACTTTTATTCTTGCTCCAAATTTTTGTGATTGCTTTTTTAACTGCTCAACCAGTTCAGAGCCTAAAATGCCCTCAGGAAATCCAGGAAAATTTTCAACGGTCGTTGTCAATGTTAATTGCCCGCCGTCCTCATTGCCTGTCAACACCAAGGGAGAGAGTTCAGCTCTCGCTGCATAGATTGCCGCTGTTAATCCTGCAACTCCTGAACCTAAAATAACGACTTTTTCCATAAAAATAAGTATAAAGAGGTTATTAATAAAGATTGTGAAAGAGAAAATTTAAAAGGGCCAAGATAGTTTCAGCATTATGGATATGCAAGCAATAGTAAAGCAGGTGCAAGAAGGAAAGTATTCGAGAATTGACAATGTTAATTTAGACAATCTGGTTGCACTTGCAGTATGGATAGATTCTCCCCAAGATCAAAGCCATAAACGATGGCATGGATGGCCATACCAAGAAGTGACCACAAAAGCCGTAGTGACTGACATTGCTTTCCAACCAATAGGAGATAATACCTATAGGATTACGGGAATAAAGAATGCAGAAATTGTTCAGTCGCAATGGCATCCCGGCTTTTTTGGAGAGCGCATCTTGGGGCTTTGGGAAGAAATCTATGGAAAAAAGCCAGAATGGACCGTTAAAGGCATGAAACCCGAACCGTTCAGCATGGAAATGCCCAGAGAGCGCATTGTCATTCCTATTTATCGCTAATCCTTCTCTATCCACCCATAACCTTTTTCTTCGAGATGGTCAACAAGCTCTCCTGTACCAGATAACGCAATTTTGCCCTCTATTAAAATAAACAATCTATCAGGATGGATAAGCTCTAAAATCCTTTTGTAATGAGTGATGATTAAAATGCATTTGTCTTTTTTCATGAATGCATTGACACCTTCACTAACAGCACGCAAGGCATCAATATCAAGGCCTGAATCGGTTTCATCGAGAATGGCAAGAGAAGGATTTAAAACCAGCAATTGCAAGATTTCAGAGCGCTTTTTTTCACCGCCTGAAAAGCCCTCATTAAGATAGCGTTTTGCAAACGCCTTATCCATTTTTAACACGCTCATGTTCTTTTCTAAGATATCGTGAAAGTCGAGAATGGAAACTTTCTTTCCGGTAACTGCATTATAGGCGGATCTTAAAAAATTTGAAATAGTGACTCCTGAAATTTCATGAGGATACTGAAAAGACAAAAACAATCCCTTCTTTGCGCGTTCATCAGGAGAAAGTTTTGTAATGTCTTCTTCTTTGAACAAAATCTGCCCCGCAGTCACTTCATAATTCGGATGTCCCAGCAACGTATTGGCAAGCGTACTTTTTCCTGAGCCATTAGGACCCATCAGTGCATTAACCCCTGGTTCCAAAGACAAATTCAACCCTTTTAAGATTTCTTTCCCATCAACAGAGACATGCAAATTTTTTATTTCGAGCATCATTTCACCTTTCCAATGCTTTATGCAGTGTTTCCAATGACAATAAAGCACACTTTAATCTGACAGGACCTATAGGGATTTTTAATAATTCTAAAATATCTTCTTTTGACATTTTTTTTATATCTTCAACGTTCATTCCTTTTATTTTATCAGTGAGCATGGATGCTGCAGCTACAGAAAGTGCACAGCCTTTTCCGTTAAAAGTCACTTTTTCAATAATACCCTCTTTAACAACTAATTGCATGGTGATGTCATCTCCGCAAAAAGGGTTGAACTCCCTACATGCATGCGTTGGATGAGGCAAATTTCCAAAATTATGAGGATGCTTATAGCTATCAATGATATGCTCTCTGTACATGTCTTTATTATCCATGGAACATCGCCTCCACATGCAACAATGCTTTCACCAGCATATCAACATCTTCTCTGGTGTTGTAGATATAAAAACTTATTCTTGCCGTTGCAGGAACTCCAAGAATATGCATTAAAGGCATTGCACAGTGATGTCCTGCCCTGATGCAAATGCGCTCATCATCCAAAAGAGAAGCAATGTCATGAGGATGCACTTTTTCCATGGTAAAAGAAATAATTCCTGAACTTTTTTCAGCGTGATAGATCTTTAGGGTTTTTATTTTTTTTAACTCCTGCAGGGCATACTGCAATAATTCTTTTTCTTTTTTTTCTATGACGTCCATGCCTATATGTTCCAAATATTTTATGGCTTCTGCTAGTCCAACAGCATCTGCAACATTGACTGTTCCTGCCTCAAATTTCATAGGCAAATCATTCCACTCTGCATGCTCTAAGGAGACTGACTTTATCATATCCCCTCCAAATTGATACGGCTGCATTTTTTCAAGCAGTTCTTTTTTTCCATACAAAACACCTATGCCCATAGGCCCGAGCATTTTATGGCCTGAAAAAGCAAGAAAATCACAGTCAAGCTTTTTTACATCAACAATCATGTGGGGAGCTGACTGCGCAGCGTCAATCAACGTCAATGCATGATGTTTTTTTGCCAGCGCAATAATTTTTTCAGCATCATTGATAGTTCCCAGAGCATTAGAAACCTGACAAAAAGCGACCAGCGCTGTTTTATCATTTATTTTTTTCTCTGCATCCTGATAGTCTAGCGTAAAATCAGGTTTCATCTGGATAAACTGCAACGTAAATCCATTTTTCTTTGCAAACTGCTGCCACGGAATAAGATTTGAATGATGCTCCATGACGGTTAAAACAATTTCCTTCCCCTTTAACAGAGGAAAAACGGCAGCAGCAACCAGATTAATGGATTCTGTTGCATTTCTCGTAAAAATAATTTCGTCAGCATCTGCATGAATAAAGTCTGCGACGGTTTTTCGTGCATCATCATAGAGCTGGGAAGCTTTCATGCTCAACTGATACACTCCACGATGCGCATTTGCATTGCTCGTTTCATAAAAGTGAGCAATCGCATCAATAACTTTTTTTGGTTTTTGTGTTGTTGCAGCATTATCTAAATAAACAACATGCTGAAGAATAGGAAAGTCTGCTTTGTTCATAATGATGACCTTATGGTTTCCTGCAGGGTTTCATCCAGTAATGAAAGCACAGGATTAAAATAGCCTTCAATTATCTTCTGCTCTGATTCTTTTTTCGATAGCCCTCTAGACATCAGATAAAATATCTTTTCATAATCAATTTGGCCTATCGTCGAGCCATGAGTGCATTTGACATCGTGATTGTGAATTTCAAGATTAGGAATGGCATCTGCTTCTGCTTTATCGCTTAGCAATAACGCATCCTGTTTTTCAAAGCCATTTGAGCCAAAGGCTGCATCATTAATTTTTACCAATCCTCTGCTCAGCACTTTTGCTTCATCATATACAGCACCTTTGGTAAGCATGTTTGAATGCGTATGGGGCGCGTTATGGATGCTTGCAGTATACATGTCCTGCCTTTGCGATGCTCTTGCAAGATATAACACCGTATTTTGTGTTTGCGCTCCCTCGCCTGTTAAATCAGTAACTGCATTGGAACGCATATATCTGGTTCCAACAGAAAGCTCTGTCCAATTGACGGTTGCATTTTTTTTTGCCATTGCTTTTTTATTCTGCACCATAACTGCATTTTTTGAAAGCTTCTGCACCCCAATCATTTCGATATTGCTATTCTGCTCGGCAATAATCCTCACATCCTGACTGTAATAGCTATTGGAAAATCCTCCTTCAACAGAAAAAACTATTTTTGCAGTGCTGTTTTTTCCTGCTTTTATCAAAATCGTTGAAAGTAAAGGTGAAGTTTTCATGATGCATTTCACCGTTATCTGCTTTTCTAAGATAAGATTTTCAGGAATAGAAATCATCAGAAAATCATTTGCATGCGCCTGATGAAGATAAAACAGTTTATGGTCTTCTGTCCAGTAATCAGTAAAAAACTCTTCTGCATCAGGCATTTCAGCTCCTGAAAAAACGTTTACTTGTTCCTCTGCATCAACAATCACATCATGGGCAACTTTTTTTGGCGCAATATTAAAATCGAAATCGGTGCCTATGTAGATATTCAAGCCATAGCGAAACGAAGGCAGTTTTGCCGTTGCAAGCTTTGCAAGGGCATTTTTTCTGTAGTCATTCATCCTAAAGAACCCTCCATTTCCAACTCTATCAGTCTGTTCAATTCAACAGCATATTCTAGCGGAAGCTCTTTTACAATAGGCTCTATAAATCCTGAAACAATCATCTGCGTTGCTGTCTGCTCATCCAAACCACGGCTCATCAAATAAAAAATCTGGTCTTTATTTATTCTCCCGACTGTTGCTTCGTGAGAAACCGTTACTTTAGATTCCTTGACATCCATAAACGGATAGGTATTTGATTGAGAAAGATTATCAACCATCAAGGCATCGCAGGAAACATTTGCTGTTGCATTGATTGCACCTTTCGCAATGCTCAACAATCCTCGATAACTGGTAATGCCGCCATCTTTTGAAATTGATTTTGACTGTATCGTTGAGCTTGTATGCTTTCCAACATGAACGACTTTAGCTCCTGTATCCTGATTTTGGTCTTTTCCTGCAAATGCTATTCCTATAAAATCGCATTTTGACCTGTCTCCTATCAAAACAGAAGCAGGATAAAGCATGGTAACATTAGAGCCCATGTTTCCATTAATCCACTCAATAATGCCGTCTTCATAGACTGCAGCTCGTTTAGTATTCAAATTAAAGGTATTCTTGCTCCAGTTTTCAATACTGGAATATCGTGCTCTTGCCCCTTTTAAAACATGAATCTCTACGCAGCCAGCGTGCAGAGAATGTTCTGCATAGACAGGAGCTGAACAGCCTTCAATATAATGGCACTCTGCGCCTTCATCAACAATAATGAGCGTATGCTCAAACTGGCCTCCTCTTTTTGCATTCATTCTGAAATATGCCTGCAAAGGTGTTGTCAATTTCACTCCTTTGGGAACATAGATAAACGTTCCTCCTGACCACACTGCAGCATGCAGAGCAGCAAACTTATGCAGGCTGATAGGAACGCAAGAAGTCATGAAATATTTTTTAACGAGTTCAGGATATTTCTGCACAGCTTCATCGCAGTCTAAAAAAATAACGCCCTGGTCTTCCCATTCTTTTTTCAAGTTATGATAGACAACTTCAGATTCATACTGAGAACCAACGCCTGCAAGCGCTGTCTTTTCTGCTTCAGGAATTCCTAATTTATCAAAAGTTCTTTTAATATCTTCAGGAACATCTGCCCAGGTTCTTGCATTTTTTTTTGCATCAGGCCTTAAAAAGAAATGAATCTGCGATAAGTCCAATTTTTCCAGTGAAGGACCCCATGCAGGCATCTTTAATTCATAAAATGTTTTTAACCCCTCTAATCGTTTCTGCAGCATCCATGCAGGTTCATTTTTTTGTTTGGAAATTTCTCTGACAAGTTTTTCATCAATACCAGGAACTGCCCTAAACAGCAAACGCTCTTCATTATAATGATCATAGGTTTCCCTATTGATCTGAAAGGTCTGCATGTTGATGTCGTTTGTCATTCTTCCCCCAAAAAAATAAAAATTATCTAAAAGATGAGCCGCAACCACAGGATTTTGTTGCGTTCGGATTATCTATTTTAAACCCTGCTCCCTGCAAAGTATCAAGATAATCTATGGTTGAGCCTTTTATCTGTTCAAGCGTTGCAGGGTCAACAACTACTTTGATGTCATTTTTTTCAACAACCGTGTCATTTGGTTTTTGAACATTATCCAGCATGAAAGAGTAGCTTTTTCCAGAGCAGCCGCCTGAAATTATTTCCAATCGTAAAAAATGATCTTCTTTATTTTGCTTTGTCAAAACTTCCTTTATTTTTTCAGCGGCAAAATCAGTAATATGAATGACTGCTCCATCTTCTTTAGCAGACTGTTTTTCATTGGCAACTCTGTTGATGTCCTTCAAAAGATTCTGTATGGTTTCATCATCCATCCCATGCCCTTTGCAACCCTGTTCAACGGTTTCCCAATAGCTTACATGACAGCCTACGCAGTGCAAACCATATTCTGTAATGACAGGCACTACCTGCGGATATTTGCTTACTATTTCTCCCAGTGTCATATCCTTATGTATGAGTTCTTGTACGGCTTCCATGTTCCCTCCAACGGCTTATAATATATAAACATTGGCACTATAGATTATAATTATTAAGCCACGTTCAGTTATAGAAAATAGAAAGATTTATAAATTTTTCCCCTTTCACCCTATAATGCTCAAGGAAAAACTGGGAATGGACAAAAAAGACGTAAAAATAGTCTCTCTTTTTATGCAAAACCCAGACATTTCTCAAACAGAACTAGCAGATGCATTAAGCATAAGCCAGCCATCGATCAATGCAAGGTTGCGAAAGTTGAAAAGAAATGGAGTGCTTGCCAGAGCAACAGGCATTGAGTTTAACAGGGCAAACATGTACATGGCAAGAGTTGACTTTACTGCTGCAAACCCTGAAAAGCTATTAAATGAGCTCAAATTATGCTCATTTTTCGTTAACGGATTTATCCTATCGGGAAGCAACAATGTAAGCATCATGATTGTTGCCCATGATTTGAAAAAAATAGAAAGCATTATTGACAAAAACTTAAGGCATAACGAAGCAGTCAAGAATATCAACATGAGCGTTGTAGTTTCTGCAGCAAAACCCTTTATCTGTGAAATAGACTTGGAAAGAGAACATAGGGAAGAATGCCAGAATCCAGGAAGCTGCGAAGACTGCAAAATGCACGAAAGAATAGAACTGAAATAACTTTTAATACTTTTTTTGCAATCGTTTAAATGAAACAATTTATGGCTCACTTTAACCGCATAATGTAAACAACTGCAGTATCGATTAATGCATTAACTTCTGCATCGGAAAGATTGAGATTTCTTGGAGAAACTAACGCAGATTTTACTTCCATAAAACTGTGCCTTTCTATGCTATATCCTAAGTTTTCAAAGAACGCCATAGCGTGATTTTCATCTTCAAACCTGTTTTTATCAACAGTTATTCCTGTTATACCTGCTATGGTTTTATTGTGCGCTTTTGTTTTTTCGTCCACATTGAGAATTTTTTTCAGTGTGATGTCTGAAGTTATCCATACACCTCCATAGATTTCAAGCAGTTTATGCACATTTTGAGCTACTGCCGTTTTTTCTTCAAAATTCAAATATCTCAGCAAGCCTTCATTGATAACGGTAATTGGCTTTTTTTCAAAATGTTTTGCTGCGCGATACAAGCTGTCATAATCCAAAGCATTGCCTGCTTCAAAATAAAGCTTACCTTGAATAGCACCTTTTAAAAGCTCACCAGCAATTTTTTCCTTGTCCTGCATAACTCTAGGAAGGTCAAATTCCACATACGTAACCCTTGAATTCTGTGCCATATCCATGCCTCTTCCCGCAAAACCCGCAGCGAGTTCAAGAATTTGCTGGGAATCTTGCGCATGAATACATCTATCTATAAGTTTATATCGCGCTTCGTATTGGGGAGCCATTTCAGGAACAAGCATCTCATCAGTAATTTCAAAAAACCGTTCAGCTCTTAACCTATCTAAAGCATCAAATATCTCCTTCGCAAAAGGAATGTCAGAAAATTTTCTTCTATAGGCAACAAGCCATGCCGTAGGAACTATTTTTTCATAAGCATCATCCATAGTGCAGAAAATGAGAACGCATTTAAATTATTATCGCAGAATTACCTGCTTTTTGCAACTCCAACGCGCTTGCAATATTGTTTTACAGGGCATTTGCTGCAATAAGGAGAAACTGGCTTGCAGGTATTTTGGCCAAAGGCAACCAACGTTGAATTTACCATTAGCCAGAATTGCTTGGGAAGTTTTTTTCGCAATTCCATTTCTGTTTCAAAGGGATTTTTTGTTTTTAAATAGCCCAATCTGTTCATAATTCTATGCACATGAACATCGACACAAATAGCAGGTTTTTCAAAGCCAACGGCAACAACTAAATTTGCTGTTTTCCTTCCAACTCCAGGAAGCTTTATCAGCTCTTCAACCGTATAAGGTATGTTATTGTTTTTAAGCGTACTTGGAAGCTGTTTCAGATATTTAGCTTTATTCTTGTAAAAACCCACAGGATAAATCAATTTTTCCAGTTCTCTTTGAGAAATGTTTTCCAAATCTTTAACAGCATGCACCCTCGCAAACAATCGTTTTGCAGCTGCAGCAGTAACTTCATCTTTTGTCCTTGCTGAAAGCATGGTTGCCAAAAGCACTTTAAAAGGGTCTTTTGTCTGCACTTTAATCAAATCAACAACAGGAACTTTATAGTGCACAACTTCTTTCTTTAGAATAAGCAATACCTTATCAATGTCCATGCAAAAAGAAAAAAGAACGAACTATATAAATTTACTTAACAATAAACCTACCCGTCATGTTAGAATAGCCGCTACCGCAGTATTCATCGCATCTCCAAATGAAGGTTCCTGGTTCTTCTGCAGTGAATTTAAGAGTGTTTTTACCTCTGCTGATACCGCCAATACGCATGCCAAAAATCAATCCTATGTTATGCACTTTAATTCTCACTTTATCTCCGCTGTTTACTTCAATGACGTCAGGAGTGTAATACCATCGCTGTGCTGTTACTGAAAACTCCTTATAGCCATCTTCTGCGATAACATAGGGCAAGGGCGTGTTATTTTCTGGAATTTCAGGCTCTTCAGCATCTGTTTCTTCATCGCTATTATTAACAGGAATATCGACTGAAGTATCAACAGGCACATCTGCAATGTCATTCTCAGGAACATCATTATCAGGCTGTTCTGTGACATTGTCAAATATTGTTTCTTCGTTTACCGTGCAACCTGCGAAAATCATTAGAAAAACAAGAAAGAAGAGCAGTTTCATGTTAAAACGTTATTTTAACTTTTCCTCCTTTTATTTTTAACTGACAGCCTAATCGATTATGTTCATCTCTATCTCCCATAGCTTTTTCAGCTTCTGTCAAGGGGGTGCAGTTTTCAGCGCCTTCAAGAATTTTTAGCCTGCAAGTTCCGCATAAGCCATCTTGGCAGCCAAAAGGAACTCCAAATTCCATAAGCTGTTCAACAATTTTTTCATCGTCCTTGACTTCTACCTCTTTATCTTCATAATCGAGCTTTGCCATTATCATTCACCTCTTTTTCTGAACGTTCCATGTTTTTAAATGTTTTGATTACAGTGCATCAAGAATTTCCTTTGCGTGCTCTTCTGGATTTACCTTAGGAAAAATTTTCTTAACAACACCTTGCTCATCCATAAGAAACGTGGTTCTGACAATGCCGAAAAAAGTCTTGCCGTACATGCTTTTTTCCTTCCACACACCAAACTGCTCTATCACTTTTTTCTCAGGGTCGCTTAACAAGGTGAACGGCAAATCGTATTTTTCTGCAAATGTTTTATGAGAAACCTCATCATCTGCAGAAATTCCTAAAATGACTGCATTATGTTTCTTAAATAATGCAAATGCATCTCTAAAACCACAAGCTTCTTTTGTACAGCCAGGAGTATCATCCTTAGGGTAAAAATAAAGGATTATTTTTTTCCCTTTATAATCAGAAAACTTATGTACTTTTCCATGCTGGTCTTTTAATGCAAAATCTGGTTTATCGCCTTCTTTCATATCATACCTCAATATGCAAAACTGCTTTAAGAAATAACCCAATCAAAAAGGATATTGCAGTAACCCCTAAGCTGATGGTTGCCATTTCCCCGAACCTCTTTTTGAAAGAAAGGTCTTTAGCAACTGAAAGGAAATAGGTAAAGATTGCGATAACCGTAATATTAATAAGAATAGTTACCAGCAGTGCGAGCTTATAGTCTGAAAAGATAAAGTAAGGAACAACGAGAAAAATGACTGTAATAAAGTAAATAAGGCCTGTGTATGCTGCAGATTTTCCTGCCTTTTGCGACTGTTCAGATTTTTTGCTCAAGAACTCTGCAGACGCCATAGATAATGCAGCAGCAACGCCTGTTATTAAACCAGCAAGGGCAATCAATCTGGTTTTTTGCAGTGCAAAGCTCAGTCCTGCCAAAGCGCCTGTTAACTCTACAAGTGCATCATTCAATCCCAAAACCATACTGCCCACATAATCAAGATGCTCTTCATGCACAATGCTGATAAGCTTTTCTTCATGGGCATCTTTAAGCTTTAAAAGATGCTGCAGTTCAGGAAATGCCTTGACAATATCAAGATAAAGATGCTCTTTTTTATTCTCCCTTTTCTGCATAAGCTTTAAGGTAAATACCAGACCAAAAATTTTTGAAAGAAAAAGATACCATACAAACATGAATTTTTTTGAAGGCAGGTCTTGTTTAGTATATCTTTTCCATACATCATAATGCAAAAGCTTGTCTTTTGATAAATGGATTAGCACATCAGCATTCTGCTTTGCTGTTTTGGAAAGCCTTGCATAAATATAATGCTCTGTAAGCTCTTCTCTTTGCCATTTTTTAATAAGGCCCTGAAAGTCCATGATTTGCTTAGAACAAAGGAGTATTTAAGGATTGTTATTTTTCCTCCAGAAGGCTTATAAATCATCAGTTTATTCTTTCATGATGCTTGGAACACTTATCAATGTTGGAGCAGTTATAGTAGGAAGCATCATAGGACTTATTATCCACTCAAAACTTCCTAAAAACATAACCACCCGAGTCTTTCAGGGAATAGGGATTTTTACTATTTTTTTAGGGATTATCATGGCGATGAAAACAAGCAACTTTCTCATCATGATTTTCAGCATAGTGCTAGGAACCATTATGGGAGAGCTCATTGACATTGACAAAGGAGTCTATAGATTTAGTGCATGGCTCAAAAAGAAAATAAAATCAAAGAATAAAAAATTTTCCGACGGCTTCGTTACTGCATTTTTGCTTTTTTGCATGGGTTCCATGACTATTTTAGGCTCTTTTGAAGAAGGCTTGGGAGGAAAGCCGAATCTTTTGCTTGCAAAATCTATTCTTGATGGCTTTTCATCAATAGCATTGTCTGCTTCACTTGGACTAGGGGTTATTTTTTCGGCAATACCCTTGCTTCTCTACCAAGGAGGATTAACGTTATTTGCAGGAGCATTGCAGCATGTTTTAACGCCAACGATCGTTAATGAATTAACAGCAGTAGGAGGGTTATTATTAATAGGATTAGGCATTAACATTCTAGAAATAAAAAAATTAAAGGTTCTTAATATGCTTCCCAGTTTAGTTATTGCTGTCGTGCTTGCACTGGTGTTTTTATAATTATTTCATCGCATTCTTATAATTCTTCTCAACCTGTTCCCAGTTTATTACGCTGAAAAAAGCATTAATGTAGTCAGCTCGTCTGCTTTGATACGTTAAGTAATACGCATGTTCCCAAACATCAATGCCTAAAACAGGCGTTTTGCTTAAACTTAAAGGAGAATCCTGATTTGCCGTGCTCATGATTTCCAGTTTTTTATTATTAACAACCAACCATGCCCATCCGCTTCCAAATCTTCCCATGGCTGCAGCAGAAAATTGCTCTTTAAATTTATCTCCAAAGGTTTGCGTAATGGCATCAACAACTTCTCCTTCCATAGCAACATCTTTTTTCAGTATTTGCCAGAAAAATGAATGATTAAGATGACCTCCTCCATGATTCTGCACAGCAGTTTTAATCTCAGCAGGAATTGCATTCAAATGAGTTATTAATTCTTCTGCAGATTTTTCCTGTAACTCAGGATAATTTTTAAGCGCATCGTTTAGTTTGTCTACATACGCCTGATGGTGTTTTGTGTGATGAATAGTCATAGTTTGTTCATCAATGAATGGTTCTAACGCGTTGTAATCATAGGGTAATTTTGGCAATGTATGCATTATTCCACCTCCATGGAAAAAAGAGCTAAAGCCAATCGTTATATAAATATTTCGCAGCAACAATCTTAAGGTTTATAAACAGCAAAATAATTCTGCAGATTATGAATAATGAAGTACATGTAAGGATAGCACAAACACCAGAAGAATTAACAGACCTGCTTACTGATGCGATTTCTGGTCCCATTATCAGCATCGGCTTTGTGATAGGCACGGGAGGAGACCCTGAAAAAAAGCTTCAGGAGCATGTTGATGGCTATGTTGAGCGATATCATAAAAGAATACATGGAACAACTGAAGATAAACCGTACAGAACAAAAAACTATGCAGTTTTAATTCATGACCAAACAACAGATCATTTGCCGAGGAGCATGCCTGCAAGCGACTGGCCATTCTACGCTTATGCAGTACAGATTTTTTCTGAAAAAATCACACCTTAAGCTGAACGTCTTCCCAGAACTCCATTTCATTGGTTTTCTCATCTACAAAAGGCGTTACTGATAAACTTTTTTCGCTTAACCCAACTGAAGGCGTTTGTTTAAGATACTCTTCTGTTGTAAAGTTTCCCTGCAGAGTAAAAAACTTTTCAAAGTCTATCCAGGTAAACCATTTTCCGTTTTTCTTGAATGATTTTTTTGCCATCATTAAGACTCTGGAAGGAATATGCTCAGAAACAATTTCATACTCAGACAAATATTTCATCAGTTCTTTTGAAAAGGCAACGACTTCTTCGTGCAAAGGCATGTTTTTTCTTTCTAATCTTTCCTTACTGGCGCCAACATGCATGTATGCCTTGACTTCAATAAAATCAGGATTCCCTTTCATGATTAATTTTGCATAATTTTCAGGTTCTATCATATTCAGTTCTTTGACACAGGTTAATCTAATGCAGGTTCTCTGCTTTTTTTCTGCTAAATAGTCTAAACTTTGATTGAGCCTTTCCCAGTAATCAGAAAATAAAGGAACATCTACTTTTTTTAATAACGGTTTATTGGGAGCATCTAAACTAACATACAATTGCGTTACAGGAGCAAGATTTTTTATCTGTTCTGGATATTGCGCATTGGTTACTAAAAATGTGGAGATTTTACTTTCATGAAATTTTTGGATAAGTTCATTAATTCTAGGATAGATAATAGGCTCTCCAGTTAACGAAAGGGCAACATGCCTTACTTCTCTTGATTTATCATAAAGCGGCCTATTTGCTTTTTTTGAGCCTTTAAAGCCTACAAGCAAATCATGATGCTCTTCTATGCTGTCTTTTAAAATCATATCAGGGTCATCAACTCCCCAGTTCCATTCTTTGCTGACAGGCGCTTTGTAGCCTCTCCAGCAAAACGTGCATCTGTTTGCGCAGCTTATTGAAGTAGTCATTTGCATGCATTGGTTGCTCATGATACCGTAAAACTTTAATTTGTAACAGCCACCTATGCCTCGAATCATATTCTTTGTCCAGCCGCAAGTTTTTACAGCGCTGTGACTACCTACAATTCTATAGCCTTGTTTTACAAGCTCTGCTCTTGCATCTTCTGTTAACATAGAACAAGGAAACTAGAAAGGATTAATAAAGATTATGCAAGAAAAACTTCAATCTACATGACTAAAAGTTATATGCCCATTATAAGACATCTGAATACTGGTGAATTTAAAATTAAGCTCCTTAAGATAATTCGTAACTTCAGCATCAAATCCTAAGAAGAAATCTAACAGAAATTGATGATAATATTTATCATGAATCTCTACATTTATGCTTAAGTTTTGTGATTGACCTATTGTTTTTATGGAAACAGAAACTATTTTCTTTGAAGACATAAAACCTGTTTTCAGTTCAATATCCCACGCTACACTAAGACCTATAACAGGAAAACCGCCTCCTGCAGATTCGTCAATATCACCGTGTCTTCCATGGCCATCTTTACCTTGAAAATTGCCACCAAACTCCTGATGAAGAGACGCTAATAGTGTGTGATATTTAGGACGCAATTTTAGTTTTAAAAGCTCAAAAGGATTCATAGTTTTTCATTGCAAACCGACTATTTAAAGATTTCGGTGTCCTACTCTACTTTAGCATCTGCAATAAGCCTTTTAAGGTTTTGATAATGGCCTTCTAATTCTTTTTTGCAGATATCCAAAGATAAAATGTCGTATTTTTCATCAAGCTTTTCTTCTGCAAGTTTCAATTTAGCTTCAAACGTTCCGTCTCTTTTTCCCAGCGATGCCAAAAATGATAAAAAACCCTTGGGAGTCATAAATCTATAGCAATCTGCATTTGCACAGATTTCAGATTCCAAGCAGGAAAAAGGAACTGCCTTATGATGCGCTTCAATGCAGTTGATTATTTTTTTCTTTGTTGCCTCATCAAGTTTGGATTCTTTCAGAAACTCTTTTGCGGCAAGAGAGCTCATGGCCACATGCTCTCGCAGCTTATTTTCTTTCATTGCCTGCCCTAATTTTACATCCATAAGCATAATGCCAAGATGCACAATGGTCACATCTGCTTTCAGCTTTTTTGCAAGCTCTAAAGCTTTTTTCTCAGAAATTTCAAAGGCAATCAGCGTTGGAGCTCCATACTGTTCTATTTCAGAAACTGCATAGTTTCTTGCTTTGGCAACGATATCCATAGTAGATGAATACTTGAAGAATTTATATAATTATCTATTCATGCTTCCGCCATGATACAGCAATCTATACATTTCTTTTTTCTTCAAAAATATTTTTTCTGTTCCTGAGAATTGTTCTGCTGTTCCTATTGATGCATCGACATATTCAAAATCTCCCTCTTTAAAATTACTAGGTCCTCTAAAAGGTCTTGTTTCAGTTACTTGCTTCATGGCTTTTCTCAGAAATGCAGCCACTTCTTTTTCTGCATTTGAAGTTATTTTGCCATAGTAGTTCATGGTCCAGACAAGTTTATTATTTTTCCACACCACTTCCTGTCCAGAAAAAGGATTTGCTCCAAAATACCTATCTCTATACTTCCACTCGGCTTCTTCATACGTTAATTCCTTACAACCGTCTGCAAGCTTATTCTCCTTTGCATGAGCTGCATAGGTTGCTTTTTTTGCTTTTACGAGAAATTGCTGCAATTCCATAGTGTTAGTAATGCTAAAAAATATATAAACCTATCTAAAACAAATACCTTTTTAAACAACAAAAAATACCATGCATTCAGGGGATTATTATGATTGAAACAGCAAAAGGCGTAAGGGATTTTCCTGCAGAGGAAACCATCATCAGAAACGAGATGATGAATAAAATCATCACTGTTTTTGAGAACTATGGCTTTAGTCCTTTGGAAACTCCAACTATCGAAAGATTCAGCACGCTTTCTGCAAAATTTGCTGCAGGAGACGAGAGCGATGCATTAAAAGAAACCTTTACGTTTACTGATCAGGGAGAAAGGAAATTAGGATTGCGATTTGATTTAACGGTTCCTTTAAGCAGATTTATCGCTATGAATCCAACCTTAAAAATGCCTTTTAAAAGGTATGAAATAGGCAAAGTTTTTAGGGATGGACCTATTAAATTAGGCAGATATAGGGAATTCGTGCAGTGCGATGTTGATATTATTGGATGCAAAACCATGCGCGCAGAAGCTGAATTGCTCTTATTAGCATTAGATGTTTTTAAGGAGCTGGACATTGATGCGTACGTTGAAGTGAATAACAGAAAGTTGCTGTCAGGAATTCTTGACACCGTTGGCATAACGCAATCCCATGAATCTGTCATCACTATTCTCGATAAAATGAGCAAGATTGGCTTGGCTGGCGTTGAAAGCGAATTATACAACTTAGGCGTTGCAAAAGAAAAAACAAAGCAATTAACTGATATTTTTGACATGAGAGGCGATAGACATAAAATTTTAGACGGCCTGAAAAAAATCATGACAACAGACGCTGGAAAGCAGGGCATTGCAGAATTAGAAGAGTTATTTTCCATTCTCAAGGACTTTAAGGACAATATTAAACTCAATATTTCATTAGCACGAGGACTAAGCTATTATACTGGAACTGTATTTGAAGGCTTTATCAAGAACAATAAAATCAAAAGCTCTATCTGCGGTGGTGGAAGATACGACAACATGATAGGGCTATTTGCAGGCAACAAAGAATTTCCTGCTGTCGGCATATCTTTTGGACTAGAGCCTATAACTGAGTTCATGAAATTAACCAAATTGAAAATTAACAAAACCGTAACAGAAATTTTTATTGTTCCTATCAACACTTTTCAGGAAAGCCTTAAAATTGCGCAGCAATTAAGAAAAGCAGGCGTCAATACTGAAATTGATTTGCTGGATAAGGGCGTAAGCAAGAATTTAAGCTATGTCAATAGTTTAGACATTCCTCATGTGCTTTTCATAGGCGAAGAAGAGCTTAAAAAAGAAAAAGTAAAGCTGCGCAATATGAAAACAGGCAAGGAAGAATTATTAACAGTTGAGTTGGTTATTGAAAGGCTAGCGTAAGGAATTTTTCTGGTGTGATAAGTTACTTTGAGCATACCCAGTACATTTACACAGAAGCGCTTTTCCATAAAATTTCAAACTGTCTTCTATATGCTTTTGCTAAAGCGTTGCTTCTGATGATTAATCCATAGAGCGGCTCTGTAAAAAGAATAATCGCAACATTTTCACCATAAATAAATGTTGAAGTAGGACTAAAATACGCTCTTGGCAGAAATCGATATTGCGTTGTCAGCTTATGTCCTGGAAGAAACGTATCGCCTTTTCTCACGAGCACTCGCTCTTTAAGTTTGTATTTTTGCATTTGATGAAAATACTGATTCATAATGACGGAATCTGCATTCATAAAACGTTTTTCATCAACACCAATAACAAGATTCTCTTCTTTTTTATTCATCAATGTTTTTAGAACGTCTTTTTGCACTACTCTCACAATTTTTTTCCCAGCATACAATTCAACAGAAGCTTCTTCTTTAGGAAGTTTTAAGAACTCTTCAAGTTGAGGCATAAGCTTTTGCAACTCTTCTAACTTTTCTTTTTCTCGCTCTATCAATTGCGATGGATGCGCAGCCTTAAAGTGTTTTTTGTTGTTTTTTTTGAGAAAAGATACGAGTCCTTTTTCCTCCAAACGCTCTAAGGTATCATATACATAAGGCCTGTATAATCCTGACCTTTCTGCTATAACCGATACGGTCGCTGAACCTATTTTCAGCAAGGTCGTGTATACTTTTACCTCATTTTCTGTCAACCCCAGCTCTCGCAATATGCTCATGCAAAGAGTAATCGTCTAGCATATATAAATATTTCCAAATCGTCGTAAGTTATACGACATAAATTTATATATTCTTTAAAGTTACCACAAAACAGTAGAGGAAACACCAATGAAGTCTATAGATGATGCTATAAAGGATGACCACGTTTCAGGAATCAAAACAATACAAACAATGATTCATGATGTCTATAGTCTTACCAGTGCACCACTTAAGGGTCTCTATTCCCACAGAACAGCAATAGCTAAAGGCCTATGGAATTTTTCAAAAGGAACAGTGAACTTCGGATATGGCATGGTTCTTGAATTTTTTCAGGCATTTGCAATCCCGACTGTTTACAGGTTAAAAACAGAAAAAAAGATCGGATTAGTTAAGGACAAACGTGATTCTATTTCTAATGGGTATGGTGCTGCTGCCCTACTAGACGTAGGAATTGCCTATGTTGCAATAGTTATTCCAACCATTTGCCTTACCTTTTATCCAGAAACTTTTGACCCTTTGTCAAAAGAAAATATTCTTCGACTTGCTTTTTCCAGTCCGGAAGCATCTATGATATCATATGGTCTTGCCAAAATAGGAACGAACGTGCTTTCTTATGCTTATGAATGCACAAGAGCGTGGTACTATAACGCACAAGGGCGTTGTCGAAATCCATAAAAACAACAGAAGATTACCTCCTTCTATGCACATCCAGCAGGGAAAAAGGATTATTGACTATCGCAAATTATACACGCTGTTGGAAAAAATAAAGGCGAATGAAAAAATCCCTGCAAAAAAGGAATTCTTTGGAAACACCCCTAACGTTTTTGTTGGCAAATTTGGCTATCCCAATATCAACGTTGGTTTTCTCAGTGTCAATGAACAGTCAGAACAGCATGACAACCCAAGAGTATGGGCAGAACAGCACTACGACATACCGAAAATTGTCAGCTTGAGAAGCAGTTTAGTCAATTCAAATTACAACGTATTTGTCAAGGCAACCAGCAGATTTATGGACATGAGCAAGGAAGTTTCCTTAGCGGCAAAACCAGTTGAAATGGAAATTCATCTTGAGAAAACTCCAAAAGTGAGCTTTTCCTTTGAACAGGATATTACGCCTTACGGACCTTCTGTAAAATTAGAAAGCGCAAAAATTACTGCAAATCCAAAAATACCGCAACAGGTTGAGAAAATAGTAACTGATGATTTATTAGCCAATGAGGCCATGAACCTGCTCTATCAAAAAGGATTTGATGAACACTATTTAACCAAAATCTTCAGCATGGGCAATCTAGGAAAGGAAAGCAGCCAAAAAATAGTGCCAACACGATGGTCGATTACTGCAACGGACGACATGATCGGAAAAAAAATCATTGATGATATTAAAGACTTTCCCCAAAGCAATTATTATGCTTATTTTGGAGGTTATTTAGGAAACTACTATGTCATCATGCTTTTTCCAGACGCCTGGAGCTATGAATTATTTGAAATCAGTGTCAGCAGTAAAAAAGTGTGGACAGACCACGAAGATGTTTTTGGAAGAAAAACCTATGCCGAGCATACGGTGGGCGGTTATTACGCGGCAAGGCTTGCCATCCTTGAACAATTAAAAAAAGTAAAAAAGCAGGCAACGGTTTTAACCTTGCGGTTTGTTACTGATGACTATTACCTTCCTTTAGGCGTTTGGGTAGTGCGACAGGCAACAAGGGCTGCAATGCAGTCTCAGGCAATAGAATTTGCCAGCAAGGAACTCATGCTGCAATATGCAAAAATGATTGCAAAGAAAAAATTTGGACTAGATATAGAGTTTATCATCAAACAAAGCAAAATTCTTTCTGTTATCCAGACTCAGAAAAAACTCTCCGCTTATAATTAGTGCCGCTTATCATAAAAACACCATCGTAAATATAGCGTTCTTTTTGATACAGAATAATTTTATCAGTGTCAACAAGATGCATTTTGCTCAGCATGGTAAGCATTGCTGAAGCAAACATCTTCGTAAGATCGTTATCAGGAAAACCAGGAAGCTTGAGCTCAAGCATAGGATTTGCTTTGTGCACAAACTCATCAATTAAATCATCAATACTGCCCTGAGCATCAATGACCGTTGTCTGCGGAATTCCTAAAGAAGGCCTTGCATGATACCCTGCTTCATAAGCAAATAACGCATGGCTATTTTCTATTGCATCAACTAAATACACAGGAATAGCCTGGTTATTGACAACAATTTCAAATCGCTGCACTGCATACATCTTACGTTCTTCGTTTAGCCTTTTTTTTCTTTTTTGCCAATGCCATAATTTCCCTGATCTGCTTATCTGCTTTTTCCAAGGCTTTTGCCTGCCTGACAATTTCTGCAGTGTCAACTGGCTTTTCCATTTCTGCAAAGATATTTTTTCCAGGCTCTTCTGGCTTTTCCAAATCAGCCATGTCAACTATTTTTACTTTATGAGCTCTTGCAGTTCTCCAAGGAACTCTCCAGAATAAAATCAGCGCTATAAAGTATGCAGCCATGACTAAATAGCCTATTGCAAAAGCAAACTCTGCTTCAATCAGGTATAGCACTAAAAACAGAAATCCAACGATCGTGCATAACAGCAGATAATAATCTCTCAGATGGACTCTTTTTGTTCTTAACGATAGAAACAGCAAAATAACGAGCAAAAATACATAGATTAATGCATATAGATATTGCATGACATTACTTGTTATTAACATCAAGACAATGGCAACCATTGTTACCAAAATAATAAACATCCTCTGTATGTCCATATTCACACCCCAACATGCTTAATTCTTTACCTCTTTTTAAAGTTTTTGCTTTTATCCATTTTAGAGTGGTGAACGCAAATTTTAAATAGAAGCATTTGGTCACCAGACTATGAAGCCTGTACATGCCAAAATAACCACATCAAAGCAGGAAATTACCGATTTGCTTATTGCATGGGTCATTGTGAGTTTAGCTTTCGGCATTGTTATTAGACCACTAGGCATAAGCATTTTTAGCAATGGAGCAATCAAATATATTCTCATAGCTGCATTTACCGTAGGAATAGGATTTTTATTGCATGAACTTGCACACAAAGTTGTTGCGCAACGATATCGCTGCTGGGCAGAATTCAGGGCTGATTACACCATGTTATTCTTAGCGTTAATCATGAGCTTTTTCGGGTTTGTCTTTGCAGCTCCTGGAGCTGTGATGATTTTTGGCAATGTAACCAAAAGACAAAATGGATTAATCAGCATTGCAGGACCTTTGACGAATATTGTTCTTGCTCTCCTGTTTATTCCCTTTCTCTTTATTCCGTTTTCGCATGAAATAGCAACCTATGGCTTTATGATAAACGCATTCATCGCCTTATTCAACATGATTCCCTTTGGCTTTTTTGACGGAGCAAAAATCATCAAATGGAGCAAAGTTGCTTATTTTGCTACTGTTGCTGTTGCATTGGGATTAACTGTTTTGAGTTTTATGGTGCGATAGCTAAAAAAAACTACGAAACGAAAAACTTATAATATTCAATATATGTGGATGAGGATGTCATACGCTCAATATGAAAAAGAGCATAGAAAACTATTGAAGAAAATACCGTCTAAAAGAATATATGCCTACATGCTAAGCAATTTAAAAGCTAGTTTAGCATCTATAGGTTTTTCAGAGGAATTCATCAATTTTTTTACCAGCAATTTTTCAAAACTAGAGTTTAAAGAGTTCTATAAGAAGTTCGAAGAAGAGATTAAGAACGTATATTCAATTGGTTTTTTTCAAAAGATTGTGCCTGATTATTTTAGTAAAGAAGTGATCCCTCACATTCCAAAATCAAATAAAATCCTTGATATCGGCTGTGGTACAGGTATTTTAATCCATAGACTTGCACATAAGAAAAAATTCAAGAAACTCGTAGGAATAGACATTCATGAATATCCAGAATGGAGACACTTTAAAAGCTCTAAAGCACAATTCAAGATCGTCAAAGAAACTGCATTTAGAGCGTTCTTAAAAAAAACACAACCTGACAACCTCCTATTAACATGGACTCTTCACCACATGAACTATAACGAACAAGCAAGATACTTATCAAACACATATTCCCTCATGAAGACTGGGTCGAGAATGATTATTCTGGAAGATTCGTATGCGGAAAATCTTTCGCCAAGAAGCGGTAAAAACACATATGCCTCCTTTATGAAGTTAAGCACATCTGAAAGAAAAGTCGTCATGTCAACGTATGATTGGATTGCAAATAGAATACTTGCCAGGAGAAAAAATGTACCTATTCCTTTTGGATATAGAACTCTTGAAGAATGGGAAAATTTATGCAAAGCAATTGGATACAAAATTGTTAAAAAAGTTTTTATAGGCTTCCCGGCTAACCGAGACATCAACACTCCACAAAGCTTGTTGATTGCAGAAAAGTAAGCACCTATCTCTCGCAAGAATTACAGCACTCATCTTGAAACAAAGAGCGATACATTTAAATATCCCTGAAAAATACACTTACCGGGGTGATTATATGTTTGGAATGTTTGAAAAAACAGAAAAATATTTTTGGTTTGTTTTAAGAGTAATAGCAGGTTTCTTGTTTTTTATGCATGGAGCAGGCAAATTAGGATGGTATGGCAATGGCAGCGTTGCAGGATTTGCAGGTGCATTCGGATTTCCTATCTGGCTAGCATACATTGCTACATTCATTGAATTGATCGGCGGTCTGTTAATCTTATTGGGATTGTTCACCAGAATTGCAGCGTTATTAGGAGGACTGCAGATGATTGTTGCTTTAATCATAGCGCATTTCCCAAAAGGCTGGAATCCCCTAGCTAATGGCGGAGAGCTTGCACTGTTGTACTTGGTGTTATGGCTAGTATTCCTAGCAAAAGGAGCAGGCATCTGGGGATTGGAAAAGGCACTTTTCAAAAAAGAGTGCTAATTTTTTTCTTTTTTTATGGATAAAAATCATACTTAGGCATAGAAACTATTCTTAACACTTCATAATCTTTAATGCTCTCTGAAAATCTATCCGTCAGCTCCATCGTAAAGTCTTTAAGCTGTTGCACGGTTTCGACTTCTAAATCAATTTCATAATCCCACTCTGCAAGCGTATGCATAATGGCAAACACTCTGTTGTTGCTTTTGGCGAATCCTAGCAATTTTTGAGCTGTTGCGGCATCCTGAAGATAGAGCAATAATTTATAATGTAACTGATCTGCCTTTTCATTGTCAATGACCAAAGCATACCCTCGAATAATCCCCTGTTTTTTGAGTTTTTTCATTCTAAGCAAAATAGCATCTGAAGAACGCTTCAGTTTTTTTCCCATATCCACAGAAGACATTCTTGCATTGTTTGCCAATAACCTACAGATGTTCTTGTCAAGTTCATCAAGCATAACTTTTTTTTCGCTCATCTCATAGCTTAAAGCAGTTGCTGTTGTTCTGGATTTTCCTATCAAATAATCTCGCTGGAAAAATTCTGCCTTAAGGTCAAGGGAAAGTGTTTTTTTCATCATGATAGCGCTAAAGGCATTATTGAAGTCCATCATAAATTTCTGCATGGAAAGCTGATCAGGAACCATGACAATAACGCCTATGTCAAATTTGCCCTCAAAATTACCTATCCACGCAACGGCCTTGCTTTGCTGCAAATATTTGATAACAGCATTCTTTTTTTCTTCATTGACTTTTTTGAGTTTAAAGTAAATTTCATAAAGCGAATGTCCGAGCATGTTTTGATTTAAAACAGTAATGCAATGCGCAATAATTCCCTTCCTCATAAGTTGATGAATCCTATATCTTACGGTTTCCTGAGAAAGTTTTACCGCCTTGCCCAAGTGAGAGAACGATGCTCTGGAATTTTTATCAAGTTCATAGAGAATCTTTCTGTCTTTTTTGTCCATTTTTTCTTATAAGCGTTATTTATTTATAAAAATATCGGAAATTAGTAATTTTTTCATAAAATATTTTAAATATTCCTTTTTTCTTACAACTCTTAGGTGAGAAAAATGAGCTTAACTGAACGATTAAAAAAAACAATCAAAGAAACTTATGAAGATGTTGTGGATAGATCCTGGGTAGTTCCTTTTGTTGTTATCCCCTATTTCACTCTTAGTGCATTTGTCTTCGGAGGAAGTTACCTATGGCAAAAGTATTATGTCTATCCATCAATCTGCGAGGAATATGGAACGCTCTTAGATGCAGAAAGAATTGCAAAAATAGAAGCTGAAAAACAAAGAATAAAGGATAATTTTTGGACGCCTGATCACATGGCTGAAGAGTATGAATCGCTTATTTACACCGCATTGAAACATTGCAAATGACTAGAGAGCAGTCTTCCAATAGTTTTATATAGTGCAGTTTATAAGCGCTATCATGAAAACCCTTATCATTTATGCCCACCCTGATGTCAAAGGCCATTGTTCTCTGATTCTAGATGAAGTGCTTGCGTATCATAAGAAGAAAAACATAACATATGAGCTTATCGACTTGTACAAAATAAACTATGACCCTGTTTTGCACGAGAATGAACTGTACAGTGCAGGAAGACGAGACGTTTCTGAACAGACAAAGGAGTTTCAGCAAAAAATTTCAGATACGAATAAACTCATTTTCATCTATCCTATCTGGTGGAGCAGCATGCCTGCCATCTTAAAAGGATTTTTTGATAAAGTGTTTGTTTCGAGATTTGCCTTTAGATATGTCCATGGCATTCCTGTAAAAATGCTGACAGGAAAAAAAGCAGCTGTCTTCATGACCAGCGGAACATTCTCTATTTTTACGTGGCTAATACAGGGAAACAGGGCGAGAAATTTAGTCAAGAGAGACATTCTCGGTTTTTTTGGTATAAGAGCAAAAGTGTACCAGATAGACAATTGCATTGAATTGCCCGAAAAACAGGCAAATACCATCAAAAGAACTGTAAAAAGAGGACTGAACAGATTATACTGACATGGTATCTGCATATCGCTCTAAGGCAGATTCTGACAATGGCTCTTTTTCAAAAAAAGAATAGACTGCTTCTCCTAAAAAACCGTGAAGCATAGCAAGCACTTTGCCTTGATGCCTGTTAAGATAGATTTTCCAATCAGGCTGAAGATCTGCTATAGACATAATAAACACTTTAATTTCCTCTCCTCTCATTTCTTCAACAGTGTAAGCCCTTCCTGAATCATCCTTGATGGTTTCTCCAGAAAAAGGAGGAAGATAAAAATGAATTTTGTCTCCATGCTCAAAAGCGCTATACCTATGTTCTTGCTTAGCTCGCATAACCAATTTTTCAGGCTCTACCATATGCGCCATCAGCAAGTCAGTTTGCCTGTAAATAACATCCAATGCAGAAAGATAGTCTCCCTGCAACATGTAATTTAAAAAAGGGCCAAAGGTTTCCTGGTCAAAAAGAGTCCATCTATTCGTAGGATGACCAACAACTTTAAAATTGTGAAAATAGCCATGTCTTTTATAATACAGTTTTGATGCTCCCTTATCATCAACCGTTACCATTGCTGTATCAATGCTGTCTACTTTTCTTACAGGAGATTTTTCAAAGTCATCATCACCTGCAAAATACAGGTAAGGGCCTTCTTGATAGATAAGCTTAAGATTTCTTTCATCTGCAAATTTCATAACGAGGTCTTTCATGTACTCTAACGCTGCAGCAATTTCAAAAGGGGCAACCTTGTAATTTCCGAGCATTTTTTTTACTCCTCTATCAACTCGTTTTTTCAGCACAAGCAAGTCAACAATTTGGTCCAGTGAAAAATCCTTCATCAAAGAATCAGGAGGAATATGCGATTGTACTTGCCGTGAAGAAAGCTGATATACGTCAAACTTTCTTCTTTCATCTTCATTCAACGCATCTTCAAATGCAGTAAAAAAAGGGTTGAACTGGCTTTCTGTTAAACCATGTTTTTCAAGTTTCCACTGAAAATCGTCTAAACGCCCCTTGAGCAGACAATAATCAATCATCATCCACTCTGCAACAGCATTGCCAAATCTTGAAAGATAAAATCGTTGATGATTGTTAAGATGTTTACGCTCAAACAAGGGCATGACTTCAGAAAATCTTCTTTCAAGCAGATATCTTAAAAAATAGCCATGAGAAATGTACGTTTTATGCACGTTGTGGTAAATACCTGTTTCTGGAGTAATATCAAATAATTGCTCAAACATCCTTCTCATCTCTGCTTTTCCCTTTGCCCTCTGCTCGATCATGGTTTTATTTTTCAAAAAAACTTCATCGCGATAAATGCCCACATGCTGAAAGTAAGAACGTTTTTGTGCATGGTTGATTGCATTGGAAGAGTAAAACATCCAGGAAAGAGGAACATGAAATTGCCCTGCAAGCTCTGAAAGGTCTTTCAAGGAATGCTGAAATTCAGGGCTTAAAAATAAATCTCTTAACACATCAACATCATCTGATAAATACGATGCAATAGTCTTAGCTGCATCACTATTGCCAGTTCTTGCTTTATCTTCTAAAGCGTCCATCTCTTCATACGTTATGCTTTTTTCAAATCGTTCATCGCCTAAAACATGCTTTGCCGTCATCTCTAATTTTTGATTGGGCAAAAAATCAAAAGACAGCTGGGCCCATTTTAACAAGTCAATCACTTCTCTTCCCTTAATGCCAATTCTTTCCAAAAATTTGGTGGTTACTTCCATCACAGGAACGCTATTATGCTCTCCGATGGAAAACTCTGCATCTCTTTCACGCAACTGCAGTAAATCAAATCTAGCATTGTAAGGAGACACAATATACGGGTCTTCCTTGAGAATAGATGCTCGCACTGCTTCAACAAGTTCTGTCTGCGTTGCATGAGTAACAATGCGATAGCCTTCATGCACATCGGTTTGCAAATCGCTTAGCGTGTGCATTTCTTTCACTTCTTTTCCACGTTCATAATACAATAAACCAACCCAGGTTATTGCGTTATCTGTCTGATAATGGGGAATTTCTATATCGAGAAAAAGCCATTTTTGCTGTTTCAGCTCTTCATAGTTTAACTGCCGCAATGGCTTAAAAGGGAGTTCATCAAAATGCAAATCAAGTGTTCCTGTCCATATTGCTTTGCAATGCTGCTGAATTTTTGTATACACGCCATGCAAAGCTCTTCTTTGCTCAATAATGGCTTCAGGCAGTCTTTGCATAAAGATATTGGTTGTTAATTCATCGAGATGATTTTCAAAAAAGAGCTCATTCAACTCATTATAAACTCTTGTTTGAAAGTTTGGAGCGTTTTCAGAAAAATGAAGTTTGATTTTTTCATAAACATCCTGCATGCCAGCATCAAACTGTTTTTTAAGCTTTAACAGATACAAAAAGTGTTCGTCAGCGGCAACCCATGTTCCAGGATTTGCAATCATGTTGCGCATCTGCTCTGTATAATGGCCCCAAATAAATTCTTTAGGCAGAATTGTTTTTGTCTTGATAGGAGCATCGATTTGAACAATATTGAAAGGCTTTGTTAAACGTCTTCTTGGAAACTGACTTAACGAAGGATCTTCCCGTAATCTCTGCTCAAGGGCATCTGCATTTTCTGCAGACAGAATTTGAGATGGAAAGATATGCGGATGGTTAACGTAAAAGCTGCCATAACCTCGCAAGGTAACAAACATGTGATCTTTTCTATGCACTATTTCTGACAAAAGCACTTCGAGCATGGCTGCAAGAAGAAAATGGTTTTTATAAAGGTTGCTGTATAGGCTACTCTTAAAGAACACTTATTCCTTAAGTTGTTCTTGAGCTATTTCAAAAAATACAGGCAATACCCTATTAAGATACTTTGCTCTTTTCTTTGCTTCAGGCAAATACAGGTTTTTTTCTCTTTTTTGCAAATGTATCTGCAAATGTTCCAAAATTTTCTCTGTTGTCCATCCTAATTGTGATCTTTTCCAAGTTTCTCTTATAACGCCCAAGGAACCCATTTTTTCAAGCGTATCTGCATCGTGGATAATTTTCGCTTCTAGAGATAATGCAATAACTCTTCCATCATGAGCCTCTATGCAATGCAAAATTTTCTCAGCATCTGCTTGAGAAACATTCAACGAATTCATCAAAGAACGAACTTTTTCCTCATTGGCTAACGTACTTCCTGCAATAGTAACTGAAAGATTAGTATCATGCAGCCAAGCGCCTGCTTCAACAATCGTCATATCAACAGGATAATCTTGCGCAAGCTGTTTTGCTAGAGCCACAATGCGAAATAAGTGTCTATTGCCTTTCGATTTGCCATCAAATGCCTGTTCCCAATCTAAGTCTAGAGCAAACTGCTTTATTTTTTCAAGCTGTTCATTGTTTAACATCTTCATCACCTCTTTGTCTGTAAGGGATTCTAAAGTGCCCTTCAATTTTATTAGGAATATGGGCAACGGTAGGCATCTTTCCTTCAACTGCCATCACGTATTGTTTATTTTCTCTCAGGAAATCCATAATGATTGCCTCTTTATTCATGATGTTTTGTCTGCCTAAAAAATGCATATGCACAATGCAAGGTTTCTCTAATCTTAAAGCCGACAATTCATCTAACGTTTTAATGTCAATTCTATACTTAACCTCATCCGTAACGGAAAGCGGAGGAACAATATACTTAGGCCGCATTTGTGTTACATAGATGCCCCCTTCATCAGGAAGAACAAATTCAATATCAATATTTCCATAAATTTGCTTTAATAAAAGAAAATCATCAGCATAGGGCGCAAGTGGCGTTTCATGAAGAAGATCTTGTAATGCTGTTTTTTTATGATGTGTTCCATTTCCCATCACTGCATCTTCAGGCGTCTCTGCAAAGCTAAGAAACGCATCTTCATCAGTAAGGTGAAGAACTCCTCCTCTTCCAGAAATTCTTTCTTGAACAACAAAACTAATGCCAGGAATATGCGCTAAACCCACATCCTGTCTGCTGAGAACTGCTTCTTTGCTAAAATAGCTTTTCATCACTGTTCTCATTGCAGAAACAGTATCTGGTTTTTCGCAAGCAACAGAATCGTACGTTCCTGAAAAGTTTGAAAGACCGTCTTCTCCATACATAGAGGAACGCACCATACGTTCATTAGAAAGATCATCATTTTCTAACAACTCAGTAAACGCACTATCAGGAATTTCGTCTATAGCTAACTGTATTTTTGCTCTTGCTTCTTCATCCATAGCAAACATGTGCGCATACATTTTTGGTAAAACTGTGTATTTTTCTAAAAGTTCTCGTATAGCTAAAGATGAAACAACAAACCCTTCTGGGAGTTTGTATTGAAGATTAAACGCAGTTTTTGCATCATGCAATAATTTTAGCCCTTTCCATTTTCCACCAACTAATCCCTGATAGAAAACAGGATCTTCAAGAGAAAAGCAGTTGAATTCTTTTCTTAAGACTGAGAGTTCAGAATCTACTCGCTCTTCTAAACACACAGTTTTTTGATGAAGTTTCTCTTTATTTCCCAATCGTTTTTCTTGTATCAAAGAAACAATTGCCAATCCTTTTGGAGAGGTAGCATCACCAATAGCAAGCAATGTTTCCCGAACCCCAAGATCTTCAACATATGCCAACGCTTTTTTTGTAGGAACACAGATTCCATCATAAACATCTCCTGCAGTACCGTCTATTTTCAAATTTGCAGGCAACCAATTATGGAATCTTATCAAACTATTGTACAATTTTCCAAGCTCAGTATTAGCGGTAAATGTTGTATTTGCTAATTGTTGAATCGTGGCTTGATATTCTTCAACATGGTCAACAGACCTTTGGCTGCCGAATATACTTTCTAAAACATCAGTGGCCTTATCAATCTGAACATAAGACCTTCCAATCACTGAAGCCAACTGTAAGGAAAGGACAGCCCAATCTTTTTTGTCCAATATACGTCTTATAGACGGCAATATAGATTCTAAACTATCTAATGTTCCTGCAATGAGGGAATATTGTGCATCTTCCGTAAACGGATTTCTTGCACCATCTCCTCCTACTAAACCTTCTATGCAGTAAAAATCTGCCAATTGTTTCCAAGCAACAACAACCTTTGCAGCGTGATCTTCTAGTGAAGAAGGTTCTTGAATGTTTGCAAGACAAATATCAGTAAGGTATGCCTCAGGCAACAACGTATCGAGTGTTTGTCTTGAAAAATGAGGGTGCTGTTGCATATGCTGAATAACGCTATCAACGGTTTGCATCGCTGACTGATCTTTTTTTAATTCTTCATCAAATGATGTTTTATTATATGAAGCTCTACGCAATATTTCTTGAAATTGATTTCTTTTTCCTTGAATAGAAAAAGGAACGCTTAAGTATTCAAATCGTTTAAACACGCCCTGTTGTTTTTCATCAAGAGAAATAGTAAACTCATCACTATCTTTAGTACCAAAAATATTTCCATCTGGCAAGATAAAGACAATCAGCGTTTTTCGCCTTAGCCCCTTGTTGTTGTTTCATGTTTTTGACCTCTCTATAATCCCCGCTGCCGGACTTGAACCGGCAACCTTTCGGTATCAGCTGATAACGCTTCATCAACAGCAACAGCGCTTATTCTGCGTTATATCTACAGCCGAACGCTCTACCATTGAGCTAAGCGGGGGACAATACGCGGTCTGAACTTGTAAAGCAAATCCAGACCTATCAATAGCAATAGAAAACAGTTCTTAAACTAACAAAACCACAACTGCATTTTTTAGTTTTGCTTTTCATTGCCATCATAAATATCAACTTTTATTTAAACATTTCGTTTAGTGCGAATTTTAAGATTATGCAACCCCTCCAAGTATAGCATTCATAGGAGTTATTGCATCATCAATATGTAAAAGCTTAACGTCCGCATACTGTCCTCGTGCAAACAGCAGTCGTTCATGAGTAATCTGTTCTTGAAAGGCAAATCCGCCGTTGCCTGGAAAATAATGCCTGTCTTTGCTATAACAACAAGGCATAATTGCAAAGGGCATATGTTCTTTCATTGCATGTTCCATAAGCATATCTGTTAATGTTCCGCAGGCATGCAGTGCAACGAGTGCATCAGCTTCTGGCAATGGTTGTTTTGTTATATCTATCTGTTGAAAAGCGTATTGATGTTCCGCATCAGGAAACAACGCTCTATACTGTTTAGCTTTTTCTGTCTCTTTTTTATCAATGGCAATAACCTTCATATCATGATGCTGTGAAAGCACATACCATCCTAGCAAACCATTGCCTGAACAAGCATCAATAACCGTTCCATGAAAAAATTCTGGAAAGTTCGCACTCACCACTTCATAAAATGCTTTTACTTTTTTCATATCCCTATTAAAATCATTCATAGGCAATTTTTGCATATTTAGTTTTTCCAACACGCAAAATCATATCAGTTTTAACAGCAATATCTGCATAGGGGTTTTCTATAACTATTCCATCGATGCTAAATCCCCTTTGCGTTATTAATCTTCGAGCTTCACTATTGCTTTCTGCCATCCCTGCAAGCCTCATAAGTGCTACTGGCGTCATTATTCCATTTGCTGTTTGATCCTGCTTAATAACAATCGTATCAAGCGAAGAAGGCAATTCTCCCCTTGAATAGACTCTCATAAATTCTTCCTCTGCCTCTTTTGTTTGCTCAAGGGAATGGTACTGAGAAGTAATATCGCGAGCAAGTCTTTTCTTGACATCCAAAGGATGTATGGTTTCCTGTGCAAGCGCAACTTCCAATTTTCCTAATTCAAGGTCATCCATATCAGTTAACAGTGTAAAGTATTTAATCATCAAATGATCTCTTATCTGCATAAGCTTTGCATACATGTCAATTGCAGATGCATCTAATCCTATAGTGTTTCCCAATGACTTGCTCATTTTTTCATTGCCATCAAGACCTTCAAGCAAAGGCGTTGTAACAACCACCTGGGATTCCTGACCATAACTAGGCTGCAAGTCTCTTCCAAAAACTAAATTAAAATACTGGTCTGTTCCGCCTAATTCAACATCTGCGTTTAAAGCAACAGAGTCATACGCCTGCAAAAAAGGATAAATCAATTCATGTCCTGCAACAGGCTCTCCATTTTCAAAGCGCTTGACAAAACTTTTTCGTTTAATTAAATTATTGACGGTATTTTTTGCAAGTAATCCAATAAGCTGTTCTAATGCCAATGGCTTTAACCAGTCGCTATTATAAACAATGATTGTTTTTTCTGGATTTAAGATTTTGAATATCTGCTCTTTATAGGATTGGGCATTTGCAAGTACTTCTTCCTCGGTCATTGCCTGTCTTCCTGAAGATCTCCCTGTAGGATCGCCTATTCTTGCTGTAAAATCGCCAATCAAAAAAGTAACGGCATGACCAATGTCCTGAAAATGCTTTAATTTTCTTAAGGGAACGGTATGTCCTAGATGCATTTCAGGAGCAGTAGGGTCAACGCCATATTTAACCACCATAGACCGTTTTTCACGTTCTGCTTTTTGCAGTTTCCATAACAAATCATCTTTTGTTATTAAATCAACTGTTCCTCTTGCAATGTACTGTATTTGTTCCTGAATATTCATTTTAACCTCCTACAGGTATAGGTTCAAATTTATTCTTTGCATAAGCTGCATTTAGCGCAATTTCATCAAGCACTTTTTCAACGCTCATAGTTACTTCATTCAACGCAAGATCAATTTCTTTTTCAGTGGTGTAAGGGTGTATTACAACTGCTCTAAATACTTGCATTTTTCTTCCAGGATCAGACTCATCTTTTCTGTGCAGTAATCCGTCATTGGAAATATATGCATTGCCCCGATCGTACATCACTTTCTGTGCTTTACTGTTAATTTCATCATTGAGCGGTTCACTAAATCTTGGATTATAATATCTAAAAGCCAATAAGTTCATTTCAGGGTAATGAAGGAGTTGAAAGTTTGGATTGCCTTTTATTTGTTGTTTCATATACGCTGTCATCTGCAATACGTGGTCTTGAATAACCTGATACCCTTCTTTTCCTAATGCATAAAGACTGGCCCAAGTTTGCAAAGCTCCCTCTAATCCCATAGAACCTTCAACTCTAAATTGCCCAAGATCATTGCAACCGTTATTTTTGAAAAGATAATCTGCATTTTGCTTAAGCAATGCATGATCTTTTCTATCTTTGAATAAAATAGCTCCTGCAGTATAATGAACATAGAGCATTTTATGAGGGTCAATGGTTATTGAATCTGCATGCTGTATTCCCTTGAACTTTCCATCTCTTATGTTAAAATCAGGATGGAAAATAAAACCTCCACCATGCGCTGCGTCAACATGAAAGTGCGGTCTATATCCAAATTCCCTCTCGAATTTATCAATCAATTTTTTAATACCGTATAAATCATCGATATTTCCTGTTTCTGTTAAACCGGCAGTTGCCACAACTGCAACAACTTTTTTCTTGATTCTTCCCGCATGCCACATTTTTTCTTCTAAAGAGTCTGTTCCACGAAGCAGCATTCTTTTATCAGGCGCTTTTATTTTCTTAAAATTATCAGAACCAATTCCTATATAACCGCACAATTTTTCAATTGAATAATGGGAATATTCTGAGCCAAAAACAACTGCAGCATCATGCAATCCTGCATGCGCTGCGCCTATGGTAAAAAGCTCATCTGGAAAAGCTTTATTTCTTGCAACTATGAGTGCAGTTAAATTTGCCGTTGTTCCTCCTGCAGTAATGTTTCCTGATGCTAAAGGTTTCCTATCAACGACCGTAGTCATCCATGAAATATCAGGCTTATAGCCAAAAGATTGTGCAAGCCATGCTATTGTTTGTTTTTCTAAATAGGTCGTTACCCTTGAAACCTCTTCTGCTATAGTATTCCCGTTCAAGAATTTTCCTGCAATTCCTGCAACAAAAGAAGCAATATTATCATGAGGATGCATCTGACCTATAAATTCTGGATTAAAGCATATTTCGCTGCTCAATAAATCTGACAAGTCATCTCTAAGATGATCTAGAGAAACTCCATGTTCTGGCATTTTATATCCAAATTTTGCAACCTTTCTCTTGATTTGTTCTGTTGAAGTTTCATCTCGCACTTTTATTTGTGTAGTAAAGTCTCCTTCATTCAATTTCATATCAATCTGGAAATCTTTTCCTGTATACATGGAAAGCAATTTCACTAAAATTTTATTCGCCTGATTAAGAAACAGCTCTGCATTTGAGCCTTTTGGGTCTAAAAAATAATTATTTCGATAGTAGTTTATATCCAAGATCATGGTAACGCTCTCGCTCATTTGATTTCATTTTTTAGTCAAAATGTTCTTCTTCTGTCAAAAACCGTTCTTGATGGATGGTTTCAATGACATTGTACACATTTTTTTTGACTATGGCATTGTTAACTTCCAGCAAATCCATGAAGTCCTGCGCCTGCTTTTGGTTTTTAAAAACAGCCTCAACTAAAAAGTCATAGCCTGAGTTAATGATATGCAGGCTATTGACCTGTTTATGCTGCTCAAGATACAATTGGAGTGGTTCTCTGTTTTGCAGCTCTGTTTTTAGCGTTATGTACATTCGCACAGGGTATCCTATGCTGTCAAAGTTGACTCTGCAGGAATGCTGGATAATGTTGTTTTTTTCCAGTTTATTCAGTAATTCAAACATACTTGATACCGGCAGATTGTTCTTCTGCGCAATCGTTTTAATCTTCTGACGAGCATTGTTTCTCAGCCCAGCAATCAATTTTTTTTCTTTCGGCGTCAACATGGTTCTGTACGTTCTGTAATGATTCTGGAGAACGCAGAAAAAATATATATACTTTTAGCAATTATAATTATTATAGGTATATAAGTAATTACTTTTAGAAAAATATATAAACAGGAAAAGCTTTCTCTATGCTATGAAAAGAAAAGTCAATCTTGTTGGCCAGAATACCTTAACCGTAAGCTTGCCAAGCGCATGGGCAAAAAAGCACAATATCAAGCAGGGAGATGAACTGGATGTTGAAGAAGAAGGCATGCAACTGAGAGTTTCCAAAGAAAAAACTGAAAAGAAAAGAAAAAAAGTCACGTTGAACATCGATGGGCTTAATAAAATAACGATCAATAGATACTTATGGGAGTTTTACCGGCAAGGCGTTGAAGAGATAACGCTGGTATTCAGCAATGAACTCATTCCCGATTATAAACGAGAAGAAACGATCAATGTTCATACGCGCATTAAAAGAGTTATTGAACGATTCATAGGCGTTGAAATTGTCTCTCAAAAAAAGAACTGTATTGTATTACAAACGCTGATTCTTCAGGAAGACTATGAGAAAAGTGACATCATTTTGCAGAGGATTTACTATCTGCTCAAAGACTATCTGGATGAATTTATAGCCAGCATGGATACTTTCAAGGAGTTTCATGAAAAATCCTATGACTTACATGACAACATCACTAAATTCTGCTATTATTATCTAAGATTATTGCAGTATGCAAATCTTGAAGAGGATAAGAAAATGAGACTGTTTAGCTTATTTATGGTTTTGGATAAAATACTTGACAAGCTTCGCCATACTGCAGAACAGGTTGTTTTGCTCAAGCGCAAGGAGCACATCAAAAAAATACTCAAAGAATTATTTACCTTCTTTTTAGAGCAGTTTGATGTCATCTTGAAAAAGCAGTACAGCAAAGAGCAATTGAATGCATTGGTAAAGAAAAGATACGCATTGATGCATAAAGTAAACAGGGAAAAATTTACTCTCGAGGAATTCAAAGTTATTGCAGAATGCAAGATTTTATTGGACACCATCAACGATTTTTCAGAGACGTATATTGCACTGCATATGGAAGAGTATTGCTAGAAATCTATTTTAAAGTATCTTTGTTTATTTTTTGAACTAGCGTAAAAAAGGTCATGTAGTTTAAAGGATGACCTAGCAATTCTTCCAATTCTTGTTTCAACTGTTGAGTCATGTCTAAGTCTTTATAGCCTGTCAAATTTTCTAAGCGATATCTCATACCGTCAACATTATCAGGATACTTTAAAGACATATCAATAACATCTGCAAGGCGACCCAATCCTTCTTTTTCAAGCTTTGCTTCATACTCTGGTTTAAAATCACCGTTAGGTGTTCTCAATCTTAGAATAGCTTCTGCTAATTTTTCTGCATGTGCAGAGCTTACACCCACTGCGCACTCATCGTCAATAAAATGAATTCCTGTAAGCAAATGATAAAGAATAAGGCCGTAGGAGAATAAATCTGAACCTCCACCAAACTTCCTATTGTCTTTGGGAGATGCACCGAGGCTAGAAGCGATGCCAAAATCCATCACTTTCAGTCTCCCTAAGCTATCCATTTTAACATTCCTCAAGTTTAAATCACGATGAAAAATATTATTCTTTTGCAAATAATATACTGCATTGAAAAGTTGCAAAGCGATAGGAATTACCTGGTCGACCGATAAACCTTGAGGGTTTTCTTTAACAAGCTCTTCCAAAGTTTTTCCATCAACATAATCCATCAAAATAGCATGCACAGGTTTTTCATCTTTCTTTACCGTTGTATCACTTGCGTACCACACTCTCACAATATTAGGATGGCTCAACTGAGATAGCACTTTCGCTTCCTCTGGATTGAAAAATTCATCTTTGACTATTTTCATGGCCATTTCTTTATCCAATGTTGGAGAGTAAACTAAATACGTTATTCCGGCTTTTCCAGAACCGAGTTTTTCCAAAAATAATTCCGGACCTGAAAATCGAGAACAGTCAACAAGATCTGCAAGCGTTCCTGAAGTGTTCTTATGCTTTGTTCTCAAATAACCAATTGCATTCATTGTTTTTTTATACGCTTCAAGACTGGTAGGTGATGATAAATCTGCTGATACTTTAACCTGTTGTGCTAATGACAGTTTTCGTTGAAATAAAGAAGTACTCTTAAACAAACTATCCCAAACAGCATATGATTGCTCATTTTTAAGTACTGGCGTCAATAATCTCAAAGCTTCAGATACAGGATAATCAAAATATGTTGCAACAGTATGCAACATCTCGTTTTCTGACAATGCTTCCGCTATAGAAGCATCAAGCGTGAAGTTCTCTCCAACAATGGTTGCATTAGGCTGGGCTGCTAGCCATTTTTGCACTGCATCATAGATAGAATCAACGTGTTTATGCATGCCGTACTTACTTTTCCTAAAATGATCTTTACTTTTAAATCTCAATCTGTCTTCTGCAATAAACGCTGTTTTTGTTTGCCCAGGATGCAGTATTTCCACGCCGTCTATGAACGAAAAAACAGGATCCCTAGTATATGCTTTTGGAAACGCAGAACTTACACCCTGTTCATCATAAAAATTCCAAGGACCATGCCAGGTTTTTTTTGCCAAAACAATCGGTTTCCCTTGATGATAAAATACATGATCTAAAACATTATGGGGTCCTTGAAAACAATCAGCGCGTCCTTCTGAGGAAACTATAGTTGGTTGCACATCATCAGGTTCTACTCCTGGAACTTGCCCCATAACAACATAAAATGAATTCGCAGACGCAAAAAACTGCTTAAACACTAGTTGTTTTGAACTCACGGCGTTCTTAATGTTCTGAAATAACTTAGTTTCTTTTCCTTCAAGCGTATATGCTACCAAGTCTTCAGCAAGAATATGGTTCTTGCCATCAAATTGGATTATTTGCACAGGCTTTTCTTTAAGAGGACGTTCAACCATCAAGCATTGACTAGCATCAAAGATGTTCCAGCCAAGTTCATTTTGAACAGTTAAATATGATTTTCCATGAAGATCATGAATGACGTCATTGCTTGTATATACTCCATCAAGTAGCGAAAACGTTTCAGGGTCAAAAACTTGCACGGCATTTCTCCCTGAATAGAGCAAAACCAAGTTTTGATGGTGCAAAGAAACTTTAGAAACCCTGTTAACATGATCAGGAAACTTTATTCCACTGAGCTTATTTTTGACCAGAGTCCTCACATCCCACATCCCCATTGCGTACGAAGTAGCTCCTAGAACGTAAGGAACACCATCAACAGAAACCAAACCGCTAAAACGAATAGAAGGAATATCAGGGAGTTCTCCAGTTTTATCGTGGATTCCTAATTCATTAAAATTGGCCTCTTCAGATCGGTCAACCACCAGTGCATACAACTCTCCACCAACAGATACAACATCTTTTAAATCCATATCTTCATCGTCAAAGTCTGACAAATGCAACACTTCAGCATCAGTGAGCGAGGAAAGCATAGGATATTTTAAAAGGTCATTCGTCTGTTGAATAAAATATCGATCTCCAACTTTGTATACTGATCCTACAGGACGTTCTAATTTTATAAAATGTTTAGGCTCGCCATCTTCAGATAGCACCGCAGAACGATTCAATCCATATCTCTTCCCATAGATTTTCAAAAAAGTAAAATTCAATTCAGGCGTTCCAAAAAAATCGAATATTTTTCCTTCATGAGAATAAAAAGCCCAAGGACTACCATCTCTATGCTGCGCCAATAGGAATTTCCGATCAGGCATTTCAAAATACTCTTGCTCTTTATGATGAGGCCTGCCAAAACTTCCAGGTTGGTTCAAAGTATCGTCAAGTGTCATTTCAGTATCCTCGGCATCGTGTGATGAAAGACCGCATCGTTATCCTGCAGAGCCATAATAATGGCATCTGCCAAAGGCAGGATATCATGATAGAGTTTAGCAGAGTATTTCTTTTTTAGAGCACCATCAGGCTCAAACATGTTTTGCTTTATTTTTTGAATAGCCTGAGCATAATCTGTTGTTTTCTCTAAAGGGTTTTTCGATCCCAACAAGTGTTTGCCTGTTGCAAGTTTGTAAATAATAAGTCCCCAAGAGAACAAATCACTTGGTCCACCATATTTGCGATTATCTCGAGGTTTTTGCTGAACATCTGTCGCAATGCCAAAGTCAATCACTTTCAATGTTCCTGCATCATCAAATTTTATATTCCGCAAAGTCAAGTCTCTATGAAAAATCCCTTCGCTTCTTAAATATTGAATGGCACTCAGCAGTTGTTGCGCGATGTCCAAGAGATGCTCTGGGTGCAATCCGTTGGGATAGTCTTCTATGAGTTCTTCAAGAGTTCTGCCTGTAACATAATCCATAAGTAATGTATAAACATGGCTAATCATGATGTATCCTGGAGTTTTGTCTTCATGAAAAATAAAAAAAGGATCTGAAGATAACTCGCGTTCTCCTCCGTGCCACACTCTTACGATATTAGGATGCTGCAAATCAGATAAAATTTTTAGCTCAGATTCGCTATAAAAATAAGGATACGGCTTAAATACTTTCAGAGCCATTTCTTTTCCAAAGCTTTCTGAATTAATTAAAAAAGTTGACCCTGAAGCGCCTGAACCTAAACGCTTAACAAGTTGTTCGCCCGGAGAGGAATATCTTGCGCAGTCTTTTAACTCCTCAAGATCTGATGCTTTAGCATACTCTAGTGCGATAAGCAAATTTCCGTAAAAAGTATCGTTCTGCACCACTGACATATCTCTTGCAAATATAACAAGCTCGTCACAAAGCTCTCTTTCCGTCTTACCTCTTGCATAATGCGAAGACAAATAATCAGTATAAAAGCAATGCTCAAGATCGTCAATAAAGAGAATAGGCTCCTGAAAAATCGTTTTAGCAAACGTGCCTAAAGAAGCAGCCGTTTTTCTCAAAAACTCATCAAAAAAAAGTCTATGTTCATAGAGCGTACTGCGTATAAAGAAGTCAGGTTTTTCGAAAAGTTCTAAGGCGTGGTGATAAAAATTTTGCATAAAATAATAACATCTCAAGAATTCTTCAGGGTCTTGCTGTGCAAGGCTTGGCAATGCATCAACCATAGCGTTCTGTCCTTCAACAGTATGAGGAAAGAGCTTGTATCCTTTCTGTTTTCCTCTAACTTCAAGAGGAAGGTTATGGTCTCTTCCTGAACGTACATTGTCATGCACACGTTTTTCCACTTCCATAGCAGCGTCTCTTATCCGCTGGTCTATATCTAGACCTGTTAAGTAAGTTACAACCCTATAAAAAAGATCCTTATCAACTTCTGCCAAACCGTCGAGGGCTTCAACAGTTCCTAGGCGGAAAGAAAATTCTGTATGATTTAATCCGTCTCTATAGAGCTTTTTAACTAACGTTTTCCTTCTTTCCAATTCTACTGTTTGCAAAATACGTTCCTTTACTTTATCGTCAAGTGTCATGGATTATAGGAAACCCCATTTTTAACAATTGCTCATTGTTCTGAAGTGCAAATAATGTTGTATATTCCGGGACACTGCTTTTTCCATAGTTCATTTTTGGCAGTTTCAACATATAATCAAGCAACAATCGTCCATCCTCCCCCAACATTACTCTTTTTGCTCTTTCAATCTTCTCTGCATAACTATTACTTTCGCAGTCTTTATCAAAATCATCAAGAAGATGTCGTCCTGTCCTCAATTTGTAAACAATCAGCCCAAAAGAAAATAAGTCGGTAGGGCCTCCATATTTTCTATTGTTTTTAGGAACATCTTTAACATCAGCTGCAATACCAAAGTCCAGTATTTTGACAGCACCAGAATTATTCACTTTAATATTTCGCAAGTTTAAATCTCTATGAAAAACTCCTTGGCTTCTCAGATATGCTATTCCATCTAAAAGTTGATTTGCAACGTCTGCAAAATAAAGGATAGGCAACCCATCAGGATAGTCCTGCATAACCTCTTCCAAGGTCTTGCCATCAACATAATCCATTAAAATAGCTGGCACTGGCGTGTTACCTTTTTTTACCAAAGCATCACTCGCATACCACACTCGAACAATGTTTTTATGATTTAAACCTGCCAATATTTTTGCTTCCTGTTCAGTATAGGCACTTGAATCAACAATTTTTAAGGCCATTCTCTTTCCCAACGTTAATGAATCAACCAGATATGTTTTTCCGGAAACTCCTTCTCCAAGCTTTTTTAAGAACACAACGTCTTTTGCAGAATACTGTGCGCAATCAAACAACTCTTCTGCGTTTTTTACTTGTCCTATCTCGAGTAAGGCAGCAAGTTTTTGATAATCTGGTTCTGGCCTTTCCATTTGAGCATAGGCACTGTCAGGTGATTGAACTAAATGCAATAGCTCTGCAAGCACTTCTGCTTCCGTTTTTCCCAATATATATTTTGAATTCAAATATGCGTTCAAAAAGTACCAACCAGCATCTTCTACGGGTTTCATAGGGCTTACGTCTAACGTCTTCACAATGCCTGTTAAAGATGATGCAATTGACTTCTTTATCTGAGCTATTTGACTTTTCTCTGGATAATCAGCAGGGTTTGCAATTCCTTGATAATAAACGTATAAAAAAGTCATAGGATCTATTAATGCTACAAGGTCGAGAGCTTTTGCAGTAGCGCTTCTTAAAACATATTCATGACTATTCGCAAATGATCCGCTAACAAACCAGCGATCTTCATCTTTTATTCCAAAAAGAAAATGGTTCATAAAAAGTTCTTGGTTTCCAAAAAAACCATCTATAAGTCTTCCTGCATGATAGGTGATAAATGCAGAAGAGCTTTTAATGCCTAAACTATATGTTTTTTCATAAGCATTTGGAAAATGATTCCTTATTTTTTGTTTTAGCAGTCTTGGCAGTTTTTTACTCATCCAGCGACTGGCAACAATCCCTTTCGCAAATAGTCGAATAAAAAAAGAATCTGCATGATTTGCCTCATATTCACTTTGCCCAACCATCAAATCTCGACGGACAGGACCCAATCGACTCATATTCAAAAATCTACATGTCTGGTCTTCAAACAATTCTTCGTCAATGCTTGCTAACTCACTCACACAGAGGCAAGTCCCTCTTCTCACATTCCCATCACTATGTTGTAAACCTTCTCTATACAGTTTTTTAACTAACGTTTTCCTTCTTTCCAATTCTACTGTTTGCAAAATTCTCTGCTTTGCTGTATCATCTAAAGTAGATTCCAAAGTCTGGGTCATTGATTACCTCTCCTACAACTGCGCTGACATCCCATCGCGAAATGCTTTTTCCGTCTTTTTCTTCAAGCTTTCTCGCAATGCGTTCAGTAAGATTAAGATTGATGTATGCCAAATTAAAGTGATTCCAAAGTACTCCTGTGTGCAAGTCTTCTGGAGTAAAATGACCTTTTAAAGTATCAGGAACCTCTGTTGTATAAACACTTAACGCACTCTTTAGAATAAGAGAAAGCGCACCTTCACCAAGAGCATCAATCTTGCGTTTGTACATGTTTTTAAGAGTCCCATCAGGATTACGCATATGCGTTTTCAACTTCTGTATCTCTTCAGCAAAGGTTCTTGTGCTCATATCAGGCTCTCCAAGAAGATGCTCTCCTGTCCAAATTTTATAGGTAAGAAGAGCCCAAGAGAACAAATCGCTTGGTCCGCCATATCTGCGATTATCCCTGGGCTCATCTTGAACGTTAGTAGCAATGCCAAAGTCGATGACTTTAATATTTCCTTCGCTGGTTATTTTTATATTTTCAAGGTTTAAGTCTCTATGAAAAACGCCCTGCCTTCTCAAATAGCGCACTGCTGTTAAAAGCTGGAATGAAAGTTTTATTGCTTCCTCTTTAGAAACTCCTTTTGGGTGCTGCTTCATATATTCTCGAAGGGTAACGCCGTCAACATAGTCCATGAGAATTGCAAACACTTCCTCTCCCGGATGATTCACCAAGCTTCCTCTTCTTAAAACCAAATTTTTTCCTGCGTACCAAATTCTAACAATGTTAGGATGATCCAATCTTGCTAAAAACTCTACTTCAAGAGGGCTATAAAAGTCAGGGTGAACAATCTTCATGGCCATTTCCTTTTTAAAGTCAGGAGAATAAACCAGATAGGTCTTGCCTGCAACTCCCTGTCCTAATTGAGTAAGAAATTTTTCTCTAGATTCATATTGAGAGCAATCAACCATATCTGCTATGTTTTTTGCTTTTCCAGCATCAAGTATTTCCTTTAACCTACGAAAGGGCACATCTCTGTATCGCGCTACTAATGTCAGCTCCTCTGTTAATCGCCTTTCTGTTTTTGGAGTTCCATCTTTTTTGTAAGCGTGAGGAGAGTTCAGGTATGCCCTGAAAAACTCATGGCTTCCGTCAACAAGCACCACAGAATCATCATTAAGCCCTTTAATAATAAGAGGTATTTCTTCAGCATCATAGGGAATGGCAAAGCCCCTTAAAAGTGCTGAGTTAAGCACTCTCATACGTTTTTTATGAACTGCTTTCAGAATTCTCTCTAACGTAGGGCGGTCCATAACGACGGGAAATGCAATTTTATTTAAAAATTTGACTATTTTTATTACTTATAAATAGTAATATAAGTTTATAGCCTTCTGGAAGGCACTTCCAAAAAGTTTAAAAGCAGACAACCCATTCCTTATTGTAGGGGGTATTTAAATCGTTTCGAAAAGTTTAAATACGAGTTCATACATAATAGAATATACAAGTATATAAATTAGTATATTTATATACACTATCGTGGGGGATCGATATGGCAGACGAATGTGAATACAGCATGAACGGAATGTGCTTTCATCCTGAGAAAGCCAAAGATGGTGTTTTGGCAGTTCCCTGTCATGATTGTGAGATGTGCACTCATAAAGAAGCAAAAACCATTGAAAGGACAGCCTTAGCATCAGAGTCATAAAATAAAGTATAAAATTACAGGCAAAACCAGACAGCCCATGGCGTGAGTTCTCGCAGTTTTTTGCATTGCAGGCAATAAACCTATCGCAGTTGCTATCAACAAAACAAAAAGTCCTAGCCAGCTGCATAAAAGAAATGCTAGCAGAACAATAAAAAGTATGATAGAGCTAACGAGAACTTTGTATTTCACTTTCGTTATGTTTATGGCAAACCATTTTGTTAATTTTAAAGTTAAAAAAACAGCTATAGCACCTGCAATCATGCTGACTGCAATAAAAATAAGCAACGTTGTTGTGTTTATTTCCAGAAAATGCTGAATGGCGACAACACTGCCGTTTCTTGCTTTATTCAGAACGTAAAAAGTAACTAAAGAAAGAGAAAAGTTCACTGTTCCAATGACACCTATCAAAATCATGAAGCCATAATCTCCTAGTTTTTTAGTAAACTGCAGGGAAATAACTGCTGCAATGGCAGAGCTAATTCCTGGTAAAAAGGCAGTAATCCATCCTGAAAAGGTTCCTGAAATAATTGCAATAATTGATTTTTTTGTATCAAGTTTTAAATCCTGTTTTGTTTTTTGCTCGGGAATAACTTCATTTTCATTCAGACTAACAAGCAACGTTGCAATGCCAAATAATCCTGAAAGCAAGGGAAATAAAGGATTTTTAAGATTGCTTGAAAAAACCAGCAAGCCAAAAATGCCTGAAAGCAAAAAAATAAACAACGCCCAGTGCCATTTTTCATCTCGAAAAATCATGAATAACGCTATTGCTATAAGGAAATAGGCAATGTAATTTTTCATTGCAGGATATAAAAAAGAAACAACGGGAATTAATAAGGGAAATAACGCTAATGAAAATAACAACCCAAAAAATGAACCGATGATGGTTAATTTTACTGCAGTGTAGCCTTTGCCTTTTAATAAATATCTATGACCAGGCAATACTCCTAAAGCATTTTCATCTTTTGGAGCTCCCAAAAAAACGCTGGGAATTGCATCTAAAAACGTATGCGTAATGGACATGGCAATAATAAAACATGCAAGGATAATTGGCGAGGTAAATTGCAATAATACTGCAGAGTATGCAATCATCATGGCAGCAACGAGATTAATATGAATGCCTGGAGTTAAGCCTGTAATGATTCCTATGGTTATTCCTGCAAGCGTTGCCAAAAGGATGGAGAGCATGATATGCTAGTAATCTTTATTCTTATTAAGATGAAGATAGAAAAAATGTAAAATTTCCGATATCTTCAGGAAAATGAGCGTTAGCTATGCACAGCAGATGCTGCAGGGATTAACCCAACTCCTCCGAAAAGAACAATACATACAACTCCAATAATAATACCAAAAAACAGAATATAGACAGGCCACTTAACAAGCACACTTTTTAAATGACTATTTCTATTTACCAAATTTGCAACATTATAGGCATATTGATCAGAAATGTCTTCTTGTGTTCTGATTTTTTTCAGCTTTTCCGCAAACTCATCTGCAGACATTTTTTTATGAGATGAATAATACATGATACTCTTATAGGAATGGGGAATTTTTCTGCAGAATTCAGGAAGCTCAAAAATAAAAAGAGACAACAAAAATGCCATCAATGAAGAAAAGAAAATAATGACAAATCCCAAGTTTTCAAGAGTGAACCCTGCTCTCATGGTTGTAAGAGTAAGGCTCATCACCAATGCAGATATGCCAAGCATCCAATGGAGCTTTTCATCCTCGTGAACCTTGTCTACGATGGCATTATGAAATATGTCTGAGTAAAACCATTCCAAAGGAAATTGTTTCTGAGGATCCTCTTTTTTCACTCTCTTTTTTTGTTTCTGGAAATTTATAAAGGTTATGCTTTTACTTCAGGGAAATACTGTTTGATGTCGTTAAGCATGGCATCATACGCTTTTGCTCCTGAACCTTCTCCATGCATTTTGACATGAACCTCTCTTTGTCGTTGGTTAAACGCCACATAATCAGCAAGTGACTGATCTAAATCAGCTTTCCACTCCATTCCCTGCATCGTTGGCCTTGCACAATACGCCATAAGATTGCAGTACAAATTAACCACAACATTGCCCTGCTCATCATCCGAGGCTAAATGCGCTTTTTCTTTCCACATATTTGCCAACCTTTCCACTCTTTGTTCAAGTTTTTCCATTGGTTTCACCCCTCGTTTTTGTGTACTCAAGATATTTTTCAACAAAATCATCAATGCCAACGCCCATTTTTGCAGCGTGGCCTTCTGCGAATTCTCTAGCAAGAGTGTATGCTGCATCATTTGCTTCTTTAGAAGAAAAATAGCTTCCTAAAAACCTCACGCTAGGTTTTTGCGTTGTTTCATCTCTTAGCATAATCCTGTACTCTGAATCTTTATAGACTCCAAAATAACTGTAGGAATAGGTACGCAAAAGCTTTTTTGCAGTTGGAAAACGAGGGTCTGCAGAGCCAAAAACTCTATACTCGTTATACCAGTTTTTAAGTTCGATTTTGCCATAAACATCCCGATGAATCTCGGCAAGGCGCGTATTCAGATTCATAGATATTCTATGCAAGTTTTCATCAGCCTCTCTGCATACTCGTTCAAGGTTTTCTGTTGATTCTCTGAGCGTCTGATTCACGTAGGTTTCTTCAGTCATGTTCTCACCTCCTACTACTATTTAATAGTAACATAACTATATATACTTAGGTGTTGTTATACAGGACTACTAATGCAAGAAATACCTGATTTAAGGCAGATAGGACTAAGCCAAGGAGAAATTAAAGTGTACTATGCACTTTTAGAGATAGGGGAATGCACCAAAACGCTTTTGGCAAAACATTCAGGAGTATCGCCTGCAAATATTTATGACATCACTAACAGGCTAGCAGAAAAAGGACTCATTTCCCGTGTCGTAAAAGATGGAATTCAGCACTTCAGTCCTGCAAATCCCAATAGCATACGGTCGTATATTGCTGAAAAAGAAGAAACACTGGCTAAAGAAAAACAACTTGCAGAGTCAATTATTCCTGCGCTCCTGCAACAGTATCATGAGCATGCTGACAACGTAAGCGTTCAGGTATTCAATGGATGGAAAGGCCTTAAAACTGTCTTTGAAGAGCTGCTTGAAGAGTGCACTAAAGGCGATGAAAATAGAGTATTCGGAGCAAGCAAAGGAGAAAGCGAAAAAACAGCAGATGCTTTTTTTCTCAAATATTCAAAAATGCGAGAACGCAAGGGAATAAAAACTAAAATCATTTTCAATAACGAAATGAAGTCGCGCAAAGAGCGCATCGATTATTTTCTTAAATCTAAAGCATATGACTGCAGATTTATAGCGCAGTCAACGCCTGTAGAAATCATGTGCTATAAGAACAGAGTTTGCATCATCATACTCACAAAAGAGCCGTTGACCATACGCATTACTGGAAAAGAAGCCGCAGACAGCTTTAAGCAATATTTTGAGATCTTGTGGAAAAGCGCAAAGTGAGTTATAATCTATTGTCATCATCACCATATTTTTCAATGCCTTCATCACGATTCATTTTTTCATGCTCCACCACATAAGCATAATACTTTTTTAGAACATCGTGCAGAGCATTCAATGCCGCTATTGTTTCTTTCGATAGATACTGACCTTTTACCGAAAGCAAGTTTTGTCTTTCTGTTTCAAATTTTTCTATAATTTTTTCAATCTCACCAGAGAAGGGTATTCGATTTGCAGTGGCGTGTTTATAATCAACAAGCTGCAGTGGATGAAAGAGCTCTTCTATAGACATAAAAACAGTTCCAGCATGAGAGGCGCCGCCAATAAGAATTTTAAAATCATTTGACAGTTTATTAAAAAGAACATTCCATTTTTCTTCTCCTTCATCAGCAAGCAAACGAAAATAATCTTGGTAACTTAAACGAATATGATTTTCATCAGCTTTTTTTAGAATGCTGCTAAACGCTCCAAGAAGATTCCAATCCCACATTCCTCCTGTAACAACAGTGAATCCTTTTTCTCTGAGTCTATTCTCAACAGCAACATGTATGGGCAATCCATCTGAGAAGGGCACAATTTTAGCATATCCTCTGCGTACGTCCCAATACTGCCTTCTTTGCTCTTTAAGACTGCTTGTCTTTAAACCTCCATACAGTGTTTCAGACATGAGAATCTCTGCAGAAGGAGGCAAGGTCAAATTGCCAAGCACCCACGTATCAACAGGAGAAAGACATATCACTCTTTCAATAAACGTGCTGAGAGGCAAGATAATAGCGAATCGTTTTCCTTGCCAATTCCCTCCAAGGTGGGATGCAACAGCATGATTGAGTGTAAAATGAAGCGTATATCTTGGATAGGGAATAGTTGTATCATGCAACACACTTTTAATGATCGTGGTTGCCGAAAGTTTTACAAAAAAACCATTGCTTCTTGGTCGCATAACTCCCCCTGCAGGAAATTGATCTGTTAGATGTACAGCAACCAAATGATCGATCTTCATGTTTTGAAGAAATTCTTTTACTGCTCCTAACTCTTTTTGGATTTCCTCACATGCTTTATTCAATCTTTTACTTCTTTCTCCTTCGCTTTTTTTTACAGAATGAATAAGTTCAATAGATTGTCTTTGCAATGTTGAAATTTCATCAACAGTAATTGCCATGGCTTTTTTTATCAAGATAAATTTAAAAACATTCCGATTTCTCGATAAGATTGCTTTAAGCTCTTGAATACTGCCGAGAAGTAGTTTCAGAAACGTTAAGTTGCGATGCATCCACCAATCTTCCATCAAGCATCCAAAAGTAGTATTTCACACCTATTCTGTCAAGTTCTTTCATTAAACGCGCAGCATAATCAAGCTGTTCACTTTCGCCTGGCTTAGACGTTCTTAGTTTATCATAAATGTGCAAGGGCAACGCCAACTTAATTTCAGCAGCAGGAATAGCTTGTTTTGTAATAATAAAAAATTCACTGTTAGATTGAAAGACGCAATAATTTGCAACGCTGAATTTTGCAAGGCATATGCCGTATTTAGTGTGAGGTTCCATAAAGAAATAAATATTCTTATCAGATTCAAAGCCAGATATTCCCAGATGAGAATCTCTTTCTGCAGGCCTGTAGCCGTGCTGATAAATATTTTTCAGTATCTGTGTATACTGTTCAGGTTGCAATACTTGTTCACGAGCCATGCCCCCTTTTCTATGTCCTCTTTCCATTATTCCCGCATATGCATACATAGATGGAGTTCCCCAGAATACCTTGAGAGTTCCTGAGACAGGGTTTTGCTGAAAATATGCATACATCTCCTTTTGGTCATTTCTCTCAAAAATACGGATAAATTCATCAAGCAATCGCAATCTCTGTTCTATAGTTTCAACGTAGGTTGACTTTTGCTGGATAAGCTCATTTAGGCGATATCTTTCAATAAGCGTCTGAGCATATCCATCTTGATAAAGAGAAAAAAGTTTTTCTTTAATCTTGATAAGGCTTTGGATGTTTCTTTGATAAAGCTCTTTCATACGCTGTAAACTCTTTTTTATATCTGCGTTGGAAAGACTAACGTCATCTGTACCAGAACCTGTTTTAAAAAATCCAAAGCTTCCAAACTTATGGTTATTTCCTCCTTGAAAATGAGTATCATACTCCTGCAAAACTCCAAGCACCCTTTTCAGCTCATTCATGGTTTCTGTGTGCTTTTGATAATACTCAGCAGTAACAGGCGCTAGTTTTTTCAGCACATGAGTATCAAAAGCGGAAAGCTGAACTTTAAGAGATTGCAGCAATTTTTCCCAGTCCCTATAAAATTGTCTATTGATTTTTGCATATTTTAAGGACTTTAAGGATGGTATGAAAACAGATTTGACATATTCATCAAAGGCTACTGCTGCTTGCAGGATATGCACAACATTTTCTGTATTTTTAAAAAAGCTTACAAAAAGTTTAAGTCTCGCAACGTCGTCATTATCCTCATTACGCTCAAAAGCAGATAATTGAAACTCAGAAAAGATACGTTTTACATCATATTCATCAACAACAGGCCTCATCTGATAGTTAAAAAACCTACAATCATAGATCGCATTAAGAAATCTAAAGTAAGGCTTTACTGAGGAAATAGATAATGCATTATCTCCATAACGAGGAAAATAATACTGCAAGTTCACATTGCTATGTTCAATATCAACCAGTCTATTTTTTATGTCTTCCAGCAACGTATTTATCCTGCCAATTTCCTTACTGAAATCCTTTTGGAATGCGCCTTTTAAAGATTCAAGCATATGCTTCCTTATGAATTCACCCTTAAAAACATTTCGACTTTTCCACAAACTTTTTAAAACCCCTTCTTTTTGAATCAGTATGGTCGTTTGGAATCTCAATGACATTTACGATTTCTCGCAGACAGGGACATTATTAAAACAGGTAAAGGAAAAAGCAGAGAAATTTGCTTTGTACAGAAAAAAACTTAAAAATCTTTCTCCCAAAGCGTTTGTAAATTTATTAAAAGAATTTGAAGAAATAACCGTTTTATCTGCAAAAATATCGTCCTATGCAGATTTATGGTTAAGTGAAAACACAGCATCATCAGAAAGAAATGCCCATGAGGCAAAAATAAGCGAAGCATTAACCGATATAGGAAACACCTTGTTATTTTTTTCCATCTGGTTTAAGGAACTGCCTGAAAAAAAAGCCAAAATATACATCAAAAGTGCAGGAAAATATGCCTATTTTTTAAAGCGCATCAGAGATTTTCAAAAGCATTCATTAGATGAAAAATCAGAGCAGCTTATCAGATTAAAGGATTTAACAGGCAATGAAACCTTAACGAGAATGTATGACCTGTTTACTAATAAATTTCTCTATGATTGGGAAGGGAAAAAAGTACAGCAGGCAGTTATTACAAAATTCTTTTCCGATGCAAATGCAGAAAAAAGAAAAAAAGCCTATCAATTAGTTATGAAAAAATATGGAGAAGAAGAGACCATTTTAAGCGAATTGTACAAGGGCATTGTCAATGACTGGAGAAATGAAAATGTCAAAGTAAGAAAATATGAATCACCTATTGCGGTAAGACATTTGGGAAATGATATTCCTGCAAAGGCCATTGACTCTGTATTAGCGGTTATCAGAAAAAACACGCCTCTTTTTCAAGAGTACTTCAGGTTAAAGGCAAAGATACTCAACATAGAGATGAGCAGGTATCATCTTTATGCTCCTTATCAGATAAAACAAAAAGAGTATGACTATGAAACTTCAAAAAAAATTGTTCTGGAAACCTACAAAGACTTTAGCCCTGAATTCTATGCCATGGCAAAAAAAGTTTTTGATGAAAACCACGTGCATGCACGATTAACCGAAAACAAAAGAAGCGGCGCATTCTGCTATTCCATAACCCCGCAAATAACTCCCTATGTTTTGCTCAACCACGTCAATAAGCCTCGAGATGTTTCTACTATGGCGCACGAGTTAGGTCATGCAGTGCATTCACTTTTTGCGCACCAGCAAACCATCTTCACGTTTCATGCCGGTTTACCGTTGGCTGAAACAGCGTCGGTATTTGGAGAAATGCTGCTGTTCAAAAAATTAGTTGCAAAGGCAGAGAAAAAAGAAAAAATTGCGCTGCTGATGCAAAAATTAGATGACACCTATGCAACGATTATGAGGCAGGCGTATTTTATTTTGTTTGAATTGCAGGCTCATCAGATGATTGCAGAAGGTGCAACCGTAGAAGATTTGAACAGGGCGTATAGAAAAAACCTGAATGAACAATTCGGAGGTGCTGTTGCTGTTCCAGAAGAATTCCAGCATGAATGGAAATACATTCCTCACATTTTTCACTCGCCATTCTACTGCTATGCCTACAGCTTTGGAAATTTATTGGTTTTAGCGTTATACAACAAATATGCAAAAGAAGGAAAAAGCTTTATTCCCAAATACATCAAAATATTGTCCTATGGCGGTTCAAAATCTCCTTATGCCATTTTAAAAGAAGTGGGCATCGATATCACTCAGGAATCATTCTGGCAGGAAGGATTTAACCTTATTAAAAAGGATGTTGATGAACTGAAAAAATTAGTGAAATAAATTCAGTGAGCAAGAACTTCTTCAACGCTTCGCTTCAAGGATTTATAGCGCTGCACGGTTGAAGGATAAGAAAGAACATACTCTCTTGTTGTTTCACAATGTCCTGTTCTTGGAATTCCTTTTGGAACAATGGTACCTTGAGGAAATTGGGATCTGGTAAAATCAATTTCTTTTCCATCGACAAGATTAAAATAGTGCGAAATTTTAAGTATGTCTACAGAAACTTCTGCCCAAACTATTTCCCCTTCTAGATAATCCTGAACAACAAGTGCAGTAACTGCACACTGCCCCAGCGCAGGATTGTTATTGTTCCATCGCTCTGGCTTTGCGCTCGTACCTCTATTCCATGAAGCATAAATTGCATATTCCAAATCAGGCAACGGCACGTGGGTTAACATAAGGTTGGAAATGAAAATTGATTTATTAAGGTTTAGTTATGGCTTTGCAATCGTCAGTACATCAACAATAATTTCTTTTTCTCCCTTATACTCTGAAAGCTTTCCTGTAATTTCGACAAGATTTCCTTTTTGCACGGAAACGTTTTCAAAAATAACTGCAGTGATAGTTGTTTTTTGAGAAATATCGAGGAAGGTTGCATTTTCTTTTGCCGATATCCTTTCAACGGTTCCCACTATTTTTATCGTAGTATCTTCATCAACCGTTTCAATATTATCCAGCGAAATTGATTCAAGAGATGAAAACTGCACGATGAAAAAAAGAAAAACAATGCCTAGGCTGCTTATTATCAAGGCAATGGTTAAAAGCGTTTTGTCTTCCATAGCTCAAGATTATTTTTAAGAAATAAAAAGGTGCATAAGCAAAAAATAAAAAAAATCCGAACAACAAAGAAAAGATTACGGATTTTCGTGTCTTTGCCTTTCCGGCAACGTCAAACCTTGGTCTTCTACTGCAGTAAAATAGGAGTCCCATTCTGCTGAAGCCATTCTTTCTCTTGTAGCAAGACCGTAATTAATCATGTGGTCCTGCTGAACAAGCACCAAGTCAATTGAAGCTCCTGTATACGGGTCTTTTGATGCACGTTTTAGCGCACACACAGCAAGCAATAACGCAATAGGGGATGAGATATTATCTAAAGACAGCCCACTCTCCCTGATTGATTCTGGTATCAAGATATCTGTTTTATATCGCTCTTTCTCAAAATAGTCAGTCACATGCTTCGAGCCAGATCCTAAAGAAAAATACTCTAAATCCCCGTCATCTTCAACTGGCTGAACATGGCCAAATTCATTAATGTGATACAATTCCAGTAATGGCTTTGTTGCAGCAACAAGAAGTTCTGTACCATCATACTCTGTATACTGCTCCTTTGCAATTCTATTCAAAAAAACAATAGGATGAAAATATCCTGTACGGATTCCTTCCTGCAAGGGATTTTGATCTACCTCAGCCAAATTCTTTAATAGAGCCCCCAATCCTCTCTCGAGTTCAGACTCAGAATCTGCAGTTCCTCTAATATAAGGCACAATTGCCCTTTCAAAATCTGTTTCTCCATCGTCTATTTTTAAACCTGCAAGACGAGCAAGTAATTTTCTTGAAACAGCAGTAGTCAAATCAGGAATTGGTTTTACTCTTCTGCCAACATTTGTTCTTAGAAACGTAGAGATATCCTTCTTTCCCGCAAGCAAACTAAACAAGCCATCAAGAGATGTTATTGCCGTACCCGAATAAGAAACTACATAGTCCCCAAATACTCTAAGCTTATCAGTATCTAATTTTATTTTTTCATCGCCATCTTCAAAATTCATCTGCCTGTCTGCAGCCATAACAATAGTAGGAGTTCCTTCATTCGTCTTAATTCCCAATATTGTTGTCATGAAGTGCACGGAAAGTTTTTCGTGTATTTAAAGGTTGAGGTCAAATCCAAAAGATTTATAATAAGCATATTGTTACTGCCATCATGGCCAAGAAGAAGGCAAAAAAGAAAGAAGTAACAGTAAAAGTCCAGGATTTAAAGTATAAAACGACTAAAGACATCCCTGTTTCTAAAAGAATGATAGATCAGGTTATTGGGCAGGATGAAGCAGTCAACATTATCAAAAAAGCAGCAAGCCAGAGAAGGCACGTTTTATTAATAGGAGAGCCTGGAACAGGAAAAAGCATGCTGGGAATGGCGTTAGCTGAATTATTGCCAAGGGAAAAATTACAGGATGTTCTGGCATTTGGAAATCCCAACGATGAAAATCAACCATTAATCAGAACAGTTGATGCTGGAAAGGGAAGGGAAATTGTTGCCAAAGCCAAAATGGAAAACATGGGCTTTTTCAGAAAACAAAATCTCATTTTAATCATTCTAGCTATTCTGGCCATGATTGCGCCATGGTGGGCAAGATCCTATTATTTGAAAACAGATGGACCTACTGCTGCAAACATCATTTTTACAGCGGTATTTTTAGGAGGCATGATATTTTTAGGAGCAGTTGTTTTATTCATGAATTTAGGAAAAAGAATGGACGTAAAAAACCAAACACCAAAAGTCATTGTTGATAATTTTGACAAAAAACAAGTTCCTTTTTATGATGCTACAGGCTCTCATGCAGGAGCATTATTGGGAGATGTTTTGCACGATCCCTTTCAGTCAGGCGGTTTAGGAACACCTGCCCATGAAAGAATTGTTGCGGGCATGATTCACAAGGCAAATATGGGAGTATTATTTGTTGATGAAATTTCCACCTTGCATCCTCCAACACAGCAGGAATTGTTGAGTGCCATGCAGGAAGGAAAATTCGCAATTACTGGCCAGAGTGAAAGAAGCGCAGGAGCAATGGTAAGAACAGAGCCAGTGCCTTGCAGTTTTATTCTTGTTGCAGCAGGAAACATTGAAACATTGCAACACATGCATCCCGCATTGCGCTCTAGAATCAGAGGTTACGGCTATGAAGTCTACATGCAGGATACCATGCCAGATACACCTGAAAACAGAAATAAAATAGCAATTTTTGTTGCGCAGGAAGTTACCAAAGACAAAAAAATTCCTCACTTTTCAAATGAAGCAATACAGTATATTATTGAAGAGGCAAGAAGAAAAGCAAACAGAAAAGGCCATTTATCTTTAATTTTAAGAGAATTAGGCGGATTAGTCAGGGCAGCAGGAGATGTTGCCATAGAAGACAAGGCAGAATTAGTTACTAAAGAGCATATCATCAAGGCTAGAACGCTTGCAAGAACCCTAGAACAGCAAATTGCAGACAGGTTTATTGACAGAAAAAAACAATACAGGGTTTTAGTTGTTGAAGGAAAGAAAATCGGAAGAGTCAATGGTTTAGCTGTTTTAGGCTCTGGAACAACCTACTCTGGAATCATGTTACCTATAGAATCTGAAGTTACACCAGGAGGAAAGGAACACAAGATTATAGCAACAGGAAAATTAGGGGAAATAGCAAAAGAAGCTATCACCAATGTCAGTGCAATCATTAAAAAATATTTTGGCGAGGACATTAAAGGAAAATACGATATTTACGTTCAGTTTTTGCAAACCTATGAAGGCGTAGAAGGAGACAGCGCAAGCATTGCCGTTGCAACTTCTATCATCAGCGCGCTGAAAAAAATACCTATCAGACAGGATTTAGCCATGACAGGCTCTTTAAGTGTGAGAGGAGAAGTCATGCCTGTTGGCGGTGTTGCAAGCAAAGTCGAAGCAGCAATCGAAGCAGGCGTTAAAACAGTTTTAGTGCCTATGAGCAACATACAGGACATCATTGTAGACAAGGAAAAACTCGAAAAAATAAAGATTATTCCCGTGAGCAATATTGTTGAAGTGTTGAAGCAGGCGTTAGACTGGAAAGGCAAGGAAGCAATTCTGAAAAAGATAGAAGAAAATGCATGATTTTATAAATTCTTAAAAAGTTCTCTTCTCTATGGCAATCAGCATAGCTCCGGATTTTGCAGAGCTCTATCAAGCAGCTATACAAATGTATTTTCCTTTATTATCGATGCCTTCTCAACAAGGACAGGCTTTTACACCTATAGGTGCAATACAAGGAAACCAATTTATGTATATGGGCATGTTTGGCACTCCTCTTAAAGAAAAGACTCAGCTTTACACGGTAAGAATAAACACTCCAACAGAAACAAGAGAAGCACTTGAAGCATTTGCATTAAAACAAGGACAATCACTCGAAGCGCTATTGAAAAAACCTATACAATTTGAAATAATAGGAAAAAACATTGAAGAATTCACAGGAGCAAATCCATGGGCAATGATGATTATGGAAGTTGCTGAAATGGAGCAAGACCCTGAAGGAGACAAACCAAGAAGATTTGGCGGGGCATACAGCGATTAAATCATTTTTCTCATCAGCATTTCTTTATGATTAGGACAAACAAGAAAAAAATCAAAATTTTTCTTCTTTATCATGCTGACTAATTTTTTTTCAGAGTGTCTGTTTTTTGTCATAAGATGCAAAATTTTATCAAAATCGCAATAGAAGCATTTATTTCCCTTTAATGTTGTTAATTTTTGCCTATGTTGTTTGGTCAATTTGTTTATTTTTTTTACTGAGAGCGAAATAGTAAAATACTCTTTGCATTCTTTTTTATTGCAGATTTTTCTTTTCTTGAAATTCTTCACTTCATAAACATAAAAAGGATTTTTGCAGATGCTGCATTGTTTGGGAGGTATTGCTTTTTGCTTTTCTTTTTTTAAATATGCCTGATCGCATTTAGGAGAGCAGAATTGTTTTGTCTGCTTTTCAAATAAAATCTCTTTGCCGCAGTTTTTGCAGAACTTCTTGTTCATTTCCTTTGTTGCAAAGGATTTTTTGACATTTTCCCAGGAACCAAATCGTTCTTTGTAAACCGTGAGAGAAGGAAAGTTTTTTTGCTTTTCCAAGTCTTCAATAGTGGGTATTCTGTTTAATTGCCCAGCTAATTTTTTAAAATAGAATATCAACTGTTCCTTGGTATACTTTCTTTTCATGTTCCCCCTGAAAATGATAATGCAGAGGTGTTTTTAAATATTTGGGAAAAGATTTAAAAAAGAGTGTATGTTCCTCAAAGGATGAACGATGACACTCTCGACAGACTGATGCATGCCTATGACAGTACCTTTGAAGAGTTTGCTGCTCTTCCGAAAAGCACACCTCCATCGCAAACTCCTGCTCAGGAAATCCCTTTGAGCATACTGCTTGCTATGGGCATGGGACCTCCTGGATATAAACGGCACTCGGGCCATTCTGCAGACCAGAAAAGTATCCCAAGACAAACAACGCAAAAAAACGTAACAATATTCGGAACGTACTTATGATTATCACCATTACTGGTTTACCAGGAAGCGGAAAGTCCACTATTGGAAAAATGCTTGCTCAAAAATTAGGCTATACGTTTATTTCTATGGGTGATTTAAGAGGCAAATTAGCAGTCAGCAAAGGATTGACCATAGAGCAATTAAACGCTCTCGGCGAAAAAGAAGATTGGACAGACAAATTAATCGATGAAGAATTTAAACAGTTAGCAACGCAAGACAATCTCGTTATTGACAGCAGAGTTGCGTTTCATTTCATTCCTGATTCATTCAAGGTTTTTTTAACCGTTGCCATGGAAGAAGGAGCAAAAAGAATTTTGCATCAAAAAAGAGACGATGAAAGCTATAGCCATTTGCAGGAAACTATTCTTGCATTGGAAAAACGAATTAACAGCGACGCATTGAGATACAAAAAATATTATGGCTTTGATTTCAGAGATGAAAAACACTATGATATTATTCTCGACACAACCATAACAAAAGAAGAAGAAACGTTGAACAAAATTATGAACGCGCTGGCGTAGTTAATTCAATTGCAGCAGTATATGCAGTTTTTGCATTTCCAAGATAATGCGCTATCATTTCCTGCGGTCTTTTCTGCGCTTCCAAGAGTACCGCTGCAATAACATAATAATCTCCAAACGCCTCCAGCTTGCGAATTTTTTTTCTTGCCTGTAAAAATGCAGGCATTGATGCATCTATAGGCTCCAATGCTTCTTTATACGTAGCGGCAGCAACACCAACCAGCGCAGATTCATTAGGATAGTTCTCCCGCACACTAGCCAATAACTCTTGAATATTATTATCAATAGTTTCTGCATCCATAAACGTCAGAATAAAAAATAAGAATATAAACTTTACGCAATGAACACAGGTTCTCCAATATTTCCCCCATACGGATGATATGCCATTCCTTTCATCGAAGGATTTGCTAGAATTCTTAGAGCAATATCGTGCTTTCCCGATTTTCTAAGCTGATCTAATGCTTTATGAAACAAATAACCCACCGTATTGCTATATTCATTCACGCTTTGCAATCTTGCAATAATCTTTCTCGTTGGATAATAAACAGGAGATTGCGGGTTCCAAGGACCATGCTCAAATAAAGCTTCTAATGCATCTGCATTCATGGCTGCAATAGAGCTATCAATGGTTGCTTTTATTGCTGTAAACGTTCTCATTCCTGAAAGTGTATATCCCTCAAAAACAGTCTCCATCAAACTGCGCATTTCTGTTTCAGGCGTTGGATCAATAACGGCTGCAGTTACGGTAAAATTTTTATCAAGCGCTGTCCAAAGACTGACAACTTCTGCAAGAGACTCGTTCATGGCAAAAGGAATTTTCAGGGATATAAAAAGATTATCAATACATTTATAAAAGGCGTATTTTTCTTAGCAGCATGGCAATCAAAAAAGGAGATTTTATTGAAATTGACTATACGGGAAAAGTCAAGGATGGAGAGATTTTTGACACGACAGAAGAAAAAGTTGCAAAAGACCACCATCTGCATCATGAGCATATGAAATACGGCCCTGTCATAGTAGTCATAGGAGAAAATCACTTAATTCCAGGATTGGATGACGAACTAGAGGGAAAAGAATTAGGAAAATATCATTTTGAACTGCCTTCCGAAAAAGCATTTGGAAAAAAATCTGCTGACTTATTAAAATTAATTCCTGCACGGGCATTTGCAAAGCAAGAAATAAAGCCGTTTGTCGGGTTAGAGGTCAACATGGACGGTTTAAGAGGCACGGTCAGAAATGTTGCAGGCGGAAGAATCATTGTAGACTTCAATCATCCTTTAGCAAGCAGAGATGTTGTGTATGACATCACCGTAAAAAAAATTGTTACAGACAACAAAGAAAGAATTCAAGGCCTTGCCGACTTGATGAGAATAAAAGTAAAAGACATTCATCTTGATGAGAAAACATTCCACGTTCATTATGATGGAGAACATCCAAAGGAAATGCTGCAGAAATTCGAGCAGGACATTGAACGATTAATAGGATTAAAACAAGGACATCATTCTTAAGATGAGTTATTGTGAAGAAGACGGATTGAATTGGGGAGATAGCAAGTCCCACAAAGAAGAAATGGCAGAAGTAGCAAGCGCTCTATTTTTATTGCAAGAAAGCATCCTTGAAGTCATGCTTGACCCATTGAAAAATCCTGTTTCCTGCACTAGAGATGAGCTCACGGCAAGAATTTCCCTGCACGCGGAACCATTACAGAAATATCTTACTATGCACAAACAAATTATTGATGATTATAAATTAATAACGGTCAACGTAGACAGCAATCATGGAGAAGGGCCTATACTCAAAGGAGCGTTGCATGATCTATTAAGGCAGCTTCAAACGTATCAATCATTGGTTGAAACGCTCTCTTTTTTAAGACCACCATTTCATGCTCCCTTCAATAAGGAAAGAAGTTTAGCAGGTTTTGAAAAAGAATTGCATACTCTAAATAGATTATTCCATGCAGTTGACTGGTTGGCCTATCAAGAAATTCCTCATGGAGCATATGCGCTCGTGCCTAGGAGAGTTTTTGAAAAATCGCAGGGAAAAAGCCATGCAGGGCAATACATTTTTCTCGCAAGAGGCCTTCATGAAAATGGTCTTGCGGAAACTTTATAAATTAGTAAAGATATATCCCGTTATCATTGGTGAGGAGTTAGGGAGGTGTTATGATGCCAGAGGAATACTCAAAAAGCGCTGTTGACGCTGAGCTTGAAGAAATGCTCTCTAAACAGAAGGCTAAAATCAAAGTAATAGGCATTGGAGGAGGCGGAAATAACACCATCAACAGAGTTTCTGAAGTTGGCATTTATGGTGCAGAAACCATTGCCATAAATACTGATGCTCAAGATTTATTATACACGAATGCAGATAAAAAAATTCTCATAGGAAAAGAATTAACCAAAGGATTGGGAGCGGGAAGCATCCCGCAAGTTGGAGAGGAATCTGCGCGAGAGCAAGAACATGACATCAAACAGTATCTATCAGGAGCTGACATGATTTTTATTACTTGCGGTTTAGGAGGAGGAACAGGAACAGGAGCAATACCTGTTGTTGCAGAAATAGCCAAAAAACAAAATGCGTTAGTTGTTGGCGTGGTAACCCTGCCATTCTCCATGGAAGGCAACAGAAGATTTGAAAACGCAATGATAGGATTGGAAAAATTAGAGAGAAATGTTGATACGTTAATTGTTATTCCCAACGACAAATTAATTGAACTTGCTCCTGACTTGCCATTGCAAACTGCATTTAAAGTCGCTGATGAAATTTTAACAAATTCTGTCAAGGGCATTGCAGAATTAGTAACCAAGGCAGGATTAGTCAATCTTGATTTTGCAGATATCAGAACTGTTATGGGCAACGGAGGAGTTGCATTAATCGGTGTAGGAGAAAGCGACAGCGAAAGAAGAGCAATAGAGGCAGTGGAAAAAGCCATTCTTAATCCTTTGCTTGATGTTGATATCAGAGGAGCAAACGGCGCCTTAATCAATATTGCAGGAGGGAATGATATGACACTTGCTGAAGCGAAATCTGTTGTTGAAACCGTTTCTGAAAGGCTTGATGAAAACGCAAGAATGATTTGGGGAGCTCAAATCAGCGAGGATTTAGAAGGAAGCTTAAGAGTTATGCTGATTGTTACCGGTGTCAAAAGCCCTCAGATAAGGGGAAAAAGCCTTAAAGACAGGAAAGGCAGTGAGATGGAAGAGAGCCTTGGCATTGAGTTTTTGGAATAACTTTTAAGTAGTAACAAAAGGAATATTTATAAATACAGAGACAACTCTATGCTCATGGCTTTACAAGATTTGGTGAAGAGGATCCAACAGGATCATCCTCAATACGTCTTTGTTGGTGAGGCGCATTTTGTTTCTGAGCCTAAAGAATTCACTGCTGATTTAGTAAAAGAATTACAAAAAGCAGGAGTTGATGTCGGATTATATGTTGAAGCGCTTTATTCCACTGCGAATGTTATTGAGGAAAGTTATGAGGGTTCTGTTATAGGATGGGATGCTGAATTACAAGGAATGCCTTACAGAAGGCTTATCGATTCTGTAAAAAGCATCGTCTCTGTACACGGGATTGACCATCCAGAATATCCAAGAAGAATTAAAGATGCTGAATCAAGAGAACGAGTAGCTCATTGGAAAAAAGCCATTCAATCAGGCACTGAAAAAATAAAGGTAATTTTTATTGGCTTTGGACATATCTGGAATGACGAAAAAAAAACAGCAGACATAGCATCGTTGATGAACCGCCCGTTTTGGGTCATAGAAAATGAGGGTGCTTATATTCCCCCAGCGCCTGTAGAAACATTTTCTATCAGACACAGATCAAAAAGATATACTGTGTTATTGTATAAACCTTAACACAGCTGTAAAATACAAAAGCTTTAAAAAACAATCAGTGTTTCTTACTCAAATGTACGAAGTAGAGCAACCAACAAACGCTTGGGGAAGGCTTAAGGCATTTGTCAAAGAATGCTCAAGAGTCTTAAGAATAACCAAAAAGCCTTCCAAAGAGGAATTTCAGACCATAGCAAAGGTCACTGCATTGGGAACAGCAGCTATTGGATTAGTAGGCTTTATTGTGTACATGATTGTTACACTCATACGATGAAACAAGACAAACCGCCAGTTTTAGGAGAAGAAGTAAAGCCTGAAGAGATTACTGAAGTAGAGGAAGTTCAGGAAAAAGCTTCAAATGAAAAAGAAATAACTACTCATATTTATGCAGTCAGAACTACAGCAAACAGAGAAGACCAGGTTATGAGCTTTATTGTCAGCAATGCTGAAAGAAAGGCAGTAAACATTTTTTCTGTTGTCAGACCTCATGGCATGAGAGGCTATATCTTTGTTGAGGCAAACAACAGGCAGGATGCTGAACAGGCTGTTTTTGGCATTCCTTATGCAAGAGGTTTATTGCCTAACGAAATAGGCTATACTGAAATCGAGCATATGCTTGAACAGGTCAAAAAGGACATGAATATCCAGAAAAACGACATTGCAGAAATCATTTCAGGACCTTTCAAAAGAGAAAAATGCAAAATTACCAGAGTTGATAAAGTGAAAGAAGAAGTGGTTGTTGAATTGCTTGAAACAGCAGTTCCTATTCCTATTACGGTTAAAATAGACGCCATCAAAGTTATCAGAAGAGAAAGCGAAGAATAAATTTTTATACAGCAAGAGTATTCTGCAGTTTTATGTTGAATGATGATCAAATAGGATTATTATTGCAAAGCGCAAGAGCAGTGCAGTCAAGAGCTGTTGCGCCTTATTCTCAATATAAAGTTGGAGCTGCACTGATGGCAGCAACGGGAAGAATCTATACAGGAATGAATATTGAAAACGCAACATATTCTGCAGTTCATGCAGAAAACTTAGCATTGTATGTTGCATTAATGACAGGAGAAACTGAATTTCTCGGTTTGGTAGTAGTGACCAACGATGCGAACATGCCATATCCTTGCGGTTCCTGCAGGCAAGAACTGTCTCATCACTGCAAACCGGATTTTGGCATTATTGGAGCCAATTTAACGCAGAGAAGAGAACAAAAAACACTGGGAGAATTGCTTCCTGACCTATTCGGAGCAGACAACCTAAAAACATAATATTAATAAAGCATTCTTTACTCTTATGGCTATCGGGGTGATTACATGGGAGTGATGTCTGAATTTAAGGATTTTATAAAAGAGTATAAAGTTTTAGGACTAGCTATAGCCTTCATCATGGGCGTTGCAGCAACAACGTTAATACAGTCTTTGGTTAACAACGTTATTATGCCTATTATTACGCCGTTTATTCCAGGAGGCCAATGGCAAACTGCACAATTTGCTTTGGGACCAATTATTATTAGCTGGGGCGCATTTTTAGGAGCAGTCATCAACTTTGTCATTATTGCCTTGGTTGTCTTTCTCGTTGCAAAGAAAGTATTAAAAGAAGACCAAGTAAAAAAGAAATAATTTTTTTATTTTTTTTGTAAAATCATATAAACAAAAGATAATTCTTCATCAAGAATGAACGAGGCAGATATAGAATTCATCATAGAAGAATGCTCAAAGGGCCTGACGGTCATTGTTACCGCTGCTCAAAAGCAGACTATACAAACAGAAAATCAGATGCTTTATCTTGATATCGGAGCAGAAGGAACAGTGAAAGAAGCAAAAAAATATCCTGCAGACGGCATGTACAATGATGCGTATACGGTAGACGTAGCTTGGACAGATACAGCCATAATGCATTACTGCGCTGATGACCGCTATGCAATACCAGAAATAAACTATAAACAATCAGTACCTCCCCCTGACCCTAAACAAACAGCATTAGCATTGTAAATGCTCATAGAAACACTTATAAATACCCCCTAATTTCCTCAAGGCATGGCAATGCAATCGGTTAAAGCATTAGTAAATGGAGGCCAAGCTAGCGCTGCTCCACCTTTAGGACCTGCTTTAGGACCTTTAGGCATCAATATAGGACAGGTAGTTAGCGAGATTAATAAAAAAACAGCCTCTTTTAAAGGAATGCAAGTGCCTGTTGAAGTCAAAGTTGACAGTGAAACAAAGGAATTTTCTATTTCTATCGGAACTCCGCCTACCAGCCAGTTAATCTTAAAAGAAGCAGGCATTGAAAAAGGCTCTGGAAAACCCCATGTAGAGAAAGTTGCTGATTTGAAAATTGAACAAGTTATCAAGATTTCTAAAATGAAAGAAGACGCTGTTTTAGGCAAGGACTTAAAGCATAAGATGAAGGAAGTTATTGGTTCATGCGACTCTATGGGCGTTTTGGTTGAAGGCGTTGACGCAAGAGAAGCCATGGCGCTTGTAGACCAAGGAAAATTTGATAAGGAAATTAAAGAGGAAAAAACAGAAATTTCCGCTCAGGAACAAAAAGAATTAGAAGAAGAGCGAAAGAGATTGCAGGCAGACTTGGAAAAGAGACACGCAGAGTTAGACAAGACTGCACAGGCAGTTATGAAGGAAATGACAGGTAAGGAAGCTTCTGCTATTAGGGCAAAATTAAGAGAAGCAGGCATCCCAGATGATATGATTGCCAAACTGGTTCCTCAGGAAAAGAAAGACGATAAAAAAGAAGCAAAAAAATAAAAAAATAATTATTCTAAATCTGCCCCGCAATTAGGGCACAAAATATCATCTTCTGCAATTTTTACCCTGCAACTTGGGCACTTGACAAAAAATTCTGGTTCAGAGCTCATGCACATCCCCCGTTTATGATTTTTTTCATAAGAGAACTAACTACTAGCTATGGAAACTACCTATTTATAGTTTGTGAATTTATAACATATACTCACACAGGAGTTTTATTTTCTATATGGAAAATTATTATTGAAAAGAAACATTTATAAACCTTAAACTCGTAAAAAACAAAGAAAAGAGGTGTTATCATGGCAAAAAAAGGTTCTTTAGAACTCAGTGTCAATTCTATAGTTATCTTAATCATTGCTATTGCAGTTTTAGGTTTAATCATTGGATTTGTACGAAGCAAGTTTGTTGATTTGAATAAACAAATTTTAGCAGAAATACCTGATCCTTCAAATCCTTCAAGCGGAGATGAAATAACTGTTTCTCCTGGAAGAATAGTTGAACAAGGAGGAAAACCTGTTGGCTTTAAAATGAAAGTGTATAACAAGGAATCTGAAGCTGTTGATGTAAAGCCAGGAGTGACCTGTACAGATATAGAGATTCCTTTTACAGCAAATTCTCAAAGCATTCCACCAAATGGATTTCAGCAGTATGAACTTGTTGCAAAACTTCCTCATGCAGCACCAGGCATTTATTTATGCCAGATTACTGCGGGAGAATTTACCAAAGACCTAAGCGTTCAGGTAATATAGGTGAAATCATGAAAAGACACTTAACTAAATCAGAAGAATTCGACATCATGAAAATGGTGTTAGATAAATTTTTATGGCTCGGTATAGCCATCATGGGCTATGGATTTTTTAGATTAGTAAGCTCAACAGAAAATGCCTTTTACAGCTTTTTGATATTGATGGCAGGCATAGTGATTTTGCTGGTTTTCATGGCAATCCTTATAAAGGAATATGAATTTATGAAAGCATGAAAAAAGCAGCATTAGAGCTTTCCGCAAACATCATTGTTGTCATTATTATTTCTGTTATTATTGTAGGTTTAGGCATCATGTTTGTTTTCAATATCGTCAAGCAAGCAAGCAACCTTGAACAGCAGGTTATGGATCAAACGAGAGAGGAAATGGAGCAGGCTCTTGCTTCAGGAGACGTTAAAGTTTTAGTTCCCAATAATTTAAAGCAAACAGAAAAAGGAAGTGCAATTTTTGGCATCGGCATTTTTAATGAAATTCCTAATGCAGCACAAAGTGATTTTACGTTAGCAGTGAGTGATCCGATGTACTATGAAACACCTAGTGCAGAGGGAGTGCAAAAATCAGCACAAATAGCCTACGATGAAAATGCAGTTTCCATCAAGAAAAACGAGTACGCATTAAAATTAGTCATTATTAAACTTCCTGAAAATGCAGCTTCTGGAAATTATGTTTTTACTGTAACCGTAAACAATAACGGCAATGTCTATGATGTAAAACAGTTCATAGCAAAAGTTTAAAGAACACTCACTAAATCTAACAAAACCTGTTCTGGATTTTCTGCCTTGACAACACCTGAAGCCAATAAAATTCCTTTGCTTCCTAATTGCAAAGCAATTTTCACATCCTGACTGTTTTGAACGCCTGCACCGCATAAAACAGGAATGGCTGCAACCTTGTTTACTTTTTCAACTGTATTTTTTATCAACTCTGGCTTTGCTGTACTGACGCTTACTTTTCCTCCTATTAAATCAGGAGGCTCAACCGCAATGCAGCCAGGAGAAAACTTTGCAATTTTTTCTGCTAACTTTGCATCATGGGCGCAAACAACCGTAAACAATCCTGCTTCTTTTGCCCTTGCAATAGTCTGCTGGATAACCTCTAAAGCCAGCGTATGTTCAGAATGATTAATTAACGTTCCTACTGCACCATTTTGTTTTACTGTTTCTGCAAGAATATGACCTGTATGCGCTCCTGCAGTTATGGTATCAACATGCTGTGCAAACACAGGAATTTTCACTGCCTGAGAAACCCTGTATATATCAGAATGCTGAACAGCGACAATAATATTCTTTTTCGTTTTTTTGGCAACTTTCTCGCAGATTTTAGCTAGTTTCACTGCTGTTTCTGCTGTTGATTCTTTGTAGGTTTTAAAATTAACGATGATAACAGGATATTCCATAATTAAACTTGCAGAAGGTTATTTATATAGTTTGTTAAACTTTTTAAATCGAACCTGCATTCTCTCTGTATGCTAGAAAAGCTTAAAGCAGCGCTAAAAAAAAGAGAAACGGTAGTTATCTGCGCAAAGTGCAGCATTGCCTACAGCGGCAGGGCTGAAAGCTACTTGCCAGAGGGAGAAAGAATTATCATTATTAAAGAAGACACTTCTGTCATCGTTCATCAGCCTTTGGGCAATAATCCTGTTAATTACATGAAACCTCCGACGTCATTCAAAATTGCTGCTGATAACAACCATTTGCATCTTGCATGCATCAATGAAGCATTAAAAGAAAATCTGGAAATCACTCTTCTTCAAATCTATTTTTTAGAATCAAAAAAATTAGAAGATGCTGCGTCATTGGTTTTGCAGGGAAGCGAAAGGCATTTTTCAGATTATATTTATCAGCATCCGTCTTTGATAGAACAGGGATTTAAGCCGTTAAGCAGAGAAGAGCATACCAAATACGGATTTATTGACATTTTTGGCTATGACCAAACAAATACCTTGGTTGTTATTGAATGCAAACGCTTTAAGGCAGGACCGGATGCAGTTACCCAATTAAGAAGATACGTTGAAAGAATAAAGAAAGACAAAGGACTGTCAAAAGTAAGGGGAATGGTTATTGCCCCTTCAATAACAAAAAATGCGCTTGATATGCTTGCAGATTACGGATACACCTATAAACAGATTGACCCTCCTAACTATCTGGAAAATCATAAAAAGAATCAAAAACAGCTTGGAGAATACTAACGCTCTAGAGCTGCAATAGCCTTAACAATGTCTTTTGGCTTTTTGATAGGAATTTTCTGAGGGTATTTATCTTTTGAATAACCCCACCCGTAATCAACCAAGATGACGTGCAAAAAACCTGCTTCTTTTGCGTGGATATAATCAGGATCCCTGTCGCCTATCATAACCACTTCTTCAGAAGCATAATGATAGTTTTGAAGCAGCGCCTTTAAAGGATCTACTTTTTTCATAGGGCCTGCTAACTGAGAGCCTATAATTTCCTTAAAGCAATGCACAACACCCAACGCATTCATTTTTGCCACAACTTCCTCCATATGGTTAGCAGTAACTACAAAGAGCGTATGTGTTTTTGCTAGCACTTCAATAACTTCTGCAATATCTGGAAAAAAAGGAGGAGTGTGTTCAAGGATTAATTTCTTAAAAAGCAGGTTTGCCTGATTTTTTTCTTCGTCAGTAAACCCTGATTCTGTTAAAAATTTTTGAGAGCTTACTCCATAGACTTTTTTAAAATCCTGAAAATCCAAAGGGCAATGCTTGCCAAATTGCGCGCAGATGCGATGATAAATAGTGTGTACAATAGGAAAAGAATCTACAATGACACCATCATAATCAAAGACTATTGCTTTTATTTTCGCCATAGCTTCACCAGCATGATTGTTCCAGCAATTCCCATAACCAAACTCATAATCTGGCCTACGCTAAAGCCAAAAACAATAGGAACATCAACTCTCCAGAAATTAACAATAAACCTCAAATAGCCATATAAGGCAACAAACATCCAAAATAAAAAGCCATCAGGAAGTTTTTTCTTTTTCAGGCCGAACAACACTCCAAAAATAAAGAGGTTTTTTAACGCCTCATACAACTGTGATGGATGCCTATACACTAATTCCCCCGCAGCAGTCTCATGATTGAAATTTACTGCCCAGGGAGCGTTCGTTACGGTTCCCCATAATTCTCCATTGATAAAATTAGCTATTCTGCCAAAGAACAGCATGATCGCCATAGGAATAACTAAAATATCTGCTATCTGAAAAAATTTAATCTTATATTTTCTGCAATACCAAATGGTCCAAAGAACGCCAAACACCAAACCTCCATGAAAGCTCAATCCTCCATGCCATACTTTGATAATTTCAGAGGGATTTGCAAAGTAATAGCTTGGCTCCCATAAGAGCACTTCAAACAATCGTGCGCCTATTAAGACAAATAAAATCAAGAAAATAATGTAATTTTCAACCCGTTCTTTTGTTAAGTTTTGAATTTTCTTTTTTTCTGCAAGCTTGATAAGAATAAAGTGTGCCAAAAGAAATCCTATGACATAAACTAAGCCGTAATACCTTATTTGCAATGGCCCTAGAGATACAAGAACAGGATTGATATTATGAATGAACATGGTGGAAGAAAATAAATGCAGTTTATAAAGTTTAGGAAAGGCAAAACTTTTTATATGCCGATTATTAACGGTAGTTTATGTGGGTTGCAAAATTTAAATTTGATGGAAGCAAAGTTTTTTTCGGCGAAATTGCGAAAAAGTTCAATGTTTCTTTTACAGGGTATCCTCTTTCCAGCTATGAAAAAAACAACCAATTATATGTTACCATCATCGGCACAGTGAAAGGAGAAAAAAAAGAAAAAATCCTTCAGTATATGAAAAAAAACAGCCTGGTTTTAAAGATAGAGGAACATAACAATTTTTTCAGCATATTAATAAAAGAAAATAACCTGTTCAAACCGTTTTACAGCCCTTATTTTATCTACATCTCTCCTGTTTTTATCGACGAAAAAGGAATGTATTCATACCATCTGGGATGCTGGCAGAGAGAAGAGCTTCAAAAATTACTCAGCGTTGTGCAAAAGAAATACGCTTCAACATTAGTGAGCATGAAACAGGAAAAACTGCAATACATTTCTATTCTTGGCATACAGCCAAATTTAACAGAAAAGCAAAAAAGCGCGTATGAGCTGGCTGTCAAAGAAGGATATTATGCGTATCCAAAAAAAATAGAGCTTAAGCAATTGGCAAAAATATCAAAAATTGCCTATGCAACCTATCAACAACATTTAAAATACGCTGAAAAAAAGATTCATGCATTCTTTACCCATCGTTATCAATACCGATATATATCGGTAAAAAATACTTATGGTTCAAGATATATCTGTCTATATCTATCCCAAGAGGTCAATGAACACTATGCAAACCATCCAAGAAGAATACAGGCAAGAAAGAGAAACAATAATGAAAAATTACCAGATAACCGACTATTTTAAACCTACGCGAATAGAGCTTCTGCTTATGGGTGTTGAAGCTCTCTGCCTTTCGCTTCCTATACTTGTAACAAGTTACGCTATGGACTTAAAACCAGAGGGCATCGCCGCAGCAAGTTTAACTCCTCAAGCATTAACCTATATGGGATTTAGAGGACTTGAACTTTTTGTTAATCTCAGAAAAATAGACCATTTGCGTTATTACATAAGAAAAGATAAAGTGCCTTCAATCAGTACGCAGTAAGCGGTGTTGCCGTATACGCAGTCAAGGACAGCAGTGCGAAGAAAACAACCAAAAGAATAAATATCTTGATAACAAAGAATATCGCTCCCAAAACAATGCCTGCAATGGCAATTCCTTTTCCGTCTAAATTTTTCTTTTTAATGTCGTTGAGCGCGATAATACCGAAAATGATTGCTAAAATAGACGTGAACGGCAGAAAGAAGATTAATCCTAAAACTAAAGATGCTACGGCAAAGCCAGATGTTTTTTGTTGTGTTTGCTGTGAAGGTTTTTCAACAGCTTTCACGGGAAGCTCTTTTTTTACAGGTTTTTTTGCTTTTTTCACTGCCATAGCTTTATAATCATTTACGTATTTATAAATGTTATTTTTTATAGGCGTTCCAGATAGGCAAGGGTTATGTTCTCCAAAGAGGTATCTGCAACTAAAACTCTTGCAGCATTCAGGTGTTTTTGCACTGCATCGCTGCCTTTTTGGTGGGCAAGTGCAGAACCTGCTTCGCACAATGCAACTGCCACTGTCCATATTCTTTTTTCCTCATCAGAGACAGGCAAGGGAATCATGCTTGAGCTTTCAAAAGGAGAAATATCAGTTAACAATGCTGCTTTTGCATAATCATACAGCGGGTTTGCAATAACCAATCGTGCGTCAGTAAAAATATACTGATAAGGACTGCAAAAAACGTTTGTTTCCGAAATGTCTCCATGGTTAAGCACAGGTGATGAAGCATCATCAAAAGGTGCATATGCCTCAATCAAGGGTATGCTTAGCTCATTTCTTCCTAATCTCGATACCGCTCTTTTTTCCAAAAAATCAGTCAGTTTTTTTCTAGGAATGGTTATTCTATGAGATTGCTGATGATACTGCGCGATAATGCCCTCATGCTCAGCCAGAGGTAAAAGCGTTTTATGATACAACGCAATGCTTTCATACAGTTCTTCTAAAATATCACGCTGATTATGCTGCTGGAGCACCGTTTCCAAACGCTCTCCTCTCACCATGAATTCAACAGACTGTCTATCTTCATACACTAAAGGAAACTCTGAAGCAATGCTTGGCTGCTGTAATAATTGCTGATGCACTCTTCTTGCAAGCAAGAAATCCTCAAAAAAGTCTCTTTCAGCTTTTTTATGCACGGCAAAAACATGTTCATCTTGATACACCGTAACTTGTTTTTCTGTTCCTTGAAACACAGCAACAGGATGAAGATTTAAAAAATAGTTGTCTATAGAAAATGCATCTTCAGCACTAGCATCATAGAGCGGAAGCAATGTCTTAAGCACAGGTGATTCGCGCAAATGTTTTATAAGAGCATCGGCAACCAAAGGATGTTCTTTTCTGCACAGCGCAGAAAAATTCAACAGCATAACCGCATTATCATATCGGTGCATTATCCAATCATAATACAGTGCCATCATGTCTCTATTCATGGCTAAAGGCGACATTCCTTTTGCTTCATCTGGCTTTAATGCAAGATGCCTGAACAGCATTTCCTCAACCATGATCTGTTCTGGAGAGCTTCTGAGATACTTTGCTAATTGCCAGATATCTTTTAAAGAGGGATCTTGCTGCAGAACAGCAAGCATTTTTGCAGATGTTTTTCTATACTGCGCGTCATCAATTCGTTCAAAAACGATTTTTACAGCAGAGGGAGCAAGAGCACCATAAACCAATTTCATTTTTCTAGGGATAGGCTCAGCAATATCCATAGCAGAAACGCCTAGCATAAACTTTCTAGGCCTGAAAAAAGAACTGCTAGTAACAGTTAATCCTAAGGATAGCGCAGCCCACAATGCTGCAGTAACGCCTGTAGCCAGATAAACAGAACCTTGCTGAAACATCGCAACTGCTTCATTGCTTTTATCTGCCAATTGCAAAAGCTGTTCTCCAAGAACACTGTCTTTTTCTGGAGTTGTTTTATACTCCTGCAATTCATCTTGTACATCGACAGAAATAAATTTTGTTTCTTTCCCCTGAAAAAAATAGCCAGCATCTCTCAGCTCTAAGAGTTTAGGCTGTATCACTGATTCATCAATCGTTACTGCTTGATGCGTTTTATATCCAATCCATAAACAGCCTACAGCAAGAGCGCCTTTTACCAAGGTGCTTATGCTAAAACGCTCTTTTCCAAAAAAACGAGATATTCTTTTTTGCCTTATTTTTTTCAAGCTGTAACTTGCAACGCTTCCCATCAAAACACCATAACAAGCAGAAATCGTTTTTGCTATTGAAGAATCCAGAGTTAATTTGCTTTCAGGAGCAAGAGGAGCAACCATTTCATGTATAGATGCTGAAAGTGCATTGATAGAATTTTGAAGCATAAGATAATCAGACATGAAGTCATAGCATAACAGTCCTGCAGCTGTACCTACAAGAATGCCTACAGTTCCATTATTTTTCGTTACTGTGTCTATTGATTTCAGAAAAACATTTGGCTCCTGACAAAGGACATCATCAAGATTCCAGAATTTTCCCCAAAAGCCCATTGATGCAGAATTCTTTTTGCGTTTTTAAAGATATTGCTCTAAAGCCTGCTCAACCAAAATCCCCATAATTCTACGAGGACTTTTTTCTCTCTTGAACAAAGGGTAAAAATTAAAATAAATATCTCCCTGTTCCATCCTGATTTGAGATTGTCTAGGCGTTGCATCTGCAACAATAATAGGCTTTCCCCTTTGGCGCAGCTGTTGATACATCCTCTGCATTTCCTCTGGATCCACAAAGCAGCTGGTTATTAATACATAGACAGCAGGGTCATCATTTTCAATCGTATGACCATGGGCGTCTAAACTTCTCCCATAGAAAAGCGTCATCATCGAAAAATAATCGTCAGGACGCATTTGGTTAACCAGTGCAATGGTTGCCATGCTCTTCATAAAAGTTCAAAGTATATAAAGATTAAGATTTAGGTTCTGCTCTGAAACCGCAGACTTCGCCATCCTTCACAATAAGCTGAACATGATAACCAACCATACCAGCATAGTCCGGAATTTTTAATACTTGTCTCACTAGACCTGTAAGATCTCGTTCGATTTTTACTCTTGCTGTTCCCTTTTCTTGACTTCGTTTGATAGTTTTCTCTGCATCAGGCAGCGAAAAATCATAGAGTATGTAAAAATATTGAAAGCCCTGACTCAGAGGCAAAGCTTCTACAATTCTACTGCCAACTAACGAATATCCTCCTTCAGAAATAACGCACTGAAACTGCTCTTCTCCCAGGTTACCATCATGGGCGTAGTAGTCAACAAGAAAATCCAGCGTTGCAAAAATCCGTGTATCCGATAAAAAAGGTTCTTTGTTCATGCTGGCGGAAAGCGTTCATGATTTAAATATATATCCCTATTTATAAACCCCCTAAAACACACAAATTAGGGCTTTACAGCGCCTATAAACACCGTTTGCAAGCGAAAGATATATAAACCTGCGCGCGTTCTATTTTTTTAGCGTTTCTCGACGGAAAAAGCAAAAATTATGGGGAAAATATGGCTGAACAATACGATGCATCACAAATAACTGTTTTAGGCGGCCTTAATGCAGTCCGAAAAAGGCCTTCTATGTATATTGGAAGCACGGGCTTAAGGGGATTGCATCACTTGGTTTATGAACTTGTTGACAACAGCATTGATGAAGCCATGGCTGGATACTGCAAAAATATCATCGTCATCATCCATCAAGACAACAGCGTTACCGTAAAAGACGACGGAAGGGGCATTCCTGTAGACATCCATCCTCAATTTAACATTCCTGCAGTTGAAGTTGTCCTAACAAAATTGCATGCAGGAGGAAAGTTTGACAAAAAAAGCTACAAAGTGAGCGGCGGTTTGCATGGAGTGGGCATCAGCGTTGTTAATGCACTATCCAAAGAACTTGAAATTTTTATCAAAAGGGATAACAAGATTCATTACCAAAAATATGCGCGTGGAGAGCCTGCAAGCAAATTAATAACCACTGATAAGGATTTATTTGAAGGTTCTTCAGGAACTATTGTTAAATTTCTCCCTGACGAGGAAATTTTTACTGAAAAGGTGTTTGACTGGGAGATTTTGCAGTCACGATTAAGAGAGCTTGCATTTTTAAACAAAGGATTAAGAATTGTTTTGGAAGATGAAAGAACAGAGCAGAAAAAAGAGTTCTATTTTGAAGGAGGCATTGTGAGTTTTGTAGAGTTTCTCAACAAAAACAAAAATGTCCTTCATGAAATCATTCATCTGACCAAAGAAAAAGATTCCATACAATTGGAAGTTGCCATGCAGTACAGCGATTCCTACAATGAAAACATTCACAGCTTTGTCAATAATATCAATACCCATGAAGGAGGAACTCATCTCGTAGGATTCAAAACTGCCTTAACCAGAAGTATCAATAACTATGCAGAAAAGAACAAGATTACTGATTTAAAATTAACCAGCGATGATGTCCGAGAAGGATTGGCTGCCGTCATCAGCTTAAAAATTCCAGAGCCTCAATTTGAAGGCCAAACCAAAACAAGATTAGGCAACAGCGAAATCAAAGGCATTGTTGACAGTTTAGTATCAACAGGGCTAGGCTATTTTTTAGAGGAGCATCCAAAAGTTGCAGCAAACATTATTAACAAAACAGTCATGGCTGCAAAGGCAAGGGAAGCTGCAAGAAAAGCAAGAGAATTAACCAGAAGAAAAAATGCGCTGGAGTTTTCAACATTACCTGGAAAATTGTCTGACTGCAGTGAGAGAGACCCTGCAAAATGCGAATTGTTCTTGGTCGAGGGAGAAAGCGCAGGCGGAAGTTCCAGACAGGGACGTAATAGGGAAAACCAAGCAATTCTTCCATTGAGAGGAAAAATCTTAAACGTGGAAAAGTCAAGATTACATAAGGTTCTGGAAAGTGTAGAAATTGTCAACATCATTACCGCTATAGGCACAGGCATAGGAGAAGAGTTCAACGTTGGCAAGGCAAGATACCATAAAGTAATTATCATGTGCGATGCAGATGTTGACGGCAATCATATTGCGACACTCTTGCTTACGTTTTTTTACAGGTATATGAAGCAGCTCATAGAACAGGGCATGATTTACCTCGCGCAACCGCCTTTATATCTCATTAAGAAGGGCAATAAAAAACACTATGTCCAGACAGAAAAGGAAAAAGAAGAGTTAATGGCGCAACTGCAGCAGTACAGCATTCAAAGATATAAAGGACTGGGAGAGATGAACGCTGAAGAATTATGGGAAACCACTATGGACCCTGAAAAGAGATTCTTAAAACAAATCAACATAGAAGACGCTGTTGCAGCAGACGAAATCTTTTCTAAGCTCATGGGCGATGAAGTAGAGCCCCGAAGAAAGTTCATTGAAGAGAATGCTAAGAAAGTGGTTAATTTGGATGTGTGATTATTCTAAAGCTCATCAGAAACCTTTATAAAGACACCCAATTTCCCTCAAGCTATGGCAGAAGAGGATAAATTACGAAAAAAGAAAAAGAAATGGTTTACCATTCTTGCACCTGATTTCCTGAACCAGCGCATTGTAGGGGAAACCTTAATAGAAGATGCTGCATTCTTAAAAGGAAAGAGCGTCTCTGCCAATTTGATGAATCTTCTTGGAGATGTACGAAAGCAGCAGATGGAATTACACTTCACTATAGTCAATGTCAAGGAAGGAAAAGGATACACCAGTGTCACACGATTTAAACTATCAAACAGCTTTCTCAAGAGATTAATCAGAAGAGGAAGAAACAAGGTTGATGACTCCTTTACGGTAAAAAACAAAGACGGCATCATGATGCGCGTTAAGCCTGTGCTTATTACGGTTGGATTAACCAGCAGAGCCGTAAGAGCATCCTTAGTCAAAAAAGCAAGAGCCGTTATCAAAGAATTTGTAGTTGCAAGAGACTTTGAAACGTTTGTCAGAGATTTGGTTGACTATCGCTTGCAAAAAGAGCTGAAAGAAAAGTTAAACAAAATCTACCCTTTGAAACAGGCAGAAATAAGGTATGTTGGCCTTGAAACTACCCAGAAAGAAACAGTGCAGTTAAAAATGAGCAAGGAAGAAAAAACAGAAGAACCAGAAGAAGACGAACATGAAGAGAAATTAAAGGAAAAAATCAAGGAAACGCAGAAAAAGTCTGACGTAGCTGAGGAAGCAGCGGAAGAAGAAAAAGACGAAGAATCTGAAGAGACAAAAGAAGAGCCAGAAGACGCAAAGGAAGAAGCAGAAGTAATAGAACAGAAAGAAGAAAAAAAGCCTAAAAAGAAAAAAGCAAAGAAGACCGATGTATAATTTAGAACTTGACAAAGCAGTGCATGAAATTGAGCAGAATCATGCAAAACGCGTTCTCATTCAATTGGCTGATGGATTAAAACCAAGGGCAAGGGAAATTCAGGAGTATTTAGCAGAAAAGACAAAGGCAAACATTCTCATCTGGGGGGGTAGCTGCTTTGGGGCATGCGATATTCCCTTGGAAGCAAAAAATTTAGGTGTCGATTTAGTTATTCAGTGGGGCCATTGCCTGTAAGTTTCTGATAATATTTATAAAGAATAAAAAACATACATAGTTTTATGAAATTAATAATAATTATGCTTATGCTGTTTCTCATTATTTCCTGCACTCAACGCGCTCCAACCACAACTCCAGAGCAAGCATGTGCAAATCAGGGAGGAACATGGAGAACATTTGGAGACAGCTGCGCTGATTTTTGCACCAATGCAAGCAGGGCGCAATGTGCACAAGTATTAACCGACAGTTGTGATTGCAATGAAGAATGCTGGAATGGAACGGAGTGCATATGAAAGCCATCATGCTTTTCGGAGATAGCGATACGTACGGCAGCTTTGATCCAGAAGGTTTAGGATGGGCAGGAAGGCTGAGAAGCTTTATAGAAACGCATTATGAAGAAGAAATAGCAGTCTATAATTTAGGCATTCCAGGCAATACAACAATAGATATCTTGAAAAGATTTGAACGAGAATTTACCGCAAGAAAAGCAGAAAAAAATATAGTCATTTTTGCCATCGGCGTTAATGATGCGCGATATGTGAATGGAAAGCCTGTCAGCAAGATACAGGAAGTCAAGAAAACCATACAAAAAATAATCACATTGTCAAGAAAGCACGCTCAAAACATCATCTTCATCGGATTAACGAAGATTGATGAAGCAAAAACAAGACCGACGATCTGGTCAGCTGAAGAGGAATTTATCAACAAACAGATCGTTCTTTTCAATAAGGAAATAAAAAAGATTTGCGATAAAAATAAAACACCGTTCATTCCGGTTATGGACATCATCGGAAAAAAAGACTTATACGACGATGGCGTTCATCCGACCAACAAAGGCCATGAGAAATTATTTCAGCATATCAAAAAAAATCTCATTGCACTAAAAATACTATGAAGAAACTTTTGCTGGTTATCGACATGCAGGAAGGCTTTAGGAGTAAGGCATCTGAAAAGATACTTCCCAACATAGAAAAATTGATGGCTCATTTTTCTGAGGACGTTATTTTTTGCTGCTTCAGGAATGAAAAAAACTCCTTTTTTGAAAAAACACTTCACTGGAAAAGGTTTCAAAAAGAGAGTGATGTGGCTTTAATGAAAGAACTACAGAGCTATTGCCATAAGAAATATTATCACGCAGGATACACCGTCCTCACCTCTGCATTACGAAATCATATAAAAAATAAACAAATAGAAAAGATCTCTCTTTGTGGAGTGTATACCGATGTATGCATTTCAAAAGCGGCAATGGACTTATTTGACAGAAAAATCTCCGTCGCTGTTGTTGCAGATGCGTGTACGTCATTGCATGGAAACGGCGCCCATGCTGCTGCAGTGAAAAGTTTGCAGTATGTGATAGGGAAGAAGCACATTTTATCGACGGCAGAAATAACCAAGCTGTTCTAAGGGAAAAAGTCTTTTCCAAACATTTTTAAAGGAATTGTTTCCTTCTGTTATCATGTACGAATTTATCATCACGGAAAAACCCAGCGCTGCGAAAAAAATAGCAGAAGCTTTGGCAGACGGAAAACCTGTGAAGGAGATGAATGAGAAAGTTGCCTATTACAAAGTAACGCATAAAGGCAAAGATTTAGTTATCGGATGTGCAGTAGGCCACCTTTACACCGTCGCTGAAAAAGAAAAATCGTTCAAATATCCTGTTTTTGATCTGGAATGGAAGCCAACGCATGACGTTGATAAACATAACACGTTCTCTAAAAAATATGTCAATACCCTGAAAAAAATAGCAAAAGACGCAAAATCATTTACGGTAGCATGCGATTACGATATTGAAGGCGAAGTCATAGGCATGAACATTGTCAAATATATTTGCAAGCAAAAAGATGCTGCACGAATGAAATTTTCTACCTTGACAAAACCTGATTTGATAAAAAGCTATGCAAACAAAAACAAAACCCTTGACTGGGGTCAAGCAGAAGCAGGAGAAACCCGCCATTATCTCGACTGGATGTACGGCATAAACTTAAGCAGAGCTTTAACAACCGCAATCAAAAAAACAGGAAGTTTTAAAGTATTAAGCATCGGCAGAGTGCAAGGGCCTGCATTGCAGCTCGTAGTTGAAAAGGAAAAAGAAATCAGAGCCTTCAAGCCGGAACCGTATTGGGAATTGCAATTATTAGGAAAATTAAAAAAAGAAAATATTGAAGCATGGCATGAAAAAGACAAATTCTGGAAAGAAAGCGAGGCAAAAGCAGTTTTACAAAAAACAAAAGGCAAACAAGGCATAGTTGAAAGCGTTGAAAAAAAACAGCACGAACAATCTCCTCCCAATCCTTTTGATTTAACAACCTTGCAAACAGAAGCCTATAGTGTATTGCGCATAACGCCAAAAGATGCATTGGCCATTGCACAAAACCTTTACTTGGAAGGATTGATTTCTTATCCAAGAACAAGTTCGCAAAAATTGCCTCCTGAAATAAACTACAAAAATATTTTTAATGGACTTGCAAAATATCCTGAGTACAAACCTTTAGCAGACGCATTATTAAAGACAAGCTTAAAGCCAAATGAAGGCGCTAAAACAGACCCTGCACACCCCGCCATCTTTCCTACAGGCGTCGTTGCAAAGAATCTCAGAGACAGGGATAAAAGAATCTATGATTTGATTGTCAGAAGATTTCTGGCATGTTTCGCAGAGCCTGCACAAAGAGAGACGGTAACTATAAAAATAGATGTAAACAAGGAAATATTTGTTGCCAAAGGCTCTCGAACCATTAAAGAGGGATGGCAGCTTTACTATAAACCTTATGTTAAAGTTGAAGAGCAAACTATGCCTGAAACAAAAAAAGGAGATGCTGTCGCCGTTGAAAAAATTGTCAAGCATGACAAGCAAACAACCCCTCCCAAAAGATACACTCCTGCATCTATCATCAAAGAATTGGAAAAAAGAAATCTTGGAACAAAGGCAACCAGAGCATCTATCATTGACACGCTATATCAAAGAAATTACGTTACAGGAGATTCTATTGAAGCAACAGAAATGGGCATACAAACTATCGCCATTCTTGAGAAATATTTGCCTGACATCATCGATGAAGCATTAACAAGGCACTTTGAAGATGAAATGGAAGAAATACGTGAAAAAAAATTAACAGAAAAACAGGTTTTGGATGAAGCTAAAAAAGAGCTTATCAAAATTCTTGATAAATTCCAGAAAAAGGAAAAGGAAATAGGCAAAGAACTACAGGCGTCGTATAAAGAAAGCCTGGAAAATGAAAGCCAGTTGGGAAAATGCCCAAAATGCAAAGACGGCATGCTCAAAATCATGTATTCAAAAAAAATAAAGAAGAAATTTGTTGCCTGCAACAACTATCCAAAATGCAAAACAATCTTTAACATTCCTCAAAATGGCATTAAAGCAACCGATAAAGTATGCGAAAAAGATAATTATCCTATGGTTCTAGTAGGCATGGGCAGAGGAACAAGAAGAATCTGCTTAAATCCAAGCTGTGAAACCAAAAGAATCAATGACAAAGAAGTAAGAAAAGAAATGGACGAAGTCAAAAAAGGCATCGTAGAAAAAGAGTGCCCAAAATGCAAAGGCAATCTAGTTGTCAGACGAAGCGTCTATGGAGAGTTTTACGGCTGCAGCAATTTCCCAAAATGCAGGCACACCGAAAAAATTCAAGACGGCCCTGTCAAAGAAGATTTTAAAAAGGGAAAAGTATAAATAGTAAAACCTATTTCTCTATTTTATGATCGAGGCTAAGGCATACAATGCTGGTTGTGTTCATCATAGTTAGACGTTCTTATAGAGTTTTTATCAATAATCAAGTTCATCAAAAACAAATGGAGGTATAGACTATGAAACAAACAACACAACAGGAAACAGGACGGTATTCGGCAAACAAAGCAGTGCAAAGTATTCATCCCCATCAATAAAAGATTTCTTGAAGATTTTCCCTATAGAAAAATCACCCTGGCAAAGCTCTATGCAGAAGTCTACAAGGGAGAGCCATGGAACGAAAGCTGGACCATGCAATCTGCTTTGGAAGAACTTATAGAAGTCATGCAAAAAGAGGGCTTTGCAGGCTCTATGGCTATAGATGAAGAAGTTATTGGATTTTCCTGGGGCTACAAAGTTCCCGAAGAAAATACAACGCGTGTAGATTTTGTTGCCATACGCAAACAGCTTGAACTAGCAAAATTCGATCCAGAAAAGGCATTTTATGGAGCAGATTTAGGCGTTAAGCTTTTGTATAGACAACAGGGATTAGGCACAATGCTTTTAGCAAACATAGGCATGCATGGCTACGATGCAGGAGTATTCAGAACAAAAAACCCTGCAATGCTTCGCTTAATGAGAAAAACCTATGGACAAGAGGCACTCTCTTTTCCAGAAGAATCTGCATACAAAGACGGCAGAGTGTATGTATTCAAGGTGGAATTATGAATCCTGAAACACTGCTGAAAAAATTAATTGCCATATCTTCTGTCAGCGGCAATGAAGAACAAATAGGAAACTTTCTTTTTTCTTTTTTATCTTCCTATTTTAACGTAAGAAAAATCTACGTAGCGAAAAACAGGTTAAATATTCAAGCAACAACAGGAAATCCTGAACTCTATTTAGCGAGTCACATGGACACGGTTCCTGGAAAGGCAATCGTGAGAGAAGACAAAGAAAAAATCTATGGCAGAGGTTCCTGCGATGCAAAAGGATGCATTGCGAGCATGATTTGCGCAGCGATAGCTCTGAAAAAAGAAGGAGTTACTGATTTTGGACTTTACTTTACTGTCGGAGAGGAAACAGACTTTTGCGGCGCAAAAAAAGTTCCAAAAGAGTTTGCAATTGTTGGAGAGCCGACAAATCTTTTTCCTGAAATAGGGCAAAAAGGCTTGCTGGGATTTAACGTAACCGCAAAAGGCAAAAATGCACACGGTGCAACTCCTGAAAAAGGCAGTTGCGCCATTACAAAAATTAGTGAAGCAGTAAGGATATTGCAGGAAACAACGTTTCCAGAATCATCCTTGGGAAAAACTGCATTAAATATAGGATTTATTCAGGGAGGAACTGCTATCAATACTGTTCCGGATAAAGCAACCATTAGCTGTGAACTCAGAACAGTAAAAGATAACTATAGATATAAACGCATATTGAAGAAAAAACTCAAGGGATACAGCATAATGTATAAAACAGACTATAATCCTGTTATGATGAGCAATAAACTGCAGAAAACCGCAGAAAAAACAATAGGAAAAAAAGTAAAAATTGCAAGAGGCTTTACTGAATTGTATTTTTGGAAAAAAGGCATTATTTTTGGCCCAGGAAATCCAAAAAAAGCGCACACGGATAAAGAGTATATTGAAAAAGAACAACTTGAAAAGGCAGTTATGACGTACCAATTACTCGTAGAAGAAATGAAAAAAATAAAGGGCTATATTTCGTCATCCTCAGAATCTTCAGCTCCAAAATAGTCAGTGTCAAAGTCATCTTCCATGCTTACACCTCCGTAAGCTGTCTCTGAAATAAGTTATATATAAACCTTTTTATTTAAAACACACTCAAAACCAAACCACAACATTTAAAAATGCCCTGCTGTTTCTTGCAGAAGAGGGGCTGTGGGGTAGCTTGGAATCCTACAAGAATCATCCTTTTCGGTTTGGGAAGTAATCAAAAAGCCGAAAGACCCCGGTTCGAAAAAAATACGAAAATCCGGGCAGCCCCATTGAACTATGGCAAAAACAACCTATTCTACCAAAAGATACGGCACACGATACGGCCGAAGGCTAAGAGAGAAGGCTGCAGTCATCGAAAAAGAGCAACGCAAATCCCATAAATGCCCTTATTGCAGTTATCCCAAGGTTAAAAGGATTGCTGCAGGCATATGGCAATGCGGCAAATGCAAGGCAAAATTTGCCAGCAGGGCATACACCATAACTAAATCAAAAAGTGAGGTGGCTGCATGACTGAATACAAATGCTTTGCGTGCAATAAACTTGTTGCAGATACCTATATCAAGAAGAAAATACGATGCCCTTACTGCGGCTCAAGAATCATCTTCAAGCCAAGAAGCTCAATAACAAAGGTAAAAGCACGCTAAGATGTATCAAGCAACACTCACCGTTGATTTTCCCCTGCATGATTTAAAAAATATTGAGCAGCTTTTTAAAACTGAAGAACCTATGAATAACGAACGGGGAAGCTTTTCGTTTTCCCTTAAAAAAACACTAACCTTTACCATCACTGCAAAAGACGCTGTTGCCTTAAGGGCCACAATGAACATGATTATGAAAACACTAGCAGTGTATGAAGACATTGCAAAGAGAAAAAATGGACAAAGAAACCCAAGAAAAAATTAACCAACTGCAACTGATTGAGCATAACATGCATAACATCAGTTCGCAAAAGCAGCAGTTTCACAACCAGCTATTGGAAATAGAATCTGCCTTAAGCGAGCTAAAAGACAGAACCTCTGCGTTTAAAATCATCGGCAACATCATGGTGGAAACAGAGAAAGCAGTTCTTGAGCAGGACTTGCAAAGCAAAAAAGAAACCATAGAATTGCGCATAAAAACATTTGAAAAACAGGAAGAAAAATTCAAGAAAAAAGCTGAAGAATTGCAGCAAGATGTTTTGTCAAAAATAAAGCGTGATTAAGATGGAGCAGGAATTACAGGATGTTGTTGAAGCTTTGGAAATGCTTGAACATGATGAAGGCGTTCCAAAAAACATTCGCAGCAAAATAATAGATATAAAGAAAAAGCTTCAGGACAACTGCGAAATTTCTCTTAAAGTAAACCAATGCCTGCAGGAACTTGATGAAATAGCAGAAGACATCAACTTGCAAACATTTATTAGAACGCAAATCTGGAATGTTTCATCACTTTTAGAAAAAGTCAACCACTAAGCAAAACTTTATTCTTTAGCAAAAGCGAAAAGGGAACTAAAACGCGGTCTTTTTGTGCTGTTTCCACGGCGATAGCAACAAGATTTACCGAAAGTATGGTGCCTTGAACACTATCAATATGCACTTTTCTACCAACCCGCAGATGCATTGTTCCTTTTACATAGAACCCTGCAACCATATTAGGTATAAAATCTTTTAACCCCAACAAGATCATAACCAGAATAACCATAACGACAGCGTAGGTTATGACTTTAATCACCCAGCCGAGCAGCCCAACTTGGTTTAACGCTGCGATAACCGTTAAAAAATATATGACAAAAGAGACAACTGCTGCTGCAAAGGACTCGAGGTTTAAATCAATGCGTATAACTTTGATAAGAGAATCATCAAGTTTTACATGTCTTAACAATCGCTTTACCAGATTGGAAAGAACTTTGCCAATGATAAATCCCAAAAGAAGAATTACCAGCGCTATAACCATATTGAGAATAATAGGGCTTAAAGTAGAGAATGCATTGCTCAACTCTTGAATAGAACTTCCTATAGTTCCCATGAGCACTATTTAATAGCAGGGACTTTATAAAGTTTGCTTTAAGGTTGAGACTTTAATGCTGTTAAGTAATCTTGCTTATAGACAAAATTATTTTTTTTTGCTAATTTTTGCATTGCTCTGTCAAAGCTGCTGCCATACTGTGCTGCTCTCTTTTTTCTCATTGCAAATGCTTCCTTTAAACCTAAATCTATGGCGATTTCGCGCAGAATATACTTTACGTGATCTTCATGCAATTTCATGGCTATAGGAACACTCATCGCTTCTTTTATAAGGCCATCATCTAAAAACGGCGTATGTATCCGGATATTCAGATGATTTGCTAAAAGCGTATCGCGTATCAAATCCCTTTCATGCATTTGCAACAGCCCATTCCAGCATTCCTCGTTTGAAGGGTTCTTTTTGTGCCTATCATACCCAGCAAAAATTTCTTCGCTGCCCAACCCTGAGAAAAAATCTTGGTCGTTTGCAAGCTTTGCAGCTGCTACAACAACGCTGCCAACACCGACGTTAACCACATTGGCGTAATCGCCTAGGGCATGAACAACTTCCTTAAAAACAGCTTCTGTTTCCTGCAAGGGGTATATTTTCATTTTCAGAGCTAAGCCAAGTTCGGTTGCAATCTTTTTTGCCCAAATCAAGTCTTCAGGCTCTTTAAAAGCAGTATCCTGAAAACCAACAGCAATACACGTAAAGTTTTTTTTCAATTGCTTGCAAATAATTGCAATAATGGTTGAATCAATGCCTCCTGAAAAGAAAATGCAAAAATGATCTAAGCCTTTTGTTCTTAACTCTATTGCAGATATCAAGGCGCGTTTAACCTGCTCTTTCAACTGGCCATGGTTTTGAACCACACCCTGAACAGTTTGCCTTTTTATCTCACGAATGGCTTTTTCCCATTCTTCCTTTGAAACAAGCCCATGTTTATAATAAGACTCGGTCATACGCATAGAAATCTCGTTGTTTTTTTATACTTTATGATAAACTATATAAATAGGCAAAAATCCATCACAGAGGTGATACTATGGCAAAAAAAACCGAAAAATCAGGCATGAGCAAAGAGGAAGAAATAGGCTTTCATAAGGGTTCATTAAGCACACTAGCTAAGGAAAGACAGGAATTAGGAAGATTATTGCAAATTGTTGAACAGTTAATGCAAATGCATGTCTCTGCCCTTAAAGAACTGGGTGTAGATTTGCAAAAAGAGATAAACAACGCTCAAAAAAAGAAAAAACCAATTGAAGACATCTTGAAATGATTAAAGTTGTTATTTTTGATTTTGACAATACTATTGAACAGTGGATTGTTCCCGAGGCAGAAGTTGATATTGTCATGTCTGAAAAAATCGCCAAAAAGTACGGGCTTCATCCAACGTTATTCAGGAGCGCGTATAATGACGTTAAAAACAAGCTTAGAGGAGGAAAATACCCGTCTGTTCATGACCGCTATAATTGGTATAGGGGCGCTTTAGCGCAGTTTAAAATCATTGCAGAGGATAAACAGCTCACTGCATGGACTGAAGAATACTGGAAGGAGATTACCAAAAGAGTTTCCCTGTTTCCAGGAGTTTCTGAACTCTTAAGCGAACTAAGAAAAAAATACAAGCTTGCCATTCTCACTGATTCTGACGGCAAAAAGGAATACAAAATGATGCGCATCAAAAAACTCAAAGTCGATAAAATGGTTGATGGCGTATTTACAACAGATGACACTGGATTCAACAAACCTGATCCAAGGATTTATCAGCTCATTATGAAAACATTCAATGTAAAGCCAGACGAATGCATCATGGTAGGCGATGACCCTTCAAGCGACTTGCTTGGAGCAAAAAGATTAGGTATGAAAACCATATGGACAAAGCAAAGCATTCACGTATCATCTCATCATGCATTTATTGATTATGAAATTACCGACATTAAAGAGGTTGCAAAAATTCTCAATGAGAAAGCGCTTAAGTAATTCTGAAATAAAGGCATTAAGTATAGAACTTCACTTTCCTTTTCATAAAAAAGACAAAATTGAGATTATTGAAACAGTCATTTTTGTCAATGACAAACCTGCATTTTTTTATTTTGAGGATCACAACCAAAAAAAGACTATTCCCACACTTCATTTTCTCTTAGACCACCCAGATTATTTGAAAACGCTCATTATTGACATGCCTGCCATCCCTTTTCTTATTAAAGGTGCAGATGTTATGAGACCAGGGATAGTGCAGATTGATGAAACTATTGTACAAGGCGAGCCTGTTGTCTTAAAAGACCAGAACTTCAAAAAGCCTATTTGTATTGGTCTAGCCTTATGTTCTGGAAAAGACATGCAACAGATGGCAAAAGGCAAAGCTGTGCAAAACATCCATTATGTTGGAGACGCAATCTGGAAGAGTACTCACTCATAAGTAGTTAAAAAACGATAACTTTTTAAAGGGCTACGTATTAATTGCAACATGGTCAGCCAACAGGCTAAGACACTAGCAGCACGTTTAAGCATGTACAGAAATCAATCGGATGTAGCTAGCGCTTTAGAGGAATTCATACAAGAAAGCGGTTACCATCACCTCGATCTCCAAAGCGCCCATAATCAACAAATAAGAGAAACGGCTGATGAGCTAAGTTCCTTCCTTATCAACCTTGAAAACACAGTTCTTAAGCAAAAAAACGCTTTAGAAAAGGAAATGCATGAAGCAACCATGAAATTACTAGAAACAGCGGTGGACAGCGAGGCACGCGCAGCAAAAACAAGAAAAATCGCAAAAGACCTTAGTGAAAAGAGCAGGGAAATCCTTATGCACAAATGGGATGCAGTGAGAGTTTCAGCACCATTAAAGGCCTTTTTGGAAGCCATCGTTGAAGATTACGAGTTCAATGAATATGAATATGCATTTATGAGAACAGCAGCAGTGGTTGGATTAAGCATTGAGCGCTATAAGCAATGGGATTCTGGAGGAAGCTTATTTCAGCATCAGGCAATAGCTGCAAAGATTGGGCTTTACTTATATGAACGCGCCCAAAGCCCAAATCCCTTATACTTCGGAATAGCTTATCTTGTGGTTGCAGGCGCATTATTTCATGATGCAGGGGAAGCCAGAGCCAACGGCATCATTGAATTTCTTGAGCAAAGCGGCTCAATTGATGACGAGGAAGATCTCCATACAGAGCGGTATGTAAAAGAAAAAAGAAGAAAAGGGCTTTTCAAACCAGAAAAAATCCAAACAGATAAGAAAGAAACATTTCTCAGAGATATTTTTGAAGTATTTGAAGACACCCTCAAGGGAGCTCTTGAATATGAAGCATTCATAGGCAAGCAATCAGGAATAAGATTTCCCTCAAAGGATGAACGAGATAAAGATATCGGTTTGCTCAGCGACATCACCTGGTATTTAACAAGATTAAAAGGAGGAAACTATTTTGACAGCACAGAAGCAATCATAGATGCTGAAAAGCCAGTGCGTGAATTGACGTATGCATTGCGAAATCTCGACAACAGCACCAACAACCAAACCATGACAGCATACACTCCAAGCAGAAAACTTAAAAACATCATCAAGGCAACTAAAGTCATCAACGAGCAAAGAATGTACCTCACCAAAAGGAGGCAAAGCCGACCTACCCTGGAGGTCATGATGGCAACTCTTGATTTTAACATTGTTACTAATTACGAAGCATTGAAAAAGGAAATTAAAGCTACAGAAGAAGCGCTAAGCGAACAAATCCCGGATTTCCAATTGTACAAACAGGGCATGGCAGATTTGCTCAATGACTACACCCAACACGGAGGGTTTTACAAAACAGGCAAAGAACCTCGGGAAGACTTAATTGAACAGCGCCCCGAATTAATTTTTGAAGGAACCATTGCACGATTAAAAGAATTGCTACCCGGGCAGAACGAATTAAAGACAAAGCAAACTCAAGAGCGCATTGATTCTGATGCTCCGCTCTATTATGCCCACCTGCTTTCCTTGCAACGATTATATGAACATTATATGCTCGACAGAACGTTTTACGTGAAAGGACTATGACAGACACACCAGAAGATGCAGAGAGAACTACAGGGCTAGATGCTATTTTAGCAGACCCTAAAATTAGACAGAAGTATACAACACTCTATGAAGTAGAGCTCGAAATAGCCCGACAAATATATGCAGGAGAAGACATTAACATTTCAGCAGACGATATTATCAATGCTGGGAATGAATTTAGCTTGCTGTATGCAGATGCAGAGTCTGAAGTGTACAACTTTGTCAGGGATTTTGAAAAAAACGTTTTAGGCATTAGAATTCAGGGAAACTACAGCATTGAAACCATGGGCGTGTGCCCAAGGGAAAATACGCCTATTAAAACAAGGGAGCATCTGAGAACGCAAGATCTGAAAGACATTAGCAACAAGGATGTCAGTTTTTTAGCATCCTACACCGCACTCTGCAGATCCTGTCTCAATGCTGAAGTCGAATCTGAATTGGAGCCGAGGAGCCGAGTAATTTTCAACACCAGTGATTATGCAAGCGCAGAAGCAAAAAAATTAGGAGTTCTTAGGGTAAATTATAGAGTTAAAGGAGATACGCTTTGGTTTAAAATAACAGATATTCTCCATGGCCACCTATCAGCCATGAGCAGTGTTGAAGGAAAGCTTATTCGTGACCTCAGTGCATGCAGGATTATCTTAAGTGATGGAAAAACTAAAAGAACAGACCACAAGCGATGCATAGCAGTTTATGAAAGCATCAAGCAGCATATTGAAGGAATAGAAGAAGACCGACCGCCAAAAGATTACGTTGCAGATCCGATAAGAGGGTTTGAAGCATACAGGGCAAATTTTATCAGGCACGGAAGACCTATAGAAGTGCAAATCATGACTGCATCGATGTTTCAGAATCAAGAAAGATTGCCTGGAACAAAGCATGGAGTATATGAAAAACGGTTGATTGATGCGAGGCAAAGTTTGGGAGTTTCTTACAGACAATGCCTAGCCATGCAGGCATTAATCATGGATTTGCAAAGAAGAGACAACCCTGGAGAATTTTTGCATTATCACACCAAAGGAAGATTAGAACCCTGGTAATTATATATTCACCACTGCTAATTTTCTCGACTTGGAAACATAATTAAACAACGTTCCGTTTTTAGTCTTGCCGCAACCTAAAACATCCTTTTCCCAGGTAACGATAACAAAGCCATCATGCTGTTCTGTGCAGGAAATATCATTTCCCGTAACCCACTCAAGCATCTGCTCTTTATTTAATGGTACGATGTTTTTTTCTGCATGCTTTGCAATTAATTGTGCTCCTTCAATGCTTAATCTCAGAGCATTATTATACAATTCTCCAAAATACAATCCTAACGTGTCAATACGCATTTTTTGCATATCAATTTTTTCAATGCTTCTATTGGCAAGATAAATTCTATTGTTGGTGTTCATGAGAAAAACATAATCAAGATCAGCTGAAAAGCCAAACTGCTCTTTTAATAACTGCATGATATGCTTTTTGTCTCTGCTATTGAGGATTTTCATAAAAAAAAAGAAAAGAGTGTGTGTTTAAAAGGTTTTTTAAAAGCTAGTGAGGAAAAGCTTTATACTTGGCGTTGATATCGTGTATCATCCACTCCTCATAATTTCCTCCTATCCAAGCAGCAGTAGGATCCCAGTTAGGCATGCTTTCAACAAAGTACCTATATTGGCCATGAAGCCTTTCATATCCCGAAGAAAGCGCGTCATACTTCAGTTGAAGCGCCGCTTTTTCTGTTTTCATTGCTGCGACATTTTGCATTGTCAAAAATGCAGCTCCCTTATCGAGAGCAACTCCGCCCGCTGTTGCACCCAAAAGCGCAATAACGCAAAGTGTTTTTTTCAATGGTTGTTTCATTTGATCGCCTCCTATGATAACGATAAAGAAAAGAAAGTATATGAATATTTGTCCACCAAAATGGATGACAAAACTAAAACTTTTTAAAGGAAAGCGCATTGTTTACGGTCTATGGAAACAGAAGAAATTCTGCACGAATTTGGCCTGAGCGATAGGGAAATCAAAGTCTACATAACCTTGCTTCCTTTAGGAGCAGTGAACCTTCAAGAGATTGCAAGCAGGCTAGATTTTCCCCGCACAACGGTTTACAATACGCTTCATTATTTAATGAGAAAAGGACTTGTTGCAACCATTGTGAAAAAAGGCATCACTGCTTTTGAAGCAGCTGATCCGCAAAAACTGCTCGATACCTTAAACCAAAGAAAAAAATTGCTTGAATCTGCACTGCCATCATTGCAAGCCTTAAAAAAAACGATTACTGAAAGTTCAGGCGTAGAAATTTATGAAGGAACAAAAGGCCTTTTTACGGTTCTTTCTGACGTTTTTAAGGTAAAGCAGAAAACCTATTATTTTGGTTCTTACAGCATGTCTGTCGAGCGATTAAAGCATTTGCCTGAACATTTTAGAACCATCAGGATGGAAAGAAAAATACCTGCTCAGATAGTCATAGATCCTTACGACGAAAAAATGTTTCACGAAAAACAGTATAAAAAAATTACTGAAATGAGATTTCTTTCCTCTATGAAAAAATTTCCTCTTATGATTTTTATTTACGGTAAAAAAGTTGCCATGTACACTTTAGAAGGAGAGCTCATAGGAATTATCATCAGCAATCAACAAGTGGCTGCATCCATGAAACTCGTATTTGATACGTATTGGAGCATAGCAAAGCCTGCAAAAATTTAGACACCCCAAACAGGATTGTCTTTTCTGTAAATAGCTGCAATTTCTTTGATGACTTCTGTTTCATCAGGAGAAAGATATTTTTTCAAGCGTTTAATAACCAAAAAGTCCTGTTCAGGAATTGCACTGTATAGAACATCTTCTTCGAATAGCTGTCGTCCTATGGTAACATCAGGAAGGGAAACAGCCAGTTGGGAGCCTCTTTCTGCAATTTGAACGCTTTCCTTTTCTCTCTGCATGGATTTTACTTTGGTTAATTCCTTTCCGTCTTTCATTAAAGGAGTGCCGACTTTTAATTTTCCTGCAAGCACATCGACACCGACAACTGCAGGATTATTCTGTCTAAAGACATAGTTTTTCAAAAGCTGGATTTTACAGGGCCTTACGACATTATCCAACTCTCTTGCCTCTAAACTCTGGCTCTCTTTCAACTTCCAGGCTTCATAGTCGTCAAGCAAAGAATAAATAACATTGTGCGTGATAATTTTAATGTAAGGATTTGCTGATTCAACTTCATTTTTCACATTAAATCCCAAAATAGCTGCAGTCAATGGATCTTTATCCAAATTGGCTTCTGCATCAGCCACGTCTTTTTTGGTAATGTTTCCTATGGTTGCTTTGCGTATGGCAATATTTTTCTGTTTCAATAATTTCAGTAATGCTTCCAAGCTTCCAAGAGAATCTGCCTTGACAATAATGCCTGTATCATCAGTCTCTATTAAAACCTCTTCAATTTCCTTTTGGATTTGCTCTTTTGCAGGTTCTATCTCGGATAAAGAGCAGGAAACTAAAGGCATGCCAGAAATTGCATTGTCCAAGTTGGGAGCAACAATTCGCACTCCTGTCGCTGCATTGACTCTTTTGACAGAAAGAAATTTTCCTTTTTTATCTCTCATCTCACTTAAAGGAGCTGCTTCAAATAACCCTCTGACTTTTGTTACAATAGGTTCATTCATGGTTCCCAAAACAATGGTGTCATCAACAACAATATGACCATCATAAAGAATGACATCGATACAACAGCCTAACCCTTTTTGTTCTTTCACTTCTAAAACAGAACCTTTGGCGTTACCTTCAAGATTTGATTTCAAGGAATTTTCCAAAAATTTCTGCGTTACCCCTATTAAAACCATAAGGAGTTCAGGAATGCCCTCTCCTGTTTTTGCAGACGTGGGAACAATGGCTATCTGTTTTGTGTAATCTTCAATTCTATCAAATCGCTCGCTGTTAAAGCCCAATTCAGACAATTTTCCAACTAGCTCATATAACTTATAATCAAACGTAGTTTGCAATGATGGTGGTTGCAGGGAAATATTTTTCAACAGTTTCTGGTCGTTTCTTTTCCAGCCAGAAATTAAGTCTATTTTATTTGCAGCAACAACAAAGGGTGTTTTGTAGGATTTTAAAATTTCCAATGCTTCAAGAGTTTGCGGTTTAAACCCTTCATTGATATCAACCACTAAAATGACAATATCCGCAATATTGCCTCCTCGTTTTCTTAAGCTGGTGAACGCTTCATGACCTGGAGTGTCAATGAATAATAAGCCGGGAATGATGATGCCTGATTTAAAAACCTGCAATAAATCTCCACAGAGCTTTTTGATGGTTTCTATAGGAACAATGCTTGCGCCTATGGATTGCGTAATGGCGCCAGGCTCTGTCTTTACAATACAGGTATCTCTAATAAAATCAAGAATGCTACTTTTTCCATGGTCCACATGCCCCATGGTGCTGATAATAGGCTGCCGTATCATAGGAATAAGAAACAGGAGTGGTTATTTAAAGGTTTTCGTTAGTTTATACACAACGTATAGCCACCCATTGAGTTTTTGCTTTGCAAGAATTTTTTTTGCAAACTTGTGCTTTTTTATAAGCAACTCTAAAAATGACAAGTCTCCGCTGCTTGAAAAAACAAGAATGATTTTTCCATTGTTTTTAAGGTATTTTTCAACTTGAGAAAAGAACGATTGCAAGGTTGCATAATTTTCATCAAGCTCTCCTCTTTCTAAAACATCTCTTGGCTTAAACCATCTGAATGGGGGATTGAAAATAATTGCATCAAATTTTCCCTTTACTTTGACAAACAAGTCACTCTTAAAAACAGTTATTGCAAGATTATGAACTTGTGCATTATATTTTGCGCAGCGTACTGCAGACTCGTTAATATCGACAGACGTCACTTTAGCACCATTGTATGCAGCAAAAATTCCCTGTATACCGCTTCCTGTTCCTACATCCAGAACAGATTCTCCCTTTTTAATTTCCTGTTTAACGCTTTTTGCAAGAAGCAAAGAGTCACCCCAAAGAGGTGCAAAGACTCCTGGCAAAACTTTTATTTTTTTGTTCAGAACCGTAACGGTTCTTTCTGTGTTTATATCTTTAAGATCTGTATACACCTTTTCCTGCCAGAGTCTTCTTTTTTCAATTTCCTTTTGAGAAAGCATAGGTTTATAGGGCATAGTTCTTAACAAATGAAGGCCTATTTAAAGGTTTTGTAACAATCTTTATAAAACAGCCATGCTTTTTTCTTTCTATGATTATTGAAGAGGGAAAAGCCAAAATTCATATTGAAAGTGATGGGAAAATATCAAAAAAACTGCATGTTTTTTACAACCCTATCATGACGTTTAATAGAGATGTCAGTATTTTACTGTTGAAATCCTTAAACAGGGAAATGCAGATTTGTGATTTGCTTGCAGGCTCCGGCATACGAAGCATTCGTTTTTTGAAAGAGCTCCCTGAAAAAACAATAAAAACAATATCTATCAATGATTATCAAGCAGATTTTTTTCCCATCATGGAGAAAAATTTTCAGCTGAACGGAATCGACGATGTCAATTATATTTCTGAAAACCAATACCAATATAGCATCACCAGCAACAATAAAAATATCAATAAAAAACTGCAAATACAAAAAATAAATGTTTTCAATGAAGAGGCAAATGTATTTTTATTAAAAAGCAACGGATTTGACTATACTGATGTTGACCCGTTTGGAAGCCCCAATTCTTTTTTAGATACAGCAATAAAAAGGCTTGCAAGAGATGGCATTTTAGCAGTGACGGCAACAGACATTGCTGCGCTTGCAGGAACGTATAGAAATCCGGGAAAAAGAAAATACTGGGCAGTTCCCTTAAAAAATGAGCTGATGCACGAAATAGGTTTGAGAATATTAGTAAGAAAAGTGCAGTTAATAGGCGCGCAGTACGACAAAGCATTGTTTCCTGTACTCAGCTATGCTAAAGACCATTATTTTAGAATTTATTTTCACTGCGAAAAAAGCAAGGAAAAAGTAGACGCTGTTTTGAAACAGCATCTGCATTTTGTTTATTTTGAAGACTTGGATTTTTTTGCAGGAAGTTTAGAGCAAATATTCATAAAAATAAAAGAAAAAAACCAAAAATATCAACTCGCTGGACCGTTATATGCAGGTAGCCTTCAAGATGGAAAGCTTATTGCTGCTATGGTCAAAAAAACAGAGGATAAAAAAATGATTCAATTTCTTGAGGTTTTAAAAAATGAAGAAAACTGCGTTGGATTTTACAGCGTCAACAGCATAGCAAAAAAGTATAAAATAAAAAACATGCCAAAATTAGGTGACTTAATAAAAAAATCAAAAGGAACAATAACTCATTTTGCGCCAAATGCACTCAAAACAAAAATGAATATTGAAGAAGTACTCAAGCTTATCCGATAGCTCTTCTGACATCAGTAACTTCAATGCTTTCAATACCCTTGATAGAAGATTTTAACTGATGCTCTAAAGGTTCTGTAGAGCCTTTTTTTTCATCCATGACAAATTTAACTATTAACGCTTTTAATCCAAAGGCAACAGGCTGAATATCTTTTTTTATTTCAACGCTGTTCGTGTAACTATCAATGATTTTTTCTGCTTCGGAAAAAACATGCTCTAGATTCGTAGAAGGGCTTTCCGGCATAATTTGCATAGTAATAATAACTGATGCCATTTTAATTGGGACCTTCAAAATTGCATTCTGGACAGACAAATTTAGCAACAATTTCCCTGCAATGCTTGCATCTGATAATCTCGTATTTATTGCAGTTTGGGCATAAAAAGTGCACATTGCCTGTATCATTAGCTACATCTTTCTTGCAGCTGATGCATGTCCTTACAAGTTCCATTTCCATAAACCAAAGAAACAGCAGGGGGTTTATAAAGGTTACTTTTTCAACGCTGCCTTAACAAACCCGTAAAACAGAGGATTTGGCTTTTCCAATCTTGATGTTAATTCATTATGCGCCTGGGTTGCAACAAAATAAGGATGATTGGGGAGTTCAATAAATTCTACTAATCGTTTATCTGCAGACATGCCTGAAAACACCATGCCTTTTTCCTGCAATATTTGATGATATTCAGGATTTACTTCATACCTGTGCCTATGTCTTTCGACTGCTTTTTCTGCATTATATAACTGTTGAACAACAGAGCCTTTCAGCAAAACTGCCTCATAGGCACCTAATCTCATCGTGCCGCCTAATTTATCAACATTTTTTTGTTCGGGCAAAATATCAATAACAGGAACCTTTGTCTTTTTCACTTCTGTTGTGTTTGCTTCAGTTAAATTACAAACATGCCTTGCAAATTCAATAACCGCTAATTGCAGTCCATAGCACAATCCCAAAAAAGGAATGTTATTTTCCCTCAAATGCTGAATAACCTGTATTTTTCCTTCAACGCCTCTTGAGCCAAAGCCTCCTGGAATGATAACGCCATTGACATTTTTCAAGGCTTCTTTTACAGAAACCTTATTTTTTTCTATGTCTGTTGTTTCCAACCAGACAATATCGACGCCTGTATTCAGATGTGCTCCTGCGTGCTTTAATGCTTCAATGACGCTTGCATAACTGTCGTGCAATTCGGTATATTTGCCGCAAATGGCGACTTTAATTCTATGTTCAGGATGTTTTATAGTATTTACTAATTCTTCCCAGCGCACCAATTCTTCTTTATGCTTCATATGCAGCTTTCTGTTCAGCAATTGCACAATATTTTGGTCTCTGAAAAACAAAGGGACTTCATAGACAGAATCAACGTCTTTTCCTGTGATGATGGATTCTGCATCTATGTCTCCAAATAAGGCAAGTTTTTCTTTTATTTTGGGAGTTAATTCAAATTTTGAACGGGCTATAACAATATCTGGATAAATTCCTTTTTCTCTCAATAAAGCAATATCCCTCTGCGCAGGCTTTGTTTTTAATTCAGTGACTGTTTCCAGATAAGGAATATAGGTTAAATGAATATAGACTATTTTATCATTGCCCACTTCATTTCTCAACTGCCTTACTGCTTCAATAAACCAGCTGTTTTCTATATCTCCAACCGTACCGCCAATTTCTATAAACATGATGTCTGCAAATTCTTTTTTTGCAATATCATAAATTTTTGATTTTATTTCATCAACAATATGGGGAAATATCTGAATTGTTTTTCCCAAATAAACTCCTTTTCGTTCTTTGGTAATAACAGAATCAAAGATTTTTCCGCTGGTTAGGTTCCACTCAAACTTGCAGTTGACATCCAAAAAGCGTTCATAATGGCCAAAATCCATATCGACTTCACCGCCATCATGCAGTACAAAGACTTCTCCATGCTCAACAGGATTCATGGTTCCAGGATCAACATTCAAGTAGCCATCACACTTCATGGTGACTATTTTTTTGTTTCCCTTTAAAAGCCTTGCAATAGCAGCAGAAGCGACTCCCTTGCCTATGCCAGAAAGAACACCGCCTGTAGTAACCACCCAAATCGTTTGCATACAGTACTTAACGAGATTAGGTTTCCTATTTAAAGATGATGGTTGAGAAATATATAGATGCTATTATATCCTTCCTGATTTAAAGTATTCGTCAATGTCTTCATCCTGCAAATGCCTTTTGGATGAAAATTTTTTATGATAGATCTTCTTTTCCTTTCTTAGCGTAAGTCCATACAATAAACCAACAGCCAAGCCCGCTAAATGCGCTATGTTCGCAATGCCTGAAGGGACAAAAATGCCCACAACATCTATAAGGACAATGACCAGCGATGCAACCCATAAAGGCATGGGAATGGCAAAAAAGAACAGCACTTTCAGATCAGGCATAATGATGATGATAACGCCCATAACGCCCATAATAGCCCCACTGGCACCTAAAACAGCAGGATAGAAAAACGTTGAAACAATGCCTGCAAGAATGCCTGAAACGAAGTAAATCAAGAGAAACCTTTTGGTGCCTATCTTGCTTTCTAATAACGAACCAAAAATCAGCAGGACATACATATTAAAGACTAAATGAAAAATACTGCTATGCAAAAACATAGACGTTATCAACGTCCAGGGTCTTATCCATACATCTGACGACAACAAAACTCCCTGATTGGTAAAGGCATTCCCAAAAATAAACTGAAGGATGAAAATAGCGATATTAAAGCTGATAAGCATAACCACTGCTGATTTCAAGAACTTCATACTATAGGAAACAGGTATTTTTTTATAAATGTTGCTCTCTGGGAATTCTTTCGCGAAATATTTTTAAAGAACAGAGCAAAGCAATGTTCTATGGAAAACGTCTATGATTCAACTGCCAAGGTAAAAAGGATTTTATGCTACGGCGATTCAAATACTTGGGGATGGGTGCCCTCAAGCATGGGCTCAAAGAGATATGACAAAAATAACCGTTGGACCGGTGTTTTGCAAAATAGATTAGGTGAAAACTATCACGTCATAGAAGAAGGATTAGGTGCAAGAACGACTAATTTTGATGACCCCAGACCAGAGTTTCCCTTAAGAAATGGAGCTGAAACTTTGCCCATCATGCTAGAATCTCATGCTCCCCTAAGCGTTGTTGTGCTCATGTTAGGCACCACTGATGCTAAAGAAATGTTGCATTTAACAGTCGAGGACATCACTGAGGGAATGAGAAAATTGGTTAAAATTGTTAAAAGTATCAAGACGCTTGAGCATTGTTCTTTACCTAAAATTCTCATTATTGTTCCAGCAATAGTGAATGAAGAAGCAGATTTTGCATCCAAATTATTTAAAGGAGCGACTTTAAAAACTCAAGACCTCATTGAAGCGTATAAAAAACTTGCAGATGAGGAGCAGGTCTATTATCTCAATCCGACAAATCAGGTAAACGTAGATGCATTTGAAGGCGTTCATCTTGACAACAAGAACCATAAAAAATTGGGCAAGCTCATTGCTGAGAAAATTCTAGAAATTACCTAAATACAAAATAGCCATCCGTAAACTTTTCAGGATAACCAGCAATATCTTTTTAAAGAAACAAACATTCATTGCATCATGACTTATTTGATTGCCTGTTTATCAACAGGAAAAGGAAGCTGGACTACGGTGCTTAAATTAATAAGCACGAATCAATTTGAAAAAGTGTTTTTAATTACGAATAATTTTGGAAAGGAAAAGTTTTCTGCAGGGAAAAATACTGAATTGCTTGTTGTTGATTTTGAAAAACCAGTGAAAGCATTGGCAAAAGACATTAAGCAGGCATTAGAAAAAAAGATTATCGACACGGAAGTTGCATTGAATTTATCGTCGGGAACTGGCAAGGAGCACATGGCCATTATTTCTGCATTACTGCAATCAGGATTAGGCATCAGATTTGTTGATTTTGAAAATGATTTTATTGAAGTGTAACATGAATCACGTCATCATTCTTAGAGGACCATTAGGCGTTGGTAAATCAACGATAGCAAAAAAACTCGCAAGTGTTTTAAAGGCAAAGCATATCGACGTCGATAAGCTGCTGGAAAAATACCAGTTAGATAAGCCTCAAAAAGGAGAGCCGTGCATTCCTCTGAAAAATTTTATTGTTGTGCAAAAGAAAATACTTCCCATACTTGAAAAGCGCTTGAAAAAAACCATCATCATCGACGGATGTTTTTACCATAAAAAGCAAATAGAGCATTTAAAAAAAAATATTTCAAAAATAAATGTTTTTACTTTGAAAGCCCCCTTGAAAACATGCATAGCAAGAGACAGCAGGAGAAGAAAAAGCTATGGCAAAGACGCTGCAAAAGCAGTGCACACATTAGTTTCTGCATTTGATTACGGTTTTGTTATTGAAACGGATAAAAGAACCGTGCAGCAAACGGTGAAAGAGATACTGAAAGAATTATCGTAATGCTTTTTCTAATTTTTGAACATCGACTATATAGCTATTTCCAACATACATGCACAGAGGTATATTTTCTGGAGAAAGACGCTGTCCTTTCTGCAAAGTCTCTATGCTTGCAATCACTTTCCTCGTTTCCGCGTTGTAGAATGCTCCTTTTTGAGTGTCTTTCCAAGAAAGAGAAAGTTCCGCTATTCTTTGCAATGGCTGAAGCATTGCCGTGGCGAAGGGAATGGCGTCATAAGCAGGATATATATCGCAAGATACTTTGTGCATGTCTAAAAATGTGTCTATGCCTACGCCTTCTGTTGTGGTTCTTAGCGTTCGCAAATAGGTAGCCAAAGATTCTGCAACGTGTGTAGTGTCTCTTTCAGGATAGTGCGCATGATCTGGCTGGTTTCTCATGGCTAACTGCAAGGTTCCTGAAACTCCCATAATATAATTGTTGAGGATATGTGAAAGAGAAGCTACATAAGCAACCCCTATCAGCCGCTTTTTTGTATCGTCAAGCAAATCTTGCTGGACATAAAAAGGGCCTTGAGACTGCTCTCTTTTTTTATCTTTGCGCGAAAAATCAAATATTGATCCGAGACTGTTGGCGTGGTCATCAAGCGTCATACTTTTCTGAAGCAAAGAAGGGTTTATAAATTTTTTGTTTTTATTTACTAAGTAGTGGTAATATTTCTGTTTTGCACATAGATTGCCGATTCGCCTTTAAGAGTAATGAAAGAAAAGCCAGCAGCCATAAGCACTGCTCTGCTTGCCATATTCTGCACATGCACTTTTGCATAGATCCTTTTCAGCCCAAGCTCATCAAATCCGTAGGAAACTATTCGCCTAACAGAACGAGTCATATATTTTTTTCCTTGAAATTCGCTGCCTAAATAATAGCCGATTTCTGCACTATGACCTTCTAATGTCAAATTAATACTGCCTACCAACGTATCTTCAGACCACATACCAAATCTTTTTCTCTGAGGGTTTTTAGGATGAACAATGCTCTCATAAACAACAGTTTCCGTTGGATATTTTTGAGCAGTATCGTCTCCATGCTGGCTTAAATGCGCTCTGTTTCTGTCAATAAGATTGAATATTGCAGCCGCATCTTCAGGCCTGAACTCTTTCAGTTGTAGCTCTTCATCAACAACAAGTTCTAATGTCATAAGAAAACCTCTCGTTACTGCAAAATACCATACCATCCCATAATGGTCTTGTCTGTTGCCCTGATTAAATCATCACCCATTCCTGTTAAATACAGGCAGTTTCCTTCATATCTGATTTCCATAGGAGCATCATGGCTAAGCATGATAACTGGTTTATCAGTAGTATCGCAGGTGATTATTGCCCTGTTTTCACAAATAGTTGCGTTCTGCGTGCATGCAGGAATGACCGTAACACCATACACCAATTTTAAAGCAACACCCATGCTTGAAGCAGAAACTCCCAAATAGCTTCCTCCATCATCTTCTGGATGAATGGCAACATAAGCTCTCTTGTACTTCAAGAGCAACTTTGAAAAATTATTAAGATTGTAGGTTATGCTGATGTCTTCTAAATCTCTCGGCCCATTGTGAAAAGAAACATCATACGCCTGCAGGTTTACTTCAACCTGCGTCTTCCATACACCATTGTTTTCTACAAACCCATAGCCATTGTATGCATAAGCATCTGACCTATTCAAGTCATCAAGAATGACGTCTTCTGGTGTTATGTTTGCGCTATTCGCTATCAATGAACGAATTACAAAAAAACCAACAATAATAACCAGCGCGCAAATAATGATGATATAAAGTACCGCAAGGTTGTTCTTTTCATCTTTCTTTACTGCGTTAGCTACTTTTTTCTTTTCTTTCTTGAGTTCCTTTTTTACTTTTTTCTTTTTAGCCATTGATAACACCCAGATAACCATATAGCACTCTGTCTCTCATTGCCAAAAGGTCTATGCCTTTTGCGTTGACGATAAGACAATTATTTTCATAGATGAATGACGGCTCAAAAGAGTCATTAAGATAAATGACCGGTATTTGCGCTGTTGCGTTGTCGCAAGTAAAAACAGCGAAAGGATAGATGCTGCTTTCATTAATTACCGCACTGTAAACTTGTTTATTGACATATTTCTCAAGTTCAAAGCGAAACCCATCAACATAAAGCAATTGCTGCTGATTGGCATTAGGATCAAAGGTAACGGCTATTGCCTGAGCATTTTTCAAAGCAGGAATGGCTGCTGCATCCAATGCAAAAGACTCTACTGCTGTAGGATGGTAAAAGAACTGATAGAGCTGCTTGTCTATTTTTGCACTGTAGGCTCCTGTTTGCACATCCTGCTTAAATTTGATGCCGTTATACGTAAGCGTGGTGTCTGCGTTATAGCTGTAAATAAAAGCGAACGTACTGGCAACCATGATAAACACAACAAACAGTCCCATCCATAAAGCAGTTCTGTTCTTTTTTTGCTTTCTCATGTGCTGCAAGAACCATAAACAATTTAAAAAGTTTGCTAAAGTTTCAAGAAATTCTGCAAGGAAGCTATTTTCACTTCGGGCCTGGTAAGCTGAAAGTCTTCTAACGTGTATTGGTGCATCTTTTTTGATACTGAAACACAGCAATCCTCAACCAAGGTTAGGGCATACTCTCTATCATAAGCATCATTAACAAAGCTTCTTACGCACAAATTGGTCAAGATACCTGCAATAATCACGTCTTTAGATAGCATTTTTTCAATGTTCGTCCTGTAAAACGCGCTTATTTTGTTTTTTTCAATGACCACATCCTTTGAAGTTATGGACAGGTTGTCAATAAACTCTGCGCCTTTTCCCTTTCTAAAGGCTTTGCCTGCTAGTTCAACATGCCTGACAAAGATAATCTTATGCCCTTTTCTCCTACAATACTCTATTAAAAGGTTCAGTTTCTTCATAAAAGAGCTGATATTTCCTAGATAATACTCAGAAGTTTTCGTTATCCACTCTTTTTCAATATCAATAACGACGAGAGTTTTCATAATTTTGCCTTGCATTTCTTGCAGTGTTTTCTATAAAACATGTTTTTTTGCCTACACATTCTGCACTTTTTCCTGAAAACGATAAGCAGCAACAGGGTGCAGACAACTACGGCAATGATGACATAGTAAACCATGGCCATGCTTACCGTTGCCATGGCAAAGTCTGCAACAACTATCTTAATCAGGGAATTTTCTCTTACGCCGTAATACGCCCTCGCTTTAATATTAGCATTATCTTCAATATCCACAGAAGAAAGCTTCAATTTTACAGGAACTTTTGCGTTTTCTCCATGCTTTAAGAAAACAACAGCATCTGCACTTTTTGTTGTTAGCTGGTCATTAACCAAAACGTCTACTACCTCAGGCTTTGCATATGCATCAACAGATCCCGTGTTCTCTAAAGTCACATAAAAGCGCGCCTTGGTCGTATCATACACTAAATCCGTGATTTCTATTGCAGAGTCATCAAGAACCGTTATCCTTTGAATAGGAAGCTCAGCCTGCACAATGTTTTCCAATGATTGAGGAGATTCTCCATAGATAGTGAACAATCGAGCAGTGTTTTCTCCTTCAGCCAAACTGATATCCTGATCGTCAGTTGTTTTAGTATAGATGACTGTTTTAAAATCATTGCCGTCAATAAAAACAGGCTCTGCATCTCCAACCGTTTGATTCAAAGGCAAAATGGTTACGGTATCTTGAAAGTACGTTGCGAGATCAACATTGTTTTTATAGGTCACTTCCAGCGTTTTGGTTGCGCTGTTATAGACAACGTTATCATAGGTAAGGTTTAAAAAATAGCCAGGCATAGGAAACCTATCCAAATCCTCAACCTGCGCAATAGGACCTTCAGGAGTTCTTGAGCCCCTTGCAAATTTGACAAAAACGCTTATTCCTATCTGCCTTCTAATGGTTACTGCAGACTGAACGAGCTCATTGCCTATCAGAATAGCAACATCAAAATCAGACTGATTTATATATTTCCTTACTTCATCAGGAACATTAGTCTTTCCTATAAACAAAACAGGATCATCTCCAGAAATTAAGCTTTGCTCAATAAACTCTCCGTTGGTTAAAACTACCTGCTGAGAAGGAGCAATCTGCTGATACTTATCAACAATGGCCATATTATTTTCAAATCTGTTTCCATCATTGATGGTTTCAGGAGCATATTTTGCAAGGGTGTCTTTCACTTCCCTGTCAACCTGGCCGTAGATAATAACGCTAGACGGATTTCTATCGTTCAAAAGAGCATCAACTGACGCAATATTTCCTGCGTCCGCAAACAAAACATAAGAGCCTGATTTTGCAGCATAAGAAGCAACAGCAATAGCATTGTATCCATAGGAGTCGTCCAGAACAATGAATTTGTCAGCACCGCTGAGCTCCGCGAGATCCAGGTTCATAGTTGCATAAGTTAGTTCTGTAACGTTCTGGTATCCTCTTGAAAGTGCCAAGTTTCTATAGCTAGATACATACTGAGATGAACGAGAGGTAAAGATAGTAATGGGCGTATCTAAAGGGATATTATTAAGCAAAACAGGCGCATGGTTTGCACTGGTGATGAAGTCTGTTTTCACGTTCTGCAAACTGCCATATAACATTGCCGAATAAACATCTCTCCAATCAGCAGAGTTTACAATATACTGGTCTGCGTAGACTATGGGCGCTAAAAAAAGAACTAAGAATAATACAGACCATTTATGCTTCATGAATTACCTTCACCCGCTGCTATAAGATGGCGAGAGGTATTTAAATGTTTTGTATTCTTTGAGAAAAAAACATAAAAAAAAGATCAGGTTAGTTCTGCAAAAAAATAGTAGGTTGTGTCTGTAGCAGCTGCATCAGAATCTGGCACAATCAGCTGAAAATCATACGTAAACGTATTATAGCCTATTTTATCCTGCTCCAGAATCGTAGTATAAATCATATTCGAACCTGTATCTTTAAGCAACACTTCTTGAAATCTTGCAGTTGAATTGACATTTTGCGCAGTTCCGTTATAGGTTGCTGTTGAAGCGCAGGTATCGTTTTCTACTGTCAGGCTTCCTACGGTAATAGATGCGTGCTTCGTTGCATTAAACGTTTTATTGATGCTATCAACGTCACTATCTGCCATGTTCACCGCAGAATATTCACTGGTAATGGTTGTGTGATTAGTGCAGTTTACTGCTGTCCACGTTATCGAATTGGTCCTTGAAGCGTAGATTTCTCCTGCGATGCTGGCAAAGTTCCAGTCATAGATAGTATAGCCGCTGCTGTCTCTTAACGCAACTTTTCCTGTTACATTCCCCACATAGCCCTTCCAGGCTTCTGTTTGCTGTGATTGGTTGACCAGCAACGTAGTGATGGTGCCTCCTGCATCCTGGCGAGTATAATCAGGGATCGTTGGACCTGAAACTGTTGTGTTGCTCGTCGTGTTCAATCCTTGCGGAGCAGCTTCAGCCGTTGCCATAAGCAAAGGAACCGCCAATAAAATCATCAGTAACCAGAGTTTCATATTTTTCATTGTCTCACCTAGCTTAATTCTATCCAAAAATAATACGTTGTATAGGTCGTTGCAGCGCTTCCGTGACCGTCTTCTGCAACAAGCATCTGATAATCATAGGTATTGTTGTTAAAACCGTTTTTATTATTAGTAAGCAATGTTGTAAAAACAATGCTTTGCTTATCTGAAAGCAGAACATTCTCAAAGTTGGTTGTTTGGTAGCCAGAGCCGTTATAGACATAAGTGGACCTGCACGTCGTATTTTCTATGATAGTTGTTCCTACGGTGAAATTCACAGAGTTAGTATTGTTAAAGGTCTCGTCAATGCCGTCTGCATCACTGCTACTCATGCCGAATTGAGATTCCATAGTTGTAAGGTTTATCTCTATGGAAGTGTCGCCTGTTATGTTGAAGCATTTTATGGCTGTCCAGTTAATTGAGGAATTGGGACTTGCATATAATTCTCCTGAGGGAGATGTTAGATTCCAGTCATAAAAATTCTGATTGTTGCTGTTCGCTAAAACAATTCTTCCTGAAATCTGGCCGTAGAAGCCCTGCCAAGATTTGGTGATTGAATTCGCTGAAATATTCAGTTCAGTAACATTTCCTGCCTGTGCAGTCACGTTCTTTACTGTTTGATTGATGTCTGCCTGGCTGCTCGCCCCAGCAGTTATGCTTTCAGGCCCGTAAGGCACTGCCCAAGCATACGTTATCGCACCAACCACCATCAACAAAGATAATAGCATCAATATTGTTGTCCTCATTTTTTCCACCTCTCCTCAGCATTCATATATTTTGTATAGTTTTTTATCAACCTGTGTTTTTATCGTGAACGTTATGGGCATTTTGTCTAATGTATAGTTTTTAATTTGGTTTTTTAAGTCGTGTTGCGTAACAATAAGGATAGATAAGGAAGATAATGCACTCTGATCATAGTAAACTGCATCTATTTTGGACAAGTGCTTTTCCAAATCAAGGAATACTTTTTCAAGCAACGCATTTTTGCCATCGTCCAAAAACCAGATGCGCAAAAGCGCTTTTCTGAAGGGAGACAAATGTACTGTTTTTTTGCTCACAAAACCCTTTCCTGTTGCAATAATGTACGCACGTTCGCTTACCAAAGAATAAAGAAGTCTTGGCTGGCCTTTGTCTCTATTGCTGATGCGCTCTGTTTTGACAATGCCTGCCAGTTCAAGCAATCGCAGTTGCTGGCTGATGTTGGCAACACTAGTTTTGCAAACTTGTGCAAGTTCCTGAGGAGACATTTTTCCATTACCCAAAGCTTCCAAAACGTTCCATTTTGACGCCGTGTATAGGGTCTCATGCTCCATTTTTTCCTCTCCAGTATACGCTTTAGTATCTTATTATCTTCATTAGCATAACCCCTATATAAACTTTTCGTTTTTCAATTAAGTACAGAAATTAAAACTTTTCTTTTTATTATATAATTCTTTTATATATATGTTTCTATTATTTATCTTTTTCTGTTTTCATTTCTTTCTATATAGTACACTATTTCATTTATCACTGAATCATATCTATAAAACGTCTAAAAAGGCATTTTAGACCAGTTCTGCCCAAAAATAATAGGTAGTTGCAGTTGACTCTGATTCAGAATCTGCCACAATTAACTGAAAGTCATAAGATTGGCTGTCAAACCCAGTAATATCCAGCTCAAGAATAGTCGTGTAAATCATAGCAGTATCATCATCAAGCAAAACTTCTTGAAAGTATGAAGACTCTGATAAGCTTTGAGCAGTATTATTGACATTGGTAGCTATAGATGGACAAGTGCTGTTGACAATATGCTGTGTCCCAACATAAAAGCTTCTATGTGTTGTTCCATTAAATGTGTTATTAATGCTATCTATGCTGGAACTGTTTATTCCCAAAGCGGTGTTTTCACTCGCCATAATCGTTGCATTAGTGCAGTTTACTGCTGTCCACGTTATTGCATTTGCTCGAGAAGCATACACTTCTCCCGTAATGCTTGTTATAGACCAATCGTAGAGTGAATAATTATTGCTATCTCTTAACGCAACTTTTCCTGTTACATTACCCACATAGCCCTTCCATCGGTATGTTTGCTGGGTTGCATTGAAATTTATCGTAGTAATTGTTCCTCCAGAAGCATTTACTTGTGCAGGACTGTTGCCAGTAAAATTTTCAGTTGTATTTGAAATAACCGTTATGCCCTGAGGTGCTCCGCGAACAGATACTGCTATGATAACTATCAGTAAAATAATGAGCAACAAAAGTAATATTTGCCATATGGCTTCACTTGGCCTTCTCATTTTTTTATCGCCCTCTGATATATTGTCCAAATTGTTCTCTGGTCTTTATTGAGCAGACGGGAAATCTGCGCATAGGAATAAAATTGTTTGAGATAAACAACAATAGACTCGAGCGTACTTAGCTCTTTGCTGAAAATAGAAAGAGGAAGTGCTTCCTGAACAGAAGAATACTCCAAAGACGTCATTTTACCCTGTTGATAGCTCAGCCAGATAGTTCTATAGGATCGATGCAATAAAGAGGCAATTTCAGAAAAAGGCATTTGCTGTTCCTTGAGATATTTCACCAATAACTGCAAAGGCCCTAAGGGAGTTTTAAAAATAGCAAGGGGAATTTCGGAGATGTGCAACGATGGCTTAAGTTCATATTCCAAAGATTCTTCTGCATAGAACGAGAGGTCCAGCGAAGGAACAGATTCAACTTTCAGTCTAAAGTGCGCATTTTTTACCAATAAGTATTATTATGTAAGTATTTCTTTATATATTTTATTGTTTTTAATAAATAATTTGCTATTTTCATATTATTTAGTAAGTATCAAAATATAATTAAGTAAGTATTATTTTTCTTCAACTTAAGAAAGTTTAATAACTGTAAGAGATTCGCAAAATCTATGTTAGAGAACAACTTCAAAGAGGCACTTATCATAATCAGCAAAAAATTGAAAAACAGGCGTTGGGCAGTTATAGGAAGTTTTAATCTCGTCTTGCAAGGAATGGCTCTACAGCCAAACGACCTTGATGTTATCGTTCACCTTTCTGAGCTTAAAAACATGCAGGATCTCTTTCAAGAATATAAACCTTCAGCTATACAGCAATTAACACCATTGGGTGGTCATCCTTCCTGGGCGATAAAAATAAAGATATCAGGAGTTACTGTTCAGGTTCTCGGAGAAAAAAGCAAAGGAACCTATTTCAGCAAACTTCTTAAAAAAAGAGTGCTTATTTTGAGAATAGACAATACAAAAATTCCCTGTTTTACGCTCGACGCAGAATCAGATGCGTATGCAATAAAAAGAAAGGAAAAAAGCAGATTAATAAGAAGCTTTATAGACAATCAAGTACCTAATTCTGCCCAAAAATAATAGGTAGTCGTTACGCCGTTGGTTCTATTGTCAGGTACAATTGCTTGAAAGTCGTAGGTATATCCTGTGTGAAATCCTTCATTGTCTGTTTCTAAAAGAGCAGCATAAATTAAATCAGTTCCTGTCTGAAGAAGCACTTCCTGAAAGGGAGTACTTTCATTAATATACGGGTATTTTGAGTCGTTTACATAGGTAAAGGCTGAAGAACAGCTGCTGTTGACAATATCCACAACACCCACTCTAAATGACTGATGAATGGTTTCATTGAAGGTTTTGTTAATAATGTCATATTCTGCGGCAGTCATGCCAAAGTAGTTTTGTTCATTTGAAATAATCGTCGTGTTTGCGCAGATGGCTGTGCTCCATGAAGGGCTTGCTGCTCTTGAAATATACACTTCTCCTTCTGTTACGGTAAAAGACCAGTCATAAATAGAATAGCCGCTTGCATCATCTAAAGTAAATTTACCTGAGATGTTTCCAACATAACCCTTCCATCCATCATCTTGAGATTGCGCATCAAGAACCATTGTTGTTATTGTTCCTCCTGCATCTGTCCTGCTTGGTATTGCCGCAGACCAGTTTGATGAAGTATTTGAAGTTACATTTGCTCCTACAGGAAGCGAGTTTACTTTAGGAGATAAAAAAAATAAAGAAAGCGCTACTATGACTAAGCCAACAAAAATCGCCTGTAGTTTCATGTTATTTCAACCCAAAAGTAATAGATTGTTGTGCTTGTATCTGCATTATGGCCGTCTTCTGCAACAAGCATCTGGAAGTCATAAGATTGGCCATTATATCCTGTAACATCAGTGTTATTGTTTGTTTGGTCGTTCTCGATAACAGTCGTATACACTAATTTTTCCTTGTCAGTCAAAAGTGTATTTATGAAGTTCGTGTATTGTTTTCCTGTGTTCTGATACACATACGTTGTAGGGCAACTGCTTGCTGCAACCGTGTACTGTCCAACATAGATTGTTGGATTGCTTGTTTCGTTAAACGTTTCATCAATGCCATCAACATCAGCAGTTTGTATATTATACGTAGATTCCATAGTGGTAAGATTAATTTCAAGAGAAGTATTTGCCGTAAAGTTAAAGCATTTTATGGCAGACCAGTTAATAGAGGAATTAAGGCTTGCATAGATTTCTCCTTTTGGCTCTGCAACTGTCCAATTATAGAATATATTGCCTGATGCATCCTGTAAAGTGATCGTACCTGTTATGTTTCCAAAGTAACCCTGCCATGATTGCGTTGGAGCAAGAGCAGTTATAGATAGTTCAGTAACGTTGCCTGCTATGGCTGTAGTGTTCTGTGCAGGGTAGTCCGTAGTATCAAATCCTGACGTGCTTATTTGAGTAATAGATTGTGGAGATACAGGATCTGTTGCTCCAAAGACCAAGTTAGCGATAGAAAAAACAGTTATCAAAAATGAAAGAACCACGAGCAATTTTGCGTAGATTGTTTTTTTTAACATTTTACACATCCAATATATCAATATGTATACTCATATATAAATGTTTCGATTTTGTATGTCAATATCATATATTAATATATTGGTGTGGTTATATGAATTTACACGAAATACGGTTAATTATGGCGAATACACTTATTTCAGACTACCTTTATGAAAAGATAATGCAGATATGTGAATAAAGAAACAAGGTGTGAGAAGAGAGTGAAAATAAGCAGAAAAAAATAATAATCTTAGAAAGTTAAGCAATTAAAAAAGAAGAAAAAAAGGTATCCTTATGGATACACATAAATTCTTTTGTCTCTCATCAAACCTGGCATTGTCGTATCAACACTCAACGTTGAACCAACCTTAGGCACA
>QZIT01000005.1 GCA_003599145.1 Candidatus Woesearchaeota archaeon | reverse complement strand
TTTCCAGGCTTTCGAGGACGTCGTAGCTTCTGCTTCTTGGAACGTTTGCAATATCGCTCAGTTCTCCTGCAGTACTGACACCCCTGCTCAGCAACGCTGCCCAAATCTTAACCTCATAGAGGTTCAAAGAAAAATACCTTCTCAATTTACTTAAAAACTCTTCTTTTACAATCATAGTCTTCAACCCCCCTCTAGGGTCAATCACCCCTTTTTAACCACTTATTGTGTACTACTTTAAATATGTTACGTTTTTTCACTCACCTGCAATAGTTTCACGTTTTTGCTATTGGGGTGTGTTATTTCTTTTTCACTACGAAGAAAAGCTCATTTTGCACTTCAAAAGTTTGATATTCCCATGCAAGCTCTTTCAACAACCTAAAAAACCAGTTTCTTTTTTCCAACCGTATTGTTTTTTTGCTGCTTAATGATGCTTTAGGAAAACTAACAACGATGTGGCTGGAGGGGATGTTCTGCAAAAGTTCTTTGCTGACATTTCTTTTTACTCTTTCTAAAGAATCAAGCGCCTTGAATAAAAAACAGACGTCTGCTTTTTGATATGTTTGCTCTTTCAACAAATCTTTTTTTTCTGCATGGCCGTTTACTTTTAGAGCCTGAAAAAATCTATTCAGAAAATCGCTGTCATCTTGGTTTAGGTCTGACGCAAAATAATGCGGAGTGCTGTGCAAATAAAAATAGCTTGCAGGATTGAGACCGCAGGCAAGATCTAAAATGCTTTTTGGTTTTTTGGTTATTTTGAAAATGCTGCTATAAACCTCTTCATAGTGAGGAAGCCTTTCTTTGGTTGATTGATGGAGCAGGAGTATTTTATCGCAATAGGTTTTGGCTATCTCTTTTTTTCTTTCCTGGCTTTTTTCTGCCTTCAACAGTGCAACAAGCTCTTCTAGCAGTTTATCTTTTGACGCATACTTGTCCTGCAAAAAAACGCCATACACTTTTCTTAATTCTGCCCTGGTTTCCTTGATTATTTTTTTTATGTCTTTCTTCTTAACAAGAGACTCTATTTTCGTGTTGTTGTTTTTTTTCAAGATGAGCATGATCTTTTCTCTAACAACATCATCATCGAGGTTTTTCAATTCTCTTTTTTGCTTTATGAGCGCTATGAGCTCTTGTAGTCTTTCCATCGTAATATTCCTGCAATGCCTCCCAAGCCATCAAGCTGTTTGCTTTCTAAAATGTGAAGCTCTGCATGCATTTTTTCTGCAGTTTTCATGAGCTGTTCAATATCTTTGTAGTTTTTTTTTTCTCTAGCTTCTTTCAAGAAATGCTCGCTAACCATCAGCACAGTAACGTTACCTGAAGAGATTTTTTCTTCTGCTTCTTTGACTCCATAAAATGCGTTGTTTTTTGCAACCTCTCCAAGAAGCCGTTGCATAAGCGTTTCATCGCTTGCAATTCTGCTTTGCTCGAGTGCATTTTTCAATTCAGGTCTTTTGAGCACTTCCCGCACTGCGCTTTCGCTTACTTCTGAACAACTGGCAAAAATGATGCCCTCCTTGTTTTTCAGCTCTTTAAGCAAATAATCATTCCAAAAAGAAGGGCTTGCTGCAATAATCGTTGCAAATCTTTTCTGATATGCCTCGATTTCTTTTGCGAGTTCTTTGAAAAAATCATTTCCAGAATTTTCATAGTTTTTTTTGTTCACGTTTCCTGAAACCTCTGCAAGCATCTTTGTTCCTGTATTATCCAAGACAACAAACAACGCATGCTCTCTGTCAAAAAGAACCAAGAGCATGTTTATCTTTTGCTCCTGCGCCTGCTTTAATTTTTCTAAGTGAATGGACAGCCATTCTTTGGTTATGGCAATGACTGAATGGGGTTCTACGGTTATATTTTGATGGCTTCCTTTTGGCAAATCATCAGGACATTCTACAATAGTGCCTAAAACCCTCAAAACAACATCGTACTCTATCTTTTCAGCTTGAATCTCCACAAATACCTTCTTTTTAACAACGGTTGTTTTTTCCTCGCTTCCCCCTAACTTGATTTTTCTTTCAGCCTCTCCTTTAACTAAGTCTCCTTGTTCAATGATCTGGCTTAAATACCATAAATCTTCATTGGTTTGAGCCTGAAGCTTGATATATCCTTTTTTTAAGTCCTTTGAAAGAATCCTCATAACAGTAACAACAAAATTTATATATATAAAGCTTATTAATGTAACGATATGAAAGCACAGTCTGGTTCGAATGCAGCAATTATGGTTGCTTTAATAACACTCGCTATTATTCTTTACATTCTGTTCCTCCCTCCTGATGTGAGGACTGATTTGTTAGGTGAAAACAGCACTGACGACGATGGAAACAGTGATGCAAACTTGAATAAGACTCTTTTACTGGAGCATCCTGGAAGAATTGACTATTTGAAATTTGACGAACGAAGCCATGAATTGCCATCCTTCAGGATGTACTCAACAGAGTCTGGAGAAGTGCTGAAGGAAGTGAAGTCTCTCTATTCAAGAAATGGTGTTTTTGAAAAATCCTTCGCAACCATGTCTTTTGACTCCGGGGAAAACTTAAATGACTTTTTATTGTCCTTTAATCTCGAGGCTGCAGATGGAAGACTTATCTTGTTTTTGAATGGAAACGAGATTTTTAATGGAGAAGTGGAAAAAGGAAGCCCTGAACCGATACCTTTGCCTTCAGACCTTATTAAGGGAAAAAATACGTTAGAGTTTAGAGTTTCCAGTCCAGGATGGGCATTTTGGAGAATTAACGAATATTCTTTTGAAAATATTAAGGTAACGGCGAACTTTAAAGATGTAACGACCAGTGCAAGCGAACAACACTTTTTTGTTTCTGATGTGGAAAAACAAAACCTCGAAAGAGGAAGCCTCACTTTTTTCCCTCGCTGCGATAGCAAAGCAGTAGGAACCTTGCTGATATGGCTCAACCATAAGATTGTGTACTCGGCCATCGCAGATTGCGGCGTAAAAAATGATGTTTTGCTTAATCCTGACGATATTTATCAAGGAGACAACATTTTGCAATTCAAGACAGACAGGGGTTCTTACTTGGTTGATAATTTGAGAGTGAGGACGAGCATGAAGGAGCAGTTATATCCTATTTACTATTTTGAAGTCGATGATGAGTTTTTTCAGACTATTGATGAAGATGACCCTGATGATGATGTTTTGGAAAGCAAGTATAATGCAACCATACGCCTGCGGTTTGTCAATGACAGGGATAACAAGCAGGGAACTATAACCTTTAACGGCATTTCCTTCACCTTTGACACCGATAAAATACAGTACGAGAAGAACGTTGACAATTATCTAAGGCACGGCACCAACGCCATCGAGTTAGAGCCAAGAACAACGCTGGATATTGTTGATTTAAAAGTTTTCATTGAAGAGAACGACTAATTTCTAAATATTTATATACCACCAAGCTTCAAAGTAAGCAATGGTTAACGTTAGCCCTTACAATGAGCAGGAAAGAGACGCCTCGCGGATTAAAATTAAAGATAGAAGGGCGAGTTCTCAGATGGACGAAGAACCTGCTAAGCAAAGCAGGATAGAACAGCCTATTCAACAAACTCAGCAACCGTCAGAAGAGCAAGTGGAAGAACAGTTAAAGGAAAGTATGCGTGAACGATTTGCAAGATATGGTAATTACACTAAAAAAGGAATGAAGGCAACAGGAAAAGGACTTTGGAAAGGAACAAAAGCTATGGGTAGAGGAACCTTGGCAACTGCAGCAGTAGGAGCAACAGTTGGAGCTGTTGGTTATCAAATGGGCAAAGGTGCAGTGCAAAAAACAGCTCAAGGTATTGGAGGAACAGCAAGCTGGTTAAAAAATCAAGGGACAAACAATGCGTACAAATGGTTTTTTTGGTTAACGTTAATTTGGCATTTGATTGATGCTTTTGGCTATGGATTTCAAAGAACAGGTGCCTTGTATGATCATGCATATATTGTTTATCTGATTTTTGCAATCCTTGCTTGGTTTTTTGTTTTTAGGCAGCCTGGAAATTTTGGCGGAGCATGGCACATTTTCGGATATTTTGCAATTTCTGCAGCAAGCATTTTCATTCCTTTACTGAGAACCGTTATTCCTACAGGAGATGCATTTGGAGGATTAAGCTACGGAGATTTGTTCAATCTGTTTTTAGTATTGGTTCCTGCATGGCCTGTTTATACTGCAAAACACTTCGATTATTTCTTTGGAACGATCAAAGCAATTTGGGTCGTTATTCTTGTTTCCTTTTTAGTTGTTGGCTTTATTGACTTTGGGCAGATAACAGCAGCAGGACCTGATGGAAATGTCATGTCTCCTTTGCAGAAAGTGTGGAGTGTCATCAAGGAAGCTGCAAAAAGAATGATGAATGTGGCTTTAGGAATACCAGGAAACGTAACCTATCAAATAAGAGTTGCAGCAGATCCCTATTACGCAGCAGAAGTTGAGAAAAATAAAGGTGTACAGTTAGGAGTTACGTTTGGAGAGATAGAGCCTTATTATACTTATTTTGAATACGGAGACCCTATAGGGGGGTATATTACAGTAACAGGAAGAACATTTGTTGATGAAGCAAAAGTAACGAATAAGTGTTTTCTGGATGATTATGAAGGGTTAGTTGACCCTGCAGGATTCGGCATTTCTGAGTTAGAAACTTATTATTTGCAATGCAACATCGGACCTGCTTTAGGTCCAACAACTATTGATTTTACTAAACAAAGCCATCAGTTTACATTCAAGTCAACCTTTAACTTTCAGACATGGGGCTATGTTACCTACACGTTTATGGATAGAGATTTATTGAGAAATTTGCGCTCTGAAAATAAAGACCCTGTAAGCTTATATCAAATAGCAAGATATCCCGAAGCAGTCTATACCAATGGACCTGTAAAATTAGGATTAGTTGATATCAGAAATCCTCCTGAACAGCCAATGGCAGTGAGCAAAGAAAATCCTATCCTGCCCGTTTTTGGCATAACCATTCAAAACAGTGATCCTTTGGGAAAAGTTGTTAAAATTAACCAGTTGACGTTTAGAATTCCCAAACCTTTGCAGCTTGATTTAACAACCTGCAATACCAAAGATCCTAAAAACCTTCAGAATGTTCACGTTGCAGAAGATGGAAAGTACACCAATTACACGTTTGTTGATATACCTGCAAATGTGAACTCAGAGTATTTAACCGTCAGATGCAGATTAAAAATGGAAAATACATCAGATACGTTTATTATTCAAAAGACACCAACATTTTGCATTACGCCGGAAGAACCCATAGTTCCTTGCAAAACCTCGCAATGTGTTATGGGCATTGCAAATTACTATTATGAAAAATACGGTCCTACAGGAGAAGATACTTGTTATCAATATGGAGGGGAAAGCCCGGAAGAAGGTTTTGATTGCTCTGGATGGACCTATTGGGTTATGAGTCATGCAGGCGTTCCTGGATTCTCAGAACGGCTGTCTGCTTCAGGTTATTTAAGATTGGCGAGAAGCATGAATGCAAAACTTATATGCGGAGATAAACAGATAACTCCTTCCAGTCCAGATTGTTCTTTAACAGAAATAAATGCAAATGCAAAACCAGGCGATATTGTTTTTACCAATCCTCAAGGAGATGGTGTTGGTCATGTTGCCCTTTACACAGGCAATGGCATGATTATGGAGTCTGTTACCGGTCAGGGGTTGAAAAAAGGGCCAATACCCTCGCACTATTTGCCAGGAGGCTCTAAACCTATTCACAGCATCTATCGCTTTAGTTATAATCCTTCAGGCGTTGAAGTTTTTGATAAAAATGCCTTCCTTAACGAATATTACTCCTGTGCTGTTTCTGAGTATGTTCTTAATCCTGAAAATAAAACAGCCTATGCAGATGATTTACTTGGGGATGGAGGAATATCTGTAAATACGTTTATCGTTATAGCGTCTTATGATTATGAACTTTCGAAAACAAAATCTGTACAGATAGGTGCTCCAAGATGAAATATGTATTCATCGCCATGGTTGCCTTGTTGCTGCTTACTGCTTGCACTTCAACAACCAAGCAGCCATCGTCTTTTAATCCTTACAAAGGGCCTTATGGATTAAAAACAGAGTTTATGAAAAATGCGCCTCCTGCAAAAATATTTCAAGAAGAAGATTTTAATGTTATTGTCAAAGTTCAAAATGCAGGGGCTTTTAATATATCCAAAGATGAAAAAACAGAGGGCTATCTCTATTTCATCTATGATAGCTATTACTTCACCTTGAATGGTTCTGAAGAACCAACAGAAATTGAGCTACCTGGTAAGCATTACTTTAATCAAGAAGGTTCTTTAGAAACGTATAGTTACTTGTTCCATGCTAGGACCATAGAAGGTCAAAGGGAAAGTCCGTCTTCTAAAATACTGATGAATGTTTGCTATCCTTATACAACAAAATTAACAGCAGATGTCTGCATAGACAAAGATCCTTTTAATCTTGATGCAAGAAAAAAAAGTTGCAGCGCAAAACTGCTTACCTTTGCAAATCAGGGAGCTCCTGTTGCCATAACGAGAGTAGAGCCAAGAATGACTGTTTCAGATAATAGAGTGACGCCTTCTTTTGCCATCACGCTTAAAAATGTAGGTGGGGGAACTATGATTCAGAAAACAGAGCAATCTATACAGCAACAGTGTGTGCTTAAAGAGTCTCCAACTCAGCTATGGGGTAAATTGATTATTAATGCAAGTCTCTTCAACAGACCATTAGATTGTAATCCCAATCCTGTGAATTTTATGAATAATGAAGGCACCGTGAACTGCAAATTGATAGGTGATCCTTTGGAGCTAACGTTCATCAGCCAACCAGATATTTTGACCATCCAAACAGATTACTTGTACTTTCAGACTTCCAGCAAAGATGTTCAGATTGTTCGCTGACAGTTTTGCGTATTGCAAACTATACTGCAAACAGTAATATTTATATATACAAAAGCTAAAAATTGAAGCATGAGAAAATTATTACCAGTCTTTATTCTTTTATCGCTTTTTTTGGCTTCTTGCAGTTTCGTAAGCAATCCCAATAATCCAAAAACAGAAAAGTATTATGTAGGCACAGAAGGAGTTAGGATGACCTTTGAAGATAATACGCCCCCTTCAAGAGTCTATTTCTATTCAGATGGCAATGTTAATGATAATACGTTTGATATCAATGTTAAATTAGACAATCAAGGAGCGAATTATGCTATGGGCTCTGTTTACATTTCAGGATATAATCCAAGCATTCTATCTATTCCTCCGTTTGCGCAAGAGCAGAATCTCTACGGTATAAATTCCTGCGATATTGCTGCAGGTAGCGTTTCAGGCAATGAAAATATTGCCTTTGACTGCTTTTTTGGACAAGGCTATGGTGTTGGAGGAGGAGTTTTTGGTGAATTTGGAAATCTTCATGTCGATGGAAACCTTGGAGAGCTGCTTGATAGCATTACAGGAAAAGATTGGTTTGATGAAGACACCCAGCTTTTTGGAACTCTCAATCTTAACTGTGAAAATCTTGATCAAAACGTCAATAAGATACACTGCAATTTTGACTCTGCGCTTGACCTGCAGGCAGTGAGTGTTGAAAATGCCTATTACGGTAGAATGGCCATGACCCAATTAAGTCAGTTTTATCAGGGTGTAGGAATACAGTTTCCAGATAAGAGATATGGGATTCCCTTTTTGCTTTTAGGCGATAATCATTATTATCCTGGTGGAGAAAAAGATTATTTGAACTTCAAGGCGACGGTCATGCAATGGCCTCAAGGTTTAGACGAAACCATACAGCCCATCACTGCAACAGCATGTTATGCATATGTTACCCACGCAACTCCCTCTGTTTGCATAGACAAGTATCCTTATGATGGAGGCAGAAAAGTTTGCACAGTAAGAGCGCAATCATGGAAAAGCCAGGGAGCTCCTGTTGCCATAACCAGAATAGAGCAGGAAAATACGCCTAGAAAAATACTTTTTAAGATTTACATTAGAAATGTAGGCAAAGGTACTGTCTATAGTCCATTTGCATTGCAAAAATGCAACCCTTGGAATCCTGACAGGGTAACAGAGAAAGACTTGAACCTCGTTTGGATAAATTATATCAACCTGGGAACAGGAGACCCTTATAGCATGAAGTGCAATCCTAATAGATTGGTAAGATTGACTAACGGACAGGGCATGGTTACCTGCGAGTACGACATCCCAGATAATGCTCCAAATACAGCATATCCCGACAATTTGATTATCGAGATGGCCTATGGCTACTCTCAAACTGTTCAGAAATCAGTCACGATTAAAAGAGTGACATAAAAGGAAAATAATATAAAGGGGTTCATCCCGTTAATAAGCGTATGGAAAAACAGGAGGTTTCAAAATGAGAAAAATACTCTTTGCAGTCTTATTACTTGCTTTTTTTGTGGTTAGCTGTGGTCAAAAACAGGTCACAAGTGCTTTTGACCCGTATGCAGGAGGCAATACAGGATTAGCGCTTTCCTTTCAGGAAGGAAATCCGCCTGAAGAAATATTTGATGCAGGTCAATATCCTTTTGGCATAGGTGTCATTATTGAAAACAAAGGAGAGTATGACTTTGTTGCTTCAAGAGATTATGGAAAAGTGTCGCTTATAGGGCTGAATTCTGCGTATTTTGGAAATCCTGAAACCTCAAAGGCTATAGATGTCGATGTCAAGGGCAAGCGAAAAAACTTCGAAGGAACCATTATTGATGGAGACATTACCAGCATAAACTTTGAAAACTTCAATTACCAGCAGGATATTTTTGGAAATGATTTCTTTACATTAAGAGCTGAAGCCTGCTACGACTATCAGACTAGGGTGTCGACAAAAATATGCATTAAAGAAAACGTCATCGAAACCTCAAAGGATGCAGATAAGATTTGCAAGCTCAATGAAGTAAAAAGCCCTAAGAATTCAGGAGCCCCTGTTCAAATAACCTCCTTATCGCAAAATCCCGCGGGGCAAAATAAGGCATCTTTGCTTTTGGTTATATCACACGTCGGAACAGGGCAAATCTACAAGAAAGGCAGCCAGAGGTTCTGTGACGATTCTGTAACGAATGTCGATAAGAACATTGTTTACGTTACGGTGAGCTTGCCAGAAGATACTGATGCAACCGTTAACTGCCCTGCCCTTTCAGAAGGAGGAGTTGCTGGTTATGTTAATTTATACAACGGCGCTCCAAGAACAGTTACCTGTACGGTAACCATGGGAAACGAAGGAAAGATCTATGAGCCTGTATTCTTGGTAACGCTAGATTACCTGTACGGAGAATACATAGAGAAAGACATCATTATTAAAGATGTCAGTGCAGGCTAATTTTTTCTTTTTTTATCCTTTTTCTAGAAAACTTACGAATGTAGAACGCAGAATTTGGCCAGCAACGCTTCTAACTGGATAAACTCATCGCTGCCTTCAACCATTCTAAATTCTATTTCACCACACTCCTTGACCATTTCAAGCTTTTTTTTATCTTCTGCCTTGAGCTGCCAGATTTCTTTTTGAATCTGCTTGATAACATCGCTTCCGGAGAGTCCGTGTTCAAGCATTGTTTTTAAAAGCAAGTCTTTTGCATTTTTGAAGTCTCTTTTCATGGCAAACTCTAAGACTTGAACGATTTCTTTTGGTCTTGCCATAGATGCAATACTATATATTGTGTCTTCTGTTATATTCTGATTTGATGCGGCGCTGCTCTGCAGGATATTTTCAACCCTTCTTACATCCCCTTCACTTATAACAAACAGCGCCTTCTTTGCCTTTTCATCTATGGTTAATTGCTCTTTCTTCGCGATAGTCTCGATAATCTTTTCCATTTCCTTTTCTGTTAAAAGCTTAAACCTAAATATCGTGCATCTGCTTTGAATAGGATCTATGATTTTGCTGCTGTAGTTGCAGCTTAGAATAAATCTGCAGGTGTGCGTGTAATTTTCCATAGTCCTTCGCAATGCCTGCTGCGCCTCTTTGGTTAAGGCATCGCATTCATCCAAGTAGATTATCTTAAAGGGAACATCGCCTATTGCCCTTGTTCTCGCAAACTCTTTTACCTTGACCCTGACAACATCAATGCCTCTTTCATCGCTGGCGTTCAGTTCAAGAAAGTTTTCTTTCCAGGACTCTTTAAATAACTGTCTTGCAATAACCAGTGAAAGCGTGGTTTTTCCAACTCCTGCAGGACCTGAGAAAAGCAAGTGAGGCATGTTCCTCTGTTCGACAAATGCCTTTGTTCTCTTTACTATTTCAGTTTGGCCTACTATTTCTTCAAATGTAGACGGCCTGTATTTTTCTGTCCAAATGGCAGATTCATCCATGCAACAGTGGAACTATTTTGTGTTTAAAAAGGTTTGTAGAAAGTAGAAAAAAATTAAATAATATCTTCTTCAGCCACAACGAGAAAGTCTCCCATTGCAATGACTGAGCTGAACGGTATTAAGATGTCTCCTTCCTTTGTTTTTTCCAGTTCAAGCTTTTCTGTGTAGCTTGTTGGATTGACCAAGAGTAAGTGAATTAATTCCCCTGTTCTGGTTTCAAAAATAAGGTCTCCAACTTCTCCGAATTTTTTACCAGCTTTGGAAACGACAGTCTTGCCCATCAGTTGTTTTGAAAACTTTTTTTCGTCTTCTGCCATGCTTTCACCTTTCCTTATTCATGAGTAGATAATGAATTCTAAAAGCCTTCTTATATAAAAAGCTTTCGAAATTAATTCTGCAGCTTTTTCATCTCAGCATCCATAACTTTTTCATCGTAGCACTGCGCCTTGAATTCGCAGGAATCGCACTTTTTTTTGTTGGAAGTGCGATCTGGCAATTCACGGGTCTCTATCATCGTAACAACGGCGTCCCTTGTTGCAAGAATTTTATCCTCTAAGAAAGGATTTAAAAATACTTCTCGGGATTCCTGGATGTCAAGATACTTTACATAGCCTTTTTTGGCGTTTTCCTGGATGTTTTGGAGCATTAAAATATAGCTTCCTATTTGAATACTGTGGCTTGGCCAAACGCCTTTTAATGGTGCACTACCTGTTTTAAGCTCATAAGGAATGGTTTCATCTTCATAGTGCCATACTTGATCTATAATTCCTGTTAACAGGAGCTCTTCAGAGACTATTTTTACTTCAGAATCTATTTTTGGAGTCAGTAATTGCCATAACTCCTCACCATAAACTTGATGCTTTTCCATGAACGAAAATACATGGAATGCTCGCTCTTTCGTTTCCCGATAGAGGGATGGCCAGCTTTGCTTAAAAACGTCTGGAAGTGCAAGGTTGACTTCCTTCAGCTCTCCTTTATGTTGAAGGAGTGCATTTTGCAGGCATTGCAGGTGTTTCTTCTTATAAAATAGCAATAATTCTGGAAACTCTGTTTTTTTTCTGATAGTTCTGACAATACTCTCGTCCTCTTTGTTTACCAGCTCGTAAGCTGCATGTCTAACTTTGCCTTTGGCTAGAGATTCCTTTGGTATCTTTTTTAAACGAAGAACTTTTTCGATAAAGAGCTTTCTTTTGCAGTACAACGCTGTTGCAAGGTTGGTTACTGAGAGCATGATGTTTGAAAGCAGATGTCCTTTAAAACAGTTTTGTGTTCTTGTCCTGTGCATCTTCACAGCCCCTATTTCCAAAACCTATAAAAAGAAGTGTTGTTTACTGTTTGTATGGACCTTGAAGAGAAATTTGCGTTGCTGAAACGAAACACGCAGGAATTAGTAAAAGAAGACGAGCTAAAGGAAATTCTGAAAAAGAAAAATCCGGGGGCGTATATAGGATTTGCGCCGACAGGCAGAATTCATATTGGCTATATGATTCCGCTCTATAAGATAAGAGATTTTATCGCATTAGGGTTTAAATTTACTTTTTTAATTGCAGACTTGCATGCATACTTAGATGATGAAAAAACTCCCTGGGAATTGCTCGATCAAAGATACGAATATTACAAACTTGCCATTACTGCACTTCTAAAATCATTCGATGTCGACACTACAAAAATAGAGTTTGTCAAAGGCACAGATTTCCAGTTCAAAAGAGATTACATCATCAATGTTTTTAAAATGGTTGGTGATGTCACCTTGAATAGATCAAAGAGAGCAGCGTCTGAAGTTGTGCGTTTTAAGGAAGATCCCAAACTAGGAGGATTCATTTATCCCTTATTGCAGATAGAAGACGCAAAGGCGTTGCAGGCAGATGTTACGTTTGGAGGTATTGACCAGAGAGGAATTTATATGTTGGGAAGGGAATTGCTAGACGCCTTCGGCAGGGAGAAATATTCCTGCGTTTTCACTCCTTTGCTTCCAGGAATTACAGGTGCAAAAATGAGTGCATCAGATCCAAACTCAAAAATAGATATTCTGGATGATGAAAAAACAGTCATTGCCAAAATAAATAAAGCTCAATGCGTTGAAGGAGACAGCAATAACGGCGTTGTTGCTTTTTGCGAATACGTTCTTTTGCCCTTTTTAACAGACAATGGAAAATCACTGCGCGTGGAGAGGCCTGAAAAATTTGGAGGAACAGTAGAGTATGCTTCTATAGCAGCATTGAAAGCAGATTTCGATGCAAAAAAACTGCACCCAGCGGATTTAAAAAAGGCTGTTGCCCAAGAAATCAATCTTCTGTTAAACCCCGTCAGAAAAACATTTGAAAAGCATGCAGATTTAATAAAAAGAGCGTATCCTTAATTTTTAGTAAATGCGCTCTGCAAAAGTTCTGTGTCAAAATCAAGAGATATTTTTTTGGTTGTAGCATAGCGATATAATGCAGCAACAAAAATGCCCTGTAGCGTTGTGCTGACAAGGCTTAAAAAGGTGATATAAAGCATTAAAAATATCCACATGACGATGGTGAAGTATCCTCCGAAGATTGGATAAAGAAGTATGACGAGAATAACTCCTGCGATGATGCCTATAATGCCAACAGCAAAAAAGAAAATACCTATGGAGATTTGTCCGACGATGTTTTCTCCCCACGTGTCTTTGAACAATGCTGCTGAACGCTTGATAGAAGAAAAAACCCCTTTTTGTTCTATAATCATAACAGGTATGACAAAAAAAGTAAGCAAGCTCCACATCAATCCTAACACTGCAGCAATAATTTTTCCAATAAGCTTTGAACGCTCAGCAATTTGTTTTAAAATAAATCCCACTGTTGCAGAAATCAAGGACCAGAGAAAAATTTTTCCTGTATTTTTAAACGCTATGCGCAACCCGTCTTTAACATTCGGATTTTTTCCTTCTAATCTCATGTAAGCGCAACTAATGACGCCTGCAGTAAAAAAGTAAGTGATGAAATACGTAATAACGTAGTATGCAAAAAAATAGAGGTGGAACCCTATGAGTGTATTTAATGGATTCGCGGCTTCCAGTTTATTCATGCTCAAAAAAATAGGTAGGAGAAAAACTAAAAATGCAATCGCTGAAAAGAAAAAGGAAAACAGAGGAAAAACAAGGAGTTCTTTATCTTTCTGCAAAACAGCAAATGTTGTCCTTACCAAATCAAAACTTCTGATGAGCGTTCCCATAGCTATGTTCCTCTTACATAAAGGCCATAATGCGGATAATATCGCTTGAGGTTATGATGCCGACGAGTTTGTCATTTTCCAATAAAGGCATTCTTCTGATGTTGTTGAGTTTCATCTTGGTCTCTACCTCAAGAAGTTTCTCAGTGACCTCTCCTGTGATGAGAGGGCTGCTCATGATGTCTGCTATCGCTATTTGCTGCGCAGTGAGATTATGGGCAAGCACTTTTTTTAAGAGATCTCTTTCTGTTATAATTCCGACAGGAATCTGATGCTCTGTGATGACGAGCGAACCGATATCTCTTTCATCCATGAGCTTGATTGCAGATGACAGCGGCTGGTGCTTTTCAATGCTGATGATAGGGGAGCTCATGAAATCTCTTACCATGAGTGCGTGGCCTTTTCCCAGCTCTTGGTGGATGCGTTCAAGCTTTGCTTTTTCTTCAGTCAATTTTTCAGTATGCAATAGAAAATATTTTTCCAATTCGAGGTGGTGCAGCATTTCTTTCGTAGTCTCTTGAGAAACGCCCAGCTCTGAAAGCTTTCCGATTATCTTTTCAATAGGAATGCCTTTTGAAATGCTTTTTCGGATATAGAGTTCTATTTTATGGTGCACCTCTTTTTTCATGCTGTTTTGTAACTTAAAATCTTTATAAATCTTTTTAAAATTTTCATAAAACATATAAAAGAGCATAGACTATTGCAAAATAGCCTATGAAACTTGCCATACTTCAAAAAAAGCTGCGCGATGAACACATCGATTGCTGTTTTATTTTTAATACGTCCCTTTCAAAGCAGGATTCTAACCTTAATTATTTTTCAGGCATGACCTTTGCGTATGGGGGTCTGTTTATAACTCCTTCTGACGCGATATTACTCGTGCCTCCTATGGAGTTACTGAGAGCTAGAAAATCCCGCATAAAAAAAGCAGTTGCTGTTCAAGATATCTTTCAAGCGCTGACGCCGTTGCTTAAAGGCAAAAAAACAGCAGGACTTAACATGGATTTTGTTTCGGTTGCAGAGCATGAAAAAATAAGAACTTCTAAAACTGAAGTGATAAACATAGCTGCGCTTCTTTCAGAACTTCGTGAAACAAAAACAGAAAGCGAACTAGACACTATTGCAAAAGCATGCAAATTGACGGACACCATTTTTTTAGAATTATTACGGCAATTGCAAGAAGAAAAGCTTCATAGTCCTCAGGAAGCGTATCGCTTTATTCTAAAAAAAATTATTGATGCAGATGCAAAGCCCGCCTTTAAACCTATTCTTGCATCAGGAAAAGATGCGGCAAGCCCTCACGCAGAAATCAGTAAAACTTTTGCTAGAGGCTTTCTGGTGATTGATTTTGGATTGCAGTATAAAGGCTATTGCAGTGATATGACCAGAACTGTTTATATTGGTAAACCGTCTGAAAAAGAAAAGAAATTCTATGACCTTGTTCTTCAAGCTCAGCAGAAAACTATAGATTTTCTAGAAAAGACTCGTGACGTTTCAAAAATTAACGCATTTGCCAAGCAGCAATTAGGCAAGTATGCAAAGTATTTCATCCATTCTTTGGGTCATGGTTTGGGTATCGATGTTCATGAACCTCCTTTTTTCAGAACAGCAACGATTTTTAAAACAAACACGGTTATCACCATAGAGCCAGGGATCTATATCCCCCATAAATTAGGAATTCGTATTGAGGATGATGTTGTCCTGAAAAAGAATGCTGTTGTGCTCACGAAAAGCCCAAAGCAGCTCATTGTGGTGTAACATGCCAGGATTCATCTCTCATTTGTATATGGCCAACAACGTCTATCATGCTCATCATACGAGATGGTTCAAAAAAGATGTTCTGCCCTATTTTCTTGCAGGTGTTTTAGGGCCTGATATGGGCTATTTTCCGAATACAGATTCCTTTCTCTCAGACTTATGCCACTATGTTCGTTCCAAAGATTTGGTCATGAACATGCTGAGCAACGCAAAAACAGATGAAGAAAAGGCATTTGCCTATGGTTGGTTATTGCACATTTACGGAGATGTTCTCATCCACCCGTTCATTAATAGAAAGGTTTCTGAGCAAGTCAAAAATTTTAAACCAGACGACTATGACTTATTTCATTTTAGGCCGAAATTAGTCCACACTCGATTGGAGTATGGCTTTGACATTCGCATTATGCATGAGGACGATTTTATGAAGCACATGAACATTCTCTTTCCATCAAGAAGCGTCAGTAAACACGGAAACATTATTCAACATGCATTTTTTACTGTTTATTGCTATCATGTTAGCGCGAAAAACTTTTCTGCGGTAGAAAAAACAGCGCCCTGGATGAGAAAACTTCCGTTCGGGTTTTCTGTTTTAGGACTCTTGCCCTCAAAACATGCTGTTTTACGAGCTTTGCAGTGGCTGGTGAGGCATGTGCTGATGCCTCCTGTTCATTTTTTTTTAATTTTACTGAAGAAACCTGTTCCTGCAGCGCTGGTGAATCCTACATTGCCTTCAGATGAAGAAATGCAGGAATACAAACAACTCATACACAACGTGGAAAAACAATTTCTTCTTTCAGAAAAAAAATCATTCAAGGCGCTAAAAAATTATAACTTGGACACGGGAGGAATAAGCATTTTTGGAAAAAATAAACACGCAGATCTTGCTATTCAGCGATGGCAGGCCCTTGACCTAAAAAAAGTGCTGGCCAGATTCAGATATCAGCGCAACGCCATTAAACAGTACCTTAACCGTTTCTATAAAAAACACATGAAGGCAGAAAAATCGTAAACTTTTTTGCTTCCATCTGTTTTTTTACCTGAAAATTCTCTTTTTCCATTAAATCTCTTCTTTTTTTATTTTATTCTGAAATAAAAAAAAGTAAAGTATATAAATAACATTCGTATTACTGTTTTCATGGCTTCAAATAACAAGGTGAAGAACCCCCAAAGCCAAGAGTTCTCTTATGATTCCTATGAGGATTTTGCTCGAGAGGAAAATTCTGTTTTGCGCCATACTATTTCAAAATTAAAAGAAGAAATGGAGCGATACAAAAGCCCTGCGTTGATGCTTGCAGAAGTTTTTGAAATCAATAATGACAGTGCCGTTATTAGAATACCTAACGGAAACAAATTTTTAGTCAATATCTCTCAGCACATTGCAGACTTAAAACCTGGAGACTGCGTTGCCGTCGAGCAAAGAAACCTTACGATTGTAAAAAAGCTCAATCAGTTCAAGAATTTTGAAGTTGAGCGTTTTGTAGTTATGGAAAAGCCTCGCGCTTCATGGCATGACATAGGAGGGTTAAAAGAGCAGTGTGAGCTTGTGAGAGAAGTTATAGAACTTCCCCTTCTGCAGCCTGAACTGTTCAAGCAGATAGGCATTAAGCCTCCTAAAGGAATTTTACTTTATGGCCCTCCTGGAACAGGAAAGACTCTTTTGGGAAAGGCAGTCGCGCATTCAACAAATTCTACGTTTATTCAGGTGGTGGGTTCTGAATTGGTCCAAAAATTCATAGGAGAAGGAGCAAAATTAGTAAAAGAAATATTTGCCCTTGCCCGTGAGAGGGCGCCTGCAGTAGTTTTTATTGACGAACTTGATGCATTAGGTTCAAGAAGAGTCGATATAGGCACGAGTGGAGAACGAGAAGTGCAACGAACGTTTATGCAGCTGCTCTCTGAAATCGATGGCTTTCAGGAATTGGATGAGGTTAAAATTATAGGATGCACTAACAGAATAGACATTCTTGATCCTGCCATTTTAAGGCCCGGAAGGCTGGATAGATTGATTTATGTTCCTGTTCCTGACCAAAGAGGCGTTGCCGAAATTTTTGACATTCATACTAAACAGTTAACTATGGAAAAAATAGATAAAAAAGAAATTATTACCATGTTGCAGAATTCTACTGGCGCAGAAATAAAGTCAGTGGTTACTGAGGCAGGGTATGTGGCCATAAGAAAAGGACGCTCTGTCGTGCAGCAGCAGGACTTCTTTGAGGCAGTTACCAAGCTTAGAAAAGCTAATGGCAATGATAGAGAACATTTAGCTATGTTTGGTTAAGGTCATATCGATACAAATTCTATACACCCTTGGCGATTGTTGGCCTACTTTTTGAATATGAAGAATATTTGCAGTCCATCCTTGTTTTCTGCAAATGCTCTTTATGTTTTCTGCAGCTTTTGCAAAATTTTCTTCTTTTTCAAACTGATAAAGATGGATGGCGGTGCCTTCTTTTGCTCTTGCAAGGGCAACATCGAGAAAGGTTTCTGCTGTTTTAGGCAAAGGCATGATGATTCTGTCAAATGTTTTTTGAGGAGTTGCTGTTTTTGCATCGCCGCAGTATAACGTCACATTCCTTAGCCTGTTGAGTTTGATGTTTTTTAATCCATATGCATGACCTTCCGGATTGATTTCTACGCCAATAATTTCTTTTGCATTGGTGTTTCTTGCAAGCACCGCAGGATAAACGCCGCACCCTGAAAACATGACTAAAATAGATTCTCCAGGCTGCACCAGTTGAGCTATTCTTTTTCTTTCTTCTGCAAGCCTCACCGAAAAGTATACTTTTTCAACATCAACACTGATGCGTGTCTTATTTTCTTTGTGCAGTGCTTCTGTTGTTTTTATGCCTGCAAGGTATTTCATTTTTTGAGCTCTAAAGACTCCCTCATGGGCAGAGCCTTTTTTTAAAACAGTTTTAATGTTTCTATGCAGGAGCATTGCCTTGGCAATGGTTTTTTCCTTCTGCAGTAGCGCAGCAGGAATTTCTATGATGGCAATAGTGCCCACAAGATCATAGGCCTTTTTGAGCTGGCGTAATTCTTTTTTCGTTAGATGTTTTGCCCAATAGCTTTCTGTTGTTTCTTTTTCTCTGTTTTTCAGCCTTTTGTTGCAGATGGCGTATTTGCTTTTAACAGCTTTCAGCAAAGGAAAATAAATGAACTGCTCGTCTTTAGTTGCAGTGTACTTTCTATCAAAACTATCTTTGAACTGTTGCTTTGCTTTTTCCGCTTCCTTCAAAGGAACTTTGAGTGTTTTCATAGTACTATAAGGGCAACTCCTAAGAGCGTTATGCAACAGCCGATGATTTTTATTTTTAGTCCGTTTTCATGGAAGAAATTTCCCCCAAAAAAGGTCACGAACAACGTCGATAATCTCCTGATAGGGATAACCAAGGACACCATTGCCAGTGAAATCGCTTCAAGGTAGAATATTCTTGACAAGCTCATCAGGACGGCAATAACAAAAATGTATTTTCCACTTTCCCGTATCCCTGAAACGATGTCGCTTGCTCCGTTGTAATACGCACTGATGAAGATGATGTAAATAATGGCTATGAAAATGTGTGCAAAAAACAGAAGCGTGAATTTGTCAACGCCTTGGTTCAATACATATTTATCTGCAACTGTCCCTATTGCATATAAGGCCATGGAAAAAAACAAAAAATGGATATACTTTGAATGCAGCATCTTGACCAATGGATTTTTTAAATTCGTCCAGTCATGGTCAACCTCAACAATATACACCCCTGCAATAAGCAAAAGAATCCCTCCAATCTGCGAAAGGCCAATGCTTTCTCCTAAAAAAAGAAACGCAAACATTGCTGTTATTGCTGGGCCGAAATTGAGTATGGGCGTAGATACTGAAATTTCCATATGCCTGATTGCCTTTGCCATGAGCAGAAACGCTACAGCGTTGATAATTGCCAGCAGAAAAATAATGAAAATAAACTTTGGTGAAATAGAAAAATCTACTTTGCTGATATAAAAAAAGGACAGCAGTGCATTGAATAAAGCAAGAACTGTCGCAAACTTCATCGCGTGTTCTTTCAACAGGCTTTTCTTTTCAACAATGGTGAAAATAGAAATAAGCGCTGCGCTTGCAAATGCAAAGAATAGCCAACTTAAAACCATTTTGTCAAATCCTCTTTAGGTTTTTGCTGTACGCTATTAAGTTCATCAAGCGTTTTTTCAACGCGTTCTTTATTAAAGTCATGCTCCTGCACGAGCAGTTCCAGTATTGCATTCTTGTCTAGTTTAGAGACTGAAAGTTCATACTGTTCATTAACTTCGCATTGCTTGATGGCATTAAAGACTTCTTTCCAGGGCTGTTCAAAGTAATCATTCCATTTTACGCTGTTAAACAGTGTATCAAAATCCTTTCCATGTTGCTTGATAAGGGCTAATGCTTTTTTTGGGCCTATGCCCTTAATACCTCCTATATCGTAATCGGTTCCTGTCAGCAATGCAGCCGCTATTAACTGATCTTGATCAATATTGAGTAGACTTAAGTTTTCTGTTAGAGAGATCTTTTCAGGAGTGACTATGCTGTAGCTATAAACTCCTGGTTGTTTTCTTTTTCCCGTTATGGTCAGGTTTTTTATGACTAAAGGAGCCCCGAATAAAAAAGCGTCTGCATCCTGGCTTAAAAGAGCATAGCCTTTTCCCTGTTTCAGCAGGAATGCTGCTTGGGCTTCTCCTTCACCTTTTGCCTGAACAACAGGAAATCCTAATGCGATAATCAGTTTTTTTGCTTCGTCAATCATTTCTTTTGTTAACACCGACGTTCTGGCAGCGTACTTTTTCATTTCCTTCAGGTTTTCTTTTTCTTTTGCAGCTTCGTACTGTTTCTCTGCTTGTAATTTTATTGATTTTCTTCTTTCTCGTTCTTTTTGTTTTAGTGCAGGAGCCTTTCCGTCGAACACAAAAATAAAGTTTACACCATGCTTCATTAACCGGGTAAACCTGTTGAATAAGCCGCTCAAATGGCTGGTGACATTTCCCCTGCTGTCCGTTAACAAACCTCCATCGCTTTGCCGTATGGAACTCAGAAACATGTACAATTGGTTGTAGGAATCAACAACGAGCGTTTTGTTTTGCAAGTCATCTATTTTAATAGGAGTTGCTTTAAACAGCTCGTTGATTTTATTTCCCATGCTTTTTAAGATGAAGAACAATTAATAAAGTTGTTGATTTTAAATGCTATTTGCAATCATGCCCTTAAACTCTTGCTCAAGCATTTCCTTTGCCTTTTTGCTGATTTCTCCTGTTGTTAAAAATAATACGGGAAGCTTTTTGTTCTGACCCTGTACAAAAGCTGTTGCCAAATCGCCCTCATTGCATTTTTTCTTGTCTTTTGCCTTGCAGTAATACTGGACAAAGCCGACGGCGCTGGGTACTTTTAAAATGAAATCAATTTCTCCTTTTTTTGCAACGGTTTTTTCTGCAATCTCTATATTCTTCTTGCCGAAATACTGCTGCAGCTTTTCCGTAAAGCTGCCCTTTTCTTCTTTTGGAGATTCTTTTTTTGCTTTCTTAACTTCATAAATGACTTCCTGCACTTCTTTTTGCTCTATTTTTTTCTTTTGCTCTATTTTTACTTGTTCTTCTTTTATCTCTGCTTTTTCAACTGATCTTTTCTTTTCTTCGATTTTTGGTTTTTTCTCCTCGCTTTTTTCTTCAGCCGTTTTCTCAATTTTTTCTTCTTTTCTGTCGTCAACTCGCTGTATTATTTTGTCAGGTTCTTGTTTCGTAGCTTCCTTTTTTTCTATTTTTGCTTCAGGCTTTTGCAAGTACTGTTTCTTAAGAATGTCCTTGACTTCATCGCTGGAAACCAAATAGAATTTCCAGAACAATTCCTGCTTTTCTCTTATAGTAACTTCAACAGGCTTTGCAAAATCTTTTATCTGCCTTAAGCTTACCCGTATTAAAGGGCTCTGTTCAGTGTCTTTGAGAACTTTCTCTTTTTTCAGAAGGTCATAGGTTTCTTTGTCTTTGCTATTGAGATGAGGATAGAGCTCCTGTAATTTTGATTCCTGGCCTTCTGCATAGTAAAAAGGGCTTCCGCCAAGCTTGACGTTGGTGATTTTGACTAATTTGCTGTTAGCTAAATCTGAAAGAATTGCACCGATGAGAAACGTGTCTCCGCCTAGCTGCTTAACAATTTTATTGGGGATAGTGGGTCCTATTTGCCTTACCACTTTCAAAACATCTTCTTTGGGAATGTTTTTCAGCATGGACTGCAGAAAGGAAAATGCGTTTATATACCTTATGGTCGCATCCACTTGCATTCGTAATAGGTTACATCGCCTTCTGCATCGACGATTCCCAAGAGAAGCCTTTTTTTCGTGCTGTGCGCAACCCTGTTTTTTGCACTGAACTCGTACCAGGTCAAGGTAGATGCTTCATTGACAGGAAAAACAACCCATTTTGCATGGTCTTCTCCTGGTTTTACCCCTCGGTCATAAACACGAAAATCTGCACCAAACTTCAGCGCTGTTTTAATAATGTAGCCCCTGTTACGCATGTCTTTAAATACAGAGTATCGTATCCAGAAATTAGGCTCTTTGAGCGTTGCTTTTTTTAAAAATTCTTCAAAATTTAAGATTTTCTTGTTATCATAGACATCAAGCTTGTTTTTTTCTATTAAGAACAAGGCTTCAAGAAGAGATAACTGCACTTTTCCTTCTTCTAATAAAACTCCATACCTGCTTTGATTATAAAGTTCCTTTGCTTCATCAGAGCTATCGGTTAAGACAAGTTCATCAACTAAAAAAGACTTTACTTTCTTTTTTGGCTTGTCTTCTTTTACTTCTGTCTTTTTCTTTTGTTCTGTTTCTTTTTTCTCTTCTTTTTTTATATCCGCTTTTTCAACTACTTTTTTCACTTCAATCTTTTCTATTTTTACCTGCTTTTTCTGTTCAGTTTTTTTCTTTACAGCTTTTTTTGCCATGGTATAAAGAACAAAAGGTCTTTTTAAATACTTACCGCTTTTTATAGTGCAGTTGCACTTCGTTTGCAGAGAGCTTTTTGACTCCTTCGAGCTTCAACTGCATAAAAAAATCTTCATCTGAAAATAACGGAACGCCTTTTCCTAAAGCAACAGACTCAATATCCAGATACATTTCATCAACAAGGTTTTGTTTCATAAACGAGGCGTTGAGTTTGCCTCCTCCTGCAATTAAGGCTGTCTTGAATTTTTCCTTTTTGAGCAACGCTATTGCATCGTTAGGTGTAGTTACGGTTGCATGTTTTTTATTTGCCAACATCACGTTGCCTGTTTTAGAAACAACAACAACTCTTATGTTTTGTAATCCTTTAAATTCTTTTCCTGCTTTCATTATCCCATAGGTCTTTCTTCCTACAACCATGTTTCCTGTTTTACCTATCATTTTTTTAAAGCTTTTCCATTCTGTCTTAGAAACAAAGTCTGTTGCATTGTCTGTTCTTGCGATGTAGCCGTTGACAGACATTGCCATATAGACTATGAGTTTCATAGTCCTTGTTGTTTTTGTTTGTTTATATTTTTTGTCATATTTCCACAATAATTATAAACTGCCCTTTTTTCCATATTCCTATGATAGAAGTGTGTTTTTTAGGAACCTCATCCATGGTTCCCACCAAGGAGAGAAACGTTCAGGGCATTTTTCTTAGTTACCAGAATGAAGGCATTTTAATTGATTGTGGTGAGGGAACTCAAAGGCAGATGAATATTTTAGGCATTAACAGAAATAGAATAACCAGAATTTTGATAAGCCACTGGCATGGAGACCATGTTTCAGGCTTGATAGGGCTAATACAAACGTTGGGAAATAACCCTGAACAAAAAACATTGTATTTGTACGGTCCAAAAGGCACGAAGACAAAAATGAAGCACTTGCTGCAAAGCTGTTCTTTTGAAAATAAAGTTGACTTGCAGATAAAAGAATTACCTTATCAAAAATTAAAAACATTTTTTGAAACAGAAAATTTTGCATTGCAATGCGCTCCTTTAAAACATAGCATTCCCTGTTTAGGATATTCGTTCATTGAAAAAGATAGAAGAACTATGCTTCCTCAGAAATTAAAAGCTCTGGGGGTAACGGGACATTTGATAGGACAATTGCAAAAAGGAAAATCTGTCGCTGTTAAGGGCAAAACAGTAACTCCTGATGACGTAAGCACCATGACGAAAGGAAAAAAAATAGCATTTGTCTTTGATACCTTGCTTTGCAATAATTGCTATGAGCTTGCAAAGGATGCAGATGTTTTTATTTCAGAATCAACCTATAGCTCAAGCCTTGAAGAAAAGGCAACGCAATATAAGCATATGACTAGCCAGCAGGCAGGCATTATAGCAAATAAGGCAAATGTAAAAAAATTGATTTTAACCCATCTTTCTCAGAGATATAAAACCAATGAAGAAGTGCTTGAAGATGCACGGGCAGTTTTTCCCAATGTCGAAGTTGCCTTTGACTTTATGAAAATTAAGCTATAGCTGTTTTGCAGCTAATTTGACATCTTCTGCTTTTATGGTCGTTCTTCCTGCGTGTTTTGCAAAATTGATCGCGCTTTTTGACAGCTCTGCAGCTATTTCCTCTAAAACGTCTCTCATTTCAGCTTTTGCATCATCTGCAACCCTTTTCGCACCGCTGTTTTTAATAAGGCGCTCAATTGCAGCCAAAGGAATGGATTTTTTCATAATATCACCTTTTTCTGGGAAAAGAAGCTGTTTTTATAAAGTTTATCATGAAGCATAATGCTTATAAACACCCTTTCCTTAACAAAACCATGTCAAGAAAATCTATAGGCATCACGGCAGAAAGAGATTTAGTGCATAAATTCAACGCAGTCGGCTGGGTAAGCGCAAGAATAGCAGGGTCTGGTTCTTCAAAATATCCCAGTCCTGATGTCATCGCAGGCAATAACCTCAAAAGAATGGTTATTGAGTGCAAAACCACGAGAGGCAGTGCCAAGTATTTTACTCAAAAAGAAGTTGACGAGCTGGTTTTGTTTGGAAAAACCTTTGGAGCGGAGCCATGGGTTGCCATAAAATTCAAAGGGCATCATTGGTTATTTGTAGGTATCGAAGATTTAAAGTTGACTGAAAAAAGCTACATGATTTCTTTTGAAGATGCTACTTTAAAAGGATTCTCCTTTGAAGAAATAGTAAAATAAAAAAATTTATTTTTTTCTCTTAAACTGCATCTCAATCTTTTTTTCTTCTGCAAGAATCTGCCTTTCCTCTTTGGCGACTCTTTCTGTTATTCTTTCAATATTATAATCCATCCTTGCAATTCTTCGTTCAAGCAAAACAAGAATGCGCAGGCTGTACACTATTGCTGCTAAGGTTCCTATGATAATCGCCAGTATAACCGTATCAAATGCCATGGTAACACCTCTTTTTAAGGAATAGTGCTGTTTTTGATTTATATACTTTTCGATTTATAAAGGCAAGATTTTTATTCTCAACAGCTTCCTTAGACGTATGAAGAGCGCTTATGTGTTTGGACCCATCCATCTTTTTGGACAGGACTATCTTCCTGTTTATAAGAAGTTGATGGCTCTTTGTGAAAAATACTTTGACAAGGTTCTGGGCACATATCCTGACTTTTGGAAAACAAAGGAAAAGCCCAAGGAATTTTACGAAAGGACGCTTAAAACCATTACCAAATGCGATTTGTTTATTGGGGAAGTGAGCAGTCCATCTCACGGAGTGGGCATGGAATTTCAGATGGCTTATGAAAAGAAAATACCTGTTATTGCCATTGCAAAAGAGGGAATTTCTGTTTCTATCATGATTTTAGGAATTCCCAACGTAAAAAAGGTAATTTATTATAGATCTATCAGTGACTTGTTGAAAAAACTTGAGAAAGAACTGATTATCTTTGGTAAGAAGCAATAGCATCTTCTAACGTTGCATAGGTGTCAAATAGTTCTGTCTTTAGCTTGGTGGTGCTAAGGACGGTGAGTATTTTTTCATTTGCGCCTGCAAGCCTGGCTTTTTCCGCAGTTTTGTCTGATTTATGGTAGAGCTGCAATAATCCCCCTAATCCTCCTGTGCTCATATTGATAACTTGAGAGACATCAAAGATAATTTGATGCCATAACGGTTTCAGTGCAGAAAGCATTGCTGTTTCTTCGATGAGAACAGGACTGGTTACGTCTCTTAAAGTTCCTTTCAGTTCTATAACATAGACCGTATTGGTGTGGTACTGTGCCAGTGGCTGTCCTTTTTTCCCTGATTCATACACTTGAACTTCAAGCGCTGCAACCATTTTACCTTTAAGTGCACTCATATTTATAAATCTTCTCAGTTTAGTTACTTTGTAATAACAAACAGGTTTCTTTACTAAAACGAAACATATTTAAATTAGTAACACCTTATTTTTTTTTAAAAATACACAGGTGATCTTCATGCTAAAAATGAAAAAAGTAAGCGAAGTCTACGATATGAGAGTTTTTACTGACAGCGGTGAATACTTTGGAGATGTTGAAGAAGCAATCATTGCCCAAAGCAAAATTTTCGGATGGAGAGTCAAGGCAACGAAAAATTCTTTCTTGAATAAAGTTTTGGGAAGCGCAAAAGGAGTTATTGTGCCCCATCAATTGGTAAAAAGCATCGGCGATGTTATGCTGATTAGCAAGCAGGCTGTCCCTTCTTATTCTGGAGAAGAGGAATAAGCTTTCATTGCAATATACCCTGCAACCTCTCTTGCGCTGGTGAAGTTTGTATCATAATGCAGGTTTCTTCCCTCGTTTATTCTTACTAAATCCCAAAGCAATACTTCCTGCCTTATGCCCGAGAGCAATTTGCCTTCTTTAGTCAGTATCCTTTTAGTTTTTTCCCTGTCCTGCACTAATGCAACTGTTGGTGTAAACGGCAAAGGGTTTAATGCAATAGACTTTTTCATTTTTCGTTTCATATCTGCAGCCAGCAGTAAAGCGGCAACTTCATGCTTGCAGAATCGGTAATCATCAACAATTCTCGGATTTGCCATGGTGCTCCATAAATCATCGTCGCAACTGCATCTTCCCGATATTTCAACGGCGTCTGCGTGCATTGTTTTTTGGTCCATTGCAAGATGTTTAATATACCCTTTATAGGTTACTCCCAAATCAGTAAATGATTCTGTATGAAACGCAATATCATCGCCGTAGTCTCTTAGAGCCACAACTTCTGGGACAGCCTGCCCAATAACTGCCTTGCTTCTGATGAGTGCATACGCAGTCAATCCATCGATAATCGTTACTAAAGACCATAATTTTCTATGTCTTGCTCTGATGCCCCAGTAATATGCACCAGGGTGGGCTTGTTCGTCAATGGATTCTAAACGTTCTGCAGCTCTTTCTTGAATGGTTACTCTATCTTCCAGCAATTCCCTTCTTGTTGTGGGAACTCGCAAATTGAGAAAAGAGCCTCTTTTTTTAAAATTAGGGACATCTTCAGGAAGTATATCTGCAGGAGCCGTTAAACGTATGTATTGGTCTTTCCAAAGATGCCTTACAGCATCAACGATATCTTCTCTCCTGATGGTATTTTCTCCTGCTCTTGGAGAAACCTCTACTTTTTTATAGGAATCTCTTATTTCACCAGGTTTCTTTTCTTGAAAAAACCTTTGCAATAAGTATTGTGTTTTCATTTTTTCACCTAGCATAGATAATGTACGCAAGCTATTTATATTTTTGTGGTGATATATTTTACCACAATATTTTTATAGAGGTGTTGCTCTTTTACACTATGAACACTGAAGCATTGGTAAGAACAGGAATGACTGCAAATGAATCTAAAGTGTATCTTGCTCTTTTGGAATTAGGAACGTCTCTTGCAGGAAAAATAGCGCAAAAATCAGGCTTGCACAGAAGAAGTGTTTATGATGCATTAGAAAGACTTATTTCAAAAGGGCTTGTTTCCTATATGACAGAAAATAATAGGAAACACTATCAGCCTGTTGATCCAAAGAGAATGTTGGAGATTATTGATGAAACCCAACAATCAGTGAAAAACATACTCCCCGAGTTGTCTTTGCTTTTTTCCTTGAACAAGGAAAAACAGGAAACTGTTTTTTTCAAAGGCAAACAGGGATTAAAATCTGTTTTTGATGACCAGATTGCAACAAAGAAAACAATCTATATTTTCGGGGCTGCAAAAGGAGCGAAGGACATTGTTCAGTATTACTTCCCCAAATATGATGCTTTGAGAAAAAAAAATAACATCGCCATCAAAGCAATTTTCCACGAAGCGCTTGATTATGCTATACCTTTATCAGAAATAAAATACTTTCCCTCAAGCTATCGTTCAGATGTTGCCACGAATATTTATGGCGATAAAGTTGCCATTATCCTTTGGGCTGCAAATCCTTTCGCAGTCGTGATTAAAAACAGACTGGTTGCAGAAAGCTACAGAAATCACTTTGAATTTTTATGGAAATTAGGCATTCTCAAACATCGTCTTTAAGCCTAGTTCTAGAGATGCGTTGTCTGCTATGCTATTGTGTGTGTGAGGATTAATAATCCATTTTCTATCCTGCGCGATATCAACAAAAATAAAACTGAGATTGAGTATGGCAGCTATTGCTTTCCAGTGTTTTATCAAGAAATTCAAGTTTTCTTTTTTGTACAGGCATACTATTGTTTTATATTCATGCGGTTCTATTTTTTTCAGTATCTGCTCATCAAGAATTTCCTCGATGAAATATTCGTGCGTTCTATCTTTAAAAACAAATGAAATAGTTCGTTCTTTTACTTGGGAACTCAAAAGCTTTCGGTGCAGTAAGTCTTTCTGCTCTACAAATATTTTCGTCCATTCAAGAAGGTTCATTTTGTCAGGTGTCTTGTTATCAAAAACTGGATGTAGGGCAATAAGTATGCTACAATGTACACCAGGCCAACAATGCCTGGATTATGATAATAAGCAATATTGGTTTGCAGTGCTATCAAGTTGGCAGTGCCGGTTATGAAAAAAAAACTGATAAACGCTATGAGCGGAACAATGAAGAGGATTGCGGTATGATGATGAAAATGCAGGTCCATTCCTTTAATGACGCCTGTTATTAAAACTCCCAGAATAATGCCAAGAACACCAATCAGTGCTAGAAAACTCAAGTCATTCATAAGGAGCATCATGGGCAACAGTGCTGTTGAAAGCAGGAAATTTCCTACGATCGTAACTATGAGCAAAACCCAATAGGCTGCCTGATCCCATTTCTTTTTGTGTTTTTCGACAATGCCCGCTGCGTGATCTATTTCTTTTGCAGACCAGCCTTTTTCTTTCAGGGTATATGGGTTGATGTGCATGCTGATTTTGAACAAAGGTTATTTATAAAAGTATTGCCTTTCTCTTGTCATGGCTTTAGAACGTGATTTTTTTGAATTTATTTACCGAAGACAGGTTGTTTGGTATAGGCGATTTTTTTTAAAGGAAAAGCCTCCTTGGACAAAAGATGATGTATTGCAAAAGTACAAGTTTTGCAACGTTTATCGTGAGTTAGATAAAGGCACAGCGTATATTATTGATACGCTCAGACATATACGAAACAGAAAAAAAATATTGCTTAATGTGGTTTTTTATAGGTTCTTTAATAAACATCTTCTTTATGAAGCCTTGAACATAAAGCCATTCTCTGTTTTTGATACTGCTCTCGAAGAAGCACTGCGGAAAAAAATGATCGCTTTGCAAAAGCAAGGCAAAACGCTTTTCAATGACGCCTATTTAATTGCAGGAAAACAGGGCGAACCAAAGTATCTTTCTGTATTGCAGAGCGTTTTTTTTGTTGGTGCACATGGTGATAGGATTATCTGTGAACTAGATCATGCACGAATTCCTTATGAGAGTCTGCAAGCCATAAAAAAGATTCCTCTGGTGGGCAATTTTTTAGCGTATGAAATCTGGACAGATCTTACCTATTTTGCATTTTTCAAGCAAAAGTGGACCGATGATGATTTTGTGAACATAGGCCCCGGAGCTGTCTGGGGCTTGGAAATTATTTTTCAGGAAAAACTTTCGAGAAAGAAACAAATGGAAAAGATTGCTTATCTCCACAAAAAACAAAAAGAGGTCCTTCCTGCGCTTTCTCACCAGTATGCTTGGGCGCATATTTCCTTTAAAGAAGCGCTTTCAAACAGGCCTTTTTTATCTCTCCGAAATATTGAACATGCACTCTGCGAATTTAGAAAATACTGGAATTTAAGCCATGGAAGAGGAAAAAAAAGGAAATTCTATCCAATTTTATAAATTATTTCTATATGGAAAAAAATTCATTTTCGAAAGGTTTATATATAACTTATGATATTAGTCAAATGCCAATTAGTATATAATTATGTATACTAACATACTTTCACACTCTGGAATCAGAAGAAAAGCCCGCGGAAAAAGAGGCGAAGAAACAACCACTGGAAAAGTGATTCCAGAAGAACCTCATTAATTCCACCCCTTAGCCCTGAAAAGGGCTAGGGATATTCACTCTTCTTCCTTTATTCTTCCATTATATTTATATAAACAGAATACTTTCCAACTTTTTGAGGTTTGCTATGGTGTACACTCAACAACTACCTAGAATTATTATTTCTGGCACAGGAAGCGCGGTTCCACCCCATAGACTTTCTAATCCTGATTTAGAAAAAATGGTCGATACCAGTAATGATTGGATCATTGAACGAACAGGAATTAGCGAGCGAGCTATAAGCACTCAGTATGAACCTCTGCCTGTTTTAGGAGCTGTAGCAGGCCATGTGGCATTAAAGAGTGCAGGTCTCACTGCCAAAGATATAGGGTTGATTATTTTTGCAAATCATAAATCAGGCACATTTGCAGTTCCTGATAACGCAACCATTGTCCAGTATTTATTGGGAGCAGAATGTCCTGCACACGACCAAAACGGAGGTTGTACAGGAGGCATTATTGCAGAAAGCGCAGGTTATAATGCGCTCGCAGGAAAACTTTATGCACACCTAATGAGAAATCCTGAAGAGGAAATTCCTCACGATGTTTTAAACTTTAAAGTGCTGGTTCTTGCAGGAGATACTTTATCACATGTTTTAAATTATAAAGACAGGGCAACATGCATTCTCTTGTCTGATGGTGTTGGCGCTGCAGTATTGCAATTTTCACTTGACCAAACGGTTTTAGAAAAAAAATACGGATTCTTGGGATGTTACCTTAATGCAGACGGTTCTTTAGGACCTAATCTTTGGTGGAAATCAGGAGTAGGACCTCAGTTTTCTAGCGTCGATGGAAACTTGACTTATGGCGGGCATGAAGCACAGGTAAAGAGGCCTGATTTTCACATGGATGGACAGGTTGTCTTTAAACCAGCAGTGAGAATGATGACAGAAGCTTTTGAAAAGATTGTAGAGCAAGAACATATTGACAAATCAAGTCCTGAATACTCGCAAATGATGATAGACCCTCATCAGGCAAATTGGAGAATTGTTGACGCAGTAAGAAAAAGAACGCCTTTTGCCCCTGAACAAGTCTATGCAGAAGGAATAAAGAAATACGGCAACAATTCTTTGGGAACCTATATGGTTGCTCAAGATGAGTTACATGTGGGCGGTCATCTTTATCCCGGAAGATTGCTTGCAAAAGTTGCTTTTGGCGCAGGCTTTATTTGGGGGGCGGATTTGCACCGATGGGCATTAAATAGGCCAAAGCCATCGCAAATAACTTCTGATGCAGAAAAGCAAGCGCTTGTGAGAATGTACTATTCGAAATACAGTGAGTGGGTTTCTCAGTTATGCGCTTAGTTGACAATCTTTGCAGCAGCAACAACTTTATCGTCTGCTTGTAACTTCATCAACCTAACTCCTTGCGTGTTTCTTCCAATAACAGAAATGTGGCTTGCAAGCGTTCTGATAATAATGCCTTTTTTGCTGATAAACATCAGTTCATCGACATCATTGACTTCTTTGATTGCAGCTACTTTTCCGTTTCTTTCGGTGCACTGAATGTTAATAACTCCAGTTCCTCCTCTATTAATCAGGCGGTATTCTGAAATCATGGTTCGTTTTCCGTAGCCGTTCTCTGTAATGGTCAATAATTTTTTCTGGTCATCTGCAATAACCATTCCCATAACTTCATCGTGATCTTTTAACCTTACTCCTGTAACTCCTTTTGCATTTCTTCCCACTGCTCTAACATCAGATTCTTCAAACTTCACTGCGAGTCCATTTTTAGTGGCAATTAAAATTTGTTTAGTGCCATCCGTTAATAATGCATTAACCAGCGCATCATTTTCCTGAATATCGATGCCAATAATGCCTCCTTTTCTTGGTCTTGCATAGGAAGACAAATTTGTTTTCTTAATCAGTCCTTTTTTGGTTACTAACACCAAAAAATGTTTGTCATCAAATTCTTTAACAGGAATAATTGTTTTTATTTTTTCATCTTTTAATGCTAACAGATTCACAATGGCTTTTCCCATGGCATATCTTCCTGCTTCTGGAATTTGATAAACCTTCAGCCAATGCATCTGTCCTGTATTGGTAAACACGAGTAAATACGCATGATTGTTGCTTACAAATAACTGCTCAACTTGGTCTTCTTCTTTTGTTTCAGCTCCTGTTACTCCCTTTCCACCTCTCTTCTGCACTTTATAGGTTTCCAAGAGCATTCTTTTGATATATCCTGAGCGAGTAACGGTAACTACAACAGGTTCATCAGCAATTAAATCTTCCATATCTAAGAGTTCTTCGCTGTCAGAGATGCTGGTGAGTCTGTTGTCTCCATATTTTTGCCGTATTTCTTCTAATTCTGATTTGATAATGCCCAGTATTTTCTGTTCATCTGCCAAGATTTCCTGATAGCTTTTTATCTGGACGAGTAAATCTGTATGCTCTGTTTTGATTTTTTCCTGCTCTAAAACAGCAAGCCTTTGCAGTCTCATATCTAAAATTGCCTGGCTTTGAATTTCTGTCAGCGCATATACTTTTATCAATCCTGTTTTTGCTTCGTCGGCGTTTGCAGATTTTTTAATCAATGCAATAACAGGATCGATATGGTGAAGGGCAATTAATAACCCTTCGAGAAGATGTGCTCTTTCTTTTGCCTTTTTCAAATCATATTCTGTTCTTTTTCTTACAACAGATTGCCGGTGATGCAGGAAATGTACCAAGCAATCTTTCAAAGGGAGCACTTTCGGCTCGTTGTTGACTAAGGCGAGAAAAATGATGCTAAAGTTTGATTGCAGTTTTGAATGGGTGTACAGTAAATTCTGGACTACTTCTGCATTTGCGTCTTTTTTTAATTCTATAACAATGCGTACTCCTTTTTTCGCGCTTTCATCTCTTAAATCGCTGATGTCCGGAATTTTTTTATCTTTTACAAGCTCTGCAATTTGCTCTATTAATAAAGATTTATTGAGCTGATAGGGAATTTCTGTAACGATGATGACTTTTCTTCCTTTTTTATCCTCTACGTGCATCTTTGCTTTTACCGTGATAATGCCGTGTCCTGTTCCATACGCTTTTATGATGCCGCTTCTGCCTGCAATTTCTGCCCCAGTAGGAAAATCAGGGCCTTTAACGTAGGTTAATAATTCTGATAGTGACATATCTGGATTGCGGATCAATGCAATAACTGCACTGCAGACTTCTGTCATGTTATGGGGTGGTATATTGGTTGCCATGCCTACGGCAATGCCCGAGCTTCCGTTAATCAAAAGATTAGGAATCTTCGATGGTAAGACTGTTGGTTCTTTTAAGGAATCATCAAAATTAGGAACAAAGTCTACTGTTTCTTTTTCTAAGTCTTCCAAAATTTCTTCACTCAATTTGGTTAACTTTGCTTCGGTATACCTCATTGCTGCAGGAGGGTCTCCATCTATAGAACCAAAATTTCCCTGACCGTGCACTAGAGGATATCGCAGAGAAAAATCCTGCGCCATTCTGACCAAGGAATCATAAACAGCGACATCACCATGCGGATGATATTTTCCTAAGATTTCTCCTACTATTCTTGCGCATTTTTTAAATGTTTTAGAGCTTTGCAATCCCAAATCGCTCATGCCGTAAAGAATCCTTCTATGGACTGGTTTTAATCCGTCTCTCACATCAGGCAATGCCCTTCCCACAATAACAGACATGGCATAATCTAGATATGCCTTTTTCATCTCATCTTCAATAACTTGGGGAATAATCCTGCTATTTTGCTCGTGATTTTTCGCACTATGCTTTGCATTATCATCCATTTTTTTAGAATCTCCTCTCTGTTTCAGAATAGGCGGTTATTTATAAGTTTTTTGATTATTGAAATGGCTTTATAGGCGCTATAAATGCAGAATTCTGCACTTTTAAAGGTTACGGTTTTGCCGTGTCTTTTCGCTTAAAGATAATCACTTTACAGTAATATATTTATAGTTTCTGTTATTTCTCAAGCTTATGAAAAGCACTGTTTTAGCCAAATTGGCGCTGCCTTTCATTGCAGCGCTCAACATGGCGGCAGCTCCTTATGAAGTAGGAAAGACCACTTCTTTTGAACTGAGGCACGGCATTGATCTTGTTGGCGAATTTACTTCTCATGAAACGTCCTTGCTAGAGTGTGTTGTGGAAACTATTTCTGACGCTTATCCTAAAGCATTCACTCCAGGCGAGCTTACCATCGAAAAAGTTGATACTATTGCGGAATCTCGCTTTGCCTCTGGTCTGAAAATAAAGCGAGGCCCTGCAGATTTTCTTATTAAACTAGTCCCTTCTGAAACCATAGACTATTTTCGAGGACGAGACCCTACAGAAGTCATCAGAAATTACGACGATGTGATTGCCCATGAGTGCGCTCATTATTTTCTTGACCGGTTTGACAGCGCATCTGCAGAATTTGCCCATGTTCAGCGATTAAAATCCTCTTTTGCCGAACTCAATAAACAAGTTCCTTTGTATGACCCTGCTTTGCGAGAAAGGCAGATTGGATTCGTCAGCAGTTACGCTGACAATGGAAGGTATATGCAGTATTACGGCGATTTGCTTTACGATCAAAAAGAAGTCTACTATCAACAGGCTTTTGCGAAACTTGCAGAGCTGCGAGAGGTTAATGATTGCTTTATTCAGTCTTTAAACAACACGTTTAGTGTGCTGGATTATGCTCAGTTTTTGCAATCTCTGCAGGACAGTTCTTTAGTGATTCCCTCGGTATTGCCCTACATGCAAGCTTCGCTCGCAGGAGGAATAACGGCTGTCGAACGGGACAGCATTTTCATATTGGGGCGCGAGTTTGGAAAAGACGTTCACCTTCGCAAATATACCCTCGAACGTTACCAGATTATTGATCAGACTATTTTGACCGTAACCTTTGGATTGGAAAACCCTCATCCTTCATCAGAGGAGTCCAGCGTCAAGGAAGACCTTGCGGAAACGTTTGCATATATTCTTGGTGAGCATCATTACGCTGATAGCGACTCTTTGGTTGAGAAAAAAATAGACATGGTTACATCATTTATGCAGCAGATCTATGGAAGATAGCTTTTTAAACATTGTCTCTTTCTGCGAACTATGGCTCTTGCAATAGGCGTTGTTTTGATCCCCCCTGACGCATTGAGAGACTTCAGCATTTCATTAAATGAACTAGCGTGGAAAAACGGGAAAGGCATACGACATTTAAACATGCAGGAAAACCTGCCTCACATCTCGCTCGCTTTAGGAAGTATTGATGAAAAAGACCTTTCTGCCGTCCAGGACCTCATAGGCCAAGCAGCGCGCAGTACAGGAAGCATTTTGGTTTCTGTCGACAAATTCAAGTACCAGCGAGAAAAAAAAGAATCATCCTTATGCATACAAAACTCTCCTGAACTTCAAAGACTTCATGAGTTTCTCGTGACGGGTCTCAAGCCTTTGTTCATTCGTCCTGTGCAAGAGATGTTTTTAGAGCCGGTAAGTGAACATGCATTGAGTGTCGTTGAACGCTACGCTGATGACTATGCTTTTGAAAACTACTGGCCGCACATAACTCTGCAGTGTTGTGAAGCTGAAGCGGAACGCTTTCCTGAGAAACAGCGCTGCAAGGAACTTGCCGTCTTTCATTTAGGAAGCGGTTGCACGTGCAAGAAGAAATTATTGTCTATCGCATTATCTTAACAATTCTGCTTTTTTCTAAATTGCTATGCACTTTAAAGGAATGGCCGCAATAAACGCATTTTTTTACTTTATCGCCTAAGCTTCCTTTTTTTGGCTGGTATAACATTGCGTTTTTGCACTTTGGGCAGCTTACTTTTAGCATTTTTTATTATTTTTTTAGGTGATTTTGAATTTTTTTTTGCTTTTTTTAAAGGCAATGTTTTCTCCTGAAGTCTAATCTTTTTTTCTTTTGTCTTATCGCCTTTTTTTATCTTTTCTTCCTCTCTTTTATCTTTTCCTGATTTTTCTACTTCCCTTATACTTTTTTTAGGAACTTTCTGTTTTGCAGTTTTGATGATTTTTCCCTCCATTTTTGGAGGTGCTCTTCTCGTTGCTTCCTTGAAACTTTCTTTTTTTTCAGGCATTTTTTCTCTTTGTTTAGGAATTTCAACTTCTGTTTCTTCTTCGCTTCCTTCTGTCTCTTTTTCCTCGTCCTCAGCTTCTTCTCGATTTTTTACTGGTTTAGTTCTTTCTTTCACAGGTTCCTTTTCTTGAGCAGGAGTTTCTTCTGCTTCAATTTCTTCTTCCTGCATTTTTTCAACTTCGTCTGCAAATTCTTTTTCAGGTTCAACTGTTGGTTCTGGTTGTTCAGTATCAGAAGGTGTGACTTCTTCTGGCTGTCCATCTAACGTTGCCTGTTTTTCAGGCATTTTTGCGTCCTTAAAAACTTCTTTTAAATTCTTTCCCGAAACATCAAAATATTCAAAGAACTTCTCCGTTACTTTTATCTTAAAGCTCCTGCCGAATTTATCTTTGATGACGAAGCCCATTTCTTCCAGTTGCGCAATGTGCTCATAGGCTTTATTACTCCTGATTCTCACCACTTCACTCTGCAGTATGGGACTCTTCCATGCAATGACTGCAAGGGTTTCCAAAACTCCCTTTGGCAGTTCAGTGTCTGCAACTATTTTTCTCACTAAATCAAGATAAAGTTCTCTGACGTTGATTTTCCAGCTGTCACCTTCCTGTACAAGCATCAAGCTGTGGTCTCTTTCAGCATACTCTTTTTCTAGATCTCTCACTGTTTTTTTGACTTCTCGGATATCTGCTCCTATGAGTAATGATAAATTTTCCTCTGTCATGAATTTTCCAGAGCTGAACAGTAGTGCTTCAATTTTATTTTTTAAATCATTTTTTTGCATACAGCGCTCCCTGTTTATGTATTCTTTTTTCTTTTTCCATTGCTTCCAAAAAAGGAGTGAGCGTTTTTTCGTCCACGCCTGTTTTTTTGCTTAAGTCTCTTGCGGCTAAGGGCTTCTCGAGTGCAAGCAGGACGCAGTTTCTTACTAGCGCATTCATGCTTTTCAAGTAAAGCTCGTTGTTTATTTTCGTTTCCTTGTAATTCATACCTATCTCATGCATTAACGAAAGAAGCTCATTGAGCCAGTCGGTCATGTTTTTATCAGTAAACGTCAATTCTTTTGGTTCGAGAATTTCTATCGATGATGGCGTGAAGTTGACGCAGATGTAGACGAATTTTTCTATACCCTCAACAAGCAATTCAAGCTCTGCAAACGTACTCCACAGCTTGTTGTTTTCTTCTGGCTTTCCAAACTCTTCATGCAGGACAATGATGCCCTTGTTTTTCTTCAAATTTTCGATATACCCTTGCAGGGTTTTTGCCACGTGTTCTTTTGGATTGCCAACTACCTCGAAGATGATATTGCTTCTTACCCATCCATTTTCTATCTTTTCTTTGATGTTTATGTTTGGCATAGACAATCACGCCTGCAATACCTATGACAATTAGCCCGTATTTTAAATAGTTTCTTAATTTTGCGTTGCTTGAGCTATAGATAACGCTTCCCGTAATAAGATGAGATTGGTTGTTTTGCCTGTTTTCTGATATGCCCATAGGTGCACGCTCGATAAGAGCACTGGCATTGTTTTCAGGAAAGGATACTATTAATTGCTTGAAGTCAAGCGTCTGGTTGTCCTTTTGCACTTCAAGAAAATAATAATTTTTTCCCGCTTTGCTATTTACTGAAAAGTCCAGTGTTTCTGAACCGTTAAAGAGCTTTTCAAACTTTCTGCTTTCATTCCCCGTATACAAAACGACATCAACATTGCCGTTTGCTTGTATGTTAGCATAGATATTTATCATTCCTGCTTTCTTTGCCCTCGTGTAAAAGGACGTGATGTATCTTTGTTGCCTTTCACCCGTAGGGCAAATGGGGCAGGTGACATGGGGGGTTGCATTACACACAATGGGTTGATAATCGGGTTTGCGCACTATGATTGCTTTTTCAGCGTCATTTTGCTGAACGTTGCTGCACGACGTCGCGTTCAATCTGCTTTTGATGACGAGTCCGAGATCGTGCTCTTCGATATCTGGAGTGTAGCTCTTCTTGTCTGTGTTTTGCGTTACTGTTTTTTTCTTGATGACATTCCCAAAGGCATCTTCAATCCAGTACTCTATTTCAAAGTCTATTGATTTGTTGGAAAGCTTGTTGTAAAAAGCAACGGTCTCTTTGTTTTCATAGATGTTTTTTTCTGTTTCTATCCAGATAGAGATGTTGCACGAATGCATCGTGTTATTTTGGGTGGTGTTTATGGTGATGTTGATAGTTATGTTTTGTGTGTTGTTGATGGTTGTGTTTGCAGTATTGTTGAAGGTTTCATTCAGTGTAACATTCAAGCTGATATTTATGGATTGGTTAATGCTATCATTGATGGTACTGTTCATCGTGCCATTTGCGGTCTGATTCGTGTTGTTGATGTGGCTGTTTTCAAGTGTATTCTCTTTGCAAGGGGTTCCTCCTATTGCCAAGGATTCTTTCCATTCATTTTCTATAAAACTCAGGCTTTTTCCGTTGCCGTTTGCAAGGCTTCCGTCGTAAGAAAAAGTGTCCACCATCAATTCCTGCTCATAAAGAAATACGCCGTCATTATTGTTGTTTAGATTATCGCCTATAGTTGCTCCAGTGCTGTAAATGCTGCAGTTGAGTCCTGTAAAATTAAAGCCATCTTCAACAACCAAGCTGAAATTTCCATCAGCATGCTGCAAAAGCACGAAACTGTCATTTGCATTGCTATCGCCTATAGTGAACCCTGAAAGATTGTCTGTTCCAAATATCTCTACAAATTCATTATTATTATCGTCCCCTGATGGGTTGTACATGACTTCATTGATGTGTGCTGCCATTGCTACAGGCATTATCAACAAGAGCAACAGGAAAATGCTTTTTTTCATGAAAACCAATGTTGCTTTTCTCTTTATTATGTGTTTTGGCAGAAAAACTGAAGATTTTACGCATGGTTGAGTAACGCTTACGTGTTTTTACCATTTTCAAATAATAAGAAAACTTTTAATAGTCTCTTTGTTAGTATTCAGCAGAGGTAGAGCTATGTTTGACTTATTTAAAAAAAAGACCACGCTTGATGTAGAGATGCCTATGCCTCCCAAACCTCCCAAAGACCAGAATTTATCTTGGGATATCCCGGATCATGTTGAAGGTTTGCAGGAGCAAAAAGAAGTTTATCTTTCTGATGACCCTGAACTGAATGCCATTGAGCACGCGATTGAGCAAATTGGAGAGCCGGAAAAGCAAAAAGAGGGGTTTTTAACGCCTGAACCAGAAAAAAATGAACAGTTTGCTCTTTCAGATTTGGCGGTTCAACAGCCTGAGCAATCATTCGAACAACCAGCAGAGCCTGACTTAGACCAGCTTCCTGAATTTGACACTGTTCCTATTACTGCGCAGCCAAAAAAGGAGATGAATGAGTTTAACATGTTCATTGACATCAGGGATTATGGCAAGGTCTTCAGAGATATTAAAAACATCAACGCATTGACGCAAAAAAGCTTTACAACCGTATTGCGCATTAAAGATATCTCGGGAAACATGAATAAGCTTTACCAAAAATACCATGACGATTTGGCTTTTATCAACGATCGATTAACCTATATGGATACAACGCTTTTTGAAAGGTGAGACTAATGGATGAAGAATTTGCACCGGTATTTGTAAAAATCAATGACTATAAGGACATTCTAGACATTGTTGACGTTATTAAAAAAAAGGTCAAGGATGCCCAGGAAACATTGAATAGAATAAATGATTTAAAGGATGAAGAGGACAGAGAATTAGAGGATTGGTCTGCTCATTTAGACCAGATAACTGCAAAAATAGAGTACATTAATAAATCTCTTTTCGAGCCAAACGTATGAACGAGAAAAAACCAGAACAAGAATTGTATGTGCATGTCAAGAAACCTTCTGAACTACGAAGGAATATCTTGGAATGCTCCCAGGATGTTTTAACCAGCATGCAAAATCTAGATAAAATACAGCAGGTAAGAAAGCAAAAAGTCGAACTGATGAACAAATTAAAAGTGCAGGTAGGAGAAATTAATTTGTTAGCATCCAAACTTGCAGAGCATTTGCCTGACTATCACTTTGCTCCTAAGGACGGAAAGCAAGTTAAACTAGAACCAAAGAAAAAAACAGTTCAAAAGAAAGTTCAAGAGAAAAAAACAGGATCTTCTAAAAGCGTCGATGTAAAAAGCGCCTTGCAAAATGTAAAAGGGAAGCTAAAAAAACTTGCGTAAGCTTTAAAAACAAACATCTATTTCTCAAAACTAAGCGGGGGTATGCAAAGTCTGGTCAAATGCGCTAGACTCAAGTTCCACTGATGAGGAATCTAGTCCCTTAGTGGGTTCAGGGGTTCAAATCCTCTCCCCCGCACCTATTTTCTGGTTAAAACAATACTTTTATAAGGATATTCTGTCATAATAAACAAGATGAAGCTTTGGAAGCTAACTCTGTTCGTCATTCTAGGACTTGTGATATTAGGATTCTTACTCTTTCTTTACTTCTTTATTTTTGATGGTGCTTGTGGCGTTGATGGGTGTCATGATTCTTGTGAATCAAAACCCTGTGTTTACTACAAAGAAATAGGTGACTGCAGGAATACTGATTATAAATATTCTCAGGAATACTTTAAAAGAATGCTCTTCAGCGGTTTTTCAAATGCAAATACTGCTTCTTCGTGCGAATGCGTGAAGAGTGGAATAGTTATGGAGTGCCAAGTGGCAATCCCTTAATCAAAATACAAGGGATCATCAGAAGTAGTTGTGATTTCTGCTCTTTTGCTGGTTTTAGGTGCTTCTCTCGATATATCTTCCACATCATTCTTAATGTTGTTTGTTTCAAACACTCTTTTTGCATTGACATTGCCGCAGCGTTCGCATCTGAAATAAATGCCGAATTTGCCTTCTTTTAATTCAAGCAATTCTCCGCAAAGACATCTCATGTCCTGTAATGACGCATTTTTATGCTTTGAGCATACGGGTATTCCTTGGTTATTTTTCGTTGTTGCCTGCATAGAACAAAAAGGGCATCTGTCTACATGACTGTAACCGTATTGCTTGGGTATTCTCATAGAGCATCTGTTTTCAGCATGTTATAAATAGTTATCGAAACCTTTAATAATACTCTTCATACAAATCTATTATGCGCAAATCACAAGTTACGGGTCATCTGATTATTTACATTTTTGTCATTATTGTTGTTGGTGTTATTTTGCTTTTAGGATTTAGCGCTTTTAAGAAGCTTTCCCAGCGCAATAAAGAAGTGCAGGCATTGCAGTTTAAAACAACGTTTGAACAAAATTTGAATTTAGGATTTGGAGCTTTGGATGAAAAAACCTACAGCATTCCCTCATCTTACAACACTATCTGTTTTGCAGATACCGTGCATGTTGATCCTGGTTTGATGAGAAATTATCCTGTTATTGGAAATTTGATAAGGGCAAATGTGACTGAAAACTTATTTTTATTTAGCGATGAAGAATTTACTTCTTTTTTTGTTAAGGACATGGAGCTTCCTTATCCTTACTTTTTTTGCCTGGAAGATGCATCAGTATTTACGTTAATACTGAAAGGAAAGGAAACTAAAACCGTTGTCATAGTTCCTCCTTCAAGAAGGTTTTGCGAGGTTGCTCAAACTGCAGGAATTTGTCCTAATTTAGAAACTGCATTTGCAGATACCGGCTATAATTACACAGCAAAATGCCAGGAAATCTACGGAGTTTGTTAATTCCAAACCTTTTTATACTTGCACTGAAACAATCCATGCATGATTGAAGTTTTAACCCTTGGCGGTTTTAAGGAAGTTGGAAGGAACTGCACTGCAGTCAGAGTGGATAATGAAGTTGTTATTCTGGATTTAGGATTGAAAATGGAAGAATATGTTGCCTATACCCAAGATGAGGATGTTGTTGAGATTTCAGGGAAAAAATTAATAGAGCATAACGCAGCTCCTGATGTTTTTGTCATGGGAGACTGGAAAGATAAGGTTGTAGGCATCATTTTAGGGCATGCTCATTTAGACCATATAGGAGCAGTTCCCTTTCTAGCTAATAAGTTCAAGGCAGACATTCACGGTTCTCCGTTTACTATTGAAGTATTGAGAGCAATGCTGGATGATAAAAAAACCTACATGCGAAATCAGTTAAAAACAGAGAAGCTAGATACGCCTTTCAAACTGTCTCAAAACATTACGGTAGAATTAATCAGCATGACGCATTCAACACCACAAACAGCCTTGATAGCCATTTATACAAAATACGGCACGGTGCTTTATGCAAACGATTTCAAGTTAGACTTGTTTCCTGTGCTTGGAAAAACACCATCATTTAACAAATTGCGTTCATTAAAGCCAAGAATCATGGTTATTGATTCTTTATACGCTGATGCAGCCATGAAAACTCCCAGTGAACGAGTTGCAAAAGAAATGTTACGAGATGTTTTTATTTCAACCAATGCAAAAAACAACGCCGTTGTTGTTACCACTTTTTCCTCTCATATTGAACGATTGAAATCCATCATCGATTTTGGCAATCAACTGAACAGGAAAATTGTTTTTTTAGGCAGGTCTCTGTCAAAATATGTTGAAGCTGCAGAAAAAGTTGGATTGGTCAAATTCAGCAAGGAAGTTGAAATGGTAAAATATGGAGAAAAAATACAGAAGTTCATTAAAACCGTAAAACGCCCTCAAGATTACCTCTTTGTCGTTACAGGACATCAGGGAGAGCCTAAAGCAACGCTATCAAAAATGCTCAAATTTTTTAACTTTAAACCAGATGATGTTGTCATCTTTTCCTGCAAGATTATTCCAACACCCATCAGTATCAAAAACAGAGAGTCTTTGGAAGAAGAATTGAGAAAAAGAAAGGTCAGAATCTTTAAAGATATTCATGTCAGCGGCCATGGTTCAAGGGAAGATTTAAGGGACTTATTGCAATTGGTAAAACCTGAAAAAATTATTCCTGCCCATGCAGAGCTTCCCAAATTGCTTGCATTAAAACAGCTTGCATTGGAAATAGGCTATAAGGAAAGCGATGTGTATATTTTAGGCAATAATGAACGAGTAAAGATTCCTTAAGTTTTATAAATTGAAAAATACTTCTGCAGCCCATGAGGGCGTTTATCAATGCGTATGGAGCAAAAGATTCTCTAGGAAATGACAGGGTTTCTGAAATTAGAGGGTTATTGCATTTTGGAGGTAAACCGGTTATACAGCATACGCTTGAACGGTTGGCAGATATAAACATAACTCCTCCTGTGCTCGTTTATGTTAATAAAGAGCATGAACAGTCTTATAGGGCAATGCTTTCCCAGACACCTGTTCCTGTAGACATCCAAGTTCCCTCTGGCCCTACAGACCCTGTAAATATGTACGTCAGCGGTTTAAGCCAATTGGGAATTGATGAACATGCCTTGATTTTGGCAGATGACAATTTGTTTGATTTTTCTCTTGCAGGATTGTTGAAGGAAATGGAACGAGTGCAGTCAAATGCCGTAGCTGTTCGTCATTTTTCAGGATTTCCTTCAGGAAAATTTAATTTTGCAACCTGCAATCTTCAAGGAGGGAGACTTATTGATGGAAGCTATTCCTTTGCTAACCCAGGAACAGAACATCCTTTTGTAATCTTAGACATTTACGGTGTGCACAAACAGCATATTCCTGGATTCGTAAGGTATAAAGGACCCAACGCTCCGCCTATAGAACAGCTTGCCAGAGAGTGGTTTAAAGACTTCCACGCATGGCTTCCTAAGGGTTTTTGGGCAGATATTGGAAAGCCTGTTTTAAGGCAAAAAGCAGAGGAGTATTTTAAAAAATTATTCTAGGTTTCTTGCAAGCAATTCTAAGTTTGCCGCCTGTTGAATGTATCCAGCTTCCTTTGTTGCATAAACGCCTTCCGGAATGCTTTTTCCGCTTTCAAGTGTCTCAACAATATCTGTAGGGATGTTCTGCAGGTTTAATGCTTTAAGGCTTGAGGGCAATCTTGGAAGGGTGTCATACTGAGGATCAGACAATATGATAAAGCTTTCTATAAATGCATAAGGTCCTTCTTTTCTTACGCAATTCAATTCCTGTCTTGATGCCTCATGAAGTCTGTCTGCTATTTCTTGTTTTTGCACTGTTTTTCCTGCATGATACGCAGATGCTCCTATTGCTAATGCGGATAATACATATACTATGCCTGTTTTCACCTTGTTTTTTATGTTTTTCATTGTGTATCACCTCTTTTGTTATTATTTAATAGTGGTTAAAATATATATAGTTTTGCTGTCCAAAATGAACGGCAAAGTTTATAAACATGTATAACTTTGTTCCGCTATGGATATTCGCTATGCTCTTGAAGCCTTTGGCCTTAACGAAAAAGAAATTGCAGTCTATTTGGAATTGCTTCCTTTAGGGAGTGTAACTTTGCACGATATTTCCAAGCGATTAAGCTATCCTCGTTCGACAGTTTATCATACTCTTGAATACTTGAAGAATAAAGGATTGGTTGCCAGCATCATCAAAGAAAAAGTTACCTATTATTCTACAACAGAGCCTGAAACCCTGAGAGACCAGCTTGTTGAAAAACAGCAGATTATTGCAGAGGCTCTTCCTGAGCTCAATACTTTGGCAAAATCAGTAAAATCATCTTCAAGCATCGTCATGTATGAAGGATTTAAAGGCGTTCATACTATTCTTTCAGATTTAGTGAGAGTAAAACAGCAGGTGTACTATTTTGGAGGTTATCAGAATTCGTTAAAAGTGCTGAAACACCTTCCTAATTATGTGAGAAAAGTAAGGATAGAAAAACAGATACCTGCAAAAATGGTGTATGATTACACTGATGAGCCTATTCTGCACACTAAGGAGTATCAAAAAGTAAGCGAGTTAAGATTTCATGATGCCATGAAGGATTTTCCTGTTATGATTTTCATTTATGGAGATAAAGTATCGATGTTTACCCATAAAACAGATTTGATTGGATTTATCATAAAAAACAAAGACTTTGCAGAAGCCATGAAGCTTATTTTCAATGTGTATTGGAATAAGGCAACCCCTGCTAAGTTTAAATCAAAACTTTTATAAATCTTTGAACATTCATGCTTGAAGGGGGTAACATGAAACTTTCGCTTGTTGATACAAAATTCTTTAAGGAACCAGTCAGCATCATTTCAGACTTAGTTACAGAATCAAGATTTATCATAACCAAAGAGTATGTTGAATTAGTTGCCATGGATCCTGCTAATGTGGCCATGATTATCTTCAAATTGTTCAATACCACCTTTACTGAGTATGCTGTTGATGAAACAGAAGTGATTGCCATCAACTTAAGCAATTTAAAGCAGGTTTTAAGAAGAATAAAGGCAAATGATACGCTAAGTTTAGAAGTTGAGGACAGCCAGTTTAAAATAACTCTGAAAAGCAATTCTGTACGAACCTTTTACCTTCCCATTATTGATTTGGAAGAAAAAGACCAGAAAGTCCCTGATTTGCAGTTTAAAGCTGACATCACTATGCCCTCATCTTCATTAAATGATGCTATTGACGATGTTGATGTTGTGGGAGAAAGCGTCAGCTTTATAGGCGATGATAAAAAATTCACTATTTCTGCTGCAGGAGATTTGAATAAGGCAACCATTGAACTTGTTCCTAGTACAGAAACCAAAATTGCAGTAAAGGAAAAAGTAAAAAGCAAGTATTCGATTGAATATCTAAAAAAAATGATTCAGGGTTCTAAAATTTCTGATACGGTAAGAATCCATTTCAGCAAGGATTATCCTCTGCGATTGGATTATTTTGTTGTTGACAGAGTTCAACTAAGCTTTATTCTAGCGCCTAGAGTTGAGAATGACTAAGCAGTATCGATAACAGGAAGATATCGATAGGTCAGTTCTTTGTAAAACTTTATTACGTAATGGTCTTTGATTATCTTTCCATATCTTTTCATTAATTCAGAGATGAAGTCTATATATTCCTTTTCTGTTGCGATATGGAGTTCTATCTCGAAATGTTCCCCTCCAAGATAATGATCTGTGCTTATCATGAAGTTTTTTGATTCCAAAAACGATGTTAATTCATACAAATCTTTTTCTCGATAATGTCTCAAAGTGAGGTGGAGTTTGTAATACTGATAACCTAGCTTATTGGTGTCTATAAAAAGGCGAAATGCTAGTATTATCTTGTTACGAATTAATTCCTTCATCTTTTTCTTAACAGTATTTGTGCTTGCTCCGACTTTCTGCCCAAGATGAATGATATTCATGCTTGCATTTTCTGAGAGATAGAATAGAATCTTTTCATGTAGTCCGTCTGGCTCAAATGAAGATTCCTTAATTGATTTCTTCAAGCTCAAAGGTGTGCGTTCTTTGTTAATCAAATAATCTTTCGGATAATCATTTATTTTTGTTAAGAGTGCAGTTTGATATTCTTCAATGATGTCGTTATATTTGAGCAACAAATTCTTTTGAAAAGTATCAAATTCAAAAATGCTTTTTGTCATGTAGATAAGATCAATGTCCCACTTTCCTAACACTCGTGCAAGCCATAACAATTTTTTTTCTTTTACGAGGTTGTTGATGAGCGAGCTTTCCTTATCTTCTGTAAAATTGCCAAGTTTGATGAACATCCTGAAGCTGTAATATTTGAGTGAGAAATTATTGATTTGCGTGTACGTTCCCTTGATGATTCCTTCTTTTTTTAGTCTATCTATCCTATATGCTGCGACTGTCCGATTTATCCTCAGTTTCTTGGCAATTTGGTTGATTGGCTTTCTGCTATTTGAGTCAAGTTCATACAAAAGCTTTCTGTCAAGTAAGTCAAGAGGCATAATATTACAATAATGTCAATATATTTAAATTTATTGATGAAAAAGACAAAATTTAACTCCAAAAGTTTATAATATTAAACTACTATTTACTATTTGGTGATAAAAATGATACAATTAAAAAGCATCAAAAATGCAGTTATCTGCGCCATCGCAACTCTCAGCTTTGCGCAATATGTGAATGCAGGGCTTGTTCCTATTGATTATTCTGTGAAACCAACAGCAACAATACTTGAACGTTACGAGTGGGAGCAGAAACCAGGAGCTCGAGTACAATTTTGTTTAGATGAATACAGATTCTATGACAAAAACGAAGATGGTGTCATGGATGATGTTTCTGTATATCTTTCTCCTGATGGAAGAGGAAAGTACTTAATGAACCCTGACTTGTACAAGAATTCTCACATAAACATGATTGATTGGACTGATATGAACGAGGAGTCAATATTTCTCGATGAGAAGTTCGCACAGAATTTATTTCAAAGACTCGTGAAGGCAAGCAAAGAAGAACTATTAGAAGAAAGAGTAATAAGCTCTATTGATTCTAACTCGGGTGTGCACATTTTTGGAGAAGATGGTAAAGAAATTGATTATCCGATAACCGTCACGAGATATTCCACAGGACATCGAAATTTAGCTATTTGGTTGAACCAGAAAGAGTGATTTGGTTCGTTCACTTTGCATAATACTTTGCAGGAATAGAGACTTTCATCATGTTTAAGCCATGGCTATCTAGTTCAGCTTGTGCAATTTCTTGAATAATCCTTCCTTCCTCCATCAAATCTTCGTCATAGCAATCAAGCTCAATTCCTATAAAGGGAAAACGCACGCGATAGCTAATGATTTGAGGAGCTTTTCCTTTTAATTTCTTGTTGATGGCAGGAATCATTTTTTTACAGAGCTGATTGATTTGTTTTTCCAAGGCAGATTCAAGTGCGTTTGCTCTTTTTTCAGCATCAGTCTGTTGTCGTCTATAGCCAGTCAGTTCGTATGCTGCATGATGAAAATCATCCCAGTCCCTTACTTGCAATACTTTATTGCTCTGGTAAAAATCTTCAACGCTGTTTTCATCCCACCAGCCTTGCAGGTTTGGTTTTTGTATGTTTCGCGATACTTGAAATGGGATTTTTCCAGGACTTAACTGCAACCCCCAATAGGTTTTATGTCCTCTTATTTGAACATACTCTCTTCCTGAAAATGTCCATCCTCTTCTGAGAACAACTCTTCGTATCGCTATGTCTTGAAGATGGGTTGCAGTTCCTGTTTGTATTGTGTAATCTAACGTTGATTGTATGTCGGACTCATGAATATCAAAAACATCTTTTGCTTGATGAGTGAGTTCCATCCATATTGCTTGCCTTTGAAATGAATCCGCATAATAGGCATCTTCATAAAGCGTGCAGGCAACGTGATAGTCTATGCTTGCTTCGTTCCACATCCATGCAATTCTCCAGTTTCCTAATCCAAATTCCTCATCGTACATCTTGAGTTTTTCGTCGCGTGTTTTTCCAAAGTATCCAGGCCTTGCAATGGTTTTCCAGGTCATACTCTTGGATGTGTCCAGCGCTATGTATAGGTAAGTTGTCACCGTAATAGTAACACTTATATACTTTCCTGCATTTCGGGGTTTATGGAAAGGGAGCATGCAGAGGCAATCCTGCGGAATTTTGGATTATCCGAGTGGGAAATAACGGCATATATGATTCTCATAACGTATGGACCTCAAAGCGCAGTTGAGTTAAGCAGATTGTCAAAAGTTGCTAGATCCAAAACCTATGAAGTGATTACTCGGCTAAGAAAAAAAGGTTATGTGATGAAAGTTCCTCCCATGCCTACCAAGGGAGTTACTCAAAAATTTGTTGCCATAGACCCAAAGACTGTTTTTCCTTCAAAGATTTATGACTTGCAGCAACTTTCAAGATACTTTAACAGTCTCTATGATAATCCCACAAAACCAGGATTTCCAAACATCAACTTTTTTACGAGTAAAGAAGCGCTCAAGGAACTTTTTATTAGAGCGTTGGCGAACTCAAAATTTTTTTATATTTATTTTATCAATTTAAACGTAAAAACCTGCTTGAGCTACAGGTTTGAACATTTTCTGAAGGGAGTCATGAAGAAAAAACATCACTTCATCCTTGCAAATACTGCAGAATTACGTCAATTTGCAAAAATCTGTAAGAAGGCAACTTTTCTGGACGATGCTGAAGGCATCAATATTATCGTAACCTCTCAAAGTGTCATCTTGGATCTATGGCAGTCTCAGCATTTATTTTTGGAAATAAATTCAAAAGATGCTGTAAAGGCTTTTTCTGTTTTTTATAAGAACATGATAGATAAAAATTAGCTTCTCGCTCCAACACCGTCTGATTTTTGATAATGACTATTTAATGTAGAACTTCCATAAGGCCTTTTGACAGGAGTGTCATAGTGATATAATGCACCCAGTGCAATAAAATCTCCCTTGGTGTACACTGCAGGAAACTTTCTCCGTATAGGGTGTGCAGTAACAAATCCTTCATAGCCAGGATCAACCCATCCCGCATTTGCCACGTGGGATTCTAGAAAAAAATATTCAGGAGAAGGCTTTGTCAATCCAGAAATCTGTGCATAGGGTAGGCAATGTAGTATTCTTATTCCTAGATTGGGAGGAAGCTTTACTCTTGGATGCAATTGCATGATCACCGCGTCTTCGGCAAATACAGGACAGCCTTCTTCTGCTGAAAATTGCCTATATAAAACTTCATCAGCATATTTTTCTCTGGTATCGATTATTCCAATATCTTCTCTGAATTTTCTTACATGATCGCCGACAAAAAACATAATATAGGCGCCATACATCTGAGCATCTGCTATTCCTTGAACAAGCTCTTTTGCTTCATCGGGGTCCTGAACAATATGACCATTGGCATATCCTCTTTTGGGATAGAAAAATAATTGTGTAAATGGATCCTGTCCATAGAGTCTAATGGTGTTTGGATTCATGTTCCAGAAAGAAACATACTGGCGGTTTCCTTTTTCTGTTTCTTGAGAGGCAAGACTTAATCCTAATCTTCCTCTGCTGCTCCGTAAATCAACACCCAAATCAAAACGACTGCTTTCAAAATAAGGTTGCTCATGAAAAAATAGCTCTGTAAAGCTTTTGGGAGGTATATCTATAGGAATGTCTTTTTCGTCAGGAAATATTTTTGCAAAATGAACAGAGGGCTTTGCCAAATGATGTTTATTCCAATGCCTTGCTGTTTGCGCTTGAGCTTCTGCATCATAGACTCGGGTCATGCCTATGCGTATATCAAGAGAAGCAGGCTGCCGCTGAACATCGCCTGGTTTAGGAACTATCTTTATTTTTCCTCTTTTTATCATTTCCTCTAATCCAGCATCATGCAATAACAAATTGCTGTGGGGGAATACGACAATAGGGCTTAGGTGAAACATGAGGGCAGAATACTAACGCCTATTATAAAAATTGCTATTTTTCAGCAGGAAGATACTGGTTAAAGATCCTTAAATAATCATGTAAGTGTCTCGTTATCAAGAAATTATTTTTGACATGTTCCCTGCCTGCAGCTCCCATGTCTTCTTGTAGTTTTGGATTTTTGAGAAGCTTCAAGGTTGCATCCGCTGCCTGACCAGGGCTGTGCACTATGAAGCCTGTCTTTCCGTCAATAACCTGCAGAGGGATTCCTCCTCTGTTCGTTGCAATAACAGGCGTCTTTTTCCACAGCGCTTCTGATACGGTTAACCCAAAGCCTTCGCGCAAGGACATTTGATAAACCAGCTTTGCTTCTCTCTGCAGGGCGTTTACTAAAAAATCATCATGATGCGTTATTAAGGTTACATCTTTCATTTTTTTCACTTTGTGATTGACGTCTGCAAAGATTTGCAGGGATTCAGGGTCGTCACTTGCGCTGCTGCCCATCAACACCAGCTGGCATTTTGCCTTTTTTCTGACTTTTGCATACGTTTTGAGAACTCCATCATGGTTTTTCCACTTGTCAAACCTGCTAATCATGCACACTATGGGCTTATCACTGTCGATGTTTTGCTTCCAAAGCAGTCTTGAAATCTCTTTCTGTGATAAGTCTCTATTCTTAAACGATAAAGGGTCAATAGATGGCTGCACGATGAAGTTGGGTATGCTGATATTGCTGTGCTTGTATTTTTCCATGGATATAAGCATGCCGTCATACTGTCTTATATATCGGGAAATAAAGTTCCAAACAGGAGGGTAAGCGTGCTTAATATCTATGTGGCACCGCCAGAGCCATGTCTGCTTTTTTTTCAGATGCTTGATCATTGCAAGAGGCTGGGGATCATGAACGACGATAAGATCGTGATCATCAAAATGGTTCATGATGCTGTTTTTTTCAATTTCTTCGAGATAAATTCTTTTTTTCCTTGCAGAAAAGTTTATTTTTTCTCCCTGAAGCGCATTGTGAAACTTTTTGGTTACCTGAAAAAATGATTCTGACGCTTTGAACAGTCTCCATCCTGTTTTTATGCCTGCAGTATTCATCAACAGCACGAGAGAGTTAAGAATCTCTGCTACACCTCCTCCTGTGGCTACAGAGTTGATGTGAGAAATATGCCTGCCTTTGAGCGGCTTTGCTTCTTCTTTGAGCTTTCTTATCTGCGCCTTTCCGACATAAGTAGCGTATTGTTCAAGTTTAGGTATCACTTTACTGTACAGAACTGTTTTTTTTTAAAGTTTTTGATTTTTAAGAATGTCCTATTTCTTTTTTTTATCAATAGCTATTTGTCTTACGAGTTTGGTTATCTGAGCATCGAGCTTTTCTGCTTTCATGTGTATTCGGTAAACAAGATAGAATAGGGCAATGATGCTTAAATAGACAATCAAATCTGTTCCTCGCTCAACGCCCACTAATTTAGAAAGAAAACCGCTGATAACAGGTATCACTGACAAAACAATCAGTGCAATCCAGACAACACACCACAATAACAGTTCATAAATGGTTATTCTTTTGCCTTTATACATAATGAAAACCCTGCTTAAGGCAAAGACTGCAAAGGCAATGATGAATATCTGTATAATGGTTAGGTCCTGGATGATCATGCCTTTGTGAATATTTCTTATTTTATATAGTTTTGTTTTCCAAAGAAAAGGAAAAAATTAAAAAATCTGCCACCATTTTTTTGGTTGGCGTTGTGAACTTTCAGGCTGGCTAATGGAAGATGGTGTTTCCGGCGCTTCTAAACGTTCGTATTCTCGTCTTAAGATTTCCTCTCTAAGACGTTCAAGCCAGTAATCTTCTCGTCTTAAGCTTTTTACGGTAGGCAATGTTCTTCCCTGTCCTGCAGGCTCATAAAAATCCTGACAGGAAAATGCTTGCATGTACTGTCCTGCATACGCTCTGAAGGAAGTTGCGACTCTGGCAATCATGCGCGCTCCTGCATCGTCTTGAAATCGGTTTGCAGTATCCGCAATCATTGCCAATCCTGCGTGGTCAAAAAAATGCGTTGCGTATTCTGCTATCATTTCTTTTCCTGCCATGTCTGAAAATCCTTGGGCGACTTTTACCGTCATGTTTTGTCCTGCACGATCACCAAAATTTGCAGCGTATTCTGCTTGCATGCCATGCCCAGCTTTTCCTTTAAATGCTACTGCATACGTTGCTTTCATGTCAGACCCCGCATAATCTTTAAAACCATGCGCAATATCTGCTGTCATTTCATACCCTGCAGACTCAGAAAAATCAACAGCCTCTTTCACTACGGCATATCGCAATGAATTTCCTTGCGCGTTCTCAGCATAGTCTAGTTGTGCGTACCAGCCTTGCCTTTCTGATAAGCCGCTGATCTCGCCTATACAGCCAAGAAATCCATGATACTGGTCTAGCGCAATTTCTGTTGCTCTGGCCATGTCTTTAAAATCTGTTGCAGTAGTGTATCTCACCGTACTGGCAAGGCCTGCTTCCAGCGAGCCGCTATTCTTCTCAATGAACTCTTCTAGATCTTGATGCGTAATGATTCCATTTCTTACGCCTTCTTCCAGCTTGCGCCTCTTGGCATGAATTGCTTCTCTGTCTTCATTGATAACTTCTTGTGTTTCACCACACGTTATTACGCTGTTTGGCGTGTGGTTGAAACTAACCGCTCCCTTCCATCCTAAATATGCTTCTTTGCCTTTTTGATTGTTCGAGTATCTCATTTTTCTCCCCCCTTTTTTGAAATTTATTTTTAGTCTTTGTAATGTGCACGCAAGAGTGCTAATCCTGCAAATAGTCCTGCCACTGCTCCCGTGGCAATAGCAAAATAGTAGTCTCCGGCAGCAACTTTTGATGCTTCCATTGCTGTTTGGTACACTTTTTCTGTAATTATGGGTTCTTTTGCTAATTCTGCATAAACACTTGTTGCTTTTTGGAAATAGTGGCTTAATAGCTCGCCTACAGCCACTGCTCCGTAGAAGCCTGACGCACCACTATAAACCATTACTTCGAGAGTTTTGCTTATTGGAGTTTTGCTCATTTGATATCACCTCTTCTTTGTTATTACTATATAGTTGTGATTATTACTATATTAAACTTTTGATTGTTTTATTTTGTTTTTTCAAGAATTTTAGCTATATTTATGGATATTTTAAAATAAAGAACTTTAAAATTACATATTAAGAGAAAAAAAGCTAAATTTAAGAAAAAAACAGAAAATTTAATAAATAACTTAGTATATTTCTAGTATTATGTCTGTAGACTTGATAGATAAGAAGATTTTGACAGAATTGGAATTGAATTCAGCCATACCTTTGAATAAGCTAGCAAAGCGAATAGGCAAGAGCCCTGAAACAACGTCTTACAGAATTCAAAGACTTCAGCAGCAGGATATTCTAAGAAAAACGCACTTAATAGCAGATATGTCCAAATTTGGCTATATGACCTTTAGAGTGTATATCAAATGGCAGTACATGACGCTTAAAGAAAAAAATGATTTTTACACGTATCTTTTGCAAATACCACAAATATGGACTATTGCCAAATTGCACGGAAAATGGGATTTGGCATTTTTTGTAGGAATAAAGCACACGAAAGAATTTCCTCCTATTTGGGATCAGATAGAAGCACTCTACAAAGAACAAATAGCAGAATACAAAATTGCCATTTACTCTCCTGTCCACAATTTCAATAAAACGTTTCTTCTCGATAATTTTAATTATAAAATTCAAAGAACTTCTGGGGATAATCAGGAGATACACCACGACGACATTGATGAAAAAATAATTCATGCTTACGGAAAAGATGTACGGCAGCCCTTGCATGAAGTTGCAAAAGCAGTCGGTGTTTCTGTTGAAACCGTGAGAAAAAGAATAAAAAAATTAGAGGTTGAACAGGTCATTGTAGGCTATAAAACAGATATGAACCTTACTAAATTAGGCTATCAGGGATATAGAGTTGATTTTTATCTGCGTTCTACAAAAAGAAACAAGGAGCTTTTTGAATATCTGAAAAATCACCGCTATTTTTATCAAATAAATGATTCCATAGGCGGAGCAGATTTTGAAACAGAAATTATTGTTGAAAATTTGGTGCATTTGCTTGATGAGTTGGAAAAAATTGCAAAATTATTCAAAGATGTTTTAAGGTACTATGAATATTTTGGATATACGGGATTTCCTGCATTGCATGTCATTGCAGACTAAAATTTCTTCCTTAAATACAGTTTATTGGTTTTTCCTTCTGCTTTTTTAGAAATGATGTCCTTTTTCTCTAGTGATTGCAGTAACAAAGACAACGTTGCCTTTGACATTCCCAATCTATACCGCAAGGTTGACTGCTGTACGCCTTCCTGTTCATGAATCGCTAAAATAATCTTTTGTTCTTCGTCTGTAAATCCTGATAAAAATGCCTTAAATTCATCCTTTGCTTTTTCATGTTTTTTCGCTTCTTTTAATGCAGTCGATACCATGGCATGTTGTTTTACCAATAGTGTCTGAGTTTTGTCAAAAAAGAACAGATACACTCCTAAAATCAGCAATGCCGCTGCAATGATACCCCCTAAAAGAAAAAAGGTGCTTCCTGATTCGTGCAGGCAAGTGCCATCTTCTAAAAAACAGCTTCCTGTTGCTGCTGTCAATGCCTCTGCTGCGTTGTCAGAGCGTACTTTTGCAGCGTATACAAAAATGCCCAAGAGAATACCAAGCAAAATAACAATCATGCCTATCTGTTTTTGGTTCATGCTGTTTAAAACGTGTGTTTATTCAAAAAGTTTATGGTATTATAATCTTTTATGCTGCAATAACAGGGAATTTGAAACAACGCTTACACTGCTCAATGCCATTGCTCCTCCTGCAATAATAGGCGACAATAGCCAACCGGTAAATGGATATAATAATCCTGCTGCAATAGGTATGCCTAACACATTGTAAAACAATGCCCAGAACATATTCTGTTTTATTTTTTTCATGGTTTGCCTGCTTAACGTTATTGCACGAGGAACATCGAGTAAATCATTCCTCATCAAAACAATATTGCCTGATTCCATGGCAACATCTGTTCCAGAGCCCATGGCTATGCCTATATCTGCCTGGGCAAGAGCAGGAGCATCGTTGATGCCATCTCCAACCATGGCAACTTTTCCTTTTTGTTGCAGTTGTTTTACATACTTTGCCTTATCCTCAGGCAAAACTTCTGCAAAAACATTGTTTATTCCTGCCTGTTTTGCAATTGCCGCTGCTGTTTTTTGATTGTCGCCTGTTATCATATACACCTGCAAGCCTATTTCCTGCAATCTTCTTATTGCTTCTCGTGATGTTTCTTTTATGGTGTCTGCAACAGCAATAATTCCTAAAACATTTTTGCTATCAGCAAGAATCATGACTGTTTTTCCCTGCTCTTCAAGCTCATCAATATTTTTCTGAAATTTTTCAATGCTGATTTTTTTCATCTGCATGAGTTTTTGATTGCCTAGAAAATACTGCTTTCCTAGCATTCCCTGCACTCCATAACCAGGAATTGCCTTGAACTGTTTTACTTTGGTAAGCACTACTTTTTCATCCATTGCTTTTTTTACTATGGCTTCAGCGAGAGGATGCTCTGAATTTTTTTCTATAGATGCAGCTATCTGCAATGTTTTGCTTCCTAAAATTTCAGTAACTTCAGGCTTTCCGTGCGTGATGGTTCCTGTTTTGTCAAAAATAATGTATTTTAGTTTATGCGCTGTTTCCAGAGCATCACCGCCTTTAATGAGAATGCCTTTTTTAGCGCCTTTTCCTGTGCCTACCATGATGGCAGTAGGTGTAGCTAATCCTAATGCACAAGGGCATGCAATAACTAAAACAGCTACTGCAGTTATCAATGCAAAAGAAAATTCTTTTCCAAGAGCAAGCCAGCTAAAAAAAACAATAACTGCTATGCCTATAACCATAGGAACAAAATAAGCAGAAATAGTGTCTGCAAATCTTTGTATGGGTGCTTTTTTTCCTTGGGCATCTTCTATTAATTTAATAATCTGTGCAAGCGCAGTGTGTTCTCCTACGGATGTAGCTTTAAACATAAAGCTTCCATGCTTGTTCACAGTTGCGCCTATAATCTTATCTCCTTTTTTCTTTTCCACAGGAATGCTTTCCCCTGTTATCATGCTTTCATCAACAGCAGAATTTCCCTCGACAACAATGCCGTCTACAGGAATTTTTTCTCCTGGTTTTACAATAATAATATCGCCAACAATAACTTGCTCTGCAGGAATAACTATTTCTTTTCCTTTTCTGATAACGGTTGCTGTTTTGGGAGACAATGCCATGAGCTTTTTTATAGCATCAGATGTTTTTCCTTTTGCGTTTGCTTCCAAAAGCTTGCCCATCAATACAAGCGTAATTAAAATGGCAGATATTTCAAAATACTGTCCGAGTTCAGGATTGAACAGAACAGCATAGACGCTGAATGCGTATGCAGCAGTTGTCCCTATGGCTATTAAGGAATCCATATTTGCACTTTTGTTTTTTATTGCCGTGAATGTTCCTTTATAAAATTCCCAGCCTACAAAAAATTGTACAGGCGTTGCCAAAAACCAGAGAATATACTCTTGAAAGGGGATCATAATTCCAAGCCACATAAACACCATACCTATCAAAAATGCAGGTATTGCAAAGGTTAAGCTTATCAAAAATTTTGTTTTTAATTTTTGCAAGTCTCTTTTTTGTTTTTTTTCATGGCCTTCTTTGCTATAAGGAAGCGCTCCATACCCTTTTCTTTCAACAGCTGCAATGAGTTCTTTTTCAGAAACTGTTTTTTCATCATACTCTACTGTTGCTTTTGCTGTTGTCAAATTAACATTTGCGCTTTGCACTCCGGGTGTTTTTTCTAAAGCTCTAGAAACTAATGTTGAGCAGCTTGCGCAATGCATTCCTGTTATTGCAAATTCCTTTTTCATTCTACACCCCAATTTTGCATCATGATGCTCATTTTTTCTTCTAATTTTATTATCCTTTCTTTATAGTTTCCGCTTGAAGGCATATTATACGCGTTTTCTAGTGCATTTATTTTGTCTTCAGGTGCCAATCCAGAACTGTCCAATATGTAGTCTGCATTTAAACCTATTCGTTCTAGTTGTTTTGGTGTTCCCAACTGTTTCATCAAGACGGTGTGCTCATACAATACATCCACTCTTTGCACTGTTTTTTCATCGAGGTTATTTTCACAGGCTTGGAGTGCTGTGAGTAAAATAATCAAAATAACAAAATACTTTACCTTGCTCCGCATCCGCATCCACCGCCAGCAGCAGCACAGCTTCCTCCAAGAGGAGCCTGTTCGATGTAGCTTGATGCTGTTCCATCAGCTTCAGCAACCGTAAACTTTCCTCGTCCCATGCCCATGGAACACATGATGTTGAATGTTCCTGTCTTATCAGGCGTAAATTCTATGATATTGTTTCCGGAGCTTACATATCTTCTCACATTAAATGCAGAAATAACAACATCCCTCATGCATCCAGTAACGGTGCTTAAATCGACTTCCATTCTTACAGGAATTCCTTTTTTCAAGGTAGATGGCTCCATCACGTAACCGTAATTATCGAAGCTTAGCTTAACTGTCTGCACTTCTCCATTGCTCACGGTGTTTTGCAGATTTTCTGTGTTCTCAGCATATGCAGAATATGGTGTTGCAATAACATAGCTTTTTAATGAAAACGCCAATACAAAAAGCACTATAGCAATTGCTCCAAATAAAATCATTTTTTTTCCTTTCATTGTATCACCTCAAAAATGCCGCCTTTGGCCCGTATAATATAATCATAATTAATACAAATGCAACGATAATGCAAAGCGATGCAATGGTTAAAAAGTCAAGCGGTTGTTTTCTTACTTCTTTATACTCAACCACTTCTTCGTACATCATATATGACAATCCAGCAATAATCAGCAGGTTAATGATCATATATGCCGGCATAAACCAGAGCAAGTGGTCTGAAAACATCATGAGCGATATCATCGGGCCCATCGTACCGCCCATAAGGCCTGCCATCATGCCTTCCATAATGCCCATAATGCCGCAGCATTTTCCCGCAATGATGCCAACGGTTACCCCTAAAATCATGCCAGTCATTGCGCCTATAAAGAAGCCGTTTGTTGCTCCCAAAATAGCACCTATCATCATGCCTGTTTGCATGCCTAGAGTCATTCCTATCATCATGCCTACCATGCAGGTAATTTTTGTTTTATACGCAAAAATGTGCCATAAACCAAAACTTATGGCTGTAATGGAAATATTGAGGTAAAAAAACCACCAGCCATAGTTGGTTAAGAACGTGGGTGTTTTGAGAAAGCCAAAGTAAGCAATTGCTTCCAAGGCAGTGAGTATTAAAAAGATGAATGCTGCATATTCTATTCCTTTTAATTCCAGATGATATTTTTTTTTATTTTCTTTAAAATCTCTCCATCGCTCTTTGAATGTTTTTCTTTCAAACGGCTCTAGCCCTGCTCTAAACTCAGCATCTTTTATCGTTTGCACTAGCTGCTCTGGCTTTATTTTGCTTTCATCATAATCAATATCCACACTATCTGGCTTTATTGAAATCTGGTTGATGCCTTCCTTATGCTTTAATTTTCTGCTGATTAACTTAGAACAGCTTTCACATTCGATATCCGGAACGTAAATCGTGGTTTTCAAAGTTTGTAACCTTCTTTTTCTATTGCTTGTTTTATAGCATTTTCACTTGTAGAGTCTTCTGCAATAACCGTTACTTTTCCATCTTTAAAGGAGCTTTGCACTTTTTTTACGCCTTCAATTTCTCCAACAGTATCTGCTATTAGCATTTCACAGCTTTTGCAATGCATTCCCTTTACTTTTAAGGTAAGTGTTTTCATGTTTTCACCTGCTTTAAGAAAGATGCCTTGTTATAAATACCATTCCCTGAAAAATAACATCTGAAAAAGGCTATAACACAAGAATTCATGTTCGAGACCGTTTATAAACTGTTTTTGAGCAATGAAAAGCAATTTTTATATAATCTTAAACAATCCTGCAACTATGTGCGGGGTTATTGGAATTGTTGATAGCGAACAGGTAAGCTTTCAATTGTTCTGTGGATTAATGGCTTTACAGCACAGAGGCCAGGATGCTGCCGGCATCATTACCAGCAATGACAACACTGTTTTTGTGAAAAAATCGACAGGGCTTGTACAGCAAATATTTCCTGAACAGGAACTTCAAAAATTGCAGGGAACTATGGGTATTGCCCAAACAAGATATTCTACCATAGGCCATGCTTCATCAATCAATGCACAACCGCTCTTTGTTAATGCAACCAATAAGATAGCCATGGCGCACAATGGAAATATCACGAATTACCTCGAATTAAAAGCGAACTTATCAGAAAAAGGAGTTTTTTTGACTACCACTATCGATATTGAACCAGCACTGCACCTTTTTGCAGCCAAGTATGAAAAAACAAAGGATTTCTTTGCATCAGCGAAACATGTTTTGCAAACTCTTGAAGGCTCTTATTCTATTGTTGGATTTATCAGCGATAAAGGGATGTTTGCCATTCGGGACCCTCATGGCATAAGGCCTCTGGTATTGGGCAAAAAAAATAGCAGCTATGTTTTTGCTTCAGAGTCTGTAGCCTTGCAAACCTTGGGGTATGAATTTGTGAGGGATATTGCTCCAGGAGAGGCGATGTTTATTGACGAACAATTCCGCGTGCAGAGCAAAGTGCTTTTGGAAAAACACAGAGCCCACTGCATGTTTGAGTGGGTGTATTTTGCCAGGCCTGAGTCTATGATTGAAGAGCGTGCCGTGTATAAGGCAAGATTGGCTTTAGGAGCAACGCTCGCTGAGCATTTAAGAGATGACCTTATCGATGTAGTTATCCCTGTTCCTGACACCGCAAGAGCCTCTGCAGCGAAACTTGCAGAAGTCTTGGGAGTAAAATACAGAGAGGGGCTGATTAAAAACAGATACATTGCAAGAACCTTCATCATGCCCTCTCAGGATTCAAGAAAAGACTCTGTCAACATCAAGTTGAATGTCATCATCAGCGCCGTTAAAGATAAAATTGTTGCCGTAGTCGATGACAGCATTGTCAGAGCAACAACTTCAAAAAGGATCATCAAGCTGTTAAGGGATGCGGGCGCTAAAAAAATAATTTTTGTTTCTTCCTGCCCTCCTATTAAACATCCCTGTTTTTATGGCATTGACATGCCAACGGCGCGAGAGCTCATTGCAAACGATAAATCCCTTGAAGAAATCAGAGAGTTTATTGGTGCAGATAAGCTTATTTATGCAACTGTTGAGGATTTGGAAAAAGCAATAAGAAAGAATTTATGCACTGCTTGTTTAACCGGAAGTTATCCTGTTATGGTTTCTGATGATGCAAAAGCGTTTTTTGCGCATGACAAAAAGCAGCGTTAAGAACTCGCTTAAGAAAGAAACACGCCGTAACTTGCAGTGAATTTTTGCTTTGGTTTTAAAACAATCAGCCCTTCTTTATTGTTAAACGCATCAGTGCTGCAGGTCATCGGCTCTAGGGCGATGGCGTTTCTTAAAGGCGGAATAAAGACCTGTAGATAGTTGTATTTGCTTTTCCCTGTTTCTTGCCAGAGATTAATGGTTAATTCTTTGTGTTTCAGTTTGGTTATGGCTGTTCCTTTTTTTTTAATGATGAATCCAGTGTCAAACTGTTCGTTATTGATCTTTTCAAGCTTTTGGAATTTGCTGAGCGTGATTTTTTTTCCGGTGGGAATCATTCGTTCATCGACTTCGATTTTTTTGTGAGAGGGAATCAGCAATAACCAGTCATCTGCTCTTTTTCCCAATGTGAAATAAGGGTGCCATCCATCGGCTATAGGTATATTTTTGCTGTCCTTGTTTTCTATGGTGGTTGTGCAGGAAAATCCCTTCTTGTCTAAACTATACTCTAGATTTACGTCCATAAGAAAGGGATAGCCCGCATTCTCCCGTCTATAGTGATAATGCAGAACTGCCGCTGCATGATTTTTATCTGCACTCATTTTTTGCACAAAAAATTTTCTCTGGAACAGCAATCCGTGAATGGCGTGATGCTGAGCAGGAAAATTGATGGGCAGTTGGTACTCTTTTTTTTCAAAGAGATACTTTCCATCCTTGATTCTGTTGGGGAAGGGAATGAGTTTTATATTTTTAGAAAGATGATGCTTGAGCAGTTCTTCAGGATGCTTATAGCCATCGATGATGCGGTGATTGTTCTTTCCCTTCTTCAGTACAAGATCCAATAGCGTAGCGCCCCAAAGTGCAAACGTTGCAGATTCTCTTGTCGCTTCATTCAGCAGGGTTATTTTTTCTCCTTTTCCGAATTTTTCTTTTCTGGCCAGATACATGCTTTATTTTTCTTTTCGTTCTTTATAAATGTTTTTCATTAAGCACTGGACATTCTCGCAAAGTCTATTTTAACGAGTTCTTTTTTCCTGTTTTGGTGAGACAGACGACTCTTTTGGAATTCGTGCACAAGGTGAAATATGTTTTTGTTCCTTTAGCTATTCCTAAAAACAGAAGAGGTTTTGCAGAAAAAGCATTGAAAAAAAGGCTTGAAAAAAATGGATGGAGTGTTTGGAGAGCAGGATTAATAGGCATGGAAAATCCTTATCCAGAGTATCCTGCAGTAGCCAAAAAATATCAACAACTGCACTTGCTGTTAAAAAAATATTGCCCTCGTCACCTTGAACAGCTTCATTATATCAACGCAGTGCATCATGGACTGCCTGATTTTATCTGCATGAGAAACAATAAATTCCTCTTTGTCGAATGCAAACTAGTTTATGAATCCCTGAGCAAGAAGCAAAAAAAGTGCATTGCTCTTTTGCAAAGACTAGGATTTTCTGTTGAAGTGCATAAGGTGGTTGATGAACGAACAAAGACAAGGATTGCTTTTTGGCATCAGGATAAAAAAATCATTGTAGAACGGCAATCTGCTTTGGCATAATTCGAAATCTTTATATACTGTTTTCTGCCCTATAATTAAAAAGGGGTGTGCATGTTTTATAATCAATCCAGCCAAGAGATTATGCAGTCTTTTTCTGTTGATCCTATTTTAGGTTTAAAAGAATCTCAAATAGACGAAAGCAGAAAAAAATACGGCTGGAATGAACTGCAGGAAAAAAAGAAAAAAAGCGCGTTTATTATCTTCATAAGCCAGTTTAGAAGCTTCATCATCTACATTCTTTTTTTTGCCATTATTCTATCGCTGATACAAAAAGAATACGTTGATGCCATCATCATTCTTTTTATTTTGCTGTTGAATGCCATTATTGGTTTTGTTCAAGAGTATAGAGCAGAAAAGGCCATTGCTGCACTGAAGAAACTTTCAGGGTTAAAGGCTAAAGTTTTAAGAAACGGCAATCTCGTTATGATAGAAACAAAGGAGATTGTTCCAGGGGACATTCTTTTTTTAGAAGAAGGCAATAAAATTCCTGCCGATGGAAGAATTATCGAAGCTGCGGTTTTTCACGTTTCTGAAGCATCGCTTACAGGAGAAAGTGTTCCTGTTGAAAAAACAGCAGAACTGTTGCAGGGAGAACTGCCTTTGGCAGACCAAAAAAATATGGTATTTTCAGGTACTGTCGTAACCAAAGGAAGGGCAAAAGTTGTTGTTACTGCTACAGGCATGCATGCTGAAATAGGAAAAATAGCAGACTTGCTTTCAAAAGTTGAAGAACAGTTAACGCCGTTGCAGAAAAAACTCGATGACTTGGGAAAAAAAATAGGCATGGGCACTATTGCTATCTGCATTGTTGTTTTGCTTGTAGGGCTGTTTTCAACAGGACTGTGGAACATTCTTTTTTCAGATACTGCTGCGTTTATCAAAGGCGCGGAACATTGGCTGTTGTTATCGGTTGCTCTTGCTGTTGCCGCTGTTCCCGAGGGATTGCCTGCCATTGTTACCATAGCTTTGGCTATCGGCGTAAAAAAGATGATCAGAAGAAATGCACTGATGAGAAATCTTCCCTCTGTTGAAACACTCGGAGAAACAACCGTTATTTGTTCTGATAAAACAGGAACATTAACGAAAAATGAGATGACGGTAAGAAAAGTTTTTTCAAGCAATAAAGAATGTGCTGTTACCGGAGAGGGCTATGCTATACAAGGCCAGATACTGGGAAAAGCAGACAATCTGTTATTTCAGATTGGTGTATTGTGCAATGACGCAACGCTGTATGTTGAAAATAACCAACTGAAAGTTTCAGGAGACCCAACAGAAGCTGCTTTGCTGGTAAGCGCAGAAAAAGCAGGCGTCAAGCATGACGTACTGCAAAAAACCTGGAAAAGAGTTTCTGAAGAGCCTTTTGATGCTATCAGAAAAATGATGACTACGGTAAATATAGATCCTAAAACAAAGAAAAAGCTTATTTTTACCAAAGGAGCTCCTGAAAAAGTCATAGAGCATTGCACAAGAATATTGATTAACGGAAAAATTATCAAAATGACTCCTGCAGTAAAAAAGAGCATTCTTGAAAAAAATAATGAATTTGCAAAAGGCGCTTTAAGAGTGTTGGCATTCGCCTACAAGGAGCAGGATAAGAAAGCTCTTGAAGAAAATTTGATTTTTGTCGGATTGCAAGCAATGATAGACCCGCCTCATCCTGAAGTAAAAGAAGCTATAGCTACCTGTAGGAAAGCAGGTATCAGGGTCATCATGATTACAGGAGATAATAAATTGACTGCAGAGGCCATTGCAAAAGAAGTTGGCATTTTTGGGGATGCCATGGAAGGATTGACTTTTGCGCAACTGCCTAAAGAACAACAATTAAAGTTTTTAGAAACAACATCTATTTTTTCAAGAGTCGAGCCTAGTCATAAAATGCTGATTGTTGAATTGTTGCAGAGCAAGGGAGAAATCGTTGCCATGACAGGCGATGGCGTCAATGATGCTCCTGCATTGAAAAAAGCGGATTTGGGAATTGCTATGGGCATAACAGGAACCGATGTTGCCAAAGAATCAAGCCAAATGGTTTTAACTGATGATAATTTTGCAAGCATTGTTCATGCGGTTGAAGAGGGCCGAGGCATTTTTGAAAACATCAAGAAATTTGTCAATTACTTATTATCCTGCAATTTAGGAGAGGTATTCATCATCTTTTTTGCGTTGCTTTTATTCGGAGTCCAAAATTTGCCCTTAACGGCAGTCATGCTTTTATGGTTGAATCTGATAACTGATGGACTGCCTGCTTTAGCGCTAAGCGTCGACCCTAACCCTAAGGACTTAATGTCAAAACCTCCAAGAAAAACATCCATCATGAACAGATCTATGATGTTTAATATCATTTATGTATCTATCCTTATAACGGTGGGTGTTTTAGGGCTGTTTTTGTGGTCAAAAAGCTCAGGAAACGACTTGGCGCATATGCAAACCGTTGCCTTTACTGCAATCATTGTTTTAGAGCTAGTAAGGCTGCAGGCTATCAGGTCAGAGTATAAACTGGGCATTTTTAGCAATAAATATTTAGTTTTGGCAGTGCTTTTCTCCGTAGGTCTGCAATTATTGGTTGTCTATACTCCCTTAAGCGTTTTCTTTGGCACAGTTGCTTTAACGCTGTTTGACTGGGGAATCATTCTTTTTGTAGCTTTCATAGTTTTGCTGCTCACTATTTTGGGAGTCGGCATAAAAAATAAGCTTGCATGGTTTAAAGAAGCATAAAACAATAACATTTATATTTCGTGCTTTTTTCTTATAGTCATGACAAAAGACTCTGAGTCAAAAGAAAGTAAAAATTCTAAGCCGGGTATCACCATAAAGAAAGACGATAATTTTAGCGAGTGGTATAATCAAGTCATTCTAGAGCAAGGAGCGCAATTATGCGATTTGAGATATGGCGTTCAGGGGTTTGTTGTTTACAGGCCATGGGGCTATAAACTTATCAAAAAGCTCTATGATTTGCTTGAAGAGGCATTGGAAAACGATAATCACGAGCCTTTCTTGTTTCCTGTTGTTATTCCAGAAGAAAATTTAAAGAAAGAAGAAGAGCACGCAGGTTTTACTCCTGAAGTGTTTTGGGTTACTGAAGCAGGCAATCAGAAAATTGAAAAAAAACTTGCCTTAAGGCCAACAGGAGAAACGCAGTTGTATCCTATGTACAGTTTATGGATTAGAAGCCATAAGGATTTGCCTTTTAAGAAATATCAATCAAGAATCATGTGCTATAGAAACGATATGGCAACAAGGCCATTTATCAGGGGAAGAGAATTTTGCTTTTTTGAATCCCACGATGTTTTTCAATCACACCAGGATGCATTATCGCAAATAAAAACAGACATGCACATCATGGATGATGTGGTCTGGAAAAAATTATTTGTGCCCTTTACTTTTTTTCAAAGGCCTAAATGGGATAAGTTTTTGGGAGCAAACGATACTTATGCTTCTGATACGCTGTTGCCGGATGGAAAAAGATTACAGATTTCTTCAACACACGATTTAGGGCAGAACTTTGCAAAAGTCTTTAACGTGACTTTTATTGATGAAGACAGCAAAACAAAATACGGCTATCAAACCTGCTTTGGTCCAGGTATCATCAGAATTATTGCAGGAATTATTGCCATTCATGGCGACGATAAAGGATTAATACTTCCTAGTTCTATAACGCCTGTTGAAGCAGTGATTGTTCCTATCTTCTTTACTGATAAAAAAGAAGAGAATAAAAAAATAGACGCTTACTGCAAAGAACTGCAAAAAAAAGTATCCAAAGCTGTTTATGATGATGCACTGGATGAAACTCCAGGCTTTAAATATAATAAATGGGAATTGAAAGGAGTTCCTTTGCGTTTGGAAATAGGCCCTAAAGAGGTGCAGGAAAAAACAGTGACTATAGCAAGAAGAGCAGACAGGAAAAAAATAACCGTAAAGCAAGCTGAATTAAGTCATGCAATACAGGAACAGCTTAAAGAAAACGACCTTGCCATACAAAAAAAAGCAGAAGAGTATTTTAAAAACAATACCAAGGAAACAAAAGAGTTTTCAGACTTGAAAAAAATGCTGGCAAAACACAAAGGCTTTATCAAAGTGCCTTGGTGCTCAACAGAAATGGATGGAAAGGACTGCGCAGAAAAATTAAAAGCAGAAACGCAGGGAGCGACTGTTTGTGGGGAGCCTTATAACCAAAAGGAAAAAGCATCAGGAAAGTGCATTATCTGTCAAAAAACTGCAAAGCACCTTGTGTACATTGCAAAAACGTATTAAAATCGTTTTGCAACTTTTTCTATGCCTTTGCGGTACATGCCAGGCAATACCGACTTTAACGCAAGTATATGGCCTTGCCATTTCGGAACGGCAACGAAAAATCTTTTCCTTTTCAAAGAGATTACTGTCTCCACTGCGACTTTTTCAGGGGATATCTTTTTTACAGGAAAATTTCTTATTTCATAGCCCTTGTTCATAAAAAACTCTGTATCGATAGGTCCAGGGCAAATAACGCCTATAAAAATGTCAGGCTTAAACTCAAAGTAAAGGCTTTCGCTCAAGCCAAGAACAGCAAATTTGCTTGCGGCATACCCTGCATGAGAAGGAGTTCCCGCCATTCCGGCCAGACTTGCAATATTGATAATGCTCCCTGATTTTTGCTTTTTCATGACAGGCAATACAGCCTTGATAAAATAAACAGTGCCTAAAAAGTTGGTTTTTATCAGAGATTCTATCTCTTCTAGAGAACAATCTTCAAAGTCCTTGTATATTCCGAAGCCTGCATTGTTGACGAGGGTGTCCACTCTTCCAAACTTTTTTAAGGCTCCTGCAACAACTTCTTTTGCAGTATGTGCATTGCTTACATCACCAATACTTATGATTGCATCACTGTATTTTTCTACTCCTTTTTGCGTTTCCTGAAGCTTTCTTTTATTTCTCCCTACAAGAACGGTTTTGCAGCCTTCTTTTGCCAGCGCAATAGCTATTGCACGGCCTATGCCTCTCGATGCTCCCGTAACAATTGCAACGTTGTTTTTCAGGCTAACGTTCATATTCTTTTTTCATCAATAACGCATCTTTTTCAAGATTTGGGCTTTCGCAGATGACAACTCCTTTTATCTTAAACTCTTTAAACGCTTTCATAAGCTCTTTATACTGAAAATCACTGTCTTTTAATTCCAGATGATTCTTTTCTCCTTTTTCTCCATAGTTAATGCCTGACATATGAATGTGCATGTTTTGCAGTCCTTCTTTTCCCAAAAATTTTTCAATATCAGTCAATACCTCTGCAAATTCCTCATAGGTGTTAAATTTTCCGTTAGACCTTGCATGGAGATGTGCAAAATCAACACAGGGCATTATTTGTTCAATTTCAGAAGAAAGTTTTAACAATTCAAGGTAATCTCCAAATTGCGTTGGCTTTCCTGTTGTTTCAGGCCTTATCCATACATCTACACTTTCATTTTGTAATGTCTTGATGATGGTTTTTAACTGTTGCTTTACGGTTTCATACACTTGCTCTTTTGCATCTTTCAAATAAAATGCTGGATGAAACGTGATGCTGTAGCCACCGCATAAAGAGGTTATCCTCGCCGCAGCAAGAATTCTCTGTATGCTTGCATCTAATTTATCTTTCTCTTTTGCGTTTAAATTAATGTAATAAGAACCGTGGGCTGTTAAAACAACTTCTTCTTTTTTTGCGCTCTCTTTAACTTTAGGCGCTGTTTCTTTGGTGATAAATACGCTTTGCACGAATTCCATTTCCATGCAGCTCAATCCTAATTGCTTAATCTGCCTTATGCCGTTGTCGATATTTCTAGGCTCTGTAGAAAGAGGAATGCCTCCTGTTCCAAAATGCAGTTTGGTTATTTTCGGTACCATGGCGCGTTAGATAATTTGTTTTTTATCTTTATCTACAATATGAATGACGTTGACAGGACACGCTTCTGCAGCTTCTTTGTTGATTTCAAAATCAGCATCAGCAATATCCTTTATTTCCCATTCCTTCTCATTTTTCTTGCTGTTCTTGCAGTCTGATTTTCCATCTGCATTCATCTCCCAGTGTTCTGGAGCAACTGCAGCACATGCTCCGCAGCCGATGCATTCTCGTCTGTTATGCTGGATTTGATAGCTCATTTTTTTAATGATTGGTTTTTGATTTAAATAGCTTTCCAATACGTTTATAAAAATGAAAAAATTACAGTAACTATGAGACTCTTCATTGCCATTCCTTTGCCTGATGCGGTAAAAAACTACATGGAAGAACTGCAAGGCAACCTTCATGGAAGCATGAGCTTTCCCAAAAAAGAAGCAATGCATCTTACTCTCTTTTTTATTGGCGATTTCGATGATGTTGAGCTTATAAAGAATAAATTGAAATCAATCAACCATGAACCATTTTCATTAACAACAGATGCTGTCGGCGTCTTGGGTTCAACGCATTTTTTAAGAATTGTGTACCTTGCGCTGAAAGACTCGTCTGAATTAAAAAACTTGGTAACTGCCATTGAAAAAACACTGCCTGTGAAGAAAGACAAGCCATTTTTTCCTCATTTGACGTTAGCAAGAATAAAGTATTTGTCTGAAGATGAAAGAACAGTGCTCAAGAATACGATACAGCAAATAAACAAAAATAACCAGACAATACCTTTTTCTGTAGATTCTATTATTCTGTATAGCAGCGAACTCCAAAAAAGCGGTGCAGTGCACACTGCCTTAGAAACATATATGCTAAAATAAGCAACTATATAAACAAAAAAAATACTGTTGTATTATGGAAGATGCGTTTCCTGAAGAGCGAAAAAAGAAAAAATACAAAGCTCGCTATAGAAAAGGTGGCGCCTTGAGAGTGCAGAAATAACTACCATTTTTCCTGCCTGATTTGGTCAGGAGGAACTCCTAAAGATTGCAATTCTTTTACAACAGCAGTTATCATGACAGGAGGGCCGCAGAGTGCAAACATACAGTCGGCGTAATTAGGAACAGCTTCTGCAATGACTGTTTTTGTTATATATCCCTGGTAGCAATTCCAGTTGTCTGGTTTTTTTTCGAGCACATGCACTAGTTTAAAATTAGGATTGCTTTCGCATAACTGATGCAGCTTGCTTAAAAAGATGATATCGTTCATGCTTCTGTTTCCAAAAATAAGGGTTATGGGAAATGGTGTTTTTTGGTTCAATAAATTCTGGATCATGCTCCATGGTGCAGTAATGCCTGCGCCACCTGCAATAAACACATATCTTCCATTTGGCTTTGGTTCCCTATCTAATTTAAAACTGCCAAAGGGCCCTCTGCCTTCAAGAACATCGCCTATTTTCAGGTTCCATAGCAAAGGAGTAAACCTGCCGTCAAGTTTTTCTTTTACGGTTATGGAAAAGGTGTCTGCATTATCAGGAGCAGAAGAAAAGGAATAGGACCTTTGCAATAACATTTCTGTATTTTTGAGATGCATAATGATAAATTGCCCTGGAACATAGGAAAACATCTTTTCTGGTTTAAATACAAACGTTCTGCAATCGTGCGTTTCTTGAATGATCTCTACTACTGTACAGTCCATTGTGCACCTCTTTTTCTCTATTCCATTGCTTATTATATAAAAATGTTATGTCTTTTTGTGCTCTTTGCGGAGATGTACGTTGAGCAGTATCGTGTTTACAATTGCCGTAAAAACTCCGTAAAGCAGCAGAATGCCGAAGATTTGCAGGGAAATAGAAAATTCTTTCCTCAAAATTTCCGCAAGCACAAACGTGATTACTAACGTGGGAACAAGAGAAATGCTGACTTTTGTAGCTTTGAGAAATGACTCTTTCACTCTCGTCATTCTGTGAGCGGTCATGAATGCCGTGCGTATAAGAGTGATAACCACTACTAAAGCCAGAGCGATCAAGACATTCGTGACAGTAAAGATGTCTGGTGTTAATTTCAATCCGATAGTGAAAAAATAGAACGGCGTAAAAACGATTGCAAAAAAGTTAAAGCCTGTTATGATTTGTTTCCCGTGGGTCTTTCTGATTTTTGCATATTCAGGACTTGCAACCACTTCTGAAATAAACCGCTTGGCAACAATTCCTGCAATAAATGCACCTATTAAGAAATGCACTCCAAAAAATTCAGTAATGAACGCGGAGATGATGGCGATGACAAAGATAAACGAAAATTCTGTTTCTATGAGTTTGCTGAATATTTTTCTGTAAAGGAGCTTGAGCAACAAAGGCATGAGAACGACCAGAACCATGATTGCCGCAAAAGTGGTGAGCAGTTCAATCCACTCGCCCCATTTGAGCAGAATAATCATGATGAACAGAGCTGCAACTTCTCCTGTGATTGCTTTTGATTCTATCCATTTTTTTTCTTGCTCTCCAAATCCCTTTGAAGATGCGATGATAAAGCTTGCAGATGGTGTGATAAGCGCGAGGCCTGTGAGCAGTCCTACTTGCACGGGAATTCTAAACACGAGCGTTGCCGAAACTCCAACAATTGCCAGAAGGACAATAAAGATGAAAATATTTTCTATAAAAACTCTCTTTCTGGAGAAAATGAACGAAGGGTTAACTTCCATTCCTGCGAAAACGAAAAGCGTAATGATTCCCAATGTTCCTAAAATCTGGAGCATGTCATCAAGGAAAAAAATGCTCGGAAGCGCTATGCCTAAGAGTATTCCAAGGATGACTTCTATTAAAATAGGGGATATTTTGGTGTATTTAGTGATGAGTTTTGGAATGAAAAATAAAACAGTGAGTATGACAAAAAACTTTATCAAGATGTTTTCAACAACCATACTCCTCCATTTCCTTTACGCAATATATAGTTTTTCCTTTTTAGGCAATAGAAAACTATATAAACATCAGCAACTCCTTTAGAGCAAAGGGGTGAGTATGGAAAAGAATAAGTTTTCTTGGAAGTTAGGTGGAGAAGCAGGCTATGGTATCATGACTACTGGTCTGATTTTTTCAAAGGCATGCACAAGAATTGGATTATACACGTATGACTACATTGAATATCCTTCTTTAATCCGCGGAGGCCATAATGCCTATCAGGTAAGAGTTGAAGATGAAGACATCAATAGCCCTATAAGGCCTATCAATCTTCTCGTTGCCTTAAATAAAGAAACTGTCGATTTGCACAAGCATGAATTAACACCTAATGGGGGTATTATTTTTGATGGTGAGCAGATAAACTTAAGCGATTTGGGAAGAAACGATCTGAAATTATATCATGTTCCTCTTTTAAAATTAGAAAAAGAAATTGGCGGTTTAATGGTCATGCGAAATAGCGTTGCATTGGGAGCAAGCTTTGGATTGTTAAATCATGACTGGAATATTGTTGAAAAAACCATCAGGGATGCCTTTGGAGAAAAAGGAAAAGATATAGCCCTTGAAGATGTCAAGGCGGCAAAAGCAGGGTATGATTATGTAAAAAGCAATTACAATATTTTTGACTTTCCCTGGAAAATGGAAAAAATCAGCGACGAAAAAAAGATGGTGCTTACAGGAAACGAAGCAATAGGATTGGGAGCTATCAAAGCAGGAGTAAAATTTGTAGTTATTTATCCAATGACTCCTATTTCAAACATCTTGACATTTTTAGCAGGCTATGATGAAGAGTATGGCATCATTGTCAAAGAACCTGAAGATGAACTTTCTGGCATCAATATGGCCATAGGAGCATCGCATATGGGTGTAAGAGCCATGACGGCAACTTCAGGAGGAGGCTATTGCTTAATGACAGAAGCAATAGGCATGGCAGGCATTACAGAAACTCCTTTGGTTGTTATTGAAGGCATGAGAGGAGGCCCAAGCACAGGAATGCCAACGTGGAATGAACAGGGAGATTTAAAATTCGTTTTGAATACAGGTCATGGAGAATTTCCTAGAATAGTTCTCGCTCCAGGAGACATTGAGCAGTCTTATTATCTCACAAGGCATGCTTTTGAGCTTGCAGAAAAATATCAAAACCCTGTTTTGCTTATTACTGATAAAAATATTTGTGAAAGCAAGAAAAGCCTGAACTTTTTTGATAACACTCTGAAAAATATACGCTATGGCTTTGCAAGCCAAGATGAGTTAAACAAAGGAAATTATCTCAGATTCAAATTTACAGATTCAGGAGTCTCTCCTCGTTCAGTTCCTGGAATGCCTAATGGACTGTTTATAGCAACAAGCGACGAGCATACAGAGTATGGATTGTATGATGAACATATCGATAACAGAATAAAAATGATGGACAAGCGTTTTAGAAAGCTTGAAAACTGCAAAAAAGAAATTCCCCTTCCTGCTTTGGAAGGAGATGCAGATGCAGAGATTACGTTGGTAAGCTGGGGTTCAACGAGAGGAGCAATTCTTGATTCCATGAAATGGCTAAGGAATGCAGGCATAAAAGTCAATTATTTGCAGATTATTTATTTCAGTCCATTTCCCGATGAAGCTGTTTTAGCTATTTTGAAAAAAGCCAAGAAAACTTTGATTATTGAAGCAACAAAAAACGGACAGCTTGCAGATGTTATCAGGGAAAAAACAGGATTTGTCTTTGAAAATACCTTATATAAGTATGACGGCAGGCCTATTTATCCGGAAGAAATTCACGATAAAGTGAGGAGTATTTTGAAAAAATGACGAATATCAAATTTTTAAACCTTGCAACGCCTAATTGGTGTCCTGGCTGCGGAGATTTTGGTATTCTGCTTTCTTTACAACAGGCAATAGCAGAATTAAATATTGAACAGCATAACTTGCTTTTGGTTTCAGGTATAGGCTGCAGCAGCAAAATTCCTTATTGGGTTAAAGTATATGGGTTTAACAGTTTGCATGGAAGGGCATTGCCTGTAGCCATAGGAGCAAAACTTGCAAATAATAAACTCAACGTCGTTGTTGCAGGAGGAGACGGTGATGGCTATGGAGAGGGAGGAAATCACTTTTTGCATGCCATGAGAAGAAATATTGACATCACCTATCTTGTTCACAACAATCAAATTTATGCATTAACTACGGGGCAGGCATCGCCATCAACAGAAGAAGGAGATAAAAATAAAGTGTATCCTCATGGAGTTATCGAAAGGCCTATACAGGCGTTAGCTATTGCTGTTGCCAATGGTGCAACGTTTGTTGCTAGAGGATTTGCAGGGAATGTTCCACATTTAACTGATTTAATAAAGCAGGCAATACAGCATAAAGGATTTGCATTAATTGATATCGCGCAGCCTTGTGTTACTTTTAACCATCATAACACTTATGACTTTTTTAGGCAGAGGATTTATGACCTGCAGAAAGAAGGGCATGATTTTAAGAATAAGACAAAGGCGTTTGAAAAAGCCCTCGAATGGGGAGAAAAAATTCCTATAGGCATTATCTATAAAGAAGAAAGAAAGACTTTTGAAGAAAAATATCCTCAAATTGCAAAAAAGCCATTAAGCCAGCATGATATTTCTTTTGTCGATATTCAAAAAGCAATGGACAAAATGTGTTAGTTTCACTTGCTTTTCGAAAACTATATATAGTATAAAACATCATTTTTTTCTATGGGGCTTTTGTCTTTCTCTGAGGTGAGCGTGCTGTTACAGAAATATCGTATTCCCTACTGCAATCAGCAATTGTGTGCAACGTTAGATGATGCGTTAACGTTTGCAAAAAAGGCAAAATTTCCTCTAGCTATGAAGGTTATTTCTCAGGATATTATTCATAAATCAGATGCAGGTGGAGTTGTTATAGGGATTGCAAACATAGGCGATTTAAGGAATGCCTATGAAACAATGACTTTAACCTTGCAGAAGAAGTTTCCTGCTGCAAAAGTGGAAGGCATTTTAGTGCAGGAAATGGCAGAAGGAACAGAACTTATTGTTGGAGCAAAAAGAGATCCGACATTTGGACCAGTTGTTTTGCTTGGTTTAGGAGGCATCTTTGTTGAAGTATTGAAAGATGTTTCCTTCAGAGTTGCTCCTCTTACGAAAACAGATGCTAAAGCAATGATAGACGAGCTCAAGGCAAAAAAAATATTTTATGGAGTGCGAGGAAAAAAACCGTTGAATATCGATGCTGTTGCAGCAATTTTAGCCAGCATTTCTGACATCATGGTTAAAAATAATACAATTCAGGAAATTGATTTAAATCCCGTTATAGCAGATGATAAAAAAGCAATAGCGGTCGACTTTAGATTTATAACGTGAACCTATGAAAGCATTATTTGAACCAAAATCAGTTGTTATTATTGGAGCTTCAGCTAAAGAGAATACTGTTGGAAATGGTTTAGTGAAAAACTTAACCGGCAATCCAAAATACAAAACAGCAGCAGACATTCCTTTTGATGGAAAACTATTTTTAGTTAACCCAAATACAGAAAGCATCGAAGGCATTCGCTGTTATAAATCTCTCTCTGAAATAAAAGAAAAAATAGATTTGGCAGTTATTGCCACGCCTGCAAAAACAGTGCCTGAAATTCTTAAACAGTGCAAGGGAAAAGTAAATGCAGCTGTTGTTATTTCTGCAGGATTTTCTGAAGTTGGAGAAAAAAATCTTGAGCAAGAGCTGGTAAACACTGCAAAAGAGACAAATATTTTATTGCTTGGACCTAATTGCTTAGGATTGTTAAATGCGCATAACCATCTCAATGCAAGTTTTGCACCTTCGTTAACTCCCCAAGGAGACGTTGCCTTTATCAGTCAGTCAGGCGCTTTAGTTGACAGCATTATTGACTGGGCAAATGCAGAAAATTTTGGATTCAGCAAAATAGTCTCTTTAGGAAACATGGCGGGATTGCAGTTTCATGATTTTCTAGAGTACTTAAGCAATGACAAACAGACAAAAGTTCTAACGCTGTACATTGAAGGATTAAAAGACGGAAGGAAATTTATAGATGCTGCGAAGAAATGCAAAAAACCAATCATTGCATTAAAGGCAGGATTGTCGAATGCAGGAGCAAAAGCGGCAAGTTCTCATACAGGAAGTTTAGCAGGCAGTGCAGAAATCTATAAAACAGCAATGAAACAAGCAGGCGTCATTCTTGCAGAAAGCATGGAAGAAATGTTTGATATTGCAAAAACACTTGCTAAAGAACCAACATGCAACAATAATATAGCGATCATCACGAATGCAGGAGGTCCTGGAGTGTTGGCTACGGATTACTGCGAAAAATACGGCCTTCATCTTGTGGAGCTAAAGGACAGCACGTTGCAGAAACTTGAAAATACAGGAAAAATGAGCAAGTCTTATTCAAAACATAATCCTCTTGATTTAGTCGGCGATGCAGTTGCAGAAACGTATAAAGCAGCAATTGATGTTTTAATCAATGAAAGCTATGTTTCAGGCATCATCATCATGCAAACCATACAAGTGATGACCAACCCTTATGAAAATGCAAAAGTTATTTTTGATGCAAAGCAAAGGCATAAAGGAAAACAAAAACCGATAATCTGCTGTTTTATGGGAGGAGAACACTCAAAAGATGCTGTTGCTTTATTGGAAAAGAATGGCATTGTCAATTTCAATGATCCTTTAAGGGCAGTCAGGGCGATGAGCGCGCTTATCAAAGAATAATAAAAGAATACTGCGAGAACGAAATTTTTTATTTGCCTTTCTTCATCCTTTCTACATTCTTTGCTGTTCCGTTGTCTCCAAATTTCTTCAGGGCAACAAAAATAACAATGGCAAGTTCTATGACCATAACTATAGGCTTTGCTAATCTATTTAATTCGCTGAAGTAGATTATAGTCCCTGTAAATAATGTTATTAAACCGCCGAATAAAAATCCTGAAGATAACCAGTCGCTTCCTTTATAATACAATCCGAAAATGATGCCTGCTATGCCAAAGATTGCTGCATAGATAAAAATATACAGGAAAAATTCAGCTCTTGCGTTTTCATAGAGATTTTGGCAGGTGTTGCATTCATAACTGCTTACACAACCGTCTGCGTCATAACGTGCTTCCAGATAGCCACGCTGTGCAGTGCACTGCGCTGTTTCATTCTGAGGAAAGCTGATGTTAGGGCATTGATCTTCTGGAGCTATTTTTAGAGGATACGAATACGGATTATTGCAAAAATCTTCATACTTCGGATTTTTATAAAGAGCATGAACAAGCGTGATGACAAATAACGTAAACAGTACTGCTATGGCGATGGTGACCAGTACTTTTTTGAATTCCATATAGTTGGTAAGAAAAACTCATATATAAAGGTATTCTAAATTTCAATCACCTTTAAAACTATTCTACAGTTACTGATTTTGCAAGATTTCTTGGCTTGTCAGGGTCAAGATTTTTTAAAACAGCGATATGATACGCTAATAACTGCAAGGGAATACTATTCAGAATAGGCTGGAGCAGATCTATGGTTTCAGGAACCGTGATGATATGCTTTGTGTATTTTTTTAGTTCTCTGTCATCTGTCGTAAGGGCAATAATGCTTCCTTTTCTTGCATAAACTTCTTCCATGTTGCTGATTATTTTGTCATGCAATCCGTTTTGATTTGCGATAAACACGACTGGCATATGTTCATCAATGAGCGCAATAGGTCCGTGCTTCATTTCCGCTGCAGGATAGCCTTCTGCGTGGATATAGCTAATTTCCTTGAGCTTTAAGGCACCTTCTAAGGCAACAGGAAAATTAGAGCCTCTTCCTAAAAATAAAAAGTTGGTGCTGTTATAATAGGCTTCTGCAATTTTTTTAATATCCTCATTTTTTTCCAAAATAGCTTTTATATGCTCTTCAAGGTTGTCTAATGCATCTTTTATGGTTTTAAGGTTTGCAGTTTTTTCTCTTTTTTCATCAATATATAATGCTAAGAGGAGCAATCCTAATATCTGCCCTGTAAATGCTTTGGTGCTGGCAACGCCGATTTCAGGTCCTGCGTGAATATAGATTCCAGAACCTGCTTCTCTTGCAATCGTGCTTCCTACAACATTGATAATGCCTATGGTTTTGCAGTGCTTTTTTGCTTCTTTTAGGGCAGCTAACGTATCGGCAGTTTCTCCGCTCTGACTGATAACCACAACCAAATCATTTTCATGTAAGATGGGATTCCTGTATCTGAATTCAGATGCGTATTCTACTTCAACAGGAATGTTGAGCGTTTTTTCCATAGCGTACTCTGCAACTAATGCGGAATGCCATGACGTGCCGCAGCCAACAAGAATTATTCTGTTGATGCTTTTTATGAATGCATCATCAAGATTCAGCGTTACTTTTATTTCATCGTTGGTTATTCTTCCCCGAAAACAGTTTTTTAATGACGCTGGCTGTTCAAATATTTCTTTTAACATGAAATGGCTAAACCCTTTTTTTTCTATGCTTTTGACATCCCAGGTTATCCTTTCTAATTCTTTGGTAATTGCGCTATTTTCAAGGTCTTTTACTTCATATCCTGATGGTGTGAGCTTTCCTATCTGTTTGTCATCAAGGCAAAAATATTTTTTTGTATGGGGAGCTATTGCGGCAAGATCGGAAGAAATGATGTACTCATTTTTGCCTAATCCAACAACTAAAGGGCTCCCATTTCGGGCAATAATAATTTCGTCGTGATGTTGATGCATGACGGCTAATCCATAGGTTCCTTCTACCTGCAACAAGCTTAAACGGACTGCCTCAAGCAAATTGCCCTTATAATGATGCTGGATTAGATGAGCAAGCACCTCGCTGTCTGTCGCAGAAATGCAACTGCAGTTTAAAAATTCTTTCAATGCAGAAAAATTCTCGATAATGCCATTATGCACAATCATTATTTTTTTATCAGTGCTGTGATGAGGATGGGCATTGACGTCATTGGGCTCTCCGTGCGTTGCCCAGCGAGTATGACCTATGCCTAGAGTTCCTTTAAGGTTTTTTGATAACTCCTGTAAATTGTGAATTCTTCCCTTTTTCTTTTCTAGAGCAATCCCTGTTCCGTTTTTGACTGCAATTCCTGCGCTGTCATAGCCTCTGTATTCAAGTCTTTGCAGTCCTTGAAAAATAATCTCTGAAGCCTGCTTATTTCCCAAATAGCCAAAAATGCCACACATGTTATTTTCTTCGCATCTGCTTTTAAATACGTTGTTTACTTACAGTATATAGAGAAAATTCATAACGCTTATAAATCAGTAATGAAGGCGGATGTTTGCCCTGTACGTTGCAGATTGTTTAGGCAGCAGTAACTGATGGCCGTCATGAAAATAGTTTTCATCCTGAAGTCTGTGTTCATGTCTGGTTACGGGTTCGATGCAGAACATGCCGCTTTCTGCTGCAGGACACCATAACGTTATGTCTGTAAATCCTTCTGAAGTGAGCGTTACCCCTCTGAGTGTGTCTTGATTGCTATAGGTCACCTTGTCTGTGCTTAATAGAGACATTCCGCCAGAGGGCAGCAAACCCTCGTCTTCTTGAGTTCTTTTTGTTAGAGGCTTCTTTGTTCCGTGATACTCAAATACGCCTTTCTCTGCAGGACCCATACATCTGAACGCAGGGTGCCATCCGAATTCATAAGGCATTGCTCTTTCTGATGCATTGGTAAGCGTAAAGGTGACGGTAACGTCATGCCTCGTTAGAATGCTGACGCTCTTTTCTAAAGTGTACGCAAAGGGCCACGCTAATTGTTGCGGGTTGTCTGTGCTTTGTGCATATTTCTGATTCTCAATAGGAGTTATTCCATCGTGAGATTGTAGAAGCGTTATCTTATGAGCCTCTTTTTCTTTTACCACAAACGGTATGTTTCTTGCAACGCCATGCTGGTCCATAAGGCATACTTGGTGGTCGACTAAAAGCGCATAGCGCTGGAGTGCTCCAATAACAGGAAACATGACTATTTCAGAATTCTGCCATCCTTTTCTGTCGCCGTCTGTTTTGCTCTCATCCGGCTTTCCTCCGCCGTGCATATATTCAAAGCCTGATTTGCGCATGCTGACGATCTGTCCGTTGCTTACGGTTACTTCGATGCCGTTTGCTATAATCTTTTCTAAATCCATGTTTGGAGAGAATAAATTTGATTTTATAAATCTTTGCTCGTATCCTGTATAAGAATCGTGTGCTTATTCTTTTTGGCTTCTTCAAGGCAAACATCAAAAATTTCCGCCTGAACATTTTCCATTATTTTTTCTTTGCTGTATCTTCTTTTTTTCAAACGCTGGTGGAGTTCATCAGTATGGCACTTCGTTATAATGCATAAATCAACATATCTTTTGGGAAGGTGGTGGCTTAAATGCGAATCAAGAATCAGGCCGTGCAAATGCCTTAGCGATGGATGTTTTTTTACTTTTTGTCCGTCGAGATAGTCTTGAATGATCTCCTTAAGCATTTTTTCAGAAAGCTCATGATATACAAGAAGGGTCTCGAGTTTTTTGAGTTTCTGTCTTATTTTTTCCTTTTTTTGTTTCTCTATAAGTTTATGCACTAATGCAGCGTAACGCTCTCTGTTTTTTTCTATGCTTTCTATTTTTTTTGCTGTTTTTTTCTTATATGCTTCAATCAAGGCGATGAGATGCTTATTGAGCTTGTCTGTATCTACAACATAGCACTTTCTTTTTTCATCATAACGGTCATAGATTTTTTTTTGCTTTATGTTTTTATTTAAATTAACATGTTTCAGCCCAAAAAAAAGAGCCAGTTTTTTTCCCAAAGCTGTTTTTCCTGTTCCTGGAGTTCCAGAAATAGCGATAATCATGGTAGTGTTGCCCTTTCGCGCGAGGGAGTTATCCATGCGATGGTATAGATGAGTGTTGAGAGAATAAAAATGAGCAGGGACAAATTCCATAAGGCCTTATCTTTAAGCAGGAACATGCCCAGTATTCCGATAATGCTGAACAATCCAAATTTTAAATAAACAACTCCCTTGTTCATTTTTCCATGTTTGCAACCATTTCTTTTCGAGATTTTGTTTTTAATTTGCCAGCGAGTTTTTTGTCTTTCAGGATGTATTTTGCCCAGTTGTAAAAATCGTTCTTGTCTTTATTGACATACGTTTCAAACGTTGCATCATCCATCGCTTTTAATTCCTTGAGCAAGTCGAATTCGCTTTCGATTGATTTTTCGTACAGCTTAAACGATTTGTGGGCTACTTTTTTCTTCTCGTTTTTCTGCTTTTCAGTATGAGGCAGCCTCTTGAAATATTTCATTTTGGATATTTTTTGAATCGCCAGGATAAGCATGAAAATAACGATGGCAGCGCCGGCAAGTAGCCCTATAGGCTCATAGATTGCATGGGGAATGACGTTGAAAATGATGAGCTGTCTGAGCAATTCAGAGAGCATCACATACGGATTGTAGGATGCAATAGTTTGTATATATGCAGGCATGGTTTCTAGAGGAAGTATGAAATTGGATATCAGCAGCAGAATGCTTGCAACAGACATGGAAAGCATAATTGCTGCTTCCTGCGATGAAAACCAATACCCTATACCCATCCCGATAACGGTAAAAAGGGTCATGCCTATGAAAAGCATCAAAAGCACCAGCCATATGTTGTTTAAGACAGGCACCTGCAATCCGAAATATGCCAATGATAAAAGCACGGTAAGTTGCACAATCATGACGATGATATTCGTTAAATACGTCGCAAAAATAAAGAGAATGTCGCTTGTTGGCGTTGTGAAATTTCTGAAATACGCTTCTGACTTTTTTTCCATAATAATAAGCGTGCTTGAAAGCAGAATGCTGATGAACATGACAATAAGCATGATTAAATAAGGAAACATGTAATTGATGCTGGTGGTTTCAGTAACCACAGGTTCTACGTTTGTTGTTATAGGGCTTACAATGCTTTCTGCAGATTTTACCCGTATATTTTCTATGTTGTCATTGACGGTCTGCAGTGCATTCTTCTGCTCTTCTAATGCAGTTTTCATGGTGTTTAAGTTTGCGAGTATGGTTGTGAAGGATGTTGATGCACTTGTTTTGAACGATTTTGCGTTTTCGAGTTTTGTTTGTAATTCTGCTACTTTTTTTGTGGTGCTGTTAATGCTCAACAGCGTGTTGCTGATGGTTTCTAAGGTGTCATTGTACTTATTCGTATAGCTTGAGTGGTTCGAAAGCAATTGATGGGCATCTTCAATTTGGTCTTCTACCGAGGAATTGGGGTAACTTCCTGTATCAATGGCAACCTGCAATGCATCGATACCCTCTGCCATAGTGCTCAATCCTCCTTCATAGAGTGACTTTACACTTGTATTAATTTGTTTAATACTTGCTTCAAGTGCAGAAAGGTCGACATTTTCAGATTCAAAGTTCAACGCGTTGAGATTTTTCGAAATCTGGTCAAGAGAAACCCTCGTTGACTCTGCATCGCCTTTCAGCTGGTTGAGTTTTTCGATAGCCTGCTGGTTTGTTGTTTTTGCAGCATTCAGTGCATTAAGAATTTGATTGGTAAGGTCAACGCTTAATTCTGTTTTTTTAATGTTTAAATTGCTTGAGACAGTTTCAACAAGATAAAAAACAAAATTTGTTCTAGAGTAATCTGCATACACTTTCATTTCTTTTGTTGTTCCTTCTTCAATGACGAAATTTTCCGGAAATACTAAACAGGCCTGCGTTATGCCCTGCTTGATGCTTTGCAAACATTCTTGTTCATTCGTATAATTGATAACTTCAAAGCTGCCATTGTGCAGTTGGGCGATAAACGAAGCAGAAAGCTCTGTTGAATGGTTTTCGTAAACCCCTATAGTGAAGGTTGACGTGCTGCTGTTGTTAAACGCAAATCCCACTAAAAGAATGATGAGCAAAGGCCCTAAAATGACCACCAATGCAGTCATTTTGGAGCGCAATAACAGTTTGAAGTTCTTTTTTAATATGCCTAGGAGTTTCATTTTTCCTCCTTTTTCTTTGCCAATGACATGAAAACATCATCTAGCGAAGGTTTGTTGACTTTTAAATCAATAATTTTTTCATTCATAGTTTCTATCTTGCTAAGCATGAGTTTCAGTACTTTTGACGGTTTTTTCGTGTAAATGACCAGTTCATGGCCTTTGTTTTCAATTCTTGCAATGTCTGCATCAGCAAGCTTTGCAAGCTCTTTGTAATTTCCAGGATAGGTTTCAATGTGGATTTCTTCATTTTTGGAAAATTTGTTCTTGATTTCTTCCATGGTTCCAATATCGATAATGGTTCCTTCATGTAAAATTGCGATTCTGTGGCAAAGCAATTCTATTTCATTCAATAAATGGCTTGACAGAATGATTGTTGTCCCTTTATTGTTGATTTTCTGAATCAACTTCCAAATGTGGTTTCTTAGAATAGGGTCTAAATCTGCTGTTGGTTCATCGAGAATGAGCACTTTAGGATCATGGACTAATGCACAGGCAATATCCAAACGTCGGGCCATGCCTCCTGAAAGATTTTTTGATTTGGTATTTTTGAATTCCTCTAATTCCATGAGTTTTAATAGCGTGTTGATATTTGTTCTTAATGCATCGTACGATAAACCGTGAAGGGTTCCAAAATATTCTAGATTTTCTAAGGCAGTTAGCTCTCCATAAAACGAAGGCGTTTGAGCAGCAAAACCAATGATGCGCTTTAAGTCAAAGGGCTTTTCGCTGACAGAGACAAAGGCATCTTCATCTTTAAAGTTTAACAGATGCTCTTCCCTGAATAGGATATTTCCTATTTCAGGCCTTAAAAAGCCTATGATTGTGTTTAATAGCGTAGTCTTTCCGCTTCCGCTTGTTCCTATAATGCCAAAGATTTCTCCTGCGTTAATATCAAACGTCAAATCCTTCAGAACAACGTGCTTGCCAAAAACTTTGGTAATGTTATTGACCTTGAATACGGTATGAGCCATAGGCTTATTTATACATACTGGATTTTTAAAGTTATTGTTTTGGCTTAATTAATGCAAATAACAAATACAGGGCAATCACAAACAACGCTCCAAATAAAAACCAAAGGCTAAAAGGCAATCCTGCTTCAGGAGCAGCTTGAACCATTGCAAGAGTATTTTCCGCTGCAAAATCTGCCTTTGCTGCAAACATGACTGGTTTTGCTTGCTGTACAACGTGAATGATTGCTGCAGCTCCAAGCGTCAGAATGGTTATAGGAAGTATTTTTTTTAAAGCTTCCCTCAAACCAAACGTTTCTTTTGGTGCAATAATGATGAGCTTATTGCTCAACTTGTAGTGGTTTATCTCCTTTCCTTTTTTGCTATAGTGAAATTCTTCTACTTTGACAAGGTTTGCTGTTTGCAACTGCTGAAGATTGTAATGAATGGTTGACAACGGAACATTCAATGCTTTGCTTATTTCTGTTTCTGATGCCTCTTTTTTTGCCAAAAAATCAAGAATTTTTCTTGAGGTGTCATTGCTGATAACCTGCGCTAATTGCTTAGCCTTGCTTTCTTCCAGAGAAACAAGCATGAATGATTCTTCTGCCATACTGTTTGTAATGTCTTTTTATTTAAATAGTTGATGATGATTTTGAGTTGAGTTGAAGTTAATCCAAAACTATAAATAGCTTTTAACAATCGCTCTAGCATGAAGGCAGTTATTTTTGACTGGGATGGAGTCATTGTCGATTCTCCAAGATTTTTTCACGAAATGTATCAATTTATTTCAAAAAACAATGGAAAGCACTATCCTTATAAGACTGCAGAAGAATTGAAAAAAAATTTCAGAGAGCCGTTTTATCAGATTTACGAACTATCAGGATTTACATGGCCAGAGGATAGACCAAAAATAAGCAAGTATTATCACGAGTTTATGAATTCTGGAAAGATTGATTTTTTTCCTGACGTTGTTTCTGTCATCAAGCAATTGCATAATTCAGGATTTAAATTGGCCATAGCATCTTCAGGATCTCATCCATTTATTCTAAAAAAATTAGCAGAAGAAGGATTGCAAGATTGTTTTGAAATTGTTGTTGCACATGACGATGTAAAAAATCTAAAGCCAAATCCTGAATGCTTATTCAAGTGCATGAGTGTATTGCAAACAAAACCTTCCGAAACCTGCTACATTGGAGATTTCTATACAGACATTATTGCAGGAAAAGCAGCAGGAGTAAAAACGATTGCGGTAACTTGGGGATTTTTAACAAAAAAAGAATTAAGGACAGAAAAACCTGATTTTATTGTTGATAAACCTGAAGAATTGTTAAACGTTCTTAAAAAGTAGCTCTGTTTATTGTTCCTTGAATTTTTTGGAAGGGGCTTACTTCTCTTACCATTTCTGCTTTAATAAGCTCTTGTCTTTTCTCTTCAATTTTGCCTATTGCATATTGCGTAACCATATCTATTGGGATAGCATCAGAAAGGCTGTGGACAAGGTAAATGTTGCTCTCTGGAAAGTGTGCTTGGAGAGTCACTGTACCTATTTCTCTGAAGTCTTCAGGCGTTACATTTGTGCTCCTCGTGAAAGTCATAACATCTTCATTTGAAGTATGATTCCTGTGTCCTTCATATACGTTAGAGCCTTGAACGACAAAAATATGAACACTTTCAGGATAAGCAAGCTCTGTTGTCATAGGAGCTATAACCGTAGCATCAAGAGCAGCATCAACAAAGGCATCCCTGCTTCTTTCAAGCTCAAGATACGTTCTTTCAAACATAAGCATTTGCGTATCATAGAGCACTCTGAAGCTCCATGCTGCTTCCTTTATTGCTCCTATTGCTTCTTTATCCTTGCTTACAGAATCAACTCCAAAGTATCTTACAGATAGTCCATCTTTTCTAAATCCTTTTTCTGGCGTTATCGTAACGTCTAATTTCATTTTCTTGAAAAATGCTTCCATGTGCCTTTGCAGATTTGCAAGATATTGATGCTTTTCTTCTGCAAAAAGATCATAAGCGCTGATGATAAGATTTATTCCATTATCAAGATCAGATATGTAACCCGGCGATGTTCTATCTTCTGGCAATGGAGTAATGAGCGTTTCAATGCCTGAGCGTGTTTCAGCCATACTTCTGCAGAACCTTTTTGAGCTTTTTAAACTTTTGCATAACCTTTAAAAACAGTCAATCATTCCTTATCTCTGCAGGGCAGTGCTTAACGTTGGGCGTATGCTCAGGAAAGTCCACCCACCGAACCGCAAGGGGAAAGCGTCACTCGAAAGAGCTCCTGTAAGGGAGGGCAACCACGCAGAAACGATACCACCTTGACAAGGGAATGATAATGGCGAAGTCTCTGGCGACAGGGATGAGTTACCCTTTGACGTCTGTCAAGGAATGGATGAAACGGTGAGTCCTGACTGGTGCAACCGAAAGGGCTTAGTTGAATGTTAAGAAAACCCTTCCATGAATGGGGGTTTACCAAAGGTGGCTTATAGCTGCCCTGCACTTATCTCATTATCTTATGAAGCTTTCTTAACAATTCAGGTTTATGACTGTATATTCCTGCAACAATACTGATGGGTTCCTGCTTTGGTGCAAATACATCTATTTTTGTTGACAACAGCAGTTCTTGTTCATGTTGCAAACGCAGATACAAACCGCTCCATCGTTCTGTTCCCCAATGCGCCATTGCCTGATCAAATCCCTGATCGCTTTTGATATATTGGTCTCTGCAAGCATACAATTTTTCCATAAACTCCGGAACAGTATCGAGATGAAACCGATATACCCAGTCAAAAACTTCAAAAGATAATCCGCAACCTGTTCCATCAAAAGGAATTTTGGCATAGTCTGTCAATGTTGCCTTTGCTGATGCAACAATAAGACTTTCCAGTCCATAATCTGCAATAACATCAAGCGTTCTGCCCTTTAATGCGATTATTCTGTCTCCTCTTTCTTCTGTCAATGCTTCTGAGCCCAGTGGACGTTCCTGTTGCAAAGGCGCATATGGTCTTCCTGCTACATACAGGAAAGGGTGCTTTGGTTTTTTTGTTGTTTTGAAGTCCATAGTCTCACCCTGTTTCAAATGGCAACTTTTTCAATACGCTTTGCCATTTTTGGTATGTTTCTCTGTCTGCTTGAGTAAACACTGCTACAGTTGCTATGTCCTCTTTCAGCGTCCTGTATTTTTCAAGCAAGGGTTGTGCAAGACTTCGCATTACTTCAGGAGGAACTCCCCCATAGGTTCCTGAACGGTCAAAAAAAATCAGTTCTTGTTGTTTCACCCACAGATGACCCCCTCCAAGCACTTGCGTAAGCCCTGCAGTTTCTGCAATGACCTGGTGCAAAGGTTCCATATGTTCAGTATCTCCTGCAACGTACACTAAACAATCTCCCTCTAAACTCAGCACGAACTTTTGACCTTCTTTGAAAAAGTCCTCGCCTATTCTTGTTCCAATGTCTCTAATGTCATATTTCATTTTGTTTGCCTCCTCCTTTCGTTATAAAAGGAATTTACTACTGTGAAATTACACTTTTATTAAAATATATTCTTGAAAAAAAGGAAAATTATTCTGAAAATACCGAAAAATATTTAAAAAATGGAATATTTTTCCATTTTATGCATATTGATGATAAAGACAAGCGCATTCTGGAAGTTTTACGGCAAAATAGCAAACTCACAACGCAAAAAATAGCAAAAAAACTGAATATTCCTATCACCACAATCCATAATAGAATAAAAAAGCTTGAGAAAGAGGGCATTATTCAGCAGTACACTATTGCACTCAATCATCAGAAATTAGGAAAAGGAATTCTGGCAGTTATTCTTATCAGCGTCAATTATCTTTTGCCTGGAGGGAAAAAAATTCAGCAGGAAGATATAGCCAAAAGCATAAAGAAATTGGGAGCAGAAACAGTTTACATTGTAACAGGAGGCACTGATATTTTAATAACATTAAGAACAAAAGACGTTGAAGAGCTTAATGACTTTATTATTAAGAAATTGAGAAATGTTGATGGTGTTGACAAAACGCAGACTATGCTGGTGTTGCATAGTATTTAATTTCTATATGGAAAATAATTATGCTATAAATAAACTTTTTAAATAAACCCCTATTCCTAAAAACATGTCAAGAGACAATAAAGTCAATATGCCTGCATCGACAGCAGGAATTACCCGATACTTTGATGACTATAAAAGCAAGATTTCTATCAAGCCAGAAGTGGTCATTGTCTTGATTATTGTGGTCATTATTCTTGTCCTTGTGCTCAGCGCATGGGGAAATAGCTGGTTGGCATGAACGGTATTAATCCAAGACAGATGCAGCAGATGATGAAGCGCATGGGTATTCAGCAGGCTGAAATTGATGATGCCTTGCAGGTCATTATCAAATGCAAAACAAGAGAGATTATTATAGATAATCCACAGGTTTCTAAAGTGAATATGATGGGCCAACAGACCTATCAGGTTATTGGCAATGACCACGAACGTTCGTTAGACACCATGCCAGAAATCAGCGAAGAAGACATTGAAATGGTCATGGAACAGACCACTTGCACAAAGGAAGAGGCAAAAAAAGCCATTGAAAATGCAAAAGGAGATTTGGCTGAGGCTATTTTGAGTTTGAGCTAATGCTTCTTTTTTTTATTGAAAATATGCTACAAAAAGCATATAAAATATATACAAAAAACAAAAGTTTTTATATTCACTGAGACTTACCATTTTGATGGAACGGTATGCGGAGCAGAGAGAGGAGGCTAAAAAGAAAATTGGCATTGCCGATCACATGCTCATAACAACCTATCCGTTAGTCAAGGACCCTAAACTCTTGATCACTATTCTGGAAAACGTCCTGCAAGCTTTGGAAGCAGGCATTGGTTCTGTCCTTGAGCATGAATTGCTTTACAAGCAAATACCTCCTTTTGGAAAAACCGTGGAAGGGCAGTTCAGCATGTTCAGGAAGGAAATTGTCAGAAAATATTCCTTAAACGAAAAAGATATTCGCATGATTATGGAGATACGAGAGCTGATGCATGGGCATAAGCAAAGCGCCATGGAATTTGTCAGAAAAGGAAGTGTTGTCTTAAGCGATGATCAGTATAATGTAAAAAAACTAGACCCTGTAAAAGTCAGAGATTACATTGTGCGGTCAAAAGCGTTCCTTGAACAACTCTCTGCATTAACGACGAAAAATGATACAATGTATAGAAGACGCTAAAGACGAGCTAAAGCGTGTTGATCATATGATTTACGTTAGTTTGAAGTACACCCGAACGGTTGATGTTATCATCAACATTATCAACAGGATGGTTGATGCCTATCACTTTCTCTTTTTATGCCTGCTCAAAAAAGCTCTTGATGAAAACAAAATCAGCGAGATTCCCTCAACGCCTAAAGAGCAAGGAGCTTTAGTAAAAAAACTCTATGAAGATAAAGACATTCAAGAGCATGTGGATCTGTATTTCTTATTGCGCCAGCTGTTGAAAGCAGAATACAAATCAGAAAATGAATATAGACGACATGTAACAATGGTAACCTATATAAATGGCAAACGTGAAATAGTCAATATAGATATTATTTCCATGTACTATGAAAACCAGCTGAAGTTTTATGAAAAAATAAAAGCCATGGTTCCACATGAATAAATTTTTAGCAGTTGTTTCAGGAAAAGGAGGTGTAGGCAAAACCGTTACTGCCATTAACTTAGCGTTCTGCCTGAAAGACCATCATGATATTTTGCTTGTTGACGGAAATCTTCATAATCCCCATATAGGGCTGCATTTGGGAGTTCATAATAAAGAACAGACCCTCCATACTGCAATGCTAGGCCATCATCATGTTTCCAAGGCAGTGTATGACGTCCAGGGCATGAAGGTGGTTACCGGAAGCCTGAACAAAAATATTTCTTTTGCAGCACTCGAAAAACAGCTTGCTGCTCTGTATGGTTATGGAGAAAAAATAATTGTTGATTGCCCTCCGGGAAATGCAGAGCATATTCTCAAGCACTGTCAGCAGGGCATCCTTGTTGCAACTCCTGATAGAGTAAGCGTTGCAGAAGCTTATAGAACATTGCAGACAACAGCATCACTGGGTGTTGAAGTATTGGGTGTTGTGTTAAACAGGGTCAATAGCCACCATTATGAATTAGCCCAGAAACATATAGAGCAATTCTTGCAGCTCCCTGTGCTTGGCGTTATTCCTGAAGATAATGGCATACCTAAATCTATCATGAGGCAAGTGCCTGTTGTCGATATGAATCCTCATTGCAAAGCATCCCAAGCATTTATCTCCCTCTCAAAGTATGTCATTCCCTAAACATTTAAATAAACAGCAAGTTCTCTCCAAGTATGAAAGGATGCATCATAACCCATAGGGGCATTGAAGACATCGCGGCATTGGATGTAAAGGAATTGCTCAACGTCAAATCTGAAATACATCCGTCATTGATTGTTTTTCCCATAAAAAAAATCAAAGATGTCGAAAAGCTTTCTTTCTATGCAAGAAGTGCAAAGCGCGTATTGGTCTTTTTAGGAAAAACGAAAGTTTCCTCGCTAGAAAAAACAGCAAAGGCAATTGAAAAAATAATAGTCACTCAAAAAAAAATACTGAAGAAATCGTTCTGCGTTTCCTGTGAGCGCATTGGAGAGCATGGATTTAAAAGTGTAGATATAGAAGGAGAGCTCCATAAAAGCCTGGCAAAAAAAGTTCTTCGTGTTGAGTATAAGCATCCCCATGTTCAATTTTATATTTATATCTATCATGATGACTGCTATGTTTCTCTGGACACGGTTCGCAAGGATTTAAGCAGAAGAGACTACAAGTTATTCAACTATGGAAGCTCTTTAAAAGGAACCATTGCCTATGCATTGCTGCGCGTTGCGGGATTTTCAAAAAATAAGACCTTGCTAGATCCTTTTTGCAATACGGGAACCATCCCCATTGAAGCTGCATTGTACCAGCGGGAGAGTCCTGTTTATGCAAAGCCTAAAAAAAATATTCCTAAAGCTAAACAAGTACAGAACATTTACGCATTTGACGCCAGCCAAAAGTATCTTGTAGCTGCAAAGAAAAATGCAATCATTGCGGGAGTTGATTTTTCCCTTGTAAAACTAGATGCAGAATGGCTTGATACTAAATTTGAGGCAGTAGATTATATCATCACCAAGCCTATCGCCGCATCACATAACGTCTCTGAAAAAAAAGTGGAAAAGATTTACAACGATTTTTTTCACGGAGCCTTTTTTATTGTGAAGGAATCCATTGCTATCATCACTACTAAAGAAGCCATGGTGAAAAAAATTGCAAAAAAATATAAATGGAAATGCGTTCACCAAAGAACTATTGATGCAGGCGCTCTGCCGTATACGGTTATGGTGTGGAAACATGCAATGTGATATCTGCGGGAAACAGGACGTTTTGTACAGCACGCTTATTGAAGGAGTTGAGATGCAGGTTTGTTCAGCATGTTCAGGCTATGGCAAAGTCATGAAGCGAGTTGCTGTCAAAAAATTACAGCTAATAGCTAACGAAAAATCAATGCTTGAGCATCCAGCGCCATCAGCTGCTGTTTCAGAGGTGGTGGTTGATACATATCATATTCTTATCAGGAATAAGCGAGAGCAATTAGGCTTGAAGCAGGAAGACCTTGCAAAGGTAATGAATATAAAGCTATCCCTCATGCAGCACATTGAGCAAAAAAAGTTCAAGCCGAATGTGGAGCTTGCAAAGCGATTCGAAAAGCAGTTAAAAATAAAGCTCGTTGAACTTTACAGAGAAGATTTTGAGCAGTCTAAGGGAAAGCCTTCAGATGCCTTAACTATAGGAGATATCATCAAGATTTAGCATTTTTAAAATAGCCTCTGCCGCAGCTTCTGCCCACTAAGAATCTTCCTATTAATCCTGCGAATGCGATTTTTACTGGGAAAAAAATCCTTCCTTTTTTGTCATACCTCCTTGTTGAAACTCCCAAGCTGCAGAGCGTCCGCGGAATAACCCTGAGCTTGCCGTGCCAGGACGCTCTGGTTATAAAATCACAATCTTCAAACGCCTCTATGCGCTCGTCAAACTGTGTTTTTTTGAACAGCGCGTTGCTGCACACGATGCCTGTTCCTGTTCCAAAAGGAAAAGGCGTTGCGGAAAAAACCTTTTGTGCTGTGTTGTGAAAAAAATAAATAAGAGCATCTGCTATTCGTATCATACGTGAGGCGTATCCTTTCTCATTTTCTTTATAGACGGGGATATTGTCAAATAATGCAAGATCAATCTCTTTTTTTTGCAGATAGGCAATCATGTTCTTTAAGAACCCTTTGTTTATGAGCAGGGTATCTGCATCGAGAAAGAGCAGCCATTTGCCTTTTGCGATGCTTGCGCCTCGATTCCTTCCTACAGATGGGAAACCTCCTTTGACAATCGCGCAGCCGTAGCGTTTTGCCAAACTGATCGTTTTATCTTTGGATTGCGCATCTGCGATGATGATTTGAGATGGTTGCAGTGATTGTTGTTTGAGGGATTCAAGAAGTCTCTGCAAATAGCGCTGTTCGTTCTTTGCAGGGATAATAACGGAAAGCATCATAGCCGGTCCTCTTTGCTCTTTTTAAAGCTTGCTGTCCCTTCCCATCATCCAAAGAAAGAAAACAATGAGCAAAACAAGAATCGATATTTGAATGGTATCTGCCCTAAACCATTTGAACACCTCTACGAGCACTTTCAGCAATATAAAAAGCAAAAGCAAGATGAGCAGAAGCCAGAAAACTTTCTTTAAGGTGTTGTTTTTTTTCATACGGTATACAGATAATATGTGTTGCTTTGATATTCATATTTTTTGAACAAGACGTGCTGTCCTATTATTGCTTTTACATCGGCTACCTTGCCTGTGCAGGCAGGATCTTCTCCATAGCAGGTCAAGGAACGGTCGTCGTAGATAATGATGCTTGTTTTTTTCAGCTCTTCCTGAAAAATCTTTTCTGCAGCTTCGGCAGAATAGTAGTAGGGAATGAAGCGATTGTTGTTATAGACGGAAAAAACGGGGTCTGAAGTGAGCACCGTGCCTTGGGGAAGATTGCTGTAGAGTTCCTGAACAACAAGCGGCTGTGTTGCAGGTTTCCAGAAAAAATACCCTGACAGGGTGATAAGGTTTGCCATGATGAGCATTGAAAAAATAATGACCACGGTTGCCTTCACCACGGTTCTTTTTTTCAACTGCTGGACTATTCGCAGCATTCCAACACTGACGAGCATGCAGAGGAAGGGAACAACCATTATTGCAAATCGCAATTGTTTATTGGGAATGACGCTTAAATAGGCAATGCCTATGAGCAAAGGAAGGAGCACGGGAAGTGTTTTTTCAAGGTGCTTTTTTCTGAGCAGAAAGAATAGTGCAGGGATGGCCGCAAGAATGATGTAGTTGCTTTTAAAAAGTTCTAGAGGATAATAAAAAATATTGAACAGCGTTGATGCAGTATCGGTCATGGCGATAGTTTCAAACGGGTTTGCCTGATGGGGAAATGCCATGATGAACGTGTGAAATGCAGAATGGGCAAAATTTTCCCTCGGATACATAAAATAATTAAATAGCCCGAAAAGAAAAAAGAGAATGAAAAAACCAAGGCAAAAAAGAAGGCCTGTTTTCATTATGTTTCGCAGGATTGCTTTTTTCGTTTTTTGGAATGCTTGGCTGATGATGAGCAATCCTATGCTGACAACGATAAGCCCGACATAAAACTTGGTGAGAAATGCAACGCCTGCGGCAATCCCTGATAAAAAATATCGTGCCTCAAGAAACCAGTACAGTGCAAGAAGAGAAAAGAATGTTGCAGGAATTTCTGTCAGATAATATGGCGTATAGAGGTGAAAAATAGGTGTGATGGCAAGCAAAAAAGCAGCAAGTGCGCCAACATCCTTGTTGAAAAGTTTTTTTCCGAGGATGTACGTCATAAGCAATGTTGCTGTTGAAAAAAATACAGGAACAATCTCTGTAAGTGCCCAGGGCATGTTTATTTTCCAGAAAAAACCCAGAATCAAGGGAAGAACAATAGGCCGTATATCTTCCCACAGCCCCATGCTTCCTAAGGAATAGAGATATTTTCCCATGCCATAGTATACTGCCTCATCCCATATGGGAATATGGTATCTGAACATCGATGCTATTCTGAGGGCGAGAAAAATAGCAACAATAATGATGATTTCCTTGTTTTCTTGAAATATTTTTTTAAGTTCTTCCACGGTTCATTCTCTTTTTTTTGAGCGCATAGAGGTACAATGCTCCGAGGTGAGCAAGATATTCTCCATAGACTTTTATTTTAAGCTTGCTTTTTCCTCTTTTTCTGTTTTCAAAGAGATAAGGAATTTCTATAATGCGTTTTGCGTTGGATTTAACAATAATGTCTAAGAGTATTTTAAATCCGCGGTCATGCAGCTTTTTGTTTTTGATAATGCTTTTTTTGAACATGAAAAATCCGGAAAGCGGGTCTTTTATTTCCGTCAACGGCCTGGCGAGGACTGCGGCTATTGCAGAAGTGAGCTTTCGGTGCAGAGGCCATTGTTTCACTCCTCCTCCCGAGACGTGCCTGCTGGCAATAGCCATTTCCAAAGAGGAATCGTTTTCAAATGCAGTTCTCATTTTTTTCAGCAATGCCGGAGGGTGGCTCGAATCTGCATCCATGACGCAAACAAGATTGCTTTTCGAGCCGTTGATGCCTGCTATAACAGCACTGCTCAGCCCTTTCTTCCCTTTTCTCTTGATGACGGTGATAGGAAATTTCCTGCTCATCTCTTCTGCGAGTTTTGCAGTGCCATCAGGGCTGCTATCATCTACTATGATAATGGCATACTGCTTCTTGAGAACTTTTGCAATTTCCGCGATGAGCTTTTTGATGTTCTCAGATTCATTGTAGGTTGGAATGACAACGCTCAGGTTCATGTTACTCACAAAATCCGCTGTTTTCATTGCAAAAAATGTTCGCCAATTGGTCTTTGGCAACAATTCCAGAATAGGTTTCTCCTTCAACAACGATGCTTGGATATTGTTCGACATCATAGGTTTCCCTGATGATGGTTATGAACGGCTCTTGGCTCTCTAAGTCTACATTAATGGGAAAAATCAAAAGCTTTTCCCCGTATTTTTTCTTGAAGAGCGTTAAAATAATTCCCTGTTCTGAACAAATTTCGCAGTTGGTTTCAGAATAGAAATAAAGAACGGTTATGGCATCAACCGAGCATTCTGTCTTTGCCTTTTTAACGAGGAGCCAATACTTGAAATTGTCAATCATGTATCGTCTCTCAATGTTGAGGAACTCGTCCTTATTCAGCGTCGTATCCTTTTGATAGCCAAGCACTTCTTCCAGTGAAGTTCCTAAATCAGTCAAGGCCTGTTCAAGGCTGGTATAGAGTGCTGAGCAGCTTTCATTCTTATCATCAGTTGCCTGCAGATAAAGATACTGCAACTGAATGCTTTCATAGTCTAGCTGTTGATTGCGATACTCCATATTTGCCCAGCGCACGCGTTCATTGTCGATAATCATGCCTAAACTGAGGCCCAGCAAAAAAATAATGAGTGCAATAATGCCTACAAGAACAAACTTTTCTGTGCTGATTTTCCTTTTTACCTTTCTTACCATTTTTGCGTTTTCCTTCCCACAGCAAGCTCCCATAATACTTGGACATTGATAAAACTCGTAATCACGAAGTACATAATGAAATAAGGGATGATAGATACGAGCCCGTATTTTTTTACACTTTCGTTGCCCATCCTGCTTGCTAAATACAGAACCATGATGCTAAGGATAAGGCTGAGATAAATGATGAAGGTGCTGGTGATATCGATCTGAAGAGGATTAAAAGAATAGGTGAAGCTTTTCAGATAAGGCAGGACGTCAAAATTGATGAGATAAAGATTATAGATTGCGTTGAAAAAAGGTCTGACAATATAATAAAAGAAGGAAGTCATGACGAGCATGGAAAGCAAAAAGTAAAGTACATTAAGAGGAAGTTGAAACACTCCGAAATCGCCGTATTTTTTATTTAAAAACATCCGTTTATACTTCAGCAGGTTTAACAGCGTTCCCTTAGACCACCGGTTCCTTTGCTTCTTGAACCCTTCAAAATTTTCGGGGGTGATGGTATTGACAAATGCTCTCGGGCATTGTTTTATTTTATAATGCTTTGCCTGCACTCTGTAGGCTATTTCTTGGTCTTCTACAATGCTTTTTTCGTCAAACCCTCCAACGTCTTTGATGATTTTTGTTTTATAGACGGAAAAAGGCCCTGGTGCGACATAATTGCAATCCAAGTAGCCGACAAGATTTGCGACGAACATCGCCGTTACATATTCCAGTCTTTGGAATTTCTGCAACAGCGTTTTTGGGTTGTTTACTTTCATGACGGGCGTGACTATTGCAGGCTTTTCTTGCTGGTGCGTATACATGCTGTTTTTAAGTGCATCTTTATCTACGATGGAATCTGCGTCAAGACAGGCAAAATACTCTCCTTTGAGCATGTTCATGGCAAGGTTCATAGACGTTGCTTTGCCTTTGTTGACAGGGTTATTGACCAGCTTGATGGACCTATTGCTATGCTCTGTGATAACTGCTTTGACAATCTCTGCTGTCCTGTCTGTTGAACAATCATTGATGACAAGGATTTCCACTTTGTCTTTTGGATAATCAAGCGCAAGCGCAGATTCAAGGGTCATGCGTATGCTTTTCTCTTCATTGAATGCAGGAATAACAACAGAAACCAAAGGGTGTGTTTTGAGCAGAGGCTTTTGCTCTTTGTCTTTTTTTAATGAAGCCTTGACATCAAGAAAATGCATCAGGAAAAAGATGGCAATATATAATCCGATAAAGTACGCTATCCAGATGATAATCTTAAAAAATTCCATAGCAGTTCACAGAACTACTGGAGCACAGCACTTCTTATATAGTTTTCTGTTCTCAGAGCTTTTTTCCCGTGTATCGGTTAATAATTATCCGGTAAGCATTGATGACTATTAAAAAACTCAAAAAGGCAAGCGCTTGTGCGCCTATGATGGAAACAATGACCAAGCCGCTTTGCTCTAAAAAGTGTTTGCTCAAGAAAAATAATACTGGCTGGTACAGAAAAATGGCTAAAATAAATGCAATAGGCGTATACCATGCGATGGTTTCAGCGATGTTTTTCACTGATAATCTTTTTTTTCTTTTTTCATCGATGATTCTTACCGCAAGCCAAAACACTGCAGCTCCTGCTAAAGAGCCAAGAACACTCCATGTTGCAATCGCTGTAGGGCTGTTATTCAGCCTTGAGCATAGCACTCCAAAGAGAGGAGCTCCCAGCAGAGAGCCCAGTTCGCCAAAAAAAATTTGCTTGTTGAAGTCAAGAAAGTCGGTATTCATGGTCTCCAAAGAAAAAACCAGGATGCAATACTGATGACTATGCCTATCACGTAGCCAAGGGGAATTTCAAATTTTCCTAATTTTAACCAGCTGTACCATTTCACGTTTGCGCTGTTAAAATTTCTGAGAGGAAATTTTGGATTTACTAAAAACCAGGTAAAATCCTCAACGAGTAATCCCACACTGAAAGCGCTGATGGTTATTCCTAGAAGTTGCCACGAAAATCCCAACAGCACCATCGGAAATACTATGAGAAGCAAGGGAAACATAATCCAAAAAGCAAAAAAATGATATGCGGTTAAGGAGTAGCTTTTCGTAATTTGTATTGTCCATCCGACCTGCTGCTCTGCCCATGGGTGTGCCCCTTCCATGTACGCTTCCCAAAATCCTGTAGCAATCATGGCAAGAATGGTGATGATAAAAATTTCAATAAGCATGGTTCTCTTTGTTCCCCGTGCTTTATATATTTTGCTGTTCAGATAGCTTTACATATTGGTATATTTCGATATCTGCAGATGCATAAATCCTGACAAAGTTTCTGCTGCGCATCAGCAAAAAAAGCAATCCGTCCTCTCTGTTATTCCAAAGTTGTTGCTTCATCTGCGTATCTATATAGAAATACTGGATGTTGTTTTTTTCAAGAAGCGCACTGGTCGTTTCAAAGTTTCTTGATGCAATGAGCGTTTCGTATGTTTCTTTTTTTATAGTGTAATCAGGATATTCATAGGATTTTCCGTCAAGGAATGCTTTACGCTCTGCATATTTCTCTATGAAGAAGCCGTTTTGAGGAGAAGAAAAAACAAGTTCCTGCTTGTCTGAAAAGTCTTTAAGGATAGTTAAGGCATGAACCATCTCAGGATTTGGTTTTTCCTGCGTTGTTTGATCTACAAACGAAATGACGGAGAACAGCAGGCTGCAGAATATCAGTAAAAGGGTGATGTTTCGCAGCACTTGAATGGACCATTTTCGCTCCAGAAAATACCTCAAGGCAAATCCTCCGAAAAAAGGAAGCAAAAACCCAAGATAGATGGTTATCATGGTTGAATACATAGCGCCTATGAAAAAAAGTATCAACAGCAGATATGCTGCAAAAAGCAGTCGCTGCTGCGGCCACTTGATGGCAATTCCTATAATGGCAAGGATCAAAAGAGGCAGGGAAATGCCTGCAAGAACTCCAAATTCAACAAATAATTCATGAATGCCTGTAAGGTCGAAATACTGGTGGATGCTGATGGTATTTTGGGTAATCATGTACATGAGCGGAAGAAGCGATACTACAATGATGATGTATACATCTCTAATTTTGTACTTTTGATAGACTGCATAACTCATGAGCAGAATTGCTGTCAGGAAAAAAGCCAGAACATCAATAAAGGGTATGATGGCAAACACGAAACAGGAAAGCCATCCGCGTTTCTGAAGAAAAATGAAAAATCCTAAAAGATTGAGGAAGATGATTGCACTTAATGCGTTGAGTGACGAGAACACGTAAATAAACACGGGCGAGGCAATGAATAGAAAAATAATAAACAGGTAGTTCCTTTCTTTCCGCAGCAGCAGGAAAAGCATTAACATAGAGAGCATTCCCAAGACAAATGGCAGAAGCTTCAAGAGCATGGCTTGTTCCATAAACGATATGCGGGAAACTCCGTAAAAAAGAAGATTGAATGTTGTCGGCCTCTCTTGGACAGGGTCATATTGATTCTGCTGAAGGATTCTGCTTGCGTACGCTGTTTCTGCTCCGTAGGGCAGAGGATTCTTTTGCAAGGTTCTTATTGTTCCAGGAGCTAACAAAACGAGCGTGCACAGCACAATGAGCAGAAAGACTTGCGTTTTTTCAGGAATTTTCATCGCAACCCACCTTATAAATAGTTATTGTTGTCGTATAAACAGGCGTGATGCATCGGGCATCGCCGTACTGTAATTTCTCTATGTTCATGTGCTCTGTAATGCGAGGGCTCATCATGATATAGCTTATGTGATACAGTTGCAAGCGAGGCAATGCCTCTGTTAAAAACGGCGTAGCGTACAGGGTGTGGACATCTGAAACTATTTTGTCAATATCCCTCACCAACAAAAAGTTAGTATCGATGACGTTTTTTCGATGGGTGTAATAATTTATGGCGTGGCCTTCAACTTCTGAAGCAAGTATGGTTGCATCTTCCGGACTGTTTTCTTTGAGCCAGAGCCATGCCTCTTTTTCCTCTGCTGTCGGAATTGCCGTGTTTACGGTAAGGCTCAATCCCGGAAGTATGGTCAATCCAATAAAGAGCATAAGGATAAATGCAATGAATGTAGATGGTGCTTTGGTAAATTTAACGTTGCTTAGCTTTTCCATGATTTCTTTGAGTGCGAGAGAAGAAAGAAGCACCAGCGCAATGCCTATAAACATCAGGCCTATATGAAGAGGAATAAGCTTGACAAGCAGTAGTACAAAAAACGTTGCAACAGAGCTTGTGAGTGCAAATGCCTCTTTCTTTTTTGTTTTTAGTGCATAGTAAATGCCATAAAGGCCTAGCAACAGGGTGACAATGCCTATGGTATAAAAAGACTCAACAAACGTCAGATTGCTAAAAAATTGAGTGATGATGGTTGTTGGTATGTTTTGCGTGATAATAAGCACGTTGTGTGCTATCAGTGCTTTTTTATAGAGGATGAGATTTGCCCAGACTGCAAGAAACGTTGAAAAAAGCACAACTTCAACTTCTCTTTTTGAGGGGCTCATGCCCTCTATTTTTGTAAAAAGCAGGTAGAGCAAAAGAGAGATAACCAGAATAATAGAGATTGCGCTCGTGAGTACCAGTACGATGGTTAACAGCAAAATAATCGTGATGTTCTTTTCAGTCATGTCGACGCATAAATAGAGAATCAGGAAAAAAACAGGAAGATAAAATGATTCAAGCGATACAGAAAGGCTTTCTGCAAGAAAAATAGGAATAAACCCTGCAAAAAAACAGGTGATGAGAGCGACAGTCCTGTTCTCTGTAAGCTTGAGCGAAAAAAAATAGACAATAAGCACAAGGGATGCTGCAAAGATGTTAGGAATGATTTTAAGCGTGTAAAAAAAGGGAATGAGAAAGCTGAACCCTGCAAGCAGGTAATGAAATAAAGGGGGGAAAAAATACTCCCTGCCTCCATAACTCAGGGCATCATGGTAGAGCGGCAATCCTGTTTCCTTGATATGCTCAATTTGCCTGATGGAGAAATAGCTTTCAAACGTGAATTCGCTTGATGAGAATGCCAACAGCAACCTTGCAGTTAATACAAGACAAAAAATGACTGCAAGAATAATTTCATGCTTTCCTACTTTCATAGCCTTGAGTTTGTTTATGAAGTTTAAATAGTTTTTCAGAGTGTGGCTTATACCTATAAGCATAATGCTTATAAGGGCAACCATAAAACTTTAAAAGGACCTGTTCATTACCTTTACCATGAAAGAAACAAAAGTGAGCACAGGAACAACAGCCATGGACTGGCTGTTAGAAGGAGGCTATGAAAAAGACGCCATTACCACTATTTACGGCCCTGCAGGAAGCGGCAAAACTAATTTGTGTCTTTTATGCATAGCGAGTTCTACTAAAAAAGTTATTTATATTGACACAGAAGGCTCGTTTAGCATAGCAAGATTCAAGCAGATTTGTCCGGATTATAAAGAAGCCTTGAAGCGGGTTGTTTTTTTAAATCCTACGACCTATGATGAACAGAAGAAGGCATTTGAACTGCTCAAAAAAATTGTTGATGATAAAGTCGGGTTGATTGTTGTTGATAGCATTGCCATGCTGTACAGACTGGAATTGGGGCAAGCAAACGATGTGTACACGGTCAATAGAACACTAGGGCTGCAGTTAGGGTATATTACGGAAATAGCCAGAAAAAGAAACATTCCTGTTCTTATTACCAATCAGGTGTACGCGGATTTTGAAAACAAAGAAAAAGTTCACATGGTTGGCGGGGATTTATTAAGGTACCAGAGCAAGTGCCTTATTGAATTGCAAAAAATTTCACCTGGGTTGCGCAAGGCAACGATTCAAAAACATCGCTCTATTGAAGAAGGAAAAAGTGTCATTTTTAAGATTGTTGATGAAGGTATTATAGAAGCTTAATCTTCTGTGAAATCATCTATTTTATAGGTAAACTCTTCAGCGCTTTTTATCAATTCCCTTTTAAGCATATACTGCTTGGTTACTATCCAGAAGAACAAGCCAAGGCTTTTCTTTCCCTTGTTGTTGCAGGGAACCACTAAATCAATATTATTGCTTTGATTGTTGGTATCGCATAAGGCAATAACGGGAATGCCTACTTTTAAAGCGTCAAGCACTGCATTTTTATCAGGCCATGCATCAGTTACGAGCATGATTTTACCTTCAATAAAGTTTTCCAATGCAGGATTCGTCAGTATTCCTGGAGGGTATCTGCCTGCAAATACTTTTGCACCTGTTAATTTTCCAAACAATTTTACAGGCTTCCATCCATTTTCCCTTCTGGAAACAACAATGATATCTTGAGGAGCATAATTGCTCAGCATGTTGATAGCCTGTTTGATGCGCTCGTTGATTTGCTGGATATTCAGTACAGAAAGTCCATCGCTTCTGGTTTTGTAAATAAACCGCTCCATATACTTTGTCTTGAACTTGGTACCTATATGGATGCCAGATTTTAGGTAGTCATCATTTGAGACAATTAATTCTTCATTCATGTTTTTTCCTAAATCAATAGAATATGGTTATTGCCGTTTTTTTTACCTCAGGCAACGTCATAAACTATGACTTTGGTTTTATGTAAGGAACAATAGGGGGTTTATAAAGGTTGCGTTCATAGCTTCCATTGAGATTGCAACCATCAATAGCTATTTATATATGGCTGACTTTGCTGATGTTGGTGAGACAATGAATAAAACCCTGTTATTGATTATTCCCTTGATACTGATTGCAATAGCTTGCACTCCCATACAACAACAGATTAATCAGCAGACTGATAATGCAAATAACGATGACAACGCAACACCCTTTTCTGGTGATGCAACGCAAGAACTGAAAAAGTTCAATAATAGACAAGAACTTGTTGCATTTTTAAGCCAGAACACTCGAAATAGTTATTATGCAGGTTATGATGGTATGATGCTGAAAGGAAGTGCTATGATGGAGACCGCAGTCGCAGCGCCTCGCGCAGAAAGCGATTCTGCAGGTGATTACTCACAAACAAATGTTCAGGTAGCAGGCGTTGATGAAGCAGATTTTGTAAAAAATGATGGAAAATACATCTATGTTTTGACCCAGGATAAATTCGTTATTGTTGATGCATTTCCTGCAGAGCAGGGAAAAATTCTTTCCCAGGTAGACTTAAAAGGAACCCCTGTCAATCTTTTCTTAAACGAAGATAGACTTGCAATTTTTGTGCAGGACTATGATGATGTTTATACTATAGAGGATTATGATTTTGTGCCAAGGCCAAGAACAACGCAGACAACACATGTTTACATTTATGACATTAGCGACAGGGAGAATCCAGAAGAAGTTGATGATTATGCTTTAACAGGAAGCTATTATCAATCAAGAATGATAGGAGACTATGTCTATTTTATTGTTCAGGAATATCCTTATTATTACGGCCCTTACATCGACATGCCATTAGTGAAAGAAGCAGGAACAACCATTTTAAGGCCTGATGTTTATTACTTTGACAATCCAGAAGACAATTATGTTTTTACGACCGTTGCCTCTTTCAACATCAAGTCGAGCAGAGATATTTTTGCAAAAACCTTCTTGACAGGGTATACTCATAGCGTATATGTTTCTGAAAACAATATTTACTTAACGTATCAGAAAAATCCTTCCTCTAGGTATTATGAATCTTTGAAAGAAGACCGATTTAATACTGCCGTTGTTCCTGTCTTGCCGGAATCTGTGCAGAGGGACATTAAGAGCATACAATCTGACAGCAGCTTGAATAGTTATGAACAATGGGATGCCATCAGAGATGTTCTTGAGGCTATGTACAACACCATGAGCGAGTCAGAGAAAGACAATCTGGTTCAAGACATTGAAGCATCTGTAGAAGAATTTGAAGTAAAAAGAGAAAGCGCATTGCGAAAAACAGTCATTCAGAAAATAGCAATTCATAATGGCGCTATTGATTATCAAACAAAAGGAGAAGTTTCTGGTTATCCATTAAATCAGTTTTCCATGGATGAAAACGACGGTTATTTCAGAATAGCAACAACAACAGAATTCTGGACAAACAAAGGCTCTGTTTTGTACAATAATGTCTATGTGCTTGATGAGGGCATGGATGTTATGGGAAAAATAGAAAATCTTGCAGAAGATGAAAGAATTTATGCAACACGATTTATGGGTGATAGATTATACATGGTAACCTTCAAAAGAATTGATCCTTTATTTGTTATTGATCTTTCAGATCCAACAGAGCCTTCTGTTTTGGGCATGTTAAAAATTCCGGGATTTTCAGATTATCTTCATCCTTATGATGAAAATCATGTCATAGGTTTAGGAAAAGAAACAGAAGGAAATGAATGGGGAGGCGTATCAGTAAAAGGAGTAAAATTAGCATTGTTTGATGTTACTGATGTCGACCATCCAAAACAGGTAGACATGGTCGAAATTGGTTTGCCGGGAACAGACTCAGAAGCCATTCACGACCATAAGGCATTTTTATTTGACAAAAATAAAAATTTATTAGTAATACCTATAAGAGAACTAAAAGAGTCCTATACGTATCGTTATGGCTATCCACAGCAAAAAGTGTGGCAGGGAGCCTATGTTTATACCGTAACAGAAGATGGCTTCAGCTTAAAGGGAAAAATAAGCCATTATGAAGGCGATGAAGAATCAAGGTGGTATTGGAGTTCGCCTTCCGCGGTAAAGAGGGCATTATTCATGGATGATGTGTTATACACGATAAGTGCAAAGTACATCAAAATGAATGATTTAGCAACATTGGATGCCCTAAAGGAAATCAAGCTGCCGTTTGCCGAGCAGGATTATTATCCTCTTTTTTATTGATTTCTTTTGCATTCTCTATTTCCCCTGTACTTTTTTGCATGGCTTATGTTCTAAAAGAAAACTATTTATATTCCCTGTTTTTCTTTCTGTTAGGGTGATGACATGCTAGCATTCGCGCTTATTATGGGAATTATCGGGTTGATTACTGCTCTCTCTTTTGCACTCTGGATTATAAAACAGCCAGAAGGCAATCAGAAAATGAGAGACATTGCAAAGGCAATTCACGAAGGTGCTGTTGCTTTTTTGAAAAAAGAATACTTGTTTTTGTCTCTCTTTGTTGTTGTTTTCTTTTTTATTCTCTTGATTCTTATCAACTATCAAACAGCTGTTTGTTTTTTTGCAGGAGCTTTGCTAAGCGCCCTTGCAGGATTTATAGGCATGCATATTGCAACAAAGGCGAATGTCAGAACAACTCATGCTGCCATAAAAAGCTTGCATGGTGCACTGAAAATTTCCTTCAACAGCGGCGCAGTCATGGGATTGAGTGTTGCAAGCATAGGCATACTGGGAATTGTCCTGCTCTATGTCATTTTTCAGGATACCTCCTACATTTTTGGATTCGGATTTGGAGCAAGTTCCATTGCGTTATTTGCAAGAGTTGGAGGGGGCATTTATACCAAAGCAGCTGACGTCGGTGCAGATCTGGTAGGCAAAGTAGAAAAAAATATTCCCGAAGATGACCCTAGAAATCCTGCAGTCATTGCAGATAATGTAGGCGATAATGTAGGAGATGTCATGGGCATGGGAGCAGATTTGTTTGAAAGCTATGTCGGCAGTATCATCGCAACCATGGTCTTAGGCATTACCACGTTCGGCATGAAAGGTCTTTTGCTTCCCTTAGGTATTGCTGCGATAGGCATTGTTTCATCCATCATGGGAACGTTTGTTGTCAGAACAAACAACGAAAAGAAACTGCACAGTGCATTGCGCAACGGACTGTTTTTGGCAAGCGTTTTAGTTATTGTGGGAAGTTATTTTTTAACAACAGCGTATTTGGGAAACATCAATGTTTTCTGGGCAATTCTTTCAGGGCTGTTTGCAGGGATTGCTATCGGATTGATTACAGAGTATTATACTTCTGCTGATTTTAGGCCTGTAAAAAGCATCGCTCAAAGCTCTCAAACAGGCTCTGCAACTAACATCATCAGCGGACTTTCCGTAGGCATGTTAAGCACAGCCCTTCCTGTTTTGGTTATCGCTCTTGCCATCTTTCTTTCCTACTATTTTGCAGGCCTTTATGGCATTGCTATCGCCTCTTTGGGAATGCTCAGTACTGTTGGCATAAGCCTTGCTGTTGATGCCTATGGCCCTGTAGCAGATAATGCAGGGGGCATTGCACAAATGGCAGGATTAGATAAACAGGTAAGAAAGAGAACTGATGCTCTTGATTCTTTAGGAAATACGACTGCAGCCATGGGCAAGGGATTTGCCATAGGCAGTGCAGCGTTGGCAGCCTTAGCGTTATTTTCTGCGTATACTGATGCTGTTGACATCTCACTCATTTCGCTTATTGATCCTTCTGTTTTGATAGGGCTGCTTTTAGGCGCGTTATTGCCATTTTTGTTTTCCAGCATGCTGATGCAGTCTGTGGGAAAGGCAGCCTATAAGATGATTGAGGAAGTGAGAAGGCAGTTTAAAAAAGGAATTTTGCAGGGCAAAGCAAAGCCTGATTATAAAAAGTGCGTTGCCATTTCAACCAATGCAGCGTTGCATCAGATGATTTTGCCAGGACTGCTCGCGATTCTTTCTCCTCTTATCATCGGAATTTTATTAGGTCCAGAAGCATTAGGAGGGTTGCTTGTGGGTTCATTGCTTTCAGGAGTTTTGCTTGCCATCATGATGGCAAACGCAGGCGGAGCGTGGGACAATGCAAAAAAGTACATTGAAGCAGGAAATTATGGAGGAAAGGGTTCAGAAACTCACAAGGCAGCAGTTGTCGGCGATACGGTTGGAGATCCTTTCAAGGACACTGCAGGGCCATCCATTAATATTCTGATAAAATTAATGGCGATTGTTGCATTGGTGTTTGTGCCGTTGTTTCTTTAGAATTATTTTTTTATTTCTAAGCTTTTTTATATCTCTCAATCGCAGCCAATGCAGATTTCTTCACACCTTCGAGCATGGGTTCCGCAAGCAGCTCTTTTTCAGAAAACCATCTTAACTTTTCATCTTCGTCTGTTTTGGTTACTGCATCATCAGAGGAAATGCATTTTCCAAAGAAGACGATATTTATGTGCTTGTTGTGATGGGGGACGTTTTCAATCTGCACTCGATAAGGGTGGATTATTTTTATTTGATGGCTGTTTTCAAATTCAGGAGGTGTTAAAAATTCAAAGCTGAACCCAGTTTCCTCTGCAACTTCCCTTGCAACAGCCTCTTCAGGAGTTTCACCTTCATCAATATGGCCACCTACAGGAATCCATGTCTGCAGGTTTTTATTCCATGTTAACAAAACTTTTTCATCTTTTCGCACGAGAAAAATTGTCGTTACCCAGCATTTATCCTTCCAGTTTATCTTTGACATTATGCTTTCCTCCCCAGCAAATCAAACTTTTCTCCAGCAACATATGCATGAATCTTTTCATGCACATCAGCAATGTTTACCCTTATCTGCTTTTCAGTATCTCTTTCTCTTAACGTAACCGTATTATCAGTCATAGTGTCAAAATCCACAGTCAAGCAAATCGCAGTTCCTTTTTCAGCCTCTCTTAAATATCTTTTTCCTATGCTGCCCGAGCTGTCATAAACGCAGATAAATTCCTTGCTTAAATCATCAAAAATGTTTTTACCAATTTCAGGAAGCTTTTCCTTATTAACTAAAGGAAATACTGCTACCGTAATAGGGCTTAAAAACGCAGGCAGTTTCATAATGGTTTTGCCTTCTCCTTTTTCTTTTTTTTCATAGCACTGATCCAACAATGAAAAAACTAATCGGTCAACCCCAAAGGCAATTTCCAAAACATGGGGCAATTGCTTTTTGCTTTCATCGTCGAGAATTTCAAAGCTTTTTCCTGAGAATTTTTCATGCTGCTTTAAATCATAATTAGTTCTGTCATGAATCCCGCAGCATTCAATCCATCCCAGCGTTTCTGTTTTTACCTCAATATCCCACGCATCGTCTGCGTAAAAGGCCATTTCGCTTTTTGCATGTTGCTTTATCCTGATATGGTCTGGATTAATCTGCAATTGCTTGAATATTTTGTATGCAAGGACAACATTCCATAAGTAAGCAGGATTCTTAAAGTATTTTTTATGCAACGCTTCTTTGACGGTTGTTTTAATTTCTTTTTTTCCTGTATTGGGAATGATGGTTAAGGAAACGTCTTCAATAGCTTTTACATCAAATTTTTTCTTTTGTTCAGCAAAAATAAACATTTGTGCTTCTGCCTGAGTAAACTCTCTCATGCGTATCATATGCTGTCTCGGGCTGATTTCATTCCTGTAGGCTTTTCCTATCTGAAAGACGCTGAAAGGCAAATTTTTTCTGAAAAAATCATAATATCTGATGAATGGCAGATACGTTGTTGTTGCTGTTTCTGGCCTGCAATATGCCTCTATATCTAAACCAACGGTTGTTTTCATCATCAAATTTAATTGTTTGATGTTCTTTTCCAAGACATGCGTGCAGTTAGGGCAGGAAACTTTTTTTTCCTGAAAAAATTTTTTATAATCATCAATGGCTTCGTCAGGATAGAGCTCTTTGAGTAATGCGTCAACTTTAAACTGCGCACCGCATTTGCTGCACGTAACAACATCGTCTGCAAAGCCGCTTAAGTGTCCAGAAGCTTCCCATACTTTTTTCTGCATAATGGTAGGACATTCAACTTCCCAGAAGTCATGTTCTTGAAGTGTTTTCTTCATTACTTTCTCTACGTTATTTTTTAAGAGTTTGCCTAAGGGCGCGTAGGTATAAAATCCTCCCAAACCGCCATATACCTCTGGCTCTGGACCCCATACAAATCCCTTTTGCTGCAAAAATCCAACAAGCTCATGCAATTCCATTGCACTTTAAAACAGGAAATTGTTTAAATAGTTGATGGTTTTTTATTTCTTCTCGTAGAATTCCTTTACTCTGCTGTCGCCTTTCGGCTTTGCGTTTTTTCCCAACACATAATAAATCTTCTCTGCCTCTCCGCCCCAGGAATAATCTCCTTTTTCCTTTTCGACTTTCTCTACAGCAAATTCGTGGAGAAAAACTCCCTTTTTTAGATGATAGTAAATAACTCTTAAAGTGATTTTGGGAAAAATCTCCCTATAGACTTTGTAAATGCCGTAGCCGTTGCCTCTCTTCATGTGCTGCAGAATTTCAATCACGTTCTGCCTGATGTCAGAGCCAATTGGGCGACCACGTTTCATGGTGCTTTCTTTCATTTCTGTATTTATATAGTTTGTGATTATTGAAAATTGCTTGCATCGTGGAAACGATTGTTGATAAACGCAATTTTCAATTCTAAAAATCAGCATAATCGCGCCTTTTTTCGAATTTTGATTTTTTTTATTGAAAATAATTATATAGTCGTCTTATTTCCCCGTACCATGTATCTTTTTTTATTATCAAAAGAGCATCTGGAGCTTGCGGTTTATGAAGTGTGCACACTTTTGCACGTTAAGAGTCCTGTACGGCTGCAGAATGTACTTTTGGCTAAAAACATTCCAAAGAATCAACTCAAGAAAATTTCCAGATTAGCCTATACAAAATCCTGTCATGAAGTTTTGTTCGCCGTCCATCAAAAAAACATTCTAAAAAAAATTAAGACTTTCAACTTTCCCTACGAACAGTCTTTTGCAGTGCAAAAAATTGTATTGACTAACCCTGAAACGCTGAACACTGAAGTTCTTGCCAACGCTGTTTATCATAATCTCAAAAATAAAACAAAACCTGTGGTCGATCTTAAAAATCCCAAAACAAAATTTGTTTTTATTTTTGCTGATAAAAAAACATTTTGCACCAAAGAGCTTTGGGAGAATACTGAAGATTTCGAAAAAAGAAAAGCTCACTTAAGGCCTGAACCTCATCCGAGTTCTTTGCATCCAAAACTTGCCCGTTGCATGGTAAACCTTGCAGACAGCGATGAAATTACAGACCCTTTTTGCGGAACAGGAGGTATTTTGATTGAAGCAGGATTGATGCATTTGAAAATGAAAGGTTATGATCTTGATGGTATCATGGTCAGCAGGGCAAGAATAAACCTCGATTCTTTCTCTTTATCTGGAACCGTAGAGCGAAAAGACGCCCTGGCTATTCCAAAACAAAAAGCCATTGTTACGGATATGCCCTATGGCAGAAATACGAAAGTCGAAAATGCTGAACGATTACTGCTTTCCTTTTTGCAAAGAACAAAGGCAAAAAAAATCATCATAGGCATACCTGATTTTATCCCCTATCGAAAAATCATAAAAAAAGCAGGCAAAAACATAAAAAAGGTTTTTCCTATTTACTTGCACAAAAGCTTGACTAAACTTGTGGTGGTGCTTTGTTAAGCTCTTTGTAGATTTTTTCCAAAGATTTATCGTCGCTGATGATGCTGTTGACTGCCTGAATGATGTTATTGACATCAACAATCATAGTGTTTAGCAAATCCTGTTTTAATTCCCTGTCAGTCGGCCTATCTTCGATCAAGGGAATGATGTTTTCAATATTTGCCTTTATTTTTGCAATCTGCACTAGTTTATCATTCAAATAACTCTTATCATTTAATCTGATGTAGTCTTTTTCCTGTAGTTCATTGTTGACAATCTGCCTGATGTCCCTGTAAAGCATGTCTACGTCGCGATGAATGCGCAGAAACGTTTTGTACAAGTCTTCAAGTGCTGCATCTCTGTCTCCTGGTTCTGCTCCTTCCAAAATGCGTTTCAGCAGGATGATGTTCTTTTCTACATGAAAAACAAGCCTGCACACTTCCCTATTTATTTTTGTATCGTTGATTTCTATAATCAACATTTTATTTTTTGTACCAAACATGCGCTCACCCCTTGTTATAATCAATATCCATGCTGCCACAGTAAGGGCAGTTGTCACTTTGCATTTTTCCGTCATTTTCCTGCAAATAGAATTTTCTGCTGCAGGTTTTGCAAAACATATGCCACACTCTTGTTCTTTTAAAGCTGGCGTTGATATTATCCAGCAAGTCCTGTGTTTTTTGATAATACTGGGCTTTGTTGATTTTTGACTTTTCCACATCCCTGCTTAAGGAAGAGAGTGCTTTGACAAATCCATCGATTAAATCTGTGTCTGTAACAATGCCTATGAGCTTTCCTTTATCCATGACTGGTATTTTCTTAATGTTCATCTGCTTCATGACTGATGCTATGCCTACTGCATCTTTGTCCGGCGTGGTGATATAAATAGGAGAGCTCATGATTTCTCCAATGGCTGCAGATGGCTTCATGGCCAAGGCAACATATTTCTGTGTTATATCTCGCTCGGTAACAATGCCTATGGCATTTCCCTGTTCGAGCACTACGATGCTGCTGATATTGTTTTCCCGCATAATCTTTGCAGCATCACTGACCAAAGAAGTTTTAGGCAGAGTATGAACGGTTTTGCACATAATTTCCCTTATTTTCACCATACTTATTTTAAAAGCAAAATATTTATATATCTTGTCATTTTTTTCCCATCGAGGGGGTGAGGAAATGGCAGGTGATGAAATTGGAAAAAGAAGCTCCTTACGAGGAAAACGACAATATCTATAAGAATTCTGTTGAATTTGAAGAGCCCGATTTTGATGCGGAAAAAATCGATCTTGATGAAGAGCCGCAGGAAGCACCTGTTAGAAAACCAATAACTCCCATTAAGCCAGTTATGAAGCAGAAGCCTATACAGGCTAAACCTGTAAAAAGGCACAGCGTTCGAAAAAAAGTCGTGGTTAAGAAGGCAACTAAAGAAGAAAAAAGAAAAAAATCTACGCCTATCTGGCCATGGATTGTTTTGATTGCAGCCATTGTTATTGCTATTGTCATTGTCATCTGGAAATTCAGCGCTCCGGCTGTTGATGATAAAACCCTTGCAAAAGTGAACGGTGAGCCCATTAAGCAGTCAGATTTAGACAAACGTTACAATGCGTTAAATCCACTGTACAAACAGTTGTTTACGCCTGAAATCTTGCTGAATCAGACCATCGATGAGGTTTTGTTGCTGCAGGAAGCAAAGAAACAAGGAGTTGTGCTGACTACTGAAGTGGATGACTTTATCGATGCTATTCTTGAAGAAAACAACTTAACCTTTGAGCAGTTCAAAACAGAGCTTACTAATAATGGCATTACACTAGAATACTTTCAGGAGCTTTCTGGAAAAAGAATGCTTGTAGACAAGCTGCTGAATAAAACTGTTTTTAAGGATATTGCGGTAACTGATGCAGAGATTCAGGATTACTATGATGAACAAAGCAGTTTATTTGTAACGCCTGAAGAAGTTTTAGTAAGACATGTTTTGGTTACAGGAAACGACAGTGCAGCAGTGATACAGCAGATCAAAAAGGAATTCGACAATGGCACTGATTTTTGTGAGCTTGTAGCAGACTATTCTGAAGATCCAGGAAGCATGGACAACTGCGGACAGTATACATTTGCAAGAGGCGTCATGGTTGCAGAGTTTGAAGATGCCGCATTTGATTTAGGCATCAATGAAACAACCATCGTGCAGACTCAATTTGGGCATCATTTTATGCAGTTATTGGATAGAACTGAAGAGGTGCAAATGCCTCTTGAAGAGGTTGAGGAAAAAATAAGAGAAACCATTCTTTTTACAAAGCAGGAACAGGCCTATGTTGAGCTCGTTGAGCAGCTAAGACGTTCTGCAGTGGTTGAGCGCTTTGATGGAGTGCAAATTCAGGGAAACGTGATTAAACAGACTGAACAAAGCCAGCAACAGGTTCAGGAGCCAATCCAAGTTCAGCAACAAACAAAGACTGCTGATGAAATTGCATCCTGCTTGAATGCCAAAAATGCAGAACTTTATGGTGCCTATTGGAAAGCAGATGTAAAAAAGCAGAAGGATGTTTTCGGAAATGCCTTTATTGAGCTGAACTATATTGAATGTGACCCTAATATAGAAAACTCGCAGGCAAATCAATGTACTGAAAAAGACATTGCAACCTATCCAACGTGGGTTATTGATGGAATAACGTATGAAGGATTTAAGACGTTGGCAGAATTAGAGCAGATTGCCTGCTAATTCTTTTTTTTAAGTTTTTAAAATAACTATTTTTTCTTTCTCTTTACTTTATCAACTACTCTTGAAAGTTCATTGACATTATCGGTAAAAACAGGAAGCACTTTTGAAAATGCCTTTTCCATTGCTTTTATATCACTGCCTATTTCAAGAATGTTTTTGTCATATTCTCCTATTTTTCCAATGACTGCCTGATGGACTTTGTCAAAATTACTTTTTAAATCTGCAAACTCCTGCTGCAAGCCTGTTATCCTGTTTTCTGTCTTGTTTTTCCAGTCAACAATCTTTTCTATGTCTTTAACAAGCTCGTTCCACTTTTCATCAATGATTGCTTCTATCAGGTCTTCTGAAGATGATAAATCCTGCTGGGGAGCTACCTGTACTGGTTGTGGAATATTCATGGCTGCTGGCATGAACCCTTGGTTCATAGGATCTTGCGGTGCCATAATAGGCGCGCCTGTTGGCTGGTCTGCCTGATCAAGCGCATTGAGAATGTCTCCATAACTGTAACCGTCTCTTTGCAATGTCTGAATGATTTGAGTATTAGAAAGTCCTTTTGCCCGCATGGAAAGCACTGCGTCGATAGGAGTCTTTTTATTAGGGAATATTGCCATGCTTACCTCTTTTTGTCTTCTTTAAATAAGCATATTTATAAATCTTTTTATTATTCCAAAAGCATGTTTCATCCTGGAAAAGTCATCAATATGCTGCAGGGAAAAGACGTTATCAATAGCGACGAGTCTATTCAGGCAGTGGTGGAAATGTGGGATAAGAACATTTTAACGTTTTCTGTCCATCCAAAATTGGTTGATAAAGTGAAAGAAGGCGATACTGTTTTGGTTGATTACAGGCCTATTAATGAACGAATACCTGTTCCAAGGCATGTTATTATCAAAGTGCTGAAAGGAAAAAAGGCAGATGAAGTGTGGAAAACCTACAAGAAATTTCACGCTGAAAAGCAAGTCAAGGCTACTTCTTCAAATACGCCTCAGTATTTTGGCTAGTTATTTACTGGTTAAAAACACCAGTGCAAGAATGCCTATAATAAGCAGAAATATTAAACCTAGCACTTTTGGATGGAACAAGGTGTTGTATAAGTTCTTATTGAAGTTTCCCGTGTTGGTATCTGGATTTTCCTCATTAACCGTTGCATCTTCTTGGGTGGTGTTGGTGTCCCCTTGTTGTTGCAATGCCGATTGTCCAAAAACTGCACCAAAACCAAAAAGCAAAATAATGACAGAAATAGTGATAATCCACATTCTTGATTCTGTTCCTGCAGCCATGATGCTGCTGTCTCCAATGCCAAATACCTTAAATACAAAAATGATAAGGAAAATAACTAACGCCATGATTAAGAACCATGGCACAATAAAGTTGACGAATTTCAATGCAAATTTGCTTGCCAGAACCAAAACTGCAACTGCTAATGCGATAATGCCGTTGAGCCCTTTTTTGTCTGCTCCCAAAGCCTTTGTTTTTTCTAGCAATGCATAGACTATCACCCAGATTAAGATAAAGGTGAATGCAGAGCCAAAAAATGATACTAGGCTTAAGTCGAGCAAGCTTGCCATTTTATTTTTTCATCTCCTTATTCCTTATCTCCCTTTAACACATCTCTAAAGCTGGATATGAAGCTTTTATCTTTGTCATCTTTTTTCTTGTCGTCTTTGGTTACAAACCAGATGATGATTCCGAATACTAAAATGGTAATGATCGTTGCCTGTGTTGCTCCATCATTTAAAAAGTCAAGCCATCCAGGCAATCCAAACCAGCCAGCTTGGGAGCCAAAGATGAAGATAACTAAAACAATGGACACTAAAACAACCCAGCCGCCTAAATTGCTTTTGGAGATATCCATTTCTTTTCCCCAAACCCCCACAATCAGCAAGAGCATGATGATTGCTACAACAATAACTGAAATATTTGGCAGTGCGCCATTGATGATGTTAACAACATCTGCGTTAGGAGGGTAGGCTCCTGTTACATGAGGTATTATTGTTGCCATTGCCATGACAAATGCAACAATAACATTAAAGTTCTTCTTGGGGTGTTTTTCAGCATCCATCCCCAGAATTTTTGTTTTTTGCAGTACCGCAAAAACCAGGGTGAAAATCAAAATAAAGGGAAGCAACACATCCAGCAATTTCCACTCTTCTAAATAAAGGATTACATCTTCAAAATTAGCCATTCTCATCACCTTCTTTCTTCTTATCTTTCTTATTATTATCTTTGGTTACATAGAGCATGAATACGATGACTAAAACCACCAAGATGATGCCTGAAACAACATTGGTATCCCAGTGGTCTCTCAGCCATTCATAAATGACATCCAGCCATCCTAGGCTGTAAAGGAATATCAGGGCAATGCCGACAAACATAATGACCATGAATATTTCTTTCCATGGGCTTACCAAAAAAAACTCTTTGTCTCCTTTGTGAAAGCTGCCTGCCAAAAGCATGAAGCCGATGGATAATAGCAATAGCAGCACAATGTATGCAAGGGTTTGATTAATGACCGCAACGATTTTTGAGCTTGCAACCACAAAAAAGGCTATGCAAAACGCAGTCATGCTGTTTAAGTTTTTTCTGGTTACATCCTTTCCTTTTTCATCTTTTTCTGTGCCATAAATCTTGGTTTTTTCCAAAATGGCAAACGTCAAGGTAAACGTAAGCAAAAATGGCAGAATGACATCGTAAATGCCTAGTTTTTCAAAAAAGACCAGTGTTCCTCTGAATACAGATTCCTCTGCCATAATCTCTGTTATTGCATGGTGGGATATTTAAATGTTTTGATTTAAAAATAGCCTTATTTACGCGCGATTTTAATGTAGGTTCCCTTCTTTGCCTTTTGCATGTGGTCCTCTAATTGCTGTTTAAAAACCTTAGATACTTCAGAAATTCTTCTTGCCACGCCGTTTTCTTGAAACAAAGGGTCAACATATCTGATTTTTGTTTTTGAATAAAAATCATGCTCTTTTTGATTTTCTTCAACTGCAAGTTTTGGGTTTAATAACTCGAGTTTTTCAAGAATTTGAGGGTTCTTTGAAGCTTTCAATTTTGCAATAACGCTTTGGTCGTCCCCAAAAAAGTCTTCCATAATCAGTATGTTTTTGGCAATGGCAATCTTAAAGGCGTCTGAAAGAATTTTATAGCTTGCAACAGATAAAGAAGAGCCCCATTGAACTTTATCCATTTCCAGATAGTCTAATGCAAATGCTTCTGCTGTTTTTCGGTCTTTCATAATAATCTGGTTATTTTGTACCGTAAAACTCTGCAAATATGCAGGTATGTGTTTTTGCATCCCGAATTTTGCAATTCTGTCCCGCATGCTGTAATCTATTCTGTCAGCGCATACATCAGGCAGTTTGCTTTCCAATAAATGAAATCTTTTTTTGTCAAAAAGCTTTTGGGCAGCAAAGCCGTATTTTGCAAGAATGACTGGAATTTCTGAATTCATGATGATTTTTTCATGGTATTGCTCATGAAAGTCGTGTTCTTCGCTAGGGAAAACCCAATCTATGACATGGGAAAACGCAGTATGGGGAACATCATGCAATAAACCCGCAATCTGCTCTTCCATAGATGCCCCGATGCTTTTTAAGAAGAGCATAACGCCGATAGAATGCTCAAATCGTGATACATTGTGCTGTTTCGATAGAAACTGTATTGCTCCGTGCTGGTTAATTTCCTTTAATCTCTGCACAGGTTTGCTGTTGATAAGCTCTATCAGTACAGGTTCAGTTATTTCAACTACGCCATAGACTCTGTCCGTTATCTTCATGCGCAATCAGGAATGCTGGTTTTGTTTATATAGTTTACTTGAACACGCCAGAAGGAGCATAGTTTCCTTTTATTTCTTCTGCTATCAGGTAGATGTCCTGAATAGTGATGCTTTGCTTTCTGAGTTCTAAAAGAAATGACCTGAAAGCAAGAGAGTCTTCTGCGATAACTCCTATGTCCATATCCCAGCTATGGCCAAGGTAGTGGTAAAAATAGAGTACTTTTGCATGTTCCCTTAAAAATTCCTTTAGAGCAGTTTCTTTTTTAATTTTAATTTGTACATTGTACCACTCTAAGTTTAATGCTCTCCAATTGATGCTTATGGTGTATCCTTGAATAATTCCTTGCAATGCCTTAATTCTTTGTTTGATTGCGTTGCCTGAAAGATGAATTTTTTTGGCAAGCGTTGCATATTCTATTCTTGCATTTTGCGTGAGCATGCTTAAAATTTTAAAATCTAGGTCATCACATTGTTTGTTTATTTTAGGTCTGACGGTGTTTATTTTTTTTAACCCTATGAGTTTTGCAGGGTAGACCTCTTGTTCATAGGCAGCAGGAATGACGATGTAGGATTCAAGATTATCTTCCACGAAGCTCAAAATATCTTTGATAATTTCATTGCAATGCTCTCGGCTTTTTGCTAATATATCAAAAACAACGTTCCATTTGCCTACAGTAATGCCGACATAGGTGATGAACTCGTGGTCTTTCAAATATTCAAGAAATTCTTTTTCTTCTGTTGTGTTGAGCTGAAAAAAACAGGCGTATCTTGAGAATCCCAGTGCTTCTGTATTGATAAGGGTGATGAATTCTTTTATAATTCTTTTTTTAATAAGTTGCTTTATCCTGTATGAAGCAACTTCCTTGCTTACATTTGCTTTCTTTGCGATCTGTTTCAAGGGTAGCCTTGCATTTTCTAGTAATGCAGAGAGAATTTTCTTATCAATCTTGTCCATATTCTTATTAAAATGAAGTTTTACTATATAAATGTTTCATTTTGTGTGAAAATAGTGTGAAAAGATTTAATATACTTTCTAAATTTACGCTTTTTAAGTGATAAAATGAAAGAAAAACCAAGCGTTGTTTCAGCTTTGAAATTTGTTGGTTCTTTTGCTATAGCGTTTGCAGGATTGGCATTTACCCTCTATGCGGATATGAAGTCTTCGCAAAAAATAAAGGCATTCATTCAGCAAACAGTTTCTCAGGCGTATATTCCTGAACGAAATCCTAGCTACTGGGAAGACTACTTTGAACGTCATTATAGCGTAGCGCGGGTGCAGCGAACAAGAGACTTCATAAAATCCTATGGGGTAAGCGATGCTTTTTTGAACTATGCCTATACAAGAGACGATGACGGTATGCTTTACGGAACGTTTCTTTTTGGAGGAGACACCGATGGAGATAGCTGCATTGATCGCATTTTGAGAGTAAACAACTCTGCGTTTATGCCTCCCTACTCGGTCAGTACAAAAAAAGGAGATGCTGATTATGAAAAGTGGTATGCGCTGCTTATGCAACATGAAATGAGATGACTAAACATTTATAAATCATTAATAAATATCTCCTTGCATGAACCTTGAAAAAGCACGAATTTCTTTAGAAAAAACAGAAAAAGAACGCGAAGAGCTTATTCAGCTATCTAGAGAGCTAACAAAAAAATCAAAGTCTGCCATTTATCATATTCATCGCGATGAAATCAAGAATGCAGAGCAATTATTAAAAACCATCAAGATGAAACCTCATCCTTTGCTGGCTCCTGCAATGGAAGAATACGGAGAAGCACGCTTGTTTTTGCATTTTGTCAAAACACAGTCGCTACTGCCTTTTGAAAAATTGTCTATTCCTGCAGAAAGCTATTTTTGCGCTTTGGCAGATTTAACAGGAGAATTGGAAAGAAGGGCTGTTTTATTGGGCATCAAAAAGAAAACAAAAGACGTTGAAGCCATCAGAAACTTCATTGATGAAGTCATGGGAGAGTTTATGAAAATAGACTTGAAAAATGGCGACGTAAGAAGAAAGTTTGATGCCATCAAGTGGAATTTAAAAAAAGTAGAGCAGATTCTTTTTGAGCTGATGTGAATGGAAAACATAAAAAAATTAGTGCATGATGGATTTTTATTGATAGAAAAAGATAAACATGTGTACATCGACCCTTTTCAGCTAAAAACTGCAGAGCCTGCAGACGTTATTTTAATAACCCACGGTCATTACGACCACTGCAGCATCGAGGACATAAAAAAAATTGCAAAGTCTGAAACGATTATTGTTTGCACTCCTGACTGCATAAGTAAATTCAATTCGTTAAAAGTAAAGCAGATCGTTCCTGTGCAGCCAGGAAATAAATTGAAAGTGCACGACGTGCTGATTGAAGTTGTTCCTGCTTACAACACCAACAAGCAATTTCATCAGAAAGCAGAGGAATGGGTTGGCTATATTGTTACGGTCAACGGAAAAAGAATTTATCATGCAGGCGACACTGATAGAATACCGGAAATGAAAACATTCAAGGTTGATGTTGCCTTATTGCCTGTTTCAGGAACCTATGTCATGACTGCAGAAGAAGCTGCGCTTGCCTGTCAGGATATAAAACCAAACATTGCTATACCTATGCATTATGGAAGCATTATCGGGTCAAGAGCAGACGCTGAAAAGTTTAAATCGTTAGCGGAGAAGTATTGCACAGTGATGATTCTCTGTTAGAACGCCGTTAAGGTTATTCTCTAATAAATTGTTCTTTGATGTGCAGTAAGCTTCGTAATAATTTTTCGTTGATTTCCTCATGCCGTTTTCTGAGTGCATTCAACTCTTCAAAATAAGACTTGTCAATCAGCATCATTCTTAACTGCCTTGTTCTGCCTGATAGGGTCAGCGCGTCTTTAAGCAAGCTTTCGAGGGCGGCTTTATGTTCAATAAAAACCTTCAGCTGTGCTTGGAAAATGTTTTTTGCGTTTTGTATGTCATAAAAATCGGTTTTTTCTGCCTCTACAGTCTGATCAATTTCCTGCTGAGCCTGAAGTAGCATCACTCTCTCTTTTAAAAGTTGACGCGTTTGTATTAGTCTCTGAAATGCAAGCTGCACAGGCCTAATGACCGGTATGGCCTGAATATTTTGAAGCTCTTGAATAACAATGTTAAATTGTTTTAGCTCCATATGTATCATTGCAATGATAGAGTCAGGGCGAATATTGCCAATGTTTCCTGAAGCGTCCTTTACGGTTTGTTGGGTGAGTTCCAATATTTCACCAACTTCATCTTTTTCTAAAAGAGCCATTGCTTTATGTTCTGTATGCAACGCGTCAATGATCCGCACGTGAATGTATTGGAGCACTTCTCTTTCTGTTTCTTCTGCACGAGCTATGGTTTTTAAGTTATGGATTTCGAGGTCTGTTTCCTCGCGGAGTTTTTCGAGTTGCCGTTGATGCTCTTCTGGAGGTATGCCTCTTAAAGCGCTATGGGCTTCTTTGATTGATTTTTTTGCCTCATTAGCACTTTTAAACGCTTCAACCATGCTGATGATTGCTCCTCCCGGAAGTAGTCCTACTACTAAGCTGGTTGCTTTCGCAGATGCAACGATGACTTTTTTATATTTCTCAGGAGCTTCATCGATAAGCTCTCTGACCGCGGTAACGTGAACGCGTATAGTGTCACATATACTTTTTATCGATGGCATCCTATGCAGATTGCTCGCATTTATTTAAATCTTGCTACGAAACAAACTTTATAAACTTAAACATAACTCCTGGTCATATGTTCAGAACTCATACCTGTGGTGAATTAAGAAAGGAGCATGCAGGAAAAACCGTTACGTTAGCTGGATGGATAGACACCTTAAGAGTATCAGGAAAAATCGGTTTTTTGCTCTTAAGAGACAGGTATGGCATAACGCAGTGCTTTTTGGGAAAAGACATCCTTGAACAGGCTTCTTCATTAAAAAAAGAAACCGTCGTGCAGATTGAAGGTTTGGTTAATAAAAGACCAGATAATCAAATCAAAAAAGAGTTATTGACAGGAGAAATTGAATTGGAAGTAAAAGCGTTAAAGGTTTTAAGTTCTGCAGAAGCATTGCCTTTAGATGAATCTGCAACAGAAGATACTAGGTTAAAATACCGTTATTTAGATTTAAGAAAACCAGAGTTGCAGCAAGTACTGAAAAAAAGACACGACCTGATTTTATTCATGAGAAGTTTTCTGGATAAAAAAGGATTTTATGAAATTACCACTCCTATTTTAACCAAAAGCACTCCTGAAGGAGCAAGAGATTATCTGGTTCCATCTAGAGTCTATCCTGGAAAGTTTTTTGCATTGCCACAATCACCACAGCAGTATAAACAGTTATTAATGGTTGCAGGCATGGATAAATACTTTCAAATAGCTCCCTGCTTTAGAGACGAAGACGCAAGAGCAGATAGAGCACCAGGAGAATTTTATCAGCTAGATATCGAAATGAGCTTCATTCATCAAAATGACATTCTTGATTTAACAGAAGAGCTTTTTATAAAAATGATTGAGCATGTTTTTCCTGAAAAAAAGATTTTGCAGAAGCCATTTCCGCGACTGAATTATACAGATGTTGTTAAAAAATACGGAACAGACAAACCGGATTTAAGAAAAAATAAAGACGATCCAGATGAATTGGCATTTGCGTGGGTTATTAATTTTCCTTTATTTGAAGAAGAATTAGAACATGGACATTATGCTCCTAAGCATCATATGTTCACCATGCCTCATGAAGATGATATTCATTTGTTAGATACGCATCCTGAAAAAGCAAGAAGCTATCAGCACGATTTGGTGTTGAATGGCTTTGAAGTTGGCGGCGGTAGCGTCAGAATTCATAATCCTGAATTGCAGGCAAAAATCTTTAAGTTAATAGGCTTTAAGGAAAAGGAAACAAAATACTTCCATCACATGCTTGAAGCTTTTAAATATGGAACCCCTCCTCACGGAGGCATTGCACCAGGCATAGATAGAACGTTAATGGTTGTCATGGGAAAGCAGTCTATTCGAGATGTCGTTGCTTTCCCCAAAAATAAAGAAGCACGAGATGTCATGATGGATGCTCCTTCTGAAGTGTTACCAGGACAATTGGATGATTTGAAAATCAGCTTGAAAAAATAAGCTTTATATACTCCTGCCTATTCTCTTTTTTCATGTACATTTACTATTTACTTGCAAAATGGCAGTGTTCAGCATTCAGCAAGATTAATCGCTAATTTTTTCTTAAAACAACAACATTTAAAATAAGCAAAATAAAAATAACACAAGGTGATACTATGTTCATATCAATAAAACAAGCTGAAGAAAAAAAGCACGGTGAAATTGCTATACGAGGCTGGGTCTATAGAGAAAGAGGCTCAAACAAATTAAAATTTATTACGCTGAGAGATGCAACAGGAATAATACAATGCGTCATTGAAAAAGATATTGTTGGAGAGGAATTGTTCAAGACAGCAGATAAACTGCAGATAGAAGCATCTATGGAAATTCATGGAACCATTAAAGAAGATAAACGAGCTCCGACAGGTTTTGAAATTAGCGTCAATGATTTTAAAGTTATTGGATGGTCTGATACCTATCCTATCAGCAAAGATCAAAGCCCTGAATTTTTGCTCGATAACAGGCATTTATGGCTGAGAAGCAGAAAAATGGCTGCAGTCATGAAAGTAAGGCATACGGTTTTATCTGCATTTAGGGAATTTTATAATAAACATGGATTTTATGAATTCAGTCCTCCTATTCTGCAACCAAACCAGTGCGAAGGAGGTTCAACCTTATTTGAAGTAAAATATTATCAGACAAAAACTTTTTTAACGCAATCATGGCAGTTGTATGGAGAGTCATCTATCTTTGCTTTGGAAAAGCTGTACTGCATCAGTCCTTGTTTCAGGGCAGAAAAATCAAAAACCTCAAGGCATTTAAGCGAATTCTGGATGGCGGAAATGGAAGCAGCATGGATAGGTTTAAAGGAATTAACGCAAAGTGCAGAGGAGTGTGTTTCCTTTATTGTAAAAAAAGTTGTTGAGGAAAACGAAGAGGAATTAAAAGTATTAGGACAGGATGTTGAAAAATTGAAAAAAATTAAGGCGCCATTTCCAAGATTAACCTATACAGAAGTTTTGGAAAGATTAGCCAAAAAAGGCGATAAAGTAAAATGGGGAAAAGACCTAAGAACTGTTGAAGAGGATACCATCATGGAAGAATTTGACAAGCCTTTGATTGTGACCCATTATCCAAAGGAAATTATGGCATTCTATAAGCCAAAAGACCCTGACGATGAAAAAACAGCTTTATGCTTTGACATGCTGGCTCCTGAAGGCTATGGAGAAATTATAGGAGGAAGCCAAAGAGATACTGATATTGAAGAGTTAACAAAGGCATTAAAAAAAATGGGAGAGAATCCTAAACATTACGACTGGTATTTTGACTTGAGAAAATACGGTTCAGTGCCTCATTCAGGGTATGGTTTAGGAATAGAAAGAGTTGTTGCATGGCTTTGCAAGTTGGACAACATTAAGGATGCCATACCTTTTCCTAGGACAATGCTGCGCTGGACACCATGAACATAGGAAAAACTCTTTATGTTCAGGACAGAAGAGCATGGCGTGCTTGGCTTAAAAAAAATCATCGTAAGGAAAAAGACATATGGCTGATTTATTATGCAAAGTTATCTGGCAAGAAAAGAATTCCTTACAATGACGCTGTTGAAGAAGCGCTGTGCTATGGATGGATAGACAGTACGGTAAAGTCTGTTGATAAAGAATCTTTTGCACAAAGATTCACGCCAAGAAAAAGCAGGGCTGTTTCTGAACTGAATAAAGAACGGATAAGGAAACTGATTGGTCAGAAAAAAATGACCTCTTTTGGATTGACGGCAGTTAATTTTAATCCAGATGAAAGCTTTGCCATTGCAAAAGATATTCTTGCAGCACTAAAGAAAAATCATGCAGCATGGAAGCACTTTCAAAACTTTCCTGATAGCTATAAAAGGGTAAGAATAGGCTATCTTGAAGGGCAAAGAAAACATAGCAAGGTGGCATTTCAGAAAAGCCTTGCTTATTTTCTTAAAATGACAGAAAAAAATAAACGGTTTGGCTTTCTAAGGGAATAAATCTATGCATGGAGCTCAGAAACATTCATTTCTCTTATGGGTTCTGTTTTTAATAAAAATAATTTTTGAGGGTCATATGCTATTTCAGATGAACGGTGCAAAGTATAGCCTGCATCGACAAATTCCTGTACAACGGTTTTGAAATCTACAGGAGCATAGTAGTGGTCATGTGCGTAATCCCAAACGAATTTATCTCTTTGCCTTTCTAGCGGCGCTGCTCGCGTACAATAAATCAACTTTTTCTCTACAAGAATTATGCCGCCTTTGATCTCTCCTGTAGGGTCTGAAAAAAAGGGTATCAATCCTGTTCTGTTATATCCAAAGATTGGTCCTATTTCTTGCGCAGCATAATTATTATCAGATGTTCCTGGGGCAACCTGATGCACGGCAAAAGAAAATTTATCTTGCATGAGTTTTTCAATAAGCTCTTGCACTGTTGTATCTAAAACGTCTCTGCTCAGTCCTCTCAAAAATTCATGCATGATGGGATAGCTCATTGTTCTTCCTCTTGATGGTCATTCGCATAATACAAACCTTGGCTTTGCAGAACAGCAATATGCAATAAGTCTGTTGCTATTTCATTTCTTTTCTTTTTTGTTCTTGGAATAAACGCGGTGAATGTTCCCTGTTTTCCATCAGCTTTTCTTTCTAAGGGAATTCCCTCTACAACAGCTTGTGCATGATACTGTGCATCCTCCCTGATGACTATTTTGTGGTGAGGAACACCCTTTGCATATGCCAAGATTGCATCGACTATGCGTAAATGTGTGCAAACAACAGGAAAAGGAACGCTTAAAGAAGCACCGGAAATATCAAAGGTCAAGGTAGGAAGAAAACTTTCATCAAAGCCATATGCCTGATAGACTTTTTGCAATGCATGCAATCCGTGCTTGTACATGATTATGGCAAGCTGAGGCACTGCACAGTTATGCAGTTGAACATTGAGAAAGCCACTTGCAGATTCCAGCAATAGAGAAGGTGCATAAGGCATTGATTTATGGTCTATAGTTACCTGATGCTTGTCTCCGTTATATGCAATGTCTTCTTTTAAGCCTGAAAATGCCTGACAGTATTGCCATTCCTGCCATGGAAACGCTTCTCTTATTTCTTTTGCACTGGGAAGCTTTGCTTCAAGCTGTTCATAAAACGCCTTATGCTCTTCAATAAGCACATCTAAGCTTTTAGCTATGTCTGGCTGAAAAGTTCCTAGCTCAATAAACTGGTGAAAAATAAAACTACAGTGCAACCCTTTTGGATTAAAGCCCATGGTTGGGTACAACTTTGAAACGTTCATGCCTGCAGAACCTTTCAGCTGTTTATATTCTTTTTTCTTTTCATTATATATATGCTTATTTCTAGAACTGCTAATAAAATAACACATAAAGCCGTAGTTTTCCAAATAACGCTTGTGAAATGACTGCCGCGTAAAAGTTCATCAATTAGATAGGGAAATTCATTAAAAAATAATCCTTGGAAGTGAAGCAAAACATACAATAGCCAAACGGTTAAAGGAATGAAGTAATGAAATTTTAATAATCGTAGCATATTCAACAATTTAAAGAGTACGTAAGAAATAAGCAGGATGTGCGGTAAGAATTCTAAAACAGGAACTATATTAATGAGCGAGAGTATTATTACGCCTACAATGCTTGAGAAGGTGGGCGAATAAAGTACGAGCAAGATATAATTCGCAAGAATTGTTACTCCGCCCATAATTACGTATTTTTTAAATTGATAATCTAATTGCTCTTTTTGTAAATTATTATGTAGTTTTATTGCTAGTATAATGACTCCTACACACAATATAAAAACATAACCCCAGGCTGTGAGATTATAAAACGCAATATCATTATCATGTATTTCGCACCCAGTTACTGCCAGAAGAATTATCAATAAGAGGATGAATTTCTTGGGTAACACTTCTTTTTTCTAGGCAAACATCTATAAAAATCTTTTGATTACCTTTTTTCAGCTGTTTATTTACTTTTCCATCGTAAACAAGATTTATATACTGGTGAATCTGATGAAGACTATGGAACACCTTTTATTGGGGCATTATCGCAAGGAAAATGATGCTTACTGCGTAGATATTGCTGCTGATTCGTTGGATGAACTCTTTGCAAAACACGATCCTTCTCCTTTGCATCAAAGGGATTTGAATCCTAGAATTGCCTCTGAACTGGCTGAACAGATTGTTTTTTTCCCCCACCGTCATAAGGTAAAAACAGTTCTGCATATGAACAAAAAATTGCAGAAGCATGAGCAGGATATAAGAACAGCTTTCCATCATCATTTTGAATTTGAATATTTGGATAATCAACTGCATTTAGATAGACGGGTTATAAAGGCAAGAAGAATCTTGCTTTTCGCATTTTTTATTTTTATCAGCCTTATTGCGCTCTCTTTTTTAATACAGCATTATTTTCCAGATAGCGTTTTCTGGCACATTGTTTCTGAAAGCCTTTTTGTAGGCTCTTGGGTAACCTTGTGGCATCCTATTCATCTGCTTTTGTACGAATGGATACCTCTGCATGAGAACAAGAAAAATTTCAAAAGGCTTATGGAAATGGAATTGCAGTTTGTGTATGCCTAATTTCTTAATTATTTTCCATATAGAAAGTAATTCTATACTGCACAACCTTTATATATACTTCCAACTTCCCCAAATTACGCCGATTTGTGTGAATGGGTCCTCTTATGAGCTCGAACTTCGGTTCGGTCATGATTAGGAGACACTCTTACACAGGACAGCCCGACACGAGAGTCCTCCTGTGAGCAGTGATGTACATCAGGCTCTGAGCAGGAGAGTTAGTGTATCGGGCGACATTTCAAAAAGAACAAGATCCTCATATTCACCATATCACTTATTCATTGAATAGGTCTATCTTGTTCTAGAAGGGGTATTCACATCATATTCACTGATTCACAAGAAAAGTGCATAACGTTGCAATACCTACTTCTCTAAAGAATACAAAGGAGGGATTACTATGGGTAAAATAAGCCCGGTAGCAGCAAAATACATTGTTCACGCAACAATAAGCATTGAAGGAGTCGTTGACAAGCCAGATGTCATTGGAGCTATTTTTGGCCAGACAGAAGGTTTATTGGGGGCAGACTTAGAATTAAGAGAGTTACAACGTTCAGGAAAAATTGGCAGAATTGAAGTAAATTTAGACATCCGAAGCGGAAAAACCGTTGGAGAAATCATACTTCCAAGTTCTCTTGATAAGGCAGAAACATCCATTGTTGGAGCTGCATTGGAGATTATTCAAAGAATAGGTCCATGCAATGCAAAAATAAAAGTAGATAAAATAGAGGATGTAAGAATTAGCAAGAGAGAGTTTGTCATTGAAAGGGCAAAAGAACTGCTGAGAAACCTTATGGATCAGGTTATGCCTGATTCTCAGGAACTGGCAGATGAAGTTGCCTACAGCGTCAGGGTAATGGAAATTACAGAATATGGAAGAGAACGACTTCCTGCAGGACCTTCGATTGACGACAGTGATGAGCTTATTGTAGTAGAGGGAAGAGCAGACGTCTTGAACTTGTTGAAACACGGATTTAAGAACGTCATTGCTTTAAATGGAACCAGCGTTCCCCAGACCATCATAGAGCTGTCAAAAAAGAAAACGTTGACGGCATTTGTCGATGGCGATAGAGGAGGAAACCTGATTTTGCAGGAGTTGTACAATGTTTCTGAAATTGACTTTGTTGCAAAAGCTCCTGACGGAAAAGAAGTAGAGGAAATTACCAAGAAAGAAATTCACAAGGCACTGCGAAGCAGAATTGCCAGTGAACAGGCAAAATTGGAATTTTCTTTAAGCATACCTAATCCGCAGAAGCGTCCTGATGCAAGACCTGAACAAAGGACAGAGCAAAGAACTGAAGTAAAGCCTGAGCAGAGAGTTGAACAAAAACAAGATGCAAAGTTTGATCCAAAGCAGCAGAAAAAGCCAGTTCCTGTGCAAACCTCTGTTAAGAAAAAGCAATTGAAAGAAGAAGAGTTTGACTTATTTAGAGATATGCTTGAAGATTTGATAGGAACTAGAGGCGCTTACATCTTGGATGAAAAGTTCAACATTCTTGGAAAGTTGCCTGTGACTGAACTCGAAAGCACCTTGAAAAGCATGACTTCAGGTATCTTCGCTGTTGTTTTTGACGGTGTAGCTACCAAAGAGCTTTTGACAGCGGCAGAATCTGCAAATGTCAGCTATCTTGTTGCCATGAGTACGAAAGTAACGTCATCTCCAAAAACAGGTATTTTGACAGGCGATGACTTGTAATTTTTTTATTTTTTTTTCTTTTTTTATTTTTAAGAAATTGAAAAATGAATAAAAAGAAGCATACAAGCTATAAAAATAAACTATAAAAATAAACAAATAAACATACTACTATGAGAGAAGCATGGAAAGTCTATAAAAACGTATTCTCTCAGTTTTCTTTAGCCAACATTTTCAAACTAAGCACTGAGGGCTATTTTAAGGAGCTCGAAAGTCCGCTCTTTATTGGAAAAGAATCGAATGTCATGACCGCTCTCACTAAGGACAATGAACGAGTCATCGTTAAAATTTACCGTCTGGAAAATTGCAATTTTAATAGAATGTATTCCTACATCAAAGCTGATCAACGATATATCCACCTGAAAAAAAGCAAACGAGAAATTGTTTTTGCATGGACCCAGAGAGAATACAGAAATCTGCTTATGGCCCAGGAAGTGATTGCCGTTCCCAAGCCTATCGCCTTGAAGTATAATATTATTGTTATGTCTGTTGTGGGAAACGATGGTCCAGCACCGCCTTTAAAAAATGCATTTCCCAAAAATCCAAAGGCATTTTTTGATGAGATTGTGCTTACTATGAAAAAATTATATCATCATGGATTGGTGCATGGAGATTTATCAGAATACAACATTCTTAATGATAAAGAAAAGCCTGTCTTTATTGATTTTTCGCAATCAACAACAACAAAAAGTCCAAACCATGTGGAATTACTGCAGAGGGATATTCACAATATTGTTTCTTTTTTTAAGAATAATGCCGATGAAGAGCTGCTGTTAAAAGAAATAAAAAAGTAATGCCTAAGAAGGCATTACCGGGGGAGGGGTGTCGGTGTCTGCAAAAATATCTTCTATTGCATCACTGCTCTGATTATCCTGCGAGTTTTGTTCTGATTCGTTCGTATCTTGAGGAACAGGTTCAAGAGGAACGCATGCAGTAATCAAGAGCAGCATACAAAAAAATAAAAAAACGGTTTTCATGTTAGTTTGGCAGTGCTGGAGGGTTGTCAATGACGGTTTCTCCAAGCTGGCAGTAATTCCTTGATTTTATGACAACACCCAAGTCATTGCTGCTGAACGTGTACTCTTCAGTGATTCTTTCCCACTGCTGGTCTTTCCAGACATACAGCTTTTCAAGTTCGCAGTTGTTGTCTATGTCGTCAGTGCTCTTACCTATCATGTCTTCTGTTATAGGAAGCAAGTTCCATCCTTCTGACAATGACAGGTCATTATAGACAACATAGTATTCAATATTTACAGTAATATCGCAGTCATTGAAAGAGTACACCCAAAAGGAATTTTTGGATAAAAACTCTTCAAATGCGTTTCCCAAGATTTCTTTTGCATTGACAATGTTCACATATCTTTTTTGCTCAGGCAGGTAGACAAAGGCAATCATTTTTTTGCTGTCCGTGCACGTATTGCTTTCAAACCCTACAAATTTGCTGCCCTTAAAGCTGACAAGGTTCCATCCTTTTTCCAAGGGAATTTCCATAGTTTCTGTTGGAAATTCTGGAAAAGGTATATCTGTTGATTTGATATTCAGCGTTGCAAAGGCCACATCGCTTGCTTCACCATTATAAACGCGGACTGCAAATTTATACGTGTTATGATACCTGCTTGTTTCTCTGGTTACTGCTTCTTTGACGTTAATTTTTTTGATGCATGAGTTGTACTTTTGCTCATTGTCTGCATTGTTCAAGCAATATTCTTGAGCAGCAGTTTCGCTCTCAAAGACTATGCTTGCTGTTCCCTGTCCGCTGTTGACATTTCCTGCGCTGTTTACAGAAATGCTCACGTCTTGAATGAGCGGTATTTGTTTATCTTCAGAACTGTCAACAACAAACTTTATTTCCTTCTTCTCACCTGCATTCAACGTAACTGTTGATGGCAGATTCGTTTCAAAGGGCAATCCGAAGATTGCAATATTGTACGTGTACTTTGGAGAAGTGCAGCTGCTGCCATCAGGAGTGCACACTGCTGCAACCTGCGGATGAGTATCTTTTACCGTCAGGATATATTCTGCTTTTTCGTCTTCATCTATAGTATTGACTCTTGGCTCTATGCCTATATTGACTCCGCCATACTCGACATATTTTTTTGAAACAAGCAGAATTGCCGTGTCATCTTGAAGGCCAACAAGCGTTATTTTCACTCCGTTAACGGTTTCTGTTTCTCCTTCATCCAACTCTATCTTTGTTGAAAATCCTGTTGACGTTGGATATTCGCACCATTCTTTATAATACGTGTCAAAGCTGCCATCATCATAACATTGCTCTTGCTTTCTGTTCTGGCAGTTGAAATTCCAATAATCAGTTCCTTCTCCAACCTCAAATACTTGTTTTCCGTCATCTGGCGCAGATTTGTCGTAGCTGTCATCGTCGCATTTCAACACATCCCTGTGCAGGATGATTTTCCCTTTTTGCTTTTCTGTTCCAGAGATTTGCAAGGTTGCCTCATCGTCTTCAACACTTAATGCTTTAATCTCCATATTGTTATAATCAATAACATTTGCAGTCTGGTCTTCCTGTAATTTGAATTTTTGATCCAGATAGACAAGCATATTTGATGAGCCTTCAGGGCTTACAGAGAAGCTTGTTGCGTAGTAATTGTTGTGCTCGTTTCCCTCATCAACACTGTTGCTTTCATCAATAAGTGCGTTTGCTGTGTGATATCCTGCCTTGTCAAGATTGTATTTTATTTTCACTGACAATTTTTCTCCTGATTGCAGGTAATTATCGCCGCTTTCTTCTCTGTTAAGTTCTTCAAGTGTTTTATCAGGGCTGTTCAGATACAAATGATAATTGATATTGCCTGCAGTAGGTCCATTGTTGATTAAGCTGTAGGTGACGGTTACAATGTCGCCTACTTTTGGATTTTGCGGACTATACGCGATAGCTGCAATGCCAAAATCTGGTTTTGAACCTTCTGTTCCTCCAACATAAAATGTGTTCTGCATTTTATTGTTATCTTCGTTGTATTCATCAACGACATAATTGTTATCGATTTCTGCTGATGCTGTGTATGTTCCTGTTGATGGTTTCACGGTTATCGTTATGATAAAGGCTTCCTGAGGGTCTAAGTAACTATCCCCAGTAACTTGTGCACTGACCTGAGGGATTTCATTATTGTTTGAGTCTTTGAAGCTTATAGTGGTGCCTGCTTGTGCAGAAACTGTTCCAATATTCTTAAAGGTGTAGGCAACATTTACAGTATCTCCGTTATTTGGATTGTTGGGACTCATGACGATGCTTTCAACAATAAAATCTGGCTTTTTATTTGCATTGTCAATGACACTAAATGATTTGGTAAGTTTGTTGTTGTTTTCATTGCTCTCTGCAAAAAGATTGGTGTTGTCAATGTCTGCATTGACTTTGTATTCTCCTGGCTTGCTGAAAATAACCTTTGCAATGACTGTGTAGGAATCTCCTGGTGTTAAATAGGTATCACCAATGTATTGCATTTGCGTATCTGTCCAATAAGAAGGCAACATTGACCATCCTGCTCCAGGATAGGCTGCATCAATGTTTCCATTATTTCTATAGACTATAGTCATGGTTGCAGGCTCTCCTACTTTTGGAGTGCTAGGGTTAAGGGTGATGCTTTCAACCGTTAAATCAGCAGATTGAGAGGGTCCCTGTATGGAAAATGTTTTTTTCAGTTTGTTGTTGTTTTCATTTGTTTCTGCAAAGATGTTGGTATTGTCAATATCTGCGTTAATCTCGTAGTTACCTGGATAATCCATTCTTATTTTGTTGATTACCGTATAGGTATCTCCTGGGGTGAAATAAGTATCGCCTATAAATTGAGTATCTGCCACTCTTATTCCCGGTAAGCTATAGCTTGTTCCAGGGTATCCTGCATCGTTGCTTCCAAGATTTTTGTAAACAATCGTTACGGTAACGATATCTCCTACTTTTGGATTGCTTGGAGACATCGATATGCTGTCAACCGTAAGGTCGATGTTTTTTCCGCTGTTGACGTTAAAATTATAGATATACACATTATTGGTTTCGTCTGTTTCTGCTACTGCGTTAATCGGATCTGCAACGACTTTGAGCGTATGGCCGCCTTCTTTAAACGTGTAAGGCACATTATCCCATATGCTTCCGTAGTTTGACAAAGATGTTACCAGGGTTCTCTTGTAAAATACATTGTCTATATAATAATCTGCGTAAAAGCTTCCTGATGCAGTCTGCTGGTTATTTTTGAATAAGGCGTTAAAATAGCCTGCTTGACCGTCTGTTGCAACCGCATGACTCATCACTGCTTGCGTTACGGTTAAATCTGGCTTTGCTGTAGCTATGGTGTATTTCAATGATTTTTCGTTGTTATTGTTATTTGACTCTTCAATTTCAGATCCTTGGTTGCTTGATCCTTCTGGGTTAGCAGCAACTTTAATAGTGTGACTTCCTGAGGTGAACTGAAAATTGTTCAAGGTAATCATATAGGTTTCTCCGGGAGCACTGTTCACAGCAGATGCTAAATGACCTCTTAAGGTATTATCAGAATAAATATCAACAAAGAATATTGAAGTTCCCACTGTTCCCTGATTCTTAACCAAAACATTAATCTGTCCGATTTCTCCATCTTTTGGAGAAGAAGGGTTTGTTTGAATATCGGTAACAATAAAGTCAGGCATAAGTGTTAATTCTAAAACAGCGTACTGTTGCTCCAATCCAGCAACTCCCACGAAAACAATATTTTTTACTTCTACCTTAAGGCCGTATTCAAAATAGGCTTCGCCATCTTTATATACTGTTTTGGTTTCTGTAGGATGTCCTGAAACAGTGACCATGATCTTTGCATAATCAGTTGTTAATTCAGATATTTGAACAGTATTGCCATAATAATTATAGACTGCTATTCCAGGACTTAACTGAATTTCCTGTGCGCTTACGTTGATGATTGCCAAAAGCAATGCGAAAAGTACAAATATACTCATTAAGAGTATGTTTTTTGCCATGTTTTCACCTCCAATAGGATGATTATTTTTTTTACTTCATTATGTATGCTTTGCATTATCATAGCTACAGTAAAGGCAATCTTTTATATAATTCTTTGGCGGAACGAAAAAGCTATAACCAGACCAATAGCCTTCAAAACAATAAAATATTCTTAAAATAGGTCCAAATTTAGAAAAAAGCTCAATTTGGCTTTTTTTCCTTATTTAAAAACCATTCAGTGAGTCTAACTTTCTTGGTTTTGCCTACTTTCTCAACCTGAATGATTTTTTTTCTTTCTAAACTCATCAGCACTCTCGTTAACGTTGTTTTTGGAATATTGACTCCATAGACTATTTTATTTTGATACGCTTCTTTATGCTCCATTAAAAATGAAACTATTTTTTGCTCTGTTTCGTTCAACGTTTGCATAAGGTCGTTTGCTCTTTTATTTATTTTCTCCTCTTTTGGCTTTTTGGTAATCCAAAAAAAGAGCAAGATAAAAATAACTATGCCTATAGTTATAAAAAGAAAAAGTTCAGATGATGCTGAGCCTTTTTCATTTAACGTAACCTCTACATTTTTTACCATTCCTTGTTCAACAACAACGTCAACATTCCCTATGTCTTCTCCGTCTCTTGCAAGGATTTTGCAGTTTCCTGTAGGCAAATAATCATTGACAAAGCTTCCGAATTTATCTGTTTTTATTTCTTCAAGATCTCCATAGCTTTTGCTGCAGATGAATTTTACGTCTGCGCCCTCAATTAAATTTTTCTTGCTTACCGAACCCCTGATACTTCCTACGGGAAGAAAGTTGATGGTTTGGTTCATATCTGCAAATACTTCAAGTGTTCCCCTATAATAATAATCGCCGCCATTGGTTGTAAGAGAATCAGCCTTCAAGATGATAGTGTAATTTCCAGGCTCAAGCTCAAGCGTGATGACATCATTGCTGACATAGCGCAAACTTTCTGTTTTTTTATCTGCAGCTTCTATCTGGATGATGATGTGAACATTGCTGACGTTTTTATTTGCAGTGTCTTTAAGGAACAGCCGAATGGCATACGTATCCAAAGAAGATGCTGGAACAGAAGGGGGAAGCACTCCAAAATCATTAAAGTCTACTGCAGAAACTAAAGGAAAAAGAAGTAACGCAAGAAAAACCACCAAACCCCTTTTCATGAAGCTACTGAAGCTGTCTGCTTTTTAAAGTTTATTGTTTGCAAACATTTAAAAAGAAAACCTTCCTAAAAACAGCATGGTGAGCTCTCTTGCAGACTATATCCGGCAGGAATTAGGCTATCATAATTCTCTGGATGTGGTACGAAAAAACCTTTTAGAAAAGGGATTTCTAGAAGAAGATGTTGATAAGGCAATCTATGCAGTAACCAAAAATGTCAATTATGAAAGAAATGCATTGCAAAAAAGATACAATAGGATTTTCGGAGTTAAGGAAGTTTTTGACAGGATAGGCTATGGGTTTGCAAGCCAGCAGATTGTCAATATCCTTTTTAGTTTGACAGGCGCTTCTCTTTTTGTTATTGGGTTGGTTAACGGCATTAAAGCAGTTTTATCTTCATTGCTTTCTTCATTCTTAAAAGAATATGCGAAGCTTGCAGACTTAAGCAAGGGGTTCATCAGCAAATCAGGATTGCTGTTCGGATTGAGCTTTTTATTTATTGCTTTGGCAACGACTATAGGTTCTGTTCCCTTATTTATTACTGCATTTCTGCTTGGAACCATAGGAGTGGTAAGCCACGGCGATTTGTATCACAAATTCTTTTCGGAAATGCTCCATAAAGAAAAACGGGGCGCTTTTTTAAGAAAGATTTCTTATTCAGGCATTATCATAACCTGCGCTTCCTTGCTCATGGCAGGCTTTATTATGGATTTATTTCCTGTTACAGGAGCATTTACCATAACGCTTTTTGGTTCGGCATTTCCTCTTTTTGGTTACCTGCTGGCATTTGAAGTCGCTGCTGTCATGTTTATTTTATCAGGATATGTCATGTCCTTTTTATCAGACATTCCCAATAGAAAAACATATCCTTTTGGAAAATTCCTGCAGGAACATTATGCAACCATGAGGAATCAGTTAGTGGTATTTAGGAAAAATAAGGTCGTTAGGCTGATGCTTACAGCAACGATTATTACAGGGGTTGTCCAAACGCTGGGAACAGCATTTTACGGGATTTACATTTACCAAAACTTTTCCCATATAGGCTTTGGAGGGTTTATGAATGTGATTGTTATTTTCTTAATAGCAATTCTTGTTGCCTTTTTAGGTCCTTCTATAACAAGGCTTATCAGCAAGCATGTTGGAGAAGCTCCTATGCTTGTTTTCGGAACACTGCTTATTGCATTGCTGAATTTCATCATTGCCTTTAGCCCTAGTTTGCTTACTATCGGAGCAGGTATTGCACTGGCAACCATAGGCAGTGCTATTATAGGCGTTGCCCAAGGACTGCTGGCATTAAAACTGCTTTCAACAGAAGAGCGAACGCAATACTTTTCATCATTGAGTTTAGCATTGTTCATTCCGTTTTTGATTTTAATACCTGCAGGCGCACTGTTACTGCATTTCATGGGATTTCAGATATTTTATGCAGTTTTGGGCATTGCATTAACCATTGTTGTTGCACCGCTGTATTTTGTTATTGTTCTTGTTTCTGAGAAAAGCAATCTGGTTTAAGTACAGAATACTTGCTATTTTAATCGTATGCTGTTGGTTAATCCATGCCTCTGTTTATCAATAATTCCTTTTCGTTCAAGGCTTGCAAGGATCCTTGTCGTTTTTACTTTTGAAAATCCGAGCTTTAAAACAAGTTCATTTTGCAGAATCTCTCCTTTTTTATCGATAATAATATGCACTGCTTTTCTTTCATCTGCCCTCAATAAAGGAAGCAAGGTCGTATAATGTTCAGGTGTTTTTGAAGAAATACTGCCTGGCTGTTTAGGATTTTTTTCTGTATTGTAAAATAGAAAGGTGATGGATGCCCCCATGACGAATGTACACAGTACCAGTATGATAACGGTGCCTGTCGTAAAATAATTTGGGTTCTGAGTAATTACTGCCTGACCTGTTTCTAGAATAATCTGTAGAGGTTGGGGGTTGAAAAGCATCATCACTAAAATAACCAATGTGGCAATGAGCAATGCTACTGCAATCAGTATTTTAAATTGTCTCATAGCAAAGAGTATTTTCTCTTGCTTTTTATACTTTTTCTTTACTGGTTTCATTAAATTGAAACTATTTCACCAAAGATAGATATGTTGTTTCATCTTTATACTTTATGTTTGAGGTGAATCGCGTGGCTAAACTGAAAAATAAACTAAACAGAATAAATATTTGGAAAATTGTTGCAATGGTATTTATCGTTCTCTTTGTAGTCGTTATTGCCCTAGGACTTTTCAAAGCACACCGATTCAAGCCAGAGTTCCATGTTCCTACTGCTGACCAAGTGAGCTTCGCTAAAAATATTGCTGTGCAGGATTTGCAGGCTAAGAACGAGCCTACAATCAATCTATCAGTCAAAACGTCAAATGAAATCAGAAGCATTCCTGTGAATGGTGCGCTAATTGAAATCTTGGAAGTTTCTCTTTACAACAGCTCTGTGCGGCATCTCTATATTGTTGATGTGTATTCTGGAGCTATTTTAGTTTATTCAAAAACGGAATTTTACGATGGAATTAACCATTCTATTGATGGGGAAAGACGCATTGAAGGAAAAAGGTTTGCTCCCCGATGAAAAAATCACTCATAAAGCTAGAAAACGTTTGGAAAATCTATTTGATGGGCGATGTAGAAGTCGCCGCGCTTAAAGATGTTTCTATGAGTATCGATGAAGGAGAATTTGTAGCGATAGTCGGCTCAAGTGGCTCTGGAAAAAGCACCTTGATGCACCTTGTAGGATGCTTGGACTTGCCAACCAAAGGTTCTGTTTTTTTGGATAATAAAGATATTTCTTCTATGCGCGAATCGGAATTGGCGCAAATACGTGGGAAAAAAATAGGCTTTATTTTCCAGCAATTCAATCTTATTCCTAATTTGACTGCTCTTGAAAATGTCATGCTTCCGTTAGAATTTCAAAATATGGATGGAGGCGAGGCAAAAGAAAAAGCAATGGCATTGCTTAACGTAGTTGGTTTAGATGATAGAATGCATCACAGGCCTTCACAGTTATCAGGGGGGCAGCAGCAAAGAGTTGCCATTGCTAGAGCATTATCAACTAATCCTGACGTTATTCTTGCTGATGAGCCAACAGGCAATCTTGATTCTGGCTCAGGTTCAGAAGTTCTATCGTTGCTTGAAAAACTTTGGAAACAAGAAGGGAAAACCCTTATTATGGTAACGCATGACTTGAATCTTGCACGTCGCTCTCAAAGGCAAATACACTTAAAAGATGGTAAACTATGGAGCGTGAAAACATGAAATGGATATGGTTAATGAGTATATTTTTAATCTTTGTAGGCATGGCCAATTTTGCTTTAGCAGATTCAAGCACATTGGCAGTTACGCTTTTAAATCAAGACCCCGCGCCTGCAAGAGCTGGAGATACGGTTATTTTAAGATTTCAGATAGAAAATACAGAAGCTACGGCAGCAAATAATGTTCACATACAATTCCTAGAAGATTATCCTTTTACTGTTGTAAGCCAGAACAAATCAATTGTACTTTCTTTAAACCCTCAGCAAGGCAGTGACAATTACGCGTATTTTCAATTGACCGTAAAAATTGACAAAGACGCAATTCGTTCATCTTATCCTATAAAATTGCAAATTACTGATGCGAGCGGTTCTCAGATAACGCGAACCTACTCTGTAGAAATTACTAATCAAGATTATGCGCAGATTATTTATGTAGACAAGGCGAAATTAGAGCCTGGAAAAGAAACAGATGTGAATTTTACCATTACCAACGTTGGCAATTCTCCTCTGCAAAATTTGGTTTTTTCGTGGGATGAATCTACAGGAGCAGTTTTGCCTGTTTATTCAGATGATACGAGATATATTAAATATTTAGATGTAGGCAAGTCAGTTCAGCTGCAGTACACAGTTGTTGCTGACGTAAATGCAGAACCAGGGCTCTATACTTTAAATTTAAATCTAGAGTACCAATCTGCTAACAACGCAAACCGTTCAGTCATTGACAGCAAGGCAGGAGTTTTTGTGGGTGGTCAAACAAATTTTGATCTTGCATTCTCAGAAAGCACGGCAGGTCAAACGTCCTTGTCGATTGCGAATGTAGGAAATAATCCTGCGTTGTCTGTTACGGTAAGTATTCCTGACCAACCTAGTTTTAGAGTAACCGGAAGCAATTCTGCGATAATTGGAAACTTGGATAAAGGAGATTATACCCTTGTGTCATTTCAGATAGCCAGTCAAGCAGCAGGTAATTTTTCTGGAGCAGAAAATCAAGGAGGTCAAAGAAATTTTTCCCAATTTAGAAATCAAACCAATGGTACTCAGAACGCAAATACTTTAAGAGTGGTTATCGCTTATACAGATACAACTGGACAAAGAGTGAGTGTTGAGAAAAGCATTCCTATACAGCTTAGAGCAACTACAGGAACCGCGTTTAATAGAAATACGGCGAAAGCTAGCTTCATAGGAAGCACCTTTTTTTGGATATTGCTATTGGTGATTATGGTGATAGCTTGCTTTCTTTACACGAGAAGAATCAGAAATGCAAAAGCTAAAAAATGAAAATACAAAAATCACTTAAACTTGCCGTAAATATCTTGTTGCACAGCAAATTAAGAAGCTGGCTTACTATTATAGGGATCGTTATAGGAGTTGCAGCAATTGTTGCGATAGTTTCTATAGGAGAGGGAGCGCAGGTGAGTGTTAATGAACGACTTGGAGGTTTGGGAGCAGATATTGTTACTATATCTCCAGGCTTTCAAAGAGCTACAGGTAATTTTAGAGGGTTTGGAGATGGAGAAGGAAGTGCAACTACAAGTCAAAAAAATCTTACCAATAAGGATATTCAAACAATAAAATCAGTAAACAACATTCTCTTTGTCAACGGCATAGTGAGCGGAAGAGCAGACACGAGTTATCTGGCTGAAACAGCGTCTCTTTCTATTCAAGGTGTTGATCCACTTGCATGGAGCAATATGATAACAACAGGGCTTTCTTCTGGAAGATACTTAAATAGCGGGGATACTAATATGATTGTTATTGGCAGCAGAGTTGCAGCGAGCACGTTCAAACAGTCTCTTGTTGTCAATAGGGATATTACCATAGAAGGAAAACCGTTTAAAATCGTTGGAATATTAGAGTCTTCTGGAAACGGAGACAACATTATTTATATGCCTATAGACCAAGCGAGAGATATTTTAAATAAAAGTACTGATTATTACGATTCTATCTCTTTTAAGGTAGCAGATGCAAGTCAAGTAGATGCTGTTGTTAATGAAACAACGCAAAGATTAATGATTTCTAGACAGCTATTGGGAAAAACCCAAGACTTTTCAATAACCTCTGCTCAGGCAATTCAAGAGCAAATCCAAAGTGTAACTCAAACATTCACTATTTTTCTTGGTGCCATAGCTGCAGTTTCTCTGCTTGTTGGAGCTGTTGGCATTGCCAACACCATGTTTACGTCTGTTCTTGAAAAAACAAAAGAAATTGGCATCATGAAGGCAATAGGAGCAAAAAATAGAGATATCATGGCAATCTTCATGCTCAATTCTGCCCTTGTAGGTTTTGCTGGAGGAGTCATGGGAATCTTGCTGGGCATAGGAATCTCGACACTATTGCCGCAATTTTTAGGAGGCATTGCGGGTTTAGGAAGAGGAGGCATAACTACGGTTGTTCCCCTGAGTCTGGTTATAGAAGCCATACTCATCTCTGTTCTCTTAGGGATGCTTGCGGGAGCAATACCTGCCTACAGGGCGTCAAAGCTTAAACCTGTAGATGCATTACGCTATGAATGATGCCTATAATAAAATGCCAATACTTTTATATACTCAAAAAATCTTCTCTAAGTGTGAAAGGACAGGTTATCAGCGGAAAGTTCAATGAAATTCTTATCAGGGAGAAACAGCAGGCGAATCTTGAACTTGGAGAATTATTAGTTTCTGATGCAAAAGAGGGAAAAATAATACTTCAAGTGTATGACTTGTTGTACGGCAGCCAGATAAGCCAGCAGAATTTAGAATTAATATCAGGCATGAATATGGAAGAGCAGACTGATTTTGAATTTGTCGATCCTTCGTTTAGAAATTATAATCTTGCACTGGCAAAAAACTTGATAGCCATTCAGAACAATAAGGGAAAATCATCCAAAATACTCCCTGCGTTTTTTTCTTCTGTAAGGGCAATAGAAAAACAAGACATGGACTTCCTTGCAAAACCAAAAATCCCTTTATTTTTTGGATACTTAAGAAGTGGAAGCAAAAAAGTTGATGTTCCTATTTCTTTAGATGCCAAAGATGTTTTAAGCCATCACATGCTTATCTGCGGTACAACAGGAAAAGGAAAATCTGTTTTTATGAAAAATATCTTGTGGGATTGCATGAATACGGTCAATACTGCGTTATTAGTCTTAGATCCGCACGATGAGTATTATGGAAAAAATAACTTTGGATTAAAAGATCATCCGCAAAAACAAAACTTGGTTTTTTACGGTGTGAAGCATGTGCCCTCAGGAGAAAGAACATTGAAAATCAATATTGCGCTCTTGAAGCCAGAACACTTGGATTTCATGGACTTTACTCAAGCCCAATATCAGATACTGCACACGTATTATAGGAAGTACGGCAAAGACTGGATACTCAACCTGTTTACGAAAGACGTTGAAGACAATCAGGAATTTCAGGAAGTTTCGCTCGCTGTTGTCAGGAGAAAATTAAAACTGGTGCTGGATATTGATGCTGACCAGAATACTATCTTTTGCAATGGCATCTTTGACCATCAGGCAGGGCAAACAACTATTGCAGATATTGTGCGTTTTTTAGAAGAGGGAAAATTGGTAATTATAGACACGAGCAGTTTTTCTGGGAATACTGAATTATTGATAGGAAGCATGATTGCAACAGATATTTTAAACCATTACAGACACTATAAATCTCAAGGAGCAGTCAAACCTGTTGTGTCCATTGTTTTAGAGGAAGCCCCAAGAGTTTTGGGAAAACAGATATTGGAAAACAGAAAAAATGTTTTTGAAACCATTGCGCGAGAAGGAAGAAAATTTAATGTTGGACTAACAGCAATAACTCAATTGCCCTCGCTCATACCCAAAGAGATACTTGCGAACATGAACACCAAAGTGATTTTAGGCATAGAAATGAAAACAGAACGAGACGCCATTATTGAATCTGCATCACAAGATTTAAGTTCAGATAGCAGAACCATTGCAAGCTTGGATAAAGGAGAAGCGATTATCACGAGCAATTTTGCAAGGTTTGCCATCCCTATTGTTATTCCGCTGTTCGATGATAAAAAAAATACGGTTAAAAAAAATGCGCTGCATTTTGACGGCGTTGCTCTGGAATAATGTTGAAACAAAAAACTATTTAAATACTCTTTACAGGAAACTACCATGAGAAAAATAGAGAAGCCGGATTATCTGATTAAGGCAATGGAGAAGATTAAGGAAATTAAGCAGTCCTTTAGCCATCAATTATCAAAAATAGAAAGAATTGAAGGTGTTATTTATCTGATTGAAAGTTATCTGCTCCAGGGAAAAATCGAGCACAACGAAAAACTTGAAAAAGACATGTATGTGCTTATAGAAAGCATGGATGAAGATTTGAACAAGGCAGAAAAGCTCATTGTGAAATTAGAGCATGATATTCTTCAGGAGATTCATAAAAAAGAAGAATTTATTGATATTGAGAAACCCGGGTATGATTAAATCTTATGCTTAAAAACAGTTCTGTTGTCTTTGGCAAGCTTTGCAAACAGCGCTTTTCTGCTCAGCAAAATATTCTTTGCTCCATAATACTGAATGACTGATTCTGCATTAATCATGCCCATTTTTAAACACGTCTGTATAGGTTTGTTCATGGCTAATCCTGCAACAAACGTGCTTGCAAAGGCATCTCCTGCCCCTGTTGTTTCTTTTACAGGAATATGTTTTGCCGCATTTAAATGATAAAACCAGACGCCGTCATAGCAGTAAACGCCGTTTTTTGCATCGGTAATGACGACAATTTCAGGGCCTGTTTCCTTTAATTTTTTTAGCAGATTATCCATGACTAAAGGCCCTACGATGTATTTTGCCTCTTCTTTGTTTAACACTAAAACCGTGGTGTTTTCCAAAAACATCTGCAGGGCATCTATGCCTGATTTTGCCTGATAGCTGCTGGGATTAAAAGCAACTTTGATATTGTTTTTTTTTGCATAGCTTACTAATTGCTCTGATGTTTTCCACGATGCTTCCATCATGCTTGAGAAGTAATACCACTTTGCTTTTTTGTTTTTTATTTCCTTGAACGTAAGATCATTATTTGCCCCTTTGTAGGTTAAAATAGTCCTGTCGCTTTCTATGGAATCAAGAATGATAGAGTACCCTGTGGCTTTTCCTTTGCCTCCTAAAAAAGAAACCTTTTCCTTTTTGAGCAGGTTTAAAACAATATCTGCATTAGCATCTTTGCCCACTTTGCCGATGTAGCCTGTTTTTAATCCTAATCTCGAAAAACTCACTGCCGTGTTTGTTCCTCCTCCTCCAACAAAAAAATCAAGCTCTTTCACTAAAATTTTTGTTCCAGAAGGATAAGAAATAAAAATTTCTTCCGTATGGTTGGTTTTTATTTTTATCAGTTCAGATTCTGTCTGGGCAAACACATCTACGGTAGCACTGCCCACAGAGATAACGTCAAACATGCAACACCTCTTTTTGTTTTTTGATGGATTGGTGTTTATAAATGTTTATTTTTTTGCTAGTATTATTAATACAGAAGGATTTTTGTTATATGAATTCCAGAAATCTTTACCTAATTTTCTAATTCCCTCTTTAGAAACCTTGGCAACATCAAACTTAATGGATGTGAAACCAGTCTGTGAAAGTGCATTATAGACTGTTTTTTGTTTCCATCTAAAATTATGGAAATGCAATACTTCCAAATAGTTTCCATTTATTTTTTGATAAATAGAAATTCTTCTTGAAACTCCATCTTCAGTCTTATGAGAGCCTTTTTCAAAATTTACTACCACTCCATATTTTGGATCTGTTGGAGTTTTAACCTCTGGATGATCCGAGATGCCAAAGAATATTCCGTCTTTAGAGAGAAGCTCTTTGATATTATTTGATATTGTCTTAAGCTCATTTAAAGTCATTGCATGATCTAGGAGAAATGCTCCTAGAACAACATCTGCACTACCTATAAGATCCTTCGGTAAAGAAGATAAAAAATCTTTAGAATAAGGGTCTAAAACTAAAAAATCAATGCCGAGAGCGTCTTTTTCTTCTTCTAATTTTCCAATTTGGGTTTGTTTATAAGAAATATCTATACAGGTAACTTTTGAAGCACCAGCTTTTCTAGCAAGCCTAGCCCGATAGCCACTTCCTCCATGTAAAACAATTACTGACTTGTCTTTCGCATATTTTTTTATTATGTCTATAATTGCTGGATCATAAACATACTTTTGTGAGTGCGTCTCTTCAATTAACCGATATTCTGTTGCGATAGGGTCATATTGCCTCTTATCTATCACATGCTTAAGTGATTTTCCAGAGAAGTCATTTTTTATCTTTTGAAATGCTTCCTCGAAACTATCAAGAATAAAATCACAATAAAATCGAACCCACGGGTGCTTCTTCCTTTTTTTATCAGGTATAATTGCATATACTTTTTTGTCAAATAATTCTTTTGCGATTGTCAGTTCACAACTTGCACCCAATGATAATTCCGTAAGGTCAATAACAAATGCGTCAGATTCTTTAATAAAATTCTTATCTTTTGCTAATATAAACGAAGGATTATAATCTTTATTTTCAAAATCGTCTTTACCCTGATATCCTATGAATTGTTCAACAATCTCCATACCAAAAGATCGAGCTAAATTGTGTAAATCTTTTCTTTCTTTAGTTACTTGTTCCCATGATTTGCCCGTGAATGGTGCAGAGACAAAAATCTTTATTTTGGGTGTTGCCATAATAAATAAGCTATGGGACTTCTATTTAAAAATTATCCTTATTTTATGAGATTTTTCCCATAATCTCTCTATAAAAGTCCCGTAGATGCAACAATGCATTTTTTTGCAATCGCCTTTATGTCGAGCACGTCAACGTCTCTTCCTAATTTTCTTTTGTACGCAAGCAAATCTTCTTTTCTTATGACGCTGACAACTTGTCCATACACTTTCTTTTTGGTAACTTTTGAAATGTCTATGGTGCTTTTTATCCATTTTTTTGCGAGAGCATCAAAGAGTTTCTCTGTATCTGTTCCTGATAGCTCTACTCTTTGGCCTTTATATTCCATGATGACTCCAAAGGTATCCATTTCCTTGTCCTTAAATCTCTTAGGACCAGTGCGTATGTACGGTTTAATATCCTTGAGAATGTCTGTAAAGCATCGATCGGGGATTTCAATATCTATATCAACTAAAGGTCTTTTTGAACCATAGACTCTTGCGGCAAATCCTCCTGAAATTCTATAAGGGACTTTATGATTTTTGAGAATTGCAATAATCCATGCAAAAGCTTCTTTTGTTCGCTTCATGCTGAAATGTTTATACAATAGGAACTTTATTCAGAATTTCCTCAACAATATGTTCTTGCTGGATTTCTTCTGCCTGTCCTTCATAATTGAGAATGATTCTGTGTCTCAGAACATCTTTTGCAACTTCCTTGACATCCATAGGGCTTACATACGTTTTTCCTTTCAGCAATGCATGAGCTTTGGAGGCTATGTACATGGCAATGGAGCTTCTTGGGCTTGCTCCGTATTCTATATATTTTCCCAATTCAACGTTGTAATTTTTAGGGTTTCTTGTCGAATCAACTATTCTTATGAGATAGTTTTCTATTTTTGGGTCCATATAGACTTTTTTGATGTCGTTTTGCGCCTGCAAAATAATTTCAGGTCCCATGATGGGTTTTAAATTAAACTCATCAAATCTTCTTAAGGTCATGTTTTTATGCAAAATTAAAACTTCATCCTCTACCTTAGGATAGGTCATCATCAATTTAAACAAAAATCTGTCAATCTGTGCTTCTGGCAATTTATACGTTCCCAAACTTTCAATAGGGTTTTGGGTTGCCATGACAAAAAATGGAGATGGAAGCTTAAAGGATTCTTTTCCTATGGTTACCTGTCTTTCCTGCATGCTTTCCAATAAAGCAGATTGTACTTTTGGAGGGGCCCTGTTGATTTCATCTGCTAAAACAAAATTTGCAAAAATTGGTCCTTTTACCGTGTAAAAGCCTCGTCCTTCTTCATACGTGGTTATTCCTATAATATCTGTTGGCAATAAGTCTGGCGTAAACTGAATTCTGCTAAATTGGCAGCCTGCGATTTCAGAAAGCGTTCTGATAATCAGTGTTTTTGCAATGCCTGGAATTCCCTCAACTAAGACGTGTCCATTGCATAACAGGGCTTCAATAAGGCTGTTGACAATTTCATCTTGCCCAACAACAACCTTGCCCATTTCTGCCCTGACTTTATCGAAAAGAAATTTGTATTTTACCAGTGTTCTTTTAAATTCATCACTGTGGGCTGTTTTGTACTCAACATCCTTTGCCTTGAGGTAATCCTTGTCAGTAATCTCAATATCCATCCTCATGCTCTGTTTATACCCCTTTGGTTTATATACTTTTTTAGAGTACTCAGCAAGAGTAATAATCTGCCTTAAACCATTTTGAGAAGGGCAAAGGAAATATTTAAAAACAGCGCTTCCTGTACTAGAGCAATGAAAAAAGAGATGAGTGATTTTGAAAGAAAAAGAGTGCTCAAGCACACGCATCATCAAAAAATAGATTATGCCCTTGCCAAGGCGTTTATCAAGGATTATGATGTCTATCAGTTAGTGAAGGATTTTTTTGCAGAATACCTGCATTTGAACTATGAATTTACGCACGAAGAGCTTTCAAAGGAGCTTAATAAGCAGTTTATCGATGAATCCCTGAAAAAACAAATTGTTGGCTTTCTTGCAAGGCTTTCTTTTTTTCAGTTCAATACCGCCCAACAGCCAACGCAGGAGCAATTAAGAAACATGATTGTAGAATTCAAGAACATCATCAATAATCTTATTTTATTTGAGGAGCAGCAGAAAAATCAAAGCGTTACAGAGAAAATAGGGACTTTTTTGAAAAAAATAATTGTTAAGGAAAGGCCTGTTCGCAGAAAAAGGATTGCACTAAACTCGGTGCAGCAGGTATCGCAAGAGCCTATAGACAATCAGCCGTTGCAGACGATGTTTATGCAGGAGCAGAGAACATTCAATCAAGAGAAAGAAAAGCAATCGCGGCAATTGCCAGAACAACAGCGTGTGCAACAGCAAATCGCTCCTTCCAGAAAAAACATGGAAACTTTTTTTCCCAAAAAAGAGGAGCCTATTCCCGAATTTAAAGAATTAGAAGATCCTCAAATGCTTATCTCTTTAATAGGGCAGGAAATTGCAGCGCACAATACCTATCATGCAAGAAACTTGTATAAGCAGCTGATGAGCATTTACAACAGGCTTCCTGACCAGAAAAAACACCAGTATTATCCTTTTGTAAGCGACATTTACAACAGGCTGAGAGTCATCTGACGTTGAGTACTATGGCCTTTAATACTGTATCTTCTTTTCTTCTGCCTGCTCTTTTGCTTTTTTCTTCCTGCTTCTTGAAAAAATAGAGATAACAATCAATCCAATGAAAAACGCTCCTATGAACATAGCAATGTAGCTGGGCCATGTGTAGAATGATAAATACGATTTCCAGTCTTTAGGCTGTTGTGTTTCTTTCTGCTTTTTTTCTTCGATGAGATACTTGCATCCCTGAATGACTCCGTCAATAAGCGTTGTTGCTCTGTTGTATTGCGCTTGCTCAATCGCAATAAGAGACTGCTCTAAAATTTCATTGAGCTCTTGGCACTCCGGATTGTTGTCAAGTAAATCCCTTGCAAACGTTACTTTTGTTTTGATTTCCTGTCCTTGGCTGCTCTGCTCTAAAGAGTTGATGTAGATGGTTGCGCTGTCGCTGAATTTTGGAGTGGTGACATTGCCTTCAATGCGTATTTCAAAATTTTCTCCGAGGCGGTAATTGCTTACTTCCAACGTTGTTTTTTCAGTGCCGTTTAGGGCAATCGTGTCAAAGTAGCCTTTCGCAAACGTATAGGTGATGTTTGATGCATTGAAATGGGCTGTTAGGTTGATGCCTGTCAAGGCGTCTTTCCAGTTGTTCACCAAGGTTATGGGAATAATGATGGTGTTGTTTTCATAAAAGGTGATGACGCTTGCAGCTACAATTTCCAGTGGCTTTGGGATTTCAACTTCTTCAGGAATAGGAACGGTTACGGTTTGCGTTGAACTTCCTCCCCCACCACTGCTACTTGTTGTTTGAGTTTCCTGTTCAGGAACATTGGTGATGTTGATCATAGTCAAGGCGCTGGTGGTGACAAATTCTCCGTCTGTTGCATTGGCATAAATAAGGCACATGCCAACTTCTTCAGGCGTTACCGTTAAATGGTTTCCTGAAACAGCAAGCGTTGCCTTGGTGCAGGAGGGATACACCGTTATCGTCAAGCTGGATGTTTCATTGCTGTCCAGTATGCCGTTGCCATTGACGTCGTCATCAGGGTCTAAAAATTTGGTTTGGGAGTCATAAAAGCTGAAGTAATTATTAAAGGTAGATGTCTGGTCCACACTTAAATTGGTTAAGTAATTGTATAAAACAGGAGCTCTGTTGGTGTTGTTTACCGTAACATTCCAGGTGAAGCTGCTATTTTCATACCTATCATCGAAAACCGTAAGTTTGATTCTTCTATTGCCTGATGAAGCATAATTGAAATAGTATTGCAAGGTGTGGTTGCTTTCCAAAAGCAGTGAGCTGTTGGTTATCTGGATATCATCATAATACCACTGGTACGTCAGATTTGCAGCAGCAGTATCATCGGTTGTCGAATGGTTAAAGGTGATGTTCATATTTTCCGATGCATTGATGAGCGTGTTCATGTTTGGGAAATTCGATGTATTTGACCATGCAAAAACCGTTATTGCACTAAGGGGAGCTCCATAAGGATAGATGTCTGTGATGTTGGGAGCAATCGTTTGGTTGTAGACGGTAAAATTGACGACTACGCTTGCATATGCTCCTTGCGTGTCAGCAACTGTAATATTATAGGAGTGGTTGCCAACATGGCTTGTGTTAGGGGTAAAGTTAATCAAGCCAGTTGGCGAAATATTAAAGACCACTGTGGGGGTTACATTGTAAGAAGAAAACGCTAAACTGTCATACTGCAATGCTAAAGGAAGATCTTCATCTTCATCTGTTGCGTTGATTTGCAGGTATACTGAGTGATTAACAACCATCAACGGCAAGGTGAAACTATCAAGAACAGGAACATCATTGGTGTTGTTGATTTGCAAATACCAGATGCTGCTATTTGATGCTCCGCGAGTATCATTCAGCGTTATCAAAATATCATAGGGACTTTCCTGAACAACAGCTTGCAAAGGCGTGAAGTTGACTATGCCGGAAACAGCATGAATGGAAAACAACGAGCTATTATCCTCATAGCTTACTGAATCGTTAGGGTCATTATCTGTGCCGTTAAAATCGTAGTAACAGACGGCATCTTCATAGCAAGTTATATTGGAGATGGTGTGGTTAAAGTAAGGAACCGTGTTGTTGATGATGGTCAGATTCACCAGTTCGCTGTAATTCAAGCCCGCGAGATCAGTAACGGTTATGAGGATTGCATATGTTCCAACAGAACTTTCATTCTTGGTGAAATTGATGATTCCTGATGTTGTGTTGATGTCAAAATTTGAATTGTTGCTTGAGAAGGTGATGTTATCTCCTGCATAGGTTAGCATGTCAGGGTCAGTTCCATTGACCCGATAACTAAAGGCAATGCCTGTGTAGGCTGTCAGATTTTTCATGTTGCTGTTGATTGATGGCAGGGTGTTGGTTGCATACTGGCTGATGTTATAAATAATCGGAGCGTCGTTGGTATTGGTGATGTTCAAAAAGACTTCCTGAGAGTCCGTCAAAGAGCCGTCAGTAACGGTGATGTTTACATACCTGTTCACGACATGGTCGTTGGTAAGGTTTGTAACGTTAATAATGGCACTTGCGTTGCTTCCGTTGGTTTCGATAAGCGTTATGTTATAGTATGAAACATTGATGGAAAAATTGAGCGTGTTATTATCCTGGTCTGTTGCGTTTATGTAAAAATAGAATGGCTGTCCTTGCGTTCCTGTTTGATTGTCGATAAATGTTAAATTCGGTGCGTGGTTAATCGTGGACACCGTTAGCGTAAATGATGAGCTGTTGCTTCCGTTCTGCGTGTCGGTGATATTTACGGTTACAGTCCATGCTCCTACATCGCTGAAGACAGGGGCGTTGCCTGTTCTGTTGAAGGTTATTTGTGCAGTCGTGTTGCTGGTATTTGCGATGATGATGTAGCTGTTTGCAGGATTTACCGTTAGCGCAAAGCTGATAGGGTAGTTGCTCTCTTCATCGGCAGCAGTGATGCTGTAGGTGAAATTGGTTCCTTCTGTTGCATTCTGGCTTTGCAGCGCAGGATTAAAATAAGGATTGTCGTTCACTTCAACTACAAAAAAGTTCACTTTCTTGTTCCTGGTGATGGGGTCGGTGCCGTCATCGTCTGTCGCCTGAAAGGTTACGTTGTTGCTTCCGTTCTGCGCTTGCGTTGGCGTCCAGCTAAAGATTCCCGTAACATCATCTATAGATGCTCCTGATGGCAAGGTTGATGCTAAAATTCCGTAGCTGATGCCGTCGCCGTCATCGTCTGTTGTATTCACGGTAAACGTGTATGCAGTGTCCTCAGAAACATTAGTTTGGTTTCCTATGTCGCTTCCTGTTGCATTGATGATCGATAAATCATCTGGCCCTGCATTTTTGATGACTGTTTGCGCAGACTGCGTAACGGCAACACTGCCATTCCATAATGTTACCGTGCAGTTCCACGTTTCTCCTTTTTTATGAATCAGGGGGTCTATCAATGAATTTGTTGCTGTTCCAGCAAGACTTTCATTTTTATATTGTGCCGTGTTATTATACCAGGTAACGTTGATTTGCGTGGCATCTGCAGTTGCGTTCCACGTGCACACTATGTAGTTGCTTGTGGTTGTGTTTTGTATGCTGACATTCGTCTGAAAGCTTATAGACAGACCGAACACTACAAGAACAATGGTGAGTACTGCATACAAACCAAGTTTTGCTTTCATCTTGCTTTTTCCTCGAGATATTTGATGATGAGCTCTTTGAGCGTTGTTTCTTTTTTCACTGCTTCAAGCTTTATTTTTTTGTGCAGTTCATCAGGAATAGCGATATTGATATTGACCATTAGGCACCTTTGTTTCTGGTTTTTTCTTCGAGAATTTGGATGATGAGCTCTTTGAGCGTGGTATTTTTCATAACAGAAGCAAGCTTGAGCTTTTTATGCAAATCTTCAGGAATGGCGATATTAATGTTGACCATGGCAATCCGGAGTAATAACTTAGCTAACTTTACTTAGTGATGTTATTTACGTAACTTATGATTTATAAATGTTGCTATTTCATCTGACGGCTGTTCTGGAAAAGCGGAGAAAATGCTTATGACGGTGTAAACCCTGAGACATACCTTATCTCGTCGTTCAAGCGGGTGATGTGTCTGTATGCCCTTTCCTGCTCGCTCAGCTTTAATGACTCGAAAGGGTTTATTAACTGCACATAGGTTTTTTTTGCAAACGCAATTTCTGAAAACTGCACGGCAAGCATGGCGTTGGATATTCCGGTAAAAACCCCATCTATTTTTTGCAGGGAAACAGTCTTCCTATTTTTAATTTGCTGCTCTCCATCTGCCTTTGTGGTGTTGCTCGTCTGGAAAATCAACAGGCGAAGCTCATCCAAGAGAACAAGCAGTTCATACGGCAACACTTTATACTTTCCAAATTCAACCTGATAGGTAAGGCTGTGATATTCATTGAATATTCTCTTCAACAGCTCGTCTATTTTGGTTTTTTTAAGCTTTTCAGAAAACTCTTCTGGCTTAAATTCATAGGGTAATTGCAATGCCTCTTTAAAATAATACCTTGCTATGCCTGCGAGATAAAATGCACTTTTTTGCACGTCTCTTTTTGGAATATTTTTTTCCATCTCTGCAATATCCTGAAGCAATCTGTTTTTTGCCTCTTCGCGCAGCAAAACAGCCTTAGGATGCTTTTTGGTCAAATACCATCCTAGCCGTATAAAAAATTCTCTGATTTCCTTTTTATAATACTTATAGAGCATAAGTATGATTGCTATGAGGAGAATCAGTACGATCAGGGCATAGGTTATCCACGCATAATTGTTTCCCAAATCTGTTTCGCATGCAGGACAAACACCTCCACAGTCAATGCCTATTTCGTTTTCATCTTTTATGCCGTTATTACATGTGCTGGGCAATGGCTGCTGTACAGAGCAGTTTCTGGTTAGGTTGGGCTGCAGCAAAAATGTTCCGCAACTGTTGATGTCTGTACAGGTTATTGTTTGTATGCCTTCTCCTGATGCACTGAGATTAAAACAAGCACTCCATTCTCCGCAATCCCATTGTTCCTTGCATACCTCTTCTGGGTAATCGCATGGCTCTATGAATGTGTTTTTATAGTTGTTTGCGTCGCAACCATTCCAATCAGTGCAGGTTCTTGACCTTGTGCCATTAGGATAGCATTCGCTCCAGCCTGTGCACTGCCAATCTGGTTCGCAGGTTCTTTCAATTCCTCCTCCTCCACCTGCACCTCCTCCTCCTTCATCACCGCCATCACTGCCTTCTGTCGGGCAATTTGCCTTTAACAGCACAAAATTGCTGTTTGCAGTGTACGTTTCGTTGGTGTATCGTTCAATAGCGGTAAAGATAACATACTCTTCTGTGCACTCTGCAGCGGTTAATGCCACCTGGCTTGTTATTGAATCGATGCTTACGTTGATGGCGGAATTTCCAATAACCGTATACATCAGTGCATCTCCATCAGGGTCGTTAAAGTAATCATCAAGGAAAAATGCAAACAGCGTTATGCCGTAATCCCATTCTTGGTCAGGAATATTTGTTTCCAAATAAGGAGGGTCGTTAACATCGGTAACGGTTATGTTGAAAACGCTTGCGTAAATGCTGTTGCTGCAGCTTAACTGGTCGTTCAGGGAAATATTCATGGAATGATTTCCTACAAAGCTGTTATTTGGAGTGAACGATATGGTTCCATTGGGCGTGATATTGAAAAGCATAAGACTGGTGATGTTTTCTGAAGAAAAAATCAAGGAGTTGTTGTTTGCATCTGTTCCATTCAGTTTGCAGAAATACGCTTGATTTTGGGTTGCATTTGCTGGGCAGGTATTGTTGAAAAAAGGAGGATTGTTGATGCAAAGGTTGACTACGGCAGTTCCTGCTTTTCCTGAAATAGGCAATACTTCTCTGGGGGTCAGCTCTCCTGCCTTTTGAAAGAGGTACAGCTGTTGAAGAAGCGTAAAGAGTAAAAAAAGAATGATAAAAAAGGAAAGCACCCTGTTACTTTTCATATTTTTTTATAGTTTTTCTGGTTTATAAATGTATTGCCTTCAGGAAAAGATTGGCTTTAGAAAATAAAATCGTATGTCTCCCGTATAATTTCCAGGGATTGCAGTTTCAGGAATGCTTGCAGTAAAGGTTATTTCTTTCTGCTGATAGGGTTCAAGAATGAAATTGTTTTCAGAGACGCTTACAAAATCACTGATGTTTCCTTCTATTTTTATTTTTACCCAGGCTCGGTAATCACTTTTCAGATCAACCTTTTGTTCAACCATTCCCCCTCTGTACATAGAACCAAAGTAGAGAAAGTCATTGCCTTTCATGATGCCAAATCCTGCCCTTAAGTCAGCATTGACTATGATTCCTGTTTTTACTTCTTTGTAATCTATGACTATGTACTGGTAAATGCCTATGGTGAGAATGACGGTAAGGAGTACGACTAAGATGAGTATGCTGATAAAGCTACTTTTGAACTTCATTCTTTTCTTCATATGGTTTTTTCTCTTCATTGTTCTCGGGCTTTTTCTGCCTTTTCAGGTATCTTATGATAAAATACGTTAAATTGCCAATAAGAAGGACGATGATGATAATGTAAACGATGGCTGTCGTGGTAAGTTCTAGCTTAACTTCTTTTTTTGGAGGAACGTCGCCTTCTCCTGTTTCATTGATGTACAATATCACTTGTTCTTCGCTGTGCTGGCCGTTGTAGAACAGTTGGATAGTTGCATTGACGTCTGCTTTTCCCAATCCTTTAGTATCCCAATAGGCTTCTAATGTTCCTCTTTGGAATTTTGGAAGGTCGATGTTTGCGGTTTTAACATCCTTATTGGGAGTTTTCACGACGGCATAGACATCCTTAATCGTTCCGCTCCAGTCACTTTCTATCATGATGTCCATTTTGTTGATGGTATCAATAGCGAACGTTTTTGTGTAGTCAACAACATACACTCTTAATTGTCCTATTCTTAAGTCTGCTGTTTTTGAATCTTGTGCTTCATCATAATGCGCTGTTGCGTTGACTTGGTACATGCCTGGGGCATATCCTTGTGTTGAAACTCCCGCAGATATAGTGTGTAATTCATCAGGCAAAAGGCTTTTTTTGTCTGTTGCAGCGGTAGACATCAGCATGCCATCAGGATTATAAACTCTAATTATTCCAGAAACTTCATTGATGGTTTCTCTTCCAAGATTGTGAATAATTAAAGAAACGTTGGCAGTTTCATTTACGTTAGTGCTTTGGGCATCAATAGACCATTCGAGGTATTTTCCAGGATAGAGCACTAAAATGTCTATTTTTGTCTGTATTGCCGCAATGCCTCCTATCATTCCTGTTGATGAGCGATATTCCTTTGCGCCTACAAAAACAGTATACCTTCCTGCAGGTATTTCGTTAAAGCCTTCTGAAAAATCAAGCTGGACTTGTATAGGCCTTGCAGGGCCATATTGATTTTCGTCTATGAGCGTAACATACTTGCTTAAGTTAGGAAGATTTCCATTGGCGTAGCTTTCTATATTATCTGCTCCGCCTATAAGGTAATCAAAGCTTCTTACTGTGCCGTCATTGACGGTTACTTGCTGGTTTCCTCCCGCAATGGAAACTGCACTCGCAAAACTGCTTAAACTAAAGAATAAACAAAAAAATAGCGCATATTTCATTGTTCATGTGCCTGTTTGCGTTCCTAATGCGGTGAAGGTTGCGTTCTTTTGACCCTGAGGAGCATTAATCGTGAAGTTAACAAACAAATCAACCCTGAGCGTGTCTTTTGTATCTGTAAAGTTGAGCATATCACAGATGTTTGCTGCAGGTGCTACTGATACGTTGGTGAATGTTGTTGGGCTTACTGTTCCTCCGAAGCAACTGTTGGTTTCATTTTCGTTTATTTTCCATTGGAACATGGCACCTGTTTCTCCCATAAATCCTGTTGCATTGACTGAAGAGTTAAGCGTAACGTTTAAGTGTACTTGTCCATCGTTTTCGATGACTAATGTCTGGTTTTCTGTTACCGTTGAAAAACCTATGCATCCTGCAGAGTTGAATCCAGAAAGATTTGTCCACAGTTCGCAGTAGCCTGTTAGCGTATCTACACTTCCAGAACTCCAGTTTACCGAGTTTATGACAAAAATCAACGACGCATTTTTTTGGATATTTAAAGTTACATTTCCTATATCGCTTTGGGCAAGTCCTGTTGTTTTTTGCAATGGCTGCAGTTGTATTTTTCCTACTTTACTCAGCGTCACTGCTGTTCCCAAGAGAGAAATAGCAATAGTTAGAACTAATAAAAAAAGAAGCGTTTTGTTTTCCATGTTTACGTTCCTATTTGCGTTCCCAATGCTATAAAGGTCGCATTTTTCTGACCTTGAGACGTCAAATCAGTAAAGTTCACAAAGACATTAACTAAAAGGGAGTCTTTGCTATCAGTAAAGTTGAGGTAATCGCAAACAATCGCCGCTGATGCCATTGACGCTACAGAAACATTGGTAAAAGCTGATGGGCTTACTGTTCCTCCGAAGCAACTGTTGGTTTCATTTTCTAAAACCTGCCATTGCAGTTTATGTGCAGCAATGTAGGAACCGAAGAATCCTGTTTCATTTACCGAGGAGTTCATGGTAACGTTTAAGTGTACTTGTCCATCGTTTTCAATAACTAATGACGATGTGCTGGGAATGGTGCTGAAGCCTATGCATCCTGCTGAGTTAAATCCAGAACCGTTTGTCCATAATTCACAATAAGAACCTCCTGCAACACTGCCTGTTCCCCAGTTTATGCTGCTTATCGTGAAAATCAACGATGCGTTTTTAGAAATTTCAAGCGTAACGTTTCCTGTATAGTTTGTAGCATAGCCTGTGATGCTTGCTTGCTCAAATTTTCCTATTTTCTGCAGGCTGATAAATGTTCCTGCTATGGAAACAATGATTGCCGCTACCAAAAATAATGCAAGAGTTTTGTTTGAGATATCCATGTAATCACCTTTATTTTTTTATTTCCAATATGACTTGCCCTGTTGAAGTTTTTGGCTGTAACTCTTCAGGGCTGATGATATTTAATTTGACGCTCGCTTGGCTTGTTTTTGGTTCTGTTTGGGTAGTTACCTTGATGCTGCCATATTCATACATGACGCTTAAGGTTCCTAAGATAGAGATTAATATGGTAAGCACAACTAATACTACAATAGTTTTCTGAGAAAGATCTGGCTTTTCGACCTTTCTGTCTATAGTCTCCTCTGCACCCATAGTACAAAATACTGAACATAGTCCTATATAAAGTTTTCTCTTTTTTCATTAACCAGTGCTTACAGGAGGCTTTTTCATTCTTTTTCTGAAGAATACAAACCAGCCTATATTGATAGCAATCAAAACAGCAATTAAAATAATCAGCAAGGATATGTTGCTTCCTCCTCCTTTATCTCCAGTAACTTTTCCTGTTGTACTGCCTACTTGTATTTTATCTATGCCAACAACTGTCTGGAAAAGCTTTTCAGATGTTTTGCCTGCGTAATTTAAGATAACTCTGACATCATAGCTGCCTACATCTACTCCTGTGGTATCCCAATAGCCGTTAATCGTTGCATCTCCATAGCTTGGAATATCTGTACTCAAGGTTTTAAAGCTATTAATGCTATTGCCATCTTTATCAAGCACTTTTAATTCGCCATAAACGTCTTTGATAGGTTCATTCCACTGGTTTTTCAGATACACATCAAATTTAGCTATGCCACCTAATTTAAAGCTGTCCACTTTTAAGTCTTGGATTTCTATGAAAAGATTTCCCACTCCGAATTTTTTGTTTAATTCAATGACTTTTCCATTGTAATGCACCACTGCTTCTGCAATGTAAGAACCTTGGTTTACATCTGCCTTCCAGCTGTACTGCAATTTTCCTTCTTTTAATCCTTCAAGAGTTATGGTTTCTGTTTTGAATCTGGCAATTTCTTCATTCGTTGGGCCTTTTATCACAATATCTGCATACACACTTGTTGCTTTTTCACCTCTATTAACCAAAGGAATAGTGAAAGTAAATAGATCTCCTATCTTGCCTTCTGTTACATACAGGCCGCTTTCAATATAGGTATCAGGATAAGGAACTCTTACACCTAATTGATAAATGACTGCAGTGGTTGCGCTGATAAGGGCGTCTTTTTTCTTGTTTGCAAATAAAATGGCATTTTCATCGCTTACTAATAAGTTATCATCGCTTTCAACAAACGTTTCAGGAAGTTCAACTAAAATAATTCCCACTTTTTGCGTTCCTGGTTCTAGTTTATCGGGCAAATTAATAGTATAGGTGAATGATTTTTCTGATTCATCTGCCTTTACCGTAATAATAGGATTGTCAATCTGTACATATTGCTCTAAATCCCCTTTTGGATACAGGGCAATGCGCATATCTTTATGGTCGTTATTGATTATCCTGGCAGTAAGTGTCTTTTGTCCAGGAGAGAAATCAATTAAGTCTCTGCTTGGAGCAACACCTAAGGCAGCAACTTGGTCTATCATCACAGCCATAGCTACCACTATGAAAATAGCCATCATCCATTTTTTCTTCATTACCATGTTTGCTCCCAGTAAAATATCAGCGAGGTTATTTTATTTCCAGCAGGTTCAAATGTTGGAACAGTGACTTTAACATCAATATCTGCAGTATCCCTGCTGTCGTTATAATTCAACTGATAGATAATGGATTGATTGGCTGCTGTCAGATTAGTCCAGTTAATCAACGAGCCTGTGCCATTGATGCTTCCAGGCTCTGTTCTGTTTGCTGCCTTAATTTGCGTATAGTTTGTTCCCAATGCTTCTGTTGTCCATAAGCTTTGGTTTGCACTAACATTAACCAAGTCTGATTTTACATTACCATCATTTCGCAGTATGAATGGCGTTGGACTTCCATCTTCGGTGTCTTCTGTCTGGTCAATCGTAAGGGTTCCGAAATTGATGCTGTCGTTAATGAACGTTATAACAACCCAAGGTTCAATGCTGAAATTCCAGACATTTGCCCATGCACTGCAGTTCCATTGATCACAAGCTCTTACTGACCAATTGTAATAATTGACAGAGCCCATTTCTGTTCTGACGCACAGCTCTTGAGGAGAAACTGTGGTGTTTGCAGAAATTCCTGTTACGTTGAAGCTTGTTCCTGTGCAGTCAACACTGTCAGCAGTGGTTACGTTGATTTGATAGGTCAAGGAATCTCCTTCTGTATCTGTTGTATTAACCCATTCAAACGTCGTGTTTCTTTCATGAATAGTAGTATTTCCATTTGTTGGTTTGAAAAGCGTTACGCTATTTGGAGGGTTATTGATAATAGTAACCGTAGAGCTATTTGTCCAATTGCTGCATCCTGTTGCATCACACGCTCTTGCGCTGCAGGTCCAGTTATCGCTGAGATTGACTGCAGATGCAGGAACAGTGAAGTTAGTGTAAATAAGGTTTGCAGGATTTGCCTCTACCGTAGTATTGTAATTATTCGTTTGTGTTCCGTTGAAATACCAGATATAGCTGACGTTTACCAATAAATCTGTATCTGAGACGTTTACTGAACAGTTCAAGTTGTCTGCGTGATTAGGCGTTGTTGGAGTAATTGCAACATTGACAATGCTTGGAACTCCGTTTTGCACAGTTATCGTTGTGCTGTTATACCAATCAGTGTAATTGAATCCATCGTGAGCTCTTGCGCTGCAGGTCCAGTTATCGCCAAGAGATAAATTCGTTCCTGTTATGTTAAGCGTAGTGTAAATGTTTGTCGCATTGGAACCTTCAACTGTTGCATTCCAGCTGTTGTTTTGCGTTCCATTTCTAAACCAGATGAATGAAACATTTATCAGTGTTTGTTCTAAATCGATAAAGTTTGCATAACAGCTCATCACTTGCTGAACAACAACAGGCGTTGGTGTAATGACTACTGCGCTGTACGATGGCAAGCTTTGCATGGTGAAATTATAAACAAGCGACTGATTTACTATTACACTTTTTGATTGATTTGGATAAGGAGGATAGCTTGCATTAAAGACGTGGGGGGTTGCATTTAAAATCCATGTTCCATTATTCCAGTATTCCCTAATAATAGATGTGTTGGTATAGCCATTACTGTCTGTTGGCTGGTTGAAATTAGTTGTTCCTTGTAGGTTTGCTATGGAAACATTTGCTCCTGTTAGCCCTGCATCAAACGTCGTATTGACTTTTACATTGGCATACCAATAGACATCGAGGAAGCATTCATCTTGCAAATCCGTGCAACTGCTAAAGGAAACATTGTCTTTTCTGAACGTGGTGTTTTCTGCAGTGAGATTGCTTCTTTCCACTCCGTTAAACGCGATATCTGCATAGAGCGATTCATTGATGGTTGAGTTGCTTATGCGGATAAGCCTGCTTCCATTAAGGTATAATCCATACGTGTTATTTTGCAATAGCACATTTCTTAAAGTGACGTTTTCTGCATTATTTGAAAATATTATGGAATAATTGCCCGTGTTTTTGATGGTGATGTTGGTTAAGTTGTGATTCAATCTATTGATATAAATAGCTCCTAAAACACTTCCGTTGGTATTCAGAAATAAGTTGTTCTTGAGATTGACTCCTTTTGAAGCTGATGTTCCAAGAAAAACGCCTGCAGTGTTGTTTGTAAATGTGTTGTTTTCAATAAACGCGCCATATAAATCGTTAAAGATGGCTATTGCTATATAATTGTTAGTGAAGTTGTTTCCGTTGATAACGATAGGAGCGCCAGCGCTATAGGTGCTAAATTCTAAGCCTCTTTGCCTATAGGTATTGCTCCATCCTGCATGGCTTACGGTGCTGTTTTCCATTTTAAAGCTGCCCAGTAAGCTTAAGGACAGTGTATAGAATCCGTAGTTTGCTGCAGGATTATCGCCGTTAGTGATGTTGCTATTGGTGATTTTAACTTCACCATAACCTGTTGCTGCCCTGATGACGATGTTGCTTTCGCCATCAAATGTTCCGTTCATTCTTAAGGTGCTTTTGTTTACATAAAGCCAGCCGTCTTCGTATGATGGCAATTCTGGGTCTTCTGGATTTCCCCCAATACTGAAGTTTGTTCTTATCCAAATGACTGATTCATTTTCGATGTGCAGTATGCCTCTGTTGTCTGTGTTGTTGACGTAAAGCGTTACATTTCTTAATATGAGCATTCCGATATTTTCCAATATTAAACTATTGCTTACCACCATCGTCATATTTTCGCAGATTTGCGTTTGTCCAGCGCTGATGGTCCAGTCAGCTATTGAAGAAGGACATCCTGCATAATATGCCCAATCAGGGTTGGTGTAATTAATGGTGTTGTAAACGTTATCGCTCACTTCAAATTGGTAATTATAACAGCTTTCAGGACTGAGATTATTGTCATTATAGCTCGTGATTGTCTCTGTGGTTTCATTGATAACAGACCAAGCAGACCAGCTGTCTGTGCAGGTTGTCGGGTTGCTATACGTTCCGTTTCTTCTGTATATTTTTTTCACCGCATAACTTGGGTTGATGCCTGATAAATCATCTGTTCCTGCACTTAAACTTAATCCAACAGGCTGGGTGTAAATGGTTTGATTCTTTGCCGTTGTAATATTGATAGAGCCTCCTGATGGCGGCAAGTAATCGACATATACGTTGAAGGAACAGTTTGCTTGGTTGTTGACGCTGTCAAAAACATAGACGAGTGCAGCAGTGTGATTAGTGTTGTTCGCCGTGCTGAAATTATACGTCCAGTTTATTCCTGTGGTATATGTGGTGTTATAATTATATCCTCCCCACGTTGTTGTGTTAGGGAATAACGTTATTGCGCTCATGCCTATATTATCGCTGGAATTTATAGAAACATTAAAATGCCCTGAGCTTTTATTGTTATAATATATGCTGTACGTTCCGGCTGTTATATTGTAAAAACTGTAATTTCGTGAAAATTGTATTGTTTTGATGTTGCAGGCAGGAGGTGTTGTGTCTAAGGATAAGATGCCCATTCTTGAAATAACCGTGATGTTTACCCTGTCTGCATACAAACTGTTGTGCCTTGTTTCAGGCCTGCTGTTGTATTCACGGTAAAAGCTCATGTTAGGATGCTGTTCAAGTGATTGATTATACGGATAACTTGACATGTTTGCAAAAGGCAAAGGGAGAATGTTTTTGCCATAAGGATTTTGGTCCTGTTTGTAATAAGACACTCCTGCAAGAATGAAGTCTCTTTCTGTATCTTGATTCTCTTCAAGAGCATCAAAGGTGAAATCGACATAATCTCCTCTGTTCATGATGACAAAAGTATCGTCTGCTTTGTGGATAAGATTGAAAACATCACCCAGCCTCGTTAAGTTTCCTGTAATTCCTGGGTGTGCTGCACTGTACTCATTGATTTTCAACTCTGCGCGCTTCATGGTCAATTTTGTTTTGACTATGTTTTGCTGATTCGTGTTATCTACACCTATAAAATCAACAGTTCCTAATACGTCTCCTTCAGGATACCGTATTCTCACTACAGAGCTGTTGATGCCTGTAATGTTAATGACTGTTGTTTTCATCTTTGGAATTTGAAGATTATAGGATTCTTCGATGTTATCGATGTTACCAAATGCTGTCCATTCATTATTCTTCAAGAATTCTAATACAGGAGGATATGGATACGCTATTTCTGCATCTTCTCTTTCTCTGTGATAGCTGTTTCTTATCACGAGCTTTTGCTCTTTTGCGCTGTCCATTGCCGGCAGTTCAAACATGATGAAACGATTATCTTCTGTCTGATTCCATGCTGCAGCGTCAAGAGATTTTATTTTTTCTCTGCAGTCAATGCCTAATGCATCTTGACAGGCTAAAGGCTCTTGCAAGGTCTTATTGACGGTGTAAACAATGCCTGTTGTTCTGAAATCAGGATAGACTGCAATATCTTTTGCATGGTCTATTGCATACACAGCAACGCTATCCAGGTAGGTTATTTCATTCAATTCCTCGCTGATTTTTAAGTGATAGCTGTTATTTTCATTCACTAGGGCAGCGCCTTGTATCAAAACATAGTCTCTGTTATAAGGAAGCGGTGCGCTAAAGTTTGTTGTTTCAGATACAGAAAGTCCTCTTCCCAACATGCCAAATCCAACATCTAAAATAAACTGATAATCGGTTCCATTCCAAACGTACAGATAAGGACAAGTTTGCGCAGGCGGTTTATAATTATCATCATATTCATAGGCTAAAAACCGCAAGTGATTAGTGCTGTTCACGAAATCGTCAAAGTCACTCGTTATATTATAATCCATCTGGTAGTCTATGTTTCTGCAGCCTGTTGCCTGAGAACAAGCTGTTTGTAAGTTGCTGGTAAGATTATTTGCTGTTATGTTGTGTAAAACGATGCTCATATCATCGCTATTTTCTGGTGCTGCTCCAGGAGGAAGACCTCCTGTGCCTTCCGTTGAATATCCTTCAAAGTGTATTTGAATAGAGCCTATGTCGCTTACGTTTTCGTTGATTTTAAACCTGAAGTCCATGACATTGTAGCCCATGACTCCTTCATTGACTGATAAGCTTACTGACGCACGAACGTTATCGCTTAAGTTTATATTTGTATAGGCAGTTTCATTAAACTCTAACCCGCTGAACGATGCATTAGGAGGAGTTTCATTGGTCGTGTTTCCTCTGTATGCTTTATTATTCACAGTATCATTAAACCAATAATCACTGATGAAAATAGATGTGCACTGGTTGTTGCTGTTGCAGATTCTTGGATACCAAGTGATGCTTGAGCCGTCGCTTGGCTGTACGCTATAGGTACAGCTTCCATTCTGATAGATTGTTGGATCGCCTACGGTTACATTCTGGCTACACATGCATGCGCTTCTGTTAACATAGTTGCATTGATCTGTAGACATATTTCTTAAAATCAATATCGATGCATTTGCGTTGTTGGTTTGAGGGCTCCAGAATATGCTGAAGTTAACTGTGTGCCCAGGGCCTATAACTCCGTTTGAAGTGTTGTCTGTTGCGTTTATAATAATAGGTGGCAGTGGCGCAGTCCATTGGCCGTTAACGCAATAGCTCGTATTTGCTCCTGTATAATTGTGTGTGTTGGTTGCATGGCAAACTCCGTTGTAAACACACTGGTCTGTTGATGTGCAGCACGCCCTATCTGTTGTATCTGTTGTGCAATAGGATGTTCCATCACACGTTCTTGTTATGGTGTTTTCGCTTGTATCGTCACCACAGCAAATTGGACTGGCAAGATTGCTCAGCCAGGAATAATTAGTGCAGGAATAGCTGTTTCCTGCTTCGCAGTACACTTGACTGTCATCTCTATTTGCTATGCCTGATGCTGTAGAGATTAAGCTCGTATTGCCTGCAATGCAGGTAAGGCCATTATAGCAAACAGCGTCATATACGTTATTCGTTGCTTTGCTGTAGAAGTCTGACATTTCCGAACTGCTAAAGACATCTTGATAGATTGCAAGTTCATCGAAAGTGGCATTTGCAGGCTGTGACAGGTTCTCTCTGTTCCCTATATAGAAATAGGTTCCTGTTCCGGTTGGAACTTCTGCAGTATTGGTACTTGCAACCATCGTTTCATTAATATATAAACTCATGTTGCTTTGATTCCATGACGCAGCAACAAAATACCAAGTATTTGCAGCCCATCCTGAAACATCATAGGTCACATTAGTATCATTTCCTGTTGCGTTATAGACTCTGAGAATTAAACTGTTATTGCTTGCCTTGAATAATTCTCTCCTGTTTCCGTAATTGCTGGTGCTGTTGTCAGCCACGAACAAGTAATATTGGCCGTTGTCATAGCCATTCCATGATGGCTTTATCCAGAACATGACTGTTCCTACGGTGTTGTTGTAGTTGTTGGTGGTGTTGAATTTAAGTCGATGCATGGAAGATATATTAAACAAAACGCCTTCCTTAATTTTTCCAGACTGATTCAAGAAAACTGAAACAGTAGGCATCTCTCCATCTTCACAAGAAATGTTGGCATTATTTAAAGTATAGGTTATGGTAAGTTTAGGTCTGAGTGTTGCATCAGTGGGATAGTCTGAACTATAGAACGTTTGATCATCAGTAGTCAAACCCCCTCCCTTTATCAAAAATCCATAGTTTGCATAGGTTCCATTAATCCACTCCTTTGTTAGATTGGTAACATTAAACGGATCCCATACAGGAGCAGTGCTTGATATGCTGTCGTATTCGGCACTTCCCATGTCTCCTCCTGCAGTAGACCAAGGATCTCCTGCGCTGGCATTAGTCCAGCTGCTCGTTGCTTCACTCCAGTTTTTTGCAATACGCCATACTTTTGAATTTCTGCTTCCGCTATTACTATCAAATTTATAAACGAAGAATGTTGCGTTAACAACTGATATAGAGCTATTGATGTTCATGATGTCTGTTATGTTAAATTCCACTAATGCGTTCGAATCAAAATTTTTATAGACTAGCAAAGATGAACTTGTGCCATAATTTGTGTCAGTAAATGCAGCCCAAAGATAGTTGTCTTTTCCGTCATCAGGACCTGGCTGATAGGTTGTCGTATAGGTTCCATCTCCATTATACGTTGTGTTTGCAGGAAGATTAATTGTGGTGCCTGTTCCATTATTGAAATGACAAACCAATAATTGATTTCTTCTTCTGTATTCATCGCTAATTTCCCGTTCAGACTTTGCATAATTGCTGATTCTTACTTCATCAACAGTTCCATTAAAATAATTTGCAGGCGTTGCATCTGCTGCTATTCTTAAACTGTTCGTTGTTGTTCCTATCGTTGCTGTCTGGTTCATTTCGCTTTCCAGAACTCCGTTGACATAGAGCCTTGTAACTGTTCCGTTAAAGACTCCCGCAAGATAATACCATGTTCCTGTTGTTACGTTTGTAGTGCTGTTGACCTTGATGCTGGTTCCTGTATTGAGCAGATAAATTCTTGCGCTGTAATTGTACGTCTCGTTAGTAATATCTAAACTATATCCTGCAGTTCCTGATTTCTTATCAATGACTGCAAAGTAAGATGCTGCTGTTGGCAATTTGTCTAGTTTTACCCATGCTTCTAAGGTTATGGAATTCGTAATATTCAATCCGTAACTTCCAGCATCTGCACGCGTTACATAACTATTGTTGCTTACATTTAATCCACTGCCAAACTTTCCTTCGTTCCATAATCCTTTGGTTATGGTTCCTGTATTATTATAGCCAGAATTGTCTGCAGTTGTTGTTCCTGTTCCCTCGCTGAAATGATAGATTAAAACTGTTCCTTGAGAAGTGTAAGGAGTTATCTCATTGTTTAATGCATCACAACATGCAATATCTGAAGATGATGAAGTGCAGCCACTTATACAAACTCTTGAAAAAATATTTTCCGCATACTGATTGCCGCAGCAGGATGCATTAATCTGCGATTGAGCTTCAAAAGCAGTTGCGTTGAAGTACACGTTTCCTCCTCGATAACTGAATGCTGCAGTGCACATGCATTGGGACGTTTCTGCTTCAGCAATAGCGCCATCAGGATAGGCAGATATCAAATAGGGGCAGTAAGAAATCGTTCCATAGCTAGAACTGTCAACAGAATGAAGCAAATACTGTTCGATGATTGTTTCATTGGTTGTTCCCCACCACTGATACAGTGCAGAAACATTTAAAGACTGTGTGTTTGCAAACGCATAGACAACATTGGCATCGCTGTTGTTGTGAATATTGTTATACTGAATCGTGTTATTGGTTGCGTTGACTGAAATATTGATGCCTGCCTTGGTGTTATTGAGAATGGTGTTATAAAGAATGCTGGTGAAATTCGTATATCCTAGAATAACGATGCCTTGTGTGTTGTTTTCTAGGGTGTTGTTGGTGATATTGGTGTGATTTGCCTGCTTCAAGTGGATTGCATGCGTTGTCTTGGTAATGATGTTCTTTTGGATGATGTTTACTGCGGTTGTGTCGCTGACATTGATGCCTGCTATGGTGTTATTCTTTAAGGTGTTGTTTTCAACAAACGTGAATGATGCATTGTAGACGAATATACCGTTGCTGTTGTTTTCCAATAAATTGTTGGTGATATTGGTATTATTAACGCTGCTTACAAATATGGCGACATTGCTGATGTTAAAAAAATTGTTGCTTATCACTTTGGTATTGTTCAGCATAATCAAAAATCCTCTATAGCTGCTATTGACGGTGTTATTCTCCAAAACCAAGGAACCGCTGTTGCCGTATACTGCTCCATAGCCATATTCTGCTGTATCGCTGTCGCTTGATACGTTCACAAAAGTATTGTTCACTATTCGCATATTGGTTCCTTGAACGGCAATTCCCAGGCCTCCTCCATAGAATTTGTTGTTCGTTATGTTGTTTCCTGAACTGGATGATGCAATCGAGAGTGCAAGCTCTTCGTTATTGAATGAATTGAAATGCTTATTCCAAAATAAATTTCCCGTTATGGTGTTGTTTTCAGAATTTGTCAGCGAAACCATATCTGATCCTATTTTTGACTGGAGTGTGTTGTTTTTGAGCGTTGTGTTTGATACAAAATTCAACTGAAGGAGGAGCTGTGCATTGTTTGAGCCGTAAAACGTGTTATTTTCGATGATGTTATGTTTCGAATATATCTGTACATAGTTTGATCCTGTTGTGAGCTCCTCATTGATGGTGTTGTTGATTAATTGGCTTGATGCATTAATCCACAATCCTGCAGGACTTTTTCCCATATAGGACAATGCACTGTCTTTTGCGATAAACGTGCTTCCATTGTAGACTTGGAAAATAAATTGCGTTGAGTCTCCGTCATAGGTTGTTACGTTCGAGGAGCTATTGATGATCATGGTTCCATTGACGGTAATGCCGTAATTCTGGTTGAAGTCGTTATTGTACATGCTCACGTTTTCAAGAACCAATTTTCCTGTTATATTAGTATCTCCATATGCCCACATCTGTGAAGCAGTGCTGCTCACGTCGTTCTTAGAGTGTTTGTAGGTAAAGTTTCCTTTGATAATGGTGTGATTGATTTCAAAATGGACGTTCATAAATGATAATGTTCCGTTGATTCCAACAGTCAGTGTATTGCTTGGAATGCTTATTTTATTGCTGCCTGTCCTGTTTTCACAGACTAACGTTTCGTTGACAAACCAGTCGCCTGTTGTCCTGCTGCAAGGGTCAACAACAACGACGTTAGATGATGTATAGTTCACGCTGTTATTGACGTTATCAGTAACGGTATAGATGTATTTATAGCAATAAAAATAGGTTAGTGTTGAGTCGTTCACTTGGGATTTTGTCGTTGTGTTATCGCTTATTCTTTCAAACGCTCCGTAGCTTCCACAGGTAAATGTCGACTGGCTGTAGCTTGCATTTTGCCTGTAAATCCACGCAGTTGCGTTTCCTTCTGAAATGCCAGATAAATCGTCCAGTCCTACACTGACATTAATGAGGTGCGATTTAAAATTAATAACGCTATTGCTGTAATTGATAGAGCCTCCTGAAGGCGCGACGTAATCAAACGTTACATTGAACAAACAGCTTCCCACATTTCCATTGCTGTCATTAACCGTGATATTTGCATTGGTATAATTTGCATTGTCTGCCGTTGTCCAGTTATACTGCCAGCTGTAAGCTGCATCTCTATCCCCTCCTCCGTTATCAACGGTTGAAGGGAAGGTTACGGTATCAATAGAACTTTGCGCGTCTGAAGCGCTCACGGTTACCGTAAAGCTGCCACTGCTCTTGTTTGTGTAATAGACACGGTTTCCTGAAACAAATGCAAAATTACTGGTTTCGTCTATCACCGAAATGCTGCAGGTTGGTGCAGTGGTATCTGGAGAAGTCGTTGCAGTAACGTTTTTAGTCATTCCTGCTCTTTGGTAATCTAAAGGCGTAACTTCGCAAACCCATTCATGCGTTCCTGAATCAACGGTTTCCAAATCAGTAATAGTGCTGTTGTCTGTTTTTCCTGCAGAAGTTTCTGCATATAACTGCGCTATTTGATTTCCGGAAAGACTTCTGTTGTAGATTTTTACATGGTCAATGACGCCAGAGAAATAGTTTGCAGTTCCTGTATCTGCTGCTGCGCCTATGACTACGTTTGTGTTGGTTGGTAGAAAAGAAAGTGTTGGATCGTAATTTGCAGCCCATACTCCATTTTTATATATGGTGATATTTGAACTATTATAAACAACGACAATGTGATGCCAAGTATTGATAGTGAAGAAGCTTGTCGCGTTTACGATTTGAATCGTCGTGCCTTCAATAAGATATGCACGTAACTCTGCATTGAATTGTCTTACTTGAAACAATCCTTGTCCATCGCTCCACGCATATTTTCCTATAATATCATGCGGACTACTCACGGTTGATGGAAATGCCCATACTTCAACAGTGAACGCTGTTGTGGTGTCTAAACTTGTATGGTCGGTTACGGTTATTCTATCGCCACTGAAATTATATCCCCCTCCAACCTTTCCATTGCTTGCCCAGACAGGGGCTGTGCCTGCCAGTGTTCCATTGTTGTTGTAACCAGAATAATCCTTCAGTGCGCCAGAGGCTGTTGAGCTTATGTTGTGATCCAGCGGCAAATTCAATACCGTTATAGAGACATTATCAACCAGCCAGTTGTAGACGTTGCTTGCAGTTTTTCCATCATAGGCTGTTGTTGACTGATTATAGCAGGTAAAGTTTGCACTAAACGTTGGAACGCTTGTTGAAAGCGTTGGTGTTGTGTGCGTTGGTGTTGTGTTTACTTGTATTACGGTAGAGACATTTCTTGTAATGCCATCACCTGACTTATCATTAGGCGTTATTTCACAGGTCCAGTTGTCTGAAGGGAATGTTTCATTCATGACAATAGTTCTATTAGTCCTGTTGTTGAGTTCATCATTGTAAATCTGCAGTATCTGGTCTGCTGTTAATGTTCTGTTGAAGATTTTGAATTCGTCCATTGTTCCGTTTAATCTATTAACTGCTGATGTTGCGCCGACTCCTATGGTTAAATCATAGGTCTGTAAATTGGTCGGCTTTCCTGCGCTTTGCACGTCAAATGTTCCATTGATATATGTAGAACAGCTTGTTGCATTGCAGGCTAGTGCGTACATATACCACATATTGTTTACTGTTGATGATATCGAGCCCTCGAGGTCTTCTGCATCGAGTTCTGTGCGCATTCCTGGAAGGCCGTTTACACTTCCAATTCTTATTCCCAGTGTGCCTGTTCCTTTATTTACAAAATAAGGGGTGTGGGTTATTGATACCGTTTCATCTATATAATACCAAAACGTCATGGTGAAGTTTTCAACCAGCAACAAAGAGGCTTTCGTTACATTGATATAGTTTGATCGCGACTTATTAAAATGATATCCTCCCCCTATTTTTCCCATAGTGTAAATGGTCGTTCCATTAAGCGTTCCATTATTTCCGTATCCTGAGTAATCTTTCACAGAGCTGCCATGGCCGGAAACATTAGTATCAAACGGCAAGTTCAAAAGCATAATAGGCGTATTATTAATTCTCCAATTGTAAATGTTGGTTACTGCATCTCCCTCTGCATCTGACGTTGATTGATTATAGCAGACAAAGCTTTGATTGTCCCCTGGTTCCAAAGGTTCTATAAGAGGTGTGCTGTGCGTAGGAACCGTGCTTATGGTGTACGTTTGATTCTGCTCTGTCTGATTGCTTTGTGAAGTGTTGAAGTAATCATAAGGAATATTGGTTACATTATTCGTCAATAAATTGTAGATATCTATTCTTGAAATGTTAATTATAATATTATCCTGTGTATATGCTATTGGTTTTCCTGTGCTTCGCAATCTGTATTTTACATCAGAAGGAGCAAGCGTTTCCTGTTCTAATAATAATGCAGTTCCAGCTGTAACGAAGGGAACGCTGATGCTGGTTCCTGAAACGGTAATATCGTTATTTCCAATTGTTTTTGTCGTTATATCTTTTCCCGGAGCAAAAATATCAGTTATCAAATTTACATTTGCAAAGTCTGCAATAACATCAGATTTATCTGTTGCGCTTACCCTTGTTGCATTGATGGCGCAGGACGGAGCTTTGAGATTACTGCCGTAATCATTGCCTGTCGCTGCGATAACAACAATGCCCTGCGCAACAGCGTCATTGACTTTTTCTGCAACAATATTGCTATCGCAGAATCCGTCATAGCTTCCAGCGCCAATGCTTAAACTGATGATATCAACACCATTATCCATGCACCACTGCAATCCTCTTAACACATTACTTTCATAGCCTTGTCCAGAGCTGTCAATGACTTTTGCACTGTACAATGCGCTTGCAGGAGCAATTGCATACATGACGTTTGCTATTTGCGTTCCATGTCCATTGTCATCTTCTGCATTGCTGTCATTGGTAAGGAAATTGTACTCTGCAGTTACAGGAATAAGAGAACTGTCAATGCCTGTATCAACAATGCAAATGTTTATTCCTGAACCATTAACCGTAAATCCATATGTACTTACATTGCCGTTGATCAAAGGAATTGCTTCATGCAGCAATACATTTACTTGCTGGTCTAAAACAACTCGTGCAACAGCAGGATCATTTTCTAAGTCGATAATGTTATTATTTTGTATAGTTCCTGTCTGCACAATATCTGCTGTTTTTTCTGCTTCTAAAACTTTCTGAACATCATTCACTGCAGGTTTCTCAGGAACAACAATAATTCTTGCACTGCCTTTCTTTGCAATTTCTTGCAGGACATTCAACTCAACTTTTCCTGACTCTATTTCAATTGCATAAACACCTAATGCATTGACGGTAAATTCTGCATAGTTTCCATAATCATTGAAAGCAATCTCTGTTGCTATCCAGTTATTGCACGTATCTGCTTCAAAATTAAAGAGTTCACATTGCAATATTCCTTTTGCCAATCCAATTTTTGCTAATTGAATAGTTGCTTTTCCATTTGTCGGTGTAACTGCAAAAATATCGCTTAATGTTTTTTCATTTTTGCTGATTATTTTTATATGTTGTACAGAGTCTATATTTTCAGGCTCTAGCGTTGCCGTTGTTTGATTGTCTAAACTCTCTATGGAAATGTCATAGCCTTGTTCTCCCAAGCCAAGAATCTGTTTTTTTAATTTTATATCCTTGATGACTATTGCTTTGTCAAACTTTTCCTTAAACGCAGTTATATTTGCATCTTCTGTTATGTTTTCCTGAGTGTAATGCAGTTGCTCTATCTCAATAAAGCCGTCTGTTTCTATTTCTAAAATGATGGTATTCAATGGCAAGCTGCAGGTTTCGACACAGGCATGCGTGAATGGTGTTATTTGATAGGCGATATTGGTTTCATTTTCACTCGCATTGAGCGTTATATTTTCTGTTTGATTAACCGTTATATTTATTGTTGCGTTTGCTGTTGCATTGAACGTGTTATTGATGGTTTGATTGGCGGTTATATTTGCTGTTGTATTGGCTGTTGTGTTTATTGTTATGTTTGTCGTTACGTTGATATTCACGGTTATGTTGGTTGTATCATTTATTATATCGACAGTTTCATTTTCCGTCAGGTTTATGTCTATCGATTCATTTACTGATTCGTTGATGGTTATATTTTCAATCGTTGTCTGATTTAAAGGAACAGTCTCGTTGATTGTTTCATTGAACGTTGCATTGAGTGTTGTGTTTATGGGTTCATCAATTGTTATGTTTATGGTTTCGTTGACCGTTATGCCTATCGTGTTATTGATGGTTTCATTATCTGTCATATTCTCAGATATATTCTCAGGAATAGTTTGATTTATTTCTCCATCAGGAATTGTTTCATTAAGCGCTGTTTCGTTTATCGTCACGTTTGCTTCTTGCGTTATGTTTTCCTGATCATCTATGGGTTGCGCTGTTATATTTTCCAGCGTATTGTTTTCTAAGTCTCTCGCAATAATTTCTTCAACAACATTTCCTGTAATAAGATTGCTGTCTTTTTCCTTTTGATAAATCAAATATTTCTTTCCCTCTTTTATCGCGTAAATTTTCGCAGTTTCTCCATAGACTTTTCCTGTTATGCTTAATCCTGTGATGTTTTGCAAATCAAAGACATAGGTTCCTGTACTGAAATTACTGTTGATAGTGGTGTTCTGCTCTTCTCCATAGGTTACTAATCCTGTAATATTTCCTTTAAACAGCACTGCAAATAATCCTAAGAAAACAACTAACGCAATCAAAACCATTGCTGTTTTGTGATGATGGAAAAAGCTTTTTTCCTGCTTTCTTTCTCTGGCAATTTTCTGATTAAGGTCAGTAAGATACTCTGCATCTGTTTTTCCAGAAGTCATCATCTGGATAAGATGTTTGTAATCATCTGCAGTAATCAGCCCTTTTTTCAGCCTTTGGACATAGTATTCTCTATTGCGAATGAACTGTTCTCTTTCCCTTTCTAGCTGTGCAATCATTTTCGCTTTTTCTTTGCCCTTTGATAGACTGTCCAGATGGTTCTGTCATCCCTATTTAACAAAACAGCAATTTCGTGATAGGATAATGCTCTCTCTTCCTTGAGATATTCAACCAAAATTTCTAAAACTTTCAGAGCTCTATCTTGAAAAATGGACGATGGAATATCCAAACTCTTTTTTATATCCAAAACACACCCTTTCCTGAACAAAATAGGATACTTACATTGTAAGTTATTCCTATATAAATTTTCTGATAGCGTCCTTACATTGTAAGTATTTATAAATGTTGCGTTGTTTACTTACAATGTAAGTATTTGCGTTTATATATTTTGCTTTTTTATAAGATGAAAAGATTTGCAAGAAAAAAAAGATGAAAATAAAGAAGATAACAATAACGCTCAAACAAGGATTCTTTTAAAAATCTTTATAAATGCTGTCTTAGTTCTTTGATTACGCCCCTGTAGCTTAGCGGTAGAGCGCATGGCTGTTAACCATGAGGCCGCCAGTTCGAATCTGGCCGGGGGCGTACGTGCCCGTGGCTCAGCCTGGCTAGAGCGCACGACTGATATCAAGACTGGCGTCTTGGAACCTCCAAGACATGTCTTGTAGGTAATCGTGAGGTCGGGAGTTCAAATCTCCTCGGGCACATTTTTCTTAAAAATATACAGTTCAGCTTTTCGTCTGTAGGGCTTATGCTGATGCAATGCCGTTCTAAATGCTGCCCATTTTTCATCAAATGTTTTTAATGTAGCATCATCTGAAGCAAAGCTTTCAACACTGTCTATGAGAAATTCGGCATAGTCAGGGTTTAACGCTTTTAAGTCTTCTATTGTCTGTACTTCTTCAAATAATCCTTCAAGATTTTGAGAAACTTTAACTTCATACCTTTTATTTTCAAAATCATTAACTATGAAATCAAGTGTTCCCCATAATCTAAACTGAGGGTCGTGAAATAACTCCGTTGCCGTATGATGGTACTCATTCGCTATAACATAGCCTGTTTGCATATGCCTTGTAGCCCATTCATGAGGAATTGCAGGATTCAGTAAAATAACTAAATCATGAAGCTCTGATGGCTGATATACTTTAATGTCTTGTTTATAGGCAGTTAATCCTGCCTCTTTGAGTTTTTCAATGCACCCTTCATTTCCTTTTTCAGCATCAACAAAAGTCACTTTGTCAAACACTTTTGCAGGGCTTGCATCAAAACCACAAGAAGGATATAAAACAGATTTTGGTTTGTGAACTTGATTCTGAAAAGCAGTATAGAGTGCTATCAGGCTATCTGAAAAGTAAATCTCTGGCTCTTCTTGTTTTTGTTCTGGCAATTCCCAATCTTCAGGAATTTCAGTCCATTGGTCGTCCATACTTTATCTAACAGTGTGTTATTTAAAAATGTTTCTATTTTGTTACCACTTATAGATAGTTAAAAAAAGGAAATATTTATAAAGGAGCTGTTTATACCAAAATTATGGGATTTTTCGACTCTGATGAAGATTTTGGTCCAGGAGAAGATGCAGGTAAAAAAAGGCACGATGCAGATGCTGAAACAATAGGAAGAAGATTGGCGAGAAAACACGGCGTAAGCCATTATTCTGGCCCTATTTTGATAGGCAAAAATGGAGTGGTTATTGTTGAAATTGACGGCATGTTTGTTGATAGTAGAGGAAATACGTGGACACATGAACATAAAAACAATAGAAGACCTCAGAAAGTTGAAAGGCAAACAAGACGTTCAAGAGAAATCATAGGAGACCGTTATGTGCACACTTACCGTAATGATGATGGTTCTGATGGCGCAGAATATTATGATGCGGGAAGCAAAGGTTTTTGTTACATCATAACAGCTTCTTCTTTAGATCCAGCATTATACAACGCAAGAAACGCAAGAGAAAATGGCAGATGGGGCATTCGAGATAACAAACCCATTTGGGTTTCTGATCAGGTCATCACTGCAAAATCTTTTGAAACGCTCTTAAAAAAATTATATCCTTCTCAAGCAGCGCTCATTAAAGATTTTTATGATACTTTAGGGCCTGTTGTTGCCAATGTTTTAATACAGAACGATGATGCAAAGGCAAGCGCAAGAGCAACATTAGATGAACTTACCGAATCTTATACTGAAATTCTTCAGGCATTGCATGTTGAAAAAGATTATGGGACGTTTGTTGTTAATCAATACAGCCCTAAAACAGATGAAGATTTTTTTACCATTCAACGCTATGTGCAAGGAGTTCATGGCGATGCTGGTTTAATTTTACCTGTGAAAAAACATCTGAACAGTTCATGGCTGTCTCCTTCAGAAAATGGAGTAGACCTTACCAGAAGACTGTTTAGAGATGAAGTTGCATTAGAGTATGAAGATGTAAAATTTAATTTTGCTTTTTTAGAAAGATTGAAAGTTCCAAACTCTCCGACTTTCCAAGGCGTTCTGGCGTATGCAAAAAATCATTATCCTGAAGTGTACCTGCCAACAAGCGCTTTTTATCAGGCGTTTTTTAAAGTTGCAGAACATTGTGCAGTTATTGACCCTGCATTGATCGTAGAATTAGGCGTTGCATTGAGACAGCCTTTGAAAACATTAGAAACAGCGTTGCATGCTGTGGATATGAAAGATAAACAAGCTATCGATCACGCATTGCATGTAGCTTACTGTTAACTTTTTCTATCTGCTCATAAATATTCTCGATTAAATCATAATTTTTAGCTTCTTCTAAAGAAACCCAAGCATAATCAACCAATTCATCGTTATTTAATTGTATATTTCCAGAAGCATAATCTGCATACAAGCTTACAATAATCGTTGAAAAACCGTTTGGCCTTAGAAAAACCAAGCTGGAAACATAGCCTGTGTTTTTTACCTGCAATCCTGTTTCTTCTAAAACTTCTCGGGCAAGTACTTTTTCAAAAATATTCAACCAGTGATCTGCAGTGTCTTTCGGAGTATCTATAAAATCACGCAGTTCTATTTTTCCCCCGGGAACGCACCATTTATTGGGAAAGGCTTTTTCTTTTGCACTTCGTTTGCAGATAAGATATTTTCCCTGCTTCTTAATGATTCCGGTGACGGCAACATAATGCACTTTTTGCCTTAATTCTTCCATGACCATTAAAAATATCAAGAATATTTAAATAATTCCTCGAATTCATTTGACGAAGTGGGGATTATGAGGTATACAAGCTTGATAAAAAAAGAAAGAGAGAAGATTTTTGAGCTTTTCATTGAGAAAGAAAAATTGAAGTTCAGCGACATAGAGAAAGCCCTGCGCATACGCTCTAACATGGTTTCCTACCATCTTCAGCAGATGCAAAAAGAAAACCTGATTGAAAAAAAAGGACTGCATTACCTTTTAACCAAGCAGGCAGAGCGTTATTTACCTTTATTGTCTCATATAACAGGAAAGCAATTAAGCCCTCTGCCTGTTGTTTTGGTTGCCATTGCCAATAAGAATAAGATACTGCTGCTCAAAAGAAATAAAAGACCCTATCAACATTACTGGGGATTGATAGGGGGGAAAATGCTTTTGGAAGAAAGCTTTGCAGAAACGGCCATGCGATTAGTAAGGGAAAAAACAGGTTTACTGCCCAAGGCAATATCCATCAACAGCATTTTGCATGAGCGCGTTGAAGACAATCTTATAAAACACAGCTTCATTCTTTTTTTCATGAAAGCGACAGTAAACCAATCGACGTTCAAGGCATCAGCGCATGGAACTTTGCAGTGGTTTCCTTTAAAAAAAATAGACAAAGAAAAAACAATACCGTCTGATTTATGGCTCATCCAAAAAAAACTCAACTCAAAAATCCCCGTAACAAGCGCAGTTATGTCTGACAAAGAAGGTGTGCTCTCTGCATTCAACATACAATGAAAAAACTTAAAATTTCAGAAATAACAAACGATCCTGTTATTAATATCGCTCTCGACACGATTGCATTAAGCAAGCAAGCGTTAATTTTTGTCAGCGCAAAACGTTCTGCAGAAGCACAGGCAGAAAAAATAGCAGGAAAAATAAAAAACGTGAATTTAGACGCATTATCAGAGCAAATTTTAAACGCTCTTTCAAAACCAACAAAGCAGTGCGTACGATTAAGCAATTGCGTAAAAAAAGGAATTGCTTTTCATCATGCGGGATTGCCTGCAAAACAGCGAGATTTGATTGAAAGCGCTTTTAAAGAAGGAACCATAAAAATAATCTGCGCAACTCCTACACTGGCCATGGGTATTAATCTGCCATCTTTTAGAACAATAGTAAGAGACTTAAAAAGATACAGCCACGCTGGCTTAGTTGATATTCCTGTCCTTGAATACATGCAGTATATTGGAAGGTCAGGAAGGCCTGACTTTAACGACACGTATGGAGAGGCAGTAACCCTTGCCCAGACAGAAAGTGAAAGAAAAAGAATAAAAAAGCACTATCTTGAAGGCAAGCCAGAAGAAATCTATTCCAAGCTTGCTGTCGAACCTATTTTAAGAACATACGTTTTAAGTTTGATAGCAACAGAATTCTGCACAACAAAAGAAGATTTGCTGAATTTTTTTCAAAAAACATTTTATGGCTTTCAGTACGGAGATATCAAAAGCCTGCAGAAGATTATAGAGAAAATTTTAGTGTTGCTTGAAGAATGGGAATTTATCAGAATCAGCAATGAGCTTCAGGCAACTCCTATTGGAAAAAGAGTTTCTGAGCTGTATTTAGATCCATACACTGCATTCTTTATGATGGAATGCTTAAGAAAAATCTCATCAGAGACAGATGCCTTTGCCTATCTGGACATGCTGACAAACTGCTTGGAAATGCGTCCTTTGTTGCATATGAAAATGTCGGAGTTTGAAACTATTCAGGAAAAAATAAACAAAAAAACATTTCTGCATGAAGAACCCTCGCCTTATGATGAAAACTATGACACTTTTTTAAATGCATTTAAGACTGCCTTGTTTTTAGAAGAATGGCTGAATGAAAAGGATGAAGATTATTTGCTTGAAAAATACAATGTAAGGCCCGGCGAGATTTTTGCAAAATTAGAAAGAGCAGACTGGCTTGTCTACAGTGCACAAGAGCTGGTAAGGATGATGAAGTTTCACCAGGTGAGAACAGACCTTGCAAAATTAAGAATACGACTGAAATATGGCGTAAAGGAAGAATTGCTTGTATTGTTAAGGCTGAAAAATATAGGAAGAGTAAGAGCAAGAGTTTTATACAGGAACAACATTACTTCTTTAGAAGATATAAAAAAAGCAGATCTTGCCGTGCTTACAAGATTATTGGGGAAATCAATTGCGGAAGATGTTAAAAAACAGGTTGGGATGAAAGAAGCTGATGCAAATTTGGGTGATTATGAGTGAATTTGATAGTAGGAGTGGACCCTGGAACAACGGTTGCCTATGCAGTTTTGGATGTTCAAGGAAACATTCATGCATTGCGGTCATCAAAACAGTATGATCTGGGAAAACTTATCAGGGAATTGCTTGATTACGGAACTCCTTTGATTATTGCATCAGATAAAAAAACAACGCCTTTCTTTGTCCAGCAAGTGGCAACTAAATTTGGAGCAAAAGTTTTTTTTCAGAAGGAGGATTTGTTGAAGCAGCAAAAATTGATCATGACGAGAACGCAAAAACTGCATAATGACCATGAACGAGATGCCCTAGCTGCTGCAATGACTGCGTTTGCAGCGTATAGAAACGTGTTTGAAAAAATAGACTCCGAATGCAAAAAAAGAAATAAAATGGAATTTGCAGAACGCATAAAGAGGCTCATGGTTTTACATGATGTTAGCTTTGACCAAGCGATAAAATCGTTTGAAGAAAAAATTGTTGTTGCGCCAAAGAAAAAAAGACAGAAACACTATTTCGAAAAAAAAGAAATTCCCAACGAGCTTGCTGCATTGAAAGAGCAGAACCAGCACTTAAAAGAACAATTGAGAAAAATAAGAAAATTTCTGGAAAAGCAAAGCAGTGCTCCTGATACTCGCTATTGGTTTTTGCAAAAGGAAATTCAGCAAAAAAATAAGCAGATAGAACAATTGACGCACGACTATGAAACATTAAAATCTTTTTTCAGCAACACCAATCACAGAATTGTAAAAAAACTGAAAAATCTTGGAGAGCAGGAACTGAAAAAATTGCATGAACAAGACGAGCTTTTTTTGGTTGAACATCCTGATGTGCTCAATGAAAAATTTAAAGAAATGCTGCGCTCAAAAATAATCATTGCTCAAGAAAAGGTTCATCACGATTTGGTTTCTGTTCCTGCAGAACTTGTGGTCATAAAAGAGATTGATGGTTTTGCCATCGTCGACATGAAAAAAGTGCAGGAGCAGTTGCAGGCAAAAAAACTATTGAGCAACATTGTTCGAGAATATCAGGAAAAAAGACTTAAACAATCCACCATCCGCGATACTGAACAACCATGACTTTTTCGTTGATGTGCACTGTTTTTTTATTCTCTACAGGAACACTTTGAAAGCTTACAGGGTCGATGATTTCTATGTCTGGATAAATTTTGCTTATTCTTGCTTCGACCTTTTCAAGTGTTTCATAGTCTTTATAGGGCACGCTGGTTTTTTTGCCTGCAAAATCCATCACGTTTATTTTTTCCTTTAAGCTGATGACGATGTAGGGTTTTTCATTGATGACAATGACGTCCTGCTTTTTGAAAAGGGGAAGCTCGAGCAAAAGATTCACCCTGAACAGGTCTTTGCTCTCCTGCTTGCTATGCGAAAACAGCTGGGCATTCTTTTGAATAGCCCCCCCAAATTCTTTTTGGATTTTATGGGCTAAACTTTTCATATACGTCTGGTCAGTCAAATAATAATCTGCGCGATCATCCTTAACAACTCTTTTGGTTATGTACTTTCCTTTTGCTCCTGCCTTGCCTATTTCATTATCTGCAAAGTTCACCACTTCAGGAGTTGCATGCTTTATCTGCAAAATTCCCTCATAATACTGGCTTTTTTTTAATCTGCATCTATCGCAGTACGTAACTTCAATGCCTATAAATACCATAGCATCGCCTTTTTTTACCTGCATTTTTCTTTTAATACCGGGGTTTAAAGGAAATTCTTCCCACTCGGTTATGTCAAATTTTTTGAAAACTTCATCTATGCTGTTAAAGGGAGTCCACTTGTTTCTCAGGAAAACTTTTTTGCATTCGCATAATTTTAGGTTCATGATGGCAGTAAATAATGATGGTTTATATATGTTGTTGCGAAACCTTTATAATGCTCAATTTATCTCTGCTAGTGTGAAGGAAAAGAAAAAACCCAAAACACTTTTAGGAAAAATCTGGCATTTTATCTGGCATGATAATTCTCTCTTAAGCTGGGCAGTAAACATTGTTCTGGCTATTCTTATTATCAAGTTTATTTTTTATCCAGGCGTAGGATTGATTTTTGGAACTCAGTATCCTATTGTTGCGGTTGTCAGCAACAGCATGGAGCATGATGGCAATCTTGACACGTGGTGGTCTGTCAATAAGCCTTTTTATGTTGAGAAGGGCATTACCAGAGAAGACTTTGAACAGTATCCGTTTCCAAACGGCTTTCATAAAGGAGATATCATGATTCTTTTCGGAACAGAAAAGGAAAAAATGAAGATAGGAGATGTTGTTGTTTTCAGGTCTCAAAAACCATACCCTATTATTCACAGGGTTGTCGCTTTGCATGAAGCGAGTTTTGAAACAAAAGGAGACAACAATCAAAGACAGATAACCCCTCCTTATGATCTGCAGTTAAATGAAAAAAATATTTCTTACGATGATTTGCTTGGAAAAGCAGTGATAAGAATCCCTTATCTTGGATGGATTAAAATAGGGTTTGTCAATTTTCTCGATTGGATAGGCATTTTATGAAGCTATAACTTTTCTAAAGGCGATGTTGATCGTGATAAGATAGACGAGAACAAGAATTCCTAGAAAGATAAATGCTGTTCCCAATGAATATGCTTTGATGCTGAATCCTAGCAAGGGAAGCAGGATGAAAATTCCTATGTTATCAAACATGTTGTTGATGGAAAGCATGGTTGCCCTGTGGGATGTCGGCGCATGCGTATTGACATAATCATTGATAATGACTGTGTAAAATCCCTCAGTAAGCTGGAGCATGAAAATGAATAAGACTCCAATATAGCCTATGGTTAATCCCATCAGCAGGGTTGCTACCAATACGCAAATTTGAATGATATACAGAGATTTTTTCTGCTTCCAATACTGCTCTAATTTATGGGCATTTTTGGCTGACAATGCAGAGAGCATAGATCCTATAAATGCAATAACGCCTATTAACGATATAGGAATAAGTATTTCCTTATAATAAACAGATGATAGGGAAAGAGCCATGCCGATGACTCCTGCTATGATCAAGGAAAACAATCCTAAATATTGAAGATGCCTATTTTTCCAAAACATGCTTATGCTTTCCTTAAAATGTGCCATGAAATTTTTTAGGTTGGCTGTTTTTGAAGGAGGATAAGGCTCTTTAAAGAAAAAAGTAAGCAAAAAACCCAAACTGATTAATGGCAAGGAAACAATTGCAGGTAATTTTGGGTTGAGAGAAAAAAGATAGGCTCCTATAATAAAAACAAACGCCATGGATACATTGGTAATGGCATGCAATGTTCCTGAGATTCTTTTATGGTCTTTTTCTCTTCCCAGCTTTTTTAAGCTGTCAAACAACAGCGCGCTTGATGTTCCTGAACCCAAACTTACACCAATGCCGCTGATGATTTTGGCTATTAAAAAAATCCAAAATCCGTTATGAAACGCTATGAGGTAGATTTCTGCAATATAGCAAAGTCTTGAAAGCAGCAGCGTGTTCTTTTTTCCTATCAAATCTGCAATAATTCCTGTAGGAATTTCAAAAAGAAGAATGGCCAATGAAAAAACTCCCATGATGATGGTAAACTCTTCTAAAGGAACCTGAGAGGCAATATAGAATAAGGCAAGCACAGGAACAAAAAAACGCATCCACATTAAGCTGGCGATGATGTAGTGCAAAGTTATGTTGCGTTCAAAGGGATTCTGCATATTCAGCTAGATATTCTGCCTTTTATATATATTTGCAAAACTTTTTAAATGGCGAGACTACTTTGACAGTATGTTTTGTCCCAAATGCGGTTCCATACTGAAACCTAAACCAGATGGAAAAAAGACCCTCTGGAAATGCAGCTGCGGGTATGTGAAAAAGGACGTTGAAGCAGTTGAATTAAAAGAGTCCATGCAAAAAACAGAAGGAAAGATGGGCATTGTGGATGACCAGGAAGAAAAATCACTGCCTTTAACAGAAGCAACCTGCCCTAAATGCAAGCATGGCAAAGCATATTATTGGATGATACAGACTAGAGCAGGTGATGAGCCTGAAACGAAATTTCTCAAATGTGAAAAGTGCAAGCATACGTGGAGGGATTACTCATGATTGCCTTAGGATTATTTTTCATGGTTTTTATTGGATTTATTATTCTTTTCTCTTTAACTGTTCTGGTTTTCATGATTCTTGCAGTTGTAGAGCTTGCCAAGTGCAAAAATGACAGTGATTACAAATTACTGTGGATTTTGATAGTCATTTTGCTTGGTTTCATAGGATTGATTATTTATGCTATTGTAGGAAGACCTCAATTAATCAAAGGATAAGATGATTTTTACGGTTCAGGTAAAGCCAAATTCAAGAACGTCTGGAATTACTTTTTTTGATGAGCAAAAAAGAATTATTCATGTGCAGTTAAAGGAAAAAGCAGAAGACAACAAGGCAAATATTGCACTGGTAAAATTGCTTTCAAGGCATTTTAAACAGCAGGTAAAAATAAAATCAGGATGTTCAAGCAAAGAAAAATTAGTTACTATTGGTTAGCATATTGCTGAAGCTCTTTCTTTATGTACTCAAGCTTTATGCCTGCTTTTTGGAAAAGGTTTTCAGATTCTTTTCCTCCATGATAAACTCGTTCACAAACAACTCTTGAAATGCCTGCATTAATAATCATTTTTGCACAGACTGCACAGGGAGTCATTTTGCAGTATACCGTAGCTCCGTTGATAGAAATGCCGTACTTTGCTGCCTGCAAAATAGCATTCTGCTCTGCGTGCGTTGTTCTTACGCAATGTTTATGGACAGAACCATCGTCATAGGTTACCGTATGCATCAAATGGCCTACTTCGTCACAGTGAGGCATGCCTACTGCACTGCCAACATAGCCTGTTGTCAAAAGCCGTTTATCCTTTACAATGACTGAGCCACTTTTTCCCCTGTCACAGGTAGCTCTTTGCGCTACAGCATGCGTTATTTCTATAAAGTATTCATCCCACGTTGGTCTTTTAAAGCGAGGCCATTTTTTAATGTCCAATAGAAACTTGTCAACTTTTTTTTGCAAAGCTTCTAAGGTTGTATCATTTCTGATAACGATTTCTGCCATTGCCTTTACTGCAAGCAATTGCTGACTGCTTCCTGTTCCATGCAGTTCTTTTTCCTCTGCTTTTTTAAAGTCTTCAAAGGTTCTTAAATCACCAGTTCTTTGCCTTTCTTTTACTCTTTTGAACCTTTCTTTTATAGGTGCATCAACAAAAATAAGAATAAAATCTTTTTTTTCTTTTAAAACTTCAACTTCTACAGGATTTCTGATGCTGTTGACTGCCCAGTTCTTATCCCAGTCCATTTTTTTTAAAGCTCTATACGCAAGAATAGCGCTTCCGTATTTTTCCCTCAATTCATTTCCTGTTCGCATTTCATTTTCTCTTGATATGGGCATGTTTCTTTCCTTAAGCTCATCTCTGATGACGTCTGATAGAGAAATCTGGAAAAATCCCTGCTGCTGCAAATAACTGATAACCGTATCTTTTCCAGAACCGTAAAAGCCAGTAACCCCAATAATCATGAAAACAGAGAAGCACAAAGCATATAAATAATTTACCATTCTAAAATGGTTATTGAGGGAACCCAATCGATTGAAAAAATAGCAGAAGCGATAAGACAAGATTTTAGCAACCTTTACTCTTCGTCTTCTTCAGAAAAATACTCAGTCAGTTGATGACTGTTGACTTTTGCTTCGTAGCTGATTTTTGCCATTGTGTAATCCCCATTAAGCTACTTTATTGTGAGATAACTTATATATAAATACTCGTGACCTTGAAACTATATAAGATAATCATGCCATTACTATATGATACTTCAAAAGAACGATTTTAGAAAGTATATTCCCCACTGTATTTTTTTCTATAGTGTTTCCTTTCCAAACCGTAGTAAGGATTCTCTATGATGTTTCAGAATAGTGCCATCAGAGGCCTTTATCTTGATGTTTACGATATTGAACTGCATGCTTATCAGGGTAATGTTCCAGACTGTTTCATCTAAATTCTGCAAAATGACTATTCTTCTGTTGACCATTTCTGCTGGATACTCTGTCTTTTGAAGGTCATCTGCTATTTCCAAGGCCTTTTCGTAAGGGATAATTTCCTTTAATTCAAGCTTTTTTACGAACTTTTCCTTTTTGAAAACCTCTTCTTCCTTGCCCTGAGTGATTTTGCCATCAACTTCAAAGACAATCATCTTGTCCTTTTTTTTGTTGTAAAAGCCAATCTGCCATATTTGCTCTTTTTTTTCTTCAATCATGGTGAAGATATGAGTTAAATAGAAGTCCTTATCCTGCTTAAACTTCTTGAAAACAGCGCTTTTCTCAAGCTTTGCCATGACTTTTTCTATCATGCGAAACTAATTGTTGAAAGAATATAAAAAGGTTTGGAAAAATACCTTTTTATACTACCTTGAAATCCCAAAGCAATGGCTGACCTAATCATATCTGGCATTATTGAACATAATCATAGGTTTTTAATGGCGCATTCTTTACTTGATGGTTCTTGGCATTTCCCCCAGACAAGAAAGCACAGGGAAGAATCTTTAGAGGATGCTATGAACAGATGCATTCATGAAAAAACAAGAATTTCCCTTGCAAGAATTTTTCCATGGATCTACTTTAGAAGAGATTCAACTACAACATTGCCTCATTATGCTTTTTTTTCTGGATATGCAGAACGATGCGCGAGTGTAAAAGACACTCAAGAACAAGCATATGAATGGGTTATCCAATCTACTGTCAAAGATAAGTTGCATGTAAATACAGGCTATAAAGGACCTATTTTGCTAGAGGCTTTTGAAACGTATCTAAGGCTTTTCCCATAAACTTTATAATGCATCTGTTTTTCCTTAGACCATGGAACTCTTAGAAAAGGCTTCGGCAGTGTATAAAGAAAACTTTTCCAATCATGCTTGGTTTGGCAAATGCATCTTTTTAAGCTGGTATTGCACTATAGGTGATTGCACTTTTTGCTATAGATCAACCATCAAGGAAAATGTAACGCCTGAAACAGCAAGAAGAAGCTTTCCCTCGATTTTAATAGAAGCACTTTTCTGCAAGGCATTTAACTGGAGATTGGAGTTCATCACTGGCGGTTATGGCATACTGCCTTTTGAGGAAACCAAAAAAATCTGCAAGGTTATCAGTGAAATCATGGGAGAAAAGATTTGGTTGAACTTAGGAGTATTATCAAAAAAACAGCTGGAAGAACTAAAGCCCTATGTGAAAGGCATTGTTGCTTCCATAGAAACTATCAATCCTGAACTGCATAAAAAAGTCTGCCCAAGCAAGCCAATAGCGCCTTATGAACACATGTTTTCCTATGCAGACGGCTTTGAAAAGAGCATAACCTTTATTGTTGGCTTGGGAGAGACCATTGCAGATTTTGAGCTTTTGCAAAAATTCATAGAAAAACACAACATCAACAGAATAACGTTTTACGCATTAAAACCTGTAAGGGGAACAGAATATGAACACACCACTGGACCCAAAAGCGAGTATTACGCTGAATGGATTGCCAGAACAAGAATAGCCTTTCCTAAACTCGAAATCATGGCAGGCATTACACCAAGAAGAGCTGAAGATGTTGAAATTATCTTAAGAGCAGGAGCAAATGCAGTAACCAAGTTTTCAGCAACTAAATTGTTCAACAGCGAACGAGCTCATTTATTTGAAGCAAAGGCGAAAAGCGCAGGAAGGGAGTTTTTAAGTTCTCTAACAAAGATGCCTGATATTGATTGGGATGGCTGGATAGATTCTCTAGATATTGATGAAGTTACCAAAAAAGACACTAAAATACTTATTCAGCATTACTTGCATAGAATGAACAAGCCTAAATCTCTAGAACCAATCCATCTGGTCCTGGATTAACCACAAGCGATTCTCCGATAGAACCTTTTTCCTTAAACGTCTCATGAATATGCCCGCAAATAACTAAAACAGGCTGCACTTCTTCAATAAACCTTGTAAAGCTTTTATTGCCAACATGGCTACCATCATACAGCGTGTCAACTTTTCCATAAGGAGGCTGATGCAAAACAAAAACAGTCCTGCCTTTGGTTAATTGTTTATAGACTTTCGCACGCTCTTCAAAATAAGCGTCTGTTGTTGAAAATCCACCTCCGCCATAACCTAAAAACATAACATCATCTTTTTTGTAAAAACCGTCATGAATGAGAAAAATGTTGTCATACTTTTCACATTGTTTTTTTAAACTGTCTAGGTCTTCGTGATTTCCATGTACTAATAAAACATGTACAGGAAAACTATTCAATTCTTTGAGAAAATAGTCAATGTCTCTTTGAAAGACGCTTAAATCGCCTATGCACACAGCTATATCAACCTGTTTTGCCTTTTCCTTTGCTCTTGCAAAGGCTTTTTTGTCATCATGCGTATCTCCAAAGGCAAGTATTTTCATAAAGCTAAGAAATTTTATTTTTTTTATAAATATTGTTAAAAAACAAACTATTTAAAGAACGGTCATTAAAAAACAGCATGGACATTACCAATCATAATTCCCATGCAAAGCACAAAACGTTTGTTTTAGGAGTAGATGTAAGCGCAACGCATACTACGATAGGATTTTTTGGGGTACAGCAAAAGCCTGTTTTAATATTCAAATTTCGTTATCCCACTAAGGAAATAAAAAAAATAGAGGATTTTCTCAACGAAGTGCTTCAGTATACGCAAACGCATTATGGTATAACAACAGACACGGTTTGCTTGGGCATTGCAGGTCCATTGGAAAACAACAGGACTTCTGCAAAATTGAGCAATGGTAAACTGACTATTTCTGTCAGCAGCATAAAAAAGAACACGCCATTAAAGCATGTGAGTTTGATGAACGATTTCGAAATTATAGGGTATTCTATTGAAGTTTTAGATAAAAAAGACTTGCTGACTTTGGCAAAACAAAAGCAAAAAGGAAGCATGGCAATTATAGGACCGGGAAGCGGTTTGGGAAAAGCATGGCTCGTTTTGAATAAGCAAACAGGGCACTTTGAGGTCTTGCCCTCTGAAGGAGGCCATGAACTTTTTGGAGCGCAGAATGATGAGGAAAAGCAATTGCTGGAATTCATCAAAGAAAAGCACAAGATAAAACAAGTTGACTATGAGAAAGTTTTATCTGGACCGGGTATAGCAAACATTTTTCAATTTTTAAGAACAAAAACACCTTCAAATATTGCCGATGATCCCATTATGATATCGCAAAGCAAAGATCCTGTCTGCAGAAGAACCATGGAATTGTTCACTATTTTTCTGGCAAGAGCATGCCAGAGTGCAGCGCTCAATATTCTTGCCTATGGTGGTGTCTATATAGGAGGGGGCATTGCTGCAAAAAATTTAAATTTGTTTAAATCGAGTGTGTTTATGAAAACATTTTTAGACAATCCTGTGCATCAAAAATTACTGAAAGAAATTCCTGTCTATGTCATCACTAATTATGATTGTTCTTTGTATGGCGCAGCCAATGTGGCTATTCATTTTTCTGAGTTTAGAAGATAGATTACCAAGGAGAAGCTTCAGGTACAAATACATAATCATCAAGATACTTTGAATTTAAGGCACGGCTAATGTCAACACCTGCAGGTATTCTTCCTTGCACGGCGTGAGTGTTCCACTCTCCATTCACCCTAAACTCTTCTGCTAAAATAGTCTTGATCTGCCTCGTGTTTCTTGCTGTTTGAAAGCTTCCCTGCTTAACACCCGCGAGTTTGTCAACAATGCTTGGTTTAGGAGTGCCTGTTTCGTAAATAACAATGACCCTGATATCTCCACCGCAGCCAACAGATTCAAAATCTCCGCCTGCGTAAAAAGACCCTAATATATAGTTATATTCCATAAGCTGAGAACTGGTTCCTAATTTAAAAAGGTTTAGTCGTTCTTAATTGTTTTCCATATAGAAAATAATCTTTATCGTTACTGTTAAGTACTAAAAAACGAAACATTTAAATACTAGCGTATTTATACTACTATATAGAAGTAACGTGAAGGGAGAATATTCTTTTCATGAAAACACCTCTGTGTCAGAGCTTGACTCTGCCATGAAATCACCCACCCTTTTCTCTTCACGTTTTACTTTCTCTAACCATGACGATAATCTGCCAAGGCAAACAATGCAAACATAGAGAATTGCAAGATATCAATACTGTTTTCTTTGACAAGGATTTGCCTTATTGCCAGGATTGCTTTACTAAAAAATCTAGAATTTAACTCCCTGTCCGCCTTGGAATTTCTTCATCATCTTTTCCATGCCCTTTTCTCCGCCTTTCATCTGCTTCATTAATTTCTTGGACATCTTGTACTGCTTTAAAAGGCTTCTGACATCGCTGACAGAAACGCCAGAGCCTTGCGCTATTCTTTCAACTCGAGAACCGTCGATATCTTCAGGATTTTCAAGCTCTTCTTTGGTCATGCTCTGCATGGCAAACTTCCATTTTTCCAGTTTTCCCTGCTGAACTTCAAGCATTTCCTTTGGTAATTTCATCCCGCTAAAACCAGGAATCATCTCCATTAATTTATTCAAAGGACCCATTTTTTTCATCGCAGCCATCTGCTCATAGAGGTCAATTAAGTTGAATTCTCCTTTCAAGAATCTTTTTCCCAAGTCTTCTGCCTTATCAGTATCAATAGCTTCTCTGGCTTTTTCAAGCAAAGCTTCTAAATCACCCATGCCCAATAATCTGCCTACAAAGCCTTCTGGTTTAAATTCTTCAAGAGCATCAATCTTTTCTCCTAGTCCGATAAACTTAACAGGAGATTTGGTAACACTGCACGCTATTAATGCACCGCCGCCTTTTGCAGTGCCGTCTAATTTTGTAATAATCACACCGGTAACATTGCAGGTGTCATGAAATGCCATTGCCTGCTTTTCAGCGCTCTGGCCTATATCTGCGCTTAAGACCAATAATGTTTCGTCTGCATCAACGGTTTTGTTAATGCCATTCAATTCTTCTATTAAATCCTCGCTTAATGCATCTCTTCCTGCAGTATCGACAATAACAATGTCATATTTTGCAAGCTCTTTTTCAAATTCTTTATAGATTTTAACAGGATTTTTTTCCTTTTTGTTTCCAAAAAAATCTGCATTGACTTTTGCTGCTAACTGTTGCAATTGGTCATACGCAGCAGGCCTCCAAGTATCTGTTTGAATCACTGCAACTTTTAATCCTCGCTTCTTGTAATAATGAGCCAGCTTTCCTGCAGTCGTTGTTTTTCCATTACCAAATAAACCGACAAGCATGATTTTGAAAGGTTTTTTTTCTATTTTTATCTTGCTTCCTTCCCCTCCTAAAAAATGCACTAATTCTTCATAGACCACTTTAACAAGATACTCTTTTTTAGAAAGATTTTTAGGAATGTCCTCTTTTAATGCCCTGTCCTTTATTTTCTTAGTAAGCTCAAAAACTAATTTGACGTTAACATCAGCCTGCAATAATGCCCTTTGGATGTCTTTAACCAGTTCATTAACCAGTTTTTCATCTATAAAGATTGCCTTGGTAATTTTTTCCAGGGTATTTTTCAGGGAATCCCCTAGCTTTTCCAATACCATAGGACTAAGAAACACAGGGGTTTTTATAAAGGTTATTCAAAACCTTTAAAAACACGCCTCTTTTCCTTTGCAGTGTGCACCGGTGGTCTAACGGTTATGACTTCGGCCTTCCAAGCCGACTATCCGGGTTCGAAAGAGATTTTCGCAGAAAATCCCGGCCGGTGCATTCCTTTTCATGATACGCATAACCTATTTCGTCCACGGAACAACGGTTGATAATGAAAATGAAATTTCTTCGGGATGGCACGATGCAGAGCTTTCCGCATTAGGGAAAAAACAATCGGTTGAATTAAAAAAGCAAATAAAAGAAACATTTGATGCTGTGTTTTGTTCTGATTTAAAGAGAGCAGTTGATTCTGCAAATCTGACCTTTAAAGGAATTCCTATAGTGCAAGACAAACGCTTGAGAGAGTGCAATTATGGAACGTATAACGCCAAGCCTTCAAAGATTGTTGAGCCGTTGCAGGAAAAATGCATAACCAAAAAATTTCCAGAGGGAGAAAGCTACGAAGACGTGAAAAAACGAATGGGGGATTTTCTTTTATTTTTGAAAAAAAACTATGACGGGAAAAACATAGCAATCGTTGCACACAAAGCTCCTCAACTTGCTTTAGACGTTTTATTGAAGAAAAAAACTTGGAAGCAGGCATTTGTAGAAGACTGGAGAAAAACAAAAAAATGGCAGCCTGGATGGAAATACCTTCTTACGTGACTACAACTTCAGCGTCGTTACCTTGCTGATGCCGTCCTGGTCAATGCTGACTCCATACAGATTTCCTGCTTCGGTAATCATGTAGTCGTTGTGGGAAATGATGATATACTGCGCTTTCTTTGAGTAACTCTGGATTAATTTTGCTAGTTTCTCAGAGTTTCTTTTATCCAGTGCAGCGTCGACTTCATCCATGATGTAAAAAGGAGCAGGGTCATGCTCCTGCACGGCAAAAATAAATGCCAATGCGGTAAGCGTTTTTTCTCCTCCTGATAAACTCCTGATGTCTAAAAACTTTTTGCCTACAATTTTTACTTTAATCAGCAATCCTGCAGCAAAAGGATCTTTTTCATCTTCTAACTGAATCGAAACGTCTCCTTTCGTTGACAATGCACTGAAAATAGTTTTGAAATTTTTATTGACCTCATCAAACGTTACCATGAACAGTTCTTTTTTCTTTCCGTCTATTTCTGTAATCATGCTTAAAACATCTTCCCGTTCTTTTCCCAGCACTGCTTTTTTCTCAATCAATTCATTGTACTCTTTTTCAACGCGCTCATAAATTTCCAGCGCTCTCATATTGACTGCTCCAATGTCCTGCACCATTTTTTCAAACTGCCAGATTTCCTTCTGAATATCCTCCTGGCTTTTGTTCTTGAACAGCTCAACGCCTTCATAGATTTTAAATTCCTCTAACAAGCCTGCAAGCTCTGCCTTGACTTTTGCATTTTCCAAACTGACAATGTTTGATTTCTGCTCTATGCTTCGTATTGATTCCTCCTGGCTGATGACATTGCTTTCCAATTTAACAAGCTCATCATTGACTTTTGTTCTTTTATTAAACAATTCTTTGAACTTTCCATAAAACTTTTTTTCCTGCTCTTCATTTTCTTTTAAATCAGCTTCTTTTTTGGTGAGCAATTTTTGCAATTCATCTTTTTCTTTTGCAAAGGCATCGTACTCTTTTTGCTGCTGCTTCAAAATTTTATCTATATTCTGCTGTTCAGGAGCAAGAATGTTAGTTATTTCACTGTCGCTGTTTTTCAGCTCTCCTGATAGCACAATGATTTCCTCTCGCAATTCTCTTTTTTTCTCTTCAAAGGCATTTAATTCTGCAATGAGCGTAGGGTTTTTCAATTCATTTATTTTATTTCTCAAGTCCTGCCTTTTCATTTTCAGATTTGCAAGCTCGCTGTTTTTTCCAGAAACATCGGCAATAACTTTATTTAAGGTGATATCGATCTCCTTCATTTCTTTTTGCAGCGCTTCTTTCTGCTTCTTGTTGATGCCGATATCCTCGCTGTCCAAATGCAAAAGCTTTTCAAGCTTGATAATTTCTGCCTCGCTATTCGCTTTTTCCTCTCGCAATTTGTTGATTCTGTCATAATTTTCAGAGCGCCTTTTTTCCAAGGTTCCGATGAGTATTTTTAGCTCATCCACGTCTTTTTCAAGCCGTTCAACTCTTTCAGAGCTTTCTTTTTCCTGAAATCCCATGCCCTGAGACCGTGTTCTATAACCTCCATGCATGGCTCCGCTCATCTCAACCAAATCACCTGTCAGTGTTGCCATTCTGTAATTGCCAACGCCCAATCGTCTGGCAACATCAACATCATCAACAACCAGGGTATTTTCAAAAACATAGGAAAACACTTTCTCATACTGTTTGTCGTAGGAAACTAAATCGAGCGCAAGACCTTTAATGCCTTTTCCTTTCAAATTCCTCACTTCGCTTTTGATAAGCGGGTTTCTTAATTTGTTTAAGGGAAGGAAGGTTGCAACGCCTAATTTTTTCTCTTTCAAAAACGCAATGCACTCTGCTGCAACCTTGTCATTTTCAACAACGATTGATTTTATCTTCTGTCCTGCAGCAACTTCCAGTGCTAAGCTGAATTCTCCTTTTACTTTTCCTAATTCTGATACCAAACCATGAATGCCCGGAATATTTTTTTTCTGTTCGAGGATTCTCTGAATTGCAAATCCTCCGCTGATGCCCTCTTTAATGCCCTGATTTCTTGCAGTCTGCTCTGCAAGCTGTTCGCTTTTTGCATGGAAATTTTTTCTTGCCTGTTCCACTTGTGCTGCAAGAGAAGCATCTTCTGCTGTTAGGCTGTTCAAGAGCATGGATGCTTTTTTGAAGTCATCTTTTTTTGTTCTTAATTCTTCAAACTTGCTTTTGTTTTCTTTTTCTGCTCCAGAAACCTTGCCTATTTTTTGATCGATGTTTTCCAATTGAATTTCAATCTTGTCCTTTTCCCTCAATAAGTTCTGCTGTTCTTCTCTTAATTTAGTGATGTGCTCCTGCAGGGCATCTGCCTGCTTGTCTATGGATTCAATGGTGCTGTCCAAGTCTTCCTTGCCGTCCAATTTGTTCTTTTTCTTGAATGCAATGATTCTCTGTTCGATGGTTTCGGCATCCTTTTGCTTGAGCTGGATGCTTTTCTCCGTCTCTTTTTTGTTCTTTTCAATAGCAGTTATTTTATTCTTTAACTCATTCAGCGTTCCCTGCAACTGAGATTTTCTTTCGTTGATTTTTTCGAATTCTTTTTTCAAGTCGACAATTCTTTGTCTGTCAATGCCTATGCTCACTCTTAATTCCTCTACTTGCTTATGGATGGCAATCTGCTCTTTCTCTCCTTTTTGCTCTATTTCCCTGTTGATTTTTTCTATCTCGTTTTTTCCTTCGCTTATTTTTGACTTTAATTCGTTTATTTTTTTCTGGATGCCCTCTATTTTTGCGGCATATTCAGCAATTTCCTTTTCATAGCGCTCTTTTTGCAGCTGCTTTCCCTTTACCTTGTAGTCAAGCATGGTTGCCTTGTTTCTTTTTATTTTATCGTCTAATTCTTTGAATTTTACTGCTTGATCCCTGTCTTTTTTTAATTCCTGAAGGTAGGTCTTCCTTTCAGTCATGATAATGTCTGATTCGCTGAGCTTTTGCTCTACTTTTTCCAACTCTCGCAATGCTTTTTGCTTTTTGTCCTCGTAAATGCTGATGCCTGATATTTCTTCAATCAAGCCTCGTCTCTGAACAGGAGGCATTTCTACTAATTGGACAATGTCTCCCTGAAGAATGATGTTATAGCCGTCTGGATTGACTCTTGCCGCGCTTAAGAGTTCTAACACTTGTTGCCTGGTTCTGGTTTTGTCGTTGATTTTATAAATGCCATGAGTCTGCAATTCTTTGTCTTTTTCCTTGCTTCTGATAATCCTTGATACTTTCACTTCAGAAGTTTCTAAGGGAAAAATTTTAGAGGTGTTGTCAAAGTAAATGCTCACTTCAGCTTCTTTTGCAGGGTTTTTTCTTTTGCCTCCGTTGTAAATCAAGCTGGAAGCCTTTTCTGCCCTCATTTCTTTTACAGAGCTTTTTCCCAGGACAAAGCATAAAGCATCGAGAATGTTTGATTTTCCAGAGCCATTAGGGCCTAAAACGCAGTTAAAGCTATTGCCGTACACTAATTCTGTTTTGTTGGCAAAGCTCTTAAAGCCCTTTATCTCAAGCCTTTTGATAATCGTACTTCCCACGTTCAGCCTGTAAGCCTTTTCCTTTTTAAACCTTTCGTTGAAACTGTCTTTTTGTGTGATTCTTCTTTTTCTGCTGTCTTTTACAATAACTCATATAAATAACGCCATTTTCCTTCATTCATGGATTACGAACCCTTAACTCGAAGGCTTGATTATAGCTTAGTTCACAAAAAAGATGACTTAGAATCAAGGGTGGATGAAGAGTCGTTTGAGCTAGACTGCACAGATGATAAAACAGGCTTCTATTATCATATGAAGCAGCAGCGAGACTTCTACGAATTAGTAAGCAATGATCCCAAGATTGCGTTTGTTTCAGATTATCTTTTAGGAGAATTCGTACTGGGCATGATTAACCTGTACAGCAATGCTATTTTCATCAATGATAAGCTGCCTAAAGACACTCAAGAAAGAGTGCTCTACCATGAAAAAAATCACCGCCATGTAAAGGATGAAATAACGAATAGAGTGCAAACCAATACTGAAAACCCTGGAGCAGACTTGCATTACGCTGCTTACGCTCCTTAAAGCTTTTCCAGAACTTTTTCTATCTCGTTTGCAGTGGTGTCCCAATTGAATTTGTCAGCAACGGTTTGCCTTGCTCTGTCGCCTATTTTTTTCCTTGCTTCTGGGTTTCTTGCAAGAGCTTCAATAATTTTTGCCAGCTGGTATGGATTTTTTTTGTCTATCAAAAACCCGTTATACTGATTTACTATATAGTCATTGATAAACCCCACTTTCGTTGCAATAACAGGCAAACCGCAGCTCATGGCTTCTAACGTGCTTAACGAAGTGGTTTCAGTTAACGAAGTCAGCGCATAAATATCCATTGCCTGCAGATAGGGAACGACATTTTGCTGTGCAGGAACTAAAATCACTCCGGGGCGGTCAAATTTTTCAAGGATGTCTTTAACGCCATCTCCCACAAGCAGTAATTGCAGATTTGCATGGCTTCTCTGTAATCTTAAAAAAGCCCTTAACAAGGTGGAAAGGTCTTTCTCTCTGGCAATCCTTCCATGATACCCGATAATGATTTTTGTTTTATCCAAGTTAAGCAATTCTTTTGCCTTTGCCTTGTCTTTTGCAGGGATAAATTTCTTAGTGTCTGTTCCTAAATGTACAATGGCTGTTTTTGCGTGAATCTGCTGCCAATGCAGAAGTTCTTCAACATGCTCTGAAGGTATAATCAGTATTTTGCATTTTTTATAAAGATACGAGGAAATTCTTTTGACAAGAGGGTAAGCAAATCTTCTAAACTGTCCTTTTAAAGCCATGGGAAGCAGTTCAAGCTCTATAGAGTGTATGAATGCAGCCGTAGGCTTTTTGTATTTCGCAGCAGCCTTAATCGCAAGCCCTCCTATAGGGCCTATAGTCTGGGTGAAAACAATGTCTGCATTTCTGACAGCTTCTTTTATGATTCCGTACTTTATCTTTGCAGGATGAAAATCTCCAAGCTTTATTTTTTTATTGACGGGAAACTTAATGACTTTATAGCCTTCATCTGTTGTTTCGCCAAAGTCAGGAGCCAACACCGTGATTTCATACTGGTTTTTTATTCTCGGAATGACTTCTGATAAAAACCGAGCTATGCCGTCCCATCTAGGCAAAAAATTATCAGTGGCTATCAGCAATTTCCTCATCGTATCTTATAAAAAACCTCTGCCCATTTAGTGTTATTTTGAAGTCCATGAAAGAATGCCTTTGCATAAACACTCCATAATAAGGTAATCATCGTCATCGTCTGGCTTTGAAAGCAGCGCAATGCTTTCCTTTTTGTTTTGAAGGTCTCTGAAATATCAACAACCAATTTAGGGAGGTTGCTTTTCAGATTAAAGATGTTCCATACATTAAACGTATAGACATCGACATCATATTTGATAGTGTCAAGGGTTTCCAGAACAATTTTTAATGTTTCCCTATGATCTCTTAACGGATCATCCAAGCTGTGCGTAAATATCTTGTCAGGCTTTTTTTCTTTGATGATGTCTGAAAGCCTTTGAACAACTTTTTTATGCTTGAACTCCTTTGCAAACTTTCCCTCTTTTAAATTAAGGAACGTTACACCACTCCCCCCGATGACTTTATCTGCATGCTCTGACTCTGCAATGCGCATTTCCGCAGTAACTTTGCTCTGCAGCCAGAAATGGCTTAATTCTCCATAGGACAATATGACTGTATGGATAGTGTCTCCCTGATTCGCATATTTTATCAGGGTTCCCCCTGGACCAAAAATCTGGTCATCAGAATGAGCGCAAATAACAAGGATGCTTGCCATGGCACTAAAAAAGAGGGAATTCTTTATTAAGTTAATTGTTTCGCGCAGAAGCGTTAGTCATCAATCTGATTTATTGAATGAACCCATTGAACAAACGATTTCAAAAAACGCTCTCTTCTAGCCCTTAATTCTGGAGAAAGCGATTCGATTAATTCTATTTTTTTAGCTTTCATAGCAACATTGTTCCATCTTTGATTTATTTTGAATCCGACAAATGAACTCTTTCCATCCCAATCTTCAGGAAACGTCCTAAAGCCGAATTCTTTCAGCTTCGAGTTCCATGTTGTATCGATATCTATTTTTGTCCCGTCATCTTTTTCAATTTGAAGAAAGTTGTGCCCGTGGTTCCACTCTCCCTCATCAATGATTTTTTGCAATTCCTCTGGAAAACTTATCTTCTGCTCCCCCCATTTGAAGGTGGACATGACTTGATGACATTTTATGCCTAAGCTATCATAACATGCTTGCAAAGCTGAATGCTTGGCAGTGCATGTGCCGAATTTTTTTGTTACGAGCAATTCCTCAATGGTTCTTGCTTCTCCCCAAGGAAATTTGGCAATGCATTTAGCGGTTTCTATTATCTGATCTTCTTTATCTAAGTCAAAGATGCCCTGTTCATGGAGAAAATTCTTGATATATTCTTGGGTTGCGTCACTTTCTTTTTTTAGGAAATCCTGGATGTCTGTTTTTTGAGGCATATAGTGATTGGGTTGTCTGTGATATTTAAATGTTCTGCCGTTATTCCCTTTTCGTTTTTTTCAGACGAAACCGCATTTTTGAACAGCTATCCCTAGGGAACTCAGCAGTAAATATATAAACACCAATAATATTTATACCTTTATGAAGCATAAACTGCTGATAACGTCTTTGATGATTATTATTTTGCTCTTTGGAGCTTTGCTTTTTCTATCAGGGAAAACGTATAGAGGGTTAAGCAGTTATTTTATAGAAAATGCTTGTACAGAAAGCATTGATTGCAATGACGGAAAAGTCTGTTGCTTGTTTTATCAGAAAGATTCTGGAGTCTGCGATTATCAGGAAAGCTGTCCTAAAATTGCAGATTTGACCAGCAAACAAACGCTGTATCTTGAAAAGCCATTCGTCATGTATGCGTGGTTTTTTTACGGAGCGTTGATAGTCATGGCAGCCATGCTTTTCATCCTTATGGTCATCTTCTTTAGAAAGGACTAAAACCCCTTGAGTGTTTTCTGTTGAGTGCTTTTTAACAGTTTTTTGTAGGGAGCCCAGCTTTTCCTGAAAAAGTCATACTTTTTATAATTCTTTTCAAGAAATGAAATTGTTAAAGGGTCACTTGGGTAGCCAGAGCCAAAGTTAACTTTAAACTTTTTTTTGAGCTTTTCTATTTCCCTGTCTCTGGTAACTTTAGCTATAATAGACGCAGCACTTACTACCGGATATTTAACATCTGCCTTATGCTCTGCAATAATCTCGATATCTTTTTTCAACAATTTTTTTACGTAATTTTTATATGCTGAGGTATTATTGCTAGGGCAGTCTAAAATGACTTTGTCTGCTTTAACAAAGCTAATGAGTTCAGCCGTTGTTTTTGCTTCTAGCCAGTTTAAGTTCATGGCTTCTGATAAAACAGCTTCATCAATTTCGTTTGGCTGAAGAATCTTGACATGATGCTCAAAGTTTACTAAACTCTGGTATATTTCTTCCCTCTGAGTTGCTGTTAAAAGCTTGCTGTCCTTTACACCTAAATCAACCAATTTTTGTTCATCTTTTTCATCAATAACCAGAATAACCATAACCATAGGACCTATGACAGGGCCTCTTCCTGCCTCTTCAACGCCTGCTATCATCCTAGTACAAAAACCACAAGATTTAAATAGTCTTGCTTTCCTTATGGTATAGGGGGAGATGGATGAATTACTATATATTGTCCAATAGCAATAAAGATGGCAGTATTCTCAAAGAAGTCATCAGGGTTAGAAATGGCGTTTATTGCCATTTGCAGTACGAAACCAAAAACGGAAGACTTTTTATGAGAATGAAAAAGAGAAAGATTAATAGTACTGCGTAAGGTTCTCTTTTTTTAGATAATCCAAAAAGTACTGCAAACAGTCGGCTGCGCAAAAATAAGCTCGTTTTCTTAAGTCGCTTTGGCCAAATTCTAATGCATAGCCATGCTGTTTTGCTATTTTTTGACCACAGACAGCACAGGTCTTTTCTTCAACTCTCGTTTTTTGCTCAAGAATTTTCTGGATGGTTCCTTTTTTGAACTCTTCTTCAATTGCCTTTAACTGCTCAACCGTAAGCTCCTCAAACTTCATTTTGTCTCTCTCAATTGTTTTATTTCTAATAACTTTCCTGTTTTATCGTAAAGAATATGGACGTCTTTTAAGAGATTAAGAAAGTAAGGCTCTTTTTTGCTTATGCCGCTTTTGAGCTCCTCTTCATTATGGGTCCAGCAGATGATTTTTTTGTGCTGGCTGTTTAATCCTTTAAGGTCGAGGTTGCTGTAATGCTTTCGTATGTAGTCCAAATTGGCTGTGAACAAGACAAGCTCAATGGCATCTTTGCTTGATTTCATCAATGCAACGCCATCGCATTTTTCTAAAATGTCATTGGTGTGAAAGAAAAACTGGGCTAAATAATGCCTGTCTTCTTCTGTTGCATAGTTTAAAATGTTGATGAATGTTTGAGAAAACCAGGAAGGGCTCAGCTTTATTTTTTGAACCTTGTTCTTTTCAAGGCTGCTGATGTTAATCATCTCTCTTTTTATGGCATACACAGCTTTCGGTTTTCCGATCTTATTGCTTTCAAGCCTTTCTTTTTGGATAAATCCGTAGGCTTCCAAAAGCCTTAACTGCTGGCTTATGTTGGCTACAGATGTTTTTAAAGATTTGGCAATGTCAGAAACTGTGTTGTTGCCTTTGCCTATTTCTTCTAGAATAACCCATTTGCTTCCTGTTGCCAGAGAATCAGCATCCATGAATTTGACTAATCAGCCAAATATTTAAACTTTTCTATTAGTAAATAATTTAATGAGATAATCACTTAATTAGTATGTTTATTTTTTTCTTGTTTTTGCTATAATTTATAGAAAAGTATTTAAAGAAAACAAGTGCAGACATAATGACCTAGTTAGATTTGTAACTAAAGGGGTGTTGAATGAAAGTATTGATGTTTGGCTGGGAATTTCCTCCAGTCTATTCAGGCGGTTTGGGAACTGCCTGCTATGGCTTAACAAAGGCACTGGCAAAAAAAGGCGTCGAAATCACCTTTGTCATGCCCCAGGGCCCTTTGGATATAAAGGGAGATTTTGTCAACCTCCTCATAGCAAACAACCTTGCCATTACCAATATAACCATAAAAAAAGTTGCCTCCCTGCTTTCTCCGTATTCTGGAAGTGAAGATTACTATCAAAGATACCAAAAAATTATGCAGACAAAAGGCAATGCAGAAGCAGCATTGTATGGCTATAACCTCCATCATGAAGTTTACAGATTTTCAGAAATTGCAAAGCTGATAGCTGAATCAGAAGACTTTGATGTTATCCATTGCCATGACTGGATGACCTTTCCGGCTGGCATCAATGCCAAACAAATCAAGAATAAGCCATTGATAGTTCATATTCATGCAACTGAGTTTGACAGAACAGGCGGCAATGGTGTTAATCAGTATGTTTATGATTTGGAAAAGACAGGCATGCAGCTTGCAGATATGGTTATAGCTAATAGTCATCATACCAAACATTTGATCATAAACCATTATGGGATACCTCCTGAAAAGATAACGGTTATTCACAACGCAGTTGACTTTTCTGATGGTAATTTCCAGCAGTTTAGAATAAGAAAAGAAGACAAGTTGGTGTTGTTTCTAGGAAGAATAACCCTGCAAAAAGGTCCTGATTACTTTATTGAGGCAGCTAAAATGGTTCTGGAAAAAGATCCTGATGTGAAGTTTATTGTAGTTGGCAGCGGAGATATGGAAGCAGCGATGATTCAGCGTGCTGCACAGTTAGGAATAGGCTCCAAAGTCTTGTTTGCCGGTTTTTTGAAAGGAGAGGAAAGAGACAGAATATATAAAATGGCAGATGTCTATGTCATGCCTTCTGTCAGCGAACCTTTTGGCATTACTCCTTTGGAAGCCATGGTTAGAAACACTCCCACCATCATATCTAAGCAATCAGGCGTTAGTGAAGTGTTAAGAAACTGCTTGAAAGTGGATTTTTGGGATGTTGAGGAGTTGGCAAATAAAATATTGGGAGTTTTGACCTATAGGCATATGCACAATGAGCTTACTATTTTAGGCTATCATGAAGTGCTGCAGTTCAGCTGGGATTTTCCAGCAGATAAATGTATAGAGCTGTATGATAAATTTGGAGGAAGAACATGACGGGAGTTTGCTTTTACTTTCAGGTCCATCAGCCTTTCAGGCTGAAAAAATACAGTGTTTTTAACATAGGCAACACTAGTGATTACTTTGACCATCAAAAAAATAGAGAAGTCATGGAAAAAGTAGCTAAAAAGTGCTACCTGCCTACCAATCGCTTAATGTTAAATCTTATTCATAAGCATCCTGAATTCAAAATTGCCTATAGCATTACAGGAACAGCGCTTGAGCAGTTTGAGCAGTATGCACCAAATGTTTTGGATTCATTTGAAGAACTTGCCAAAACAGGAAATGTTGAATTTTTGAATGAAACCTATCATCACTCTTTATCATATCTTTATTCAAAAAAAGAGTTTGTTGAACAAGTAAACTTGCATAAAAAGGCAATTAAAAGAAACTTTAAGCAGACACCAACTGTTTTTAGAAACACAGAGCTGATTTTTAACAATGAGCTTGCAAACTTTGTCGAACAGCTAGGGTATAAGGGAATCATAGCAGAAGGAGCTGACCATATTTTAGGATGGAGAAGCCCTAATTTTGTCTACAAGGCAAAAACAACAAATAACATGAAATTGCTTTTAAAAAATTACAAACTCAGCGATGACATTGCCTTCAGATTTGGCAATAAAACTTGGGAACAACATCCGTTGACTGCTGAAAAATACGCAGCATGGCTTTCTGCCATTCAAGGCCATTCTGTAAATTTGTTTATGGATTATGAAACCTTTGGAGAGCATCAGTGGGAGCATACAGGCATCTTTAGCTTTATGAACAACCTTCCAAAGCAACTTTTAAAACATCCTCACTTGAAATTCATGCATCCTTCTGAATTGGCAACCATAGACCCTGTTGATGAAGTTGACATGCATAGCTTTGTTTCCTGGGCAGACGTTGAAAGAGATTTAACTGCTTGGCTGGGCAATGAAATGCAAAAGGCAGCCATGCATGAACTGTACCAGTTTGAAGAAAAAATAAAAAATGCTAAAAACTCAAAATTATTAGAAGATTGGAGAAAGTTAACAACAAGCGACCATTTTTACTATATGTGCACGAAATGGTTTAACGACGGAGATGTTCATAAGTACTTTAATCCTTATGACACGCCGTATGACAGCTATTTGGCGTTCATGAATATCTTAAATGACATGGCAGTGCGATTGAAAAGGGCAAATAATCCCTCTATCAACACACCTGTACTGTTGACAGAAAAGCCGAGCTTGGTGCTATCTTAGGGATGCACCGTTATTCATAAAACTGTTCATAAAAAAAGAGAAAAAAACACAAACCATATAAATACCAAAAGGTATGAATGGTAAAAAGAGGTGGGGATGATGGCTAAAAAGACTTCTCCTATTACGAAAAAGGCTAGGGTACTGCCTGCTAGTGGCATAAAGAACACTCCGAGCCATGAGTATTGGTTTATTTTGTCAAGCGGAAAAGAAATAAAAAACCTCAAAGAGCTAGCAGAAGATTTAGGCGACATGGAAGATTTCGTCTTTTCTCATCATGTTAACGATCATAGAAATGATTTCAGCAATTGGATAAAAGATGTTTTTAGAGACTTTGAACTTGCAGAAAAAATTGCACACTGCAAAGAAAAGAAAAAAGCCCAACTTGTTGTTTACGAACATCTGATGGGGAAGCTTTGGTGATGTCATTGCAAAACGCGCCTCCTGAACAAAAATTTCATTTCAATAATGGAAAATCAGCCCAAAATATTTGGGAGCTTAAAAAACAGATACAGGTTATGAATCAAGATGAATTTGGAAATCATGTCAATGAAACCAAGAATGATTTTGCAAACTGGATAGACCAGGTTATTCACGATCCCTATCTGGCAGGAAAAATACGGCTTGCCAAAGACAAGAATGAAACAGTCAAGATACTTGATGACAAGATTCATGAGATAACCATGGAGATTGGCAAAAGCCACGTTATCAGTGATTTTGAGCTCATGAAAGATTTTTTATTGGGCTTAGTCATCGGGTTTGTTGTTGGCATTGCGTTGGGAGTATTCGTATTATGAGGTGAAAAATGTTAAAGGCAGAAGCAGAATACGTCTTTGAAACATCATGGGAAGTTTGCAATAAAGTTGGAGGCATCTATGCTGTGGTAACAAGCAAAGCCGCCCTTATGATGAGCTATTACCCTAATTATTTTACTATCGGCCCTTATTTTGAGGATAAAGCAAGACTAAGCTTTCAGGAGCAAAAAGACATTCCTAACTTTTTAAAAAAGCCCTTTCAAGAATTAAAAAACTTAGGATTGCAATGCCATTTTGGAAAATGGATTGATGCAGATGGCGAGCCGTTTACCATCCTCATTGAATTTGGAAATTTGTTCAGCCAAAAAAATGACATCAAGAAAAAATTATATGACCTTTTTCAGATAGATTCTCTTTACGCAGCGAATGATTTTGATGAGCCTATTGTCTGGTCTACAGCAGTCGGCTATCTGCTCGAGCACATCGGCAATGAGCTGAAAGGCAAAAGAATTATCGCGCATTTTCACGAATGGCTTTGTGGCGGTGGTTTATTGCATTTAAAATCAGTAAATTCTTCCATAAGAACTGTTTTTACAACACACGCAACCATGCTGGGAAGGGCAATGGCAGGAGGAGGAAGAGATCTCTATTCTATTTTGGATATTATAGACCCTGTAAGGGAAGCCTATGAGTCGAGAGTGCAGGACAAGTTTTTTACAGAAAGGGCATGCGCCCAAAAAGCAGACATCTTTACCACTGTTTCTGAAATTACAGGTATGGAAGCAGAGAAAATTCTGGGAAGAAAGCCTGAAGTTTTAGTTTTAAACGGGCTTGATATTGCAAAATATCCCACTATCGAAGAAACATCTATTAAACATGTAACCTGCAGGGATAAAATAAGGGAATTTTTAACGTGGTATTTTTTTCCGTATCATGATTTTCCCCTTGAGCATAACCTGATTTTTTTCCTCAGCGGAAGAAACGAATTTAGAAATAAAGGGCTTGACATTTTTATTGCAGCACTCGGCAAAGTAAATGAAACACTCAAAAAAGAAAATAGCATAAGAACGATCAGCGTCTTTTTCTGGGTGCCTTTGCCTGCAACATCCATACGAACAGAATTATTGGAAAATAAAAATTACTATAATCACATAAAGAATTTTGTAGATTGGAATGCAAAGGAAATTTTAAGAACTATTACCTATGATTTTGTTTTGGGCAAAGATGTTTCCAATGAGGGAATTTTTACCAAAAAGTTTTTGCTTGAGGCAAAGAAAAATATCATTCAGTTTAAGAGAAAGGGAACACCGCCTTTATGTACCCATTATCTTGAAAATGAAGATAATCAGGAAATAATACGAGCATTAAGGGGAAATGGTTTGCTGAACAGAAAAGAAGACCGAGTGAAGATTATTGTGTATCCTGTCTATCTGACGGGCAATGACGGCATGATTAATCTTCCTTACAATGATGCTATTGCAGGAACGCATTTCGGATTATTTCCAAGCTATTATGAACCTTGGGGATACACTCCTTTGGAATGTGCAGCCTTGGGCGTTGTAAGCTTGACTACTGACTTGTCAGGATTTGGAAGATTTATTAAACCAAAATTAAGTCCTAAAAATCCAGGCATGTATGTGCTTGAGCGCTTTAATAAGTCCTATGATGATGTGGTGAATTCCTTTGCGCAGATTCTCTACGGATTTACCATGCTGGATCATACAGAAAGAGTGCAAAATAAGTTGAGTGCAAAAAGCCTTGCCACGCTTGCTGACTGGAACTTCCTGATAGAGAACTATATCAAGGCGCACAATCTTGCGCTGCGAAAGTGATTTCTTTTTTTTACTCTTCAGCAAGTTAAACAAAGATTTATATATCACTTTATTTCAATAGAGCTATGCCAGAACTCAGAAAAGATTACATTCTTGACCGATATGTGATTATTGCTACAGAACGAGGAAAAAGACCTGATCAATTCATGCAGAAACAGGAAATAAAAAAGCCTGACATTGATTATTTCGGTCCAGGCAATGAGCATTTAACGCCTGCAGAAATCGGTAGATATCCTAAAAATGAAAAAAACTGGCAGTTGCGGTGGTTTCCCAATAAATTTGCAGCAGTTGTTGATAAGGGAAATCCTGTTATCAGGACAGACAATGAATTTTTTACGTTTGCAGATGCCTTTGGCTATCATGAAGTTATTGTTGAAGATCCAGATATTAACAAGCAATTGGCAGATGTTCCTGTTGAACGAATGGAACAGTTATTGAGAGTGTATGCAGAGCGCATTGCCGAATTAAGCAAAAAACCAGGGATAAAATACGTGGATATTTTTAAAAATCATGGAGAAGATGCAGGAACCTCTTTATTGCATACCCATTCTCAGGTCATTGCCTATAATGATATACCCCAGCAAGTGTTGGAAACAGAAAAAGCATGCGAAAAATTTTCTAGTTGCCCTTATGAAAGAATTATCAACATTGAAAAAACATCCTTTCGTGCAGTGAAAGAAACACCAACCATGGTGTGCTTTACGCCCTATGCCTCTAAATTTCCTTTAGAGATTGTTATTTTTCCAAAGCGCTTTGTTCTATCCATAACGGAATTCAATGACGCTGAATATAAGGAAACTGCAGAAATTTTAAAGAAGCTTTTGCTCAAATTACAATCCATCAATGCTCCCTATAATATTTTTCTGCAATACGGCATCAGCAAGATGCGATTTAGAATAACCATAGCGCCACGACTTGCAAAGTGGGCTGGCTTTGAATTGTCGACGGGAACTATCATCAATGCAGTTCCTCCAGAAGAAGCCGCAAAGTTTTACAGAAGCTGATTCTCTTTACAGCCATCGATATATTAATAAAGAAGCTTAATCTAATACATTTATGAAAAAGATTGTGCTGTGGATTCTTATCGGTTTGGTGGTTCTAGGAATCGCTTTTGCAGCTTTTATCGCTTATGAAATGCATCAAGCAGGCCGTATGATTGTGAAAAAGCCAGCACTTTATCTCTATCCTATAGAAGATTCTTTGATAACTGTTCAAGTAAACGTTAATGGAGAACTGATAAACGCTATTCCCGAATACGAAAACGGTTGGACAGTTTGGGTAACGAAAGACGGAATGATTGAACAAACCTATGATTACTTGTTTTATGAAGCTCAACTGCATAAGATAGACTTGCCAAATGAAGGTTGGGTTGTTGCCTATGCAGATTTAGAGTCGTGGTTTGATGAGTATTTGATCAAATTTGGATTGAACGAAAAGGAAAAAAACCAATTTAAAGATTATTGGCTGAACGAACTGCCAACGTCAAAGTATTACGAAATTAAATTATTAGACGAGCAATTCTTAGACGAAAATATGAATTTGATAATATCCCCAAAACCAGATACAAAAATACGATTGAATTTTTACTTTACACCTCTTAAAGAAGAAATATCTATTCCAGAACCAAACATCATAACTCCTGAACGAAATGGATTTACGGTTATTGAATGGGGCGGAATACTAGAAAAGTAGTTATTTCAACGCAAGAATCTTTTGTGTTTTTTCAACAAATACTTTCGCTTCTTCTTTTGTATTGTAAAAATATACCGACGCTCGTGCAGAACCCTGCAGGTTATGCGCATTAAACCAAGAATGCACGCAATGGGCGCCGCTTCTGATAAGTATGTTCTGCTGATCCAGCATTAATGCAATTTCGTGGCTGTCCATTTTTGTGTAAAAAGAAACAATTCCTCCTCGCTGTTTTGGATCTTCAGGTCCTATGATCGTAACCTTGTCTTTTAATCCTTCGCTGATGATTTTATTCAACTGCACTTCATGCTCGTGTATTTCTTCTCGGATAGGCATGAGATACTTAATTGCAGCGTTTAATCCTATGATGCCTGCGTAGTTCTGCAATCCTGCTTCAAATTTATGAGGAGGCTTTTCAAACTCTGCACTTTCATAGGTTGTTTCAACAACCGTTTCTCCTCCGGTGACAAATGGATTGAGATTTTCCAAGAGATGATATTTTCCATACAGCACTCCCGTTCCTGTTGGACCGAGCATTTTATGTCCTGAGAATGCAAGAAAATCAACGTCTAACTTTTTTACATCAACTGCCATATGAGGAACAGATTGCGCTGCATCGACCAGAATCAACGTTCCGTTGTCGTGGGCTAGTTTTGCAATTTCTTCTATGGGAAAATTAGCACCGTCGAGATTTGAGGTTTGCTGAATGGCAATGAGCTTTACTTTTTTTGTTAGTACTTTTTTTAAATTTTCTATGTTGAACGTGTTGTCCTTGTTTGATTGAATGGCCTGATGCATAATTCCTTGTTTTTTTAATTGTTGCCAGGGAACCAAATTGCTGTTATGCTCTTTGTCCGATGTTAAAACAACATCTCCTTGTTTCCAGTCGAGGGAATGTGCAATAAGATTGATGGCTTCTGTCGTGTTTTTGGTAAAGACAATCTCATTATCTGATTTTGCATTGATGAATTTTTTTATAGTTTGTCTGGCTTTTGCAACTTCTTCATCTACTTTTTTAGAAAACTGGTGCATGCTTCTGCCTCCACAGGCAGTGTAATTTTCATAATAGGATTGCATTGCGCTGATTACTTGGACAGGCTTTAAGGACATGCATGCGTTGTCAAAATAAACAACATCCTTTTGCAAAACAGGAAAATCATTTCGCAATTTTTCAACATTCATAGTATCAAGAAAGAAAGAGGTATTTAAATGATTAACTGTTCAGTTCGTTCTCGACTATTTTTTTAAAGTCCTTGTAGCTTAAAGGGCCTACATGCGTATGGTTGCCTATGAAAAAAGTCGGCGTTCCATAGATGCCTGCGTATTTGCCTAGGGCGATATCTTCATCGACGATAGATTCTGTTTCTCTGTCAAGATAGCATTGCCTAAATGCATCAACATTCAGCCCTTGCTGCTCTGCTAATTGGTAGAGCTGTTCATCAGCTACAGGAGTTTCCAATCTGAACAGTCGCGCATAATAACTCCAGTATTTTCCTTGCTGTCCAGCGCACTCTGCTGCAATGGCAAGCTCTTTGCTTTTTTCATGAGCAGGAATAGGAAAATCTAAGAAATAAAATTTGACTTTTCCTTGATAGGTTTCAAGAATTTTTTCAACAGCAGGCTGCGCCTTTCGCGTATACTCGCAGGTATAGCATCCAAACTCGATAATTTCCAGCTCTGCATTTTCAGGGCCAAAAAAAGAATGATTGGTTACCTCAGGCTTTATCAGGTCTCCTGCAGCAGCTACGGGTGCACAGGTGCTGTACTCTGTTTTATTGCCCGCAAAGACATCATAGACGCAAAATCCTCCTTGCTGGCCATTGCAGTTTCCAAACATAACATAGTTGTATGCGCCATAAGCGGAATAGGCTAAGCTTGCAATTAATAAAATAGTAAAAAACCAGGAAATAGCTTCAAAATAGGTATAGACGAATTTTGCGGTTTTTGGACTTCTTTTCATCAACTTTCCCGTAATCTGGCTCTTAAGTCTTTTGTCTAAACCAGTAGTGCATTTCCTTAGCGTGATTCTTCTAAAGACGCAATCAAATGCCTCTTTGGCTATGGCTCTATAGCTTACACTAAAAATTCCAAGAATGCCAAAAACAACCAATGCCAATATGCAAATCATACAGGAAGGACTTTTTGAGCATTTATATGTGTTTTGGATGTTTGTTCTCTTTAAAAACAGCAACTTTATAAATCAAGTTTGGCGATTTATTCTTATGGAAGTCATCATTCCCATGGGTGGTATAGGAAAAAGAATGAGGCCTCATACTTTTTCTAAGCCAAAGCCGCTTATTCATGTTGCAGGCAAGCCTATGCTAGGCCATATTCTTGATAGGATTCAAGCTGTAAAGCCTTCAAAAGTGCATTTAATCATCAGCGATTTTGAAGATACCGTCAAAACATTTTTGAAGGACTATGCTTTTAAATTTAACATCAAAAAACAACAGCAGTTATTGGGAGACGGCTTTGCTATTTATCAGGTTAAAGAGGATGTCAAAGAAGACTGCTTGATTATCTTCTCAGATACCATCTTCGATGCGGATTTATCGGTTATTAAGGAAGCACGAAGAAAAAAAGAAAATATTATCTGGATTAAGGAAGTTGCAGACTCTAGAAGATTTGGCGTTGTTACGGTAAAAAACGGCTATGTTACAGGCATGGTAGAGAAGCCTGAAAAACCTGTCAGCAATCTTGCCATTGTAGGCATGTATTATCTCTACGATTCTTCACTATTATTTTCCTCACTCCAGGAAGCGATGAAAAATAATATGCAATCAAAAGGAGAATATCGTTTGATTGATGCGCTTGCGTTACTGCTTAAAAAAGGAGAAAAAATAACCACACAGTCTTTGAAAGCGTGGATGGATTGCGGCACTATTGAAACACTGCTGGAAACCAATAAAGTGTTGCTGAAAAAGCATAGCAAAAAAATAAAAACAGAAAATTCAGTTATTATTGACCCTGTATTTATTGAAGATGGTGCAGTCATTAAAAACTCAGTTATAGGTCCGTTTGTCTCTATTGCGGCAGATACCAAAGTTGAAAATTCACTTATCAATAATAGCATTATCGATGAGGCAAGCGAGATTGTCAATGCGCAGATTAAGGATTCTGTTATAGGCAGAGATGCAACGGTTGAAGGCGCGTTCAAGACCTTGAACGTTGGAGATGCATCTGAAATCATCAATAAATCATGAAACTCACCACCACGTTTCACCAGCTTTCTGAAGAGGGCAACGCGAGCTTTTTATTAGTCAATAAAGGCTCTTTTTTTTCTCTTGGAAGTGAAAATACCACCAACTTTCAAGGATTGCATTATCTCTATACTGCTGATACTCGCTGGAGCTACTATAAAGTTATTGAAAGCATTTTTCTTGAAAAGCCCGTTAAAGAGCTGGTCCATAGTGGGCATCACGCTGAGCGTGTCTATGAACATGCAAGAGAAAAGTTTTTCCTGCTTCCTTCTGGTTTAGTCTATGATCTTCAGGGCGCAGCCACGGTAACCGTAGATCTTGACTGCAGGGATATCTATGATTATCATGACAAAGGAAGAATCTACACTATAAAAAAACAAAAAGATTTGATTATTATCGAGTATAGAAAATATGCAGAAGACAATGCACAGCAACTGCAGAAAACGTGTTTTATTGTTTTTAAAGGAATGGTCTCTGTGGAAAAGCCAAATCAGTGGGTTCAAAAAAATTATGCCTATGACCAGCGAAGAAACAGCACATCTACTTTCTGGGCGTATAGGGCGTTGCGTTTTGCAGTAAAGGATAACGCTCATGTTTTAGTAACCTATGCAGAAACAAAAAAAGAGGCATTGGAAAAAATGCAGGATTTGGAAAAATCAAAGCAGCATATGCTGCATTTAGAGCAACATTATGTTTCACTTATAGGACAGAAAATGCCTTCTCTTAAAAATAAGCAATGGAGAGCTGCGTATAGCAGCGCATTGCTGAGCATGGAAAAAATGATCATGAATATCACTACAAAGCATAAAACAACGTTGGGAATTTTTGCAGGTCTTCCTTGGTTTTTTCAGTTTTGGTCGAGAGATGAACTGCTTTCTTTGCACTCACTCACTCTAGAGAAGAAGTATGGGCTGGCAAAAAAAATTCTCCTAAAGCATATTGAGCACATTCAGGAAGATGGAAGAATAGGCAATATAACACCCTATGGCGGCATTCCCAGCGCGGATGGCGTTGGGTGGTTATTTCATAGAGTTTACAAGTTTGTCAGGTGCCTTGAAGAAAAGAGGCTGCTTGACCAGTATTTTTCGCCGCATGAGCTAGCTTATATGCAGGAAAGGCTTGCGTACTCGCTTGCGCAGTTGAAAAAACAGCATGGGCATGATGGCCTTATGGTTAATAATGCCCAGGAGACTTGGATGGATACGAACTATGCAAACGATACTCGCGCAGGAAAACGTATAGAAATTCAGTGTCTTCATTTGTCCATGCTGCAGTGCGCACAATATCTCAGTAAGAAAGTGAACCTGCCCTCAGAAACATACGCTCAGGAAGAAAAGGCAATGGCAGATAACGTTAAGAACGTTTTTTTTCACGGCGATCTTCTCTATGATGGCGTTGATGATGCAACCATCCGCCCCAATATTTTTTTAGCATATTATGCTTATCCCAATCTTTTAAAAAAACAAGAATGGAAAATGGTTTTTAGCAAGGCGCTTGAAAAGCTCTGGCTTTCATGGGGAGGCCTTGCATCAATTGCAAAAGACCATCATTTGTTTTGCAAGGACCATACAGGCCAGAATGACCAAAGTTATCACAGAGGTGACTCTTGGTTTTTTATGAATAACCTTGCAGCCATCTGCTTGCAGAGAGTTGATAAGCACTTTTTCAAACCATATATAGAGCATATTGCGAATGCCAGCAGCAAAGAAATTCTCTTTTGCGGTTTTATGGGGCATCATGCTGAAATAAGTTCAGCATCGCATATGGAAAGCTTTGGCTGTTTTGCACAGTCCTGGAGCAACGCCCTGTTTTTAGAATTAATGCACGAGATTATTCGTTAATGCTTTCTTTAAAGTCTTCATTGTAGAATCGCAGGAGCACCATAAAGAGTGCAATAATCAATGGTCCTAAAATGATGCCTACAAATCCAAACACGGCAAATCCTCCTAAGACTCCAATAAGTGCAACAACAGGAGGAATCTTTGTTTTGTTGCTAATGAGCTTTGGTTTGATATAATTGTCAATATTCATGACTATGGTAAATCCCAGTATGAGAATCAACATGCCTGAGGTAATATTCCCATGGAGAAGCATGTATATGCCTGCAGGAACAAATATCAGCGGAGTGCCGACAACAGGAAGGAATGCAAGGATCAGCATGATAAATCCCCAGAATAAATGATTGGGAACTCCAAAAATAAAAAGTACCAGCCATCCAAGAATTCCCTGAACAAACGCAGTAACAACCTGTCCATACAGAACGCCCTTGATGACGTTTTCTGTTTCGCTGAAGAGCTTTACCTTGTATTTTTTCTTTAAAGGCAGCAGCTCTTTAAATTCCTCTAGCAATTGATTGCCGCCTTTGAACGTATAGAACATGATGAAAAACATGACAAAAATCCCTAAAAGAATGCCTGCTATGCTCGTAATGAGTTTCGGAGCAGCGCTTATAATATAGTTTTTTACGGTGAGAAAAATGTTCGAAACATACACTCTGATGTCAATGCCTGTTTTTTCTTCAAGATTGTCTATTGCTGAAGAAAATGCTCCTTCATTGCCAAAACCAATAACTGCTTTTTTGGTTTCAATCACTAATTTGTTGACAACGAGAAAACTAGGGATGATGATTAAAAGCAAGATAAGCACAATCATGATGCCTGCGGCAGTATTCTCATGCTTTATCTTTCTAACAAGCCATTGATAAACAGGAAAGCAGATGATTGCCAAAATAATGCCTAAAACAATATAGCCGAAAAAAGGGCGTATTAATAGAAAAGTCAGTATCAGAAAAATTAACAGTATGATAAAGAAGAAAAGCCTTGATGTTTTCTCTTCAGCCATACTTTATTTAGAGAGGAATGCTTTATAAAAGTTTTCATTAGTCATATCGTTCTTCTTTGAATGCGTTTCCTCTGTTGTGATAACCCCTAACTTCCCAGAATCCAGGCTTATCTTCTAGAGAAAACTCAAGCTCTGTAAGGAATTTGCTTGCCTTCCATCCGTATAAGTGCGGTATGATCAACCTTACAAAGCCGTGTTCTTTAGGAATTGGCTTATGATTCAGCTCAAAGGCAAGAAAAACATCGTCATGTTCTATATCTTCTCTGGAAACATTGGTGCTGTAGCCGTCTTTGCCGTACTGTATAAGAAACTTCCAGGAAGGGTCAGGATTGACTTTTTTAAGGATGTTTTTTATAGGTATGCCTTTCCATGCAACATCAAGTTTAGTCCAGCTGGTGACACAGTGAAAGTCCTTGGTGTATTCCTGAACGCCTAATTGTTTCAGTTCTTCAAGGAAAAACTCTCCTTTGGCCAAGCCGCTTATTTTGAGCTTCCACATGCTTAGATCCATGCTTGGTTGAGCGCCTAAATCCAATACGGGAAACCCTGAAACGGTGTGCTGCCCAGGAGGTATTCTGCTGCTTGTCAAAGGGCTTTTGCCTTTTTTTTTAAAGAAGTCAAGTAAGCGCTCTTTTGCCTTTAGCTTGTTCTGGTTATAGTCCATGCTTTGCGTAGCGGAAGGGCATTTATATACCTATTCGTAGGCTCTTCCATAAACTATATAAATTACCAAATCATCTTAAAAGCTATGGATGCAGAGCTTAAATTGAAGTGCAATTCATGCGGCAATCGCTTTAGGGTTATGACTATGAAATATGATAAGACAGGCAAAAACCTTATTTGCGAGGATTGCTATGCAAGACAGAATCCGCAAACTGCAAGGCCTGCGCCAACCGTAAAGCCTGCAGAACAAAAGGAAGTAGACAAATGGTATTGCAAGAAATGCGGTTATAAGTTCAGCAGAAAAAAAGGCGCCGTGGTCAGCAGGTGCCCTTACTGCAACAATGCCATGGTTGCCAAGCAGGAAGACTTGCATGCAGCAAGCCTTGTTGACCAGTCTTCAGATGGAAGATTTGATTTCTGAAAACAAAAACTTATTAAAACAAGCATGCTGATATTGCAGTATGTCTGTTCATTTTTCAAAAAAGAGCGTTTTAGGATTGCATGACTTAAGCATAACCAAGGATAAATCGCACTATATTGTCGGAAGGGAAAAAACAGAGATTTTTGTTTTGATGCCTAAGCTTGGAGTTGACATTATTCAGGAAATTAAAAAAGGGCATGCGCTTGATGCTGTTGAAAAAGCTGTAAGAGCAAAACACGGATTTGTTGATCTGAGAGGATTTGTTCATGCATTGATAGAGCACGGATTTGTTAAAACCCTTGACAAGAAATCCTTGCATGATGAACCTGCAAAAAAACTCTATGATTTTATCCAGCCAAAAATAGCAAGACCTTTCTTTTCTCCGTTGGCATACACTGTCTATTTTATGCTGTTTCTCTTTGCTTTAGCTGTTCTTATTATGAACCCCCAGTATTTTCCCAGAAGCAGGGATTATTTTTTTACTGACCTCTACATTATTTTGCTTCCCTTGTCTTTTCTTGCTGGTTGGTTTTTTGTATTGCTGCATGAATTCGGACATTATCTTGCAGCACGGTCTTTGCAGGTAAAGGCAAAATTTGGAATTACCCACAAACTGCATTTTTTGGTTGCTATTACTGATGTTACCAACCTGTATGCAGTGTCAAGAGAAAAACGATTTAGGGTTATTTTTGCAGGTATGCTTGCAGATTGTTTAGTGATTGCCGTTTCCTTATTGCTGTTGTTTTTCAGTGACATGTTTTTTCATTTTTCACTTTTGCTGTACGGATTTTTGAAATTTATTATTTTACTAGAGTTTTTTGGATTGCTATGGCAGTTTTTATTCTTTTTAAAGACAGATATCTACTATGCGTTTGAGCACTGGCTGGGCATTTATAACCTTCTGGAAAAAACAAAGTTATATATTAAATCCAAGTTTCAGCCGTTGTTTGTTTTTCATCCGCATCCCTATGAAAAAAAAGTCATTCAATGGTATGCATTGTTTGTTATTGTTGGATTGCTGATAACCATAGGCTTTTTTGTTTTTTACTCAATTCCCATCCTCTATGCATTGCTGAGAACATCCATAGGAAATATCGTGAGAGGATTTATTGCAATGAACTTTACGTTCTTTTACGATAAACTGCTGTTTTTGCTGTTCTTTTCTGTTAATCAAAGCTTGCTGATTTATGCCATCATGAAAAAGCAATTGCACAAGCCCCATTTTTACTTTTTATTGCTGATATTGTTTTTGGCGACTAATTATTTCGTGCTGTTTTTTCTTATTTTAATGATGATTGCCTTGATAAAAAGCGCCTTCGTGATTTACGTTTTAACATTGCTTATAGGCATTGTCTCCTGCATCTTTTTAATAAAGATTATCAGCAAGTCCAACGATATCAGCACGATAAAAATAATTCCTGAAGTGTTTGTGTTTGCTGTTTCTTTGATTTATGCTTTTGTTTTGGTAAATTTTACGCGATACTTCATCATGACCATGCATCTTTCACTCTTGAGCTCTTTGTTATTGGGGATATGCTATGCCGTGGGCATTGCCATAGGCTATCTGTATGTGTATGAAAAGCATGAACATCGCCATAGAAAAAGTATTGCAAGAAAGATTGCGAAGGGTTAGTCACGTTAGCATGGCAAGATAAGCACGTTCTTTTTCTTGTATTGATTTCTGTACGTCGTCATCCATAGCGTTAAATTTTACCAGCGCTCTAGCGATGCTCATTCTTGAAGGATCAACAGTTCCATAGAGGCGTCTTGATTCATCAATAAAATTTTTCATCATTACATTCCACGTCTTATCGATTGCTCTTTCTATGATTCCATGAGGGTCATATATTATTTGAGGGTTGCTCATGAGTTTATCTCTATGAATTCCTATAAAGTATCTGTCATTGTTGATAAAGCTTATTGGAACAATTGTTCTGTAAAAACCTTGAGCTTTTTCAAGTGGAATATTTTTTACACTGTATGGATATTCTTGCCCTTCAAATCCTCTTAAAAGATAGGTTCCCGCTTTGCCACCTTCTCTTAATAATCGCAAATCTGCTACAAAACATTTTGCAATAATATCAAGAGCATCTTCTGTTAAAATATGAACACTAACAGGAATACCATCTTGCTCAAATTTTAAACAAATTCCTTCAAAGAACCTGTTTTTTAAGATGTGTTCATATTGTTCGTGATTTTTAAACGTTCTCAGTAAAGGCAAAAAGTCATTAGTTATCAAAACAAGGTCTATATCTGAATCTTTTCTTACTCCGTATTCAGGGCCATATGCAACAGAGCCTCCTAAAAAGATTCCTGATGTGGATTGTTTCCAATCTTTTTCTGCTAAAAGTGTTTCTAGAACCTTTTTTCTTTTCTCTGTTTCTTCATTGGCCATGGTGGAGAAACTCTCTAATTCTATTTAAAGATTCACCTTATAATTATAAATAAATAATTTGACTCTTGAAACTTCATCAGCTTTATAAATAGGTTTGCCCTCCCTTATTCTATGAAAAAGTTTCTTTTTTCTGCTGACTTGCACGGCAATATTATGCAGTATGAAAAGCTGTTTTTAGCGGCAAAAAAAGAAAAAGTAAACCTGATCATTATTGGAGGAGATTTAGCACCAAAAGATGGAATAAGGAGAACGATTTTACAACAGAAATTTTTCTTTGCGGATTGCTTGCTTCCTTTGCTGAAAAAATATTCAGATATTGCGGTTTATCTTATTATGGGCAATGATGATTTCAAGGCAAATAGGACCTCTCTTCAAACTCTTGCAAAAAAACAAAAAAATCTTTTTATATTGTCTGACAAACCAAAAAAAATTGCAGGATTGTCTATCACAGGATATCCTTATGTGCCATTGACGCCATTTCGCTTTAAAGACTGGGAAAAAATTGATGCTCCTGATGTTCTGGAAACAACGTATAGAGATTTTGTTACTTCAGGAATGCTGAGTAAAAAAGGAGGGTTCATAAACCACGAAATAAATCTGCATGAACGCAAAAATAGCATTGCCCACGATTTTGATAAAATTGCAAAAAAATGCAAAGGTGAAAAAGCAATATGGATAGTGCATACTCCTCCTTATGATACTGTTTTGGATGTTATTCATACGGGAAAGCATGTTGGCAGCATTGCTCTAAAAAGAGCTATCGAAAAATATAAGCCCAAACTAACCTTGCACGGCCACATTCATGAAACCGTAGCCATGACTAACAAATTTAAACAGAAAATTGGAAGAACGTGGAGTATGACTCCTGGCAATGACTACAGAAATAATGTGCTCTATTATTTGCTTGTTGATTTGTTCAATCCTGAAAAAACAAAGCGAAAAAAATGCTAATCCCTATTCGACATATACGAAGACAGCGCTAAAACCATGATGACTGCAGTAAACGCCTGCCCTACAAATGCGTTCAATATGGAAAAAATCTGGCTTGCTCCCATGGGGCAGATGTCTCCATAGCCAACCGTAAAAAATGTTATCGCTGAAAAGTAAAAGATGCTGATAGGGTCTCTCACCATAGACGTGTCTTCTGAAGTGAAAATAGTTCTGTCAAACTGGTCATTGCAGCCGCCATAGAGCAGATAGCCTATGCCTAAGGATGCAAAAATGATGTAGATTAACGTAAACAGAAAAATAAAGCCAAACACTGCACTGGTGTAGCTTAACAATAATTTGGAAAAGTTTCTTTGATGGTCAAATAATGCTTTGATGGATTTTCTGATAAATGAAATGCTTCCCAGCAAAATAAGAATGGGAAATAAAAAACCCAAAATGACAAAAGGAACAGGCGTAACGTGGAGCAGTACTACAGAAAGGATGAAAAAAATGAAAAGCGCAATGAACAATCTCCAGAAATGGCTTGAAACGTAGTCTAATACCTTAATCATAAACGACTTTGACTCCTCTATTGATTTTTTAATAACCATACTGCATTAGATAAATGGTGGTATTTAAAGGTATCTACTCGTATTTTGATTTGAAAAGTTTTCTTATTTCTTTTACTGTTCTTTTTGCGGATTTCTTAAACTTCAATGCTCCATAAAGTTCTTTTAAGGGATTTGTCATTTAAATTCATCAGGGTATTCTTTTTTATATCGCCTATGCATTGATTTTTTTATTTTCTTTCCTATTTCTATTGCATCTTCTTTTGTCAATTTTGATTTGGCAGTTATCAATTTTAGTATTTTTAGTTCTTTACCGTTTTTCATATAGAATATTTTTATACATCTGTTTTTATGCTTTATGGCAGCATACTTCACAAACATCCGGAATTCTTACGAGATAGTTCCTAAATTACCCAACCTGAGTTCCAAAAAATATTAAAAGAACAAAGGTCTATCTTCGTTTATGAAAACAAATTATCAACACTTTTTGGATTTGGATGTTTCTCCTTATGTGGGTGAATGGATTTTAATAGACAAACAAAGAGTTATTGGCCACTCAAAGAATATTCTTGACTTGAAAAAGAAAATTAAAGCAGTTAAAGGAACGCCCTTTATTGCAAAAATACCGGAAGAGGAAACGCTGATTTTCTAATGGCTCTTGTTTTTAAGTATAAACCTATAAAACGACAGCATATTCTAAAAAAAGCACCGTTCATTCCTGTTTTTATAGAGTCAACGCAGGGAACATTGTACGAATTTATGGGTCTTATAGACTCTGGAGCAGATAATACAGTCATTCCCTATGACTTGGCTGTTTTGCTAGGTTTGGATCTTGGAGAGGAAAAGCTTACAAGGGGTATTGGCGGATCTGCAAAAGCAAGAACTTCTTCTTGTTTGTTTTCATTTAAAAACGATTGGGAAAGCTTAATCTGCCAGTGTTGGTTTTGTCTGAAAAGGTTCCTATTTTGCTTGGAAGAAACTGTTTTTTTGACGAGTTCCATATAGCATTTCATCAGAATCAAGAACGTATAATTCTAAAGAAAGTTTAAACCGCAATCCTTATATACTAGGACATGCATGATACTGCTTATTGGGGAGGTGTTTATTATGGCAAAGAAAAAAGCTAAAAAAGCGAAAAAACCTGTAAAGAAACGCAAAGTAAAGAGCGAGAAGTTGGAAAGGATTGAGGATACGAGACCTATGCAGGGTAATTTTGCTTTTAAGTAAATTTTTTTACTATTATTTAATAGTAAAATTTATATACTGTTTTTGATTCTTTTTTTCTATGGGTTCCACTATTGATTCAGCTACTATTGAGACAGTTTCTCGTAAAGGAATAGTTCTTCATGGAGGAGTGGCAGGTTTAAGACAAGGGTTAGAGTCTATTTTACAGGTGCTTCCTTTCCAGTCAATAGAAACAAATGTGCCTATTACGTCTAAATTGAAGAGAAGTTATGCTAATGCACGAGAAATTCAGCAGCAAAGAACGTCTTTGGGTGTATCTGCAGTAAGAGAGAAGCTAAAAACTAAAGAGGGAAGAACTGAGTTAGCGACATTATATTTCCCAGATATTGCTAGTTTTATTGCAGTGTCTGCAATAGGAACTGATGGCGTTTTTTATCTTGGAGAGTACTTAGAAACTCCTGCTTCCGTAGCTATTGGTCTAGAACATATAAACCCTTTTTTAAATGGAGAACCCTATCAAACATATCTCAATGAATCTTATTTAAACGAACAAATACAACAAGGAACATTACCTGAATCTTTTTTATCTGATTTGACGACGTCATTTCGGAGATATTCTCAATCGAACATGACTTTAGGAGATTTTGCTAGATCGGTAATACTGCCTTGTGTTGAAGTTGATGAAACGGGCGTTTATGTTGTTGGCAACGTTGTATTATCAAGTCTTGATAGACAAAAGCTTAATATTGCTGACGATGAGCCGGTGCCTTTAGAACTTGTTGAACGAGCAAGAGACTTGGCTACAGGAATTACTCTGTCATTATCTGCAGTAGCAGATGCTATCATTAGCCAACATCTGTATGAAGAGCTCCAATCAACTCAGCATCAGCTTGTCTTAAGTGAGAGTCGTTCTGTTCTTGCGAATTTGGCTCAAGATGCTGCTCATAATATCAACAATGTTGCAAAAATTATCGATGACAATCTTGTTATTGCGCATGCAATGCTGAAAAAACAAAAATATGACGGTGTCGATCCTTGCTTGACGAGTGCAGCAACAGCTGTTGCGAGATTAAAAGGTTATACGTTAAGAATGTCTCGATTGGCAGAGCCTGTGCAGGATGCAAAACTTCAAAATATTACGGAGTCTCTTGACGATGTTTTATCTCTTTATGATGGATTACTGCACATTTCAAAGGACTATCGGCCAACACCTCAAGTCAATGTTTCTCGTCAGGAAATGGCGTCTGTTTTTCAAAACCTTATAGACAATGCTCTTGCAAGTTACAAAAGAAAAAGTATTCCAGAACCAAAGCGTGTTTTGCAAGTGACGACAACTGTAGACCAGTCATATGTAGTTATTTCATTTTCAGATCATGCAGGAGGCATTCCTGAGAAGGATATTGAAAGAGCATTTGACACTAGTTATACTACAAGACTTCCCAGCGAAGGTAAAGGTGGCTTTGGATTGAAAAGCTGCCAAATGATTATGGCTTCTTACAAAGGAAATATGACGATCGAAAATCAACCAGAAGGATTGATGGTAAACTTATATCTTCCTTTATAAAATATTTGACTTGTACATAAATTCTACAAGAAAATTTGCATAGTCCATGATGTTCATATCCTGTTTTAATATGTACTCTCTATGCTTGGTTAATTTTAACTCTCCAAATGCTCGCATATCTGCAGCGTCAGAGAAGCCAGAATTAATAACGGTAGGAATAGGTCCTAGTGCTTCATGAATCATGGTTGCAGCAGTGGAACCGTTCATGCCTTCCATACGCTGGTCGAAATCCAGAATATCTGGATGGATTTCCAGTGCCATTTGGAATGCTTCTTCACCACTTGTTGCCGTGTGATATTCAAAGCTGACATTTTGAGGAAGTTTTTCATGTCCTTCCAAAAATGTTTGATAGCCCATCACCTTGCTTTCCCGAACTCCTTGTTCATCGTCTGCAATAAGAATTTTGATAACTCTTGGCAATATTAATTCTCTATCAGGTTCGTAAATGCTGCATGCCTTATCAAATCCTGCGCCAACACCAAAAATAACTCCATAATTGCCTATTTTCAGACGATGAGTTATTGCATGATTTAATGCAAGTAACACAGAACCATTTGAAGTATTTCCAAATCTATTTACTATATTTAATACTTGATCTTCTCTTAATTCTGCTTGTTTTCTAAATTCTTCTATAAGATGACCGTTTAATTGATGTGGAATAACATATACTTTGTCTTTTGGTAAGTTATACGCTTGCAATAAATAATCTAAAAATGCGTGATAAGTTGCAGGTGCAAGTTCTCCAAGCTTTTTTCCATCCATGGCAAATTTTCCAGTCATAGGATCCATTCTTGCATATGGCGTTATGGTTGTATCTGTCCAGAAATTAACAGGATGCAGTCCTTTGCCATTTTTTACAGGCACAAGTATTGCAGATCCTGCTCCAGAACCAAAAATGCCTGATTGTGCCCAATCTTGTAAGTTAATAACGTCTCGTCTTACATCATCTCCTGCTATGACAAGGATAGGTGCATTTTTTAAAAGCGATGCTCTTCTGCCACTTTCTAATGCATATAAAGAGCCTGCGCATCCATGAGATAGTTCCATAATAGGAATATTATTTACTCCTAATTTTTCAGAAACAGCAGACCTGCTTCGCGATATTCTGTCTGTTGGACTTACGGTTGAAATATGAATTTCTGCAATATCGCTCATGGTCATTCCTGCTCGCTCTAAGGCTTGTTTTGCAGCGTCTGCCATGCAGTCTTCTATAGTATACTCAGGCCTTGTTTGAAAAAGCAATTCTGTCCCAAGTTTTTCTCTTCGTACCTGTGCAAATGTTTTTTTCGCTCTTTTCGGATCAAAATTGTGAACAAAATGTTCAATAACTGCATCATCCAAAAGATAAGGAGGGTGCACTCCGCCTGTTCCTGCTATAGCTACCTGCGTTTCTAAATCTCTTTCTTTAACAGGTGTTGGAATGAAGAATTGATCTGTCATAAGAGAAGCAAACAGAGCGTTATTTATAAATTTTTCTGATATTACTATTTTTAAGTAATGACTTTTATGGCTCTTTGCTGAAATCCAATACTATATAATCAGGACCTGTCTGAATTTTTTCTATTCCCGCGTTTCCATATTTGGTAATGCCCTGCAAAGAAAATCTTGAATAATTCTTTCCACCCCAAGGGCTTAGAAGAATGTCGAATTGTCCAGGATCAAGAAAATAGGCATCTTGGAAGATGTGACCGAAATTGGCATCTAGGGTCTGCATGAGTGCAGTATCCACACTTCCAAACACCGTTGCTTCTAATCCGTATCTTGCTCTCCATAATTCAGGAATGATTTCACTGCCATGGTGATATTTACCTATAGCAATAACAGGTCCAAAGGTTTCATCATGTCTTACTTTCATTTTTGAAGTAACGTCTTTTAGTATAATAACGGGAACAAGCATGTGTTCAGCGTCGTAAGGAATCAGCCTGAATCTTTCAGGGTTTATATCATAAAAATGCTCTGTTCTTTCTAGAAGTTTAGCTTCTTTAGAGCAATAGGCAATCGTTGCTCCCTTTTCCAAAGCGTCTTTCACTTGCTCTTCAATTCTTTTTGCAAGGCTGTTTTTTAAGGGGCCAACATCTGTTGATGCTTTGTGAGGGTCTCCCACAACCACGTGATTTGCAAGCTTAGATATGTAATCTATTATCTTTTCATAAACGCTATCGTGAATAACATAAATTTCTCCTGCCATACAGCTCTGACCAGAATTCAACAATCCTGCTTTGAGCATGGTTTCAGCACATCGTACGGAAGCTGGATTTTCTCCCACAACAAACCAATTCTTTCCAGGACCTTCTAAAATATACCGTACAGACGTATTTGCCATCAGCATTTTTTCAACTTCTGGAGTTATCATGGAATCATGACCATACACTTCAATGACTTTTGTTCCAGAAGCAGGTGATAAATGCCGTGTTAAGAATTTCATTCCTGATTCTGTACTGATGCGAGGAGTTCTATTTGCATTATAAAGATGCATAGCCATATCGGCATCAGGAATCATTTCTATGAATTTTTCAAAAACTTTTTGAGATTCTCCTGCAGGTTTTATTTCAAAACTGTTTTCAGGAAACAAATATGCTCCTGCAAATGCCAATGCGAAGGTCATTAATGGACCATTATAGGGCAATATTGCAGCAACATTTCCTTGGCCAACTCGTTCTTGCAATGGTTTTTTGCCATCAAGTTTCAATAACGTGTTCAGGTGGTGAACAAGTGCATCATACTTGGTAAAGATATAAACCAATGTGTCAACATCTAGCGTTGCAAACTGTCTTGTTATCTTTGAAGCTTCAATAATGTTGTGTACTAATGTTTCTTTATTCTGAGGAATACTGACGGGCGCTCCAATATCATGCAATGCTTTTAATCTGGTTTCTAATGTTGCTTGGTCCATATGATAAAAGAATGCTCAACAATTTAAAAATATTGCCTTTTTTTACTACTTTTTCGTGGTTTAGTCGCTGATAAGTTTGTTGGTCAATCCTAACGTAACAAATGTATAGGCATGTTTTTGCACACTTCCTGATGGTACGGTCGCATGCTCTGCATAACAGCTGAAACCAATGAATGGTTTATCCTTTACAACTTTCTTAATAAGTGCATATTCTTTTTCAATGTCTTTGCCTAGAGCAATTAATCTTGCAGAACAGCTCAAAACAATAAGACCTTCAATTTCTTTTAGATTGTTAGTGGCGTTTTGAATTGCAGTTTTTGCAGCGTCGACTATTTGCTGGTTGTTGGCTTTCATAATAAATAAAGCAGTTCCTTCTGCGATAGGCTCGTAAAATGCTAGCGCATCTTTTTCAACAACGGCATACGGGAAATTTAGCCAATATTCTCCTTGGCTATCAGGCATGCCCATAGGATTTCGTGATAGTGTTGGTATGACATCTTTGCGCAATTCTTCAACAGCAACATTGGTCAATCTGGCATATTCCTGAGCAGCAGGTTTGTTGTTCAGTTCATAAATAACTCCTCCCTTTGCTTTGGTTACGACCATGACCATGTTTGTTCGTTCATAACCATGCTTTACTCCAACATTAAACTGTAGATTGCTTACAATGCAGGCAATAACGACAGCATCTTTATAGACGACGCCATTGGCAATAGTGAACGTTTGTGTCAATGTCCAATCGTCTGCAGCATCTCCACCAAACAAAGGATGTGCTCCGACGATATTGGTTATGCCTTTTAACACTTGGCTGTCCTGTGGTAAATATTTTTTTGTTACTCCGGGAAACAAAGTCATGAAAAAGTAAGGCTTCATTCGCAGGATGTCTCCTACTTTTTGCGTTTTTATTGCCTGAAAATGCAAATATGGATCAAGATAGGAATCTAATTTTACATTTGAAATTGCATTTTCTGCTGCCTGCTCTCCTGCTTTCAGAGAATTTTTGGTAACATTCTGTCCAACGCCGACACCAAAATGTACATACGGAGAATTGATGACCATGGCAACAACACTTCCCTCAGTATATCCATAGTTTGAAATTTCTTTTTTGCTTGATGCACCAACCCATTTTATATTTTGGTTTATTGAAGTGAGATACGTGTCAACTGCTTTAGCAAGGAGATTCATCTTTTCTTCTGTTCCATATTTCTTTGCTGAAGCAAATATAATAACAAATTCTGGTTTTTGAGATTGAGAATTTTTCAATGCCATTTCCACTGCTTCTTTGCCTGCCTCTGCGGGATTATCTTTATAGCTGATGCCTGTTCCGATAAAAATATTTTTTTTGCCCTTCATTAATTTCTCAATCATGATACTTCACCTCTTATTTGTTGCGAATATCTTTTATCTGTTCCCATGTTTGATACGTTAAACTTTGCTCTGCTTCTGTTTGTACTTCTATTGCGTCTATGAACATTTTTGAAACAGGAGTATCTGATAATAAATTCAAGAGCGCTTTTTTTATTGCTTTGCAGAAGCTCTCTGCGTGCTTTTTTTCTGTAAAATGCGCATTGACAGCTACCGGTTTATCCATCATAACTTCTAAAAAGCCGTTTTTTTCAAATAGAAATCGTTCATAATATTTTGATTCTATGATATCTGAACCCATATAGAATATTTTCTGGTTGCCATGTTTTTCCAATAGGCCTATGAATTTTTCAAGTTCTTGCCTTACCCGTTGCTGGTCTTTTAAGCCTTCTTCAATTTCTTTTTTATCAGATACGGAAAAGGGAAATAATTCATTGATATCCAATGTTGCCACGAAAATGTGTTTTGTTTTCATTGTCACCCTCTTATTCAACGATGAAATGACATCCATCGCCTTTTATTATAGTACAGTCAGTTTCTTTGCATTCAACATTTTTTTTGAAAATTGCCTGAAACGCTCCTGCAAGTACTGCGGAAATGAAAATGCAGACGGGCTCTTTGCTTTTTTTCTTCATTTTTTTATAGCTAGCAACAATAGGGCTATCCAGCAGTTTTAAAAAAACCCTTTGTTTTTCCTTATTTAATTGCATGATTTGAACATTGCCAAAACCAAGCGTTCCAAACATAGATTTTAATGTTTCTTCAGATATGTTTTCAGGGCTTGAACCTAATACTTGCGTATATGCAGTAACTTTTTCCTGAGCATTTTTTTTAACGACGTCATAAAATTCTTTTGGGTGCATCTCCTGAACAAGCGATATAAAATCAGTATCTACAAGAAACTGCTCTTGCTTGAGTAAGGTAATCTTTGCATTATCCATGGAAAATTGTCTCATAAGCATTAATCTTTGGATAAATGGGTTTAGCATGATATTTATAGGAGAAAGAATAGTATAAAAATGTTGTGTTTGCACATATTATTTCTTTAACCAAACCTTTAAAAACACAAATCACTTTCTGCAATTGATGAAAGAAACAACTAGAACAATTTTAGCAATAGTTTCAGTGTCTGTTATTGCGGCAGCATGCATAGGAAAATCAATTCAAAGTATCAATAATCTCGAACAGCAAGTGCAGTCTGCAGATGTTGTAGTAAAAGATACGACTGATTTCACTACATATACCACAGGCGCGTTCTTTGAAGGCAAACCTACTCCGCAAAAAATAATGGTTACCTATTGGAGTCCGCCCATCGGCATGTTGGGCCCTGATTTTAATGCATATGTGTATACCCAAGAATCGCCAGAGTTTAGCCACTATGCACAGCTCATTCAACCGTAATTATTTTCCTTTCTCATCAATGTCGTGGATAATGACTCCATCCTTGTTTATTTCCAAGGGATGAATGTCTTCATCGTTTTTGGTCTGTCGCATTTTCCTTACTAACAATGATCTTGAGTAAGCTCCGCCCAAACTTTCAAACGTGACTACAATAACGCCATCGCATAAAAATTCTGAGACAGTATCTCTGGATAAAAAGTCTGAATGGATGCTGTTTTCGCTTATCAGCAAGGTAGTTATCCCATTAATCTGCCTTAAGTCATCGATAAACCCGTAAATAAACCTTTTTACCATCAAATCTCCTACAACAGGCGGGCTGAATACCGTGCTTTGATTGACCACTTCGCTGATGGAAAGATGCTCTGCAACAGAAAAAATAGGTGCATTGACTGACAATGTCGAAAGCGAATCAACAACTAATCTCTTGTATTTCTCTTTCTTGCACATTTCCAGTATGTCGTTGCTGGTGTTTTTGGAAATCTCCCTTGCAGGTATGGCTATGATTTTTAGCAATCCTTTCTTTTCCAAATCTGCAAAATTCCATCCAAATTGCTTTCCCTGCTCCAAAACTTCTTCCTTGCTTTCTTCAAAGGTAACAAACAGCCCTTTTTCCTTGAACATGGTCGCTCCGTTGTATAAATATTCCAGCGCAAAAATTGTTTTTCCTGTTCCCGGAGTTCCTGTATACAAAATGGTTGTTCCTGCTGGAAAGCCTCCTTCAACTAATTTATCAAAACCCTTAATTCCTGTTTTACTTCTTTGCATCATTTTCACCTCAAGCAGTAGTAATATATTCTATCAGTTTATCATTAAGATATTTGGCAACATTGGTTAGTGATTTGACAATGTCTGTTTCAGTAACCAGTCCTATTAATTTTCCCGTTTTATCAACCACAGGCAGCCTTCTTATTTTTTTCTTTTCCATTAAAGCTGCTGCTCTGAATACGTTTTCATTGCCCTGAACGGTTATCAGGCCGTCACTCATGATGTTTTTTGCAATTAATCCTTTTATGGTTATGCCTTTGCTGACAATTTTTTTCAGCAAATCCCTTTCTGTAATGACAGAAATAGGCTTGCCTTTTTTATCGATAATGACCACGCAAGATATATTTTTCTTGGTCATTTCCTTTGCTATTTTCTCTACACTATCCTTCACGGTAAAGGTCACTACGTTTTTTACCATAATTCCAGAAACTTCTAAGGTCATCATAGTGTTTTCACCTGTTTTGTTTTATTTAAATCTTTTTATTTTATTGAAAACTGGCAGTAATTCTCTCCTAAACTCATGCATTTGGTTTCTTCTGAATCAACATCCTTTCCAAAAAACGAACTGAACGCGCCTGCAAGCACTGCTTTAGTTATAACGCATACAGGAACCGTTGTTTTTTTTCTTTGGCTGATGTAGTAATTCGCTATGGTGCTGTTATTTATCTGAATCATTGCTTTCTGCTTTTTGGAGTCAATAAATGTCACATCAATATTGCCAATGCCAAACGTATTCATCAGGTCCTTGAGGTTGTTAAACCTCTGTAATGGCGTTGTAGAGCCTATTTTCCTTATTTCTTCATCCATGCCTATTTTAACGGTTTGCTTGATGAAATCATACGCTTTTTTGTCATTGAGCAATTCAATAATCTGCACAGGCAGCAATAATTGCTTGTTTCCCAGAATATCCACCTGTCCATTATCTATAGTGAACTGATTGACAAACATCAAACCCTGCAAAAACTTGGACAGCATACTGCACTATTGCAGAAGTGAGTATATAAATATTATGCAAAATTTCTCCTATTGCCCGTAATATTTTCAATTTTGGATGGTTAACGCATATATTGTCTGTTGCTTTAAAGACTTTAGTGAACTTCATATATACGTATCATGCAATACGGCAATTACGAGAACGCAAAATAGAAAAAATTTGGGTAGAGGAAACCATACACTTTCCAGACATAACGTTCAAGGAAACTAATAGATGTTATGCTATAAAAAAATTAAATGGCTATACGCTAAAAGTTGTTTATTTAAAGGAAAAATATATAAAGATAATCACTGCTTATTTCATAAAATGAAACTACGCTACGATTCTAATGCAGACGCTCTTTATATTACTTTGAGTGAGGGAAACGTAGACTGCACTAAGGAAATGGATAAAAACACCCTTGTTGACTTTGATAAAAACGGGGTGGTTATAGGCATAGAGCTGTTGTTTGTGAAGGAAAGAAATTTTTTAAAGGAATTTAAAACAGAAAACATCATTGAGGGCTGATTTTCTTTATGCCCATATACTTTACCAATGCTTTGGGAACTTTGACACTGCCGTCTTTTTGCTGAAAGTTTTCCAGTATGGCAACCATGACTCTTGACGTTGCAACCATGGTGTTGTTCAGAATATGCACATATTCCTTGTCGTTTCCCTTTTGATACCGTATATTCAGGGCTCTTGCCTGAAAATCAGTGCAGCTTCCTGCAGAGGTAATCTCTGCATAGTTATCCTGTCTGGGAAACCATGCTTCGATGTCATACTGCTTTGCAAATTTAGCTCCTAAATCGCCGCTGCATATTTCAATAACCCTGTAAGGGATTCCTAAACTTTTAATGAACGCCTCTGTTATTTTTTGCATTTCTTCAAGCATTTTAAATGAATTTTCAGGGTTTGAAAAAACAACCTGCTCTACTTTGTTAAACTGGTGCATTCTGAATAATCCTTTAGTGTCAACTCCATGGGCGCCTATTTCTTTTCTAAAGCAAGGCGTAACGGCACAGAATTTCATAGGCAGCTCCTGAAGAACTTTATTCTTCAACAAGGATACCAGCGCATGCTCTGCTGTTCCTATTAAATACAAATCTTCATTATCTATCTTATAAACAACCTGCTCAAAGTCTTCAAGCCCATTTAAAGCTCCCAAAAGTGTTTCAAAGTTTAAGGTTAAGGGAGGAACAACCAGTTTAAATCCTTTTTCTCTGAGAAAGTCAACACCATATCTTTGCAGTGCATTGTCCAATAATGCCATTTGTCCCATTAAATAATTAAAGCCCTGTCCTGCATTGCTTCTTCCTGCATCGAAATCCGCATAGCCCATATTTTCAATGAGTTCTGCATGGTTGAGCAGTTCAAACTTTGGCTTTTTTGGTTTTCCCCACTTGCGCACTTCAACGTTTTCAGAAGCATCTTTTCCTATAGGAACAGATGCATGCATGATATTGGGAATTTTCAGCATATGTTGCTTTATTTTTTCCTCAAGCTCTTTTCTTCTAGACTCTGATTCCTGAATCTTTACAGGGATGTCTTTTGCCTTTTTTACAACAGAAGATACGTCTTTTCCTTCTTTCTTCAGCTTGTTAATCTCTTCAGAAATTTTATTTCTCTCGCTTCTCAAAGCATCTTCCTGCCCTTTGAGTTTTCTCCATTCTTCATCAAACTGAATAACTTCATCAACCAGTTTTTCATTCTGGAATTTCTTTTTGATGTTTTCCTTGACTAGTTCAGGATTTTCTCGGATAAGCTTAAGGTCAATCATGATAGCAATAAATAGGAGGTATTTATTAATATTATTCTTTTTGAATCCAAAAGTATATAAACAAGCTTACACTTTGGATGAAGATGGAAACAGAGGGGTTTGTCATTAAAAACATGATTAATAGATTCAACAATCTTACTATTCGTGGTTATGAAGAAGATTATCTTTTTGGAAATATCTTTCAGGCTTCTTAATATTTCAGCTCAACACTGCCTTGCTCTAGACCGGCCAGAATGAGTTTTGCTATTTTATTGCCCTGATTGATTTTGAGCATGGCCTTTTTGCTTGCTTTTACCGTCATCAAAAATTCTCCATCAACAGAGATGTCAATATCTTTAAAAGCCGTGTTGCTGTCCAGCATGAAAATGATATTTTTCTTGTTTATTTTGGTGCTATACGTTATGCTTTCTGTTCTGTCGTTTTTTTCAGCCTTGTTTCTTTCTCCCCTAGTTCTTACATCAATATTTAGCCCAAGCTTTTTTTCAATGGCTTTGATGGTTTCTCCATCCCTGCCAATAACTCTTGCCTTTTTGTCATCGCTTACATAAACAATAACTTTTTGATCACCCTGCATTTCTACTTCTGCGTGGCTATCGAAGTAGGTAAATTCTCGTTTAATCTGCTGCTCAGCAAGGTTTTTTAGAGGATTCTGAAATTCCTGCTTAACAGGAACAACGACGGTTTCTTCTCCATAACTGTAAATTTCAAACTCTAATTTTCCTGTTTCAAAATCATTTACCGTGACAACAGGCCTTGCAAGATCTGCTTCTGTCATGCCAGCAGGAACTTTAACCTTTAAATCAACAGAAAAAACCCTGTTTATGGCTCCGTTTTTTATGAAAATAACCGTATCAATAACGTGAGGGATGACCCCCAATTCAATTCTTCCTATAAAGCGCTGTATGGCGTCAATAGGATTGGTTGCATGCACAACACCAACCATGCCTACTCCGCTTAATCGCAAATCGCTAAAGAGCTTAAAATCAGAGGTATTCCTCATTTCATCAAATAAGGTATAGTCAGGCCTGCTTAACAGCAAAATATCATGGATTTCTTCATTGCTGCCATGGCTTATGGCATACTGCGTTATTTCTTCTGGCAAAACCAAATCTCTTGGAGCTTCTATTGTTTTGATAATTTTATTTTGCTCATAATAGAATTCTGCCAACGCCTGCACAAATGTGCTTTTTCCCATGCCGGGAGCTCCACTGATTAAAACGCCTTCTGCCTGCTTTGCTATTCTTGTTTTTAATTTTTCACTTATTTCATATTCTTCCATGGAAAGCTTCTTTACAGGCCTTACTGCGGTTATTTCATAGCCATCTGCTAAAGGCGGTTTAGTAATGACAATCCTGAAATTTCCCAATTGCACAATAGTTGAGCCTTTTCTTTCCATTTCAACAAAGCCATCTTTGCGCATATTGGCTGTTTCAACAATCTCCTTTGCCATTGCTTTCATGGTTTCCCTGTCAATAGCATCAGGAAAAACTTCAACAAACTCCCAGTCTCCTGGTTTTCCTTTTTTTGCCTTTGGAGTGCAGTTTTCTTTCAAATGAATACTCATGGTTTGCAGGTCAAAATACTTTTCAATCTGCAGTGCTTTTTCTACAGATTCTATTTCTATCAATAAAACAGTGATTGCTTTTGATTCTGCAACCAATGCCTGAACTTTATCAGCGGTTACTAACATTGCCTTTTGTTCAAAAGCAAGATTTCTGATTAATGCGTCAATATTGCCTCTTTTTGCATTTGCAATGGCTTCACTGCTGGGAAGATTGCCAACAAATGTCAAGGTAAATTTGCCCTTTTCGCTCAATTCCCTTAGCTTTTTAATCTCATCAAGCCCTAAAAAACCTGTTTCCCTGTTTTTATTTGCCTGATGCTCAAGCTCTGCAAGAACAGCTTCATGAATAAGCAGTTCAGTGCATTTGAGCTCCTTATGCTCTATTCTTTTTGACAGCACTCCTTCAATGATGACGCTGGTATCAGGCACTATTTTCATAGTATGAGAAAAAAACCCAATTATTTAAATGTTGTTAAATGCTTTTCTTTTTGAGAAGGATTTTTGCAATAATTTTAATACTCACTAAAATCAGAATAATCACTATAAAAACAATCCATGTTTTTGGGCTTTTGAAAAACTGCATGCGTGCTTCTGGATTTATAATAGCCTGTTCTATTTTTGAGCCTATTTTGTTGCCTGTGATGTATAGCTTTTGTCCAAAATGAGTATCTTGAAGGGTAATAGAAAATTCTTTTTTTTCTGTATAGATATTTCCTAAATCATCTTCATAAACAATATCTAAAATAAACTTATTTTCACCGCTTTCAAGGTTTTTAGCAGGCGTTGAAAACGTAATCTGCTGGTTTTTATCAAGAACATCAAAATTCCAACTGTAGTGAATGATGCTGTGCTTGATGCTGACTTTGACCTTTTCAGGATTTGCAAAGGAATCCTTGCTGATGCTGAATAGCATATTTATCGTATCATCAAAGGAAACATTTTCAGGAACATCAACTTCAACAGATAAAGAAGGTTCATCAACAACATTAATAATAACATAGGCTGTTCTTGAAAACTCGTTGTTTTTTGCGCTGATGGTGATGGTTTGCAATCCCGTTTGGTTAAACGTTTTGTTGAAGGTGATGCTTGTTTCCTCTTGCATGAGCGTATAACGCTTGCAGCCTTCAAGACAGATGTCTATGCTCGTTACTACCTTATTTTGTTTATCAAAGGTGCAGAGCATTTCAACTGGTTCATTCAGCTTTGCAGTACTGTCGGCTGAACAGGAAAAAACTGCATGCTCCTTTACTTCTGTCTCCTGATATTTTGCAATTTCTTCATAAGGCACCATGCCGAAGCCGTTTGCTGAAGTAAAGCTCGTTGTTGCTTCTTCTTTTCTGTCAGTATAGACTTTGACAGGAAACGTGTAGGTAAATCTGTTCTCTAAATCAGTATCCACTTTGATAATCCAATAGAATTTTTTTCGTTCATTGGGTTTGAGCAGAATATTTTTTTTTGCAGGATGAATCTGCTGGAGTTTTGTTGTCTGGCCTAAAAATATTTCTTCAGCGACATAGTAATTTTTAAGGTTCTGGATGTCTGCAATAACGACATTGTATGAGCCAAATCCGACGCTGCTTTTGTACATGCTTAGCTCTATGTCAAACACTTTTTCAATAGGGTTTCCTGTTTTTTCTACGGTTGTTTGAAAATCAAGATTGCCTGTTTCTAAATCAATATTGTATCCGCGGTATTCATAATTAACAGATGATATGCCTGATTCAGGGCTTTCCCTTAACTTGATATGGCCTGCATCGACATAGCCATATTGACCATAGGTTACATCAAAAGGAACCCATCCTACATTAGGAAAATACACTTCTGCCCATCCATGAGCTCCCCAAGGCTCTCCAAAGCTTGCAACATTGGTATACGCAATACCGCTGACAAACCTTGCAGGTATTCCTAAAGCCCTGTTCATGGAAATGAACAAGCTGGTTAGTTCATCGCAAACTCCCTGCCTGTTTTTTAAAACCCAGCTGGCTTTTTTGCTTGCTGCTACATTGCTGGTGCTTAAGTTATATTCTATATTTGTATTGGTCCAGTCTGCAAGAGCAAAAACTACACTATACAGGTCATCTTTGCCCTCTGCCAAAGATGCAGCAAGATTGGTTATGTCAGGATCACTATCGATAATTTCTCCTTCTTCTAAGTAAGGGGCAAAATTTCCGTCAAGATTATTTATAGGAAATGCTGTTTTTTGCTTTACCTGTTTAAATTCTGCGTTGGTTGCAATGCTGCTTTCAACAGTAAACATGATGCTTTTTGGGGGATTATTCCAGATAAAATTAATAGTTTCTTCCTGTTCTGCAGCAGGAATAGTGGTAAGTGATTTTACCTGTTGTCTATAATCATTTCTAGGGAAATAAGAAAGATTGGCATGAACATAATCAGTAAATGATTTGCTTGCTTTTTCCTCAATCTCCATGGTGTTTTGAATTTTCAAGTTGAGGTCGAGGGTTTGATAATCAAAATAATCTAGGGCATATGCTGATGTAGCAAAAAGAGCAACAAAGATGCAAATGAACAATATTCTCATAAAATAACGTAAAGAACGAACTTTATAAATTTTTATAATTTAATATTAAAAGCAAACTTGCCTTCTGTTCCTGTCTGTTCATTGCCTAGCGTTATGCTTGCCTGCGGTGTTATGGGAGATAATTTTGCTCCTGCTCCTATTTTTCCATACCAATCAATGGTATGGCTCATATTTCTAAAATCAGGAAACACTTCTCGGGTAAGTTCGCCATGAACAAAAAAGTTCTTTGGAGAGTAATACACTTCACCATCGATAAAGCCAACTTTTACGTCTGTTTGCGGGATAATTGCTTGATCTAAATATGCTCCCTGAAAACTCCAGGTTGCATTTTCATAGTCATTTGAAAAAACTCCGAAATCATTAAACTGACGCAAATTTCTCAAGTCCGAAATTAATGGAGCGCTGTAAAACATGCCTTCCATTATTCCAACGGTAGCGGGCTTTACCAGTTGGCTGTTTCCCTGATACAAACCCCAAAAAACAAAATCACTCTGCTCATTTGTTCTCCAGACTAAAAACCCTGTCGGATATTTTTCTTTTCTGTAGTCTGCATGCCTTGCAATGCCTACCGTCATGGTAAACTCCTTTGCATATTCTTTTTCCTTGCTGTCATTCATACGAACGCCTGTTGCCATGACTTCAAGATTATGAGGAAGGTAATGCATGACCCCATACCCTATCGGGCTGTTTTCTTCATATTTTGCAGCTGATGCCATGACATCGACGTCAGAAGTTATGCCAAAACGTGCATAGCCATGGATATTCTGCTGTTTTTCATCAGTTCGCCATTGCTCTGCACCAACTTTTACTTTTAAATAATGGTCTCCAAAATAATGCCTTATCGTTGCATAAAGGCCTTTGCCTATTTCTGTTTCTTTAAAATCCGTGTGGTCTGTCCAGACAGGCTGTATTTCAAGAAAATCTCGCCATGCGTTGTTGAAATAATCAAAAGGAAATAATCTTGCTCCAATCAAGCGAGTTCTTTCTTCTTCGCTGATATCGAGAATACCTAACGCTGCTCTTCCCCTATAGGTTTGTACAATGGCTCCTGCAGAATTATGGTCAAAGGATTCTGGCTGTAAAGAGCCCCTGATTTCCAAGTCTGTTGTTTGACCGTGATTCTGATAGATGTACTTAGGGCTTGCAGCAGCAACAGAAGAAAGCACTAAAGGAAGCACGATTGCTTGTCTCATAATTCTAGATAAACTCATGAGGACAGAACCTTTTTTCAGCATAAAAAGGTTGTGGTTTATGTGGTATAGCCTTCTATTGCCCTGTCTATGAGTTGTTCAAGCGTTTCCTGCATGTGTTTGTCAAAGATATCCACCCACCAAACATGCAACGCATTTTTTCTTTTTTTGTGATGGGCTATTAAAATATGCTCTGGATCTTTTAACAGTGCAGCAACTGCAGTGTGCGCAATCCAGATGTAATTGCCATCTTGCGCATATTTTAAAGAATCATATCCTCCTCGGGATTTTGCCTGTTCAAAGGGCAAATCAGGCAATCCTCTCCATAATTCTAGATAGTTTTGTCCGTAGGGAAGTGCATCTAGGGCTGATGCGGTAAGTGTATACAGTATATGCTTTCTCGTCGTGATGTTAGTCATTTTATCACCTAGAAGTAGTATGGCATAGGCACTATATTAAATTTATCATCATTTTTTTTAAAAAAAAGAAATATTTAAATAGAAATATGGCTTTTTATGAAAAAATGAGCATTATTGACAAAAAAGACCGGGAAATTCTGTTTCATCTCAGCTTGCATGCAAGAGCAAGTTTAAAGGAAATAGCAAAAAAAACAAGAGTGTCAAAAGAAGTAGTGCATTACAGAATTAAAAACCTTGAAGCCAAAGGAATTATCGAGGGATATTACGCTGTTATCAATACCTATCGCATGGGATGGACGTTTTATAGAGTGTATATGAAAACCTTCAACATGACGGCGGACATAGAACAAAAATTTATTCAGTTTCTTAAAAACAACAAGAACGTAACGTGGGTTGTGCAGATGGATGGCGATTTGGATTTTTTGTATGTTGTCTGGGCAAAAGACATCAGCGAGTTTCAGAAAACATACATGGAGATTAACGATGCATTTGGAAAATACCTAGAGCAGAAATTTTTCTCTGTCATGACTGATGTCTATTATTTCAAATCAAAATATCTCCTTACTAAAGAAAGCGACAGCTTTCAATTAACTGGCGGAAAAATTTATTATCCTGATTTGGATGCAGAAGACAAACAACTCTTGACCTTGCTTTCCCATGACTGTAGATTGTCGCTTATGGATATTGCAAAAAAAATAAAATCGACAGCAAAAACAGTGCAGAGAAGAATGAAAAAATTAGAGCATGCAAAAATCATAACCTGCTATCAGGTAAAAATAAATCATAAATTGCTTGGATACACGCAGAGAAAAATTATGCTTAACCTCAATGATACTTCAACACAAACCATGAAAAAACTCATAACGTTTCTCACCTATCATCCTTTAACGATTTACATCACGATTGCCATAGGCCAGTATGATCTGGAATTTGAAATGATGGAAAGCTCCCATGAAGATTTTCATAAACTGCTCAAGGCTTTGAAAAAAGAATTTGGAAATATCATAAAGAATTACAGCACGGTTATTTTCTATGACGAACCAAAAGTAGGACAGCTTGCGTTAGAATAATTTGAGCACTACTTTTTCCCCTGCTTCTTATAAAGTATAAAAGAATATAGGATGGTGATTATTGCAGATATCAGCACGGGAATGAGCATAAAGAAGATTGCATACTTCTGAAAAATCAATCCTAAGAGACAGATTATTGCAGATGCCTTAAACAGTTTTCCTCCTATGGCATGAGTTTTATTCCATATCGTTTCACTGTTTAATGTCCAGGGTGTTCTGATGCCGATAAACCAATTCTGCTTTGTATGACGCAACATGATGCCTATATAATAAAAAAGCAGAGCTATTCCTGGAATGATTTGCAATGTCATATTAAATTGATGCCCTAAGTTCCAGTAGAGCGATAATACGTGAATATACGTGAGGAAAAAAATAAAAAGAACAATGAACCAGTCAAAGTAAACTCTGAATTGCTCTATATTTTTTCTTTTCGGGTCCATCAAAGGTATGAAATAAAAAATTGCAAAAAGTGCGATGGAAATCAATGGCAGAAAGAAAAGACCCCAAAACTTTGACATATATCCATTGACTTCTCCTTGGCTATTCCAGTGTGAAGCCATTTGAGGAGGCATTACAGGATACAAATAAACGCTTCCAAGTATTGAAAGCACAATAAGAGCTAGAGGAATGAAATATATCTTTTTCACGAATATGACAAGCGCATCTGCTTTAAATTTTTTATCATTGCGTTAGCATAAAAACGCCGCGGCTGAGATTTGAACTCAGATATCCTTGCGGAAACAGGATCTTTGTGTTTGCACGTAGCAATCCTGCGCAGTACCAGGTTGTGCCACCGCGGCATTGCTATAAAGAACTTTAGAGCCGTTTTTATATGTTGTGTTTTTGCAATAGCTTTTTAAATAAACTGTGGTTTCTTTAGTTTAGCGGGGTGGAGCAGCCAGGAGTGCTCGGTGGGCTCATAACCCACAGGTCGGAGGTTCAAATCCTTCCCCCGCTATTTTTTAGAAAACTTTTAAAAACCACCGTCTTTTTCTTAGTTCATGGTCAAAGTAATGGCATTCGGAACATTTGATGTTTTGCATCCTGGTCATTCCTATTTTCTGAGAGAGGCAAAAAAGCTCGGAGACATGCTTATTGTAGTGATAGCTCTTGATGAAACTGTTTTAAAAGTAAAGGGCCAGTTGCCAAGAGATAATCAGGAACAGCGCAGGAAAAATGTTCAGCATAACCGTGCTGTTGACAAAAGCATCTTAGGCAACGCAGGAGACAAATATGCTATCATAGAACAGGAAAAACCAGACATTATTGCCCTCGGCTATGACCAAAGGGCTTTTGTAGATAGGTTAGAACAGGAACTTACGAAGAGAAATCTGCATCCAAAAATAATAAGACTGAAGCCTTTTCAAGAGCATATCTATAAGAGTTCTATCCTGAAACAACAGCTATTGCATAAGAATTGATTGGTTTATCTGCTTTGCCATGGCTAGATTCTTAATAACCGTTAATTTAATCTTTATTTTTTTGTTGACAATATCAGACAATGCCTTTAAATCTAAATCTTCTATGCTTTGGTTTTTCTTAAAAAACGTTTCCAATGCAGAAACGAGCTGTTCAGGATACTGCGTTTGCACTATCAAGTCTCCATAGGTGCCTACATAATAGCTTCTGTCAAAAGACGACGATGAGTGCTGTATCTGCATGTTGACGCCAATGCCCTGATAGAACTTTCTGATGTTCCTGTCAAGTGGAGTGTTTCCCGTACTTAGGATAAAAGAACGTATGCCTTTCTTTTTCAGCTGTCCCATAAGCGTTTTTTCCCTGTCTAAATGCAATAATCCTTCCCATGCATGCGCAGCTTGATAGCAATTCATGTTGTAGTCTTTCTTATCAAATTTCCTAAACCAGTCATCAATCAAGTCCTGCCAGAATTTCATCATCTGGTTGAGCGATTCAAAGGTAAAGACGGAGACTTCGCCTTCTATAGACTGCATCTTTTTAGGTATTGTTTTTTCTCTGGTAAGCTCTGTATGGATTTCTTCAAGCGTTTTTTTACTTTCCACAACCCAAGACTTGTTGATGAGAAATGCGTGTTTTTGCTGTATCAAAACGCCCTCTTCCACCAACTGCAAAATTGCCTTTCGTACTGCCTGAAACGTTACTGATTTTCCATAGCGTTTCCTGATGAAGTTCGTGAGCTCGATGATTTTAAGGGGATACTCTTTGATAAGAATGCTGAATACCAGATTCTTTACGTTATCCTTTTTGCCAAACGGCAAGGTTATTTGCAATGCCATTGAACTTTTTAGATTACTCTTATTTTTAAACTTTTTGGTTTAATAATTATTGAACCAAACATTTATTGCCCATTATGTTAACTACTTATACATGATAACATTGAATGAGGAAACAGAAGATAAGGCTGAAAAAGCTTTTGTTATAGCGGGTATCAATGGAGATATAGGACGCGAGTTTGCTACGAGGTTGCAGGATTATGGAAAAGTCTTCGGTATTTCACGAAAAAAAGACCGCTTGGATGGCATTATCTATGAGCATATCGCCTGCGATCTATTACAGCCCAAACTTGTCCAAGAGATGTTTTCTCAGTTAGGCCCTTTTAAAGATATGACCTATATTCATCTTCCAGGAAGATTTCAATTTCAAGACGAAAATCACCCTATTAAGGATAGGAATGGCGATGGAATTGATGACGATATTTTTAGAACAAATGTAGAAACGTTCAGGAACGTGATACCTTATCTTTTTAATGATTTATTAGCCTGCCCAACAACAACGTTGAAGCTCGTGGCAATAGGGTCTGCAAGCGATTTATATGCTATTCCTTATTGGCACTCTTTCACGCACTCGAAAAATGAGTTGAGAAGAGACTTTAGAGCAATGTATGGAAATCCCTCAACCTATGGAAGAGTTGGCTCATTATTTATCAACGTTAGCACAACAGAAGGCAGGCAACTCTCTGGAGAACGCCCTTACATTTCCAAACAATATCTCTTAACTCCGAAAGAAATAGTTGATCAGTCAATGCCATATATGCTAGATAAGAAGCCTGCTTGTGTTGAAGTAACTATACTAAAACCAAATCCTGATTTTGAAAAAGAGGATTTCCTGAAACCAGAGGAGATAAGAAAAAGATGGTATAGAGATATGTATGGTTAAGAATAAAAAACTGCAAAATCACTTTACAATATCATCAATATCTTTCTTTGCCCATCCTTGGCTTGAAAGCATTTCTTTAATTTGTTTTTTATTGTATCCCTGTTTTTTGCTGGTGTTGATAAACTCCCTGATTTCTTCCAGTTTTTCTGCAGGGATTGATTTCTCGCTTACTGATGTTTTCGGAATAATCTGCTTTACTGTTTTTTTATCCCATCCGCTGTTAACTAATCTTTTTTCAATTTCCTCATTGCTGTATCCCTGAGCTCTGCATGAGTAAACATAAGACCGCAATGATTCTATTTTTCCAGGGTCAACTTCTTCATGAGGCTTCATAAAGAAAAATCCCGCAATGCCAATACCTGCTAAAACAATAAATCCAATAACGATCCACAAAATATTGTCTATGAACCAGGATTCTCCTGGAGGTTCAGTAAAATTTTGGCCTGGTGTTTCATTTTGAGGTGGTGGCAATGGAACGCAATCTGCATTGGTTGCGCATTGGTTTTGTCCAGAACCTGAAACTGAAATGCATGCATTGCCTACACAGGCTAAATGTGTTTGAGGGGGAGCTACGGTATCATTCTGGTTTGCAAATCCATACATTGCAAAAATGCTGAATTTGTTGGTAACTGCCTTGTAATGCGTATAGCTGTTATCTGAACTTAATTTTTGTGTTGTCAAAGTAATCCAGCTTGCATTGTACTTTTTCATTTTTACCGTTGCATCGTTGATGTTGTTTTGGGTTATCCAGCTGTTTCTGACTCTGAAGAAAATGCTTGTATTGATGATGCCGTTGGTAAAGCTAGGTGTTATATTGAAATATTTATAGACAATGCCTTCGAATGAACTGTAGGGATTAGTATTCCTTTCAGTAACGTTCACTTTTAATAAGGTTGATGCATTATAGACAATGACTATTTTTTCTATATCTGCATTGGTGATGTTTAATTCCAGCGTTCTTATCTTTGGAGCTCCAGCACCGCCTCCTCCACCGCCGCCACCTCCTCCAGCATCATTATCGTCGTTGCACTGGCCGCAGTCAGCAGAGCAAGAACTGCAGGTTTCGCCTTGGCTGCAAGAGCTATCTCCGCAGATAGTCATAATGGTTGCTGTCTTTACAACGCTCCTTGTTGGATAGCCTGACAAAGAACAGGTTATATTATAATCATGGTCTCCTGGCTGATTGATAATTCTTGAATACGCATATTGCCTTAGTGTTGCACTATACACCATTGCATAATTTGTTGAGAGCACGTTAACGTTGCATGCTGCTCCTGTAATAGGTGTTGTTCCGTTGGTGTAATTTGCATAAAACGTGATGTTGGTATTTGTGTAAATAGTTTCATTTTCAGACGTGTCCTTAATAAATAACTGAACAGGATTATTGATTACTTCAAATGTTCTATTCACACTCCATCCATAATTTCTATTAGTGTCATAAGCTAAGCAGTTCCATGCATATCGTCCAATTGCAGCATTAATCGTAAATGAAGGCGTTTCTGTTCCGGTAAACACATAGGTCAATTCTCTCTGCCATGTTCCTGTTCTATTAGTATATAACGTGATGTTTTGCCTGTTTGCAGACGTTGTGTTGCATTGCAAGATTACGGTGGTATTCACTGTTTGCGTATTATTCGCAGGGCTTATCAGTTGTACAGGAACAAAGCTTGCACAAACAGAAGGATTGCTTAAACACTGGTCTGTTCCGCTGCCATTCATGGTAACACACGCATTGTTCTGGCAAACTCCATATTGCGGCTGAGTAAGGTTGATGATTATTGTTCTGTTTGCAGAGGCAAATTGCGTATTATTATTCAAATCTTGCACTCGACAATTCCACTGATAACTTCCGGAAGTGAACGTTTGAGGGAAGCTTGCCTTGCTTCCTGATGTTATATAAGGAACAGTTGCTTTTGGCCCGTAACCTCCTGCGCTGGTGTATAATGTCATGGTTTGCAGGTTGTTTCCTGTTGCGCTGCAGTTGAGCGTTGTATTCTGCTGGGCAATCGTGGTGGCAGATGCAGGTTCAAGGAGATTAACGGTGAATAAATTGGTGCAATTTGCATTCACTGTACATTCATTTGTTCCTGCTCCATTGATAGAAACACAAGCATTATTCTGGCAGATTAAGTGTGTTTGTGCAGCCTGTTGAATAGTGAATGTTCTATTCGTCTGGTTAAAGTTAAAATTTCCAGAAGTATCATTTACTCTGCAGTTCCACGCATAATTTCCAACTGTCAAAGAACTAAGAATAAAGATATAGGGTATTCCTGTGTATGGCTTTATGATTGATGTTTCTTGCCATGTTCCTGTTCTGTTGGTGTAGAGGCTTAAGGTATCGTTTCCTGTTGCGCTGCAGGTTATTTCTACAGAAGAATTTGTCGTGGTGTATCCTGTTGCAGGGCTTATAAGGTTAACTCCGAATAAACTCTGGCAATTTGCATCAATACTGCATTGATTTGTTCCTATTCCTGCTACAGAAACGCAAGCGTTATTTCTGCATTCCAAATGCGTTGCGGTTTGTATGGTTACTGTTTTGTTGGTTTCATTGAACTTGCTATTGTTAAAGCTGTCATTTACTTGACAATTCCATGCATAGGTTCCTGGCGTTAATGTTTGTGCAAAGGTTGTTTTTGTTCCTGGTACGGTGTAAGCATTGGTTGCTTTTGCTGTCCATCCTGATGCGTTGGTGTAGAGGGTTATAGATTGCAGGTTGTTTCCTGTTGCACTGCAATTCAATTGTACATTTTGATTGGTTGTGGTTATGCCGTTTGCAGGTTCAATTAAATTTATTCCCATAATATTTTGACAGTTTGCATCTGTGTTGCATTGATTTGTTCCTTCTCCGTTGACGGAAACACACGCGTTATTTCTGCATTCTAAATGCATGGGAGTTTGTACAGCGAATGTTTTGTTAGTTTCATTGAATTTGTAGTTTCCGTTCGTGTCATTTACTCTGCAATTCCATACATAAACTCCAACTGGTACAGATGTTAGATTGAATGTTGCAATTCCAGATGTGTATTGTTTTGTTTGTGTTTCTTGCCATGTTCCTGTCAGGTTAGTGTACAGACTTAAAGAATCATTAGTATTGCCTGTTGCTGAGCAGTTCATTTGAAAATTGGCATTGGCAAGGTAGCTGGTGTATCCGTCTGTTGGGCTTATAAGGTTAACTCCGAATAAACTCTGGCAATTTGCATCTGCACTGCACTGATTTGTTCCGATGCCGTTTACGGTAACACATGCATTATTTTGGCAAATAGTGTATTGCGGTTGCGTTTGAATGTTAAACGTTCTATTGGTTGCTGTTCTATTACTATCTCCAAAACTGTTTTGCACTTCACAATACCATTCATAGCTTCCTGTTTGTAATCCTGTGAGATTGTATAAAAATCTTCCTGACGTATAAGGAAATTTATTTGCTGTCCAATTGCCTGTTGTGTTTTTCACATAAAACGTCATGTTTACTAATGGGCTTTGTGCATGGCCTGTTCCGTTGCATTGCAATGTTACATTATTATCTGTGGTGGTAAATCCATCAACAGGATTGTCAAATCTTGCAACAATCGTTGGCTGAAGAATAGTTATTGTTTTGTCTGCAGATGAAAATGCAGTTGTGCCAAAGGCATTTTCTGCCAAGCAATTCCATTGATAGCTTCCCGGATTTAAATCACTAAGAGTGAAAGACGCAGTGCCGCCACTATAGGTTTTCTTTTCTCTTGCCGTGAATGTTCCTCCTGTATCTGTATACAAGGTCATGTTTCTTAAGAAATTGCTTCCTGTTGCACTGCACTCGAAGCGCAGGTTTCTCTGATAGGTCTGATACGAAGGTCCACTAATCAGCGTAGCGCCTGCATACACATTTCCTAACGTGACACTGGGTATTCTTGAAACAATAACGGTTCTGTTTTCAGTAATTACAGGTCTGGCATCGCTGATAGTAAGACCATTACAGGTCCAGGTGTGTGTTCCTTCAGGCTGGCTGTAAGAAAAATTAATTAACCAATTGTTTACCTCTCCACCTGTAGTGAAGTCTTGGGAATAAAGTTCAACTTCTTTTATGGTTCCTCTAAATTGGCAACTCGTCCCCGTACCCTGAAAAATTACTATGTGGTTAATCCCTTGCTTATTTACAGCAACGTCTGTTATAATATCACCTACAGCGTAATTTACATCAAATTGAGATCTTGTGTTTACACCATTCAAGAACATAAATTGAGCAGTATTAGAACCGCAACTTCCTGCTGAAAAGCTGCTGTGACCAGACCACTTTATTACCGATCTATTTATCGTATAGGGCTGTGTTAAATTTATCTCCCATATCATTCCATTATTGGATATGGTTCTTGTGCCTGAATCCCATAGTGTTGCATCATTTCCATCAGCTGCTTTATTTGCTTCAAATCCTGACAATAGATAATTTGCATAGGTGCTTTGACTGATTGTAGGAACAATATTGTACATCACTCCAGGAGGAAACGTGGTGTTCAGACCTTTCCTGCTCCAACCACCATTGCTATGCCATAATTCAACTTGTTTTATCTGCGTTGAAGTTACTTCGCATTGAAATGCTGTTGGCAATGAACTTAACGTTGTTTCAAAAATCTCTTTATCATCAGGATTTTTAGGAGTGGTTATTAAATCTCTTGCAAGCTGCATGGAAACTGATTTTTGTGTGCCTTGATAGGAGTTTCCATTTAAATCATAGGCTATGCAGTTCCACTGATACGTTCCCTGATTAAGATTAGTAAGCGTAAAGCTCACTTGTCCGTTATTAGGAAGACTTGCATAATCAACTTGAGTATAATCGAAACTTTTTTCTTTTTGCATGCTGCCTGTTCTGTCCGTATGCAGTTCGATAGAACCAGGAATGTTCGAATCAAATGCACAGGTAAAGATAGCATCAGGCGTTAATCCTGAAGGAGAGTTTCCTGTTGTTACGATATTAGGCTTTAAGTTAAAAGGATTTGATGATGTGCTGACTGAATTGGTGATGACTACATCGGCTATTAAGCCTTGAAAATTATACTGAGGATTTGTTTCTCTTCCTGGCGAGCCAATAAATAAATCTCCTTGGCTGTACTGTATTGCTCCTGCGCCTGTAACTGATGAAAGGCTGTTTCCGTTAACATACACTGCCAATGTTCCTGATGACTGCTGATAGCTTGCAGCAACATGGTCCCAGTTATTTAGCCCTGAGCCTGAGTTGCATTGGACAGCAGACCATGCTGAGCTTTTTTTTACCTGAAAACAGTAATTTGGATGCTGATACCATAAACGATAACCCGTGTTCTGGTCTGTTGCGCTTGTACCATCCTTGACAATGATGTACTGTGCTTGTCCGTTGTTGACTTCTGGCCTCACCCACGCTTCTATCGTGAATGTTTGAGGCTCCAGATTTGATTGATAGGGAATTCTTACCCATCTGCTGACGCTTCCTAATCCGCTGGAGTCATAAGAAAAATTCAATGCATACTCTGTTGGATTTATCTTGGTCCAATCAGGAGTTCTGTCTCGCTCGATGCTTGTTTCCAAATAGCCTGTCAGCGATGTTGTGGTGTCCGTTATTGTTAAGCCAGTTCCTTCTGTAAGCGGAAAGAAATAATTGAAGGAAGTCGGAGCATATCCTATAGGCCTTCCTACTCTTGGCTGGTCTGCAAGATGGATAATCATAGAGCCGAGAATGATGAAAAATACAGCAACTAGACCTATTCGTAAAAAATGATGCCTCTTCACTCTACCCATGGCTGTTTCATAATGATTTTTCTTTATAAACTTTGCTTTTTTTGTTCCCTCTCAATTACGCATAAAAACCGATAGCTTTTTATATAGCAATAAGTATACTGTTATGGGGGAGATGGCAACGGTATAGTCTTTGTACTATGAATGAATCAGACTTTGAAGAATTATTGAAAGTTCAAAATAAAATGGCTTCCTTAGTTTCAAGGGAAGCAGAAGTAGATTCTAAAATAAAAATTCTTTCATTGATGGATGATTTGACTACAGGAAAAAAGAAGAAAATTCAAGTTGAGCATTTGATTGTTGAAGCAAAGAATCAGGGCATGAGCGAAGCAGAAGTGCTTTCTACTGTTGATAAATTGAAAGACGACGGCTTATTGGCAGAGCCAGAGTCAGGATTCATAGAAAAAAGCTAGCCATACACTAATCTTGCTCTTTTATCAAAGCGTTTGTCTGGATAATATGCTTGACCATATTGAGGTATTCTCAGTGCATCTGCCCTTAATCTTGCTATTTCTCCTATAGTTCTTTGGGTAAAGCTCTGGCCTCGTTTTGTTCTATCTATTCTCTTCATGAACCATGCAGAAATTTCATCACCATCTGCATTAACGCCAACATAGACAGGCTTCGGCACATAGTCAGTAGCATGACGATTGTAGCTCGTTCCCATAGCTGCGCAAATAGCGTTGACAAACCTTGAAGGCTCAAGTTGAGGAACTCCCTGCTCTTTTGCAGATACAGCGTGTTTTGCCTCATGGCTTTGCTTATTTTCAAATTTTATCGCATAATGCGCCAACAATTCTATGATTCTTGAAGTAGGATCAACTGCGTACATCATGCCTAATTGGGTAACTCTTTCAGGGAGAATAATTTCAACTGCATTTCCTCCCAATCCTTTTATTTGTAGTCTTTCTGTATCATAAAACAGAGTCGAAAAGCCTCCTTTTGGCTGTGTAAACCTTGAAGGCGGATGGTCATGCAATCCAAAATAGTGATGTTTAAAACCATCTAATTCTTCTGCCTGCGAGCAAAACGTATTTTTGCTTACACCTTCTATGCACACAACAAAATCATACGCTCTTACAATGGCATCATCCAAGTCTTTTTTTCCCAGCTTGTCTTTTTCCTTTAGCTGAATCTGCACGCCTTTTCCTTCGTTAGAGAACTTTTGATTAAACTCATCAACAATGCTCATGAACTGGTCAGTTATTGCAATGTCTTCTGTTGTGTTTTGCTCAAGCAATATTCTCACTTGTGCTTCGTTTGCTACAGGATATAATCTTAAAACAGTATTCAATGTATGATAGAATTCTATGACTTTTCTTGAAGCCAAAGGAAGAGATAATATATGGGCTATCTGTTCAGGGTCTTCTTCATAGTATGCAGTGTTCACGACAACGCTTAAGCTTGGAGAATGAGCAAGAATTGCATTTTTTTTGTTTCTTGGAAATTCGCTTTGCAGGACCTGTGAAAGGCTTTTGTTGTCGCAAGTGGTATAGGCATGCACATTGCGTTCTTTTTCTTCAAAGTCAACAATGCTTAACGTATAGGTTCCTCTTCTCCAGTCGACCCATACAAAGCCAACTTTATGCAATCCATGAGGAAATCCATTATCGCTAGGTGTTTCCATAACACAATCAAGAACTTGTTTTGCTTTTTTTAGCGGATGGCCAACTATACTATGCCGCAATTGCTGTGCTGTATCTTGAACGGTTTCAGGCATGACTAAAAATTCAATCCCCATTCAGTAAGGGAATTAATTTTCTCTTTATATGCCTTTCCATCGGATGTCTTTTGTTTTTTCTTTCTAATGGAAACGTTTAAATACAATCATTGGTTCTCGGCAACGATGAATTTGCAGGCAATCATAGCAACAGTAAAGCAAGATGTTTTTAGAGCCTTTGAAGAGCAGAGGCATTTAAGCTTTGCAGAGGAACTTGCAAGAAGCTTTCAAGGATTTTTACAGCCACAGGGCATCGTTGCATCAGGAGATAAAAAAGAAGATAAACGAAAAAAAGTACAGCCTATGCAGATAGTTGTTCCCCATTATTATGGGTTTACGGCAAGTACTGAGGAGGATGTTTCTGGAATTTTAACATTCAGCACTGAAAAAGACGTGGTTAGACTCTCAACTGCGGCAGTGAAAAATACTACTTCGTTATTTTTCTCAGAACAGCAGGTTCATGCACAGGCATATTTTTATGAATCACTGAGAAATGTTTGGGATCAAAATGATGACTTTTTAATAGAATATACGACGCTAAGACAAGGCGTTGAAGGCATTATCAAAAAAATTATTGGAAAAAACAGAAAAGCGATTGTATTTGCAGACATTCCAGAAGCCTATTTGCTTTTAAATACCGATGGCATGTTTGAGAAGATTCATGCTGTTTCACTTTTAGACGGAAAACCTTTTGATGATGCATTGAAAGAAAAAGGAATCTCTGTTGTTCTTGATGCCGTTTTTAGAGGAGAGAAACATTCTTTATCGACTGTTCATTCAGATATTCCAAATGATTTAAGACAGTATATGAAAGTTACTGCTTTAGCAGACCTTCTCGGCGTTGAGCCAAAGTATTTTGACAATGTCATTCATGCGAGAAGGCTAACTCTTCATAACCAAGGAATCATGCTTTTTGAGTTTTTAACCTATTTGACAACAGGAAGAATAACGCAGCATAAAAGTGATTTCCTTGAATGCTTGCATAAAGAAATGCCTGAGCTCGTTGAGACGTTTAGAAAAACACAAAATATAGATGAGTATCTTTTGCCAGACCCTTCAAAATATGCGATGGATACAGTACTTGACGTCAGAACGCTTGCAAAACTTGCAGACGTATCGTGGGAAACTATACTAGCCGCAGTAACAACTCATCGTCTTGAAGGAACAGGCAAAAATGTGAATACTGAGGTAAAGCTTTCTGATTATATTGGTTATTTAACTTCAGGAATGAACACCAAGTCTAAAGCAGATGCTTTGCATAATTTGATGAACAATGTTCCCTGTGTTGCAACGCATCTTGCAGGAACTGCTCTCGACAAAGGAGCGACTGTAGAAACGACAGCAGAACAGATAGATAAGCCAGTCTACACGTTGAAATCAGCATTTACTATTGATGCATTTGCGAGTTTAACGGGAATAAGCTCTGATGCGTTATACAAGTCAGCTCGAAAGGGAAACCTTAATACGGAGAAAAAAGAGGGAGATATGTTGCTAACCCTTGAAGATGGTTTAATCTATCTTACTTCAGGAAGAACAAGCGAGTCAAAGAGAAATGCCATTGCTGCGTTAAAAGGAATAGTTCCTGATTTGATAACTCCGTTTTTAGCAGATGGAGAAACAGTTCCTTTACCGCCATTAGGAACTGATGTGTTAACAAAAGCAAAAGCGTACACGCTCGACTCTGTTCTTATTTCTACTGAATTAGCAGAACTTTCTGGATACAAGGCGCAATACTTTAAGAATTTACCTCACGTCGCTGATTTGCCTTTTCGCGATGGCAGTGCTTTAGCAGTAAGAGAAGTTTTGGATTATTTGAAAGGAGGAAGGGCAACTTCTTTAAAAAAACAACTTCTTGATGCCATTTGCAAGAATGCTCCGCAATTTCAAGAATATGTTACAAAAACAGTTGCAGTAGAGACAGAAGAGTCATCTGTTGAAACGCCACACTCCTCTAGTTTTGCTGAAACAGAATACACCTTAGATTCTTTGCTTTCTGTTCATGAGCTTGCTGAGTTAGTGCAGGTTACGGATAGTGCCGTTAGTCATCGTATAAATCAGGGCACTCTTAAAACGCAAGGAAGTGCAGTGCTTATGAGCGATTATATTGATTCTCTCCTTACAGGCCCTCAATTTCAAGCAAAAAAAAGAGCACTAGCCGTTATAAGAAAGAATGTTGCAGGTGCAGAGGCATATGTTATTTCAAAAAGTGCATCGGTTGTTTCAGATGAAAACACGTTAGCTGTTCCATCAGATGTTCCTGCAACTCCCATAGATACACCTCCTGCTGATGTTCCTCCAGCAGATATCCCTGCAACGCCCCCTAACCCTCCAGTTTATACGTTAGATTCATCCTTATCCTTGGCTGAGATTTCTCGGCTTTCTGGAGCAAACTATTCTGCTTTATCTCAGGCAGTTGCAGGTGGACGTTTAAAATCCCAAGAAAGTAATAAAAGCGTTACTTTACAGGATTACCTTGGTTATTTAACTTCAGGCAGGCAAACACAAAAAAAAGAGACTGCATTGGCAACTTTGCGGAGAAATGTACAGTCAGTTGATGATTTCTTGAAAGAACAAGACCCTATTGAAATAGATACATCGCGTGCTTTAGATACAGAAAAAACAGATGTTGCTGTTAAACCTTCTCTCTATACTCCTGAAACAGTTATGCGCGTTGCTGACCTTGCAGACATCGCCAGTCACCGAGGAAGATATATTGATAATCTTTTAATCGCAAAGGCATTGCCGCGCCATAAAGACGGCGTTCTCCTTTCCGATTTTCTTAGCTATCTTGTTCACGGTTTTTCTACTTCTACAAAACTGGATTTTTTAACTTCCCTGTGCAAAGATTCTCCTGCATTGTTTGCTTATGCTCAACAGGTTTCTGATGCAAATCCAAAAATTCTAAGCGTTCTAGGTGAAAGATTACAGACGTTGGAGCAACTTGCTGCAACACCCGTTTTATCTGCACCAGAATCTCCAACGCCCGTGGTACAGCCGACGTATACTTTGGATACTGTTTTATCGATGAAAGAGCTTAGCACATTAAGCAACCTTCCCTTGCCTGTTATTCAAAGCGCAAAAGCAACAGGACGCTTGTATGTAGAAAACGATGGAACTACTACACTCAAGGCTGCATTGGATTATTTATTTTCAGGCAACGCTTCGGGTATGAAAGACAAAGCGCTGAAGCAGTTGGCGACGGCTTGCACTACTGCAGTTAATGCATATAAACTCGCGCATCCAACGGTTCTTCCTGCTCATGAAAAAAAAGTAATAATTCCTGATTATTCTAAAGTGCCTGATGAAAGCTTTGCCATTCCCGCAACAGACACTAAGCCTGGCACAGGAAAAATAATTAAAAAAGCACAGGATGGCAACGGATATGCTGCTGCTTTGCAGGGAGATGTTGGAGATACGGTTGTTGACCAGAGAATGGTGCAAAATGTTTTTGGCATTGACATGGTTTTTTTTACGAGCGCCTTGCAACAGAAATTCATCACTCCTCTAAGTTTAAAAGATAATACCTGCACCTTGCGGGATCTTTATCAGTTTTTACAGAAATCTGCAGCGAGAAAACCTTCTCTTGTTGAGGCGATTGATGCCGTGCACGAGTATATAGGCAACTTAAAACCCGCTTAAGCTTGTTTGCTTGCTGTTCTTCATGACATCTTCAAAGCTTTTATCGATAAAGGTTAAAATGGCATCTGCTATTGGCTTTATCTGCTTGTCCAGGTAATGCTCATAATCAATCTGATGCTTTATTTGTTGTATGGGTTCAGGTCCGTCGGTGGTCATCATATACATGATGACGTTAGAATGTATTTCCTTTAATTTTCTTGCTGCCTTGACATGCGGAGGAGTTGTTTTGACATAGGCAGACAATGGCTTGTTTATTTTTTTTCTATAGATAAGCAAATCATCGTATTTTCCTTTTTTCAAGTCGTCAATAAATGTTCGTATATATGCGTCGTATTTTTCTTTCTTGAAAATTTTTAATAACAGTTCTTCCTGAAATTTTTTGCTCAATGCTGTCCAGTCAGAGCGTTTTGATTCTAGCCCTGTAAAAACAAGCTTTTCTTTTTCGTTTTCCATAATCAATCCTGCGTATCTTTTTTTTGCTCCGACTTCACTTCCCCGTATTCTGGGCATGAGAAAATGTAAAAATACTTTATCCAATTGCAGTTCTAAATAGCTTTCTCTATGGTATTCTTTCTTGATATAGTCCTGATAAAAATTATTGATATAGTCTTGCAATTCTTTTCCAATGTTTTCTGCTTCTTTGTCGTTCTTTGCTTCTGTATCTATAAAAACAGAATCAGTATCTCCATAAATAACGACATATCCTTTTTCTTTTATTTTTTCTGCAGTTAATTTAATCACCATCTGTGAGCAATGGGTTATTGCATTGGAGATTTCCATGCTGAAAAACCTGCACGATGGATTTGCAAGAACTCCAAAAAAACTGTTCATCAGAATTTTTATGGCGTATCGCGCAAGCTCATTTTTCTGCTTTCTTGCTTTTTCTCTTTGCGCCCATAGTTCTTGAATTAACGACGGCAAAATGCCCTCTTCATTTTTGAATACGGCGCCATTGGGAGCAACAACAAACTTTTTTTTGTCAACCTGTTTTGGTTTTTCATGAACAAAACTGTACGGGTCAATATTGAATGTTCTCATGACGCTGGGATACAGGCTTTTAAAATCAAGCACGACAATATGCTCATATAAGCCAGGCATGCTGTCCCTGACAAAACCGCCTGTGATGGGTTTTTCTTTTTCAGAAAACTGGCTGTTGTTGCAGACAATTTTTCTTTTTCTCGTTTCTCTCAGATACAAATTATCTAGACTTGCAACGCTTGCATTGACTTTATCTAACTGCAGTCCTGTTAATAAGGAACGTTGTATGGTTAGTTTGACAACTCCTGTTTTTTCAAGGATATTATAGACTAATTCTGAATCTTTTAAATTGTAATCAACCAGTTTTTGCTGGTTGTTTCTAAAGGCATCTTCAATTTCTTTTCCCTTGTCTTTTTTTCCTATTAATTTTTTCTCTCCGAGAATTTCTGACGCCGCATTATCTAGTGTGTAGTCTTTTAACTGCATGAATGATGTCTTAATTAAGTGAATGCCATCCAAGACCATTCTTCCGGGAATATCTGCTTTTGACTCTCTCAAAAAATCATTGAAAATTTTTAACGTTGCAGTCTCTCTTGTTCTGCCGAGAACAAAGGGAATATTGTATTTTTTGCATTTTTCCTCTAAAACTCTTATGTCGAACTGAATGACGTTCCATCCGGTGATGACATCAGGGTCAAGTTCTTTTATTTTTTTGATGAAGGTTTCTAATAATTCTTTTTCTGTTGCAAAGGATGTTGCGTTGTTCAATTTTTTATTGCTGTGGATCAATACTTCCTGATGCGTTTTTGTATACAGAGAAATGCAGTAAATTTCCTTTTGCTTTGCATCGGTTTCAATATCGATGGCAAGCATTTTCAATTCAGGAAAAAAATCACTTTCGGATAGTTTTGGATTTTCATAGATTCTGTCGACAAAGTCTCCTTTTTTGTAGTCTCCTGTTATTTTCATGCTTCCCTTGATGTCATTATCTATCATGAACCTGTAAATAAACCTGATGTCTGCTTCATAGGTCGGTATGTCTTTGCTTTGAAGCAAATCTCTTGTTATGGGAACGTCAGACGTAACTGTCAGGATAATTTTGATTACTTCTTCTCCTTCAAAATTCTTAAAATGATTTTCTTCTGTTTCAAATTTCGCCAACGTTTTTGCTTTTTCCAAATCTAGTTTTTTTATGTAGAAATACGGCTTGCATTCATTAATGGTAAGAAAGCTCTCACCGTTTTCCAACCGTCCAAATAGATACACAAACGCTTTGTTATCGATAATTCTATAGGTTGGATAAACAATGAAACCGTGCATGAAGAACGTAACATAAAATGCTTTATAAAATTATGCAAAATTTATGGTAGATATTCCTGCACTTTATCTATTTGCGGTTGTAATTTTTCTCGTATAGGTTTGTTGCTTGATAGGTCCTTGAGTATGGTTTTCGTCGCATAGTACAAAACGCCAACGAGTATTGCCAAGCTTAATCCTGTCTCTAAAGTGTCTATAGGTTGAGCATTTCCTTGTTCATATTTTGATGCATATTCAGCAATTAAACTGGTACCCACTAGCGCGCCCAAGCCATAGGTAACAAGCCCTACAACTCCCATAACAATAGGAGAAAGCGTCGTGACTTTCAGGTCTTCAGCATCAATAATGGCTGAAAGCTCATCAACCTTTGCATTATACGCTTGCCTTTCTTTTTTGTGAAATAATAAATGCCAGTACTTTCTTTCACCAATATACTCATCGACAATGTTATCCAGCCTTTCTCCAGAGCGCAATCGAGAGACAACGCTGTTCTCACCAAAATGCAAAGTGGCTGCTAAAAACTTATCTGATGCTTCTTTTATATCAATAGGATTGCGCTCTATAGCATATCCGTTTGTAGCTAAAAAATGCAGAGATTCATCTATGCGTCTCTCTAGTTTTTCTAAGAATAGTACGTTATCGTAAAGCGTCTTTTTCTTATAAAGCGTCATTTTCGTATCACCGCAACAGCAGGATTATTCCATGCATATTCTAATCTGCTTTCATTTGCAAATAATTGTGCTTTATTGTCTGCTTCGGATATTTGGCTTTCTACTTTATACAAACCTGTGCTTTCTCCAATTGGTTTGGTATGCAATGTTCTTCTTCCCATCATGTTGAGAACAGGCAATCCATTGCTGTCTGTTTTCCAGAACGTATATCCGTCATATTTTTCATCGAGTTCAGGAGCAGGTATGATGCTTGCAAAGGTACTTGCAAAGGGGCTGAGAGCAAATGCCAAAGCAAAACTCGCTTTGCCATCCAGTTTGAGCTCTAAATCTCTTAATGAAATCATTATAGGCCCTTGTAATTTTCGTCCATCGGGAACGCGGATTTGAGATATAAGATCTTTTGTCAAATATTGCTTTGCCTTTGATGGATTTATAACGAGGCCTGTTTGGTATCTGAACATTGATGGAAGACTTATGTTACTACCGACGTCTTCTACATCCCTTAAGTTTGCCAGTTGATATCCGAAGTTTTCGAGAACTCTATTCAGCAAGATAAGTGAGTACGTGTTTGCGTTTCTGACAATGCCTTGTTCATAAGCTAGACTTTCCAATACTACTCTATTTGGAAATTCATTTTGAACTGTTCTTTGATACTCTTCAAAAACTTTTTGTCCTAGCTCTCCTTCCAATAAGTTAGCGTTGATTATCATCTTTTCACCACGAGAACAACGTTGTCTCTTTCTGCATGTTCTAATCTGTGGTCATTCGCATACAAACTATGTGCGTTTTCAACATGCACTTTGTAGAGTCCTGTGTAAGCCTTAGGGCACGTATGAAGTATTCTTTTTCCGTGCATATCTAGCAAAGGCAATCCTCGACTGTCAAACTCTTTAAACGTATATCCATCATAGTGCATATCCAATTGTGGTGCAATGACAAAGCCTTCTCCGGGTGAATGTTTCAAAGTCATGCCAGTTGGTGATTCTTTATCGATGCCTAAAAACACTTCAGGCATAGGAATTACTACAGGAGGTAGTTGAACGTAAGAAAAATGACCTCTTATTCCCTCTTCAAGAGCTCCCCTCAAATGATGTTCGCTTTCAGATCTTTGATTGCTGGTTACTAAAATCCCTGTTTGAATATTCATGACAAAAGGCATTTCTGAACCTCTTATGAGCTCTTCAACTTCCCCTTGTCTAACTAATCTATAACTACTAAGTTCAGTTGTACTTAAAACTTCATTCAGTAATGCCAGTGCATACGTATTGGCGTTTCTGACAATGCCTGAGCTATTATCAATCTGCAATCCTTTTAATAAGGGATTATCTCCATATTCATACTGCGCTTTCCTATAATAAATGTTAAACGCAGTTTTCCCTAAATCTCCTTCCAGTAATATCGGTTTTTTTTCTTTTTTCATTTTTTCACCACAGCTACACAATAATTTCTTTGAGCATGTTCCAATCGTTCGTCATTTGCAAACAATGCATCTTTGTTTGGAACTTCTACTTTATACAAACCTGTTTTTTTCGCTGGTTTAAGGTGTAATGTTCGGTTACCATCAGAATCGAGAACAGGCAGTCCATTACGATCTGCATCCCCAAACTTATGTAGATGATACTTTTCATTGAATTCAGGAGCAGGTATGACCTTTGCATATGAAGGGAGGTAAAAGGTTAAGCCAAACATTGCTCTTTTATCATCAATAAGCTCCAAATCTTGGAGAGAAATCATAAGAGGAAGCTCTAATTTTTGTCCATAGGAAACGCCTATTCGAGATCCGAGTTCTCGAACAAGATACCGTGCGGATTTTGATGGTTCTCGAGTGAGAACAATACCTGTTTGATAGGTGAATATTTGAGGAACAAGAGAGTTTTGAGAGTCCATGGCGTCTTCAATATCTCTTAATGTTGCTACTTGGTATCCGAAATCGTGCAAAACTTGATTTAGCAAAACAAGGGAATAGGTATTTGCATACCGAACAGTTCCACCTTCCCATTTTAAACCTGTCAATACTGCATGGTTGGGAAACTCTTCCTGAACTCTTCTTCGATATGCTTCAGCAACAGCGTTTCCTAAATCTCCTTCGAGTAATATCGGTTTTTTTTCTTCTTTCATATTCTCACCAAAAATAAAAAAATTAAAAAGTTCCTGTAACTTTAGTGTACAGTGTAAAGTTCTTGTGCGTGTCGCCTTTGACTTCAACCATCACTGGTCCTTTGCTGTAGTTCACTGCAGCAGTCATGGCATCATACTCGCCGTCTTTCAGCACTGAGCCCATCATGATAGCAAGGTCTCCTGCGTTATAGGCAACTTCTGGTGTTATGTTCCATGCATCGCTAACCTTTTCTATCACAAGCTTTCCTGCAAGGCCATCAAGGGATTTTCTTCCTGTGCTGGTCAAGTAAGGATCTAATTCAGGTGGCTGGGTGATGCAAAACACGTTTGCTAAGGTGTTCATTCCTTCTTTTCCTACAACGCTTGCAGGATGCTGTGCAGCAAATGCAGTCAATTTAAAGTCTTTATTGTCGTAGTTATGTTCTGTCCATCCCATAAATCCAACGTTTTCATTCTGCCATCCAGCAGCAACACTGACAATAGGGTCATAGACATACTCGCTCATGCTAACACCAAGCTTTTCTGTCTTTGCAATGACATAGGCACCTTTATTGTCATCACTATGTTTGTTCCATTCATAGATGACTCCGCTTTCCAAGGAACCTGTTCCTATTTTCTGCGTTGCAATGCCCATCATGAAGTTGTTTTGCACTTCATTGTCTGCGATTTCGCTCCATACAGGAAGCACATAGGCGTTAAAGGTTGGTGTTGCAAAGTTAAAATCAGTTCCTACAATTACTGAGTTCTTTTTTGTATCTGCAACGTTCTGCTTTATTTTCAAGTAGGTTTTGTTGTCAATAGTCAAGGAACTATCATGATCTAATCTTGTTCCTTTGGCAATCCATCCGCCTGCAGTCTTTTCTGTAACGCTACCTTCGCTGTCATAGTCAGTGTCTGCAAATGCCTTTATTTCAAGGCCTAGAGGCAAATCTAAGTTAAGTCTTTGCCTTGTTTCAGCAGTTTGGTCATCATTGACTTTGTATTTAATGTCTGAAAAAATGCCTGTTGCATTTGCCGTTGTTGCCAACGTTAATGCCGTTAATCCATAAATGATTCCTAGTTTCATGTGTTTTAGGGTATTCATGTTTCGTCCTCTCCGATGATTTCTCATCTGATAGTAGTGAACACTATTGGGGATATAAACATTTTTATTAAAGTATATATATTAGTATAAAGTATATAATCAAATAGAAAAGTTTATATATTCGCTTTACTTTCCCTTTTGCATGAAGCGTAAATTAGTGCAGCAGGGCGCTGCAACCATGATGGTTTCCCTGCCTAGCAAATGGATAAAGCAGTTTAACCTGAAAAAAGGCGATGAAATTAACCTTGAAGAGAGGGGAACTGCTTTAGAGATCTATACAGAAAAGGGCATGGAGAACAAAACAGCAAAAATAGATATTTCTCACTTAACACCGCTGCATCAAAGAGCTATTGTCGGCATTTACCTGAAAGGCTATGATGAGGTTGACGTTCATTTTACCGACCCTGCTTTAATCAGAACCATACAAAAAGAAGTGATTAATGATTTAGTTGGCTATGAAATTGTTGACCAATCTAAAAACGTCTGCAAGATAAAGGAGATTTCTACGTCTTCAGCAGAAGAATTTGACAATTTATTGAGAAGAATTTTTTTACTCTTAAAATCCATGCTTGAAGAAACACTTGCATCTGCAAAGAAAAAAGAAACCAATCTTGAGCATGTTGAATATATAGATAGCAACATCAACAAGTTTTGCTTTTACTGTCTGAGAACTTTAAACAAAAAAGGATACAAGGAATTTGACAAGACCGCAGTCATGTATACTATTATTATAGGATTGGAAGATTTGGGAGATAAGATAAAAGAGTTTGTGCGCTATGTCAAGGCAAAAAAAGTGGTTTTTGACAACGACAGCATAGCTTTATTGCAGGATACACTTTCCTTATTCAACGACTATTATGCCTTGTTCTATGATGCAAAACCAGAAAAGGCAGTTGCCCTTGCAAAAAAATTTAACAGTTTAAGAGCAAAAGCAGATGCCCTAAGTGAAAGAAAAAAAGATATTAAGCAAGTGTATGTCATTGATTACATCCATGACCTTGCATTTCAAACGTTAAAATTAATGGGAAACCAATTAACAATTATGTTTTAATGGTGCCTTTCTTCTCCGATACTTCTGCCTGTGCTATAGGCCATAACTGCTGCATTAAAGGGCTTTTCTAAATCAGAAATCCACCATCTGTTTTTTCCTACTGCTTCTGCCTTTGCTTTTGCAAGAGGGTCATTGGTAATGAAAATAGCAGCTGCTTCATATTGTGCATCAAGACTGTCAAGACTTGTTCGTATGCCTGTGTGATCTTTAAGGTATTGAGGTAACACTTGCTGATAAATTTCAGTAAACCTGTCTGCGGCAACTTCTAAATTGTATCTATGGTCTCCTGCAAGCCTTTCTTTTGAAACTCCTGCAATTTCTGGTTTTTGAGGAACTAACCCAACAAAGCCGTGTTCTTTATAATAGGGCGTTAGTTTATCGTTTGGATACTCTCTATAGCCTAATCCTATCAAGCCTTTCAGTATTCTTCTATCAATCTTTTTCTCATCGCTGATTTCCTTTATCCAGCCCACTGCATCATACCTGCATAAGACATCTCTTAAGACATCTATATCTGTTGCATACGCTGTTGAGTCTGAATAATGAAATCTTGTGTTGATAATGTCTCTGCTGAGGTCAAACGGATTTCCTACATACGCTTTTTCTCTGTCAGTCCAGTTTTCAACTCCTGTAGGGTAATCATATCTTTCAGGTTCTGGCGTTCCCAACGCCAAAGTGACATCAACGGCTAATCTGACTGAAGAGGGCAAAAATTCTCTGTAATTTTCGTATAAAGATACCTGTTCGTCAACTTTATTCCTGTTTTCCATCATCGCTTCGACATTGTCTGTTGGAGGCATCCTTGAGCTTAACTTATCTCTCGCTAATCTCTGAGCCTCAGCCCAAACCATAGGTCCTCCGTAATAATTGACGAGCAATGCGCCTTCTTCTCCATCAATAGCATATTGTGAAAATAAATCCCTTAAGTATTTTGCACAAAATCTTAAGTTTTCTTTGTCGTCATAGTTAAGTTTGTCCCTGAATTTGCTGATGCTTTCTTCATCTTCTATGCCATACAGCTGGATTATTCGTACAGGTAAATTAGTCAGCCCTAAAGTGAAAAAATCTCTGCTCAGGGCACTGTCGACATCATACTGAACATTAGCTCTTGCTACTGCGGATAATAAACGCTCATCAAAACCAAATTCTTTCGCAACATCGTTAACGATGGATGTTTCTCCCATAACGATGGGAAAAAGGCTTCGATAATACTCTCTGGAAACAGTAAGCTTTGTGGGGTTTGCTTCTCGCCAAACGCCAAACATTCTTTCATCTTTGATGTTTCTCAGTTTCATCGTTATATCATACTTCCCTGTTTTGAACTTTGCTTTCACTTCAGAACCATTTTTATAAAGAGGGTCTGTTGTTTCCATCTGCTCTCTTACTTCATGATAAATGGATTTTTTCATTTCAGGAATAATATCATTTTGCCATCCTAAAACAGATAAACCTCCTATGACTGTTGCTGCCGCAACCGCAGTAATCCATTTTGCCGTTTTCTTTCTTTTTTGTTTTTGCCTTAAGTCAGCAATCATTTTTCCTGTATACTCCTGATGTTCATCTGCAACGAAAAAATGAGAGCTGTGCTGAGAAGGATTCACTCTTTGCTTTATTGCTTCATATTCAGCAGTATCTAATTTCCTTACCTGTCCCTGGGTTAATCTTCCTAAAATAGTTTCTAATTGTGAACGTAATGGCTGTTTTCCTAATGCATCTAATTCCTGCAAGGCTTCTGTAAAATACAGGTTTGCAGTGTCTTCAAAATCAACGGCGTGAACGCCTTTTTTTAATCGTGATTTGTTTGCACGCTCTGCATGGCGCATTGCTATGATGAGATATTCATGCGCCTTAACCAGATGATAGGTTTGCATAAAGTGCTGTACATCTGTATGATAGCCTCTTTTTTGCAACATTGCATGCGCGTTTTCCAAATAATCATATTCCTCTTGTTTTGAAACTCCTGCTTTTGACAGTAATTTAATAATATCTGTTTGCACAATACCATATTTTGCATCGTTCCAGTCAATAGGAACTAAAGTATCCTGCTGGACCATTAAGTTTACAGGGAATAAATCTCCGTGCATGAAATACATCTTTTCGCTTTTTAAAACAGAAGCAACGGTTCTATCATAGTTTGCTATTAACTCTCCTATATCTGGTTCACTCTGATAATTTCCATTTGCTCTTTTCAACACTAAATTTTTAAAAATATCAAGATACATGTTTCTTATTTGAATAGAAAGGGATAATGAATTTCTTCTTGTAGGAGCACTGTCAATAAACTGTCCTAATTTGCTGTTTTCTGCAATGATTTCTAAGCCCTGCATTACATAATCTCTTTTTTGTTCATCACTGCAATTTTGCAAGGTTTCCTGCAATGTTTTTCCCTCTAAAAAGGGATGGCTGATAAGCAAGTTTTTTTTGTCTACATATCTTGGAGGTAAATTGGGCATGTTTAACAATCCGTCTTGCACTAATCCGTAAAGCAATTCTTGTATATTTGCTGCCCTTCTGAAATCTGATTTTGAAAAGTACTGTCTAACAAAACTGGTCATGGACAGGTTTTGCGGTAAGTACGTGGTTACCTTGAATAATCTTCCCTGCTGCTGTGTTGTAGTTTTGCTTGGTATTGCTAATACTTCTTCTGTTGTTGGAAGGTATAAGGGATCATCCTGAATAATTGCCTGAATCTGTTCTAAAACAGCAGGTTTTTTACCCAGTATATCATCTAAAGAAGATGCTATGACGTCTGTCTGAAACTGTCTGTATGCTTTTTCTCCGAGAACATATTTTAAGAAATGCTGAGTAACTTCATCGCTGAAAATAAAGTCTTTTTTGAATGCCTTTTTCAGTACTGCTTTATGGTCTTGGACTTCTGCAGCAAAGCTGTCTCTGGTTGTTTTTTCGAGGCTCATTCTACCACCTCGATGGTAACCTGAACAAGCATTTTAGGTTTTAACTGGCCTTCCAAAGCTCTCGGAATAACAAGAATAGCCTGAGAGCCATGCTTTGCAATTTTTTTGGTGAGTATGAATTTCTTCATTATTTACCACTGTTCAGTTTATACATAAACTATACATATTCTGGTATTTATAAATGTTTCGTTTTTTATTACTGAGAAGTGGTTAAAATATCTTAACTTATGTTTTTACCTGTTCTTGCGCATAGAGGCTTATAGAAAACGGATTCAAAACAGAGGGAATTTTTTTATGGTTCTTCTCAGCAATGGCTATTAAGCCTATGCCTTCTAAATACTTGATATTCCTGAAGATTACTTCATACGGTTTATCTAACTCTTTTGCTAATTGATAGATGTTTTTGACGTTGTTTCTGTATATCCTCTGCAGAAGCTTTATGCGTTCAGGACTGAACACTTTTGCAAAGGTTTCAGGAGTCATTGCCATGCTGTTTTTTACTGTTTTTCCTTGCTTTATTTTTTTATTGATTTGCTGTTCATATTTTTCTATTGATTCGACAATAGTTATGTTCATGTTTTCACCTTAAATAACGTATTTGATTAAATTTTTCCTTGAGTATCTTCATACTTTTTTCTTTTATGAGTTTTTCGGCCTCTTGAAATGTTAAAGGCACCCATGCAACCTGTTCCTTTTTATATTCATGGATGTGGCTTCCTGCTTGCTGTTGATGAAGATAGTTGTCTATCCTGCAGATTTCTATCCATGCTTTTCCATCGAAATACAGCATTTGCACTTTCCATTTGAATACCTCGGGATATTCCTCTGGAAATTCTCTTTTCATCAATGATTTGATAAGCCTCACGTTTTGACTGTAAAAGATGCTTATATTATCCATAAGCACGTTCATACGTACCTCCTATGACTTGTGAAGTCATATATATAAAGTTTTTTATTTCTGAGAAGAGATTTTTCAGTTATTTATGCTTGCTTATCATAACTCTGTAAGTTTTACGCCTATTGCCGAAACAGTTTCAAAGCACTTCGCTTTTATATTGCCGAATTGCATCCTTCAGCCCTATCATATATCTTTGATGCCAAGGTGCAGTTCCGGTAACCAAAACAACAGCTGCATCCTTTTTTGCATAAGTTATCAGTGCATGAATGTCGTTTTTCCAAGGAAGAAATTCTTGCTCTACACTATGCTGTCCTATGGTTGCAGTCATGGTTTCATCCTGTATTTTGTCAACTCCTGTTGAACGTATATTCAAAACAGTCAATTCATTGTCATCAGGAATAAGCAAGATAGTATTTGTATAGGAATGCTGGTTTAAAGGCAGTACGCTTACGGCACTTTTGCTTTCCAATGCCTGCTCAATACAAGTATACAGTGCAGCGTATTCTATTCCTTCCAGTATTCTTGCATCAACGACTTTTTCAAGTTGAGGGTTTTTCTTTTTTTCAACAAGGAATTTACCGCATTCTTGCATTTCATACATCGCCTTTTGCATTTCTGCTTCAGAGCAGTCATTCATGGTTCTAATTTGCCATCGATAGATAAAGGTGTCCAATTGTTTTATGTCTTTTTCTTCTAAAACTCTTCTATGCCTACTCCATCGTCCATGCCAGTTTCCTGTTTTTATTCCAAAATAGGTTGCTATGGTAGCAATTCCTGAAGTTATTACCGCGCTAAGAAACTTATGATTATGAAACTGGACCACCTCATATGCTGCTATGCCAAACAAAGGCGGTATATAGAAAGGAGGGAACAAAAAATCACCTCTCGTATAACTTTTACGTTTTGACTCGAGATGTTTTTTATTATCAGACCATCTTCCTAAAAAATCTTGCTTTTCCAATTGCAATGCAGCATCAATTTCTGCTAATGCTTTTTCATTCCTAAATCCACTAGAGCTATCAATCATTCTTCCAACAGCATACCCATAAACAAATCCCATGCCTGTTTCTATGAGCAAACGTTCAAGATTCATCCAAATCTCTCCTTTACATACTGCATTCTTTCATGCAGTGCATCTGACAATGATTGCATTGGAAATGTGCTTACAAAATCAGCACCGACTCTGCTGATGCCTTCTCTCGTGCATACTTGATCTATAATTTTATAGCCGTCTTGTTTTAACAGCAATGCAGTATTGAGTAAAGCATCAACCATGATGTCTGTTCCCTTCTTTTCGTCAATGCCATTGACTGAGCGTATATACTCTCTCACAAAGGCAGCAATGACTGCAGGAGAGCAACTGGAAAGATGTGCATAAGCGTCCATTTCTTTTTCCGAAACCTCATATAAGGTTGCTATTCTTGCCAAACGATTGTACATTTGTGCTCTATTTGCAAGAGTGACGAATACTCCAGAATGCGCCAAGATTGAACCGTGAATAATATTTGTTAGAGATGGCGTTATTCTTATTAATGGTATGTCTCCTAGCTGTTTATAATATGAAGCACATTCCACTGCAGCAATAGCTGTTACGAGTAATTTTCCCTCTAGATTTCCCTGTAAATCTTGATAAACATCTTCTAAATGCTGAGGCCTTACGCAGAGATAAACAATATCTGACTGCTTAATCACCTCAGGATTTGTTTCTGGCTTGTTTGATGAAATGATGGTTTTGCCTTTAAACCTGTTCATCAGCATTGTTCCAATAACTCCTGTTCCGATAAAGCCGTGGGTTGTCATATTTTTAAGTGTTAGAGATCGCTCATTTTTCCACCTGCGTTTCCATATCCATAACATCAGACAGTTCTTTGGTTTCTTTCACATAGACGGTATAACCAAGAAATTCTCCAATGCACGCAGTGCCGTTCAGATATGCTGCATATTCTTCTTGTTTCATGGTTCTATTTAAAAGCTTAAACATAATCTGTGCTGTTTTACCGTCGTTAACTGTTTTTTGATGCAGCAAGCTGGCAATACCGTCAAAAAATCTCATGCCTTTCAGCGTATCGTCAGTTTCCAAAGCGATTATTGCGTTTGCCAAAGGGTCTCCACTTTTTGCCATGCTTCGCAATGCTCTCTTGCAGCTTACCAACATAGGAGAGTCGTAGATATTTTTAATCCAGTCAATTGCGGATTCTCCAAAGGCGCTTTCTGCAAGCAAACCAATACGGTTTTGTTCGTCTGAAATAGAATGCTGATAGGTCATTGCAGATGCTACTTTATGCATGTGCCTTGCTTTTGCATACAACTGCTCTGATTTATGCAGTATATATTCAGGAGTTATGTTTTTCATTTTTCCACCTGCGTTTTCAAGTCAATGAGGTCTGCTAATTTTGGAGTTGCTGCAACATAGAAATAAGTATCCATACGTTCTCCTGCAGTAAACGCAGGTTGCTTGCCATCAAAGAGTTTTCTATATTCCTGCAACGTCATAGTCCTCCCTACCAATTTTCGAAGAATTCCCAAATACTCAGAGTCTCTCGTTCTGTAATCTGGCAGATTTTCTTCAGTTGCCAGCTGAACAATTTTTTGTGCTAAGGGGTCTTTTTGTGCAAGTCCGTGAAATACTTCATATTTGACTTTCTCAAACTTCAGAAATAATCCATAAACTTCTGGATTGTTCTCAATTAATCTATCCAGTTCAGGAGTTAATTGTCTTTGCTGTTTGCGATGGCGTAGAAAATCTGCTTTATCTTCTGCTTTTTGTTCAAGTTCATATAACAAATCATCTGCGTTCATGTTCTGTCTCCGTTTGTGTTTCTAAATGCATCCAGTAATCCAGCGTTGGAATGTTGGGCAGGCATACTGGTCCTTGGTTATCATAAAACAAATGCCTTTCTCCGTTATACAAAGCCCTGTATGTGTCAAAGCTCATGGTTCTCGTTACTAACTCTCTGATAATACCCGACTTGCATATTCTCGATCTTGCATCGTAAACAGGCTTGAACACTTCGAAAAACACTTCGATTTTATTTGCCAATAAATCACCTGCTTTCGATAATTGTTGAAGCATGCTATAATCATCTTCTTTAGGTATTATGATTGCTTTTGGCCTTGCAAGGGTATAATTTACTGCAATTCGCGGTTGCTTAATTTCTCGAAGATAGGTAAACAGTTCATGGCTATGAAATCCCAACCGTGCATTGTTTTCCAATAATCGAACATCTTCTTCTGTCAACGAAGTTTGATCTTCTCGATGGCTGGCATATGACGCTGCCCCGAGCCATTTTTCTTGTCTGGCTTTTTCAAACTCTCTCAGTATTCTTGTAATGTCTGCCATATTATCCTCCATAATAATCAAATCTTCTTTTGCATCGAGGACAGCTTTTCGGCTGTTCAACTCTTGATTTCCATCGATAGTTGCATAGTGTGCAGTTCATTTTTTCTTCCAGAGAATTTCCAGAAGCTTGTCTAAATTTCCCGATGTATCAGCTATTTCTTCCTCAACAACGGTTATTTCAACGCCTTTGTATATCTGCGCAGCGTCCTTGCTTCCTTCGTCTCTTCTTGCATCATATTTTCTAGCCTCAACTCCTGCAATTGCAGATATGTATGCAGTAAACTGGCTATGCTTAAAACTGGGCCTTTTCAGATCGCGTTTAATATAGTCTTGCATTGCTGCCATTTGTTCATGGTCCATTTCATCAACAATTATTCTCATAAGTATCACCATCCTTGCTGATATTGCACATATACTCTTGATTCACTTTCTTTTAATCGCCCTTCAACATACAGCGTTCCTTTGCCAATGTTGAAAGACGTTGCTGTATGCATTGCTATATGGTCATCTGCAATGCCCATGCCTATTCTAAAATCTCCAAACTTTTTTCCTACCATTGCTTCATAGCTATCATCAAGAAGATACAATCGAGCTGTTGCATCTGCATCCATTAAAAATGATTTTGTATATGGCTGGCCAACTTTTCTTATACCAACACCGTTTAATTCATTCCAGTAATTCATGGTTGCTTTTGAAACAATTCCAGAAGGATTGCCATGTCCTAATCTTGCGTCAAGTTCAAGACATTTTTCAGAAAGCTGATAATTAAAAACAGCCAATCCTGTATTGGTACTGTCATTGTATCCTAAACCGCCATAGACTTTTTCCATATTTCCTAAACTATGAAAAACTCCCAAGCCTGCAATAGCAGGATTGTTATTCCATGTTGCATACAGCGTTGCATCAAGATTGTGCAACGTAACAGGAATATTATTATCCTGCACGATGGTTCCTACAATGTCTGCTTTTGCTCTTACTGCTGTTTGATAAAATAACATCGGCTTTTTGCCATCTTTCACAATGGTTGCAATAAAACCTTCATAGGCAGTATTTCCTACAGGCTGAGAAACAAATAAACCAATATCGGTTCTTCTATGGTCCATTGAATCAACAACATTGCAATCACCTTGGATAACAAAACCTACATAGGTATTTTTTGCTTTTCCTGAAAGCCATGCTTTGTATTCATCTTTTTTTTTTGTTGCTTGAGTAAAATTCTGATCTAAAGTAAATGTTACATGGTCTGTAATTGCCTTTGTTCGTATTCTCTGCATTTCTATTTTTTCTTTATAGTCTGCTCTTGTTTCTATTTGAACGTTTCCTGCGTTTGCAGTTGCTGCAAGCGCTGTTACTAGTGTTCCTATGAGTAATGATTTCATCTTGTTCACCTTTGTAATGCGTCTCTGAAGAAATTTTTTATAGAATCTGCACGCGCTCGTTCTGCGTTGCGCACAGAGTCTTCATGTACTTGTTTTGCATGCTCTATCCATACACGATAATTATTGAGCGATTGCTGGAAGATGATCCTTTCTTCTTTAGGATATTCACACATCTCAAGTGTGTATTTAGTATGTGGAGTTGTTACTTCTATTTCACTTACTTTGTTAGCATCAATCCAATAAGTGTCAAAAACTATTTTTGTGCTGTCGTCTCTTGTAATTGTTAAATCTTCATCCAACTTAACATTTACAGCTTTTGTTTTTTCATATGAGACATGTTCTTTTTTTCCTGTTTGAGGATTTACCAAATTTCCATCATATTCAACATTCGTACAGCCCGTAATCGCTGCTGCCAAAACAATCGCGGCTAGTGTTTTCATTTTGAGCCTCCTAAGAACTGCGCGCTGTCTAAAGAGCCTGTTTTTTTCACGGCGTCTGCGGTGCTTACTGGTACCCCAACGAAAGGACCATAGTTCTTAAGACCAATCTCAACGAGATGACCAAGGAAGCCACTGTCATACCGGTCATTGACGAATAGCATGCTGCCGAGTGGCTTTTTTGCAAGGTCTGTGTGGAAGATTCCTATTTTGTCTCCAACAACTTTTGCGTGTTTTTCCAAATAGGCTTCTGCTCTTTCTTTTCCTCCGAGAAATGGAATAACTTGCGGATGTTTCAGTGCTTCACTTACTTCGATAGTGCCTGAAACAGAAGTCTTTAATGTACTATAATCGACAACAAAAACGGTTTTATCATCCTGCAAATCCAACAATCTTCGAAAATCAACGGCATCATAAGGTCCAGCACCATTAGTTAAACCAGCCTTAACAGTGTTCGCAACATTTTCAGGATTGCTAAAATAATGAGGAACGTGAGCATACACAACAACTGCCTTGCCACCTTTTGTTTTTCCTGTAACACTCACACTCATAGCGGTAAGTCCATTCATCCACAACGGACTCGTGTCATCAGCAGCAATCCTTGCATCAATAATTTCAGGCATAAACAACGGTCGGTATTGCACAGACTGAATATTTCTCAACGCGCCTTCAGTAGTGCTATGATAAAATAACTTTCCCTCAATAGTCATGGGTATTTTTACATCAGTCATTTTATCTCCCTCTTCTCACCAAAAAATCAATGGAGCAAGTCTTTTCAGGAATGATTGTGTAACTGCCATTTCTATGATGCTTTCTTGCCCTTCCTGAAACATAATCGATGTAATGCTGCTCTCCGTCATCTCCAGTATAGCACCGGTGTCTTATTTCATCAAACGTAAATCTGGGCATGTTGTATGCTGCGCCTTTGCTTGCAACATCAAATGCTACTGCTTTGAATGCGTCGATGATTTCTGCTAAGACAACGCCATATAGTTGAATTTGTCTGTCTTCAACAATATCTCTGTTTCGTAATACACTCTGACTTGCTAAATTTCCTCTGGTCTTATTTGATGGCTGATGATGCACATCTTGGTAATACCGTTCACTTGTTTCATTATCTCTGAGCAGTTCAATTGCTTGGTTAAACACAATAATTTCATCAACTGTTTTTGTTCTTCCCAATGATTTGTTAACTAAGTTTCGTAACATGTTCATTCACCCTGTTGCAAAACAAGCTTTCCGTTATCTCCTTTTATGCTGTAGCTTTTAGGAACACCTATCCAAAGATGCGTGTTGCTTGGCTTATACCAGTTGTCATCGAAGCTTCCCGTATGCCATGCGGCATTGGAAAGAAAACGAACAATAGGAAAACTGCCCATATACTTGCTATCAGGTGTGTTGTAAAGGGAAATTCTTCTTCCTGCAGTTTTTGCATGTTTTGCAAGGTATTTTTCTGCTCGTTCACATCCGCCTAAAAAAGGAATAACTAATGGATGTTTGATTGCATCTTCAACCTTTAATTCTATAGTTCCTATTCCAGGCATATCTGCTTTTTCAGGAACTGATTGTTCAGCAGTAGTTGCATCAAGCACAAAAACATTTTTTCCATCCTCTTTGTCAAGCAGTTGCTGAAAAAGAACAGTGGGCATATTGAGTATTCCAAACTTCTGAGTGAATTGGTTATTATCATACCCGTTTCTTACATGGTCTGCAATGAGCATTGGATGTGGCATGTGGGCATAAACAACGACGTAATTGCCATGTCTTGATTCTCCCGTTACTTTAATGCTTGCAGTTGCTACATCTTTCCAGACAGGATTGTTCCTTCCTGTACTGATCCTTGCGTCAACAAGTTCAGGCATAAACAATGGCCTGTAGCCAGAATGTTCCATGTTTTTAATCATATTGACAACATTGTCTTCAAGCACCATTGCTTCAATTTTTTTTGGTGCACTTATTGGTAGTTGTGTTGTTTCCATTTTTATTGCCTCCTTGATCTCATTAATGGGGGATTATAGGTTAATTTTTGATACTGAACATCATCCAATGCTTCTGAATACAGAACAATCAAACCTCTTCCAACATCAGTGCCTTTTCCTGCTAATCTTTCCAAAGGCGTCAAACTTCTTGGCTTTCTTGCTAGAAATCTTCCTGCTCCGTCTAGAGGGTGTGCTGCACTGAGTTCATGAACTGTTAATACTTCCATATCATCTTCAACAGTGCTGATTTGCAACAAACGAGCGTATGGCTTTTCATGTAAATCCTGTTGGAATGTTATTCTCATTTTTAGACTGCTGGCATTCGATAAATACTGTTCTGCTGCTGCTCCCAAAAAAGGAATAACCATAGGGTGTTTTTCTAGATTGAATGAGTCATACATTTTCTGCGATGCGTCTACTAAAACAGTGTAATCAACAACAAAAACATTTTTTCCATCTTCTTTGCTCAAAAGATATTCAAATTCACATTGAGGATATTGTCCTGCGCCATCAACCAACCCGTTGGATATTGCTCTTTGAATGCTCTTAGGTTTAGAAAAGTAATTGGGAATATGTGCAAAAACAACAACGTTATTGCCTCTATTTGTTTTTCCTGTTACCTGAACACTCGGAGTGGTAATGCCTGGTCTCCAGAGTCGTGAATCTTCTTGACTCATTGATAGTGCTTCTGCAACTTCAGTCATGAATAATGGACGGTGATGTTCACGTTCACAGTTTCTCAGTGCAACGTACATTTTTTCATCTTGAAATATTCTTCCGTCAATAGTTGTTGGTATTCTTACATCTTCGTGCATGTTTTCACCTCATTAATGAATCTAAACTTTGCATGTATGCTTTGTTTACTTGGGCACATTGAAGATTTGCTTGTCTGATTTCTTCTTGTGCGCTAAGTTTTTCTGACCTTATTTTTAATCTCAGTGTGTTATACGTCTTATTTGCATTCTCGAATATTTTTGCAACTTCCTGTCCATATGCTGTAGAATCAATTTCAGATGAGGTATAGACAAAGCTATCCGTGCCGTTAATGTTTTTTGCCATAACTCTTTCCAGTTTGTCATCTAAAAAATCAATTCCTGGAGCGAAGCTGATGTTGGTTTCATCTTTCTCATCTGTAAACTCAAATAATCCGTTTGTACCTTGAATAGTCATTCTGTTGAGCTCTCTGGACGGAGGAAAGTCATAACAATTTTCTAGATATGTTATGGCGCTGGTATTGTGGGTAGTTTTGTACTCATTGATGCGAATTTGACCTATTCCTATATATGCAGCCATGCTTACTGCAGCGATAACCATTACTTTTAGTGGATTTGGCATCATGTTCATTTCACCTTTTTTATTATTATTACTATCTGGTGGTTACTATTGAGCATTAATATTTAACTGATATGAATGATATTATTCATATTAAAATGGAAATATTTATATATAAATAAAGCTTCTTTTGAGCATGAAACGCAAGCTTATCAAGCAGGGCATGTCTGGATTTACCATCTATCTGCCTAAAAAATGGATTGACCGCAAAGGGTTAAAGGCAGGCGATGAAATTTCCATTGAAGAAAGCCAGACTGGGCTCATCATCGATGCAACATTAAAAGAAAAAAAGCAAATAACCATAGAAATAACAGAAGAAAACAAGCACGACCTCAAAAACATTCTTACCCATGCCTACCGAGCAGGATTTGATACTATCATTTTAAAAGGGTTGATAACGGAAAATCAAATAAAATTGCCCTTGCTCTTAGGATTTGAAATAACCGAAAAAGAAAACCAGAAAATAACGCTGGAAAGCATTTCAGAGCCAGAGGAAAACAAATATGACGTTTTATTGAAAAGGACTTTTTTCATCATCAAGGAAACGCAAAAAATAACCATCAATGACCTTCAAACTGGTTTAAAAAATTTCAAGCAAATAGAAGAATTAACCCTGCAGTCAGATAGATATGTTTTATTCTGCAGGAGAAGCATTCAAAAAGAGCTTGCAAAACAGCAGATGTTAAACTGGGAATTACTGACGTTTTTAATGCATATCCAGCATGCTTATTTTTATCTCTACCAGTATGCAGAAAAAAACTACAAGAAAAATCCAGAGATTATTCAACTATTGAAAGACCTAGAGATTTACTTTGATTTATTCTACAATGCCTTTTACACTAAAAAAATGGCATATATCCATAAAATCAACAGCCAAAAAAATAGCTATCAGGAAGCGTGCAGAAAAGCTTTAACGAAAGGCAAAGATGCCATTATCATTTCCCATATACGAGAATTATTCAGGTTAATACAGATAGGAACCAGTCCTGTACTGGCAATATTGCTATCAGAAACTTACTCTATGTGAGCAAGCCATGTTTTGATAAATTCCTGTTCTTTTTCTGGAATGATTGGATAATTAAAGTTGCCGTTGCCTGCAAAACGCTGTGCGTTGATATAATTGCCAAACTCAAAGCTGTTTGCTGCTTTTCTTGTTTGATTCCACTGGTTTTCTCCAACTCTTGCAATCGTGCAGAAATCCTCTAAATCTATTTTTCCATCAACCATCTGGCTTTTATTAAGGGCAACTTCTATGGCTTTTGCAACAGGATGATAATCTCGCACGGTCATCTGTCTTTCTTCAGGAGTTGTATACGCCATATACAGCTTGAACTGTTCTTCTGTAACTATTTCTTGAATATCTAATTGATTTGCTGTTTTCATATAGGTATTCATAAGATATGCAACATATTTATTATTCGTAACTATTCTTGCAGTTCCATTGTCTTCTTGCGGAACTGCCCTTGGAAGTTCGATATACTCTCGTGTAAATTCTAATGCTGGCTCTGTAGTGATGTCAGATGCAGGACCTACCAGTTCTACTTTTGGCATTTCAATTTTTGAAGGCTCATGAGTTGCTGCCAGATACATTAATGTACCGAACGCCAATGCTCCCATAGTTGGAAGTAATGCTCTTTTTGTATAGTTCCATGCTGCTTTTTTGCTGTCAAGCATTTCAATGACTTTGTCTAAATCTGTTTGCAATGCTTCAGCGTCAGCATATCGTTCATGGGATTGGTACTGCAATGATCTTTTCAGAAGATTTCTGAATTTTTTAGGAACATGCTGCAATTTTTGTTTAATAACTTTCTGTGCTATATCTGCATCCATCTGCTCATAAAATCTTGCAGGGTCTTTTGCGTTATCTAATTCATCCTGAAAAATATATTTTCCTGTAAATAATCTATACAGCAATGAGCCAAATGACCAGACATCTGAACGTTCAGTAGGATGGCTTCCTTCTCTAAAACATTCAGGTGCTCTTGTGTATAAGCAGCCCATATTGTCTCTTACGGTATTGTCAATGTATCTTGCGATAGTTGATGTTCCAAAATCTGTAAGCTTTACGATGCCATCATGAGTATAGCCTATATTATCCGGCTTTAAATCGCCATGGACTCTTTTTACTTTTTTATGCAATATGCTTAATCCTGAAACAATGCCCTCTGCAATTTTTACGGTTTCATTAAGATCAGGAATGTTGTGTCCTCTTAAATAATCTGATAAAAATCGGTTAACATATTCTTCTGCAAGGAACTGCATGCCATTATCTATGTCAATAAATCCGTGTGTTAAATGAGTGTGCGTGGTAGTATATCCTCCCAAACTTTCTTTATCCCACACTGCCTGAACAGTCAAACCTCTGTGGGCTAATTGTTTTTCTGCTTCAGGGGTAAGATCTAAAACTTTCAATGCCCATGTAGAGCCGTCTGTAATTCTTCTTGCTTTCCATACTTGTCCCCAGCTTCCTCTTCCTATAAAATCTTCAATAGTGTACTGAGAAAGTTTTGGACGTACTGCAGGGTTCATTCCATCACCTCAACAGCGTATTCAAAAGCATGGGATTTATTTCTAAATCTGCCTTCTAACATGCCTTTTCGTATTTTTAATAAGGTTTTTTCATCAACAGAGATGCTTATTTTGTACTTCATTGAGTAGGATAGAGTAGTACGGATATTTAAATGTTTCGTTTTTGTAGCTACTTATTAGTGATGAAAATACTGAGAAGATTACGTTTGTGTAACGGGAATATACTGTATATTGAGTTCTACAGGTAGTTCCTGAGGTATCTGTTTCAAAACGCGATGCGCAGCTATTCTATATTTATCGCTGCCGCCTATAGTTGGAGTATGCAGCAATGAACTGTTCACCAGTGCACTGAGTTTTTCTCTTGTCATGCCATCTCTCTTTAGATTAGCTCTTTCAGCTCTTGATTGCTTTAAAAGTTCAACGTACTCTGGAGCGTAATCTATAGAATCTAATTTCGGATCAACTATTCTGTAACAACCTGGCTCTGTTCTTTTGAAATAAGGCATTTCCCGTCCCTCTGTTCTTGTTTGAAATGCTCTTTGCTCTTCATCTGTTAAGTGGCTATTATGAACACTCCCAAACCGAAATTTTTGGAGAGGGATAAGATCTCTTGCTCCTACACTATTGCCTGCAAGTTTGCTTCCTTGTTCAGGTATAGGCGTATATATCCCTGTTCTTCTATCCATAACGATTCTCATATGATATCCTGTGAGTTTTGTTGGATTTAAAATTTCTAGATCTAATACGTCTTCAGGGTAATAAATGCCACCGCCTATTCTTTCATCAGACTCGGGGTCTTTTAAGGTTCCAATTTCCAGTTCATCTTCGCTTACGTGGATATGTAGCGCCGGTGCATAATCTACTAACGTACCACCGCTTGCTTTAAACCCTGTTTTGTTAAGCCTGTGATATTTATTGACGGTCCTTCTAGGAACTTGTACGACATAAATTGCTTCGTCTTTTCCTGCAACCTCAAAAAATTTTCGGAGAAGTGTTATTTCTTGATTTGAAGTGTTCAACACTCTCGCATCAAGATCACTAGAATTTATCGCAAGAAGCAACGTTTCCTCTGCAGGAATTTTTTCTTCGTCATCCATGGTTTTGTTATTTTGAACATCTATTTAAATGTTTCTATTTTTAACTACTATTGAGTAATAAAATACTTTAATTCGAAAACTATTTAAACGTAATTACGTTTACTAACACAATGACCAAAAGATTTACGGTTTCAATCCCCAAAGACTTAAAAAGAGAATTAGATACTCTTCCTCATATTTATTGGCCTGAAATCGCCAAGCAGGCTATTATCAAAAAACTCCAGGAGTTAGAACATGGTAAGCATAACGTTTCCCCTTGAAGAAGCTATTGTGCAGCGCATAGAGCAGTTTCCCTGGGTTAATTGGAGTGCTATAGCCCGTGAAGAATTAAAAAAGAAAGCCATTTTTGAAAAATATTTGAAAACAAAAAAAATTTCTGATGCTGACTGGTTATTCTGTGAACAAATAGACTGGCACCCTGTTGATGAGCTGCCTCTTAAAAAAGACTATCTCAAAAAACTTGAAAAAAGATATCAAAACACCAAAAAAATGAAGTCTGTTGATGAACTGTTTAAACAATGACCTATGCTATCGCTTATAACCCCTACTGTCAGAAGCAAATTGCCAAAGCATCCAGTAAGAACCCTGTTTTAGAAAATATAATAAGAAATAAAATCCAAGAACTTTCTCAAAATCCTCTTCATTATAAACCATTGAAATATGCGCTAAAAGGAGAAAGAAGAGTTCACATTCTTAAAAGCTTTGTTCTTATTTTCAGTGTTGATGAAAACGCAAAAACAATAGTCTTGCTATCTTTTGAGCATCACGATAACGCCTACAGAAGATAAACATTTAAAAATACAGTTCTTTTCTTATAACCATGGCAAAAAGAATTGCAGTAGTCAAGAAAGAAAAATGCAATCCTGTTGGATGTGGAGGGTATTTATGCATGAAAGTAAACCCCGACAACAGGCAGGGCATTGAAAGCATTTACGTTGACGTAGATAAAAAAGTGGCCATCAACGAAGAGTTATGCGGTTCTGGCATCAGCATTGCCGTAAACAAATGTCCATTTCATGCGTTAGCTGTTGTCAATTTGCCTGAATCTCTCGATAAAGAGCCTATTCATCGCTATGGAAAAAACGGATTTGCCCTGTTTAATCTCCCAACACCTGTCTTTGGCAAGGTAGTCGGTGTTTTAGGAAGAAACGGCATAGGAAAAAGCACTGCAGTAAAAATTCTCGCAGGCATTATCAAGCCAAATTTAGGAAAAACAGCTGCAGATGACAAAGAAGTCATCAATTATTTCAAAGGAACAGAGGCACAGTCTTATTTTGAAAAACTGCAAAAAAAAGAAATCAAGGTTGCTTATAAACCACAGCAGGTTGATGCCATACCAAAACAATTTCAAGGAACCGTTAAACAGCTGTTAGAAAAGGCAGACGAAAAAAAAGAATTAAGCACCATTGCAAAGCTTTTGGAATTAACTGCTGTTCTTGACCATGACATTAAGAATATTTCAGGCGGTGAACTGCAGAGAGTTGCCATTGCTGCAACGGTCTTGAAAAAGGCAAATGTGTATTTTTTTGATGAACCAACCAGCTACTTAGATATTAAACAGCGTTTGAAAATAGCGCAGTTCATTAAAAATCTAGCAGATGAAAACACTGCAGTCATGGTGGTTGAGCACGATTTAATTATTTTGGATTATTTAGCAGATACCGTGCATTTGCTGTATGGAAATGAAGCTGAGTATGGTATCGTAAGCCAGCCAAAGGCCGCAAAGGCAGGCATCAATGTTTATCTGCAGGGCTATCTCAAAGAAGAAAATGTGCGCTTCAGGGAAAAACCCATAAGCTTTCCTTCAAAGGCAAGCCATACTGCGCAAAAAAAAGAATTGCTCACTTCGTGGGAAGATTTTGAAGAAAAAATAGGCTCTTTCACGCTAAAGGCAAATAAAGGAGTCATCTATAAACATAACTGCATAGGCATCTTAGGAGAAAACGGCATAGGAAAAACAAGCTTTGCAAGAATTCTTGCAGGAGAAATAAAAAACCATCCGTTGAAAATTAAAATTTCCTATAAATCGCAGTATCTTGAGCCAAGCGAAGAACTTGTCATGATTGTTTTGCAGAGAGCAATAACTCATCATGAAAACAGCATCATCAGGCCATTGAATCTTAAGCCATTATTTGAAAGAAAAGTCAATGAATTAAGCGGCGGTGAACTGCAGAGAGTTGCCATTGCCTATTGTTTGTCTCAGGATGCAGACGTTTTTTTATTGGATGAACCTTCTGCATATATGGATGTTGAACAGCGCTTGAATCTTTCAAAAGTCATGCAGGATTTTTTATCCTTGACAGGAAAATCTGCATTAATCATAGATCACGATTTGCTCTTCATTGATTATTTAAGCGATGAACTCGTTGTTTTTGAAGGACAGCCTGCAGTTAACGGCACTGTTCATGGTCCTTTTCCTATGGAGCAGGGCATGAACAACTTTCTTCAGGACTTGCAGATTACCTTTAGAAGAGATCCTGAAACCAATAGACCGAGGGCGAACAAATTAGATTCGCAAAAAGACATGGAACAAAAAGGCACAGGAAAATTATATTACTAAAATGAAATTATCTGGCAAGCAGCAAAAAGTTCTTAACGTTCCTGTTACTATTCTTGTTATTGCCGTCATGCTTTTAATCATCACGGTTCCTTTTATACTTACCACGTTTAACCTGCAGTTTTATGCAAATCAGTATGAAAAAAACAACGTCTATGACGAGATAGGAAAAAATAATGCATTATTGGCAACGTTCAATATTTTCAGTTTTTTTAAATGCAAAACAGACTGCACGTCTTTGCAGATACCTTATGAATACCACAATCAGACGTTTGCCTTTACTGAAAATGAAATTTCCCACATGTATGATGTCAAAACAACTTTAATGGTTTGGTTGTGGATTTTCTATTTTGCCGTGCTTCTGTTTTTGTTTTTCACGTTCTTCTTTTTTTTTATGCACAAGCGAAAGAAATTGCTGAAAGAATTTTTTCTGCTCTATGCAAAAATTTTGCTCAGGGCAGGATTATATATGCTTATTTTTTTGATTATTTTGCTGGTTCTTTTCCTGAACTTCAATTTTGCCTTTAATCTGTTCCATAAACTCTTCTTTGTCAGCAACTGGCAGTTTCCTGCAGACTCTTTGCTGATTACTCTATTCCCAGAATCTTTTTTTGTTGCCTATGTGAAAAATGCACTGACCTTGATGTGCGTCTTTACAGGCATTGCTTTAGTCTTGGGAATTATCGGAAATATTTTTCTTAAAAAACGCTGATTTATTTTGCGCAGATTAAGGTAGTGCTCAATTTAATGCCCTTGAACTGTCGTATGTGATCCATGACAAAATTTCCCAGTGCATCGGTTGTTTCTGCTTCTATCTTTATGATAAGGTCCCATTCTCCGAATAAAATGTGGGTTTCCTTTACTTCCGACAGTTTGCTTAATTTTTGCATGATTTCCTTTTCATCTGCTTGTTCTAATCCAATTAATACATATGCTAACATGGCTTCACCCCAATCTTCTTACAAAACTGATAAATGCGCTGTGGCTTAATTCGCTTTTTGGCCGTACTGCTTTGCCTTCAATTTTCCACGCTCGTTCAATGGTTTCCACTGTTTTTATATATAATAAATTTTCTTCTTTTCTTACTGCTTCTACGAATTCCATTGACTGCGTAATGCACGGGCTGTAACTTACGATAAATCCTCCTTTTTTTACTGCGTTCATGGCGCTTTTGACTGCATGCCATGGTTCAGGAACATCCAAGCATACAACATCGACATTTTTTACAGGGAAGTTTTTGTAAATATCGTGCTTTTTTAAAACAACATTTTTTATTTTCAATTTTTCAAGCGTTTTTTTGCTTAATTCAAGATGGGCATCTTCAATATCATAACTGTGCACTTTTTTGCACACCATGGCTAAAAAGCTGGTTAAACCGGCACTGCCTGTTCCTGATTCTGCAACAATGCTGTTTTTGTTTATGCCGCAGGTCGTGATGATGGTTCCTATGTCTTTTAAGGAAATGGTTTGCGGAAGTCTTTTAATTCTTTTATAATAATCAATAAATTCAGGCTCCAGAACAAAAAATTCCTTTCCTGTACTGCTAACGGCTTTGTCTTTTGAAAAATCTTTGTGTGCAATAATGCCGTATTCTGTTGCATAATCCTTGTCTGTATCTTCAATAAGGTATTTTTTAGCTTTCTGCACAATAACCGTTTTATTGAGCTCAGGAATAAACTCCTTTTTTTCCTTTTTAATTAACACCTTCCCCATGGTGGCTGTAAAAAAGGGGTTTTTATAAAGTTATTGAAAAAAAGATAAGTGAAACCAAAGGGCAACTGAGTTGTTGGGGGATTCAGAAGAAAAACCCGATGGTTCCACTTAAGCGTCAGATATCTTGGAAGTTACCTCTTGCTGTTTTTTTCAGCGATTTGTCTATATTTTCTTTTTTGATGTTCAGCTTTTGAGCATTTTTTTTGACCTCTTCAACCATTTTGTCATGATCTGCAAGGTCTTTGCGAGGAATTATCTTTAAGAGAAATCCTTCATCTTCAATGGTGTAAACGTAGAAACCCGTGCCTTCTTCAACGCGCAGTGCCGTTCTTACTTCTTTCGGTATCACAATTTGACCTCTTTCATCACACTGCACGATTCTAGCGTATTTTTTCATTTTCTGAAATTCAGTAATTTCTGCTTATTTTAGTATATTTAAGCTGATATTTAAATAGTTATTCTTTTTTTCTTAATAATATTCTGATATTCAGAACTACATATAAATACTTTTCGGTTTCGATAGATTTATTAAAATGCTTTCTTGACCAGCACTATGGGAAAAATTGTTGCTCTAGGAGGAGGGGAAATAGGAAGATTTGGAAAAGTAGAGACAACTGCAATAGATAAAGAGATAGTGAAGCTCTCAGGAAAAAAACACCCGCATGTTCTGTTCATTCCAACAGCAAGCCATGATTCTGAGAACTACGCAAGATTATTCAGAAAGCAGTATGAAAAATTATCCTGCAAAGTTGATATACTGTATTTATACAACAAAGTATCCAAAACAGAAATAAAAAATAAAATTTTTTCTTCAGATATTCTTTACGTTGGCGGAGGAAACACTTTAAAAATGGTGAAGCTATGGAGAAAAAAAGGTGTTGATGCTCTTTTGAAAAAGGCCTACAAAAAGAATATTGTTCTTTCCGGCGTAAGCGCAGGAGCAATTTGCTGGTTTAAATATGGCAACTCTGATTCTAGGAAATTCAAAAATCCTAAGGCCGATTTGATTAAAGTAAAGGGATTGAATCTTTTTCCTTTGCTTTTTTGCCCTCATTATGACGCAGAAAAAGGAAGAGTGCAAAGCTTAAAAAATATGATGAAAAAAGGAGGCGTCGCGATCGCTTTAGATAATTGCTGTGCAATAGAAATTATCGAAAATCGGTATAAAATCATTGCTTCGAAGAAATCAGCACATGCCTATAAAGTATACTGGAAAACAGGAACGTATCATCATGAAATTCTGCAGAAAAATGTCTTTCGAGACATAAAAGAACTTGTAAAAAAATAAAAAAATTAAGGATACAGATAAATCGTTTTATCAGTCATCAGCTTTGTTGGCGTAACGTCTATTCTTGAGCTGAATCCATTTTTGGTCAAAACCGTTACGATGATTCTATCGTCTTTTTCAATGCCGCTTAATGACCTGAAGCAAAGCCTTGCTGCTTCTCCTGCCGTGAGTGCATCGGTGAATTCAGCTGAGCCGTCCATCCAATATACTCCAAAATATGCATCATTGGTGTCGTTATAGATAGAAAGTGTGTCAGATGTGTTTTTAACTGTGCAGTCTATATTGGTATTATAGGTAAGCTCCCTGCTTTCATTGTTTAAGGAAAGCACAACTAATGTTTCGTTGAATTTCATTTCATCAGAACCGTAAGGCATTTTTATTTCCTCATAAAGATATTCTATATTATTATTTGTTGTTGCATCTTCTCCGTAAAATTGAATGACCGTAATGCCTGTTCCTACATTCTGCCGTATGCTCATGCCTACTGCCCTTGTTTCCTGCTGAACGCTTCCTACTACGTCGAAAAAGACAACAAAGATTAAGGCAGCCACAAGAATTGTTGCTGTAACGAGAATTAACGTGCTGATACCCAATTCTGCTTTTTTTCCCATGATTATTACCTCTTCCCTAAGTTTATACGTCTTTTCTGAGCTTTCAGGTTTATATACTTTGCGGTTTTCCTAAAATCAGCATATTTATAAACACCCTCTTTTTTCTCCTATAAAGGATAAGCCGGTGAAAGCTTGCTTATGCCAGGAATAACCAAGATTATTTCTGGGAGGTTTTGATATGGCACGAATGCACAGCAGAGCAAAAGGTAAAAGCGGCAGCAAGACAATGCTGAAAAAAGCCCTTCCTACATGGGTAAGGTATAAGCCAAAGGAAGTTGAACTTTTGATAGTGAAATTGGCAAAGGAGAACTACACGCCTAGTCAGATAGGCATTCACTTAAGGGATTTATACGGCATTCCCGATGTAGAATTGATAACCAAAAAGAAAATAAGCCAGATACTGAAGGAAAAGAACGCCTTGCCAGACATTCCTGAAGATTTATTGGCGTTAATCAAAAAATCAATTCAGGTAAAAAAGCACCTTGCGGAAAACAAGCAGGATGCAACTGCCAAGAGAGGCTACCAGCTAACCGAATCAAAAATTCGAAGACTGGTAAAATATTACAAATTGTCAGGAAGATTGCCAGCAGACTGGAAATACGACCCAGAAAAGGCAAAACTCTATACTGAATAATTTTTTTTTCTTTTCAACCAAAAACTTTATTAAACACTCATCAATTAGATTTTTCATGTATGCTGCTTTTAAGAACTTGATTGAGGAATCTGCACGGCGTTTTCAATTGCTTGATAAAAAGGAGATTATCAGAGTAGTAAGCCATTTGGATGCAGACGGCATTTGCTCTGCAGCGATCATGATTAATGCCCTGAATAAAGAAAATAGAAGGTATACTATTTCCATTCTTCCTCAGTTAAAAGAAGAAAATTTGAAAGAGCTTGCAAAAGAAAGCGGAAATATTTTTGTCTTTACGGATTTAGGCTCAGGGCAATTGGATGTTATTCATAAGGTTTTGCACCATAAAACGGTTTTTATCCTTGACCATCACGTTCCCCAGTCTGAAAAAACAGCTAAAAACATCATTCATGTTAATCCATGCCTGCACGGCATTGACGGTTCTACGGTCATTTCTGGAGCAGGCGTTGTTTATTTGTTCAGCAAGGCCTTATTACAAAATACAGAGATGAGCCATATAGCTATTATAGGAGCTATTGGAGACATTCAGGATAAAGAAGGATTTTCAGATTTGAACAAAGAAATACTCAACGATGCCGTTGCATCAGGAAAAATGCAGGTAACTCAAGGATTGAAATTTTTTGGATTGCAAACAAGGCCTTTGCCAAAGCTTTTGCAATATAGCACTGATACGGTTATTCCAGGAGTTACCGGAAGTGAAAGCAACGCCATTCAGTTTTTAATGAGTTTAGGAATTCATCCTAAAAATGGCAATGGATGGAAAAGGCTCACGGATTTGACTGATGAGGAAAAACAAAAGTTGGTTGCAGGCATCATCATGAAAAGAGTAGATTTGCCTCGCCCTGATAATATCTTTACCGATGTTTATCTGCTTACCGAAGAAAATGATACGTCTCCATTAAAAGAGGCAAAGGAATTTTCAACGCTCTTAAATGCCTGTGGCAGGATGAATAAAGCGAGTTTAGGCATTGGCGCGTGCTTGAACGATAAAAAATTGAAAGCGCAGGCAGTGCGACATTTGGTCAACTATAAACGAGAAATCATGAACGCACTCACGTGGTTCAGCGAAAATAAACATAACTCTGCGATAGTCATCAAGAAAGACAATTATATGATTATCAACGCAGAAACAAGCATCATGGCAACCATGATAGGAACCTTAACTTCAATACTCTCTAAAAACAACGATTTCAAGCCAAATTATTATCTTTTGGGCATGGCGCAGAACGATGATTTGACCACGAAAATTTCTTTAAGAATAACAGGCAATAGTGAAGATGTCAATTTGAAAGACATCATTAACCAAATGATTGCCTTATTGGGGCATGGCGAAGGCGGCGGTCATCCTTATGCAGCAGGTGCAGTTATCAAAACAGACGATGAAGCATCCTTTCTGAAAATAGCCCAGCAAGTTTTAGATAAAGTAGTGATGGAAGAGCACATTGCCTGATTTTGCATGCCTAGATATGCTCAAGGTCAAAAAACTTCTTTTCATTATTCGCTCGCTTTACAAGGTCAAAAACGATAATCAATATGAAAGAAACAGCAACCGCTATAAGAAAACCGTCGGCCATAATCGGAACAGTTTCAAATACCCTGTTAAGTGGGGAAAAGATAATTGCAAGCGTTGCGATGAGCGAAATGACCGATGCATAAAACAAAGGTTTATTTACCAATAAACTTCTTGTCAAGACTCCTTTTCTAAATGATCTATAGTTGAATGCAGAGGCTATTTCTAGACAGATAAGCGAGAATAAAGCAACGGTTCTTGCATAGCCAGCACTTTGCCCGAGAATATTGAAAGCTATAAAGTAGGAAGCTAAAACCAACACCGCTAATAAGCTGCTGGTGAAAAAAAGCAGCAGCATTGAGTTCTTATTCATGATCATGGAATTTTTCCTTGGAGCATCTTTCATGACGTCTTGGGATTGAGGATTCACCCCGAGCGTTATTGCCGGCAGATCTGAGGTTACGAGATTCATAAAGAGTATTTGCAAAGCTAATAAAATGGGAATCTGCCATCCTAAAAGCGGTGCTAGGATAATGCCTAAAAGCAAAATAGTCATCTCTGCAAACGTGCAGGACAGCTGATAGGTTGAAAATTTTCTGATGTTCTTAAAAATCGTTCTTCCTCCGCTGATAGCGGAAACAATGGTTTTGAAATTATCGTCCTTCAATGTCAAATCTGCTACCGAGCGAGATACGTCTGTTCCGTTTTTTCCCATGGCAATCCCTATATGTGCTTCTTTTAATGCAGGAGCATCATTAACGCCATCGCCTGTCATGGCCACTACTTCTCCGTTTTTTTTCAAGGCGTGGACTATTCTCAGTTTATGTTCAGGCTTGACCCTTGTAAAGATTGAGATAGTGTTAATTACTTTGGCGAGCTCATCATCTGTAATGTTGTCAAGTTCAGGGCCTTCCATCAAGTTTCCTGATAGCCCTATCTCTTTTGCGATAGCCAATGCTGTTTCTTTATTATCCCCTGTAATCATTTTCACTTTTATGCCTGCCGTGCTGCACATCGCAATGGCTTCTTTTACTTCTTCTCGTGCAGCATCTTCCATTCCCGCAAGCCCGGTAAAAACCAGTGCTTCTTCAAAGTGGTCCTTTTGAAAGGTACTGACTTTTTTATAGGCGAAAGCTACGGTTCTTAAGGCGTGAAGGGTCATGCTTTTGTTTGCATCAAGAATTTTGGCCTTGTCTTTTTCTGCTAAGGGAGCGATCTCATTGTTTTTTTGGATATATGCACATTTTCTCAGAATGTATTCTGGAGCTCCTTTGGAGTAGACTATTTTTTCTCTGTCTGCTTCGCATAAGACCGACATCATTTTTCGCTCGGAATTGAAGGGAATTTCCTGAACTCTTTTATAGGAAAGGTCTTCTTTGAATATCCCTGCTTTCGCCCCTAGAATCAAAAGCGCAGATTCTGTTGGAGAGCCGATGATTTTGAGGTCTGTGCCATTATCGCCTTGGGTAATGATTGCGTCGTTGCAGAGTACGGCGTTGCGTATCAGCAGCTGCAATGAAGGATTCTTCTCAAGCTCTGCTTTTTTGTTGTTGTAGAGAATTTCGCCTTTCCCGTCATATCCTGTTCCTGTGACCGTATAAAACGTGTTTCCCGCAAAAACTTTTTTTATGGTCATCTCTCCCTTGGTAATGGTTCCTGTTTTATCGGAGCAGATGACGGTTGTTTCTCCGATGGTTTCTATGATGGACATTCTATTGACAATCACATTTTGTTTTGCCATCTTATGTGCTCCTGAAGCTAGCGTCGTCATAAGCACAACTGGAAATCCTTCTGGAAATGCAGCAACAGACATGGCAATGACTACAATCAGTGTATTGATGATTGCTTCTTCATTTATGAAAGGAATTCTCAAGAGCATGAGTACGCCTGCAAGTATGGAAATAACCATGGCAAAAAGCGCGGTGTATTTTGCTATTTTATTGACCTTTTCCTGAAGCGGAAGTTCTTTCTCTGCAGCAGAAATCATGCCTGCAATTTTTCCGAACTTGGTATTCATGCCTGTGTGGATTACTTTTGCAATGCATCGTCCATTGACAATATATGTGCCCATAAAGATGACGTTTTCATCGGTGTATTTTTCCTCATCCCCTGTTTTTTTGCCTACTTCTTTTGATTCGCCTGTCAAGATAGATTCATTTATTCTCAATTCCTGCTCTTCCAAAATGAGGCAATCTGCAGGTATCTTCTCGCCGTTTCTTAATATGAGAACATCTCCAGGGACAATATTGATGGAAGGTATTTCCTGCTCGTTGCCGTCTCTTATGACAATGGAAACGGGAACGAGCAATCCTTTTAACGCAGCGATGGCCCTTTCTGCTCTGTACTCCTGGATAAATCCTATGACGACCACCATGGCTATGACGATAAGAATAGTGTATCCTGTTGTCGCTTTTCCTACAGAAAAAGAAATAAGCATGGCAACAGCAAGAAGATAAAGGATGAAATTGCTTTTAATCTGTCGCAATACTATCTTAAAGGGAGTTGCTTTTGTTTTGTCTTCGATTTCGTTCCGTCCAAATTGGACGAGTTTTTCCTCTGCCTCTTTCTTGGTAAGCCCTCCTTTTTTTAACATTCTTTATTTTAATGGAAAGGCTATATAAAATTTTCTTTTTAAAAAGAATGTGTTGAGACTAACGCACTATCTCCGAATCCTTCGAATGGGTTGTCTAATCGCAAATAGGGTTTTGTGAATAGGCGCAGGCCAACCTTCTCTGTTGTTATAAGTTCTCTTGGCGAAAATCCTCTTGCATAAGCCATTCTTACGGAGCTTTGGTTTTTCCAGGGATGCTCAGGAATTGCAGCAACAACGCCAGGCACTTTCTCATTCTGCAATAGACTATCTAAAACATCAAATAGTCTTCCCGCTATTGGCAAGGGTAACTGAGCATGCAAAAAAACTTGGTCAAGATAAACGACACTTTGATCTAGCATTGCAACGTATTGGTGTATAGGGTCTTCTTTTGAAAGCTGCTGTACGGTATACGCTAAAACATATCCTCTGATCCTTCCAGATTCTTCCATGACGAATGACAATGGACTGCCTGCTCTCTGAGCCATATCTTTAAAACTCAAAGGATATTCATAAAATCCTCTTTTAGGCATTCTTGGAATGTCTTTTTCAGTGACCTGCGCACTCTGAAAATGTTCATAAATCTGGTCTGCGTCGCTCGGTCTTGTATGTCGTATTAGCATGCTGTTGGAATCGTTGTTTGCTTTATAAATATTTCCTAATGTAACTACTAATAAAAGACAACAAAATAGAAAACTTTATAAAGGAGCTAATACCTATTATCTCTATTGGGGATTTATATGCTAAAGAAAATAATCATCCTTATCTTGGTATTTTTCTTGGGAGTGTTTTCTACAAGCATCTATGCAAACTTGCATAAGGAAATGCCTTTGAATACCGTACAGATAACAGAGCAAGTCGTAAAAACACCTTCAGACAGAATTAAAGAAAATCAAATTGAAGTCTACAGCAACAGAGTTGTTTTGGACATTAAAGACCCTGAATGGGCTATGTTTACGGCTACTGGCTCTATGGAGCCTGTGCTGAATGAAAACAGCCATGCCATTGAAGTTGTTCCAAAATCAGAGGATGAAATTCAAGTAGGGGATATTGTTGCCTATAAATCTCAATATGCAGAAGGCACCATTATCCATAGGGTTGTCTATAAAGGCAATGACGAAGACGGAACCTATTTTGTATTGAAAGGAGACAATAATCCTACCAGCGATCCTGGAAGAGTGCGATTTTCTCAGATAAAGCGTGTTGTTGTTGCCATTATCTATTAAAGGTGATTCTATGCACGAACTTAAAAAAATAAAAAGAGCGTTATTTGGCGTCATTGCATTGCTTATTATTGCCTTGACTGTTTTCATGGGTGTTTATTAACATGCAGCAATATTATCGCGTGATTGCAGGAGATTTGGGTATTTATCGGGCTGTTTTGCAAGACTGTCCAAGAGGAGATAAGCGAAGGAAAGACAAGCCAAAGGAAGATTGGATGACACATGTGGGAGATGAATTTCCTGAGTGCCATTCTTACTGGACGGCATGGGGAATGAATCAATATCTTTTATCAGGGATGCTTGCTTGGCAGTCTCGCGTAGTATCTGCTCCTGTGCACATTTTAACGTTTGATGAGCCAAAAACTATCAAATACAGAGATGCACTGCAAGTCCTTGCGCTGCCTGAAGAGCCTGTCGCAAAAAAAACTATTGATGATTTTTTGCATGCTTTCTGGAGCTGAATGTTTTAAAATAGATTTCAGCAATTTCTTTGCAGTTAAAGGCGCATGGCAATGTTCGTATTTCTTCCAAAGAAAAAAACGCTCCTTTTTGCCCTTCACGAACGTTTAATTGCTCTATGGTTATTTGGGCGTCAACTTTCCTGAACATAAAAATGCTGTATTTTTCAAAAGGAAAGGTGCCAAAATGCTCTGGTTTTTTTAAATCATAATCAAGCTCTTCTTTGATTTCCCTGATAACGGCTTGCAAGGGCGTTTCACCATCTTCAATAGCCCCTCCAAACGTTCCCCAGCAATGGGGATACTCTATTGTTTTTTTATTGTCTCTTAACTGCAAAAGAATTTTTCCTTCTTTGTTTTCCAGAATAATGCCGCATTGTGCATGTGTTTTCATGATTCTTTTATTTGTACTCGTCTTTTTATACTTTTTGAACTTTTTTTGAAGTTTCCTAAATATTTATAAACAACCGATTAATCGCCATAAGCATGGATGAGGAAACACTCGAGAAATACAAACAGGCAGGAAAAATAACTGCAGAAGCGTTGGCTTATGGAAAAAATTTAATCAAGCCAGAGGTTAAACTTTTGGATGTTGTTGATGCTGTTGAGGAGTTTGTAAAAAAAAAGAATGCTGGCTTGGCATTTCCTGCCCAGATTTCTGTTAACCATATAGCTGCACATTATTGCCCTGATCACGACGATGCAACGGTCTTTAAAGTAGGAGATTTAGTGAAATTGGATGTTGGCTGCCATGTTGATGGTTTTGTTGGAGATTCTGCAGTAACCGTTGATTTAGGCAATCATAAAGACATTGTTGAAGCTTCTCAGAAAGCATTGCAGAATGCGCTTTCTATTGTAAAACCAGGAGTTACGTTAGGAGAAATAGGAAGAACCATTCAGGAAACCATTACTGCGTATAATTTAACACCTATAAAAAATCTTTCAGGCCATGGATTAGATCAGTGGGAAATTCATAGCAATCCCAGCATTCCTAATTTTGATACGAAGGATAAAACAGTTTTAGCAGAGGGCATGGTTATTGCGATTGAGCCTTTTGCAACCAACGGGCAAGGCTGGATATATGAAAGTAGCAATCCAACGATTTTTGCTCAGGTAGCCAATAAACCTGTCAGAAGCCCTTTCAGCAGGGAAGTTTTAAGGGAAATTCAGGAGTATAATGGATTGCCTTTTGCTAGACGATGGCTTGTGAGGAAATTTGGATTAGGAAAAACAAGCTTTGCCTTAAAAGAATTAATGAATCTCGGCATTATCAAAGATCATCCGCCATTGCCAGAAAAAGCAAATGGATTAGTGAGCCAGGCAGAGCACAGTGTTATCGTTCTTGATAAACCATTGATAACGACGCAGCTGTAACAGGATGCAGCCAGTTATGCTTATCTTCTTCAATGCCTCTGTAAATATTCAAAAGGTGATTTCTTACTGCAGAGGTTATTGTTCCTAGCTGTTGTGATGCAACAGTGTACGTTCCCCTGTCGTAGGCAATCGTTTTTATAGGCTGTATTACTGCAGCTGTTCCCATGATGCCCATTTCAGTTACGTTTCCCGTGGTGATGCCCGTGAGCAGTTCATCAAGGGTTATTGCTCTTTCCGATACAGGAATGTTTAAATCAGGCAAAATTTCGAGAATAGATTTCCTGGTTATTCCCTGCAAAATAACTCCTGATTTTCCCTCAAAGCCGTTTAAAGGTGGAGTAATAAAAACACCGTCTTTAATCATATAAAAATTTGCAGCTCCTGTTTCGGTAACTTGATTTTGGTCAATATACAGTGCTTCAATATGTCCGTGGTCTCTTGCTCTTTTTTTAAATAACAAAGAGCCTGCATAATTGCCTCCTGTTTTTGCTTGTCCTGTTCCTCCAGGATGCGCTCTTGCCTGATCAACTGCCAGCAAGCTCTGTGGTGCAGGATTTGCTCCAAAAAAAGGCTTTGATGGAGATAAAATAATGTAAAATAAAAATTCTGCAGGAGGGTTTAATCCTAGTGCAGGTGTCGTTGCAATGATATTAGGTCGTATATAGCAATAGGCTCCTTCATTGCTGTCAGGAACAAATCCGTTATCGATATGCACTAAGGCATCTATTGCTTCAATAAATTCTGGTTCAGGCATTTCAGGAGCAACCATTCTGTCGCATGAACGGTTAAACCGCATTGCGTGTTCATGGGGCCTGATGATGTTGACGTTTCCATCAACGGTTCTTATGGCCTTCATGCCTTCAAAGACATTGCCTGCATAATGAAGCACAAATGCAGACGGATCGAGTTCTATGGAATGCCTTTGGTCAATCCATCCATCTTCCCAAGTATCTTCTCCAAAAACTCTTGTGAACATGTGCGGCGTTGTCAGTGTTCCAAAACTGTCGATAGCTTTTTTAGGATTTACTACACTATAAGAATTTTTAACATGTATCCTCATGATTTCCCCCGCCTGCATAAAGAAAAAATGATTTATAAAGTTTGTTAATTAACAAACACCTTCATAAAAAACAGAAGCCCTATTGCAGACAGCAACGCAGGCATTATCATAGGTTATTAAATTATCACCGCACACCGGCCTGTAGAAATCAGTGCAGCCGCAGGTTTTTGTTCCTGTGAATGCCTCACCCAATAAATCATGGCCGTAGCTTCTTAAAAACAAAGCAAGTGCAACAACCGAAATCAATGCAATAAGAACAACGAAAAAAACTTCTAATTTTGTTGCCATGCCTCTTTTAAGGCATTCGTCTATATATGTTTTTTGTTTTTGCAAGAGCTTCGTTTTAAATAATTTTATTTTCTAACAACTAACTATATATACTCAAAAATATTCCTTGTTTTTATGAAATTCGCCCACATGGCAGATGTGCATATTGGAAGCTGGAGAGACCCTAAATTAAAGGAATTGAGCAGCATTGCCTTTGCAAAAGCAGTTGCTGTCTGCTTGGAAAAAAAAGTGGATTTTGTGCTGATTTCAGGAGACTTATTCAATACGGCGCTTCCTCCTATCGACAGCTTAAAACTCGTTGTTAAAGAATTAAAGAAACTCCAGAAAAAAGATATTCCTGTCTATGCCATCGCAGGGAGCCATGATTTTTCTCCTTCGGGGAAAACCATGCTTGATGTTCTCGAAGAGGCAGGATTGTTGATCAATGTGGTCAAAGGTTCTGTGCACGATGGAAAATTAAAGTTAAAGTTTACAGAAGATGCTTCTGGGGCAAAAATTACAGGCATTTTAGGAAAAAGAGGCATGCTTGACAGGACGTTTTACGAAAACTTAATCAAGGAAAATATTGAGCAGGAAGAAGGATTCAAAATTTTCATGTTTCACACCTGCTTAAGCGAATTTAAACCTAAGGGGTATGAATCCATGAACAGCGCTCCTTTAAGCTTGCTTCCTAAACATTGCGATTACTATGCAGGAGGCCATGTCCATTATATTTTTGAGAAAGACGAGCCTGACTATGGAAAAATTGTTTATCCTGGTCCTTTATTTCCCGCGAATTTTGAAGAGCTTGAGGAACTAAAAACAGGTGGTTTTTATCTTTATGAAGACGGCAAAATAACCTATCAGCCTATTGTAGTAAAAAATGTTTTTTGCGTTGACCTTGATGTTTCCCATAAGCACAGCAATGACATTTATGATTTGCTCATGCAGAAGCTTGAAAAAAAAGAATTCATTGACACTATTGTCTTGCTACGGCTGCATGGAAAAATAACAGGAAAAACCAGCGATATCAATTTTAGGGATGTTTTTGCCTATCTCTACAGCAAATCTGCATTTTTTGTGATGAAAAACACCAATAAATTAGTAAGCGAGGATTTTGAAGAAGTCAAAGTCAGCCAGGAAACCCCAGAGGAAATCGAAGAAAAATTAATAAGGGAAAATGCAGGGCAGTTAAAAGTGCATTTTGACGAGATTGCCATGGCAAAAAAATTGCTTTTGCTCTTAAACATGGAAAAACACGAAGGAGAAAAGCAGTACGAATTCGAAGAACGATTAAAAAAAGAAACAGAAGAACTTCCTGATTAGTTTCCTGATGAACCAATTGCCCCTATTGGCTAAACACGGTTGAAAACAATAACCTTTAAAATACGCCTCTTTTTCTTATGGGTATGTTTAAAATAACTCATGAACACGGCTCTGCAAGAACAGGAACATTAAAAACAAGGCATGGTACGGTAGAAACTCCTTTTTTCATGCCTGTTGCAACAAAGGCGGTGGGAAAATTTGTAGGCGTTGACGATTATGCGCTTGCAAAAACGCAAGCCATTATCTGCAATGCGTTTATTCTTTCCTTAAAACCCGGTTTAGAGGTCATGAAGCAGTATGATGGAGTGCACAAGTTCATGAACTTTGACAAAACTATTTTTACTGACTGCGGCGGCTTTCAAATGCTCAGAGAAAGCTTCATGCAGGGAACTACTGCAAAGGGCATTCAGTTTACCAATCCTTTTAACAAACAGAACATCCTCTTGACGCCTGAAAAAATCATGCATATTGAAATGACGATTAAAAGCGATGTTGCGATGATGCTCGACGATGTAAGCCCTTATGGAGCAACAAAAGAACAATTTGCAGCATCTTTGATAAACACGCATGCTTGGGCAAAAGAATCCTTGAAATATCATTCGGATAAAAAACAATTGCTCTTTGGCATTGTGCAGGGAGGATTTTATAAAGATTTGAGGGAAAAAAGCGCAAAGTTTATTGCAGGATTGGATTTTGACGGTGTTGCCATCGGCGGTGTTGCTATTGGAGAACCAAAACCATTAATGTACAAGGCAGTCAATTACTGCACTCCATTTTTGCCAAAAGAAAAACCGCGTTATGTCATGGGAGTTGGAAGTCCCGAGGACATCGTCTTATGTGTTGAAAAGGGCATTGATTGTTTTGACAGTGTTTTCCCCACCATGAATGCAAGACACAATTCTCTTTTCACCTGGAAAGGCAAGATTGATTTGGATAAAGGCAAATATGCAGTGGATAAAAAACCTATCGACGAATCATGCGATTGCTTTGTCTGCAAAAATTTTTCTAAAGGCTACCTGCATCACTTAAGCAAAATCAACGAGCCTGCAGGAAAAAGATACAGAAGCATTCACAATATTTATTTTATGAACGCGCTCATGAGAAAAATAAGAACAGCGATAAAAGAAAATACGTTTCAAAGATTTAAAAAAGAATTTTTGAAAAACTTCACAGCTTAATTTTTAAAAAGAAATCCTTGTCTTCCTGCCATCCTAATTTTTTGGGAACCTGAGAAAACGAAAAAAACTTTGCGTTGCGCACATCATCATTCTTTTTTTTCCGTAATGGTTGTACCTTGTTCTCCTCTGCATAAAATGAAAATAACGTGATCTTTTTTATCGCATTCTTGCTATTCGTAGGCCTCGTATAGCTGCCTAGTTTCTTCACCAAATGGAGCTTTTGCAATCCTGTTTCCTCGTAAATTTCTCTTTGTGCAGCCTGCAGTGCAGTTTCATTTTTCCTTATTTTGCCTTTGGGAAAACCCCAATACTCATACCTGTGTGATTGCACTAAAACTACTCTGTTCTTGTTTTGCACAATGCCTCCCGCGCATTTTATAAGGTTCATAGTTTCCTCAAAAATCCCATAAGGGCAAATGCCTCTCTTTTTGTCAACATAGATTTTCCTATCATTCTTTTCCAGAGTTTTTTTTGTGTGAGTTTCTTTCCTGCTGTTGCAAATTCCATCTTGTCAAGGGCTTTATCGATAAGCTTGAGCATCTGCTCTTTTTCTTTCGCATTCATAACTGCAAAATTGTGTATTTTTTCCTTTCCCGTGACTGCATGCAGTTCATACAAAACAATGGCAACAGCGTGGCTAAGATTTAATATTGGATATTTTTTTGATGCATTGATGGTCACGGTAAAATCGCACTGGGCAATTTCCGTATTCGTTAATCCAAAACTTTCCCTGCCGAAAACAATTCCTACACTGTTTTGAATTCTTGAAACTTTTTCTGCAAGTTGTTTGGGATTTAACGGGCTTCTTGCAAGATTATAATCAGTGCCTATTTTGCCTGTTGTCGCAATTAAATAGTCTAGATTGGGAATGCTTTTAGTTGCCTTTGCTTTTTCTAGTATGTCTTTTGCATGGGATGCCCTGTCTACTGCGTCCTTTGAAAGATGATTGCATTTTGGATTTACCAAAATCAAATTTGAAAATCCGAAGTTTTTCATAACTCTCGCTACTGCGCCAACATTGCCAGCAGTTTCAGGCTCTACGATGATAACTGATATCATATCATAAAAGAATAATCTGCTGTTTTTATAGTTTGTTAAGAATGACAGGCTTGACTAATTTTGCCATTTCTTTTATGCCAAAGCGATAGTTGATGATTGCTTCCATGCTGCTAACCTCTAGTTGCCGCACGACTTTTATCAAGGTATCGAGCTTTTTATTGGGCAGTTGATAAATGACTTTTGCCATTAAAGAACTGTATTTCCATGCCTTTGCATAGGCATTCCATTTTTTTTGGTATGCACTCATTTTTTCCTTGCTGTAGTCTCCTTGCGCATTCAGAATGGCTTCAGCTGCAAATGCTGCAGAATTCATCCCTGTTCGTATGCCTTCTCCGCTTAAAGGATTGATAGAGCAGACACTGTCTCCTATGCATATCAAGCCAGGATAGGTTCTGGTAAGCAGTTTTCCTGTCAAATAAGCATCGCCTGCATGTATCTCCAAAGCCCTGGTTTGTTGAAGCCGTTTGTCTTCGTGCATCCATTTATGCAAATAGGCAACAGAAGAACCTTGGCCTTTCATTGACTGAAAGTATGCATCATACCAGCAATTTCCAACTTTTGCCTGGTGCCCTTGCAAGGAGCAAATCCATGAATACCCTCCTGGCGCAAAATTCTGGTCCAATCTGAAAAGCATGACTTTTTCTGGAAGGTCAATTCTTTCAAGTTCATATTCCATCCCTGTAGCATGTTCCTTGGCTTCGATTTTTCTTAACCCTACCTGCCTTGCTAAAATGCCCTCTGGGCCAGATGCATCAACGATGATGTTTGCTCTTATTTCTCCGCTTCCCTCTAAGTTATGATATTTTACTCCGCAAACTTTTCCATTTTCAATCAGAGGACCTGTAACATTTGTTGCGATTTCTAAATCAATGCCGTTGTTTACTGCCTGATCAATAAGCGCATGTTTCAGCTGATGAAAATCAAGCACAACTCCTGGAATGGAAAATCTTGCTTCTTGCGTAGGACCTTCAATCACAAATTCGTTTGTCTTCTGCATTATTACTTCAGAAGGAATGTTATGATCTTTGATAGTGCTTTCAAAAGTGGCTGCTGTAGACTTCTTTGGTTCTCCAATTTCTTGCGTTCTGTCAAGAACAAGAATGTTCAGCTTGCTTTGCTGTGAAAGAAGACGTGCACAGTGAGCTCCAGCAGGACCTGCACCTACGATAATCACATCGTAATTTTTTTCCATGCTCACCTCTAGATAATAGCTTTAATAATAGGAACAAACAACAGAATAACAATGACAATAACTCCTATTATGCTTATTCTCGCCCATGCTTTATGGCCTCGCTCTTTTCCCATAGCGGTTGTTAAGGCAGTATGAAGCATTCTTCCTCCGTCAACAGGGCCGATAGGAAGCAGGTTTGCTAATCCAATGCCTAAGCTGATGATGATGATCCATTCAAACAATTTTTGCAGCCAGTGGAGTATTGCATAGGCTGTTCTGTTGAATGCCGTATCGCTTTTCAGAGTTTGCTTTTCCTGAATATTCATTATTCCTAAATATCCTCTCTCGGGATTTTGAGGATTTGCTGCAGTAACGAAGCTGTAGGATGCATTTGCATTGCTGATGGTGATGGATTGATTGGGCATGATGCACTGCAGTTCATTGTACATTTGCTCAATAGTTTTTATGGGCTTTCCATTGATGGAGTCATAAACGATGTTTGGTTGCAATCCAGAGCTCGCTGCAGGGTATCCTTCTTGCACTTGTGAAAAAGTAAATCCAGATGGTGTCGTCATTGAACTTTGCAGGGGGTTAATAATAAGCAATAATAAAAGAGCGACAACCACTGCCAATAAGACATTTGAGAATGGCCCTGCTGCAAAAATAGAGTGTTTAACAATATCCGATTGCTTTTCAAGCTTTTTTTCATCAGGCTCAACAAATGCCCCTATTAACGGGCCGAAAAAAACAATGCCTGTATTTTTGATAGGAATTTTATATAATTTTGAAACAACGCCGTGGCTGCCTTCATGAACTACAACGACAATGAACAGTGCAATAATGGATTCCCAAAACGGCGGCTTTAAAGGACTTCCAGGTATTTGCACTCCGGGAATAAAAGGAGATAAAACAGCAGGAGCTGATGGCTGAAACAATAACGTATAAATTCCCTGAATCATGAACGCAGTGATGACTAACATGCCCACAAAGCCAATACCCATGGCCATATAGCCAAAAATCCTGATAACTTCTCCGTATTTATCGGCAAATTTCTGCATGAAGGGAATGCCTATCTTGGTTTTATACAATGCAATAAATTTTGCCTGAAACTCGAATTTTTTTCTGTTGATAATGACGATAGCCAAAATGACCAGATAAAACAAAATAATCCATTTATTGTGAATAAGAAAATCTATAAATGCCATAGTCTGTTGGGTAAGAGAATGTTTATAAATCTTTTGTTCTATATAAGTTGAATAATCACGACTGCTAGCACTACCAGAAAAATTAACAACAAAATATACGCTACAATTCTTCTCATATACCTTATAAAGAAAAAGCAACTATAAATAGTTTTCTACTTCTTTCGCATAGGCCGCAATACTTTGGCAGTGCATTTTCTGCATCGGACTTTTCCTGCAAGCACTTTCATATTGGTCGTTCTAATCTTGCTTTTGCATCTTCTGCAAATGAAAATGTTTTTCGTCAACCTTGCTGCTGCTTCTGGAAATTTTACCATAGGATACCTATTCTGCTTTAATCTGCTTCATGACCTTATCATTAAGAATGACCCAATAAACTACCGTAGAGCCTTCAACGCATTCATCTTTTAATTCGTCGGGAATTTTTAAGTCAAAGGTTTCATACGTTTCGCTGTCCATGACGTTAGCCATGGCTCCGCTTATGGATAATACCTGAGCGTTCTTTTTTTCGATAATAGGAGCATCAACAGAATCATGTCCAGGAAGAACTACCTGTCTTTTCTTGCCGTCTATAATGCCTACTGCCTCTAATCGAACTTTTGCATGGCCGTGCTTGCCAGGCCTTGAAGTCTGGGTGTCGGTAACAACGCTTGCAATCCCATCAATAACTACATAGTTGCCTTTCTGCAACGTTCCCACGCCTTTTGGCACTGTAGATCCTGTCATACTGCAAAGAACTAACGGGATATTTAAAAAGCTTTTGGTCACCAGAACCTGAATAAACTCTTAAACTTCTGTTTTCTTAAGAACGTGTCAAGGTCTTTTTCTATGTTTTTATTCTTAAATTTCCGCTCCATTGCCTTAAATTCTGGAGAATGATGTACTTGCCTGCCGTTTTTGCTCTCAAACTTCAGTTTTTTGTGCAGCAATTCGTGATACATGATATAGTCTAGCAGCTCTGTTTCCTGTTTAAACAGCGTGCTGATGACGATGGTGTCTGTTGCGTATTCATAGCTGCCGAGTTTTCTGAAACTATCGCTTCCCCATACTAAATTTGGCTTGTCCATAAAGTTGTGAAAGTATTCCTGAATAACCCTGTGAAAGGATTGTTCTAACAAAGGATCGCTTTTTTCAACTTTGGAATAGGTTGACAAGTTTTTTAAAAATTTTTCGTACAATTCCATCTGCACTGTTCTTTTTTTAACCTTGAACACCTTAACCATAAGACTTTGCAGTAATCCGATGGCGATATCATCGCTGACACTTTTCCATTCTTTCGATAATCTAAAATGTATTCTGGAATGGTCATAGGCATACTTGACATTTGCATTGTAGCCTCGAAATGCAGCAGAATATTTGATAGTGCACTGGGGAATTTCCTTTTCAGGAAATAAGTCGTGGAATGCCTGCTCTGCGAGGTTCATTTTTTCTCTTTGTGGTTTTTTCTATATGCTATGATTTCCGTAGGAATGATGGTCAAGGATATGCCTAAGAAGAAATTAGCTAATTTGCTCGCCAGTTCATGGCTGCTGAAATAAGACATCAGTCCATAGCTTAAAAAAATAGTTCCTATAGCCATCATAGCTATGAAACGAAGCAGGCCATAGGTTACGAGGTGAAATCCCCTGTTGATTTCCTTCATAAAAAAGCTGGTTGCAAAAGAAAAGCTTATTACCGCAAGAATATTGAACGCCCAAATAAGCAAGGTGTTTTGTACTGCCCCAACAGAAAATGCAAGGCCTAAGCCGACTGCTAAAAAAAGCATCATCAGAAGGATATTTTTCTGTTTTTCGTTCATCTTATTCCTGATGGGTTTCGTATCTTAAAATTGCTGCTATTTTTCCAATTTCTTTTAACTGTGCTCCTTCTCTTGTTTCAATGCTGATAATCATGACTTTGCTTCCCATTTTTTCAGCTTCCTTTTCAAATTCTTCAATCACTGCATCTTCTAATTCTTCGCTTAACAGCAAGGTGTCAACAATGCCCATCTGCAGTTGATTCAGCGTTTCATTCTTTCCATACGTTACCATGCTCGGTCTTGTTGCTAGTAATTCAAAAAACTTTCTCATGATTTGCTTTTCTTCTGCAACTTCTTCATTGGCAAGCACATCTTCAGAACGTTCAAGCAATTCCTGCAACCCGAACATGCCTGTGTAGGTGACATCCTTTACAGCGAGAATTTTCTTTTTGACCTCATTGGTGATGTAGTTTCCCTCGACAAATTCATATTTAGTAGGTCCAGGGCCGCCTACAACAATGCCCTTTAATCCTTCTTTGAATAAAAACTGCTCTTTCATGTACTCTCCTAATTTTTTGTAAAAATCTTTTGCAGAAAGCTCCCTGTTTCTTGCAAACCTGACGCTGGATTGTCCTCCTGCCCTGAACTTTCCAGGAACCATGGATTCTTCATTGATTAACGGGATAATAGTTTTTCCTTTTAACAGGGCAATATTGCCTTCTCGCCTGTCCATGACAACTAATCCATACATGCTTTTGTCGTCAAGCATTTCCCTCAGGGGATCCAAAATAAATTCCTTATCGCAGCGATAAATGCGAATCTTTAACGGCAAAGGAGGTTCAACAGACCAGACTTGAAAATCCTGCTGTCCTTCTCTTTCTGCAACATTTCCGCTGAATGCCGCTAAACCGTGATCTGGTGTTCCTTTGAATAATTTTAAATGCTGAATCATCCGTTCTAGAGCAGTAATGACATTGTCTCTTGTTGACTTGCTTTTGATGTTGCTGGCTGTTCCCTGTTCTTGCTGTAAATGATTGATAATTTTATTTAAGTCATAGCCCGCAGGAACATATACCGTAACTAATTCTGTATGGCGCCCTCTATGCGATTCTAACTCTTTCACAAGCTGTTTCAGCTTATGCTTTTGTTGGGCATTGACTTTAATATCTTCCATGCTCAAAGAAGAAAGTAGGGGTATATAAATGTAATGCAACAAACTTTAAATAGAGTGGAACGATACACGTTTTTATGGATGTTGTCCTTATTGCCTGCGCAAGCAAAAAACAGAATAAAAAGGCAAAAGCAAAAGAGCTGTATGTAAGCACGTTATTCTCGTATGCATTGCGCTATGCAGAATCGCTTAAGCCTGATGTTATTTTCATTCTCTCTGCAAAATATGGATTGTTGGCTTTAGATAAAACTATTGAACCGTATAACGTTACCTTAAACACGATGACTATGCCGCAAAAAAAGAAATGGGCGGAACAAGTACTTTTACAGTTGAGAAAGGTCGCAGACGTGCATAATGACACGCTTATTTTTCTTGCAGGAGAGCAGTATCGCAAATATTTGATTCCTTCGCTAAGCCACTATAAAATTCCATTACAGGGTCTTAGCATCGGGAAACAATTGCAATACTTGAAACGGGCGATTGCATGAGCAACATCTGCCAGCAACTTCATGATTGGTGTGCAAAACAAAAAAAGCACGGGTTTCCTTTTAACGAGAAAGAACTTCCGCTGAACGGTGTTTATCTTCTTTTTGAGAAAGGAGAAAAGAGACATGGAACTGATAGAATAGTTCGTGTTGGAACGCATACAGGACACCATCAATTACGTTCTCGATTGCAGCAGCATTTTTTAATGGAAAATAAGGACAGGAGCATTTTTAGGAAAAATATTGGCAGAGCGTTGCTGAAAAAAGAAAACAATTCTTTTTTGAAAACATGGGAACTTGATTTAACTACAAAAGAAGCTAAAGGTAAATACGCTATCGATGCAGAACAGCAACGCACTATTGAAAAAAAAGTAACTTGCTATATCCAGAATAATTTTACCTTTATCGTCATTCCCGTTGAAGAAAAAGAAAAAAGATTAGCTTTAGAATCAAAGTGCATCTCGACGGTTTCTCTTTGTGAAGATTGCCATTCGTCTTCAACATGGTTGGGTTTGCATTCTCCAAAGCAAAAAATAAGAGAAAGCGGCATGTGGCAGGTTAACGAGCTTTACAAAAAACCACTGTCAGAAAAAGAGCTGATGAGCATATTTAAAAATACTCCTTGATTTCTTTAACTATGAGATACGCACGTCAGGAAATGCTTGCTGAAATAGGAAAAGAAGGACAAAACCAGTTGCGGAAAAAAACAGTGTGCATTGTGGGTGTGGGAGCATTAGGAAGCGTCAGCGCAGAATTACTGTGCAGAGCAGGCATAGGAAAACTTATTTTGATAGACCATGATGCTGTTGACATAACCAATTTACAGCGTCAGAGCTTGTATGATGACGCTGATGTTGGAAAACTAAAGATAGATGCTGCAGAAAAAAAATTAGAGGCAATAAACAAGGATGTTGCAATAGAAAAAATAAAAACATTTCTCTCTGCAGAAACCATAAAGACATTGCCGCGATGTGATATTCTTCTTGATTGCACTGATAATTTTCCGACGCGATTCTTAATCAATGACTACTGCTTGAAAAACAAACTGCCATGGATTTACGCAAGCGCTGTCGGCGTTTCGGGCATGATATGCGTTATTCATCAGGACGCCTGTTTTAACTGCATTTTTGAAAATAAAATAAGCTATGATGATTGCGAAAGCTACGGCGTGTTAAATACCGTGACGTTTGCCGTCAGTGCTTTGCAGGTTACTCAAGCGCTGAAACTGCTGCTGAAAAAAGACTATGAAAAATCCTTATTGGTCGTCAATGCTTGGAATGCTACGATAGAAAAAATAAAGGTGCAGAAAAGAAAAAACTGTTCTGCGTGCGATGGCAATTATCAATATTTGCATCACAAAAAAAAGTATGTTATGGGATTTTGCAAAAGCAAGAATAGTTATTTTGTTGAGTTGCACGAGCCTGTTGATGTCAAAGCATTTCTGAAAAGAAATCCAAAAGTAATAAAAGAATTGGGCAGCATGCAATTGTTGAAGCTAGACAATACTACGTTTCTTCTCCATGATGACGGCAGAATGGGATTTTATGTCAAGGATAAAGAAAACATTGAAGCTATTTTGAAAATATTTAAATAGTGAACCTTTTTGATGGTACAATGCAAAAACAAGTTTCCTTCAAGAACGGAAAAGGATTGACGTTAAGAGGCATGGTGCATATTCCAAAAACATATGACGCTGCTGTTGTTTTTCTTCACGGCTTTCCAACCCATTACAAGGGAACTGCACCTACAAGAATTGCGTTTTCTTTAGAAAAAGCGGGTTTTCTTACGTTGCGATTCAGCTACAGCCATTGCCAGTATAGCGACGGAAATGTTGAAGATATGTTGATGAGTGCCATGGTTAGCGATACAAAGTTTGCGATAGATTATCTCTATAAGCATTACCGGTTTAAACGCCTTATCCTTATAGGCCAATCTACTGGCGCCATTGTCGGTGCACTTTATGCTTGGAAAGATAAACGGATAGCAAAGCTTGTTTTAACCGGAGTAGTCAGCAAGCTCGATGAAGCAGTGCACTACGATTTTTCTGACAGGCAAATACGAGATTTCTGGATGAAGGGATATGCACGCTTAAAAAGCGATAGAAGATACTATCATAGAAAAAAATTAAGCAAAAAATTCTATGATGAGTTTTTTACCTTGAACATCCCTGCTGCAATAAAAAAGTTCAAGAAACCTTTGCTTATCATGCATGGCACAGCAGATGAAGCGGTTCCTGCATCAAAAGACCCTCTGGAGCTCTATGATTTTGCCCATAAGCCAAAAAAACTTGTTTTGATTAAAGGAGCCTCCCATTCTTTTAAAAAGCACTGGAAGCAGTACATGAATCATCTTGTTGCATTTATACGTAAAACATAAAAAGGCATCCTTATTCTATGCTGGTATGATTAAGCTCTATAACACGTTAAGCAGGAAAAAGGAGAATTTTAGTCCTTTGCATAAGGGCTCTGCCGGCATGTACTGCTGCGGTCCAACGGTTTATTATTATGCGCATATTGGCAATTTGCGAACCTATATTTTTTCTGATTTACTGCGAAGAATGCTGCTCTATAATAAGTTGAAGGTAAAACAAGTGATGAATGTTACTGATGTTGGCCATTTAACCAGCGATGCTGATGAAGGCGAAGACAAAATGGAAAAAGCAGCCAGAAGAGAGCAACGCTCTGTTTGGGATATTGCAAAATTTTATACCGATGCTTTTTTCAAAGACACCAAAAAACTTAATATTATGGATCCTGATATTACCTGCAAGGCAACAGAGCACATTCCTGAAATGATAGCGCTTATTCAGAAACTTGAAAAAAATGGCTATACGTATGTTGCAGAGGGCAATGTCTATTATGACATAACGAAATTCAAAGACTACGGAAAACTGGCAAAATTGCAGCAGGATGAGCTGAAAGCAGGAGCAAGAATTGCGGTTGATGAAAATAAAAAAAATCCTCATGATTTTGTTTTGTGGTTTACTAAATCAAAATTTCAAAACCACGCCATGGTATGGGACAGTCCATGGGGAAAAGGATATCCTGGATGGCACATTGAATGCTCTGCTATGAGCATGAAATATTTAGGAGAGCAGTTTGATATGCATTGCGGGGGCATAGACCATATCCCTGTGCATCATACCAATGAAATAGCCCAAAGTGAAGGAGCAACAGGAAAAAAATCGGTGAATTACTGGCTGCACGGAGAATTTTTAGTTTTGGATAAGGAAAAAATGGCTAAAAGTGAAGGCAATATTTTAACCATAAGCGTATTGGAAGAAAAAGGTTTTGATCCTCTGGATTTCAGATATTTATGTCTTAATACTCACTATAGAAAACAATTGCAGTTTAACATTGAAGGCCTTGAAGGAGCAAGAAATGCTTTTGCTGCATTAAAAAGAAAAATCATTGAATTAAAAGAAGATGCATCATCAAAAACTAAGAATATTACTGAAGATGATAAGTACAAACAGCAATTTTTAGAAGCTATCAATGATGATGTAAACATTCCTCAGGCGCTTGCAGTTTTATGGACTGTTTTAAAGGATGATGATTTATCCAGCGATGAAAAGCTTGCCCTTGCTTTTGACTTTGATAACGTCTTTGGATTGAGTTTGGAAAATATTGAGGAAGAAAAGATTGATGTTCCTGAAGAGATTATGGAGTTAGTTGAAAAAAGACAGCAGGCAAGGAAAGAAAAAGACTTTAGCCTTGCAGATAAATTACGCGCAATGATTGAGAAAAAGGGATACTCCCTTGACGATACTCCTCAGGGAATAAAAATTAAAAAGAAATAAATTTATTTTGTTGCCTGTTCGAAAGCATGTTCTCCATCGTGACTTGAAGGTCCGTAAGGAGTCATGACGAATTTTCCTGTACCGTCTCTTACAACAGGACTTGCATCTCTATATTCTCCGTAGAGCAGATTCTCAAGGCTTGGCATCTGAAGCGGTCTGTCATAGACAGGAGTTTGTTTTGCTTGAAATACAAATTCTCCTACTGGCTCAAGTTTGATTAAGCCTATGTCGTCTAATTCATCAAGCTGGTCAGCATTCTGCAAATCATAGGCTGCTAATTCTGCTCGCAAATAATCGGGAACTAAGATTGCCATGCCGTGATAGGGTACAACGCTCATACCTTGAAATCCGTGTTGTGTTCTGTAGGCTTCTAATTCAACTACGGTTTCTGGAAGTGCATTTTCAAATTGTGTTGCAGCAGCATAGTGCCCGTTATGCCCATTGCTGTGTCCGTGCATAATCGTGAGATTGTGCAATCCTTCTTTATGTGCTAGAGCAACTCTCTTTCTCCACAATATCGAAGATCTATCCTGTGGTAATCGCAAGCTCTGCTGTGTAGCATGAAACATATGTTGATTAATTCCGCTTATCCTATTTTTCATTGTTCTCTTCCTCCTTAAAAACGTATTTTATGAACTCGCTTATTTATATAGTTTGTGCAGAACCCATTGGCCGTTTATAAAGTTATTGAAAGGCACACAGGTGTCGATATCTCATACCTTGGGTGTGCTTTTCAATTCCAAAAATTCGCCGCTAAAGTTTAAAAGGCAAATTTTTGTTATTTGATAAACTGTACATTGGGAAGGTCTTGAAATGCATTGTCGCCTGTTAAGAATTTTATGTTATTTTTCTTGGCAAAGACATACCCTAGCGCATCGACATAGGAAAGTTTTTTATGGTAATTTTGCATGCGCAAGTACATTGCTTCAAACAGCAGTTCGTCGTCTATTTCTTCAAAGGAGTATTGCTTTAAGTATTCATAAATAAGCATAACATCTTTTTTGGGCATTTTCTTTTTAATCAGCTGAAAGCAGACTTCCATAAGATTGAGTTTATGCGTTACCACTTCTGCACGCTGCATGGTGTCATAGCTGTCAGCGCCCTCGAGCAGTTTTATGAGTGCATAGGAATCAAAGTAATAGATGCTTACCAATTCCATTCCTCTCTGAGTTCATCTTTCATTTTTTGTCCGTCGACATGCACGCCTTTCTTTTTTAGTATACCATAGATTGCTTGAAGTCCTTCGCGTTTCTTTATCTCTATCTTTATCTTTTCTCCTGATTTGATTTGAGCTTTTCTGGCAATTTCTTTGGGTATGGTTATTCCCAGCGAGTTTCCCCAGTCTCTTACTGTACATTCTATTTCCATTGGATCACCTGTATAATTATATTAAAAGATAATTATATTTAAATGTTGTTATTTTTCCTGCTGCTTATGGTTCTGCATTATGAGAATTTATACTACTTATAAGTGATAAAAATAGAAATGTTTATAAAGAGGAGAATCACTCTTGTACTATGGAGACAATGAATCAAAGACATATGCTGGTTTCAGGCAACGCAATTCCTCTTTATCAGAGCAGTGAAAACGGCAAGCCACGTGTTGCGTTTTTTCCTGGATTCGGGCTGTCTCTACGCCATTTTGAAAGGTTTGTTGCAGAGCTGGAGAATCAGTATCATGTTACTTTTTTTGGAATTAACGGGTTGTCAGGAAAGAGCGTTGGATTTGCTCATCCTCCTCGTTCAGTGAATGAAAACGTTGAACTCGCCTATCAGGCTATTCAGCAGTCAGGCATAGAAACAGAGCTTGATTACCTTGCAGGCCATTCTTTTGGAGGAGCATTGGCAATTAGGCTTGCAACACAGCAAAGCGTTGACAAAATTGTCGCTTTAGCTCCTTTATTGCCCACTTCACGCTCATCATACAGCTTAATTCTTCAGGGCCTTAGACGTCTCTTGCAGGATGGGGATTTTGGATATATCAAAAATGCCTTGGCTGAGCCGAGTCTTTTATCCAAACTGACAAGAGAGGTGAGCGAGCATTCCTATGAAGATTTAAGAGGAAGAATTCAGCAGCCCTGCTTGATAGTTGAAGGCGAGAAGGATTTCTTTTTTCCTAATCCCTTGACCAGAATGTCAGAGCTGTACGCACTTGGAAGTAATGTTCAGGTTTTAACGCTTAGCGGAAACACAGATCATGTTTTTCCGATTACCCACACAAAGGATACTGCAAGAGCTATTGAATCGTTCTTAACGTAAAAAAACAAACTTTAAAAACCATCCTCTGTTCTTTCAGCAAATGGAATTTCCGGTTTATAATCCTAAAGAAGTTGAGCAGCAGTGGCAGGCGTTTTGGGCAGAGAGCAATATCTATGCATTTAATGAAGAAAGCAAAAAACCTGTTTTTTCCATAGATGTTCCTCCGCCTTATGCATCCTCAGGGCATTTGCATATAGGCCATGCATTGCATTATACCCAGTTTGAAATAATTGCCAGATATAAGCGAATGAAGGGCTTTAATGTCTATTTTGCTCCCTGCTTTGACAATAACGGATTGCCAACAGAAAAATATGTAGAAGAGAAATTCAAGATTACCAAAAATCAGCTGTCAAGAGCTGAATTTCGAAAGCTTTGTTTGGAGGAAAGCAGGAAAGTTGAGGCAAATTATGTTGATAGAGTCTTTAAAACATTAGGGCATAGCTATGACTGGAGCTTGCTCTATACAACTATAGACCCTGAAGCGCAAAAAGTTGCGCAAACATCATTTCTTGATTTGGTTGAAAAGCATGATTGTTATAGGAGTGAGGAACCAACCATTTGGTGTACGAAACATCACACTGCGCTTGCGCAGGCAGAAATTGAGGATGTTGACAGAACATCAAACTTGAATTACATCAACTTTGCCTTGGAAAACAGCGATGAAACTATCTGCATTGCTACTTCAAGACCTGAATTATTGCCCTCTTGTGTAGGAATTTTTGTCCATCCTGAAGATGAGCGATATAAACAATTAATCGGTAAAAAAGCAATTGTTCCCTTGTTTAATCAAACAGTTTCAATTATGGCTGATGAAAAAGTTGACAGGGAATTTGGAACAGGCATTGTCATGATTTGCACGTTCGGTGATAAAACAGATATTGAATGGTGGAAGCAGTATAAACTGCCTTTGAAAGTTTCTATAACTCCAGATGGATTGATGAATGAGCTTGCGGGCAAGTTTCAAGGCAAAAAAACAGCAGAAGCAAAAGAGCTTATTATAGAAGAGTTGAAAGAAAAGCAATTGCTGGTAAAGCAGGAATTTTTGCATCAAACTGTTGGAACCTGCTGGAGATGCAATACGCCTGTTGAATTTATGGTAACAAAGCAGTGGTTTATCAAAACATTGCAGTATAAAGATGCTTTATTAAAGCAAGCAGAAAAAATAGAGTGGTATCCTTCTTTTTATAAAGTAAGATTTGATGACTGGACAAAGAATCTGCAATGGGACTGGTGCATTTCTAGACAGCGATTTTATGGCGTTCCTATTCCTGTTTGGTATTGCGAAAAATGCCATAACCCTGTTTTTCCAGATAAAAAAGATTTGCCTGTTGATCCTTTGGAAACAAAGCCTGAAAAAAAATGTTCCTGCGGAAATACTACTTTTATTCCTGAACAGGATGTTTTTGACACCTGGATGACCAGTTCTGTTTCACCGCAGATAGCAGCGCGATGGCTTGAAAAACCAGCGTTGTACAAAAAACTTGCGCCTATGGATTTAAGGCCGCAGAGTCATGATATTATCAGAACCTGGGCTTTTTACACTATTTTGAAAAGCTACCTGCATTTTAAATCAGTTCCATGGAAGCAGGTAGGCATAGGAACCTATGTTCTTGATCCCAAGGGAAAGGGCATGCATAAAAGCAAGGGCAATGCTGTCTGGGCTGATGATTTGCTGAAAAAATATGATGTTGATGCTCTGCGTTATTGGGTAAGTACTGCAAACTGGGGAGAAGATTTGCCATTTCAGGAAAAAGAATTAGTTGCAGGAAAAAGATTTTTAACAAAAATGTGGAATGCCTCAAAGTTTGTGATTATGAACTTGCAGGAGTATGCAGAAAAAAAACCTCATCTGACTCCTGTAGATGCATGGATGATGAGCAAGCTTAACAAAATGCTGAAAAGCTATGATGATTATTTTTCTCAGTATAAAACAGGAGAAGCAAAAAAAATAGCAGAGCAGTTTTTCTGGAACTTTTGCGATAACTATCTGGAAATTGTAAAAGATAGGTTGTATAACCCCAAAAATTATGATGAAGAAGCTGTTGCTTCTGCAAAATACACGCTGTATCATGTATTGCTGGCAATCCTTAAATTGTTTGCTCCTTTTGTTCCTCATATTACAGAAGACATCTATCAGCGTTATTATAAGGAAAAAGAGGGAATGCAGAGCATTCATGTTTCGCCATTGCCAGAAATAGGAAAAACAGATGAAGCTTTGGAAAAAACAGGGGATATCATGACTGCAATTATCAGTGCAGTGCGAAAGTATAAAACAGAAAATAAACTGTCTTTAAAGACTGAAATTGAAAAATTAACTCTTGAGGTAGATAAAGACATCGAGCAGTTCTTGCCTGATATCAAGGCAGTGTGCAATGCAAAAGAAGTTATTTTTGGTTCTGGAGATAGGGAAGTTATTGCAGGAGTAAGAATAAAGATAGAGTAAAACTTGAATTTCTTTAAAAGCATTAACTTTAAATAACTTAGACTAAATCCATACAGCGTGGGCCAGTAGCCTAGCCTGGATAGGGCGACAGCCTTCTAAGCTGTAGGTCGTGGGTTCAAATCCCACCTGGCCCGTTTTTCTTAGAAACCCACAAAATTTCAAAAGCTTTTTTAACAACATCAATTTCACCAAGGGTAAACGCGGGGATAGCCAAGCGGTAAGGCAACCGCCTGCAGTAGTTTTGTTGAAAGCGGTCATGCGGGGGTTCAAATCCCTCTCCCCGCTTTTTATGGACGCAACTCTCAAACGATTGGTAAAAGACATTGTAAAAAAAGCAAATTCTCTGAAGGATACATACACTTCTGAAAAAAATGCTCGTGTTAATTATGCCTGTGTTTTTTGCCAGAATGATGCACAATATACGCATTTTGTATCTGCGGTAAAAGGGAAGATTATCGAGCAAACGCCAACAGGCCCTTTGTTTCAAATTCAGCCTGTTAATACTGTTGCAGGTAAACTTCAGTTGCTAAAAATCAGAAAACCAGATAAAGCAAGGCCTGAACTAGGAGATGCTGATTTTACGGTTTCTTATCAAGAATTCAAGAAAAAGTATTTATCGCAAAAAGGGTTTAGCTTAATTATTCGCAAAAATTTTGAAATGATTGAGCTTAAAGATCCTTCATTTGATGTGTTGGCGTATTTTTCGCATCCGCCTTTGGATAAGCAGTTTGGGATTGCATAACTCCTTCCTATAAATTTATTCAAAACTCGTTAATTAAAACCCTATACTAACTACCTTTTTTCTATACTAGTTGCCTAAAAAACGAAAAGTATATAAATAAGTACATCTAAGAATATCAAAAAAGCAAAACGAGGCTTATCCTAATGACAAAAAAAGGTGAAATGGGCATTAGCACCCTCATTTTAACTACTTCAATGATTATCGTTTCCGCTGTGGTTTTCATGGTTTTCTTTGATGTCGTAAGGTCTGTAGAAAGTGAAACGCATTCTGCAGGCATGGTTATCAAGAAGAACATAGGAACAGGCATTCATGTCATTAAGATTTACGGAGAAGACGGCTCAACCAACAACGACGTTGACTATCTCTATGAGGAAATAAAGCTTCCCTACGGCTCTGATGAAATAAAAATAAATGACACTCTGGTTATTGTTTCTTTGTCCAATGACAGCAGAGAATATACCTATAATAATAATATCAATTGCTCAATCAACGATGCTTCAGCTGGTTCTATCTATAATACGACGTATGCCAACAACTATGGTGCACAGCATTTGAGAGGAGCAGCAACCTATACGGACACCATTGTTGCAGGAGAAGTTGTTAGAATATGCTTTAAACTTCCAAGAGCAATTGAAAAAGAAGACAGGGTTCTTGTTTCCGTTATTGCAAAAGAGGGCTTCAGTGCAAGAACAGAGATAAATTATAGAAAGCTGATCACTGATAAAACAATTTACTTCTTCCCTTAACGATACGTTAATAAACTAGCTTTTCTTCTTGTTTTCTATGAAAATACTCAACTTAAACGCTTGGCTTATGCCTATGCATCTGTCATCGCAAAACAAAAAAAGGCTGAAAAAAATTCTTGATTTAATCCATGCCCTTGAGCCAGAAGTTATTACCCTTCAGGAAGTCTGGCCAAAATCATCCTTGAAGAAACTCAAAAAAATGATGCAGGGATATACCGTAATAGCAAATCCAAACAAGCTGTTTAATGCCTCTGGATTGGTAACGTTGTCAAAGTTGCCTGTGCTTTCCAATAAATTGCATATCTTTAAGCCAACAAAACACTATAAACTTTACGAACGGCTGGTAAAAAAAGGGTTCATGGTAACTAAAGTAGACTATGACGGGAAGCAAGTGGATATTGTCAATACCCATCTGCACCAATCAGACCCGGGAAGCAAAAACATCTATAAGCAGGTAACCAAGCAGCAGTTTACAGCCATTGAACGCCATTGCTTTATTGTTCCCCGCCCTTTGTTGGTTCTGGGGGATTTTAACATGCACTACGACGAGCTCAAGAAAGTCAATCATTATCTGAAACTGCCTAATGCAAAGCCAATAACGACTGTTGCCCAGAAAAACAAGCTTGCCAATAAAAGGCTTAATAAAACACGTATACCTGCAAGACAACTGGATTATGTCATGTATCACGAAAACGGAAAGCATATGAACGTTGCCATGAAAGTTTTTGACCTTGAAGTGTCAGACCACTATCCGTTGCTCTGTACTGTTTCTTTTGGAAAGTAGGAACGAATATTTATATAGGGAAACCTGCTTAAAATGCACATGCTTCGCTATACTCTGGTAAGTTCTTCCCTGAAAGAGGGTCAGGGCTTAAAGTATCCTGTTCCTAAAAAATCAGAATTCATCATTCTTTTTATTGAACAGCCTACAGTGCTGGAAATAGAAAAAGTTTCAAGCGACTTTGATATCCACCCTGAGCACTTTGAACGATTTCACAATGAAAAGCGCTCTGTTCGCTATAGCTTAAATCCCTTTATTTTTGTCATTCTTGATTTTTACCTTGAGAAAGACATTGTGCAAAATCCTATTTTGTTCATTTTGCAGAAAAACTGTCTTCTTATAGCTGTGAACAATCTTTCTGAAACCCACACCAAACTCTATCAGACTATTATCAGCTCCTTAAAAAACCCAAAAAACAGGAAGATTTCCACTGTTCTCTATGAATTTTTAAGGGACGACATCAGGGCAAATTATGATGTTTTAGAGTTTATGGACAGGCAAATGTCTGCATTGGAAAAGCGCATCCTGACCAAACCCAAAGACGCTGAACAAAATATGGGGGAAGTCATGGGGTTAAGAGACCAGTTTAACCTTATGCAAAGAAGATTCTGGGAGAGCTCAAAAATCATCTATGCGTTTAAAACAGGCTTAGTCGGCATACCTATGGATAGAGAGACTCTAAAACTGCTGGATGATGTTTATGACACCGTTATGCATCAGATTGATATTGTAACAAGCCATAAAGAGCGGGTTGTTGAGCTGTTGTTTTTGCAATCAACGAATATTTCCAACGAGCTTTCACAAACTTCAGTAGAGTTAAACGTGGTCATGAAAAAAATGACTGCATTAACGATAATCTTGATGATTCCTACGCTGATTGCCAGCATGTACGGCATGAACTTTCGCTTTATGCCTGAAATTTATTGGAAATACGGCTATGTTCTTGCCCTTGGTCTGATGATTATTGCTGCTTATGTGGGTTACAGACTTTTCCATAAAAAAGAGTGGATTTAATAACCTTAATATATAACTAGAATTTTCTTTGTCCTATGCAGTTCATGGCAGCTCCCCTGGAAGACAACAGCGATTCTGCTTTTAGAAGCATCTGTCATACATACGGTGCAGATCTTACGTTTACAGAGATGACCCATGTCATAGGTTTAGCTAAGGGAAATATGGGAACATTGAGCAAAATTGAAATGTTAGATGATACTCCTACCGTTATTCAGCTAGCTGCAAACAAAGAAATGTCCTTGAAAAAATTTCTTTCAAAATATCAACCTCCAAAACAGTTTAAGGGCATCAACTTTAACATGGGATGCCCTGCGCCTAAGGTTTTGAATATAGGCTTAGGATGTGCTTTAATGAAAAGAATTGCACTAACGAAAAAATTAGTTGCTATTGTCAAGGATTATGGCTATCCATGCTCATTGAAAATACGATTGGGCATGAACAAGTTTGAAAAGGAAAAAAAAGTGTATCTTAATTTGATAGATGCTGTTGACGCAGATTATTTTATAGTGCATGCACGCTATGGAACGCAAACCTATGCAGAACCTGCAGATTTTTCTATTTATCCGGAATGCGTTGCTTTAGGAAAAACCATCATTGCCAATGGAGACATTCATACTTCTGAACAGGTTGCTTTGTTGAGAGACATGGGTGTTCAAGGAGTGATGATAGGCAGGGCTGCTGTTCATGATCCTTCTATTTTTAATAAGTTGAAAGGGCTTCCTGTTCCTTCTGTTGAAAAAATAAAAGAAGAGTATGTTGCTTTGGCCGAGAAGTTTAATTCGCGGTTTAAGTACAGGGATAATATTCTGAAAAGAATAGGAACACATGCGAAACTTTCTGGCCATGTCATGGGGTAACTTTATAAATCATTATTATTTTCATTACTGTATAGCCCCGTAGTGTAGCGGCCAATCATTGCGCACTTTGGATGCGTAGACGGCGGTTCGAATGAGATTTTAGCCAAAATCTCGCTAAATGCAGGCGACATTCCTTCGGAAGTCCCCTAAGAAATCCACGAAAATCCGCCCGGGGCTACTTTTCTATATCGAACATTTTTAGGGCTATTTTTTTCAGGTTTGTATTATTTTTTCATAATTGACTATGAATTCTTCTGCTCTCGAATCAAGTTCTTTTACTTTTTTATGTTCGTTCAAACAATAATCATATAAGTTATGTCTAACTTCAAATTTCAAGATATAATTTCTTGCTTCTTCATATTTTTCATTATTGATTAATTCTTTAGCATATGTTTTGTTTCCTTTAAAAAGTAATTCTGGAAGTCTATTTTTTCTTTGTAAAAAATCTCCAAATGGCTCGTGGTGTTCTTCGTAATAGTCTTCAAAGTCATCTACTATTTGTCTTATTCTTCCTGCGCACTGACACGCTTTCAATAGGTCCGTAGGAGGGGTTTTGTTTGCGATGTAATGTCCCATTTCTATTCCTTTGGCTATGTGGTTGCCTGTGAATAAAGTTATCATTGTAAAGTATTCTTCAACACTTTTTATGTTTTGGTCCATTAATTCTCCTTGAATGATGTCTTGAGTGAAAGAAAGTAATGTTTGTTGGGCTTTTATCGTGTGCATAAAATCTGTATTTTGACATAATTTGTAAAGAGTTTCTTGCGCGTTTAAGATTGCAGCTATTCCTGTAAGTATGGCCGAGTTTAATCCTTTTGCTTGATGTAGTGTTTTGTTCCCATTTCTATAGTTTGAATTGTCAAGTATATCATCTATTATAATTATGCCTTTGTCAAATTCTTTCATATTGTTTGTTAGAGGAATTCCCATTGCATATTCGTAACCTTTTGAGATATAATGCTCTAAAGATTTGATTGTTGGTTGCATAATAACTACTATGTGAAGGTAAGATATTAATTTATGTTGACGAAATCCGTCAAATTTATATATTTGTGTTGTTTTTCTATTGAATATGCAAGGACTTAAAGAAATTGGCTTGAGCGACAACGAGATAAAAGTATTTCTCGAATTAAATAAAGAAGGTTCACGAAGTGTTTGGGATGTTGCAACAAAAACCAAAATAAAAAGAACAACGACATACGATGTTATTAAAAGTCTTATTCAAAAAAATTTAGTTTCTGTGAAAAATGAAGATAAAAAACAACTTTATTTTGCTGTAGAGCCAAATGTTTTATTAGAACAAATAAACTTAAAAAAAGATATTTTAACCCAAACAGTCGATGAACTTATTAAAATTAGAAAAGAGTTTGTGGCGGAATCGGTAATTACTAAATTTAATGGTGTTGAAGGTATTAGAACTGCAATGAATATGTTATTATTAAATAAAAAAGATATTTATGGTTGGGGAAATAATAAACTTTCTGAAAAGATATTATCTTTTTATCCTGAAAATTTTGCTCAAAAAAGAATCGATAAAAAAGTTAAATTATTTGCAATTATAGAACCTGGAAAGAAATTTTTTGCAAATAATGATTCGTTTTCAAAAACGACAGAAATAAGACATCATATTATGATGAAAAATCAAAATGTGGTTTATTTTATTCAGGAAGGAAAAGTTCTTTTCTTGAAAATGAATGCACTTAAACCTGAAGTTGTAGTCATAGAAGATGAAGAATATTATAAGTCGCAAAAAGAACTATTTGATTATTTATGGTCAAATTCAAAAGATTAGTGATATAATTACTAAATTTATAAAGAGGAATATTCCTGAAAAGAACCTGTGCATTTACAATCATATCGGAGGCCTGAAATATGAAAAAGAAATCAGTTCCAGCTCCAAAATCAGTCGATAGTGTGGATACCCTCGGGCGGGGCTATCCCTGTTTATCTGATGTGCATGGGAATCTCGCAAGGCTTGCATGAGCCAGATTTCTATTTTTTTTGTATTGCCTTTTCCGAGACTGGCTTTTCTGCCCTTTTTTTCATAAACTTTATATACTAGTTATGAATATATATTCATAATAACTGGTGGGAGGGATACATATGCCAAATATGGATGGAACAGGACCAAGAGGACTAGGGTCATTGACGGGAAGGGGCTTAGGCCCTTGCAACGGAGGAATGCGGAGAGGATTCGGGAGAGGCTTTGGTAGACGGAGAGGTTTTAGATGTGTAGAGCCAGCTGCTCTATCTGAAGCAGACCAAAAGAAAATCCTTGAAGCAGAGCTTAAGGATATTGACCTGGAAAAGCAGGAGATAGAGAGGAGATTGAAAGAGTTTAATTAGTTTATCTTGATTCTTCTTTTAGTAAAATTTAAATAGAGATATGAATACATATTCATTATGGTTCGTCCGAGATTGTTCAGGAGGATAGCGTTCAGTCCCCACATAACTTACTTCAAGCCGAGAGGGGTGCCTTTGAGGGAGTTGGAAGAAGTGATATTGCCTGTTGATGAATTTGAGGCAGTGAGACTTAAGGATCTTGAAGGCTTGGAGCAAGAGGCATGCGCTAGGAAAATGAATATTTCCCAGCCAACGTTTCATAGACTAGTCTTGTCTGCGAGAAAAAAGATAGCTGACGCAATCGTAAATGGGAAAGCCATAAAGATAGAGGGAGGAGCAGTCTACCAGAAAAAATGAAACTTCCAATATTTTTTACGTTCATTGCAGTATTATTTTTATTTACTCTTCCTTTTGTCTTTGGTCAGGATTCAAAATGTGTTTATTTCTTCTATGGAGACGGTTGTCCACACTGCGCAAAAGTGGAACCCGTAATAAGAAATTTAGAATCGCAGTCAGATTACCCTGTCAATGTGCGATACTTTGAAGTTTACAACAACCGTTCAAATTTGGTCTTACTAAACCAGTATTTTGATGCTTATGATATCCCCCAAAATGAAAGAGGGATTCCTGCAGTTTTTATCTTCAACAAATATCTCATTGGGGATCAGCCAATCATAGCGCAAGTTGACTCTTTAGCTAAATCTGAAGATGCAAAAACCTGCCCTTCACTTGAACAAATATCTTCAACAGAAACAGCAGGGCCAAAATCTTCAATGGAAAAACTCGGGGCATTATCCATTCTCACCGTTATTGGGGCTGCTCTTGTTGATTCGATAAATCCCTGCGCGATAGCCGTCTTGTTAATTCTTCTTGGAGCACTACTAGCGTCAGGAGATAAAAAGAAAGCATTGAAAGCAGGATTAGCATTCACGATATCGATATACCTGATATATTTCCTCTTTGGGCTAGGATTATTTTCGGCATTGCAAATTTCTGGATTATCATACTGGTTCTATAAGCTAATAGGCATTATCGCCATAATCATTGGTCTTGCTAATATTAAGGATTTTATATGGTATGGCGGCGGCGGATTTGTTATGGAAATCCCCCGCGCATGGAGGCCGACACTCAAGAAGATGCTTGGGGCGGTTACCTCGCCGTTCGGGGCGTTCATGATGGGTTTTGTAGTTTGTCTTTTTGAGTTGCCATGTACAGGCGGGCCATATATCTTTATTCTTGGATTACTTGCGGAAAGGACAACAATGATTGCATCAATACCTATATTGTTATTGTACAACCTAGTCTTCGTACTCCCGCTTGTAATAATCACTTTGGCGATTTATTTCGGATTTGCCAACGTTGAAAAAACAACAGAGTGGAAGGATAAAAACATCAGGGTATTGCATTTAATAGCAGGAGTAATAATGCTAGTTCTGGGAGTTTTGGTTGTTTTTGGTCTACTATGATCATTACAAAACACTGCAGCTCTGGTAGAACTCCGATAGGGTGTATGACGTTCTCAGAGTTCTGTTTATCTATTCATATGTGGGAGGGGCTACATTTTTCAAAAACAGAAACCTTTAAAACTTCTCGTGAAATAAGCAAATCATGGCAACGTACATTTCCCTCTTGAGAGCTATTAATGTTGGCGGTCAGAAAAAAATACCGATGGATGCTTTAAAGAAACTGTATGCATCACTGAACTTAAAAAAAGTAAAAACCTACATTCAAAGCGGCAATGTTGTTTTTCAATCTCCCGCGATAAAAGAAGAAACAATAGAAAAGGCAATACAAAAGCACTTTGGCTTTGATGTTGCTGTTTTGATAAGAACGCCAGAAGAATTAAAAAAAATAATTGCCAAAAATCCTTTTGCAAAAAAAGATTCGGGAAGAATCTATGTCGTTTTTTTATCTGATGTTCCCAAAAAAATTCCTCTCGATAAAATCAACAGCATGAGGCATCCTTCAGAAGAGTTTTTTATTTCTGGAAAAGAAATTTACCTGTTTTATCCCAACGGCTATGGCAGAACGAAATTATCAAACACGTTCTTTGAAAAAACATTAAACGTTACGGCAACGACGAGAAACTGGAATACGGTTACTGCGCTGATGCATATTGCGGAATAGTTTACCTTTTCTTACACACTATTAAGAACTCAATAAAATTAACAAGGTTTATTAATAAAAGAACACACCCTTCTTCCATGTCGAAGGATTCCAAATTGATAACTATCCTGGTGATTTTGTATGCGTTCTTAGTATTCTCACTCACAGTAACCGTTTCTGCAGAAGAGGCATCCCTTGGTGCTTGGGTATTAAAGGAAACACCTAGCAGAACCGTTATGTGCGAGGAACGCAACTCTTGCTTTTCTCCAAATGTGGTTGTCACCGATAGTACGGTTTATATCACTTATTTTGCTAAGGAAGGCGAATGCGATGCACAGTACAATTCCAAGGCAGCCTGGAATGTGCCTCCAACAGAATTGAAGCCGGGTGAAAGCATGATTTCTACCCTTTCACTTTCAGCGTCGCAATCTACGGATTGTCCAGGCGGTGAACCCATAATTGGAGTTACCTTGTATATGGGCAAGTCTGAACTATTGGGGGATTGGGCTGGTTCATGGGAGATCATGGAACGCGTGGAAATCAGAGGCTGGCTAAAAAAGGGTAAGGATTTAACTGATACCAGGGCAATCACTTGGAAAGTGCCTTCAGGCAGTGATGGTGAGGAGTTACATGTGAAATTTGCATCGGGCTTCAGCACACTTCCTGCTGGAGATAAGACCTTTCTCTACGAGTATAAGAGTAATAACTTGAGCTCGGATAATGCAAAAAAGGAAAAAAAGTCAAGTCCAGTGTCATGCTCTGCGTTTTTTAAGTCAGGATCAGCAGATTCCTCAGGAATAAAGCTGAAGAGTGATGATCTCTTGAATCTTATCACAATAATTCCTGCAGCGTATGCGAGGGACTCAGGTGCTAGGTTTGCTGATTTTTCAGGTGAAGTTGCCGTTGCCCCGGGTTTAGATCCGAAGGATGCACAGCCTGCTGAACTGAACATGGTCCTTGAAGTGGGGAGCATTATAACTACGGAGAGCGACAGCAGCGCAATTATCAGCTTTGCAGATATGACAACATTCTGTATGCAGTCTTTCAGCAAGGTTATTTTGGATACACCTCCGGAGAAGGATAGCAAGCTACAGTTGTTGACTGGAAAGATTTTATTAAATGTTGAAAAGATGATCAAGGACGGCACCCTGTCCGTGACAATGAACCAAGCTGTTGCAGGCATCAAAGCTACAACTTTGGTTCTAGAAGAGACTGAAAATCAGTCAGTCTTAAAGGTTGTGCAAGGAGAGGTAGAATTTACGAGTCTTGCTACCGGAGAAAAACAGATGGTCAGGACAGGCGAAATGTTGGTGGCCAATAGCAGTGGCCTTTCCAAGATAGACTGGTTCGACCTAGAGGAAGAGAAGAAGTCTTGGGAAAATCTCGAATCAGGAGAAAATAAATCTAAGAGTTGGACACGATTCTTCTGGGTATTGGTTATTGGAGTTTTGGCACTGTTTGCCGTTGGGTATTTTTTTGCCAAGAAAAAAAAGTAGCGTAAGGCTCTGCAGAAAAGCATCGGTGAAAGAAGGATTCAATGACAGCAAAAACCCTAGATGCATATGCTGTCGGTGCATTGAGAAGAATACGTGCTGTGGAGTGTTGTTATAAAATATTCAGAGCGAAACAAAAGCAAATAAACACAACCTTCGGGGAACTTTAGTTTGCTATAAGACGTTCTCCGAGCTGTCTTTAAATACAACTATTTTGAGAGGAACTATCTTTTCTTACACACTATCTGCAAATGGCCTGCGAAATTTACCAGTGACTTATTCGTGCAGTTTTCAAGTTCTATCTTGAGAAGCTGTTTTCTTATTTTTTTATCTTGTTCTAGTTTTTCCAAAACTTTTTCATCAACTCTGTGCATAAACACAGGTGCTCCGATGATTTCAATAACCTGCAATTTTGCCTTCTTTGCATATTCTTCTAGTTCTTCCCACGTAAGATTATACTGTGGATGAACAAAATCATAGGAAATGTTTGTTTTAAGGAGATGTTTTGCCTTATCAATTTGCCCTGCTTCAACAAGTTCAGAAACCCGTCTAAATTTAGTGTCTAGGCTTGCAACAATATAGGCGTTCTTTTTTGCAACTCTCATCATTTCTTTCAGAGCATGTGCAGGTTTCATGCAGTAGGAAACAGGGTCGAATTGCGAAAATATAAAATCAAAGCTGTTTGCAGCAAACTCCTTCATGTTTGCGATATCTGCTTTAACATAGCTGACTTTTGTTTTGGCTAATCTTTTTTTTGCTTCATCAAGCATTTTTTGTGATATATCTGAAAGAACAATATTTTTGTATCCTGATTTTATCAATTTTTCAGACCAATAGCCATCTCCTGCACCAGCATCAAGAATTTTTATGGATTTATTTTTTGGAATATATTTTAAGATAAAATGCCACGTAATATCATTTGCAAAACTCATAGCACTATGGCTTGTAGTAAATGTGGTAGGAGCAAAGTCACCAGAATAATCTTGAGCATATCTATCGTATATTTCTTCAACGGTCTTCATGTTTTCTTTAACCATGCAGTCAATTTAAATGTTTTGGTGTAACGCTTGCGCAATCTATATAAATCTTCACAGCATCCTCTCGCTATGCTTATTCATGCTCTCACTCTGGAACATATTCGTTCGTATATCCAAGAGACTGTTCAGTTTCCCCTCAATGCTACGTTGCTGCTAGGAGATATAGGAAGTGGAAAAACGACCATCTTATTAGCAATAGAATTTGCCATTTTCGGCACACGAAGAACAGAATTGTCTGCAGATTCCTTATTAAGGCATGGAACCAATCAGGGAAGCGTCGAGCTGACGTTTAGCTTAGGAGCCAATAACATCACCATCAAGCGTTTTCTCAAAAGGCAAAAAAAAGGCATTGCGCAGGAATCAGGATACATCGTCATCAATGACGTCAAGACAGAAGGAACTGCACTAGAGCTCAAAAGCAAAATTCTTTCTCTGTTGGGATATCCAGACGAGCTGTTAACAAAATCAAAATCGCTGATGTACCGCTATACCGTGTATACTCCTCAGGAAGAAATGAAATCCATTCTCTTTGAAAATAGCGACGAACGATTAAATACTCTGCGAATTATTTTTAATATTGACAAATACAAACGAATAAAGGAGAACAGCCAAATTTTTTTGAAAGAAATAAAAACAAAAAGAAAAGTCATGGAGGCAAGAATAGAAGACCTTGAGCTGCTGAAAAAAAACATGCAGGAAAAAAAACAAGAGCTTGCTGTTTTGCAGGAACAGATTGCATCGCAAAAACCAATGCTCGTGCACTATCAAAAAAAACTCAAGGAAAAAGAACAGCTGAAGGAAACTTTGGAAAAACAAATTCAAGGTTACGCAGCATTAAAACAGCAAATAATTGTCGCTGAAACAAAAATAAAGCATCATGAGCAGCAGCAGCAAAAAAATAGTATTGCATTAAAACAACTACTGGAAGAACTTGAGAATCTTGAAGAAAAACTCAAGCAAAAGCTTCCGGATATCAATCATGTTGAAGCAAGGCAAAAAAATGAGCTTTTGCTTAAACAGCTAGAAGCGCAAAAAGAAGAAGTGCACAGTACTTTGATTCATTTAAAAACCTTGAGCCAGCAGGCTGAGCAGATTATTAAAAAAATTTCTGTATTGGATACCTGCCCTTTGTGCATGCAAACGGTGAGCGAGGAACATAAGCATTCCATTACTGCGCAACAGCAGGACATCATTACCAACCAGAAAAAAATTCTTTTAGACGCAGAAGCGCAGTTGCGCACGCTTGCAGTTCAGGTAGACGAGCAAAAAAGAAAAAAAGAACTGATTATCAAGCTTGAATTCAAGCTGAAGGAAAAAGAATATCTGCAAAAGCAAGTGGAAGAAAAAACAAAGACTGTTGCGTTATTAGAAAAAGAAAGCCAGCAGCTCTCTGGAGAAAATATGCTTTTGAAAAAGCACATTGAAGAAATAAAACTGCTCATCAAGGAAGAACAGCAGGAGGAATTGAAAAAACTTTTGCAGGAGATTGAAAACATCCGGCAAGAGCAAAAAAAGTTTGAAATTGCGCTTGCATCTCTGGAAAAAGAACTGCGCATGAAAGAAATGACTGTTGCTGAACTTCAGCGTTCTCTTGAAGAGAAGGAAAAGCAAAAAGAAAAATTGCAGAGACTCCAGGAATGGCAGCATTGGATAGAAACCTTTTTTGCTCCTTTGATTGACACGATGGAAAAACATGTTTTTGTTAAAATTCATGGAGAATTCAGCGACACCTTTAAAGAATGGTTTGGCATGATGATGGAAGAGGCATTGTCGGTAAGGCTTGATGAAAATTTTACTCCCATCATTGAGCAAAACGGCTATGAAACCACGGTTGAAAATCTTTCAGGAGGAGAAAAAACAGCGGTTGCCCTTGCCTACAGGCTTTCTCTAAACAGAGTTATCAATGATTATGTCAGTACCATACAAACAAAAGACTTGATTATTTTAGATGAGCCAACGGACGGCTTTAGCTCAGAGCAGCTTGATAAGATGAGAGACATCCTGCAAAAATTGAATACCCAGCAGACTATTATAGTTTCCCATGAGCCCAAGATGGAAAGCTACGTACAGCATATTATCAGGGTGATGAAGACAGAGCATGTAAGCAGGGTTTTAGCTTAAAGTTCTTGCCCAAAATAGCCGTGCCCTACATCTTCGAAACGATTTCTTTTTGCGAGTTCTAAGCCAAGGTCATTTATGGGCTTGCAGAGCATATATTCATAAGGACTTTTGAACATCGCATTTAAATCTCTAAGCTGTTCCAAGGCTTCTGAGCCGTAGCCTTCGTGCAGATAATAGGGCTCAAGTTTCATATCATGGATACATAAAATCTTGTCCAAAGATGTTAATTTATTTCTGCTTAAAAGATTCAGCATAACTCTGATGCTGTCATGGTGAACATCACGTTGCTGCAGCAAGGAATAGAGTTCAGTTTCAGAAATTTCTGATCTTGGTTTTCCAAAAGCCTGCCTGAACTGAGTGTCTGCAAAATCTATCATGATATCGATAACACAGGGATTGTCCATTAGGGGAATGGTTTGAATAATGGCCATGCCTTGAGAAATATCTGTGCCTTTTTAAATAAAACGCAAAAATATCTCAAAGCCAAGCGCCCATAGAAAACTATATAAACTACTGAATACCTTATTGAGTGAGGAGTCCTATGAAAAGAATCATCTTACTGTTTGTTATCTTATTTGCTCTTGTTACTGCCGTCCATGCAGATTTTGATGTCATCTATACTATTAGCGAGGACACTATTTATCCCGATGAGCTTGCTGTTTTTAATTTCAGCATCTTAAACGAAGAAGCGTTTACTGACCGTTATACGGTTTACAGCATCGACCCTGCTTGGATTATCAAGACAACGCCTGTGGGCATCGAAATTCCTTCAGGAGGAACTGCCACCGTAAGCATCTCCATACAGCCAAAGACAACGGTCATATCAGGGCCCTATTTAATTCCTTTAACAGTAAGATCATCAACAACATCAAAAACTGTTGATAAAAACGTTTTTGTCTACTTGAAATCCTATACACAGGAACCAAAGCAGTATGAGCCATCTATAGCGCTCAGCGCAGATCTTCCAGAATCAGTTGATCCAAGAAAAAAAATAAGCATCGAGCTGTTTATCAGAAATAGAAATGCATTAACAACAGACGCTTTGAATGTTTCTATTGAAAGTGCATTGTTTACCAAACAATATCTAGTAACGCTTGATGCTCTCGAAGAAAAATCGCAGGAGTTGCTTTTTGATATTGATCCTCTTACAAAACCAGGCGAATACCCTCTTGTTGTTAAATTAAGCATCAACAATAAAACAGCCAGCCAAGTGGAAAAAACACTGGTGGTTATTGACTATTCAGCCTTGCAGGAAGAAAGCTATACAGTAAAAGAACTGTTCAAGCAAACAGATTATATTACTGTACAAAATGTAGGCAATAACATTAAAACCAGCAGTATTACTCGAGAAAAGGGGTTTTTTGCAAGAATTTTTACCTCAACTGAGCCTGACGCAGCCGTTCAATCTGAAAACGGAAGAAAACTCTTGGCATGGGAACTTACGCTGCAGCCTAATGAAAAAGTAAATCTTGTTGTTGTTGAAAACTACAGAGGATTTGTTTCTGCAGTCGTTATTCTTATTCTCATTATTCTCGGATATTACCTGTTCAGGTCTCCTATTATTGTATTGAAAAAAGCGAAGTTTTTTGGAACAAAAGAAGAAGGCAGTTCGATGGTGAAAGTAAAAATCTTCATGAAAAATAGAACCAAAAGGCCTGTCTATAACGTCAAAGTGATTGATAAAATCCCCGCGCTTGCAAAAGTCATCGAGGATGAATTTGTTTTGGGAACCTTGAAACCGACGAAAATCATCAGAAATGAAAAAGCCATGACGGTTGTCAGATGGGACTTGGAAAAGCTTGACGCCTATGAAGAAAGAATTATTACCTATAAAATCCAGACGCACTTTAAATTATTTGGCTCTATGAAACTGCAGCCTACTAAAGTAAAGTTTGATACGGGCTTAGGAAAAGAAAGGTCAACGTTTTCAAAAGTTGTTCTGATAGCTCCGCAGTTTGATGAGGAAGAGCCTGTTTCTGAACTGAAAGTAAACAAATTAAAGAAAAAATAGTTTTTTTTCTTACTCAACGAATGTTCTGTACAAAAATAAAACATTTATAAACAACCCTCTTTTTCTTTAGAACAGCCCCGCTTAGCTCAATGGTAGAGCGTTCGGCTGTAGACATAGCGCAGAATAAGCATAATTGCTGTTAATGAAGCGTTATCAGCTGATACCGAAAGGTTGCCGGTTCAAGTCCGGCAGCGGGGACTCTTCAATACATTTATATTAGAGGAATAATTTCTGCATGTATGTTAAGAAAAACGTTTACAACATTAACAGCCATAGTAGCTCTAACCTTTTTGTCCTGTGGTGAAAAACACTTCTTCCCTGATTATTTTCGTGGAAAAGTAGGAGAGGATGTGGTTGAAGTGCATACTGCACGCTCTGACTCTCTGAATTATAGAACTCTAGAAGCAATAAAACCTGATGGTTCTCAATTGTTCTATAATGCCATACCCTATGCAGGCAGTTCAGAACCAGATAGTGTTTACACTGCATTTGCCATTGCGCCTGATGGAACGCTTTCTTTAAGGCATCCTGCTGTTGGAGATAAAAAAGCTGAAGAGTATCAAAAAGTGCAGGGCGAGTTTTATAACTATAAATGTTCTATTATGTGCTATTAATACAACGTACATTTTATTCGTTGACTATGCTTTTTCTTAAAAAACCGCAAAGCTTATAAAGAGGGTCAATTTCCTCAAGAGATATTACTATACTTTGGGTTAGTCAGGAGAATTGGGTTGCAAAATGCGAAGGTGGTTTTTCTTTCAAAACAGATGTGATGAAAGACATATCGCTATCATATTCATGCCCTGGTAGTGTAGTGGCCTATCATGAAGCCCTGTCGTGATGAAAATCGCATAAAGGCTTCGACCCGGGTTCAAAAGCCAGGGTCAAGGTAACCTCCTTGACGCAGTGAAAATCCCGGCCAGGGCGTTCAACACGGGCCGGTAGCTCAGCCTGGAGTTTCGGGCAATAGAGCACTGCACTTTTAAACCAAAGAAGACATGCAGTGGTCGCGAGTTCGAAAGTACACTGAAAATCTCGTCCGGCCCGCTTTTTTTACCATGGCAAAACGGAAACGCGCAAAACGGAAATCAAGTGGCAAAGACATGTCATACGTCAAAAACCACAACCTTGTTCCTAAACATGCCAAACTGTCCGAAAAGGACAAAAAGCAACTTCTCGAGCAATACCACATTACGATTGCAGATCTGCCAAAAATCTTTACCGATGACCCTGCCATTCAGGAGTTGGATGTAAAGCCAGGAGACGTCATAAAAATTTCAAGGAACAGCACAACTGCAGGTGAAGTCTTTTTTTACCGGGCAGTCATTGAGGGTGTTTAAATGGACTATGCAAAAGTGTTAATCAAAAAATATTTTGAAGAAAACAGCTTTGTCAAGCCAGATATAGATTCTTTCAACAATTTCATAGACCACGAATTGCAGAACATCATTGATGAAAATAGGGACATTGAACCAACGATTATCCCGAGCAACATTGACGATTTTAAAATAAGGCTTGAAAAAATTTCAATAACCAAGCCTGAAATTACAGAAGCAGACGGCTCAAAAAGAGTCATTTATCCTGTTGAAGCGCGATTGAGAAAAATTTCTTATGCTGCTCCCTTGTTTATCGAAGTTTCAGCGCATATTAACGGCGTTCAGAGAGAATCATTCAAAACACAGATAGGCAGCCTTCCTATCATGCTCAAGTCAAAATACTGCCATTTGCATGGCATGAAGAGACAGGAATTAATAGATAAAGGCGAAGATCCGGATGATCCTGGCGGATATTTTATTATCAACGGCACTGAAAAAGCGCTTGTGAAAGTAGAGGATCTTGCAGCAAATAAGTTACTGATTGAAAGGGATGTTGGAGGAACCAGCGAGTATACGGGAAGATTATTTTCAGAACGAGGTTCTTATAAAATTCCGCACAGTTTTGAAAAATTAAAAGATGAAATTTTCTATATCAGCTTTACCAGAGTAAAAAGAATTCCCGTTCTTGCCATCATCAAGGCATTGGGATTGTTAAAAGACGAGGAAATCATGCGTTTTATTGATTTGCCTGAAAGCTCTGAAGTGTTTATTAATCTTTACGAATTTGTCGATATTAAAACAGTCGATGATGCCATTGATTATGTCGCTAAAAAAGTAGGCATAACGCAGTCAAAGGAAATCAGGGTGCAGAGAATGCAGGAGATTCTTGATAAATATTTGCTTCCCCACTTGGGCATAGATGAAAAAGACAGAGTCTATAAGGCGTATAATCTCTGTAAAATCTTAAAAAAATTCATTCTCGTTTCAACAGAGCAATATGCGGTTGATGATAAAGATCACTACATGAACAAGCGGTTAAAGTTGAGCGGTGATTTGCTTGCAGATTTGTTCAGAGTAAACTTAAAAGTGTTAATTGGAGATTTGCTGTACAACTTCCAGAGAATTGTCAAAAGAGGAAAATTCCCAAGCATCAAAGTCATTATCAGAGACAAGCTTTTAACACAGAGAATTTACAGCAGCATGGCTACCGGAACATGGGTGGGAGGAAGAAAAGGTATTTCGCAGAGAATCGAGCGATTGAACTTTTTGCAAACGCTTTCTCATTTACAAAGAGTGGTGAGCCCATTAAGCGCCAGCCAGGAAAATTTTGAAGCAAGGGCATTGCACAGTACTCATTTAGGAAGATTGTGCCCAAGCGAAACTCCAGAAGGAACCAATATTGGATTGAGAAAAAACCTTGCGCTATTAGCAAACATTACTGACGAGCTTGATGAAGCTTTGGTTATCAAGCAATTAAAAGAATCAGGATTAGAGGTAATCAAATGACTGAAGTGTTTTTAGACAACAGCTTTATCGGAACCGTTCAAGACCCCAAGAGTTTTGTGGACAGATTGATTTCCCAACGAAGAATGGGAAAAATAGCCTCAACTTTGAACGTTATCTACAATGAGGCTTTGAACCAGGTTTTTATTGAGATGTCAAAAGGAAGGGCAGTAAGGCCGTTGCTTGTTGTTAAGGATGGAAAACCTTTGCTCACAGAAAGGCATATTCAGCAGTTGGAAAAGAACGAAATAACCTGGAGCGATTTAGTAAAGCAGGGAGTCATTGAATATCTTGATGCTACTGAAGAAGAAAATGCATTAGTTGCATTTTATGAAGGAGAATTAACGTCGGAGCATACGCATTTGGAAATCAGCCCTATGGACATTGTTGGCTTATGTACCAGCTTAGTTCCTTTGGGAAACTACAATCACAGCGTCAGACTGATGCAGGGCTCAAAAAACCAAAAGCATGCTATCGGATTTTACGTTACTAATTATTTTGTCAGAATGGATATGGATGTCAATTTGATGCATTACCCTCAGGTTCCCTTAGTCCATACGCTGACGCATGAAATTTCTAATTTTGAAAAACACCCTGCAGGGCAGAATGTTGTTGTTGCCGTTATGTCCTATGACGGATATAATATGGAAGATGCTATTATTTTAAACAGAGGCTCTGTTGACAGAGGCCTTGGAAGAAGCTCGTATTACAGACCGGTGAGTTCAGAAGAACTGCGTTATTCAGGAGGATTGATTGATGAGATAGGCATTCCTGATAAAGATGTTAAAGGGTACAGGTCAGAAAGAGACTATAGGTTTTTAGAGGAAGACGGCATTGTTTTCCCAGAGGCAAAAGTTGCAGAAGGCGATGTCATTATTGGAAAAGCCAGCCCACCAAGATTTTTAAGCTCTCTTGATGAATACAACTTAACCTCTAACCAGAAAAGAGAGGCATCAACTGCACTCAAGCACGGTGAAGAGGGCATTGTTGACATGATTCTATTGACAGAAAATGAAGAAGGAAATAAATTGGTGCAGGTAAGATTAAGGGATTTAAAAATACCCGAAATAGGCGATAAATTTACCAGCAGGCACGGCCAGAAAGGGGTTATAGGCATGATTGTTCCTGAGGAAGATGTTCCCTTTTCTGCATCAGGCATGAAGCCAGATATTATTTTCAGTCCTCACGGTATACCAACGAGAATGACGGTTGCGCATGTTTTAGAGGCGTTGGCAGGAAAAGTTGGAGCAATGTCAGGAAGGTTTATCGACGGCACTATTTTCGCAAGCGAAAAAGAAGCCGATTTGCGAAAAGAATTGTTGTCTTTAGGATTCAGGGAAGATGGAACTGAAGTCATGTACAGCGGAACAACAGGAAAGCAGTACAAGGCAAGAATTTTTATCGGGAATATGTATTACTTAAGATTAAAGCATTTAGTAAGCAACAAGATGCACTCCCGAGCAAGAGGCCCAATACAGTTATTGACAAGGCAGCCGACAGAAGGAAGAGCAAAAGAAGGCGGATTGAGATTGGGAGAAATGGAAAAAGATACCTTTGTTGCTCATGGCGCATCGCTGTTGTTGAAAGAGAGATTCGATTCAGACAAATTGATGGTTCCTGTTTGTGAAAACTGCGGCATGGTAGCTATTCATGACGCAAGAAAAAATAAATATTACTGCAACGTCTGCGGTGAAAATGTCGAAATCAACACGGTTGAAATGAGCTACGCATTCAAATTAATCCTCGACGAGTTCAAAAGTTTCGGGGTTTATCCAAAGTTAAAATTAAAAGGGAAATACTAACGATAAAAAGAGAGCGAAACTATGGAAGAATACCTCAATAAAAAAGTAAGCAGCATCGAATTTGGCTTCATGAGCCCTCAGTTCATCAAAACAATGGCCACGGTAAAAATCGTTACGCCTGAATTGTATGATAAAGAAGGCTATCCTGTAGACGGTGGTTTAATGGATATCCGTTTGGGAGTTATTGATCCTGGATTGCGATGCAAAACCTGCGGTGGAAAATTAAAAGAGTGCATAGGCCATTTTGGATATATTGAACTGGCAAGACCTATTCTTCATATTAAGTTTGTTTCTCTTATAGCTGATATGTTAAAAAGCACCTGCAGAGATTGTGGCAGACTGTTAATTCCTAAACAGAGAATTGATACTGTTATGGAAGAGCTGGATAGAGTTGAAAAAGAAGCAGGACTGGTTGCACGAAGAGACAAAATAAAAGAGATTATTTCAACAACCAAAGCAATTAAGCAATGCCCTTACTGCAAGGCAAAGCAAAAAGCAATTCTTATTGAAAAGCCATCAACCTTTTTAGAAGAGGAAAAAAGACTTTCTCCTATTGAAATAAGAACCAGACTTGAAAAAATTCCAGACGAGGATGTTGTTGTCTTTGGCATTAATCCTAAGGCAATGAGGCCGGAATGGTCTGTGTTAACGGTCATGCCAATTCCTCCAGTTACGATGAGGCCTTCCATCACCTTGGAAAGCGGTGAACGAAGCGAAGACGATTTGACTCACAAACTTGGAGACATTGTCAGGATTAATCAGCGATTATTTGAAAACATCAATGCAGGGGCTCCTGAAATTATTGTTGAAGATTTGTGGGATTTATTGCAGTATCACATTACAACCTTTTTTGACAATGAAGTTGCGCAATTGCCTCCTGCAAGGCATAGAAGCGGTCAGCCATTGAAAACGCTTACGGCAAGGATCAACAGCAAGGAAGGAAGAATCAGAAACAACCTTGTAGGAAAAAGAACCAACTTCAGCGCAAGAACCGTTATCAGCCCAGATCCAAAATTAAAAATCAACGAAGTGGGCGTGCCTAAAATCGTTGCCATGAAGATTACGGTTCCGGAAAGAATCACTGAATGGAATAAAGAGTATTTGAAAAAATTCGTTGAAAAAGGCCCTAATAGCTATCCTGGCTCAAACTATTTAATCAGGCCTGACGGCAAAAGAAAAAGAATTACTGATGAAACAAAAGAGCAGATTCTTGAAGAATTGCAGCCTGGATTTATCGTTGAAAGGCATTTGATGGATGGTGATATTGCCATCTTTAACAGACAGCCATCGTTGCACAGAATGAGCATGATGTGCCACAGAGTGAGAGTGCTTCCTGCTTTGACGTTGAGACTCCATCCTGCAGTATGCACGCCTTACAATGCAGACTTTGACGGAGATGAAATGAACCTGCACATTCCCCAAACAGAAGAGGCAAGGGCAGAAGCAGAAATTTTGATGGATGTTCAGACCCAGTTAATCAGTCCAAGATATGGATTAAGCATTATTGGAGCAACGAACGATTCGCTTTCGGGCATGTATGTGCTGACACAGAAAAATTTTGTTGTTCCTAGAGAAGAAGCTATTGATATTTTAACGGCCATTGGTGTTGAGGATTTTTCAGCATTGCCAAACAAAAAGCAGATTACCGGAAGGGAATTATTTTCAACATTGCTTCCTGAAGACTTTAACTTTACAGGATACACTAAGGCATATAAGCCAGGCATTGATGATGCTGATGCTGTTGTGCATATCAAAAGCGGAAAACTAATTTCAGGATGCATGGACAAAGCAAATTTAGGAGAAGGGCAGGGATTATTGTTAAGAAACCTGCACAAATATTACGGTTCAGAATTTGCACTTGACTTATTGGGAAAAATCTTTAACCTTGGCAATGAAGTTTTATTGAGGCATGGGTTTTCAGTAGGCATTGCAGATGTAGATATCAGTGAAAAAGGAGAAGCAGAAATTACCAAAAATCTTACCCAGGCAGAAGAGGATGTTGAGTACCTGATTAAAACCTACAGAGAAGGAAAATTGGAAATCCTTCCTGGAAGGACTGCACTTGAAACGCTCGAGTTGAGAATTCTTGAAGTGTTGAACAAGGCAAGAAACAAGACAGGAAAATTAGTTTCAGATACAGCAAATAAGGATACTGATATTATGAGGATGATAAAATCAGGAGCAAGAGGTAACTTGCTGAATATCGCCCAGATGTCTGCATGCGTTGGACAGCAGGCATTGAGAGGAGGAAGAATTAACAAAGGTTACACGGACAGAACATTGTCTGTTTTCAAAAAAGGAGATTTGGGCTATGCCGCCCATGGCTTTATCAACAGAGGATTCAAGCACGGCTTAAGGCCTTACGAATTATTCTTCATGAGCATGACAGGAAGAGACAGCATGATGGACACTGCATTGAGAACGCCTAAATCGGGCTATCTTTACAGAAGATTAGCAAATGCATTGCAGGACTTGAAAGTCGAGTATGACTTTACGGTCAGGGATGCAAGCAAGAAAATAGTGCAGTTCAACTACGGAGAAGATGGTCTTGATGTCAGCAAAACAGAAGGTGGCACTATCAACGTCAAATACATTATTGATACTATGGAAGGTGACTAAATGGAAGACCTTTATGCAGAATACGAAGAAAAACTTCCTCAGAAATTAATTGAAGAAATAAAAACGCATGTTCCTTCCAAAATTTCCAAAACAAAATTAAAGGCCATTTTGGAAAAAGTATACTTAGAATACATCACAGGCATTGCAGAGCCTGGTGAATGCGTTGGCTTAGTTGGCGCTGAAAGCATCGGAGAACCAGGAACGCAGATGACCCTGAACACGTTCCACTTTGCAGGCGTTTCTGAAATGAACGTTACTACAGGATTGCCGAGATTAATTGAAATTCTTGATGGCAGGGCAGAAATCAGTACAAAAATGATGGAAATATACTTAAAAAAACCTTACAATCAGCAGCCTGAACAGGTTAAAAAGCTTGCAGAATCATTGAAGGAGACCTTGCTTAAAGATATCACGACAAGCATGTCTATTAATCTTGCAGAAACAAAATTAGTTATCGAGCTCGATGAAAAAAAATTAACGGATATTAACGTGAAGCCAGTGCAGATTGCCAAAGTATTGGAAAAAAACTTCAAAGGCTATGCCCTCAAAGTCGATGAAGCTTCATTGATTATCAAATCAAAATCAAAAGAAGAAGACATCAGCGGAATTTACAAATTAAAGCAAAAGGCAAAAAGCGTTTACATTGGCGGTGTCAAGGGCATTAAGCAAGTGCTTCCTGTGAAAAGAGGAGATGAATTGATTATCATCACTGCAGGAACCAATTTAAAGGAAATTTTGCAGCTGGATTTTGTTGACCAAAACAGAGTCATGTCCAATGATATTTTTGAAATCCAGGAAGTTTTGGGCATAGAAGCTGCACGACAGGCAGTGATTAAAGAGGTCTTTAAAGTTATTGATGCCCAAGGCTTAAACGTAGACATGAGGCACATTATGCTGGTTGCAGATACCATGACGATGAGTGGAACTGTTTTGGGAATAAATAGATATGGCATTGTCAAGGAAAAGCCTTCTGTATTGGCAAGGGCAAGCTTCGAAACTCCTATTAAGCACATCATTCAGGCAAGCATTACAGGAGAAAAAGACGATTTAAAAAGCGTCATTGAAAATGTCATGTTAAACCAGTATGTTCCTATTGGAACAGGGTTGCCTGGTTTGATAACAAAGATTAAGAAAGCGTGATACTATGAATGAAACTGTTGAACTGAAAAAATTGCTGACAGCAAAAAAATTAATCATCGGAACAAATACAGTTATGCGAGCATTGCGTGCAAAGCATCTGAAAAAGATTTATCTTGCAAACAACTGCGCTCCTGATACAAAAAAAGATTTCGAAAAGTATGCTAAAATGCTGCAGGTTGAATTGCTTGTTTTAGACATGCCTAACGAAGATTTGGGAACATTGTGCAAAAAGCCTTTTTTTGTAAGTGTTGTCGGTGTCAAGCAATAATGGTTACCTATACCAATGACGATATCAAACTGATTTCTCTGTTTGAAAAGATTACCCACGCGCAGGTAAAGGATTTATTCCTCCAGCAGCAGCCTATTTTTGTTGTTGCCCCAGGAGAATTGGGAAAAGCGCTTGGAAAAAATAAGATGAATTTGTTCAGATTGGAGAATATGCTGAAAAAAAGAGTGAAGGTTGTGGAATTTTCTGACAGCGTTTTGCAGTTTGTCCTGAATGTTATTGCGCCCTTGAAAGTGACGGATATCAAACAGGAAGACAAGATTATTATTTTAACAGGCAACGACATGAAAACACGAGGCTATTTAATAGGAAGAAACGCCAGCAATTTGAGAAATACAGAAGCCATTGTGAAGCATTATTTTCCTATTGATGAGATTAAAGTTGTTTAGTTTTCCTACACTCTAGTGCTATTAAATAATTTTATAAATGCACTGTCCTTTTCTTTCTTCATGAGGCAATTCATCTATTTTTCAAAACGGGCAGTAACCACAGGCAATTTTAAGGATTTAATGAGCGCTGGAAGAATGGATATTGCTATTCACATTATTATTATGGCGTTTTTTGTTTCCAATAAACGAAGAGACGATGTCAAGGTTGATTTGTTTTTCTATGGCCATCCAGATCCTCCAAAACATTTAGAGATTTATTCCCAGCATGAAGGAACAGAAAGCCCTATCAGCAAAAAAGACGTCGCAGGGTTAATCAAAAGAATGCTGTACAAGTATAAAAAAGGAATGAAATTTGAAGCCCTGCCTGCCTGCTTTGTTGAAAAAAAAGGACTGCTTGAATATATGGATGAACTAGAAGAGCGAAATGTTTATCTGCTTGATAGAAAAGGCGAAGACATACGAACCATGGATATCGGAGAAAATCCTGTTTTTATTCTTGGAGACCATGAAGGGTTTCCTCCCAAGGAATTTAAACGATTAAAAAAAGCAGCTATTCCTGTTTCTTTAGGCAATGTGACCTATTTTGCAAGTCAATCAGTAACGATTGTGAACCATGAATTGGACAGAAGAGGATTATGAAAACATTTATAAATCCCCTCTAAATCCTTTGAGTATGGCTAAAAAAGCAACAGGAATCAATGCCGGCGCAAAACTTCGCAAAAGAAGAATGCTCTATAGATGGTACGATAAAGTGAAGTACAAAAAGGCCATGAATATTCTTGAGCGATTTGATCCTTTGGAAGGAAGCTCTCAGGCAAAGGCAATTGTTCTTGAAAAAGTGCAAAGAGAAGCTAAACAGCCAAACTCTGCAATGAGAAAATGTGCAAGAGTGCAGTTGATTAAAAATGGAAAGCAAGTAACTGTTTTTTTGCCAGGAGATGGCGCCCAGAAGATGGTTAATGAACACGATGAAGTCCTCATTGAAAGAATTGGCGGTAAAATGGGAAGAGCTAAAGGAGATATTCCTGGAGTCAGATGGCAGGTTATTAAGGTAAATGACCAGTCATTGCACGCCTTATTGCACGGCAAGATTGAAAAAGCAAGAAAGTAAAGCTTTATATATTTCTTTATTCATTTTTAGGTTATGGTGGTTGAGAAGAGGTATTTTTTCATAGTTTTTCTGATACTGTTATCTTTTTTCATTGCTTCCTGCGAAAAGAATATTGCAGGCAGGTCTTTTGGCGGTGTTTGTCCTTCTTTTACTTCTCAAAATACCATTATAGCAGGCAATTGTGTTGTTACTGGTGAGCTTATTGTTCTTCCTCAGGATACAAATATAAGCATTGTTTCTGGTGGCAGTTTAACCTTGGTGAATAGCGAGTTGACGATGAATAATCTAGCACCGGGCAGTGCAGGCATTTATGTTCTTTCTGGCGGCAGTTTGAATGTTACTCATTCAGTAATGAGGGGAAATGGCTTTTTGATGAGAATTGATACTGGCAGTTCTTTTTCCATGGTTGATAGCACTGTTGAGGATGTCGGCTTTAATGATGATATCGGCAAGAGAGGCATTGAAGTGTATACGACAGTTACGAAATTTTCTGGAAATAGGTTTACTGATAGTTGGATTCCTGTTACTTTTTATTCTGATAATAACAGGGTTGAGAGAAATATTTTTGATAGCAATAACTACGGCATTGTTCTTCATGGCAGCGACTATAATATTATTGATGGAAACGTTTTTGAAGATATCTATGTTCACGATGGGATTACGTTCGTAAATGCGCATTTTAATACAGTGAGCAATAATAATTTTACAAACATTCAGAACACGCTGTTTTTTAATGGAGCAGGCAATAATCTTATTTTTGGAAATGTTTTTGTTGATCCTGCTTTTGGTTTCACCGGTACAGAGTATGATAATAGTTGGAATTCTTCTGTTCAAGGAAACACGTGGCTTCTCCCTGATGGCACTGGCTTTTCGCAGACTTGTGCTGATGAAAATAATGATACCATCTGCGACAGTCCTTATGTGATCAATGCGTATAACACAGATTATTTACCTGTGAAGGTTGGTGGAATCGTTCGAAGTTGTTCTGATTCTGATGGCGGCAAGATGTACGCTATCAAAGGAAATGTTACGACAGCGTATAATTACACATCGGTCAATACTTATCCAGACGAATGCGTGGGTGATCTGCTGTATGAGAAGTACTGTATGAATAATCTTATGTTAAACGAACAAATAGACTGCGTCACTCACTTGGGCTACAATTCATGTATCGATGGTGCTTGCGTGAATCAAACGCAACCGTCTAATGTGATATGTTCTGATACGGATGGAGGCATGAATCTCCCTGTATTTGGTTATACAAGCCTCAGCAACGAAACTAATGTTCACTATGATGACTATTGTGTTTCCCCTGGCTCCATGTATGAACAGATCTGCGTCAATAATCACACTATGAAAACCTACAAGGGCTGTAATGATCAAGGTTATGCCGGATGTCATGCTGGAGCCTGTATTGGCAATATCACCACAGCTTGTGTGGATTCTGATGGTGGAATGAATGCTTCTGTCGTTGGATGGGTGCATATCAGCAGCAATCCAGGATCCTACAGATTGGATACTTGCTCTGGGACTAGCGTGCTGGAGGCGTTCTGCAATGGCACAACGCTGAATTCCACACTTATGAATTGCAATACTTTGGGTTATACTTCCTGTTTTGATGGCGCTTGTGTTAATCAATCAGCTCCAGGAGTTTGTAGTGACACTGACGGAGGAGTTAATCCGCCTGTGTATGGTGAAGTTAGTCTATCGAACGAATCTGGAGGAACAGCTGATCTTTGTTATGGTGGTTCTGGTTTGTTAGAGAGGTTTTGCTCTGGGAATGTGGCTAACGAGACTGCATTGAATTGTACATCATATGGTTACTCTGGCTGTAGCAATGGTGCATGTGTGAATCAGAATAGTTCGTGTAGTGTAAATCAAACATTAACAACTTGTTTAACTAATCAGCCAGGTTCAACGTGCAATGCAAATGATGCTGCTTGCTGTCCTATACGCTCTGACTATCAAGATTGTGTTTCTAACGGTGTTTGTTATAGAGATTTTGGTTATGCTAATTGTACGGGTGCAGCAGGAAGCGGTTGTGTAGACACTGCAGACAGCAGTGCTGATTTTGAATTATGCACTAGTGCAGGATGGAAAGAGCAGGATATGCAGGGATCATATTGTTCGTATGCTGGAAACGTTTGGCTAAGCAATGGTTCAGGCTATAGCAATGGTACTGTATATACCTTGCTTGATGATTATGATAATAACCTTACTAATGGGGTTTGCTGCGGCGATGATACTTCAGATGTTTGTTGTGTGGATTCAGATAAAGGATTAAATATTTCTATAAAAGGAACTCTTATTGCACAAAGATGGAATATAGGCGCTGACAATTGTGTAAATCTCACTACTGTTTCAGAATATTACTGCGAAAGTGCAACGATTGGCAGATATACTCCCTTAGCGTGCCCTGCAGGGGATGTGTGTTTTGATGGCGCTTGCACAAAACTTATAACAAGTTGCACTGCACCATTATCTGGAGACTGGTTTATCAGTCAAATCTGCAGCATAAATAATTCTGTTGTTGTTCTTCCGACTAATGGAGATTTGAATATTCTTTCAGGCGGGTCATTGACGCTAAAGAATGCTCAACTATGGTTGAATGGAACAGCAAATGGCAATGCAAGGATTCAGGTATTTCCAGGCGGTGCCATGAATATTTCAGGGTCACTTATCAATTCAACCAATAACTCAAGAAGATTTACCTTTTTTGTTGAAAGCAATACCTCTTTTTCCATGACGAACAGCAAGCTAGAAGGTTCAGGTTTTGGATGGACAACTCCTGATCCAGGAGGCAATCCGGGTCTTACTATACACACAACAGTCACTTCATTTTATGGCAATTCCTTTAGGAATAACTTTTTAGGCGTGAGTTTTGGGTCTGATAATAATAAGATTTTCAATAATTCTTTTGTCAATAATGCAGATGGAATAGCGTCGTCATCTCGACGAAATCTTATAGAGAATAATTCCTTTGTGAATATTTCCTATGAAGCGCTCATCTTAACACACAGCGAAGAAAATATGGTGCGGAATAATTACTTTAATGTTGGTCGATCGATTCTTATGTACACCACTAATTCTTTGTTTGAAAATAACAGATTTTTATCATCGTATGTTTATCTTTCAAACGGAAATGATAACAATCTTTTTGTTAATAATAGCTATAACTCTACCGGCCTAAGTATGTTTGGTTCAAGCAACAATCAGTTTATTAACGAATCTTTTGACTCTGCGTCATCAGTATATGTTTATAGCGACTATGAAGAAATCAATCATGAACTACCTTCGGATAATAATCAGTTTATTGGAGGGTCTTATCTTCATCAGAATTTTGCATTTTTGTTTGAAAACGCTTATGCACGCAATACTGTTTTAGCTAACTATGCTTCATTATCCTCTTGGTATGACCTTTATGCATCTCTATATTCTGGACAAGAGCTGTTAGACCATGAAATAATGATCGCTGATGTCACTATTATCGATAGATTTGGCAAAACGTCTCCAGCTGATACATATTATTGCTCGTGGGATGGTTGCACTGATGATTATTGGTGGAGTTTTTATGGGAACTATCTTTACTTCAGCATTATGCCGGAATTTTTTGAAGTTAACGGTTCAAGAATGTATTTTTCTCCTTACAATGTGACGCTTTTCTTTAATGATTCAACCAATAAATCGTTCCTGTTGAATGTTTCAGAACACACTGATGGAAGATGGATTATTCAATTATCAGATGCCTACTGTGGTGATAATGTCTGTAATAATGGTGAATCATGCTCCTCTTGCAGCGCTGATTGCGGACAGTGCCAGCAAGGTGGCGGTGGAGGAGGCGGTGGCGGCGGAGGTCCTGCAAGAGCAACCGTAAGAACATCAACGTTTGATTATGGGGATACTTTGTACAAATTGACCTTAACCTATAATGGAACTAAAAATATCAATATCAGCGTTAATGACACCACTGTTGTTCCTGAAGCTGATTTAGTCTACGATACTTTTTTCATCAATGGAACTATGAACATCACTACAGCATCATTGGATTTCAAAGTAAGCAAACAGTGGATAAACCAGAATAACGCAGATGGTAATTCCATTTCCTTAAAGCAAAAAACAGTAAACTGGAAAACTATACCTCTAACCAAAACAAAAGAAGATGCTGTTTATGTTTATTATAAAGCTCAAATAACCCAATTAGGAAGTTTTGCAATAACTGCATTGCAAAATACGCAAGCTCCCGAACAACAAACTCCTGAAACCATTCAGAATGATTCTCCTGATGGATTTACTGATGAAGGTTTAGATGATGTTTTGAATAAAAACAATAGCGGGTTCAATTTGTTTATCTATGTTATTGTCCTTATTTGCATGCTTGGAGGTATTGTTGGATTTTTCTTTTACAGGGCACAGCACACTATCGCCAGGGAAAAGACTGATGACCAGTTTGAAAAGTTAAAAGAATATGTGAATAAAGAGTTAGATAAAGGTGTTTCTTTAGAAGAGATTAAGCATGCGCTCATCACTGCAGGATGGAAAGAACATGCTGTAGATATCGTGATTGCTCAAGTTAAAAAGAGTTAACACGTTGTCTGCAAAAATAAGTGATTAGTCAAGTATTTTATATCATTAATATCAGTTACTGCATCGTTGTTTACATCGGTATTTCCAGCATTTCCATTCAGCAAAAGAAACTGGACCAGATTGCTTAAATCAAACGTATTTACTGTGTTATCTCCATTGACATCTCCGCATAATGCAGTTGCAGCGTCATTGCTTAAAATGGCAGTCATGGTCATTGCTGAACTCGAAATTGAACTTACAGAAATTCCTGTTTTTATGTCTGCATAGCTGTCTGAATTAGGCGTGGTAAATCCATCAAAACTTGTTTTTAACGTTGAACCTGGGAAGGGATCTCCATTGTCTCCTTGGTCTATGTCTCTTTCCAAATCCCATCCGCCATCTGCCTGTTCTAAGGCGACCCATAAATGCCCAAAGGTAGTGTATCCAGGATACCATTCTTTTGTGTTGCTGGTTTTCGTGTCATCAATATGCCATATCAACAATCCTGCTCCAGGTAAAGACGTATCATAGCCAACTTTCTGCCTGTTTTCAACTAAAAAATACTCTGTGCTGTTGGTAAGATTTGAGCGCAAGAGAAATACGGTTGATGTATTTTCCGCATTGGGTATTTGCACTGATTGCGTTCCATTAATAATAGTAGGACTTACAAAACCCAATCGTATTTTTGACCATGCATCAAAATGTGAAGGAGAATTACCTAATGTACCTCCCCATGAGCCTTTTGCCATAAGGCTCCATTTTCCTACTCCCTGTGCACTGTTATCAGTGTCATATAAATCAGGCAACCCGAATAAATGGCCTATTTCATGGCAGTAAACTCCTATCGTGATATCTCCAGGGCTATTCCAATATTCAGGCTGTATAGAATAGGTGTGGATATTGACACCATCTCGTAATCTATAAGAAATTCCCCACTTATGGCTCCAGATATCTGAGGTGTTTCCTGAAAATTCTGCGCCTCTTCCTGGATGTACAATAACAATGCCATCAACAAAGCCATTGCCATCATTGTCATACTGTGAAAAATCAATAATAGGGTCAACCATATCAACCAAATCTTCAGTTAATTTTTGCGTATTTTGAGGATATCCGCCTAGTCCATATGCGCTATCAACATAATAGGCATATGTTTGATTTAAGGTAAGCCATCCAACAGAAGAAGGATAGTTTACCGTTACCATGTCTAATTGCTGGTATGAATTTTCCCTGTAAAACACACGCACAGAAGAAACAGTATCATTAAAAATAAGCGAATCAAAGGCAGTTGGATTCACCTGCGCAGGTTTATCTGTGAAATTTACCAGCAATACAAGCACTTTGAAGGGCGTTGCTTCTGCATCAAGTGTTTTTTGCTTTTGCTGCAGGTAGCTTTCCATGTTAAATTGAGGCCCTTCAGTTTCTCTATTATGCGTTGGTATTTGCGCAATCTCAAGCGTTCCTTGTTGGTCTTCCAATAGACCAGGATAAGGAGGCATTGCCATAGCTAAAGGGACGCAAAAAAGAAAAATCAGGAAAAAACCAATTGGTTTCATAGTTGACTTCTTGCTTTTCTTCTATTTAAATTTACCTATTTTAGTAAATTATATAAATGAGTCTGCTCATGAATAGATTAATGGTGGTTTCAAAGAAAGGATTTCTTTTGGTATTCCTAGTTTTATCACTTTTTATAGCTTCCTGTTCCAATAATCTTGTGGGAAAAACGTACAGTGCAGGCTGTCCAAGCTTTGCATCAACAAACATAGTTATCAATGGCAATTGTTTTGTTGATAATGATGCTATTAGCCTTCAGCCTAATGCAAATATCAGCATTGTAAGCCCTGGAAGTTTAAGCCTGAACAACACAACGGTATTTTTTAATGGGGCGCTTTCCAATAATTCAGGGTTGCGCATGTACTCTGGAAGTTTAATACTGAAAAATGCCAGTATCAATACTTCAAACCAGCCTTACTTTTTTGTTGTCGATGCAGGAACTTTCTCTATGGCAGATTCTGGAATTGAAGGAGCTTCTGATGTTGCGATAAAAGTGCCTGTAGATTACCTAAATGCAGTTTTTTACGGCAATTATGAAAATGCTATCACAGCAGGAAGCAATTTTTCAAATGCCGCTGTAAAATACAATACGGCAAGCGGTTTAAAAATGGTTTCTTCAAATAATAGACTTTCAACAATCAGCGCTCAGAATAATACCTTCGGATTGCTGTTTGATGACAGCAGCAATGATGCTGTAACTGGATTAACGGCAACGTACAATACGATAGGAATTGCTTTTTTTGATAGCAATACTGCTGCAGTTCAGGGAACATTCTCCAATAATGTCTTGGGAGTTCTTTTTGTGAACAGCTCTAACATCAACGTTACCAATACGCAATTTAACAATGATATCCTCGCATTTACCAATGCAACAGGCATAAGTATTTATGACTCAACGAATCCTGAATTTCAATTCGAAACATACTTTGCAGCATTTAATTATGTTTATAATACTACCATAGGTGCAACAGATTTTGCCAGCTTTGACAATACTAATTTGTATGTTGGCTGGTATTTGGATGTTAGCGTTACGAACGAAACAGGCGCTATGAATAACGTGCGCATTGACGTGACTGACAAATATGGCACCCTAACAACAGTCTATACTGATGCTTCAGGAAGCGCAAGGCTTCCTTTGGTTTCTTACAGGGAAAACAGAACAGGCTTTAGGTATTATTCTAATTATACTGTTAACGCAAGCTTTGGAAACTTGTCTTCATCAAAATCAATCAATCTAACAACGAATAAGCAAGCTGCTTTTTCTCTCAATTCAAGCATGGCTCCTTTCTGCACTGATTCAGATAACGGGTTAAACACTTCATCACAAGGAACAGTGAACGCGAGTTCTGGAAATGTGGGAACTGATTTTTGTTTTAATACTACAAGCGTTTTTGAGTATGCCTGCAGCAATATCACAGGCACTTATTCTATTATAGCTTGCTCTTCCAATATGACCTGCAGCAATGGTGTCTGTATTGGCCAAACTTCTTCCTGCAATGCTAATGAAACTTTAAGAAACTGCACAACCAATGCAGCAGGTTCAACGTGCAATGCAAATGATTATGCCTGCTGCCCTACACGAGCAGGCATAAACCAAGACTGTGTTTTGAACGGCGTTTGCTATAGGGATTTTGGCTATGCCAACTGCACTGGTGCAGCTGGAAGCAGTTGCGTTGATACGTTGGATACTAGCAGTGATTTGGAATTATGCACGAGTGCAGGGTGGAGAGAGCAGGATATGCTGCAGCAGTATTGCCAGTATCCAGGCAATACTTGGCTAAGCAACGGCGCAGGCTATACTGTTACTGATGATTATGATGGTAATGTTGCCAATGGTGTTTGCTGCGGAGATGATGCAGGAGAAATATGCGCGGCAGCTTCATGCGGGGATGCAGTTTGCAATGGCAATGAAACTTGCTCTTCGTGCTCTGCAGATTGTGGTGCTTGCTCTTACTGTACAGACAGCGACAATGGCAATACTATTTATGTTAGAGGCACTGTCAATGCAAGTTCTGGAAGTTCAGGAACAGATGTTTGTGTTAGTACAGGGATAGTTACAGAATATTATTGCAGCAACACAACAGGAGTAACTTCAAATATTGCCTGTTCTGCTAACATGATGTGCTCTAATGGCGCCTGCGTTAATATCACCTGTTCTGACAGTGATGGAGGAATGATCGTAAATACCTATGGTTCCATTACCTTATCCAATGGCACTTCTTATGTAGATGCCTGTTTAACCAACACTTCATTGACAGAACGTTATTGTACAGGCAATTATGCAAACAGTACAACGTTGAACTGTTCTGCATACGGATATAACAGCTGCTTGAACGGTGTTTGCGTTAATCTTAATCAGTCTTACTTTGACTTGAATTTTGTTTCAATGACTCCTTCAACATCAACTCCTTATACTAACAATAACATAACTATAAATTCAACAGTAAGAAACGATGGAACGGTAAATGGTAAAATATCATCGGTGCTTACAACCGTGTGCAATCCTTCAGGAAATTGCACTGGAACAGGAGCGTCTCCCGATGTCTTGATCAATGCCAATGCAACATATTCTGTTGTTGATACCTATGCTTTTAACGCGTCAGGAATGTGGAATATATCCAGAAATTATACAGGCAACCAAACAGATATTATTCCTTCCAATAACTATCAGACTATTTCCTTTAGCGTGAGCGAACCTCCTGTTTGTGGCGATTCTTCATGCAATGGAGCAGAGGATTGCAATAGCTGTTCTGCTGATTGTGGTCAGTGTGAACAAAATGAAGGCGGTGGTGGAGGAGGAGGCGGTGGCGGTGCTGGAGCACCACCAAAAGCAACAGAAAGAACAAGCGCGTTTGACTTTTTCAATGAATATGATGTTACAGTTACCTATAATGGAACTAAAAACATTAATGTTACTATGATACAAATAGAGCCAGATATCGATGCAGAGCTTGTCTATGCAGGGTTTAGGCTAAACAGCACGTTTAATATTACTGAAGGAACTATTGACTTCAAAATAAGCAAAAAGTGGACAGCGGACAACAACGCAAACACTTCATCTATATCCTTAAAGCAGAAATCAACAAACTGGAAGAAACTGCCAACAGAGCAGGTGAAGCAAGATACGGTTTATACGTATTACAGTTCTGAAATTACCCAGTTAGGCACGTTTGCCATTACTGCATTGGAAAATCAGCAAGCTCCTCAACAACAAACACCGGGGACAGTGCAAAATGAAACTCCTGATGGCTTTACCAATGAGTCTCTTGAAGATGTTGTTGAAAGAGGAAATAACGGGTTTAACCTGTTTGTATATGTCATTATTATCATTTTTATGGTTATTGCGTTGGGAGGGTATTTCTATTATAGGGCATTGCACACTCTGCATCTGGAGCATAAAGACAGATTGGTTGAGAAACAAAACGAGCTGCGGGAATATGTTGAAAAAGAGCTGAAAAGAAACGTTTCTCCGGATGAAATACGAAAAACGCTTATTGAAGCAGGGTGGAAGCAGGAAGTAGTTGATAAGGCTATGAATGATGCCCAAAAGCCGGCATCCTAGAAAGATTTATAAATGATTAATGTACTTAAATCTGCATGGTGGGTTTGAGGAATATTCCTTTTTTACTGGTTTTCTTAGTGTTGTTTATGTATGGCTGTTCTCAGGAAGATTTAGTCGGTAAATCCTATGATCCCATAAGCTGTGCTGCTCCTGGTTCAGGAGACTGGATTATCACCGCAGAATGCAATGTAACTGATGAAGTTATTTACCTGCCAACTGATGCAGATGTTGTTGTTAATAATGGCGGTTATTTGCGCTTAATGAATACTACCCTATGGCTTAACGGCACAGTTGATGGAGCTTCAGGAATCACGGTTGCCAGTGGAGGAATACTGAATATATCCCAAAGCAGTATAGATACGGTTTCTACAAAAATTTTCTTTTTAGTTACAGGAAGCCTTTCCATGACAGATAGTTTTCTGAACAATACAGGATGGAGTGCGGCAAATCACGGATTAGTTGTTAATTCTCCTGTGTTTTTAAGCGGAAATACCGTGAGTAATGCCTACACAGGAATAGTCCTTAATGGAGATAATAATTATCTCTTTAATAATACCTTTAGAGAGATTCAGCAGATGGGCATTAATGCAGCGGGAACAGACAACAGCAGGTTTTTTGGCAATACGGTGTATAATGCGGGAAAAACAGGAACATTTCACGGCATATACTTTGCAGGAAATGCGCATAATAATTCCATTATTAACAACACCGTCTATAATAATACCTATTCAGGCATCTATTTTTCAGGAAGTCCGAACGAAAACAATAGCATTTGGGGAAATCTTGTTTTTCAAAATGGCCAGCACGGCATTGCACTCTCTGGTACTTCATCAGGCTCTGATAGAAACTCTTTTTTCAACAATACTGTTTTTAATAACGCGTTAGACGGATTTTATGTGAGAACAGGCAGTGATTATAATGTGTTTATAGATAATGTTGCTTATGGAAATTATAGGGACGGGTTTAATGTCTATGAGGATTCTGTTGGCAATCGCATTGAGAAAAATACTGTCTATGACAATCTGCAGATGGGTATTCTCTTGACTACGAACGTCAATGATACTCTTGTTAAAAACAATGTTCTTTTTAATAATAACGAGAGCATTGTTACTACTAATTCTTTTAACAATAAAATTATCGATACCCGTTTAGAAAATAACAGCCAAAACGACGCGCATTTTTATGGTCCAGGAGGAAATACTACTTTTATCAATGTCAGCTTCAGTCAATCAGAAGTTACTTTTCAAGATGGAAATGAACATTTGCTAGTTCAGTGGTATCTTGATGTCTATGTGCGCAACAGCACTGGCTCTGATATTGATCAGGCAACGGTTAATGTTTATGATAATCAAAACAATCTTATTTTTTCCCAGCTTACTCAGCCAACAGGATTTATTGTTCAACAAAATGTTACTGAATATATGCAAAATGTTACCGCCAAATATTATAAAACGCTTATCACCGTCAATGCATCTAAAACAGGTTATGCGAATTATACTACAACTATAAATCTGACTGCTCCAACGACGCTTGTCATTACGCTTGATGAAAACGCTTCTTCAAATCCTTGTTTGCCATCTGCAGGAGATTGGAATATTTCTTCTGTAGTTACGTGCTCTGATATGACTATAACGCTCAATCCTGACCAGGATTTGAATGTTGTTTCAGGAGGAAGTTTGATTTTTTCTAATATTACCCTTTTGATTAATGGAACTGCAAACGGCAATGCAGGCATTCGTGTTTTTTCAGGAGGAGCGTTGAATGTTTCTGCATCGGTTATTAACTCAACTAATGGAAATAGGTTCTTTTTTACGGCTGATGCAGGAAGCACATTTTCTATGGAAGGCTCAGCGTTAACAGGAGCAGGATGGAGCATTATTTCACCTACATATTATGGATTGATTGTTTATGCCTCAAATTCTCTTATAAAAAACAATATATTTACAGGCAACAATAAGGCAATAACCTTGGCATCAGTAAATAATACCGTTACTGGAAACCAGATTTTTTTCTCTGATGATACAGGAATAGAGACTTTTTCAGCGGGTGCTGTCAATAATCTTATTGCAAACAACACCTTTAATGATAGCATCGGAAATAGGGCAATCAGACTGTTTTCTGCAAATAATACGGTTAGTTCAAATTACATCTTCCTCGATACGATTACTGTTGAAAGAGCTGATAATACTATTTCTTATAATACCTTTGTCAATGGTTCTTTGGAACTTGAAGCAAACAATAACCTTGTGCAATTTAATACATTCAATGCAGGCATCAATACTGCTTTGCATATAGGAACGATAAGTCCAGCTTCTGGAAATATTGTGCAGTATAATGCATTTACCTCTGGAGATCCTTTTGGCACGGTTATTCTCTATGATATTGCCACTCGAAACGTGATAAGGCATAATACACTTTCGCCTTCAGGCATCGGCTTTGCTGTTTTTGGCGTTAATAACACATTTAACAATATTTCCGTAACTTCAGGAACCTATGCGTTTGATTTCCAGTCTCCTGCAAATGATAATAAAGTTATTGATTCTGTTTTAACATCAGGGGTGAGTCACGGTTCTAACTTGATAAATACTTTATTAAATACAACCTATGGCTCTGCTGCAGTTACTGATGGAACACTTAATGTACAATGGTATGTTGATGTCCATGTGCAAAATGCAACAGCAGATATTGATCAGGCAACGGTTACAGGATATGATGTTACTGATGGACTTGCATTTTCGGCTTTAACACAGCCAACAGGGTTTATAGCAAGGCAAAATGTAACTGAGTATGCAATAACTTCATCAGGAAGGCAGTATAAAACCAATTATACTTTTAATGTTTCTAAATCAGGATATATTCCTGCATCTGTTTCCTTTAACTTTACGAATAATTCCGTTGCTACCATAACCCTTATTCCAAACCCTGGAAATTCGCCTCCTGATGTTCCTGTTATTACGATGGTTTCTCTAGATGGAAGCAACACTACGGCAAGCGATTTAAACTGCAGCGCTGTTTTGACCGATGCTGATGGAGACTTGCTGAATGTTAATATTAATTGGGTAAACGGAGTTGTGGTGCAGTATGTTGCCTTTGCTTGGAACAACTACTCTTCTGGAACGCTTTTCAGCACAACGCTGGATAAAATAAACCTTACTGCAAATGATACGTGGACTTGCGCGCTGAATGTATATGACGGAGTAGATTACTCTGGTTGGGGAGCAAGCAACAATATAACTATCATAGAACCTCCTGCGCCTTTTTGCGGGGATTTATCCTGCAATAATGGAGAAGACTGCAATAGCTGTTCTGCTGATTGTGGTCAGTGTGAACAAAATGAAGGCGGTGGTGGAGGAGGAGGCGGTGGCGGTGCTGGAGCACCACCAAAAGCAACAATAAGAACAAGCATTTTTGAGTTTAATGAATATTTATACAAGGCAACGGTAACGTATAATGCGACGAAGAATATAAATGTAACCTTAAGAAAAGTACAGCCAGAAATTGACGCTGAATTAATTTATGGAGGGTTTTTCCTGAATGGAACGCTCAATATTTCTTTAGGCACTATCGACTTTAAAATAAGCAAAGACTGGCTGAGCGAGCAAAACGCAGATGCTGATTCTTTAGCCATAAAACAAAAACTCACTAACTGGAAAATACTTCCTTTAACAAAAACGAAAGAAGATTCTTCCTACGTCTATTACTCTGTGCCGGTAACGCAACTGGGAACGTTTGCAGTTACTGCCTTAAAAGAGCAGATTGTTCTTGAAGAGCAGCAGCCTGATGTGGTTATTCCAGATTCTCCTGATGAATTTACTGATGAATCTCTTGAAGATGTTTTGGAAAAAGGAAATAATGGGTTCAATTTGTTCATCTATGTCGGCATTATTATGCTCTTGCTGATAGGCATGGGAGGGTTTTTCTACTACAGGGCAAAGCACGTGATTGCAAAGGAAAAAACAGGCATGATTGACGAGAAGCTGGGTGAATTAAGGCAATACGTCGAAGTTGAACTGGATAAAGGCGTGCCTAAAGATGATATTAAAAAATCACTTTGTAGCGTAGGATGGCATGAGGATATCGTCGATAGAGTGGTGCAGGAAACCATTGATGCGAATAAGCTGGAAGGGGGGAGTCATGAAACTGCTGATGGTCATAGCACAGGAACGATTTAGAGACGAGGAATTCTTTGAGCCCAAACAAATATTTGAAAAGAAAAACTTTCTGATTACCGTTGCTTCTCAAAAAAAAGGCGTTGCCGTGAGCAAGTTAGGAGTCAAAGTTAACGTCGATAATTCATTGCATGACGTTGTTGTTTCCCAATACGACGCTGTTGTTTTTGTGGGTGGAAGAGGAGCTCATGTTTATTTTGACGACCCTGTTGCCCACGCTGTTGCAAATTCATTTGTGCAGCAAAAAAAAATTGTTGGCGCTATTTGTGCTGCCCCTTCCATTCTTGCAAATGCTGGCTTGTTGAAAGGAAAAAAAGCAACCTGTACGCCTGACCAAAAGGAAAATTTGAAGGCAAACGGCGCAAAAGTGCTTGAGCAGGACGTCGTTGTCGACGGAAAATTCATCACTGCAGATGGCCCAAAAGCTGCAACGAAGTTTGGAGAAACGATTGTTAAGGCATTAGGTTGATGTAAGCGTATGCATGTACTATTCTTGACGTAATATTTGCGGATATATTGCAGATACTTTTATTAATAAGCTCGTCTATACTCAATCAAAACATTTAAATAAACATGTGCATTTTATGTGCATATGAAATACACAAAACGTAAAATCATATCCGCGAGAATACAGCTGACAGAACCTTCTAATAAAGTGCTGAATGTGGTCAAGGCACAATATGGCTTAAAAGACAAATCAGAAGCCATTAATAAGCTGATAGAGCTTGCTGCAGATGACTTTATCGACACTGAGCCAACGGATGCTTATGTTAAGAAAATACTTGCAATAGACGCTAAGCATATGAAAAAGTATGGCAATAAAACCATGACTTTGGAAGAACTGGATAAGCTGTGTGGTTTGTAACATGTTTGCTGTTCAATTAAGCGACGAATTGAAAATAAAATTAAGAAAGCTTTCGAAAAAATATCCTAAACTTGCATGTATTATCAATAAAAAAATAAAACAAATTATCAATAATGATGCAGAAACCATTGAGCATTATAAAAATCTTCGCCATGGTTTAAGCCACTTCAAGCACGTTCATATTGATAAGCACTTTGTTCTCACGTTTAAAGTTAACAAAGAAGAAAACCTTATTTGCTTTTTAGATATCAACCATCACGATGACGCTTACTAATCTTTTCTTATCCTTGCAACAAAAAACCCTTCCGTGTCATTGTCATTCGGATGAATTCTCAAACATTTTTTCACGTCGGGGTGAAATTGCTTTTCCTTGAATGAACTGATGGGGATTTGTCTTTTGATAGGCAGTTTTATTTCTTCAAGTTTTGCATTGTCATATTTTTCCAATAAGAAGCTGACAATGCCTTCGTTTTCCAAAGGTTCTAACGTACACGTGCTATAGACGAGAACTCCATCTTTTTTGAGATTTCTAAACGCACTGTCAATTAAATATTTTTGCGTTCTCGTTAATCGTTCAACTAAATTCATGTTCCACATTTTTAATGTTTTTAAGCTTTTTCTGATGGTTCCCATGCCGCTGCATGGTGCATCGACAAGAATCCTGTCAAACTCCATGTTGATTCTTTCTCCAGGCATTAACGTTATTACTGTATTCGTGCAGCCTGCTTTCTGCAGATTTATGCCCAGTGCCTTTAATCTGTCTCCTTTAACATCATTGCATACCAATAGTCCTGTATTTTCCATCAGGGCACTTATCTGGGTAGCTTTGCTCCCTGGAGCGCTGCACATATCAAGGATGGTTTCATTTTTTTCTGGCTGCAAAACAACAGGAGGTATCATCGATGCAGCTTCCTGAATGTAGATATATCCTAAATGGTGCTCTAATAAATTTCCTATGTCAAATCTTTTTTCATTTCTGTACTCTATCCAAAAACCTTCCTTGCACCAAGGAATGGGAGTCAATTTCCAGTTTTTTTCCAGACGTTTTTTTAGTTCCTCTACAGAAACTTTTAAGGTGTTGACTCTGATGGCTTTTCTGATGTAGGATAAAGAATATTCCATGAACTCGTCGTAATCATTGCCGAGCATGTTTTTGTAATGCTTTTCAAACTTTTCCTTGATGTCTATTTTCTGCGGTATTTTTTCAAGCATGATTTCATGAATAAGAGGGAGTATAAAAAAGTGATGGATTTATAAACCGCTCGCGTTTCCCTCCTTTATGAAAACCATACTCTTCATTGACACTGCAGATACTGATTTCTTTTTGCATCAATTAGAGCATCATGCACGGAGAATTCATCCAAGAACACGCGTCGTTGTAAAGCCAAAAGGTTCAATAGATTTGGTTGTTTTGGGTTTGCATCCTGTCATGGCAGAAACGCCTAAAGGTCTTGTTTTTGAAGGTTCTGACATCTGCATTCCGTATGTTGATTATAAAATTCCCTTGCTGTTGCATACCAATGAAGTTCCTCCATTGCAATTGAATGGAGAAAAACCCGTCTTGGATATGTACTTTATTCCCTATGCGCAGCTGAAAAAAAGCCCTGAAGATGCAAGAAATGCATTTAATGCAGTGCTGACAGGAGTTCTCGTCTATGGAAATCCCTTTTCTGACTTAAGTGAGCATTTTCAAAATAATAATTTCGGCTATAAAGTTCAATCGCAGCGCTTCATCGCCCTTGAAGATAGAACAGGAGTTAAGACAGTAGAACGACAATTAATTTAATGCTTTAACCATATAGGGTCCTTCTAGTGCATAGCCTAATTTTCTGTAATAGCCTCTGACGCCAACGCCTGAAATAACAATCATTTTATTTTTTTTATGCTGCTTTGCAATTTCCTCTGCTTTTTCCATTAACTGTGTCCCAAAGCCTTTATGCTGGGCTTTTTCGCTTTCTTTTTTGCCTACAGAAACTGCTGAACCATACACGTGCAATTCTCTGATTAACGCGCTATCGTTGGTTATTTCTTTTCTTAACAGTTCTGAAGGAAATCTGAGCCTGCAAAATCCTAATAATTTGTCATTGTCATCTTTTAAACTGATAAAGAACTCTTTTCCCTCAGATGCATTGTATTCAATAATTTCAAATTCTGGATTTCCTTGAATTTTATTTTGCTTTATTTCCCTGCATCTGATGCAATTACAGGTGTAGCCTTTTTCTTTCATCAACTGCTCTATGTATTGCCTTAAGTTGTTTCTGGTTACGCCTTTTCCTAAAATAGTAGGAATGTCTCTCTGCACTCTCATGATTCTGCAGTAGCGGGGAACTATCTGTTTAAACTCAGTAATGATGTCTGCTGCCTGCTCTGTTGTTAATGGAATGAACTTGCCATCTTCAAAATCTTTTTGTAGCGGTGTACCCGGAAATACCATGGTTGGGTAGACTTTTAACATATCTGGACGGTAGTTAGGGTTGTTAAAAATTTCCTTTAATCCTGCAATATCTTTTTCCTTTGAAATTCCGGGAAGCCCTGGCATCATGTGAAAGTTTAGTTTAAACCCCAAATCTTTTAACATTCTTACAGAGTCAATAGTGTCCTGTATGGTATGGCCTCGATGTATTTGCTCTAGCACTTCATCATAAACAGTTTGTATGCCTAATTCAATTCTTGTACAGCCATACTCTAATAATTCACTGCCTATTTTGTCTTTTCCCCAATCAGGCTTGGTTTCTATAGTTAAGCCGATGCATTTTATTTTTGACGTTTCGTTGATAGTTTGCTCTTCCTGCAGGGTTTTGCTATTTTCATTTTTTATTTCCAGCAATTTTTTATTTATTTTTTCTGTTCTTTCTTTATTGTCAACATTGCCAGGCAATTCAAAAAATTCCTTGAACGCAGTGATGTTTAAAGTGTCCTGATAAAATAATCTGCTGAAGTCATTCATTGCCTTAAAGCACTGGTAAATAAACTCATCCCTGTATTTTTTTGGATATGCAGGAAACGTACCTCCCATTAAAATCAATTCAACTTTTTCAGGTACTTGTCCGATAATGACATACTGCTCAAGCCTGTTCATGATTTGCAGATAAGGGTCATAACTGTTTCGTATGGCTCTCATGGTTGCAGGTTCCTTTCCTGTATAGGATTGAGGGACACTGCCAAAGTAGCTGTTTAAACCGCCAGGGCAATACGTACATCTGCCATGAGGACAGTTTAAGGGCATGGCCATGATTGCTATGACTGCAACTCCTGAAATAGTTCTTGTTGGCTTGGTTATCAGAAACTTGTATTTTTGCATGTCTTTATTGTCAATATGCGTAAGAATCTGGATATTGGTTAAAATATCTTTAAAGTGATGCTCTTTTGCAACTTTCTTTTTTATGGTGTTTAATTTCTGTTCGTCTAAATCGTCTAGCGTATTGGCTATTTCAACGATTTGCTTTGCAACTAACTCTGCTTTTTCCATGTGGTTAGGAAAAGAGAGGGGTTTAAAAAGGTTTATACACTATCCCAGAATTCATCTTCTTGATTATCCCAAAGCTCTTTCATCTTTCGCTTTTGGCTTTCGTCAAAGTTTATCATTTTTCACCATTTTTTCAATTTCTTTTTTTAAGATGGGCAGGTCATTTTCTACTGTTTTCCATACAGCAGCGATATCTACTCCGAAATATTCATGAATCAACTTATCTCTCATGCCTGCAATGTCCTTCCAAGGCAAATTATATTTTTGTTTGGTTTTTTGGGAAATCTTTTTTGTTGCTTCTCCAATAATTTCAATCTGGCGTATGGTTGCATCCTGTATCATGGTGTTTTGTTGGAATTGAGTCTTGTTTTTGGCATATTCCTCTATTTTCTTAATTGCTTCAGCTATGTGTTTAATGTAGAAACTATCCTCTTTCATCCGTAAAGGACCTCAATATCTTTGCCTATAGATTCTTTGAGAAACGGGCTGATGGAGTTTTCGGTAAGCATGTCTATTTTAACGCCTGTAGATTCAGACAGTTCTCTCTCTATTCTAATCAACTCAAGAAGGCTTTTTTGCTGTTTAAACGCAACAATGAGGTCAATATCCTTATGTTTCTCCTTTCTTGCATAAGAGCCGAAAAGGGAAATCTTTTTTGCGCCTTCTTTTTTAAGATTCATAACTACTATTTGCAACAGTTTCTTTCTGTTCATAATTGATACTAAGGTCATGGTCTTTTTTAAGTTTGTGGTTTTTAAATAGGTTTTGCAGAGCTGTCCAGTGTTTTTTACGGGCAATAACGAAAGAGCAACGGTGCATAATCTTTATAAATGTCTTTTTTATCCTGCAGCTATGAACCTCACAGAATTATATGCAGGAAATTTTTTGCAGGAAGCTTTTGAAAAATTGCAGTCTATGAGAATGCAGGAAGGTAAACAGCTGATAACAACGGTTGAAGCCCCGGAATTTCTTGATGATGACTTATTAACCAACTGGATAGCGCTGAATTATCTTTTAACTGTCGATGCTGATGGACCTCTTATTATGGGAGAGATTGGAGGTGTAATGCCTGCTTATAAAGGAGGATTAGTTTTAGCCATGGCAGATGGCAGTGCAAAAGTACCATATAGATTACCCTGTTGTTCTTGATAACGATTATCAAACATGGAGAGCCTATCAGAACAGGTATTGGCCAAGAAAGTATTTGATAGACATTGATGGATTTATTGTGTATGACCATATAGGCGAGGGCAATTATGGAGAAACAGAAAGCAAGATACAAGAGCTGTTAAAGGAAAGGAATGCTGTCTTAAAGGAAAACACGGAAATTTCAAAAGGCTTAATCAATCCCAACACGTCGCAAACAGATTTTTCAAAAATAGCGACTCCTGAAATTTATTTTGGGTACGGATTTTCAAGAAATCAAATGGGAAATAAAGAAGGATGGAAGCCTGAACAAACGGTTGAGTATGCATTTCCTTTAGCCATGCAAAATAATCTGTTCTATTTGCAGGGAGCATGGAAGAACAGCCATGACTTCATGGAATCTTCAGGAGAGGGAAAAATAGCCTTAAAATACACTGCAAAAAATGTCAATTTGGTTGCCGGTTCAGAACAGCCTGCAAACATCAGCATTTACCTTGATGGCGCCATGAAAAAGACAATAACCGTACATGAAGAAGGCCTTTATCCTATCATTACAGAGCCTGCATATGGAACCCATACTCTGGAAATAGCTGTTCCTGAAGGCTTAAAAGCATACACTTTTACCTTTGGATAGCTTTATAAACTCAGGAAAAGTCCTGTCACCATGAATGAATGGGAATTATGGGTTGCCTTGCAGTGGTATGATGCTATTTCTTCTGGTGAAAAGACTATTGAGGGAAGAGTTTCTGACCCTGAAAAGCCCTCTAAAAACTATAAAACTATGAGTATTGGAGACATAGGAGTTTTTAGGGCTGTAGACGAGCATTATAAGCTATTAAATATGTCTGCACTAAGATTCTCTATAGATGCTATACGGCATTATGGGACTGTTGAGGCAATGCTTGAATGTGAAGGCCTGCAAAATGTGCTTCCTGGGGTGCCTTCAATCGCAGATGGTGTAGCCGTCTATCATGCATTTCCAGGGTATCTTGAAAGAATACAAAAGTTCGGCATCTATGCAATAGAAATAGGAAAAAAAATAGAATAAAAAAATTATCTTTTCTTTTTCTTGGTCACTTTTTCAGGCATTGTCTTCATTTCTTTATGGTCGCATTTGCCATTGCAACAGCTTCCCTTACAGCAGCATCCAACAGTCAAGCTTAATATCAATATCAACGCAGCTGCTATGGTTATTAACACATTAAAAACTGTTCCTGGAAGCCAGACAAATATAATAATCAAAACGGCCAATACACTTTTACACCAGCACAACATATGTACCACCTCGCTTTTCTAATATATTCAGAGTTTATAAAGTTTTACTCTAAAGGTTGCATTTCCAACCAAAAAATTTATATTGCACTTTGAAATCATCAACCTATGTCATTATCTTATGATATCGGATTTGTGGTAAAGCCAGACTTAAACAGTTTGGATGATTTCATGCAAGAAAGAGGGTTTACTGCGGAAGGCCCAGAAGCAGATTTTGCCAGAGTCTATACGCATAATGCGCAGCCAGCCATGAAATTCTTCTATGCGGAAAATCCTGCTGATTACCGAGATTTTTTCGGCAAGCAAAGCATTCAGGCGTATGGAGAATTAGTAACCTATGCCTTAGGAGCTGTTCCCGATGCTCAGGAAAGAGCGCGCATTATCAAAGAGAAAAATGTCAGGACGCAACATGATTGGTTCAGGCATCTTTCTCCTGAAAGGCTTCGCTTTTACGAAATAGCACTGGCGTTCAGAGATACGTATAAGGCAATAGCGCTGAGCGTGCAGACAGGAGAAGAAATCAACCCAGAGAAACCGTTTCCAGATGTGTAATTCTAGAAAATGCGGGGGAAGGGATTCGAACCCTCGAACCCACTAAGGGACAGGATGACTTAATACTGCAACTTGCAGCTATCCCTCTTAAGTCCTGCGCATTTGACCAGGCTTTGCTACCCCCGCGTATACTGCATGAAAAATGCGTGCTTTAAAAAGTTAATTGTCCAATTGCTTCCAAACCGTTCCATCGCATCCATAGAAATGTCCGTTAGTTTCATCAAATTGTATGGTTCCTTTCTTTGCAGAATTGCAGGTTGTATTTTGATAGGTATTATTTGCATAATTATCAGAAGTGTTATTTTGTATGGTGTCATTTCCCGGAGGATAATCTGATGTATTATCAATGGAAGTTTGATTATTATCCGTTATATTTTGATTATTATTTTGTTGCGTATTATTCTGAGGGATTGTGGTATTTTGATTACTCTGCGTGTTATTCTGTAACGTGTTATTATTTAAAGAATTATTCTGCAGAGTATTGTTTTGCTGAGACAGATTTTGCATGGTATTATTCTGACTTGAAAGATTCTGTGAATTTTGATTTGTCGCATTAGGAATATTATTATTCGCCGTCGCATTTTGATTATTTGAACTATTTTCTGTCATATTCAAAGAAGTATTTTGCAAATCAGGCATGGTCTCCTGTGAAAAATTTTCAGAAGGAAAATCATGCGTCCAGTTTATCAAGGAATTATTCGTTATATTCACACTAACTTTTTCCTCGCTTTTGAACATCAGCGCAATAACCAAAACTAAAATCAGCAGTCCTCCTCCTAAAATTACTGAAAAAATCCTGCTGATGGATGGAAAATCAGTTCTGGAAATGCCTGGCTCATTTGCAGGAATCCCTCTCAATAAGATGGTTGTTTTTTCCCTCGATGACAAAAAACATTGAGGAGGGAACTTTTCCAATAACGATTGCAGTCTGCTTTTTTTTATCGCTACTTTCTGAGGAGACATGACTTGGGAAAAAACATGAGTTAAGATGTGCTCCATAAACACATTTCTCTCTTCAGGGCTTAAGGAAACGACATTTTCAAATCCCAGTGATTTTAATTCGCGAGCTAAAAAAACAGGACCTAAATCTCCGAAATCCTCCTGCATAAATTCAATAAGATAGTAATGCAAATCTTCCATTTACAGCGCCCACTTGAGTGCATACAGCTTTAAAATATCTGTTTGGGTGATAATGCCCACAAGCTTGTTTCTTTCTACGATAGGCAGTTTTTTCACTTTGTGCTTCATGAACATTGCAGCAGCCTCAACATCAGTCATGCTTGGTGTTCCGGTAATGACTTTGGTCTGCATGATTTCCCTTACAGAAGTTGTTTTTACATCTCTTCCTAAGGCAACCACTTTGTTTAAAATATCCCTCTCAGAAATAACTCCATCAATACTTCCTTTTGCATTGACAACAACGATAATGCCGACGTGATGGTCTTTCATCTTGTTTGCAACGCTCTGTATGGATTCCTCTTTTTTTCCTGTAATGACAGGCGCAGACATAAACTCCCTGACAGAAACTTTTTTTGCCATAATTCAACCTCCCCTGATAATCATCGTAATGCCTTCAACAATGTACTGCACTGCCAAGGCTGTTAATAATAATCCCATCACTCTTGAAAACACTTCCATCATTTTTTCGCTAATCCATTTCTGGAAATAGCTTGCATAGTAGAGTATGAAAAAAGTAAGGACTAAAACAACAACTGATGCAATTGCTGCAACCGCAATGCCTGATTGTTGGGATAAAATAATGATAGTTGTCAATGCTCCTGGACCAGAAAGCATAGGCGTGCCAATAACCACAATGCTTACTTTGTATTTTGCGGGTGTTGCAAAACCTTTCCCCAAGCAGGTTCTGATGCCCAGCATCAGCAAAATAACTCCTCCACCTATCTTAAAGCTTTCAAAGCTGATGCTCATGAGATTTAGTAAGAATAACCCGCCTACGAGAAACAGCAATAACATGACGCTGGCAACTCCCACTGCAGTCAGCGCCTGCTTTTTCATTTCTGCGCGTGTCTGTCCTTTGGTTAGCGCAAGAAACATAGCCATGCTTAGGAAAGGGTCAATAATGATGAATAGCGCAATAATGCCCTGTATGATTTCCCACATAGCACACCTCTTTTGCATATAAGAAGAACAGGGATTTATTAATGTTTTGAAATAGCCCGTATCAGAGCATAAAAGCAAAGATTTATATTGCAAAAAATGGTTCTGTAATTGGGTGGTATGATGAATCCTGTTATTGAATTTGGAAGGCAGCATCTTGAAACTGTTTTATTATTAGATGCATTGGTTGGTGGTAGTGGTTTTTACGGCAAGCCAACAAAACGACAACTTGCAGACTGTTTTGCTTTTGGCGAGGAGTATTTAATTGAAAATTCTCCTCTTTATACTGACCCGCGATTGATTGAAATAAGAAAAAGGGCAGATTCAGGCCTTGATACAACAGAGTTAAGAAGAAAACTTGCGCTTGATACAGAGGAAGATCCGTTGGTTATGGTTTCTGATTTGGTCAACATTGCAGCAGAACTTCCTGCAGGATATCAGCGAGATGTTCGCCTTGATCAGGCACGCTCATTAAGAATAGTTGCCATGATTGCAACTAATGATTTAGGAGTTACTCGCCATAAACTTAACTATAAAGAGGCATTATTTGCAATTACTGGCGTAGAGCCATTGCTTATTCCTACCGATGTACATGTGAATCAATATAGACTGCAAACCTTTCAGCAAATGGGTGTTACTGGTTCTGATACAGATTCATTAGCAGAAGCTGCAAGACGCTGGAGAGAAGAAGTCGGTTTTTTATCCAAATCTGAAATGGGAATTGCTTATAGAGATGCATCTCAATTGGTTTTGGAAATTTTGAAAAAACATAAGCTGCTTCCTCAGAGTGCAGAATTAAACGTTGACATTCTTCATCATGCTCCTTTCATGGGATTTTTTGCCTATGGAAATAAAGAAGGAGAAGTTTATGGAGAAACCTGCATGGTAGAGTCAGATACCAAATGTGTTTTTGACGTTATCAATACCGCATTGCATGAAGTTGGCGGCCATTATTTATTGCACGCGTTATGGCATAAGTATGCACGTAATACGGGAGATTTATATGGCGCTGTAGGAGCAATGGCCTGCAATCAGGCTGTTGTTAACGAGGGCTATGCAAACACTGCCAGAAAACTTTTCAGAGATGACTTGACTCATATTTTTAAAAATATGCGTGTTGGCGGTTTAGAAAAAATGTCTGATAAAGAGCTTGAAACAAATCTTTACATCAGTGCAAATTTAGAATATTTATCCATGATGGCTCTCGGCTATATGGCTGCTAGATACTTTCATGCAAGAGATATTACTGCAGAACAAATGGAACAGGAATATATTGCTTTGGGCGTTGACCCTCACAGAGCAAAAAGCAGAGTTGAGCACATGACACAGTCAAAAAGCATGCTCAAACCATTCTGCTATTATGGACCAAGTTATTTTCCAGGAATGGCTGTTGTCAGTGACCTTGCAGATAAATTGCCTGCTCTGTCTGTAATCAACCTTGCAGGCGATAGCAGAGGACCTCCAAGCTTGTCAACGCTGGATGCACTCAGAAAAGACTTTTCCCTATCAACGTAGAAACATTAATAAATCATCATGGCCTTGCAAGCGTATGAAAGAAGTAGAAATACTCGTGCAGGTTTTTGATAAAAAGAAAGTCCTTGCCAGTTTAAAGCAATTTAAATTTCTAGGCATAAAAAAAACCAAGGATGTGTATTTCTATGACCCTTTGAGCAAAGACATGAACTTGCCTTCTCCAACAGCTTGGCTTAGGTTAAGAACAAAAGAAAAAAAACATTTTCTTGCCTATAAAAAAGATGTTTGTCGAGGGAAAAAATGGATATACTCTGATGAATATGAAATAGCAATATCTGATGTTTCTGCGATGGAGAACATACTGAAGCACATGGGATTTAAAAAACTGATAATACTCAACAATAAAAAACATACGTATCTAACGAAAGAGTATGAAATTGTTTTTGAAGAAGTGAAAGGCTTAGGAACTTTTTTAGAAGTGGAGAAATTGCACGCTAAGGGCAACGTAGAAAAGATAAAAAAAGAAATAAGAGCATTCATAAGCAATCTAGGCATTAAAGCAAAAGAATTAAACGTGGGAAAGCCTGAATTGATGTTGCGAAAGAAATAATAAGAACAGCCTCTGGCGAGAATCGAACTCGCGACCTTGTCCTTACCAAGGACACGCTCTACCACTGAGCCACAGAGGCACACTTAAAGAACTTATAAAGGTTTTATAAATATGATTATTTTTGAGGTACATTTATAAATTTAATGATCATTACGCGTTTATGGACGTTAACCAAGCCCTTGCGCTTTTGCAACAGCATGCATCAAAAAAGAATAAAGATGGCATGCAACGATTTGGCATTGACGTTACCAATGCACTGGGTGTTTCTGTTACTGATACGAGAAAAGTTGCAAAGCAGATAGGAAAAAATCATGCATTAGCCATGCAATTATGGCATACGGGAATTCACGAAGCAAGGCTGTTAGCAGGCATGATTGCAGATCCTGAAAAATTTACTTCAAAAATGATGGATGCATGGATAAAGGAATTTACGAGCTGGGATTTGGTTGATCAAAGTTGTTTAAATTTATTTCATAAAACGTCTTATGCCTATGAAAAAGTTTTTGTCTATGCAAAAAAAATAAGAGACTTTGAAAAAAGAACAGCGTTTGCATTGATGGCGTGCTTTGCGTGGCATAAAAATATACCTGAAAAAAAGATTATTGCATTTTTTCCTGTTATTAAAGCATCGGCAACCGATGAGAGAAATTTTGTAAAAAAAGCAGTCAACTGGGCATTACGGCAAATAGGAAAAAGCAGCCCTGCTTTAAACAAACAGGCAATACAAACAGCAAAGGAAATTCTGAAAATAAACAACAAAACAGCACAGTGGATAGCCAAGGATGCATTGAAAGAATTGGAAAGTAATGCTGTGCAAAAACGCCTGAAAAAATAAAACTTTATAATGCGCAAGAGCTTCTCAGAGTCATGGAAGCAATAGAACACCTGCAATATCTCACGAAAAAGAAACATATTTTTTTTACCAAGTCAGGAGACCATGCTATTCTTTACGTTCTCAAATATCTCAAAACGCTCAATAAAACTGTTTTAATTCAGGATCAAGGCGGATGGATAACCTATGAACAGTATTTAAAAAAACTGAACATAGACTATCAAATGATAAAAACACATAAAGGAGTAATCAATCCTGATTCCATACGAATGTTTTCGCACATTCCTGAACTTGCCATCATGGTGAATTCCATGACAGGCTATTATGCATTGCAGGATATGTATAGCATTTCAAAAATATGCAAAGATCAAAACGTTTTTCTCATCAATGACATTTCAGGCTCTATAGGATTAAAGGAAGCAGAATACGGCGACATTTGTCTGGGAAGCTTTGGCAATGCAAAGCCCATTGAACTGCGTGAAGGAGGGTTCATTGCAACCAGTGATGAACAGCTTTTTGCATTCCTGCAAACATTAGAGCAGTATTATATTGACCCTGCGCTCTTAAAAAAAGAATTAGACAGGTTAAAGGAAAAATTGATTTTTTTTCAGTTAAGAAAAGACAAAATAAAAAAAGAATTGCATGATTTTGAAATTCTCGAAGGCAATGGCATCAACGTGATTGTTTTGTTTGAAACTGAAGAGCAAAAGAATAAAATAACAGAGTATTGCAATCAGCACAATTTTCCCTTTACGGTCTGCCCTAGAAATATCAGAGTTATGGAAAATGCCATAAGCATAGAAGTGAAAAAATTAACTTTTTGATTTTACAAATCTTTCCAAAGCCTGCTCTAAATCTTTCTTGTCAAATTCCAGCCAGTGCTTTCTGGTAAAGTGCAGTACTGCTCCCTGGCTGTCCCATAATAACAAGCCTGAAAATTGATAGCCTGTTTCTATCATCAAATCAGGAGGTATGAAATAAGACGTGTAAAGGTTGTCTTTGATGACTTCTTTTGAAAGCTCTTCAAAGTTCATTTTTTCCATTTGTATTTTTCTGGCCATTAATTTCAATGAGCCCAAAATTTCTTCTTGTCCGTCATAATTAACGCATAAGTTCAAAAAATGCTTATCATAGTCTTTGGTTGCTTCCATGATGCTTTTGATGGCTTCAACAGCATCCTGCTCTAAGTCATACCATTTTCCTATAATAAAAATCCTCACTTGATTTTTGCTTATTGTTTCATCATGCTCAAGGCTTTTGATATAGCTGGCAAGATATTTCTTGTATTCTTCAGGAGTCTGTCTTAAGTGAATAGTAAAAATAGGAATCGCTGTTTTAATCTGGAATTCTATAAGTTCATTCAATAAAGCAATGTGCTTTTCAATGGCCTTTTTTTCATCGTAACCAGAAAAGTTCATGGTTGCAAGAGCTAAATGATTGGGCATTTCCTTGTTTAACAGCTTTTTGCTTAAGATTTCCTTAAAATCAATAATCCCCATAAATGGTTGAATGTTGAAAAAATTTATAAACTTTCCCTTTAACAGCTTTAACATGGTTACTTTTATTCATCTTTTTGCGCTTTTAGGCCTTATTGTGGGTTCTTATACTGATTTAAGAACAAGAGAAGTGCCTGATTGGATAAGCCATGGCTTAATCTACCTGGGTTTTGCAGTTAATATTGTGCTCACCATTGTCTATAAAGAATGGTTTTATCTGCTGTACAGTGTTTTAGGGTTTATCTTAGCGTTTGTTTTAGGCTGGGGCATGTATAAATTAGGCCAATGGGGCGGTGGAGATACGAAAATTTTAATGGGTATAGGCAGTTTAATAGGATTAAGCCCTAATTTGTTTTTAATAACCTTCTTGGTTAACACGCTTTTAGCAGGGGCTGTTTACGGTATAGTATGGAGTGTTGTTGTTGCTTTTCAGCATAGAAAAGAGTTCATGGTTAGATTAAAAGCATTTGTGATTCAAAAGCATATTGTGCGATGGAGATTTGTCATGCTTGGATTTTTAGTGCTAGGTCTTGCTGTTGTTTTTTCGCTTCCTGCTTATGTCAGGCTTCCTTTATTAGGCCTTTTGGCAGCTATCTTTTTAATGTTTTATCTTTGGATATTCATTAAAGTTGTTGAAGAATCCTGCATGATTCAAAATGTTCCTGTCAAGAAAATTACAGAAGGAGACTGGATTGTTGAAGACGTTATGGTAAGGGGAAAAAGAATTACCGGGCCTAAGGATTTAGGCATTACCAAGCAACAACTTGCGCAGCTAATAAAATTAAACGTAAAAACCGTAAAAGTAAAATACGGCATGCCCTTTGTTCCAAGCTTTTTAATAGCATTTATCTTAACGCTGCTTATTGGAAACTGGTATTTGGTGTTTCTGTAAATACATTTAAAAATACGATTACATTTCCTTATTATGTGGTAGTAACTGAAAGATCAAAACAGGTTCTTGATAACGTATGGTCTGTTATTTTGCCAAAATATGAAGAAGGATTGAGCAGAACGATGTTTGCTTTAAATGATTGCATGCGTTTAGGGATTACCCAGTCTGAAGTGCTTGATGCTTTGCATGAACATTCTGGACTTGCTTTTGTTGAGGGTAGAATCTATGACATTCTTGCAAATATCGGAGAAAACATCTATCATGTTACCCGTTTAAGCAACATCCAAGGAATTCTTGAAAATGGATTACAACCGAAAGTATGCGATAAATCTGACATCCCTGATCAACCTGCAATTCCTACAGTTTTTATGGCAAAAAGCCCATCACATGGTGCTTGCATTTGCGGTTATGCAAGAGAAAAACTTGATCAGGCAGTTATTGAATTGCATGCTGAACAGATTGATTTTTTTCCAGTCAATTCCATTGGCCACCGAACTGGTGTATATAATGTTCATGAAGTAGCTCAATTGGGCTCTCATGTACAGATTCAACCTACGGCAATAAAAACAGTCTATTTCAATGCAAATGTGTATGATGAAACCGGTTCTGCACTTGAAAGAGCATGCATTGAAAGAGGCATTCCATTAATAGGATTAGATGTTTCTTTGCATCCTGAAGTTCCTTTCAATAAAAATACCTGGACCAGAGTTATCGCAGAGTATAGATCTCGATAAAAACCAAAATGATGCATTGAACAAAACATTTACGACAAAAAAAGTTGATTTTTCTCTTATTAAAAAAAACTGCAAAAAATTTTATGTCATGAATGCAGACAATGACCCTTATGTGTCCTTAGAAAAAGGAAAAGACCTTGCAAAAAATCTGAACACTCCGCTCTTAGTCATCGAAAACGGAGGGCATTTAAACAAAGAATCAGGATATGTCACATTTGCATTTCTTCTAGAATTAGTAAAAAAGGAAATAAAAAATTATACTGCTGTTAAAAAAATGTAGATTAATATCAGGTTCAAAATCAGCGTTAAAATGCTGAGCAGTATTGCTCCTTTTCCTGTATGAGAGCCTTGTTTTACTGCTTTTGCTCCTAAAATGATTCCCACGATTGAAAAGGGAAACAGGATAATGCCTAAAATCCCAAATACTGTTGAATGAATGGCTGTTTTGTCATGAGGCGCTATTTCCGTTGTCTGCGTATTTGTCGGTGTTGTCTGAGCAGGCTGCTGTGCTGTTATTTCAGGTTTAGTCAGCAATTTTGCGGTTTCTTCTAATTCTTTATCAAATTCAGACATGGATTTTGGCTTTTCAGTGCTCATTTCATTCTTTTCCATGTAGCTCTGTGTTGCTGCTTGAACAGGTTTAGAAACAGCTTTTTTTACAGTTTTTTTCACAGCTTTTTTAGTTTTTACTGGTTTTTTCTTAGGAACAGAACTCTTTTTTTTAGCCATAATCACACCTCTTTTTTTAAAAGCTAATAAAATATAGAAGGATTATCTTATAAATCTTTCTATTTTATGCCTTTATAAACAGCAATCTATATAAAAGACATATGCCTAAAAAGACTATGCAACCAACTGAGGAGGAATTGAAGAAGATGTCGCCTGAGCAGTTGCTGGAACTGCAAAAGCAAAACTGCATTTTCTGCAAGATTATTGCAGGAGAAATACCCTCAAAAAAGCTCTATCAGGATGAACATTGCGTTGCTGTTCTTGATATCAACCCTGCAAGCGAAGGCCATGTTTTATTATTGCCCAAAGACCATTATCAGATACTTCCGCAAATGCCTGAAGAGGTTATCGCAAGAATGTTTGTTGTTGCAAAGGAGCTTTCTCATGCGATTTTAAAGGCATTTAATGCAAAAGGAACCAATATTTTTGTTGCCAATGGCGCCATTGCAGGACAAAGAGCTCCTCATTTCATGATTCATGTTTTCCAGCGCAAGCAGGATGATGGCATTTTAACTATTCCTGCAAAGCCTATTTCAGAAAAAGACCTGATGACTTTAAAAAATCACCTCCTGCCTTTTGTCGGCGGAGAAAAACAACAAGTATTAGATGAGAAAAAAGATGCACAACAATTCATAGAGGATAAAAAAGAGCTTGATGCAGAGATACAAGAAGAAAAAGAAGAGAAAAAAGAAGAGACAAAACAAGTGGTGCAGTTAAAAAAAGAAAAAAAATCCGAAAAAAAGAAAAAAAGAAAACAAAAAATAGAAGATGATTTTGACAAGTTCGATAAAAAGGAAAAAGAAATGGATGATGAAGAAGAAGAAATAGAAAAAGAAGAAAAAACAATAGCCCTTGATTTGGATAAAATCGGAGACCTGTTTGCATGAACCCTGAAACAGAGCCAGGATTGTTATTCAAGGATGAAAACCAGATAGCGGTATTGCCTTTAAAGCCTGCAACACCTGGGCATATTCAGCTTTTTTCAGCACAGCCATTCACTATTCTTGAACAAGTGCCCAATGCAGTAATAGAAACTATGGCAATAACAGCAAATAAACTTTCAACGGTTTTATTCGACCATCTCAATTGCCAGGGAACTAATATCATCATAGAAAACGGCATTCCCGCGGGACAAACTTCTTCAAGGTTTTCCATGCATATTATCCCTAGAAGGGAAAATGACGGCTTGAATTTTCAATGGAATCCTCTGAAACTGTCAGAAGATGATTTAAACACTATTTTTTTAAGGCTTGAAGAATTCACTAATCAGATTATCATTCAAAAGGAAAAATCTAAAATAATTCAGCAGGAAGAGAAAAAAACAGTTCTTGAGTATAACCAAGAAAATTACCTTTTAAAGCAGTTAAGAAGAATGCCATAAGCTTTAAAAACTGCAAAAGCTTTCTGCAGTCCATGCTTAAGGTGTATAGAAAAAGACTGTTGATAGGATTGATGGTTTTGCTTGTGGTTTTTGCCCTTTTTTTCCTGTTTTCTATCATTGATTTAAACAGAGGCATTCCTCTGATAGGCATGGGCATTCCGTATATGGTTGAAAACTACCTGATTATTATTTTAAGCGTTTTGGGCATGATAAAGTCTTTGCATGAGCTTATTAAAGTAGAGCATCATCAATAACTATTTAAATAAAGATGGTTCTTTCTGAGCATGGATTACAAACAGGTTATTTTGGTAAGAATGGATTTGAAACTTCCCAAAGGAAAATTGGCAGTGCAGGCAGCTCATGCCAGTGTTGATGCTGTTTTAAGAAGCAATAAAGACAACGTTGCAAAATGGAGAAACCAGGGCATGAAAAAAGTTGTTTTGAAAGTTGCAGATTTGAAAGAATTATTAAAATTTCAAAACATGGCTCATGACTTTACCACTGCATTAATCAGCGATGCAGGAAAAACAACCGTAGAGCCTGGAACAATTACCTGCCTGGCGATTGGGCCTGATAAAGAAGATGCTATTGATGCAATAACTCAGCACTTGAAGATTCTGTAAGATATTGATAATTATAGGGAGAGTGAATGAATCTTGAGCGTATTAAGCCTATGGGCATCTTGTCTATCCTGACACCATGATAAAGAACTCCTTGCGGATTTTCTCTGTATACCGCTCCGTTAATTCCCACTATTGGGTTTGGCTGGCTGATAAACACGTGAAAGCTTTCATCAGGAAACTCGCCTTTGACTAAAGATGTGTAAAGATCTATGCTGGGTGTTATTCCCATAAAGATGTGGTCATGATATCTAGAAAAAACAGTGAAGACTTTTGCGCTTTCACTAAAAAAATGCGTGTATGCAGCTCTTGCAAATCTTGCAATGTCCTCTCGCACAACCTGCCTGCTGAATGATGCTGCATCTTCTAAAAGAAGGTCAAGCCTCGTCAGAGCTTTCTCTGATGAATTGCTGCGCGTTATGTGTGCGAGGAGTTTTCTTACATCGTTCATGCTTGCAGGAATATGTTGTTGTTTTTAAATTACTCGCAACTTTTATAAATATCCTGTTGTTTGTAGTATCATGGATGAAACTCACCGGTTGATGCAGGACAGGATAAAAAAGCTTGAAGAATTAAAGGCGCAGGGAATAGACCCTTATCCTTACCGATTTGAAAAAAACAGCGATAGCAAACAGTTACAGGAAAAATTTTCTCATTTAGAAAAAGAGGAAAAAACAACGCATCATGTAAAAATAGCAGGAAGAATCATGACCATGAGAAGAATGGGCAAAGTGACGTTTATGCACATTCAGGATGGCTATGGAAAAATACAGTTATACTTGCAGGAAGACACTGCAAAAAATTATGAATTATTAAAAAAGTTTGACATGGGAGATTTTATCGGCGTTGAGGGCATTATTTTCAAAACAAGAACAGGAGAAATTACGGTTGAAGTCCACACCTTCACTCTTTTAACCAAAAGTTTAAGACCGCTACCTGAAAAATGGCATGGTCTACAGGAGTTAGAATTGCGTTACAGGCAGAGATATCTTGATTTAATCACCAATGAAAAAAGCAAGGAAGTTTTCATTACCAGAAGCAAAATTGTTTCTGCAATGCGAGAGTTTTTGGATAAAAAAGGCTTTTTAGAAGTGGAAACGCCAACGTTGCAGCCTATTTACGGAGGAGCAGCTGCAAAACCCTTTACAACAATGCACAATGAGCTGAAAATGAAAATGTATCTGAAAATCAGCGATGAATTATACTTAAAAAGATTAATCATAGGCGGATTTGAAAAAGTGTATGAAATAGACAAGGACTTCCGAAATGAAAGCATAGACACAACCCATAATCCAGAATTTACCATGATGGAATGCTACTGGGCGTATGCAGATTACAACGATGTCATGGAATTGGTTGAAGACCTTTATGTGTTTATTGCAGAAAAAGTTTTGGGAACAACTAAAGTTACCTATCAGGAAAAAACTATTGATTTCAAAAAGCCATGGAAAAGAATGACCATGAATGATGCCTTGAGGGAGTTTGCAAAAATAAATGTTGATGATTTGTCAGATGATGATTTGTTAAAGGAAATAAAAAAGCATAAAATAGAATTGAAGCATGGAGATTCCCGAGGCTATCTCATTGAAGCTTTATTCGGTGAATTATGCGAAGAGCATTTGATTCAGCCTATCTTTATTATTGATCATCCAAAAGAAACTACTCCGTTATGCAAATTGCACAGGAAAAATCCTGAATTGATTGAACGATTCGAGCCATTCTGTGCAGGATTTGAAATAGGCAATGCTTATTCTGAATTAAACGACCCTATTCTGCAAAAGCAATTCTTGACAGAACAGGCTAAATTATTAAAGAAAGGCGATGAAGAGGCTAATCCGTTGGATGATGATTTTGTTGAAGCAATGGAATACGGCATGCCTCCTACAGGCGGTTTGGGCATTGGCATTGACAGAATGGTGATGTTGTTTACAGATGCTGCAAGCATTCGGGATGTCATTTTATTTCCGACTATGAAGCCAAAAAGTTAATTCATGCTTGGCTCAAAGAAAATGTCTGTTCTGATAATCCTGGTTATTTTGGTTATGTTTTCCGTTATAGGCTTTCCTATAATTGCTTTTCTTAATCCCCTGCTATCATATTCTCGAGAAACGCTTACAACGGTTGCAGGTTTGCCTTTTGGCGTGCTGAATGTTTGATGATTTACTGCTCTTTCCAATCCTCCTTCTTCATGACAGCTGCTGCATGCAGAGGGAGCTTGATTTATATAAGGCATTAAATAGTCTTGCGTTGTATCGCATTTTTTGCAATGGTATGTGTAAATGGGCATATCAAGAGAATTCTTTTGTTTTTTATAAATTTTTAGAACTACAGCATATTTACTGCATTGTCAATCTGCTTTGCAAGGTCTCTTCCTTTTGGAGTAAGCGTTAAAATTTTCAACCTTCCCTGCTTTTGAAAGCTGACGATGCCTGCTTTTTGCATTTCCTGCAGAATTTTTACAATATGGCTATACGTGCAGTCAACGCTTTTTGCCAGAGTAGATGCATACATTTCAGAATTTGCATTTAAGAGATTCACCAGCATCATTGCAGGTTTTTCTCTGAAAAAAACGGAAAATATTTTTTTATTTTTCATGCATCCTCCCCAAAATCAATAAATAAAGCTTCTTTATAAATGTATCGTTTTTATCGTATATGTTGTGACCTATAGTTATATTTATATACTTTTCGGTTTTTGAGAAGACGTACTTATCAATAAGAATGTTTTATTTAAATAGTTTTTGTTTTGAAAAACACAACCATTAAATAAGCAAGATTATCCCGTTCTTTTTTGGAGGTAACCATGATACAAAAAGGAAATACGGTAACCGTGCATTACACAGGAAGTTTGGATGATGGAACTGTTTTTGACAGCTCTGAAGAGCATGATGAACCATTAACGGTAACCATAGGAGAAGGACAAGTCATTCCGGGATTTGAAGATGGTTTAATAGGTATGAAACAAGGAGATGAAAAAGATATTGTTATCGAAGCAAAAGATGCCTATGGCGATTACAATCCTCAATTGACAGGAAAACTCCCAAAAACACAATTGCCAAAAGAACCTGAACCAGCAGAAGGCATGGTATTGATGATTAGTCTGCCTCAAGGACAGCAGATGCCTGCAAGAATAACCAAAGTAGAAGCAGATTCAGTAGTCATTGATTTAAATCATCCGTTGGCAGGAAAACGATTGCATTTTAAGTTAAAGGTTGTAGAAGTGAATTGATAGTTATTCTTCTTTTTTATTTCTATTCTCAAAGTGTCGTACTTTTTCATTTAGTTTCGTCTTTATTTTTATAAGAAGGTAGCTTTTTAAGTTTTTTGTGATTGTTTCCGGATAAACGCTTATGCAGTCAATATTTAGTTTTTTGTATGCTTCTAATTTAGAAGCTTTGCCCTTATCATAGTGTGGGTCTCCTCTTCTTCCCCAATACTCTATGATGATGTTATATTTAGGTAACCAGAAATCAGGATACCAAATTCTGAGCTTTTCAGTATCATTGTCTTTAGTTTCTTTAATTAATAAAGGATGTTCATATACAAAGTCTATATTGTACTTTGTTAAAATGCTTGCTATTACTCTTTCCCCTTCACTTTTGTAGTTCACCATAATCAATTAACGCCCCTGCCGAGATTCGAACTCGGGTTTCAGGCTGTTTGCAAGCTACCGCAAGCCTACGTGCTGTCCAGGCTACACCACAAGGGCACGCTTATTGAAAAAAGTTTCTGCATTTAAATGTTGTTAAAAAACAAACCAAAATAAAACAATCAACACTAAAAAGAAAGAAAATTTTATTGCTGTTTTTTTTGCTAAATAAATCAAATTTTTATTTTTGCTCTTCTGATAGATCAAAGCAGCAGTCGGATAGCCTAAGAAAAAAACCAATACGGTGGTGATTTCCAGCAGAGGTGTTTTAAAGGCGCTCAGATAAAAAAGCAGAGCGCAAATTGCGTAATAAAACACATCAGCATTTTTCTTTCTGAAATAGATAAACAGCACGAGGATAACTCCCAAGGCAACAAGCACTCCCCAGAACTCATACAACTTTAAAAAAATAATTACAACCAAAACGGCAGCGGTGAAAATAATTCTTTGCAGCCAGAAAAAATACTTTTTTCCGTCGTTTAATTCTTCTTCAGCGACTTTTGCAAGGATCAGCCCTACCAGCAATCCTAAAAAGCCCATCACTCCCAGAAGCAGATAGCTCAAAAAAGTAATCTCCGAAAGCATCATGAAGAAACAATCACTTGTTTGCTTTATATAGTTTATGATACTGCTGCATTGCAGGATGCTCCGCTGACAGAGACTTCACCACTGCCAATGCCTATCTTATTGTTGATGGGGATTATTTTTCCCTGTTCATCTTCCAAATAAATGCAGAATTCCTTGTCTGTTCCTAAAATTCTTCTCAATTCTTCATAATCTTTTAAAGACAGTTCACTTAATTTTGTCTGGTCAATGCTTCCATCAATGAGAATAGCAACATTCGCTTCATCCAATTGCCCTGCAATCTGCTCTGCTTCATCCTGCAAATCCTGTACTTTATTTTCATTAGGCTTTCCTAAAAGAGAATAAAAAATAGTGATAATCAGAATAAATACCATGGTTGCCAAAACCAAATCAATGGACCACCCTTGGGCTTTTTTCATACTGAAAATAGAAAAGGATTGTTTATAAAGTTTGTCAAACCAGATAACCTTTTATTTCTTTTGCATAATGTGTCAAATCATCCTTCGAACTTTCTGCAACAATAAACGGTATAATATCTTGGATTGCAGGAATGGCTGCTCTCATGAATGCAGGACCTGATAAAGAGCTTACCTTAAGCAGGTATTCCCTTCCTCCGTTTTCTGAAAATTGCACGGTTACTTCATGCTTCCCTTGTGCGCTGCTAAACTCAAACGTATAGCTCCTTGCTGTTCCGTTTGGGTTTTCTATTTCCATAGCATCTCCTAAAATGCAGTCTATAGTGTTCAATTGTTGAGGGTCAACATACACTTTACCCAGCAACAGGATGTCCGTTCCCACAATACATTCATGTAAACTCATGCTTGCAGGATTCTTTTTTTGCTTATAAAAAAGTGCTCATTTATTATTTTCCATATAGAAAACAATAAAAAATCAATGAAAAACTTTAAAAACCTATCGAAAAAAGAGAAAGTTTATATATAACATGCGCATTTCCTTTATAAATATATCGCTTATTTGGGGGGAGATGTATGCACTACGTTAAAAAATGTCCTGAATGTGCTAGTATTAACTTATTCTGGAATAAAGAGAAAGGAGAAATTGTTTGTAAAGATTGCGGTTTAGTTATTGAAGAAAAAATGGTTGATTTTGACCAGGAATGGAGAGAGTTTGACTCTGAGGCAGCAGCCCGTAAAAGGCGTACAGGAGCTCCTATGACCTATACCCAGTTTGATCAGGGTTTAGGAACAGATGTAGGAAAAAAATCCGATTTATATGCCTTGGGAAGCAAGGGAAAGAATAAATTCTTCAGGTTGAGAAAATGGCAGCAGAGAATCAGCACAGCCATTGAAAGAAACTTAAAATTAGCTTTAGCAGAGCTTAAAAGAGTATCCAGTTATTTAAAATTGCCAGCAAGCGTTGAAGAAGAAGCATCAAGAATATACACCTTGGCTGTGCAAAAAGGTTTAGTAAGAGGAAGATCTATGGAAAGTGTTGTTGCAGGCACTTTATACGCTGCTTGCAGACGCCATGATGTTCCTAGAACACTGGATGAATTGAGCGAAGCTTCTAATATCGAAAAAAAGGAAATTGGCAGAACCTATAGATTCATTACCAGAGAATTAGGCATTACTATTTTGCCAAGCAATCCAGCAGATTACATTGCAAGATTCGCATCTGCATTAAAATTAAGCCCTGAAACGCAAAGCAAGTCTGTTGAAATTATTGAAAGAGCCCAAAAAGTCGAATTGACTTCTGGAAGAGGCCCAACAGGCATTGCAGCAGCAGGATTATATGTTGCGGCGTTAATCAACGGCGAAAAAAGAACGCAGAGAGAAGTTGCCGATGTTGCTGGCGTAACAGAAGTTACCATTAGAAACAGATACAAAGAATTGCTTGATGAGCTTGGACTTGAAAAGGAAATCAAGAAAAGCAAGAAAAAGATTGCCAGTTAATTTTTTTTATTTTTTTAAACATTTCTTGATGTCTTTTGCATAAGATGCTCTGACTTTTATGCCTTTATCTCCCTTCCTGTTCCAGAAATGGGTTATTTTATCATTTTTAAATCTTGGAATAATATGCAGTTTGTAATGCTCAACCAAATTGATGCCTGTTTTCTTGAGGTCATCATCAGAAATATGCTCTACAGCAATAGGATTGCAGGCTTTTCTTACTGCTAAAGACAGTTTTTTTGCAACAACAAACAAGCGAGCAACAACAGCATCTGGCAAATCAGTAAACTGCATGTAATGCTTTTTTGGAATGACTAACACGTGGTGCTTGTTGATAGGGTCATGGCTGATAACTGCGTAACAGACAGCATCTTTATAGATGATAACTTCTTTGTCTTGATAGTTGCAGAATGCGCATTTCTTCATGCGTTTCTTATCTTTGTCAATTTTATAATGTTTTCGCTTTCTCGTTCAATAATAATATTTAAATATAACCTCTGTGCAACGAGAAAGGTGATACCTACCAAGTTGTTTTTCACCAAAGGCGTTGGAAAGCATAAAGAGCAGTTGCAGTCCTTTGAGTTAGCCTTGAGAAACGCAGGCATAGAAAAATATAACCTTGTTTCTGTATCGAGCATTTTTCCTCCAAATTGCAAAATCGTTTCTAAGAATGAAGGGCTGACGTACTTAAAGCCGGGACAGATAGTTTTTGTAGTCATAGCAAGAAATAGCACCAATGAGCCTAATAGGTTGATAACAGCAAGTATTGGCTGTGCAGTTCCCTCTGATAAAGAAATGTATGGCTATCTGAGCGAGCATCATGGCTTTGGCATGACAGAGGAAAAAGCATCTGATTACGCAGAAGATTTAGCAGCTTCCATGCTGGCTTCTACGCTGGGAGTTGAATTCAATCCAGATGCAAGCTATGATGAAAAAAAGGAAGTGTGGAAAATTTCTGACGAGATTTACAAAACAACATCAGTAACCCAAACTGCCCTTGGAGAGAAAAACGGGTTATGGACTACTGTTTTAAGCGCAGCTGTTTTAATTCTAGACTAACGCCTGTTTACCCATTTGCGAACAACAGTCCTATCCGTTAATGGTTTAGAAAGCTTTTCTTCCATCAGCGTATTCAGTTTTGCATACTGGACAACGTAAATGCCATGGCTTTGCAGTTTTGCTATGCCTTCTCCTGGACAAAAACCATGGCTGTGTTCATCCAGCATGCCAAAAACAACGGTATCGATGCCCTGTTCAGCAATATAATCGCAGCATGATCCTAACAGTTGATTTTGAGAAATTTTTGTGCACGGTTCGAGCGTAGTGAACAGTGCAGCGCCTTTTGCCTGTCTCCCTGCATCGTCCAGTGCCATGCGCTCTGCGTGCAAAGGCAGTCTTGTTCCATCAATATGACCGCTATAGCCTCTGCCTACAACACTTCCTTTTTTCACAACAACTGCGCCAACTTTAGGCCAGTATTGCGCATTCTGCATGGCGATATAGGCGCATTCACCCATGAAATAATGCATTTCCTCGTCTGTAAACGTTATCATGGAGCGTGGGAATGCAGAAGGATTTTAAAACGTATTGATTTGTTTGAACCTAAAAAAGTATTTCCTATCAATTTTTCCGTTTGTAATAATGACCCGTTCATCTTTCAACATTTTTATTTTATTCTTCAATCCTGTTGCAAATCCTCCGAGAGAGCCATCGTGATTGATAACTCTATGACACGGCACTTTTGGGGCGTAAGGATTCTTGTTTAAGGCAGTTCCTACTGCTCTGTACGCTTTTGTTTTCATTGCTTTGGCTATCTCTTTATAGGAGGTTACTTTTCCCTTGGGAACTTTCTTGCAATAATAATAAACTTTTTCCTGAAATGGCGTCATTTTCGAGGAAGTAAGTAATAACAATTTATAAACTTTTTTCCCAAATGTTTATTAACAAAAAAATATTCTTGTTCAGTATGAGTTTCCGAGAAGCATGGAATGAAACCCTTGATTCGTTAATGCTTATAGTTTCCACACCCTATTTTGAGTTTGACCGAGCTGTACGAAGAAACATACACCAATATATTGATTACCAAATGCGCGACCTTGAGCATGCTCTTTACTTGGAAGAACATCCACGAGAAAAAGAGTTTGAAAGAATAAGAGAACAGCAATATCGCCAGTTTCATCTCGATGATGTAAAAAAAACTCTTCAGGAAAAGATAGATGCTTCTCCCGGTAATCATACATTTCTCCATGGACTTTTGCGCGCCTTAGAGGTTAATGTAAGAACACAGCAGCGTATTGAAAGCATCGTTAATGTTCCTTTGCGCTGGATGCATGGCTATCACATCGGGTCTATTGAATACAATCTACAACCACAGGTTCTTGATGCATCAAAAATTAGTGTACTTAAAGGAAAAATTGCAAAATTTCAGGATTTGAAAGAAAAAAAGAATATAGATGCAATAGTGCAGGATGGGTTTGCTCTTTCAGTCGATGATATTCGTTATCTGTTAACCTTTCAACTGGAAAATATGAACATTTTGCTTGCACAGGAACAACAATATTCTCCTGCACTGGAAAAAGAGATGAATATTATCTATTGCATAGACAGGCATTTGCAGGCAGTCGCAGTCGATGCAGATTATAAAGTGATTCGCTTTTTGATAAAAGGGGCAAACAGATTTTATCACAAATATTTCAAGAGAACTCCTTTACGAAGACTTATTAATCAGGCCCTGCATGAATCTCGAATATTAACGTACGGAGATGAGTACGCAGCACAAATCCTCAATCCGCATTTTAGCGAGCCTGCAGGAAAATTTCTCATTCAGCATAGGCAATATTTTCCGGTTACCTATGCACTTTGGGAAAGGCACATTTCAACATCCCCGCCATAACTGTTTAAGTGCATCAGGATTTTTTTTCTTTTTGTACTCTTTTGCAATGGCTTCTATTTTTTCTTTTTCAAAAAAAATATTTTTCTCCTGCAGCAGCTTCTCAATTTTTTTCGAACGCAAAAACTGCAAAAACTGCGTGACATTTTTTGGATTGTCTGTTTTTCTGCAGCGCTCGAAATCAATCATGATAGGCTGATGATTTCTCACGATGATGTGTTTGTAGGGATTGGTCAGCTCTTCTTTGTTAATGCCGTTTTTATCCAAAATAAGAAGCTGGTCAAATACTTTTTTTAGAACAGCAAGAATATTTTTTTTATTCTGCTTTCGCATATATTCTATAATCCTTTCTCCGTTGATATATTCCATGGTTATTTTGTTGTTGTTAAAGCGATACAGCTTAGGGCCTATGTTGTGTTTATTTACTTCCTTTAAGAAAACAGCTTCATGAGCAAGCGTGTTAACTGCACTTGCAGGATTTTTCTCTTTGACGGCATACTTTCCAGAAATATGCACAATGCCCCTTTTTCCCTTATGGATCATAGTTCAGCTTTGCCGTGATGGTTTTTCCCTCTGTTGTTTTTATTCTGAATTCATCAGGGATATAGCAGCCGTCGGTGTGATACAATCTCGCTTCAATATTGTCTACTCTCACTTTATCTTCATCGCTTTTTGGGTGATAAAACGACGTGAAAATGACTGCCCAGGAAGAATCAATATCGGTTCTTAAGACGTTTACAGGCCTTACCTGATTTTGGATAAGCAAGTGAACAGTTGCCGTTTCTGTTTGCGCTATGCATCCTCTTAAAAGCAAATCGACCCTGCTGACAGGATCTGCTTGATTGTTTGGATGCAGCTGCAATGTATCAAGGTAGACGCCTTCAGTATTCCAATAATAAAGAGTGTCTTTTTGATTTACCCGTTCGTATACTTTTTCAGGTTTTTTTTCATAGAAAAAAGAAAAATCATGAAAGGCAAAATCAAGCGTTCCGTTTTCAAGAGAATCTAACGTGATAGTGAAGGTTCCTGTAACAGGATAGAGCCAGCAGACCGTTGTTTTTAGGCCATACGTGAGTGTCACATTCCCGTGTTCAATGGCCTGCAACTTTTCCTGGAGAAACGCTTGCTTTGCTTCATCGAGTTTAGGCGGTTTAGTATAATAGATATCTCTTGCAGAAGCCACGGTTGCCATTGCTGTTATCGCTGCTGCCCATAACCATTTTTTCATGCTATCACGTTATTAGATAAAGATAGAGTTCCTCAAAGGCAAGCTTTTTTCTCGCTATCTGCTCAAACTTGAACTGCATGTGCTTAAGCATGTTGTCTATTTTCTGCTTTTGAGAAAGTGAAGAGAACAAAATAAGTATCTTGCCTTTAGGATTTAAAAACGTTTTTGCCTTTCTTAAAAATTTTTCAATGACTTCATAGCCTTCTTTTCCTCCGTCTAAAGCTACATCAGGATATTTGTCTTTGGGCAAATAAGGAGGATTAAATATGATGAGGTCAAACGTTCTGTGGATAAGGCCAAGCTCAAAAACCTGAAAGAGATTGCTTTGCACAAAAAGAATTTTAGGGTTATTGATGTTTTTTTTGCAGTGTTCAATTGCTTTTGGATTGATATCAACAGCAATGACGCTTTTTGCATATTTTGCAGCTTCCTCTGCCAAAATTCCAGAGCCTGTTCCCATATCTAAAACATTGCCTGTTGCATATTCTTTGATGTACTCTTTAATAAAAAAAGAGTCTTCCTGAGGTTCATAAATATCCATGCCTGCATAAAGATTTGCTATTATATAATGATTTTCTTTTTCAGAATCAAAACATTAATAAATACCCTGTTCATTAAAACAAGCATGCTCAAGCAGCCTCAATCTATGGAAGAATTGGTTTACTTTACTCAAAGAACTATTGACAACGGATATGCGAAAGTATGGGTTTTTAAGCAAAAGTGTCCAAAGTGCAAAAAAGCCATCATGGGGAAGCCTGTTGAAAAAGGAGCAGTTAAAATCAGGGCAAAAGAATATGTCTGTCCAAGCTGTAAATATACCGTAGACAAAGAGGAGTATGAAGATACCTTGACTGCTAGCGTTGAATATATCTGCCCAAAATGCATGGTCAAAGGAGAAATGGAAACTCCTTTTAAAAGAAAAAACGTGCAGGGCGTTTTAACCTTCAGGTTTGCTTGCGAAAAATGCAAGGCTATGATTGACGTTACTAAAAAAATGAAGCAACCCAAGAAAAAAGGGCAAGTTGTTTTGGATGAATAATTACTTGAGCATGTTCTTTATGGGATTCCAATAATATTCATGCCATCCTGCTTTTATGCTTTCATAGCATTTATCAGGGATGTTTTCCTGCGTAAAAATCATTTTTGTTCCTTTTGCGGTTTTCTCAAACTCAAAAGTGACTTTAGAAAAATGGTCGTGCGGCCAGCCTTGCATTTTGCACTGCCATAACTGGACAATTTTTTTGTCTTTTTTCAATTCAAGCGTCTTTCCAAAAAGGCTGCCGTTGTAGATGCTGAAGCTTCCGTCAACTTTTTTGCTTATTTTTGATTTTGAATCAGTTAGCTTTGCGTGCTTTTCTTCGTTCATTAACAGTTCAAAAACTACGTGCGGTGTTGCCTTAAATAAAATGACTTCATTAATGGTTTGCATTTACCAGACTGCCAGAATGGCCCCCATAATGACGAGCGCTATGAGATAATAACCGTTGTTCAAGATATACAATCCAAAGGGCTCGCCTTTCCATAATACGTCATTGAGTGCAAAGGTAGCAACAAATCCTGCCCAAACTAATAAGCCTATCAAGGCGCCTTCTCCAATGCTTGATGCATTTGAAAACCGTATAAAAACAGCAAGAATCAAGGTTATGACCAGTGCCGCAATAAACGCCATGATATGTAAGGGAGTCATGTTCTGCTTTTTCATGTCTTGCCTTTTTTTACCCAATAACATCATCCATTTTTTTCCAAAAACATTTGGGTTATACCAAAACATGCCTAAAGCCATGTACACAACTGCCACCACAATAATCGAAAGTATATTCATGCTACCACCCCAGTCTTTTCTTTTATTCCTGTCTTTAAATAGTTTGCTATAATTAACTTTATAAATCATTTCCTGTTCATATGTGCCATGGCAAAAAAAGCTGCAAAAAAAACAGCAAAGAAAAATGACGAGAAAATAGTAGTTACCAGTGCGTTGCCATACGTGAACAATGTTCCGCATTTAGGCACCTTAATCTGTGTCTTAAGCGCAGATGTTTATACACGATACTTAAAATTAAGAAATAAAAACGTCATTTCTGTTTTGGGAACAGACGAGCATGGAACAACAACAGAAGTCAAAGCGCAAGAGCTAGGAATAACTCCTCAAGAGTGCGTTGATAGATATTTTAAAATTCATAAAGAGCTCTATGAATGGTTTGAATGTTATTTTGACTGCTTTGGAAGAACATCCAGCAAGGAAAACCATGAAATCAGCAAGGATATTTTCGTAAAGCTGCAAAAAAACGGCTACATTATTGAGAGGGAAATAGAACAGCTGTTTTGTACCGCGTGCAATAAGTTTCTTGCAGACAGATTCATTGAGGGTAAATGTCCTCACTGCAAGTACGAAAAAGCCAGAGGAGATCAATGCGATAACTGCAGTAAACTTCTCAATCCTACTGACTTGCTTGATGCACGATGCATTGTCTGCCATAATAAACCAATCGTTAAAAAAAGCAATCACCTCTTTATTGACCTTCCAAAATTGCAACCGCAACTTGAATCCTGGATAAAGACAGTGGAGAAAACATGGTCGCAGAATGCAAAAACAACAACGCATGGCTGGTTAAAACAGGGATTAAAGGAAAGGGCAATTACAAGAGATCTAAAATGGGGCATTCCTGTTCCTGGTTATCCTGGAAAAGTTTTCTATTCGTGGTTTGATGCTCCTATCGGATATATTTCCATAACCAAGGAAACCAGAAAAGACTGGCAAGACTGGTGGAAAAACAAAGAGACAAAGCTCGTGCAGTTCATGGGCAAGGACAATATTCCCTTTCACACCATTCTCTTCCCTGCTTTTTTAATAGGCGCAGACGATGGCTATATTCTCGTGAGAGAACTTTCTGTGAACGAATATCTTAATTATGAATCAGGAAAATTTTCAAAGTCGCTGAATCAAGGAGTTTTCTGCGATGATGCAAAAAATACAGGAATCCCTGCAGATGTCTGGAGATATTATCTCTTGATGAATCGACCAGAAGAAAGCGACGCGTTATTTACCTGGGATGGATTTTTAGAGAAAACCAATAATGAATTAGTTGCAAATTTAGGCAATCTCGTGAACAGGACTCTTTTCTTTATCAATAAGTATTATGATTCTGTTGTTCCCCACGCGCATGAAAAAAACCTTTCTTATGACGCTGAAGTAAAGAAAATAGAAACCTTGCTTGATGCCATTAAGTTAAAGGAAGCATTGAAGGAGATTATGTTGCTATCCAAAAAGGCAAATGCGTATTTTCAAGAGCATGAACCCTGGAAAACGATAACTAGCGATAAAAAACGAGCAGATACTGCGCTGTTTCATTTAGTGAATCTGATTAAAGATCTCTCTATTTTGATTCATCCTTACCTTCCACAGACTTCTGCACAGATACAGCAGCAACTTCATCTTAAGGCGTTATCATGGAATGATTTAAAAAAACCAGTGCCTGCTGGCCATAAAATAAATACTGCGGCGTTGCTGTTTAAGAAGCTGGAAGAAAAACAAATACAGCGTTTCAAGGAGCAATTTGCAGGAAAAAAAGCGGCATCTGGCGAAAACGCAGCATCTCTACAGAAAACAACATCTGTTGAAAAATCATATACTGCTGATAAAACAGGAGTTGGTGATTTTTCCATATTGGATATTAAAGTTGCCAAAGTACTTTCGGTAAGCGATCATCCCAATGCGGAAAAGCTCTACGTTCTGCAGATTGATCTAGGAAATGAACAAAGGCAGATTGTTGCAGGATTGCGTGAGCATTATGCTGCTGAAGATTTAACAGGAAAACATATTCTTGTCGTAACCAATCTTGAGCCTGCAAAATTGCGGGGAGAAGCAAGTAATGGCATGCTTTTGGCAGCAGAACAAAACGGCACTGTTGGTGTATTGCTTGCAGAGCATGCAGCGTCTGGAATGCAGATTACGGTAAACAATATAGCTCCCCAAACAAAACAGATAAAATATGCAGATTTTCTACAGGTAAAAATAATTGCCCAGCAAGGCCGCGCGTTCTGGAATACTCTTGCTTTAACGGCAGGCGGCAAGCCAGTGACGGTTGATAAAAACGTAGAAGGGTTAGTGCATTAAAAAAAAGAAAAAGATGAATTACCAGTCGTTGTCTCCGCTGTCTTCATCACTATCTTCATCATCGCCGTCATCCATATCATCGTCTTTTAACCAATATTTCATGTCATCACCCCGTATAGAGTTGGTATGCAATATGCTGTCCTCTTTATAAATTTATTTGTTTTTATACATGATCCGGCGGTTGAAATACATGAAAGGAATATCGATAATTCCCACAATCCACTTTATGACTAAAACGCCTATCATTAAAGGCAACAACGGCTGAACTCCTGCAAAGGCTATGATGACAAAAATTGCGGTATCAAGTGCCATGGAAGGAAGGCTTGAAAATGCATTTCTCATCCATAGATACTTTCCTTTGGTGATTTTTTTGAACCATGCAAACAGATAAGCGTCAACATTTTCGCTGATTAAAAATGCAATCCAGCTGGCAATCATGATTCTTGGAGCAAAGCCGATGATTTTTGTAAAGATGTCCTGGTCATTCCAAAAAGGAGCTGGCGTTAATTGAATGGAAAGCCAGATAAATAAAGCAACGGCAATTTGCGTTATGAATGCAATCAGAATCATTTTTTGAGTTTCCTTTCTTCCAAATTTTTCGTTGACGATGTCTGTCAATAAAAACGTTACTGCAAAAACAAGTGTTGCCGAGGTTGCAAAAAACGTTGCGAATCCAAAATTAAACATGGCTATTTTATAGGCAATAATGTTGCTGATGAGTACAAAGGCAACGTATAAGGCAATCAAGGCATCTGGTTTGTTGTATTTTCGTGCATACCATGAGCCAAAAAAAGAAAATCCGGTAATAATTGCAATCCATACTAGTATCATAAGTGCGTTCATAGTTTACCTCTTCGAAATTCGTATGTTCTCCATTGATGCCCTAAAGCACTGATTTGTTTTTGTATGGAGAATCTGTAGCCATATTTAAATCCTAGGCTCTCTAATCGTTCAAATGCGTCTTTTCCATCTAAATCTGCATGCGTGAGCATGATGGCTCCCTGATCTGCAAGATGCGCGGAAGATTCCTGAAATAACTGTTCATGATGTCTCAATCCTGGATCGAAAAGTGAATGCATTTTTATATTTTTTTCAGGATAATCCATGATGGGAAGATTGGCAATAATTGTATCATATTGTTTAGCGGGAATGCTTGAGAATAAATTGCTTTCATAGACGGTAATTTTGTGTTCTAAGCCGTTCAACTGTGCATTGTGCCTTGCACACGCAACAGCTTCTGGGCAAATATCTGCAGCATCAACATGCGATGCGCCTGCTTTTGCGGCAACAATGGCCTGTATGCCTGTTCCTGTTCCCATATCTAGAACTAGTTTTCCTTCAACAGCGCCTATTGCTTCATACAGAGTCTTTGAACTTTCTGAAAATGCTGATCTTGGTGGAAATACATAAGGAAAGACATCGATAAGAATGTTGCTTATGGTTACGCGATAGGTTCCTTTTTTTGCGTCTGCTGCCATTTTTTGCATCAATCCTTGCGTTACCCTCGGAAGTCCTTTCATTTTATTACTAATTAGTGGTTATAGAATATAATATTTATTTCTCCTGAAAAGGAGAATAATGAAAATATTTATATACTTCTCAGACGTAAGCAAGTTATGCAAGCGGAACTCGAATCTTTGGGCTTAACTAAAAATGAGGCAAAAATATACCTTTTTCTTCTTAAAAATGGCCAAAGGACAACAGGACCTATTATTAAGGAAACAGGCATTGCAAACTCTCGTGTCTATGAAACCCTTCATTCGTTAATCAGCAAAGGATTAGTCAACTATACCCTTCAAAAAGAAGGAAAATACTTTCAGGCAGCAAGTCCCAATGCTTTAGAAGAGAGAGAAGAAGAGCGCAAGAAAAAAATTGCATCGTTGATGCCTTCATTAAAAAACCTTGAGTCCACGCAAACAACGCCTACAACGTCTGCCGTCTATGAAGGCTTTGATGGATTTAAGACGGCATTTAAGAAAATTATTGACGATTGCCCTGCTAACGGAACGATCTATATCATAGGTTTTTCTAAACATCAGTATGCAACAAAATCCCTAAGGACTTTCTTAACCAACATGAATTTGAAAAGCGCGAAAAAAAAGCAAAAATTAAAACTTATTTTCGATCGCTCTGCAAAAGCATCGTTTGGAAAAGACAGAGAGAAAGAGAAATACAATGAAGTAAGATATCTTCCTCAAGAATACATGAGTCCTGCTGCTATCGATATTATGCAGGATTACGTTTATATCTTTTTATGGGAGGAAAAACCATTTGTGTATATGATCAAAAACCAAAAAATTGCTGAAAGCTTTCAGCAGTATTTTAACGTGATGTGGAACCTTGCGAAAAAACAATAAGTATTTAAATAAAACTTGCCAGAAAAGCCTCATGAAAAGAGGATGGTTAGTGATCTTGTTATTGATTTTTCTTTTTCCTGCTGTGCATGCGGAATCAGCAGATTTCACCCTGACAGAGTCCGGAAACATAGTAACTCTTGACTATACGCTTTCAGGCACCGCATTCTGCTTTTACCTTGATGTCTATCAGAACGATGTGAGAGTTGCAGAAAAAGATTTGTCCAGTGAGCCAGAGTGCAATAAGCAGGGAACATTCACGCTTCCAAATAATCCCCCCAACGCATTCTATCTCAAAGTTTCAGCAGAGGGAGTTTCTGATGGCTATTTTTTAAGTGCGGTAAAAACGCTTGAAGAAGACACTACTCCTGCGACTGCTTCAGGATTGAAATTCTTGCGCAATAATGCAGAAGTAACCAGAGTTTCTTTGGGCAATCCTTTTTTGGTTGATGTTGTTTTTACACTGGATGCTCTTGCTTCAGGAACCGCAGATTTATCGGGTATGACAGAACCTCAATTTCAGGATGAATATAAGAGCATTCCCTTAAATTCCTGTGTTTTAACCAATGGAACCTATACTTGCACTATAAAGAATAAATATTTAGTGCCTTTCAATGATACTGTTTCTATACTCATTAACATTACTGACGAAAACGGCAATAACGCCCTGCAAACATTATCAAAGACCTTTACGGTTTCAGAAGGAAACCCAGAAATTTCTTCTATAAGAACAGATTCTTGCATTGAAAACCAATGCTATGTAAAAAATGGAGTTAATAAAATCATGCTGGATATTATCGGAACCAACGCAGGCTTTGCTTCAAAGCAGGTATTTTTTTCCTTTGGAGGAAACACTATTTCTGCAAGTCAATGTTCAAACACGCAATGTGTTGGTTATGCAACCATAACCTGCAGTGATGGTCCATTATCTTTGTATTTGACCTATTCAGGCAGCACTCCTTCGCAGGATGATGCTGGCAATTTGTTAACTATTCCTGATGATGTCAATACTGCGCTGCTCTGTGATAATACTAACCCTGTTATTATCACCGTTGCTGCAAACTCCACAGGAGGAAATTATACTATTAGCGGAGATACGTTAACGGTAAAAGCAATGGTGCAAGAGGCAAACACGCCCAAAGCGTTCATGAATTTTACTGCATTTGGAGGAAGCCTTGAAGAGGCAACCTGCGCTCAAAAAAATAATCAATGGGAATGCACTGCTTCAGTTGGCGTCATGCCAGGGCCTTACACAGGAAAAGTGTCCATTATAGTATTAGATGCAGTAAATAATACAGCAACTTCTGAAATTTCTCATCAAGTGTATGGAGCAAACGCAAGTATTGCAGATAACTGGAACATTGCGACCGTAAAAAATTCCCCGCAAACGCTTAATTTGCAATTTGCAAAATATTCCAATCAAAAAGTTATTTACGCTTTGGCATTGCAGGAAAAAATTTCAAATCTGCAGATAGTGCGAATGGAAAAAGGTTTGTGCATTCCTGCAAACGAACAAACCAATGCAAATGATGTTGCATGGACTGGATTTATGAACCCTGGAAAAAATCCTATTGCTGTTTTTACCCTTGCAAAAAGACAGGATTTATCTGAAGGAGATTTGTTATTCAACTGCACCTTGAAGATAACAACCAAAAGAGGCAATTTCATTTATACAACTCCAGAACAGGAAACCTTTCAGGTTAAAGTACATTTAATTCCTGGCGATTCCATGGGAAGCAAAGTGCAGGAAGAATTGAATAAGACTCGACAAAGAACAGAAGCGCAGGTAGAGTTTTTTAACAGCTTGCAAAGATTTGTTGCCTACTCAAAACCTGTTTGTGATATTATTGTAGGCGTAAGAAACGCCAATGGCGCTTTGGGAGCAGGGCAAACAGCAACAGCTCCTTTGGGAGATGTTCCTATAGCAAATGCAATCCCTACCGCGTTAGGTTCTGGAGCAAAATTAACAGGAACTGTTGGAGATAAACTTGCAGATATTCCTGGTATCATGGACGTTTGCGGCGCCATTACCTGTTCAGGAAAAGCAAATAGATTGATAACAGATCAGCTTGGCAATTTGCCTGGCGTTAACGAAATGTCAAAAATTGCAGGTGCAAGCAATTATTCAGATTTGGTTAATCCCTATGAAAGCTTAATCATGAGCTATGCAACTTTATGTGTTCCTGCCATTATTTATAATCATCAAAAAATGCAGACTATTGATTGCAGATACATGCAATGTTTAAGCGCAGATGTTGCTGCAGGCTTGCCTATTAGCCAATGCCAAAGAGAAAAGTCATTCGCTGACTGCAAATACATTTATGGAGAGGTCTTTCAGGTTATTCCTTATACGGCAATTCAAAGAGCAGTGGGGCAAACAGCAAAACAGGTATTGAGCAATCCTATCAGTGCATTTGGAACAGCAGGAATGTATTTAATCTGTTCAAAGATTCACTTTGGAGAAAGTTTAGGGCATACTGCACACGGCATTTGCAATACTGCCATGGCGGTTGATTCTGTAAGAAACTTTTATTCCTATGTTCAGGGCATAGCAAATACCCAATATTTCAGTCCAACAGCAGGCGCAAATTATTGCGATAGCGTTCTTAATAATATTGATTCCAAAACAGGCTATTGGGGTCCAACAATACAAGGTCCTGATTATTCAGGCAGTTTGTACACGCAATATCCTGAAATGGGACCTCCATCCTATAGATGCAGTGTTGCCAATGGCTGTACGTATGCAAATAATGAACATGTGAGTGTTGTGTATACTCCAGGAGAAACTGAAAGTTCTGAGGATGCAAGAAAAAACCTTGAAAATTATCATTTGTACATAGATCAAGTCTATCAGGGAAACTTTGAAACTGTTAACAGCCAGTTGTACGATACAGCACAAGTAAAAGATAAAACACCAATAAGCGAGAATAATCTGCCAAATCTTCCTGAGGATTATCAATTAACTGTTGACACTGATTATGCAACAGGCGGCAGTTTTGAAGGATTGACTGCTGAACAAGTAACTGAACAGCTGAAAAATCCCTATACGCATTGGACGCCTGATCAATTAGCAAGATTGCAGAGTTCTGCATCCTCTGCTGCAAGAATAACGTCGCAGTATCAAGAAGACTTGCATAATAAAATAAAGTCTCAAGTTTCTGAAAATGTTTGGAACACTATGGAAGAAGTTGAACAGACAAGAAGAACTTATCAAAATCAAGAAAATGCAATTTTAGACTTAAAGGATGAAAAATCTGAACTTCAAAACCAACAGACTGATTTAGACTCGCAAATTGCAGATCTGGAAGAAACAAAAGATAACATACGATTAGGAGAATATCCAGAAATCACGCCCGAAAAAGTTGATGATGAAATAAAGAAGATTGATGATAAGCTCTCTGATAAGCGAAAAGAATTGCAGACTGCAACAACAAAATTGAATGAAAAAGAAGAAGAAATAAAAACCGCGGAAAAAGATAAAAATAAAGCAAAAGATAAATACGAAGACAGCAAGAAAGACTTGGAAACAGAAATGAAATACGAACAGTATTTCGGTACAGGATGGGCTGCGTATTCATCTGCATTGCGATTTGGAAGAAGCACTGCGTTCTTTAGCAATATGCTGTTTAAGGATAGCTTTGCAGGATGGAGATCTTTGCACAGACAATTGTTCGAAAGCGATGTTGGCGAAACCATAACAGGAAGCTATGAAGATTTAATTTGCGAGCAGAAGTTTGAAAAATCAGGTTCCTCGCAGGGTTATGCTATTGTCAGCTCAGGCAGATTTGGATTCAGGAGCGCTGCGCATGTCGAAGGCGAAAGAACGCAAAAAATTAATGTTGGCGAAGGCGAACAATACTATTATTATATCACAGGCTCTGTTTTCAGTGCGAAAAAAGATGGCTTGCAATTTACCATTGTTTTACAGCCTGGCAATAAAGTTTTAACGGAAAAAACGTTAAATCAAAGTCAATCATATTCATTTACCAAATCAGAAATGCTTAAATACAGCAGCACTACACTCTATAATCAAGTATGCATTCAATTTGAGAACGGCAATTTGCTTGATTATTTCGATGAAGTGAACACTGAAGATAATAGAATCTGTAACACGTTAAGTGTTCAGCAATAAGGGAAACATGAAAAAGGCACAGGTAACGATGTTTGTCATTTTAGGAATTATTATACTTTTTATTGTAGGCGTTTTTATCTTCATTACTTCTCAGCAGAAAGAGCCAGAACAGCAGGATAATCTTCCTTTGGCTCTGCAGCCTGTTAAAAATATGATAGAGCAGTGCTTGTATCAGAAAGGCAAAGAAGCATTTATTTTATTAGGTCAGCATGGCGGTTATATTGACCCTGAAAAAGCAGGTGTTGTTGTAGTTCCTAATTCGCCTACACTATCAACAGGTTTAGAGTTTATTCCAGATGGCAAGTATACTCTTCCGTACTGGTTTTACTTAAGTAGCCCCAATAACTGCAAAACTTGCGTTTTTGACACCAAAAGGCCTCCTTTAAGAAGAGATTTTGGAAGATACTCTGTTGAAGCGCAGGTTGATAGTTATGTTAGTGAGCACTTGCAGGAATGCCTTGATTATAGTTCATTCAGGGAAAGAAATTATCAAATAGACGAATTATCTGCTCCTAAAATTACGACGACTGTTGGAGAAAAAGACGTTACACTGAAACTGGATTATGATTTACAGGTAACGATTGATGGACAATCAACAAAAATTTCCAGCTATCAAACAAAATTAGATGTTAATTTTAAAAGAATTTATGACCTTGCAACGGAAATAACGCAGCAATTGGAAATAAGCGATAAGTATAAACTATTTGAAGAAATGACCATGAACACTATAGATGCTTATAGCATTGGCAACAATCCAAAATTACCTCCAACAACAGGTCCGACAAGATTTGATTTTGGAGCTCCTGATATCTGGATGTTGCGGGATGTAAAGGAAGAACTGCAAAATTTGCTTACAGGCATTATTCCTTTGGCGCAGATTCAAAATGCGCGAGAGCATAGAATTTACATCACAGGAAATGACTTTAACGATGCTCTTTACAATAACTTCAGAGTTCCTTTGGAAAATGTTCCTTATGAGGACATCAGCAAAATTAAAGTTGACTTTTCCTACTTTTCATGGTGGCCTATGTATTTAAAAATATCTCCCAGCTATGGAGAACTGATTATGCCGGAAACCTCGTTCAGCGCCTTTATTATTCCGTTGGCTATACAGAGATATGACTTTTCTTATAGCGCAGCATATCCTGTTGCAGTTTCTTTAAATGACAATGAAGCTTTTAATGGAGAGGGATATGATTTTCATTATGCCCTTGAAGTCAATGTTCGCAATAATGCACCTTTAACAGATATTCCTTTTAACTTAACAGAAACCATTGCAACAACTGATTCTTTCTTTTCTTCATTAGAGCAGGTAAGAACAGGAAATGTTACGGTTATAACTATAAATCATTTGCACGAGCCTGTCAGTGATGTTCTTGTCAGCTATAATTGCTATGATGAATCTATCTTCATGGGCATAACGCAATTGGTTTATGGCAATGCCCAGTTAGTCAAGCAACTTCCGTTATGTTTAGGCGGAACAGTCTACGGCTTTAAACAGGGCTATTTTTCAAGCACAGAGCCTTTAAGCTTAAGGGAAAATGAATCTGCAGAACTTACGGTTATTATGGAACCAGTGAGGCAGAAAAATCTTAAAATAGAAAAGAAAATGATTGAAAAAGACTTGCTTACCAATGAATTGGGATTCAGCTATACACAATGGGCCTTCAAAAACTCTTCCATGGATCTTGAAGCAGATGAAGAATTGCTGTTGATTTTAACCAGAAATCCTACGTTTGGACAGGAGGAATTTGTAAAATTCTATAATTTAAATGGAAGAATGGATAATTTTTCAGTCGATTTGGTTTCAGGAACCTATAAGATTGAAGCATATCTGATGAGAAAGTTCGGAGAAAACTATTCTCAGGAAAAATTTTCCATACCTGAAAAAGAGTACTGCTATGATACAGAGCCTTTGAATCCTTTTGGCGGCGAAGAATGCACAACCATACCGGTATTAGACTTTAACTCAAGCTTCTTTTTGGGAGGTGTTTTGCTGGATAACTCAACTTCTGGCTATTTTACCATAACGCTTGATGATTTGCACAAAGAAAATTTGACCTTAAAACTTGTTTCTGTAGACATTACAGGCATTTCTGAGATGGAAGATTTAGAGCAAATAGACAAAGTAAGCTTTTATTCAACCAATAATAGAACTGCTTTAGAACCTGTGTTTGAGTAATCATGAGCTAAAACAGAAAACTTTATATTAGAGTAGTAACATTTGTATAGCTATGGCAAAAGAAGAGGATAAGAATCCTAATAAACTTGTTGATAAGCATACTAAATTAAGAACAGACGATATTGTTGCCAAGTTTAAAGAGTGGTATTCTGATTCTGATAAGGCTTTGGAAAGATTAGATAGAATACAGCATGAAGCTTCTGCAAATCTTGATACTTTTGGAGACATTGAAAAAACTTATTTTGTTGAAGCTAGAGGCGCTCATGCAAAACGCAAAGGAGTGCCTAAATCTTTCAGTCTTGATAAGGCAAAAGCAAAGGAAGAAGCAACAGAATTGTTGTACAGAGTAGCACTTGAAGGCATAAAGCAGGAATTGGGTGAAGATGCTGTAAAAGTCTATAAAAAAAATCCCCATCAATTAAAACAGTATATTAGTCTTAAGGCTGCTCAAACAGGAGAGGAGCTTGATTTCTATAAGCTGAGAAATGATTTAATCCAGAATAGACGCAATGTGCGAAAATCAGAAGCATTTCAAAAGTTTAAAGAGGCATTGGCGCAGTCAACTATCGATGATGTTATTGAAGAACAGCATGTTACTGCTGAATTAGAATCTGATATAGGTCATCACGAGTCTTTCCTTAAGCATGTGGGCGGTGAACTTGAAAAAGCAGGGTATGAGCTGTCTAAGGCAACAAATGTCAGGGCTGCAACCTCTATTTATAGACAGTATGCAAGTCTTGGTGGAAAGTTTACGAGAGACTACCTTTCTAAGAGCCAGTATGTAAAGGAAAAAAAGCAAAAAAAATAGTTCTTTCTTACTTTTTTTTACTCTATTCTCTTTTTCAGTATCGCAACATTTATAAAACTGCCCTGACACCTTTATAAAAGAGGCGTTATCATGGCATATGTGAAAGACAAAATTAAAGAACAGCCAAAAGCAAAAGACCCTTTTGACCATTTACTTGCCAATATTCCTGATGATGCCAAAAAAAAACTTGAGCAGATTAAAGACAAGCTTGAAAAGCTCAAGAAAAAAATTCTTGCGAAGTTTGAAGATTACGTCTTAGGTATTGCTTTATTGCCTCCCAAAAACATCGAGGAGGAGCGTTCTGCAGTAAAAAAAACTGAAAACAGAGATTTAACCAAGGAAGAGGAAGAAAACCTGAAAAATCAGATTAATGTGCTTATTCTTATTGATGACCGAGATAGCAAAAAGATGACCAAAGAGGAGTTAAGGCAAAAACTTGCAGATATTATCTCTGGTTATGCTCAGGAAATTGACAAGGATTTAGCTCCTGAGACTGTTATCTTAACAGAAGTGTGGCAGAGCTGCTATGATGCAAAGTATGAATTATTGCAGACTATCGCCATGGCTGCTCCTGTCTATGATAAAGGAATGTTGGCAGCCATAAAAATTTCAGAACTACATAAAAGTATGGTGCTGAAAAAGTTTGAAAAATACATTGTAAGCTATGTACTTGCTGGTTCTTTAGTGCAGGGATTAGCAACACCTCAATCAGATATTGATGTGTTCATTGTCATTGATGATACTGATGTCAAAAGAATGACCAGAGCAGAGTTAAAAGACAAATTAAGGGCTATTATCATAGGCATGGGCATTGATGCAGGAAAAATGACTGGTATAGAAAACAAAATCAACATTCAAGTGTATATTTTAACTGATTTCTGGGAATTCATTAAAGAAGCCAATCCTATTATCTTTACTTTCTTAAGAGATGGCGTTCCTTTTTATGACAGGGGAATTTTCATGCCCTGGAAACAATTACTTCAGATGGGAAGAATTAAGCCATCGCCAGAAGCTATTGATATGTTCATGCACTCTGGCTCTCAAATCATGGAAAGAGTGAACTGGAAATTGAAGGAAATTGTCATGGAAGACTTATTTTATGCATTACTAACGCCTTCGCAGGCAGCAATCATGCTCTATGGGGTTCCTCCTCCGACACCAAAAGAAACGCCTATTGTGATGAGGGACTTGTTCGTCAAGAAGGAAAAGCTGCTTACAGAAGCTCAAGTAGGCATTCTTGAAAAAGCAATAACTGTAAGGAAAGAACTGGAGCACGGAACGAAAAAAGTGCTTACGGGAAAAGAAGTTGATGAGTTTTTCAAAAATGCGCAGGATTATATCAAACGATTAGAGCAGTTGTTTAAGGAAATTCAGAAATTAAAAGAAGAAGAGTCTGTTGTTCACGTCTATGAAAATGTAGTTACTATTGTCAGGGATGTTTTAAAGCTGGAAGGCGTTGAAAAGGTTTCTGACAAGGAAATGATAGGTGTTTTTGAAAAAGAGCTTATCCATCAGGGAAGAATACCTGAGAAATACCTTCGATTATTAAAAGATATTTCAAAGGCAAAAGAAGATTATGATGCAAATAAGCTCAATAAACTAGAAGTCCAGAATGTTTTGAAAAAGAGCAATGACCTGATTAAGTTTTTGGTTGAGCACTTGCAGAGAAAACGAGGCAGAGAATTAGAAAGGGCAAAACTAAGAGTCAAGCATGGAAATAAATTTGGAGAAGTGATTTTGCTGGATAAGATTGCATTTATTATTCATGATATAGACAATGAGCAAAAGGAAATAACCAAGTCTGAAATTTCTGAAGATGGAAGATTGCATCATGTGCAGGAAAGCAGCATTGAAGAAATGGAAAAGCACCTTGTTAAAGTAGAAATACCTTCTCGAACGTTCATCAAGGAAAAAACCTTTGAAGATTTAAAGAGCATTTTTGGAAAAGACGTTGAGATATTGGTCAATTATTAATTCTTAAATACGCAACCTTTTTATATAGGAAAGCCATTACTGTTATTGGTGGAAGATGAGAACAGGATATGTTGTTGAAGATTTCATGACCAATAAACCCGTTACCGTAACGAAAGACACTTCTCTTAAGGAAACGAGCAATGTCATGAAAAAGCACGACGTGAATAGCGTCATCATTGCCGACGGCCAAAATCTTTTAGGAATCATTACTGATGAAGACATTGTGCGAAAGCTTGTTGCACTTGGTTTAAATCCTGAGACGGTTACTGCAGAGCAAATCATGGAAAAGAATATGGTAACGACCCAGCGAAAAAAAGATCTCTATGAAGCCATGATTATTATGAGGGATAATGACATTAGGCACTTGCCTGTGGTTGAGCAAGGAAAGTTGTACGGGTTTATTACTATGAAGGATATTCTGAAAATTCAGCCAGAGTTGTTTGATATTTTATCGGATAAATATGCCATGCGCAATAGCTTCATCAAAGTAAAAAAGCAAGTTCGCTCCGAGCTTATTTGATTCATAAGCTTTATAAATCTCGCTTTTTACCTTATAGTTATGGAACCAACAAAGAGTCCTGTTCCAAAGCACATTGCCATCATCCTTGATGGAAATAGGCGGTTTGCCAAACGCTTGATGATGAAGCCATGGCAGGGCCATGAATTTGGCGCAAAAAAGCTGCAGAAGCTGTTGGAATGGTGCGTCGAGTATGATATAAAAGAACTGACGTTGTATGCCTTTTCTATTCAGAATTTTAACCGTCCAAAAGATGAATTTGCCTACTTGATGAACTTATTGAAAGAAGAAGCCAATCGCTTGTTGAACGATGATCAGATTATGAAAAACGGCATAAAAATTCGTTTTATAGGCAGGCTTATGCTGTTTCCCAACGATATACAGGAAGCAATGCAAAAACTGATGGAGAAGACAAGAGACAATGAAAACTTTAGTGTCAATATTGCTTTCGGTTATGGAGGCAGAGAGGAAATTCTTGATGCTGTTCACCAGCTTTCTTTAGATGTGAAAGATGGCAAACTGAATCCTAAAGATATTGATGAAACGAAATTTGCAGGCTATTTGTACATGCAAGGAGAGCCTGACTTGGTTATCAGAACAGGCGGAGAGCAGAGAATTTCAAACTTTTTGCTATGGCAGTCAAGCTACAGCGAGTATATTTTTTATGTTGAAAAGCTATGGCCTGAATTTGAAAAAGAAGATTTTCTTAAATGCATCAATGATTACAAGGCAAGAGTAAGGCGATTTGGACATTAGTGCATGAGTTTTTTCCACTCGACAATTTTTCCTACTTCTCGTTCAATGATATCTGCCCTTCGTAAGGTGATAATCTGCGCCCTGTTGAGAATTTTTTTATGAGGGATGTTGTCTAAATACTCAGGAATGTACCAAACATTTTCTTCTGAAGTCATCCAGTTTTTGCTGTCAAATTTCGCAAGATTCAAGGGCATCGAGTAAGAGCGCAAAGTTTTTCTTCCATCATCCAAGGTATATTCATGAAAATAAGACATGACTAATTCCCTGATGGTTTTGTAAATGGGCTCTCGATAGCGCAATACTGCGTGATTTGTTTTGGTTATTGCACCCCAATGGCCATGCTGCTTAAAAACCGTAAGGACATGGTCATCGTCGTTGGGAGTTGATACTAAATCGACAACTAAAGGAGGATGTCCCTGCAAGCGCAATGCAACAGCTGCAAGCATGGCGCCTTCCATGCAGTGAGCCTTTCCTGTTTTCAAAACCATTCTCGGGCTCATGCAGGTATCTCCCTCTTCCTCAAAATTAATTTTCAACCCGTTGAGAAAATCCTGAATTTTTCTTGGTGTATTTAGTGATTTCAAAATTTTTAATTCTTCGTCGTTAAATCCGAACATGCTCTATTTATGAAAGGCATTATTTAAAAGTTTTACGGTTGAAGAAACTATTCGCGAAATATTTCTGTTTGAAATTTGAAAATTTTCGTGTGCTTTTCTTTCCATGCCTGAAAAGAAACTCCTGCTTTTTGGCATAATGCATTTAAGAATTGATGAGCGTCCCAAAAGTTTTCAGCTGCCACCTGAGGCAATAATAATCCAGAACCTTCTCGTGATTGAATGATCAACCCGTCTTCTCCAATAATGATGTTTTTTGGAAAGTCTTCAGAATCTCCTGTTATCTGTTTTGGTTCTGTTAACAATGAAATTTCAATCGTGATTAATTCCAATTCATCTTTGGTTACTGGTTTGAATCTATCGTCATACAATGCGGCTGCAACTGCTGCGCGCGGTACAAGCTCATACAAAGGTTCTGCTTGGATATAGCCTATACAGCCTCGTAATTGTTTTTTTCTGTGGAGCGTTACAAAACAGCCCTTGCTTTCATCAACATCTTTGTAGAATTCTAAATCTGGCTTTTTGTTTTCAAATGCTAAAGCAATGGCTTCTCTTGCCAGGGTAAGAAGTTTTGTTCTCTTGTAATTATCCATATTAGAGCTTTGCTTTTTTAAACGCTTCAAGGACTTTTGCATTGGTTCCCTGTAGCCTTTTCACAGCGGCGCTTAACGCCTTTTCAGGCGTCTTGCTGGTGTCTGTTTCGACAATAAATTTTGGAATATTGATTAATGGATGTTCTATGGTGTAGGAAGAAATTTTTACTGATTCATCACTGTACAATTCTCTTTTCAGGGCATTGCAAAACGTATGGTCAGCGCCTTTTAACTTGAAAATAAGCTTCTTTTTTGATTGCTCAATAACCTCTATTTCCATGGTTTAAGGAACAAGAGGGTGTTTATAAAGGTTATGGTGTTTTTATTGACTGATTTATTTTATTACTTATAAGTAAAGAAAATATTTAAATACTGCTGGAAAAATCCTTGAGCATGCTCGATGATGTCGTTAAAAAAAGCGTTGTGCTCTTTGCACCGTTGGAATTGCCAGATGCAACTCCCAGCTTTTTTAAAGATGCGTTTGATGATTGCTTAAGAACGTACGATATGCTCTCTGAAAACGGCTATACTGTAAAAATTCTTGGACCTGAAGAAGAAAATGTCCTTTCAAGAAAAATGTGGAGATATATCTCTGCTTTGGAAACTGCGCGATCAGGTTCTGTTTTGCGTTTACCTTTAGATCATTGCTTTGAACTTGCAGAAATCAGATGGCCAAGAGATACTTTTCAGTTCTATGGTGATGTTCTGTGTATTGCGCCAAGAGGAAAAAAAATTACAAAAAAGATCTTTGATGCTCTTGGGATTCCGCTGCCTGAGCATACGGTGAGATCTTCTTTGGGAGAAGGCGGGATGGCAATATCTGCAGGCAACGCTCTTTTTATTTCTGAAGGAGTACAGAATGCAAAGATTTTACAAGTTCTTTCTGCTCGTTATGATATTCATGTTTTGCCTACGCCTACGCAATTTGACCATCGCCATATAGATACGGCAATTTCATTCATTCCTGCTGAAAAACCATTATTGTTGATAGATCCTGACTATGCTTTTGAACACGTTGAGGCTATGATTGATCTTGTCTATCGTTTGCACTCAGAATCATTTATTGTTCCTATGCCTAGTCCTGATTATGAGCTTTTAGCAGTCAATATGCTTGTTTTGCCTGACGGAAAAGTGCTGTTGCCTGAAGTATGCAGAGAAACCAGGAGCTTTCTGCAAAAACATCTACCCAAAGAGCGTATTCTGACTTGCGGTTCAGATTTCCCTAACTATGGCAAAAGAGGTCTTGCAGGAGGCATACGCTGTATGAGTAACATAGTCTATAATCTCTATTAGTCACCACTTGCTAATAGTTAAAAAACGAAATATTTATATAGGACATAGGGTTAACCACTTTAAAATGGTTAAATGCTATCGTATCGTCAGAAAATGTGTTGCCTGCAAGATCAGATTCTTTCCAGAAAACGGCAATAAGTACTACTGCGAAACCTGCATGAAACGCTAAGCTGCCTTTGACAGTGCAGTGATTTCCTCGATAATTTCCTTGTCAAAACGCCGCATAAGCACTTCTATGTCTTTCTTTCTTTCGGGATTTTCCTTAAGCTGCGTAAGAAAAGCGGCAATAGCTGTTAAAATAGCAATTTCCTCGTCTTGAAATTTGACCAAAGGAATGACTTTTCCTTCCAAATCATCCTTCCTTACGGATAATTCAACATCTCTGAGTTTTTTAAGCGTGTCTATGATTGTTTTTCTGAGCTCAAGAACCTCATCATCGTCCATGTTTTGCAGTACAAACTGTTCATAGTTTTTAACCATCTGCTCTACATTTTTAAAAACACTGTTGATTTTTTCCAAAATTGCAATGCATTTTTTTCTGTCAAAGGTCATTCTTTGCCTCCTATTAAATCAGCCGTTGTTGCTCCTAACACTGCCAATATGCTGATGGTAGAGACTGATTTGAATATCTCTAAAAATGTTGTATGAGTGGTGATAAAGCCAAATAGATACAGTACGATGACAATGACTGCTATTGCCGTAATATAAATAACAGCTAGACGGACAGGAACAAATTTTGCAATGTCCATATCAACTACTTTCCTGAATCCTGCAAAGTAGAGATAAATCATGCCTATAAGAAAAGAAGCAATATACAGTACAATGGCTCTCACTACGGAGATGTGCTCTGCGATTTCTATGCCGTAAAAAAATGAAAAATGTCCTATAATGCCTATAAACGCTCCAATGATTGCCTTTGAAAAGTCCTTTAAGGTAACTCTGGTTAAAGGGTTGATTTTAACGCTTTTTTCAATGTTGTGCTCTATTTTTTCAAGCTCTTTAAGCTCATCCATTTCTTTTTTTTGCGTACTTAATTCTTCACTTTCACCTGTTAATTCCTGTTCTTCTTCTTTTTCTATAGTGTTTTCTACAGCAAGCAACTTTTTTTGATTCTTTTCAATAGCAGAAAGCCTCTTTTCAATTTTTTCAAGCACTTTTTCTACCTTTGCCATACTCTCACTTTTGCGTTTTACAGCTATAAAAAGGTTTCGAAATATAGTTTGCAAGATAAAAAACTTTTTAAAGGCATGATTAGTTATTAGTTTGGGGGTGTTTACATGCTATTGAAACTACGCTTAGCACTGCAGAAGCTCATTAAAAAGCACACGATTACCAACAGCGACGTGCTTCGGGAGCTTGATGATTACCGTGAACTCTTAAACCAGCATGATGAAGAATTAAAAGAACTCTATGCTATGATGGATAAATTTCAGGAGCATCAGGAAGAATTATCCATGGTGCTTGGGAACTCTCACTTTTTCCATTTAAACGTGCCTTTAAGCGTATTAGAAAAGAAAATTCTCATGTTATTGTATGCATCTGACTTTTTGCTGTCTGCATCTGATGTTGCCCACAAGCTGAACCTTTCAGAAGCATTGGTTATAACGTATATTGAGGACTTAATCAATAAAGGCATACCTGTCTTAAAGCAGCAATCTTTGAAAAGCATTGTTTATTACACACTCGACAGCAATTTTAAGCGTGTTCAGGCAAAGCAGAATGTATTAAACAGCAATCCTGCGTATGCACAGGCAGTGTTGTAAGTCTCACTTTTTCTTTTTTTTCGCTTTATAGAGTGTATTTCCGTTTAGTTTTGCTTACTCTTTTGTTTTATTGCCTTTTCATTTCTCTATTTTAGTATCTTTCCTTACTCCTTTTTTAACGCTCTTTTGCTTATCTTTCTTTTTAACGTATTTTTCTGTCTTTTTTTATAGCTTTTTTTTCTTTCTCTTCAGTATAAAACCCTCACTTTTGCCCTGTCTTATACAGGAGTATTGCATTTTCCATTCTTTTTTTGATGATTTTTCACCTGTTTTTCTCTTCTTTTTTCTTTCTTTTTTTATTGTTTTTTTTACAGCTCTTTTTTTCTTTTTTCATAGATCTTTTGATTGTTTTTTTTCTTTTCATTTATAGTGTGTTCAATATATTGAACAATAGATATATAGAATAAACAATATATAGTTTAATCAATAAGTAAATATAACCGCTTTTAATAAAAAATATGCTAAATAATTTAAGCAAAAGCTATATTATTTAGTTCTTCTAATAAAGCGCAATATTTATATAGCAGAAGCACTTAAAAGCAAAATGCCTAAAGCAAAAATAGAAATCAAGGGTTTTTTGTCTTTTTTCATTCTGCACGAATTGTCAAAAAAACCGTTTTCCGGTGATGAACTTGCCAGAAGCATTGGCATGCGCAAAGGAGAGGTTTTAACGCCAGGAACGATTTATCCTACGCTCAAAAGGCTCAGAAAACAAAAACTAGTAACGTGGAAAAAGGACGGCAGAAAAAAGCACTATAGCCTTACTGCTTTAGGAAAAAAAGAGTTGAAATCATGCTATGTCCAAATCAAAACATATTTCAAAGGCATGAAAGGCTATTTCTAAAGAATATTCTAAAACCTTTAAGCAAAAATAGAATGTTTTAACAGGTTCATTTTATGAATGAAAATCGATTTGCCGAGCACATCAATCCATAGATCGCATCAGGATTTACCTCTTTAAATGCTTTAAATGATGCCTTATCCTGATCTGAAAATAAACAACTATCTACAGGATGGCTGTGCAAGGGAATGATGGTTGAGCTGTTGCACTGTACGCTGTGTACACTGGTAAAATCCTGCGAGAAAATGATTGGTGTGTAAAAACTTGTTATAATATAGTTCTTTCCCTGCTTTTCTCCCAATAGGCAGACTTTAAATTCCGCTGTGTAATTTGCCAAAAACTGGTTTTTTAACGCTTCATAGACAGAAGGCTCAAAAATGACCTTGCCCTCTTCAAAATCCACTTGAAAATTTTGAATTTCTCCGCTTGCAGTTCTTCCTTTGATGAAATAAATGCCTGAGATGCCTCCTGTATAGGCTAAAATAAGCAAAATAATAATCAATAAGCCTATGCCTACCCAAATATAAGGCCATACTTTTGATGGCTTTTCCTCTTTCTCAGCAAGGGCTTCTTTTAAGATTTCTCTGTGAATATCGTCTTCTTTCATTGAAAAAGTTAATAATCTAGTCTATAAGAATGTTTTGCTAAGGTTGATAGTCTAAAAGCTTTTTTAATTCTAGTTCATTTCCTGAAATTACCGAATCCCTTATTAAGGTTCTCATTTTTTCAGTTTTTAAAGTGTAGCTTAACCTTGCCAGAACGTTTAAATGACCCCCAATGATATCTCTGGGGCATAACGTGGCAAAGATGAGCTGAGCAGGTTTTTTGTCAGAAGATTCCCAATCTAATTCTGGAATGATATACACTCCCAAATCAAGCTGGGGCTGTAAAACACCACTCTGCACTTCAACTACTCCATGAGGCAAAGCTACGCCATAACCAACGCCTGTTGTTACAAGGCCTTCTCTTTGGAGCATGGCGCTTACATATGCTTCTTCGGTAGCCTTTCTATCCGTAGTGGTTCCAGAACGCATTTTAAATTCTTCTTCCGCAAATCTTCTCGCCATATGGGCTATTACCAGTTGCTTTGTTGGAGGTTCGTTTCCACAAATATCTGCTAAAGAATCATACGCAGCTGCAAATCGTAAGTACTTGCTTAATGCCATGTTTTGCAGAACTGTTTTCAGGTTTATAAAGATTTAGAAGTGTTTTATCAAAAAACCCCTACTTTTTAGCAAAAATAAGGCGTTCTAGCCGTACTTACGCATGACTAGTACGTAAAATGCATATTATACGTAATAACTAATAGTCTTTTGCAGAGTAACAATCGTGTGAAAACCTAAACATGCCAACATCACCGCAGATAAGGTACGTGTCAACACAGTTTTCATCTGTTGTTGAGTCATAATATCTCGCATATGCTCTGGCACATCGGGAAACCGGAAGTGGCCCATCTCCATCAGGATCTATTTGTTCATAGGTTAATGGAGCGACAGCATTTGCCGCTAATGAGTTTTGCTTCGCTCCAACAAGTATGACTACTAAACTGACCACGGCAACCATGCCTACTACTGCTATTAAACTATAGTACATCATTTTTTGTTCCATTGTTGCACCTCAGCAAACAGGTTCAGGCCCTGCTTTCCAAAGATAGCTTTTCAATAAAAGCGCATCTGAAGTGTCGCTGATAATGCCATCCTGATTTAAATCAGCCTTGCTTAAGCATGCAGGCGCTGCTCCGCCTCTCCAAACAAAGTCATCCATCAGCATTTCATCTACGATATTGACGATACTGTCTCCATTGAGATCTCCGCATTTTTGGCAGTTTATTGCTGTTAATGGAGTTTGCTGACAGGTAGGAGTAATGCGGCCTGCATAGGCATCTTCCCACATTCTTATGTCTACAAGACTGCCGACAACGCCATCTCCGTCCAAGTCTGCTTGGGCCATGCAGGAAGGTGCTGGTCCATTATTCTTTGCATAACTATCAAAAATCATTTTATCCTGAATATTAAACGCAGTCCTATCTCCATTGACATCTCCGCAAAGAGAGCAAACTGGTGCTGTAGTTTCTTGCACTGGCTGTGAAGGAACACTTATTCTTCTTATTGCTGCTCCTTCGGTTACTCCAAAAAAGGCAACGACAACCAAAGAAACCATTGCCACGACTGCAATAATCGCAACAATTCAAAACGTATTTTTTTCTTCCATTTTTCACCTCAAAATAGTTGATATCGAACAACAAATACTGTGATTAAAAAAATAGCTAAAATAGAAAATAAGGCAACAACTGCCAATTGAAAATCCTCTTTTTCCATTAACTGATTTCTGAGAAAGCTTATATATAAAGTTAACGCTGAATGTCTACTCTTCTTTTCTTTCTGTTTTTATACGCTTTTCACGTTTTACGAACCTTTATATATAAGCAACACCTTGCAAAAGCATGGAAAATCTTGAAACAGAATTAAAATTAAGAGGCTGCAGTCCAACAACTATCAAAACGTATGTGTTTCACAATCAATTGTTCCTGCATTTTGCAAAAAAAACGCCTGATGTTGTTTTGGAAGAGGATATTAAGAAATATTTGGCGTATCTTATTGCCGATAAAAAGCTCAATGCATCGACGGTGGCACTGGCAAGGTCTGCCTTGAAATTCTATTACGGGGATGTGTTAAAAAAGAACATTGTCAATGTCAAAACTCCTAAAATAGCGCGAAAATTGCCCTCTATCTTGAGCAAAGAAGAGGTAAAACAGCTTATTGAATCTACGCCAACCTTAAAAAGCAAATTGATGATTAAGCTGCTGTATTCTTCAGGATTGAGGGTTTCTGAACTCTTGCAATTGAAAAAGAAAGATGTAGAAATGGACAATAAGCTTGCCTGGGTAAGACGAGGAAAAGGCGGAAAAGACAGGATGGCTATCTTATCAGATGCGGTCATTACTGATTTAAGGCCTTACTTATCGAAGATAACGGATTATGTTTTTCCTGGAAAAACAGGCACGCTCAGCCCAAGAAACGTGCAAAAAATCATCCAGAAATCTGCACGGAAAGCAGGCATACAAAAAAAGGTTTCTCCCCATACCTTGAGGCACAGTTTTGCTACGCATTTGCTGGAAAAAGGAACCGATATTAGGATGATTCAGGAATTATTAGGCCATAGCAATTTGCAGACGACGCAATTGTACACGCAAATCAGCAACGACCAGAAGAAAAAGATTAAATCTCCTCTGGATGATTTGTAGTTATTCTTTTATTAGTTTTATTTTTTTATTACTTTTTTTTAATTTTTTTTCTAAAAAATAATCATCTAAAATATATAAGTAAAGCTTAAAACTTATATAAAAATAATGCTTTAAAATATATAAGCAGTGCTTAAAGTTTTTAATAGACATAGTTTCTATACTATTTAAGTATTGCTGAAAAGTTTTATAAAGAGAAAACTATGGAAAAAACAAGGAAAAATTATGAAAAAACGCAAAAGAATATCCATCAACGCTTATTTTTTCTTGACGAACGGAGGCCTGTTGCTCGGTGTATGTCGAGGATTAATCTGCTTCATGAACATCTCATAGAATGTATTCAGCTGGTCAAAGAGAGGAACCAAGTCATCGAGGTATTTTCGTACTTCAGCATATCTTTTTTCAGCAAGTAAATCTCTCGCTCTTCTTACTTTTGGCTCTGCTTCGTCATCAAATAATCTGGTGAACGTTTTAAATGAAGGATTGCTATCAATGTCTCTGTATTTATTGCGTAAATCAGTGATTAATCTTTTTACTGATCCCAAGCCTTGCCAATTAATTCTTAATTCTTCCTCTAAATCTGCAACATTCCCGTTCCATGCTTCTGGTAAGGCAATGCCATTGAGAATCCGGTCATACAGTTCTTGAATATACTGGAGTCTTCCCCTGAATTGTCCTATGTTGTCTTTTGCTTTTTCAAAATTATTTTGTGCAATAAGTTCTCTTGTTTCCTGTGCCAATCTCAATCCTTGGTCGATGTTTGTTCTTAAACTTGCATAAAGCTCATTGCTTGTTACTTCAGGATGCTCTCTGGTCAATTCAGAGAAAAGCGTCCCATAAAACGTAAGTTGTTGTATGATTTTATTCACTGCTTTTGATAGATCTCTTTGAGTGAGCTTTACATTTGTCAGTTCTTCAATTTGTTGTGTCAGCTTGGCCTGCAGTATTACTCTTATTTTTTGCTCAGCCCTGTCGAGATATTGAACGCGATGCAGTAAAAGCCTGAACCTTCTTTGGGCATACTGGTAATTCTTGCCTCGCACCAGTTCTTTGCACTCTCTTAATTTGGTAAATGCATCCCTTAAATTTAGTGCGTATTGTATGACTACATGGCTCTTTTTTATGTCTTCGTGCGTTTCAACTTCTGTTACTAATTTTTGATGATAATTCAATTTTTCTTCAATCTGCTGCAATGCCCTGACTAACTCTTCCGGTCCTTTGGTTTCTCTGAACGCTTTCACGATGCTCTTTACTTTTTCTAAACTGTCGTCAAGAAAACCAAGTATTCTTTGGATGATTTTAAGCTGATTTTCTGCTTCAGCATATCTTTTTCCCCTTATGAGTTCATAACCCTGCTGCACTCTTTGCTCTGCTTCGATTATTCTTTTCAAATAAACCTGCAGCGCAGGGTCTTGCATGAGTTCTTCGTCGCTGCTGAATGAATCTAGATATGCTCTATGTTTTCGCAATCGTTCTTCTGTTGCCTGATAGTCTTTGAGCAGCTTTTGTATTGCTGCTCCGCTTTTTACATCGGTAATTCTGAAAGGACTTTTTTGATCAGGGTCCTGGGGAATAGTATCGTCTGTTCCTGGAGGAGGAGGCAATAAGGGTGGTGTTGGCTTATACATGCTGAAAACAACAAACTTTCTGCGCGCAATGCCTTTTCTCTGATTTGCATCGGTAATTCTTAAAAGAATTTCTGCTTTTCCTTCATAGGTTGTCAATAATACTTGCTCGTGGACTAGAGCATTGTTTGCTTTCCAGCTTTTCTTATACACTTCTCTTCTGCCCTCACCAACAATCAAAAGTTCGCAGGTATACGGTTCTTTGCCCTCTAGAACAGTGAATTCTAGGTCAACAGGCAATTCTTTTTGCACTACCTGTTCCTCTGTTGGAGACGCAATATTCACGGTAAGAATATCAACAGGAGAAACAATCTTGATGTTTCGGTCAACCTGCACAGTTCTTTTTAAGCTGTCAATGACGGCAATAGTCAATCGTTCATCACCTTCAGGAAAGCTGTGCGCTATGGCGAAATCGAAATGAGGATTTGTTATGTTTTCTCCTTCTTTGCTGAAGTCAATGCTTCTTCTTTGGTTTCTTGCCCTGATAACATATTGATAAGGAGGCTGTCCATTGACAATGGTGAAGTCAAAAGATATAGGTTCGTTTTGAGGTATGAGCTGATTTTCTGCAGGAGCCACTACATTAATCATGAGTTTGCCAGAAGGAGCAATCGTTAAGGTAATAGGCTTTATTCTCTGGAATCTTGCTTTATTTTCTTGGCTATTGACGCCGTCATTCACTTCGATGTAAACGACAAATTCCTTTCCTCTTTTAAGAACTCCTCTCTTCAGCATGTCAAGGATTTTTGCATACGCATGCTCTAAAGCGAATGTATTGTCCGTAAGCCCTTGAATATCAATTTTGGCAAAAATGGCGTTCTCACTAGTTCTTGTCTCGCTATTGACATAGGCAAATATTGCATACGGTTCCTTTCCATTTTTAATCTGAATTGCAAAGGGAATTTCTTCGCCTTCATTCCACTCTTTTTTAGTCGGAGAAATAATATCAAAGTCCATTGCCGTTCCTGTTTTTATTTCAAATTCTGCTCTGTCTGCTGTTTTTGCTCCCTGATGGTCTTCAACGGTTATGGTCAGTTCATGTTTTCCAGGTCCTAAGTTATTTGGAGCAAATAATTGAGGAGGCAGTTGACTTTGAATGATTGCATCATTAGTCTGTCTTCTTGGTCCTAAAGCATTTCCATCAATAAAGAATTCATAAGTATACGGAGACATTCCCTGATTTATCTCTGCTCTTAAAGGAACAAGCTCTCCTTCAGGATATTCTCCTTTTGGATGGACTATTTTTACAGAAAACTGCTGTCTAATAGTAAAATAAACAGGATCGCTTACGGCAACATTCCCTGCGCTGTCAGTAACTCTAAATACCAAAGCATTTGGTTTATCCGCACGGATATTGTTAAATTTACTTAAATTAATATCTACCTCTGCGTTTCCCTCTTTGGGAAGTTTTCCGTCGTCTTTTATTTTGTATGCCATGTTATGGATTGATGATTGGTTGTATAGTATAAGGAGGCTGTCCTCCTTGAATATTAAGGTTAACCGTAACGTTTCCGTTTGGTGCTACGGGATGTGTGATAGGTTGCACTTGTACTTGCAAAGGATTACCTCCTGTAATAACAAAATCTCTTTGGTCTGCAGCAATATGGTTTGCTGTATCAGTCACTTCAATAATCGCGTGATATCTTCCAGGGGGCAATGGATTGATTTGAGTGCGTGCATGTCCGTTAGTTTGCCCTTGTCCTGCCTGCTGACCATTGATTGTCCATCTAAAATAATAAGGAGATGTTCCTCCTCGAATAACTGCTTCAAGATGAGGCAATTGCCCTTGCTGGAATTGCTGTCCGTTTCTTCCAGGCACTGCAATTTGCACTGTTAATGGTTGTCCTGGTGGATTTGGCGGGTTTCCTCCTCCTTGCCCTGGCGGTCCAATAGGTCCTGGCTGTCCAGGCATTCCTGGTCCGCCTCCTTGTCCTGGTATTCCTTGATTTCCAGGTGGTCCTTGGGGACCTGCAGGTCCTTGTTGTCCAGGTGTTCCAGCATTCTGTCCATTTCCAAATAATCTGAATAACCTGATAATCAATAAAACAAACGCAAAGACAACTGCCAAATGCACTAACGCAGCGCCTAAAGGAGAATTCTGGACTAACCAATCATAAATGCCTGTGAAGATGCTCATCAGCATTGCTGCTCCCAAAAGCATTGCGATGGAAGCAGATGCTCCAACGTCATTGATGAACGAATGCATGAATTCATAAATCAAGAAAATCATGATAAATAAGATGATGATGGCAGCTATAGGATACAATTGGCCTAAATTAAATCCTGTTAGGTATTCAAAATATGTCGCTGCGAAAGTTAAAGCTAAACCAACACCTATGACAATAGGCTTGGCATTTTGCTGGTAATATTTCTTGAAAACAAACATTCCCAACCCTAAAAAAATCATCAAGTAGATAATGCCGTCAATGAAATAATACGCTCCTAAATAGAACGATGCAAAATCTATTTCCCTAAAAGGATCTATAATGGTTGTTAAAGGGTCAAACGCCAATGCTAAAGACGAAAAAAGGAGCAGTACTGCTAAATATACTGATATCTTCTTCATTCACCTATTTATTGGATGATTTATTTATAAGCTTTTTGGTAATTATTGAAAATTGCATATTAGAGGTTTTAGACTCTCAAGCAATTTTCAATTCAAAGAAATGCATAGCATTTCTTGAACCAGAAACCCTTTAGGGTTTCTTTGTTCCAAAAACCACATGATTAAAAACTGCGCACTGCGAAGATTGCACGGTTTTTGTTATGCAAACTGCATTGTTCGCCAAGAAGGAGCATACGTTGAATGATGCTTGTTAAAAATGCTGTTGTAGGTTTTTTTAATGCCTTTATACCCTCTGTACAAAAGATTAGGAACTAATAAGCCAACAGGCTTTCCTGTTGCTAAATGAATGGCCATTCTTGCCCCTAATTCTGCCATGCCCCAGTATGTATACAGTAAATATCCTGCGCCAAAGCCGTGCAACAAAGACCCAAAAATTCCAGCTGCAGGAGCAGTGGCTAATTTGCTCGACCAGTAAATATCGAACATATTTTCTGCAAATCCTTTTGTCCATGACCTGTAGAAATACTTATTGATAGGATCTCTTCTTTTATGGGCAAGATTTATCTGGACTGCACCAGGCAAAACACCAAATAATACAGCATCCCTAAAAAATTTAGCAGCATAGTTTACTGGTTTTAATAAGTAGGGAATTTTATCGGTAGCTATATAGAAACCGTCGCTAAAACTCTGTCTTGCATGGCTAAGTCCTGTATAGGCATTTGCAACCAAATCTCCGAGGCCTCTGCCGCTTCTATAGCTAGGCGTAGGTCTAAACGGCCTTTCTACATGTTCTAGCGTGTAATCTAAGGACATACTACTTAATAGTAGTTAATTTATTTATAAATGTTTCGCTTAAGAAACAGGCGGTTGGCCTATCATGTTGTTTTGTTGTACCTGTTGAGCGTTTGCACCTGCAGCATTCTGGACACCCTTAAGAATATCTTCATATCTTTCAAAGTCTTTAAACAATCTTGCGAGATAATTCTTGTATTTGTCTTCAAGAATTTTAATTCTTTGCTCCATGCTTTCCTTATCCTGCTTGATTTCCTGCACTCTTTTTACGATGTCTACTTCTTCCATTAATTTTGTTCCTGCAATTTCTGTTTTTTGGTACAGTTCCATCAGTTTATTTTTCACTTGGTCAACCATTTTCTGGCTAATAGGCTGGTTTAATGCAGCTGCTAAATCCTGCGAAACATCAAATGCAGATTTTAAAAGTGCTTCCTGCTGCCTTACATTTTCACCTTCTGCATTCATCAATTTCCACATCATGTCAACATCTTTTTTAATGCTTCTTTCTCCTTCAATGACATTCTGCTGTTCTGCATTGATGGTTTGTATTAATCTGTTGGCATCAATAGAATATTGTTCTGCTTTTCTGAATGCAGATGCATCATCTTCTGGCCCGTACTTTTTGCTTCTCAGGACTACTGCTAAAATTCCTGCAATTTTTTTAATCTTGTTCTTAATATTCATATATTCTTTAAACAACTTCTGGGCATCTTTTCCTAATTCGGTTAATTGGACATCAACACCCATCTGTCCTAATTCATCTCTCTGCTCTTCTCTAAAGGCAATTCTGCGCTGTTCAACTTCCTTGTCTTTTTTATAAAGAGATTCCTGCAGTTGTATCAATCGTGCGTTGTAGGTTCCCAAAGATTGGTTGATTCTCGTAAGGATATTTCTAATGTAGGTAAATGCATTTTGAATGCCTGTTTGATACTGCTGCATTTGATTTGGGTCAAGAATATTGCCTTTTTGCAGTTCTCTTTGTTTTTGTTCAGCATATTTATAGGCAGGCAAAACGTGATTTTGCAGCATCCAGCCCATATCTCGCACTATTTTTCTTATATCTTCATATTCTCTATATTCATCGCTGGTATCTACCTGTATTTGCTGGGCTAATTGCGTATCTGCTGCTTCTAAATTTGCAAGGTGCTGGTTTAATTGCTGTAGTTTATTTTCATCTTGCATAAACTGCTGCACCTGTCTTTTCTGTTCTTTATCTGCATTCCTTATCTGTTCTCTTTCCTGCCTTACTTCTGTATTTACATTGTTTGATGAACTGCCTTTTCCTTTGAATAATCCAACTAATCCAACAATAATTCCTATAACGCTTGCAATGAGCATGATGCCCATTAACGCTTGAATCCACCCATTCTGCTGGAAAAAGCTTCCTAAAATGTTTTGCAGTATGCCAAATAATAACAGAAAGGTAACGCCAAAAGCTATCCACTTTCCGCTGCCTAAGCCTTTTGTTAAGGTGTATACCGTATAAAAAATAAATCCAAAAAACAGCAAAATAGCAATAGGTCCTAAATCTCCCATTCTGAAGCCAGTGCGCAATTCAAACACTGCTGCTGAAAATGCCAGTGCAAGAGAAATGCCTATCCCGATCATGTTTGCTTGAGCGCCAAATTTTTTATGGAAAACAAATTTCGATAATCCATAGAAAATGAAAAAGAACAGCAATCCATCAATAAAAGGCGCATAGGTTTGATAGGTTGCTCCAAAATCAACTCCCTGAAATGGCCGTAACATGTCATCAAACATGTTTGCAAGCACTCCTGGAATGAATAAAAGAAGCATGAATGCGATAGTTGCAGCTTTCACTGTAGAGGTATATCTCATTAAACCTATCTCTGCTGAAGAATATATTTAAACTTTTCTATTTTAGAATGGCAAATATTTGCCCACAAGACCTTTTAACAGGTAATCCCAGATATACGGAGCTGCAATAACCAGCAGGCCAATAATCAACACGTGAAATTTTTTCTCGCCAACTCTTCCTGCAATTGCAGCAGCAGAGCCTATTTTTACCATGGCGATGATGCCTATTAATGCTCTTACTCCAATGGAAATCCATAAGGTATTATGCAAATTTGCAAGGCTTAATGCCCAAGTAATATTCATGCTGATAAAAATAAAGATAAACATGACGGGAATGGCGTGCAGTCCATGGGTTAGCCAGCTCATGCCTCGTTCATCTGCATGAACAAAGGATAATTCAACAATACCAAGAATAACTCCTATTACCAAAGGAGGAAGTATCATGAATTCTGCCATAGTGATTTTTTAGCTGTAAAGTATAAAAATCTTTCGTTTTACTGTAAGCACTTAAAAGAGGCGTCAAAGACTTTGTTAAGCTTTTTTTTAAGATTTCCAGAATGAAATTGCGGGTTCCATTTTTTTCCCAGAACGTCTGAAACAACGAATACAGCAGCTATGTTTACTTTTCTTATTTTTGCAACAGCAAACAACGCAGAAGCTTCCATTTCTACTGTTGCAATGCCCTGTTTTCGATAATGCTCTATTTCCTTTTTTGTTTCTCTATACGGAGCATCAATAGTCCAGGATGCTCCTCTTTCAAATGCTATTTTATTTTTCTTTAGGTTTTTTCCCAGCCGTTCAGTCAGCAGATTGTCAGGATAAGAAAAAGTTCCATGCTTCACATAATGATGGCTTGTTCCTTCATCTCGTATGGCTTTTGTGCATAAAAACGTGCCAAAATCCTGCAAACCGCCTGCAGTTCCTACAACAATAAATTCTTTTCCTCCTAGCGCAATCATCTCTTCAAAAACAGCAACTGCGTTTGGAGCTCCAATGCCTTTTACCCGCACAAGGCAGATATGTTTATGCCTGTATATTTTGAATAATCCTTTAAGAGGGATTTTTTGAGCGTGGTATTTTTTAATAAAATAGTTCAAGGTGCTGTTCTGGAAAATAATGATGCATTTCTTTATTTTTAAATTTGCTTTGCTATAGCTGATAAACTCCTCTGCAGAAAACAAAGGCATGAATTGGTGTTTGTTCTTGAATTGCGGAAATGTCATAAATTGAGTTTCGTTCTTTATTATAAAAACTTTTCCAAAAGCAAAAACTTTATATATACAGATATTCAGAAATCACTGTATTATTTTAAAAGAGGTGTTGTAATGAAAAGAGCGCAGGCAGCTTTGGAATTTTTGACAACCTATGGTTGGGCGTTTTTAGTTATTCTGGTCATGATTGGAGCATTGGCATATTTTGGAGTATTAAGGCCCGATGCATTTGTTTCTGAACGATGCAATTTCGGTATTGAATTCTTGTGCGATAAGGACAAGATGCTTGCTACGAGTGTTAATATAGTAGCACCTGCAGATGGCGGAAGCTATAATGTGAAATTTTTGCTTAAAAACAAGCTGGGAAAACAGGTAACTATTGACGATGTTGTCATTAATGATCCTCCAACAGGCGCAGGTGGATTGGGAACATGTACTACCTTCTTTGGAGCTACGAATTTGGCAGGAGCAGGTACTGCAACGTTTGCTATTAACGCAGAAACAGAAGTGGAAATTGACTGTACAACTGGATCGTTTCTTGAAGCTGGACGAAAAACAAAATTCGAGTTCACCATCAACTATTACACTGACGTGAACTATCCTAAACAGCAAAAAGGGGAAGTGTATATCAACGTTCCATAATTTTTTTTTCTTTTCAATGGAAACATTTAAGTATTCTACTCGTGTATTGAAGAAAAAGAGGTTCTTATGAAAGCACAGGCATCTTTGGAATTTATGACAACCTATGGCTGGGCATTGCTGGTAGTAATAACTGCCATTGGCGCCATTGTCTACTTTGGATTTTTAGATGTCAATACCCTGCAAAAAGATTACTGTGACACTATTCCAGAATTGCCCTGTACTGAATACTCTTTAAATCAAACTCAGGTAAAGCTGCAGCTGAGAAACGGCTTTGAGCGGGATATTACGGTGAACTCTATACGCGTTTCGAATGATGACACAGGCATTTTTACCGTGAATTGCAATGCTCCTCAAGTTATTTTCATAAGCCAAAATGCGAATTTTACCTGCACCTTTGCAAGTCCTGCGTTTACTCAAAGCTCAAAAAGCACTGTAAATATTCTTATTAACTATACCCGGGTTGGCGGAACAGCAAGCCATGTTGCACAGGGAGCTTTGCTTACCACTGTGCGATAATATTTTTATTTAAATATACTGGAATACTAAAAGGTATATTGGTGTTCTTTTATAATCAAATTCCTCGTCGGTAAAAGCGAAAGATTTAAATAGGTGTAATTTCAGAAATGGAGTGGGGGTATATATTACATATACGTCGCATTTTATCATTATAAAATGTCGGGGGTAAGATCTTTTTTACCGAGAGATCTCAATCTAACATGAAAAAAACCAAAAAGCCTATGAAAACAAAACCTGTTAAAACAAAACCTTTGAAAACCAAAATAACGAAAGTTGCTAAACAGCCAGTCAAAGCAGCAAAAACAATTCCAACGAAAGTAGAAGAAAAACCAAGGCAGACTAAAACCATCAAATTAATGGAAGAAGTTGTTTCGGAGCTTGTTGGCGATGAGGCACTGCCTATTGTGCATTATCTTAAAGGAAAGAAAAACATCTCTGAATTCAAGATTGCAGAAGATGTCAATGAAGAAATCCACAGAACAAGAAACATCCTTTATAGGCTTTTGGAGCATAACATTGTCTTTTTCAAGAGAAAAAAAGATAAAATCAAGGGGTGGTATATCTGCTACTGGGACTTAAACGACCAGATTTTTCCCTATTTAAAAACGAAAATGACTGACCATAAAATAGTCAGCCTGAGGGAAAGATTAGGCAAAGAATACACCAGCATTTTTTACATGTGCAAATCCGCCTGTGTAAGAATGGACTTTGATAAAGCAGTTGATTTTAACTTTAAATGCCCTGAATGCGGCGAAATCATGCAGGAACAGGACAACAAGAGAACCATTGAGTTCATCAAGGAAAGGATTAAGCAGCTCGAAGCAACCGTATGATTGTCAACAAAAAAACAAACGCAGTGATAACAGAGCATTACAAAAATCTCGCCAATCCTTTTGCACAAGGCATTGGCTTGATGCTGCAAAAGCCCAAACCTGTTCTTTTTTCTTTTTCTTTTCCAAGAAGGGAAATGATAACCATGTTTATGGTTTTTTATCCGTTAGACCTCATTTTTCTGGATGATAAAAAAAAGGTCATTGAGCTTAAAGAGCATTTGAAGCCTTTTAGGAATTATCTTCCTCAAAATAAGTTTCAGTATCTTTTGGAAATGCCTTCTGGAACAATCAAACGCAAAAAAATAAAGATTGGAGATGTTTGGAAATTCTAATTGGGAAAATATTTAAATACAGACCTTTAAAAATAAGCATATGAAAGATATAGAGACCGGTGTAGATAAATTAGTAAGTCTCGTAAACAAATATGACAAAGTTTCTCTTGATGAAGCAGCAAAAGAATTAGGAGTCAGCACCATTGTTGTCCAGGAGTGGGCAGACTTTCTTGAAGAGCAAGGCGTCATTACTGTTGAATACAGCCTTTCTAAAGTATGGCTCAAGCCAAAAAAACTCACGAAAACAGAGGTGGCGACTAAAGTAAAGGAATATGATACCAAAAAAGAATCCTTTATCAGAAAAGTTGAAACGTCCATGAAATCGCTTGAGAAAGAATCAGAATGGTTTGACAATGTTAAGAATGAATTTTCAGGGTTGAAAACAGGTATTGGCGCAGATATGGACAAAGTAGAGAAAGAGCTTGAAGAGTTGAAGAAATTTCAGGATTTAAAATCAAAAATCGATGAAGATATTGCAAGACAGAAACTGGAGTACAAAAAAATTATCGACGCTTCCCATGAACAGGTTGATGTTGAGGAAAAGAGGTTCAGGGAAGTGCTGAAAGGCATTAAAGCAGAGGAACAGAAAATTGCACTGCAGAAAAAAGAAATGCAAAGCCTTGAAGAAAACGAGCAGGTATTAAAACAGCGATTCAATGCCCTCACGTCTATCATCGAAACCATCAGAAAAAAAATCGACGTTGAAGAATCGGCAATGAAAGAAAGCAATAAAATGCTTGATGAGCTTGAAGAGTATGCGCAAAAAATAGAGAAAGACATCGAAGAAAGAAAAAGCAGGAAAATTGCGCCATTGATGCAGCTCAGCAACGAACAGCAGCAGAAAATTAATGATATTCAGGAAAAGATAGTGAAGAAAGTTGAGGAAACCAAAACTAAAATAGAAAAAGACGAGGCTGCAGCAAGAGAAGTAGCCCTGAAATTCAAAAAGTTTTTTGAGCGCAAAGCAGAAGTTGATAAGCTTATACAGCAGATTGATGCTGACAGAAACGGCCTGAAAACAGAAATGGATTTTCTGCTTAAAAAGGCAACTGCTTTTGACTTAATCTCCAAAAATGCAGATATCAAAGGCTACGTTGGTGATTTAGAAAAAAAATTCACAGACTTGGACAAAAAAAGGTTCGTATTCAAAAAAGAGCTTGAAAAATTAACTTCGCTGATTCACGAATAAAAAAACTTATAAATGCCCTCATTCTAGAAGAGCTTATGAAAACAGGAACTCTTGTTCTGGTAAGGCACGGACAGTCTGTCTGGAATTTAGAAAATAGGTTTACTGGCTGGGTTGATGTTCCCCTGTCAAAAAAGGGAATTCAGGAAGCAAAGAAAGCAGGAAAATTGCTTAAGCATTACGATTTTGATGTTGCTTACACTTCTACGCTAATACGTGCCATAGAAACGCTTTACTTTATCTTTAACGAATCAAAAACGCAAAAAGTTCCCATTATCCATCATACAGAAGGAAAGTTGCACACGTGGGCAGCATACAAAGGAGATGTAAAAAAAGAAATTCCCGTCTTTGAACACGACGCGTTGGATGAGCGCTATTATGGTGCATTGCAGGGATTGAACAAGCAAAAAACTGCAAGGCAATATGGAAAAGAAAAAGTCCGCATCTGGAGAAGAAGTTTTGAGATAAGACCTCCTGAAGGAGAAAGCTTGAAGGACACGGCAAAAAGAACCATTCCTTATTTTAGGAAAGAAATTTTAACAAAGCTCAAAAAAGGGCAAAACGTCTTGGTTGCTGCCCATGGCAACAGCCTGCGCTCTATTATTATGTTCTTGGAAAGCATACCTGAAGCAACCATACCGTCTTTAGAATTGCCTACAGGCGTTCCTGTTGTTTATCATATAGACTATAAAGGAAACGTTATCAAGAAGAAAATGCTGCACTAGGCAACTTGCTTCATAGAAAAAATGCCTATAGGTTCTGGGCCTATCTGTACTTGTCCTCTATAACCTTGGCTATAGGCTCTTCCGCGAAAGGTTACTTCTCCAGCATCACAGGGAATGTTAAAGGATACGGCTGTTGCATTTGCTTTGCCTTCTACTTCGTCTTTATCAAAATAAATACGCAAGTTCCGCTGTTGTTTTGCTACTGCAAAAAATGATGGCGCCCTGAATTCTGCTGAAAAACCCTGCCATGCTCCTTGATAGATGACTCCCTCCTTATGCTCAGGGATAAGTTTTTTCAGCTCATCTTCTATTGGCTGTTGAAGCTTTCTTCGTAAAAACTCAACGCTTTTTTTGTCTGATGCAGACGAAATTTTCCTTCGTATAGCAGGATCAAGCAATGTTGTTAAAGGAACATCCTCTTTGAGCATGTGTGCAATCATTTTTGCAACATCTGCATACGCTTCTAGAGTATGATTTCCTTCAAAGGACGTCCAATCAGCATTATAATGCTCTTTGCCGTAGCGGTACTGCACAAAACTTGCCATGCCTTCATACAGCAACCTGTTTCCATCAGTAATCAAGCCATATTGTTTATCAACCAAATGCCAGACTTCATGAGTCATTTTTCCCTCCAAATCGCTTTGGGAAGCTCCATCGAGCGGTTTATAGAGCTGAATGTCTGCATTTTGTTTTGCTTGATGTTGCATGAATCTTGTACGGTTTTCTGCGAAAATCTGTTCTATAAGCTCAGGAGAAGCTTGTAAGCCTGTTAGCTGATTTAAAACCTGCAGATAGAGTTTTGGAAGCATGGTAAGTTCCCTGCCTAAAATAGGCGATTCAACGTCGACTGACGCTTTGATATTGCTATCTTCTGGATGATAGTGAGGGATATATCTTACTGTTGGAAATCTATCTAGCTGAATGTCTTGCTGCGCTAGCCAGTCAAGGCTTTTTGCAACAGCAGCTCTTGCTCTTTCCGTAATAGTGTTATCCCCCATGGTTTTAGGTAAGACGTTTTTGTTTATATATTTTTATAGAAATTTGGCATAATGGCTTGTTTATAAAGTTTACTGAAGAGGGACGAACATCACGTCTGTTCCTTGCTCTAACGAGAATCCTTCATCAGTTTTCGTATAGATTGCAATATTGCCTTGTTCAGGAGGCAGAAGAACTTTGCCATGCTCTTTCAATTGTGCGCTTAAACCTCCGATAAAGCCATCGCCGTTTGCTCCTGCAGTGAAGTAGATGCAGTCGTAAGGAGCGTTTTGAGGAAAGCCTGCCCTGCCGTTTCCCTCTACCAGTGTTATGCGAGATTCAAAGGATGCATGAAAATGATGCTGTAAGTTTTTTTTGGCCATCGCGGCAAGCTCAGGAATAATCTCTATGCTTGTCAGATGCCCTGCTGCTCCTATGCATTCTGCTGTTATTGCAGCATGATAGCCACAGCCTGTTCCTATTTCAAGAACATGCATTCCTTCTGACAGCTTCAAGCAATGGCTCATATAAGCGACCATCGAAGGCTGAGAGCACGTTTGGCCGTGCCCAATGGAAATAGGACTGTTCATGTATGCTACATCTCTTACCGTTACTAATGCTGGCGCAGTTTGTCTGAAAATGTGCTCATGGACATCCTTCGTGTATTGTTTCCAGAGTTCTGTTACCTTTTCAGTTTTTTCAGCGTCATCTGATTGCTCAAGGCGCGCTATTTCTCGCATTGCCTCATCGCGAAGCTCCGCATCAATAATGTAGATGCCTATTGGCGTTTTTGGCAGAAAGTCTTTTCTGTCTACCTTTCGCATGGCGGTAACTACTGACTGATCGAAGGGCATATTAAATCCTTGTTCAAAATAGGGCTTTACGATGTTTTCAATGAAAACCTGATTGAGGTTCATGCCTGCAGGATTCTTTTAGGATTTATAAAGCTATGGCTGAAGTAAAAAAAGAAAAAAAATTAATTTTTCTCCATATCCTTAATGCGCTCTGCAACGCCTTTTGCTTCCTGTTCAAGGCTTTTTTTATACTCCTTGAGCATTTCAATTTTTTCTTCTTTGGTCAGAAAGCTTCTTGGGCTGCAGCTTCCTCCGCAACAATCGTGCATGCTTGCACCTCCACCCGTATCGGGTATCCGATAGTAAACCTGTGCAAGTATATAAGCTTATCGGTTTTCCGATATATAGTATCGGTTATGCGATAATGACAAACTATAAATAGATGCTCTGCTTTGAAGCACTATGAAAACCTGCTGCGACATGAGAGGCTATCTTACGTTTCTTGTTTTACGCCTCATTAGCAAAAAGCCCATGTCTGGAGAGGATATCAGGCAGGAAATTGAAAGGCGCAAAGGCACCAAGCCAAGTCCCGGCACTGTCTATCCTGTCCTCAAGGGGTTACATGAATCTGAGTTCATCAGAGAGATTTCTGACGGCGGAAAGGAAAAAAAATATGCGCTGACCCAAAAAGGAAAAAAAGAGCTCGTTGTTGCAACGAAAAAGTTTGTTGCTATGTTCTGCGATATGCAGGATGATTTCACAAAACGGCGCTAAAGCTCTTTCAGCGTCAATATTTTGCCATGAGTTTCCCAATGGTGCACTCGTAACTCTTTCCAAAGCAATGCTTCTTCAGCATCTTTTTCAATATCGGTCATGCGATCACCTCAAGAAATGAAAAGAGCAGTTTGCCTATATGCCTTGTTAAAGGCAACTTAAGAGATACAATCTGATGCCACATGCGTAAGTTTTAAAAAGAGCAGTTTCTTTACGGCAGCATGGCCATGCTCTTTATTAAACCATTGTGGTTTCAGGGATTTGATATTGCATTAGAGATTATTTTTGCAGTTATCACCATCGCCGTGAGCATTATCGCGTTTAAGCTGTATAGATTGACTTCTGAGAGAAGAATTAAACTCTTGGCTACAAGCTTTTTGCTCATGGCTTTAGCGTATGTTGTGTTGTTTATTACTAATATAGCAACACTGGTTACGGTTGTCAAGGCGCCTGTTATTTTTTGGGAATCCCTTCAAAAGCTCATCATTCTCAATAATGTAGGAGTTTACCTGTACATTGTTCTGTTTTTAGCAGGCCTTACCGCTATTTTATATATGACCCTTAATGTTTACCAAACAAGAATCTACTGGTTGCTGTTGCTGCCTCTTTTGATTGCGCTGGTCTTTATTTTAAACAAGCTTTTCCTGTTTTATATTTTTTCTTCGCTCATCCTTATTTTCATTGTCTGGTATTATTTCAAATGCTTCAGAGTGAACAGGCACACAAGCAACACGATTATTTTCGTTGCGTTCTTTTTTCTTTTTTTAGGAAGGGTGCATTTTATTTTTTCTATTAACAACGCCTTGTTTTATGTGCTGGGGCATTTTCTCGAGTTAATAGCGTATTTGCTGATACTTTTTAATCTACTCATTGCCATGAAGAAAGGCGTCAACCATGAATCTGAAAAGAGAAAGACTACAAGTCATCTATGATATCTTGCGAGTTATTCAAGAAAAAAATGGCAGAATTAAGCCCACGCATATTCTGTATAAGGCAAATCTTTCGAGTCAGATGTTCAACGAATACCTTACTGATTTGATTACCAAAGAATTTATTGTTGAGCATCAGGAAAAAAAAGGAAAGACGTATTCTTTGACGCAAAAGGGATTTGATTACTTAAGCAAATATAAGTTCATTCTGGAATTTGTTGATTCGTTTGGATTGAATTATGAAGAAGAACGATAGCATTTACTTTTTCTCAAATCAGCGATGTGAAATGCCTTTTATCTTTCCTGTCTGCCAGTCTTTCAAAATCATTGTCGCTGTACGCTGAATGTCTGCAAGCCCTCCCTTGCTTTTCATATTTCTTTTTGCTGCTATAGCATCCAAGGTGTCGCTTTTATCATCCAGATAGGGCACGCCATAATATTTTTCTATGATGCGGGGAAATTCTTCCATGAGAAACATAACAATAACATCAGGTTCTTTTTCTTTGCTGTAGTCTGTGCTGCCGATCATTGCGTGTTTTATCTCATCGTTTTCTTTGTAGGGAATGACTCCGGGAGTATCTAAGAGCATTATTTTGGATGTCGCGCGAATTTTTTTCAGGCTTCTGGTATGCCCGCTTAAGGCGCTTACAGAAGCGCCATGTTTGCCTGAAAGGGCATTGATGATGGATGATTTTCCAACATTAGGGTATCCGAGAACACCGACTTTAATCTGCTCATGAAGATTTGCACGTGCAGCATACACCTGAATTTTTTCTCGCAATTTAGATACTCCCTGATGATTTTTAGAAGAAATGAAAACAGCATGAGGAATGCTTTGCTTGTATGCCTTCGCTGTCTGAATGTCTATAAGATCTGCTTTGTTGATTACATACAGATAAGGCTTGCCTGTTTGCTGTACTTTTTCTTCAATCTCTAGGTTTCTGGTCTCTGAAACCATGCGTGCATCTAGCACCATAAGCAGAATGTCTGCTTTACGCAAAACTTCATGAATAATTTTCCAATAACTTGCCATACTGTTGAGAGAACGGTCTGTAATATAAAGATGCGTATTTAGAATACGCCGTGGCTCAGTTACAAGAGGAGCACATGCAACTGTGTTATTTATTTAGGTTTTGAAAGTCTCCAAAGAAATTCAAATTGTCCTTGATATGTTTCAAAGAGGTTGGTATCTTTGATAAGAAATACGATGGGCTGTTGTGAATAAATGAAAATGGCAACGTAACCATTGAAAAGTATGATTTCTGTAATTTGATTAAGTTCTTGAGGAAGAATTCTTGCGGTTACATTTCTCATATGCTTAAAATTATAAACATCTTTGAAGTCATGATTTATCAGAAATCTTTCTTTAATTTTGTTAGCTTCAACTTTAACATTGTAATTTTTCCAGTAAGTTTCCCCCAAAAGTTCTGTTGATCGATTTGTCATGCCTAATACCCAGTTTTCTTTAGCTTTAAGGACTTCAGCGAGGACTTTTTTTATACCCTTGATGCCTCTAAATATCTGTGCTTCTTGCTCTCTATTTCCTTCTCGTAATAGTTTTATTTGAGGTATTATTTTATTTGCAAGAAGGATTTCTTTGTTGAGTGCATCTTTTTTTTGCTCTAAGTACTCAAGAATATTATCAGGAGTAGTTGCTGTAAATATGCGCCGGGTTCCCTCAACTATAAATGATGCAAGTCCTTTTTCTATGAGCTTTTCAAGATTATCATAAATAATGTTTCTATGGATTCCTAAGCGCTTAACAAGCACTGCAGCTGGAACACTGCCTGTTTGGAGAAGGGTTAAATAAACTAATGCTTCATTTTTTGCAAACCCTATATTCTGAAGATCTTGTAACTCCATATTCCTATTATGGCAAGCTTGTTTAAAAATCTTATGTTTGCTGTCATAGTAGGTAGCAACAAAAATTAATAAAGTGTAGCAACTAATAAGTAGTTAGGTGATGCCGATGGAAACACAAAAAAAGGAAATAGGGAGTGATGAAGTCAAAAAACGCAAAGTAGCATTGACAGGATTGGCGATATATGCACTAACTTTAGGCGCTATTGGCCTTTCAGTATTAAGAGAGCCTAAACAACGTGAGGATTACATTCCGGTAGAAACTATCAACACCAGATACAGAGTGTCATGGTACGTTGTGGACTCTGACGGAGATGGAACGCGAGATCGATTGGATGCTCCTCGTCATATCATTTATGATCCACGAGCAAAAGGATCACTAGAAGGAGATAGTGCATTTGCTGCAGCTTGCCAAGTTCGGGAACTCAAAAACGAGTTTTCAGCATATGCAGGCGCCCATCAAGAATTCTATTGGCTGTGTTCTGTCAAAGATACTAATAACGATGGATATGCAGACGAAATATCTTGGCCAAGAATGAGAGAAGAAATGCCCGTGTATTCTCCGATTCCAGTTGCATTACAAGCAAAAGCAGATTCAGCTCTTAAACTAGAAGAACAAATACAGAAATTTATATGGGAAAGACACTGATCAATATTAAATTTTTTTTTTCTTTTCCTTGAAGAAGATGCGATGTAATTGAAAAAAACGCCGTGGCTCGGATTTGAACCGAGAACTCCTTGCGGAAACGAGTTTTCGAAACTCGCGCAATACCAGGTTATGCGACCACGGCGCAATCTAAAGAAACGTCGGTTGTTTATTAAGTTTTATGATTAAACTTATAAATGTTCATTTTGTTCTCCTTGCTATGATTATTCCTGCATCCTTGGCGGATACCCTGACAAAAGCAGATGTCGCTGTTCGTGCTACTGATTTTGCTGCAAGCTTTCTTGATAGATTAGGAATAGATGCGAAAGTCTCTATCACTCCTGATGAAGTGATGATAACTCCGGAGGAAAAAAAGGCATTTTTAGACAGGGAGTCTCACGCTGCTGCAAAAATCACTGATGAATCTTTAAAAGCTATCGTTGAGCGCAATATTGCAACACTCATAGCTATGGATGACATAACAGAATTCGCATCCGAAAGCACGACAGAAAGCCACATGTATGTTCCTCTAACGACTCTGACAGAAGAGTCTTTAGCGTACCTTTCTTACGTGAGGCACGGGCTGATAGATCTTGATCAAGTAGCAAACTGCTATGGAGACTATGCAGAAATCAGAGGGCTGGCAAGTGAAACTGCTCATGTGGTTGCTCATAAAGTTTACGGACAACAAAGAGTTCACTCTGGCTTGCAGGAAACCCTTGACCTTTTTGCACTCTTTCACCATGTGCCATTTGACTTGAGAACATTATTTCTTGAGGAAAAAAAGCCTTATAGCAAAAAAATAGAGAAATCTCTTTTAGAAATGCGTAAACTGCTCATTCATGAAGTTGCAACGATGGTTTACTATATGGCAACACAGGGTGTTGATAGTGCAAAATCCTATTATTTTGCAAGATATGCCCAGAGAAACGATACTCTTGCTATTACTGCCGAACTAAAATTCAGGCAGTTTCTTGAAGAGGGAGATACGCCTCATATCGATGGCTTTGTTGTTGCTTCTGAGCTTATCAGAACGAGAACATTAGACTATGCTTTTAGAACTTTTGGTGATTTGTTAAAAAAGGGCATTCGCACATCTCCTGATGCATTGCTTGCCTTAGGAATGGATAAACAAAAATTAGAAAAAATTTCTTCTTATTTATATGACGTCAAATATCCTGAATAATTACTCTCCCTTTAACTCTTCTTCGACTTCTTTTTCTTTTTTGGCTTTTTCTTCCTTGATGTCTTCTTTTTTATTTTCTTTTCCAACACCAGTCATCTTCTTGATTTTTTCCATCATAGGAGAGTCGTCTTTTTTCTCTTTCTTTTCTTTTTTCTTCTCTACATACTCAAAGCCTGCAAGCTCTACTCTGACAATGCCTTCGTCGTCCTTTTTTGCAGTTACTTTAACATGATGAGGAGGATTGCGCATGCCATTATCCCAAACTTTTTTGTTTAATTCAGGGCCTATCTTGATGTCATCGCTTTTCATATGCTTTGCCATAAATTCCCTGAGCGTTGCCATTGCCTTTTGCGCTCTTTTGTATTTTGGAACTTTGACAAATCCTCGTCTTAATGGAACAGTATAGCTTCTTTCTAACATGTTTACACCTTTAATTTTGTTCTTCTCCAAGATCGTTTAATGACCGTATGTCTTCCTGGATGGATTTTTCTATTCTTTCCATAAATTTTCAAAACTGTCCAGAAGGGAGCCCATCTGGTTTGCTTTCGTTTATGGATTAATCGCAATTTTTTGCTTAAGTGTTTGTATTTGCTCATTTTCGTTTAACCGTGATGTCTTTTCTTTGTTTGTGCAATAACTCCAGCATTCTTTTTAACTGCTGGTCATCTATTTTTTCCTTTGTTCTTTCCATCAATTGAACTAAAATGCCCAGCACCTGCATCGCAAGTTCTGGATGTGCAAGCTTGATGTTTGCATATCGTGCCAGTGCTTCTTTGGTTAATCGCTGTTTAACGGCAGTCTCGATTTTTTCTATTTCGTCATAAACTGCCTGTTCCTGCATGTGCTGTTGTTGCAGTTGATTCTGAAGCTGCTCAAGCTTTTTTTTTCTTAACTGTTCAAGCTCATCCATTTTTGACTAAGGCATCCAAAAATTTTTTTCCTTTTGGAGTAACCATTCTTCCTTTATGAACGCCCTTGCTTCCCTGCTTGATGAGTTCTGCTTTTTCCAATTGCTGCAATATGACTCTGATGATTTTTCCTGAGCCTGTGAAAAACTTTTCAGGCTTATAGCCTCTGTTTTTTTTACCGCCGTAGAGTGTTTTTAATTTTGAAACGCCTATTGGTCCTTTAATGTAAATTCTTCTTAAGATGGATGCTGCTCTCATATACCACCAGTCTTCATCGACAGGAGGTCTCTCTCTAGATGTCCCTGTTTTTACAAAAGAAGCCCATTCTGGCTTTTTTATTGTTTTTTTAAGTTCAATTGCCGCTTTTTGAATCAATTCGCTTGATTTTGTCTTTCCAATCATTTTTCATCAGTGTTTTTGTCTTTTATTATTATTTTTAAGAGAAATATGGCTTATTTATATAGTTTATGGTTGATTGTGCTTATATGTCGTCATCGCCTAAATCAGAGTCATCAGTATCAAAGTCTGATCTAGAATTATCTGTCAGGGAGTCAATGTCAACATAGATATTATAAATTAATACGAATTTCATGCCGCGAAATGAAACGTACACTTCCCCAGGCGATGATTCAACATACTGAAACTCGTTCTGTGCATCTAACGCAGGCATATAGCTGTATCTGATAATTCCAGGAACATTGGCTGTTCTGACAGGAATGATTGCGTATTCTGTTGGATCATTGGAATCTTGCTCTATACGGTATTGCATAACTGTTGCTTTAATGTCTGCTTCAACATCATCTGCATTCAAGTGTGCTTTGATAGGAAGCGCTTTGATTATTCTTTCTAAATCAGGGTCGTTGTTTTCAAAAGTAAATTGGCCTTGCATTGTTTCAAAATCTCTTTCGGCTTTAAAAAATATGTGCTCGCTATAAGCATTATAATGCAAAAGTTTATATATTTCTTACTATTCTTATAAGTAAGATGAAAAAAGAACTTCTGGAAATAAAGACTGCAACGCTGACAGAAAAAGGTCAAATTTGCATACCCTCTTCCTTTAGGCCTCAGGGATTCAAAAACGGTTCAAAAGTAAGCATTTTGGTTTTTCATGACCACATTGAACTTAGGCCCATGAAACAGATAAGTGAATCATTGGAAACTGCACTTGCAAGCGAAAAAGTACTTGCTAAGGATTGGAATACAAAAAAGGAAGATGAAGCATGGAAAGACTTATGAAAGGAGACGTTGTTGTTTTGCCTTTTCCATTTTCAGACTTGACAGCGACTAAAAAAAGGCCAAGCCTAGTTGTTGCAGTCCTGCAGGGAAATGATGTTATTCTTTCGCTTATTACCAGTCAAGAGGATGAAGGCCTTATTGCTTTAAAGCAAACTGATTTTCAACACGGAAAACTTCCTCTTGATAGTTTTATTAAACCTGCAAGATTGTTCACAGCGGATACAGCTATTATTTCCTATAAAATAGGGCATATAAAGGAAAAAACAATAAAAAAAGTAGAAGGCGCACTCTGTACTATCTTCACTAAAGCATAATCTTTATATACCCCTGCTTTTTCCTTTTACCATGAATGGCGTTATTGTCAATTACCGAATGGGAAGGCATCATCAGACTCCCAACCAGATTGTGGTCAAGGTAGAAGGACTTTCTAAAAAAGAAGAAGCTGCAAAGTTAATAGGCAAGAAAGTTGTCTGGAATACGGGAAAAAAAGACATGATAGGAACTATTTCTAACTTCCACGGCAATAAAGGCGCTGTCAGGGCTGTTTTTGAGACTGGATTGCCGGGACAGGCTATAGGACAGAAAGTAAAGATTCAGTGATTAATCTTCTTCAACGTCTGCTGAACCATTTTATCAAACAAAGTTGATGTTGATTCATTGTTGTGAATGTTTTGAATGGCTCTTCCCAATAAAAACGCAACAGAAATAACTTTTATTTTTTCGCTTTTCTTTGGAGGTATGGTGTCTGTGCAGATAACTTCTTTTACCAAACTTTTCTCAATGTTGTCTATGGCGTTTCCTGAAAAGACAGGATGCGTTATGCACGTGTAAATATCCTTGCATCTATGCTCCTTTAAAGCAATGCAGGCAGGAATAATCGTTGAGCCTGTATCAATCATGTCGTCTATCAAAATGCAGTTTTTCCCTTTGACATCGCCTATAACATGATGAATTTCCGTTTCATGGTGTCTGCTTCTTTTCTTATCGATAATGGCCAAAGGCACTTCTAAAATATTGCTCAGTATTCTTGCTCTTTTCACGCCGCCTAAATCAGGAGCAACAACCATCAAGTCAGGAATTTTTCTTGCAAGGATATCTTCAACAAAAAGCGAAACTGCAGTCAGTTCATCAACAGGAACATTGAAAAAGCCCTGCACTTGCGAAGCATGCAAATCAATGGTTAAAATTCTATTGACGCCTGCAGCAGTCAATAAATCTGCAATTAACTTTGCGCTGATAGGCTCTCTTGCCTCTGCTTTTCTATCCTGTCGGGCATAAAAATAATTTGGGATAACAGCAGTAATTCTTCCTGCGCTTGCCCTTTTCAGTGCATCAATCAACAATAACAATTCCATCAGGTTATCATTGACAGGATTGCAGCATGTTTGTACGACAAAAACATCATCGCCTCGGATGCTTTCAAGAATCTTCACATAAATCTCTCCGTTCTTGAACTGTTTTGAAACAATCTGCGTTACCGGAATATTCAAATATTTTGCAATGCTCTCTGTCAACGATTTATGAGAATTTCCTGAAATAATTTTCAAGTCAAACATGTTTTTGATGAACGCCCTTTTATTTATATACTTTACTGAGAATGGTTTTCTATGATGTCTGTAAGAATGCATAAAAACTTTGCTAGGCTTGTAAAGAAGCTACAGGTTGTTTTAGGTATTCAAAAATGCGCTTTTCAAGATCTTTTTTCCCTCCCTGCCAAGGAGTTTGGGTTTTTATAGTTACCATGGTTTCCTGCACTGCTTGTATTGCTGCAAGCAAGTTGTCATCAGAATCTATAACTTCATACTGCTTATTTGCATAAATTATGTTACTTCTTTCGAACTGAGAGGCTAAGTATGCTGCAATATGCTGAGCTATGTGCGCTTTATTCTGTGGCATAACCTCCTGAGGAATGTTTAGCGTATAGGTGGTGACCATGCTTGCAGAAAAGGTTAAAGGTATAAATAGTTTCTTAAAATACAAAATAATAAAAATACGTTATGCTTCATTGATGTATGGACTTTGACAAAAATAAGAAAGACATTCTCCATAAATTACAGACCATAGACAAAAGCAGAAAAGGGTCTCTGGATAAGCCAATACTTCCTTTACTGAACATCCTTAATAAGAAGAAAGACTATGTTACTACGAGCAGCTGTTCAGGAAGAATTTATGTGATGGCTGCAGAGGAAAACATGAAAAAGTATGAACCTCAATGGCTGTTTATGAGCCATGAAGCAGTAACGTTTCAAAAAATACAACGCGCCTTAAAAAATATGCCTAGTCAAACCGTCTGGCTAAGGCAAGAAGGTTTAATACTTCACGTTGCCTGCAGAACGTTGCAGCATGCTGAAAAGCTCGTTATGCTGGCGAGAACTGTGGGATTTAAACGAACAGGCATTTTTGCAACAAGCAATAAAATTATGGTGGAAATTATGGGGAGCGAACGAATGGAAATTCCCCTTTCTGAAAAAGGAAAGCTTCTCGTTGATGATACGTATGTCAAATACCTTGTTGCTGTTGCCAATGTGAAGTTTAGAGCAAATAGCAAAAGGCTTTCTGCATTGAAAAAAGCGCTCATTGTTTTATGATTTTAAAAAATAGCAACATAAAGAAAATAACTTATTAATCAAGAAAAAACAAATAAAAAAATAAAAAATTATCTTGCCAATCGTACAAGCAAGACGATAATCAAGACGACTGCAATTAAAACGCCAACTCCCAACAATGCAAGGAGCATCCAGTTAGGAATTGCCTGTCCTGAATTGCCATAGACAACATTTCCGTCTGGGAATTCTGGTTCTTCAACAATGCAATCGCTGTTCAAAAGGCATTCGTCATTGCCAGAACCTGAAACTTCAACACATGCATTGCTTCTGCATACCATGTGCGTTTGCACTATAGGTTCAGGGTTGCATCCGTTTGCAGTAAAGCTTACTGACTGAGTATCTGTTTCTTCATCTGGCTTGTAAAATGCAGTAACATCGATTGGGTATTCGCCTTCTTCAAGGTTTTTTGGAAGTGCAATGGTAAATCTTGCCGTGTATTCATCGCCTTCATCAATGTCTATATTGACCAGTCTTCCTTTCCAGTCAAACAATGCAGATTCTGCTTCAATAACAACGCTTCCTTCATCCTTGGTTCCTTCGTTGCTCAATTCTGCTTCAAGGGTTATGCTGTTTTCACAGGTAACGGTTGTCTTGCTCAATTCGAGATTGATGATTTGAATGTCGTGCGTCTTTTTTTCAACATTGACGGTTATGGTCCATTGGTCATCATGGCTTGCACCATTCTCGTCTTCTCCTTCAACCGTTATGTCGATGTCGTATTCATCTTCGTCTGCATCAGAGTCAACATCAAAGGTTATGGTGACGGTATCTGAGTCATCGTCTCTTAACGTATCAATATTCTCTTCTTCATCAACATCAACATCGCCTTCTCCTTCAACGGTAACGGTTATATCTTCAATGTCAATGTCGTCGCTAAACGTATTTTCAACTTTGATGGTTAAGGTTATTTGGTCTCCAGGAGCACTGTCAAAGTCTTCTCCATTATCTAAATCCCCTGAATCTCCTCCATCAATTTCATAATCAACATCTTCAATTCTCAAGTTTGATTCTGCACTGACTAAAATATCTTTCTGTGCGGTAACTGTTTGTCCAGAAGCAGTTCCTGTTGCAGCAACAATGCCTGCTTTTGCCTGTCCTGCATCCTGATCATCAGGAACAGTAAGGGAAACAACTACCTGGGCAGTTTGCAATGAGTTTAATGATGCAATCGTTGCAGGGCTAAAGGTTACGCCGTATTTGGTTGCTGCTGTTGAGCTGAGTACTATATCTGTAAGTGTATTGGAACCTGTGTTCTTGATAGTGATTGTTTTCGTAAGAGTTGTTTCTCTAACCTGGTTTTCATCTCCGAAATCTAAATCTCCTTCAATGGCAATGCCTGAGCTTGCAGAAGGTGTAACGGTTATTGTTTCTGTTGCCGTATCCGTAGCGCTTTCATTGTCGGTAACGGTTAATACAACGTTGTACGTTCCAGGATTGGCAAACTGATGATTCACTGCAGCAGTATTTGCCGTGCTTGTGTCTCCAAAATCCCAAGAATAACTCACTATGTTGCCTGTGCTTCCTGTCCCGTCAAAGGCAACAGTCAATGGTGCAACGCCATTGGTTGGATTTGCGCTGATGACTGCATTTGGTACAGCCATGACAAAACCTGTCAATAATAGTAAAACAACGCTAAAGATAAGTACGTTTTTCATTTTCTAAACCCTCCATACGATTGTCATCACTCAGCAGTAATTTATTATTTATAAAGTTTGTGGTTTTTGGGGCTTTGCACATAAATAGAAAAAAAGATACGTAAAAAATAATGAGAATTTTATCGTTTCCCGAAATTAAAAATTTCGCTTAAATCTACTTTGTTTTCTTCTTTTGGCTGTTCTTTTTTTGCTGGTTCTGGAGCAGTTTCTTCTTTTTTTTCTGTTTCTTCTTCAGTATTCTCTTTCTGCATTTCAGGCTCTTCAGAGCTTTCTGTTTCAGCGGTCACTTCTTCAGGCGCTTCATCGTCCAAGCTTATTTTTTCAGCCTGCTCTTGCCTTTGAGGTTCTTCTGTTTGTTCTTCTTCTGCAGAAACCTCTTTTTTGTTTTCTGATGCCCGCATTAACTCTCCTAAAGGCGTGTCTTCAGGAAAATCAGATGTTTCAGCTGTTTTAATAGCTTCTGGCATTTTTTCAGGAATAACTTGAGGCTTTTTCACTGCCTTATCTGCGTCTGCATATTGCTTCTGGATTTTTTCATCTATACCTAACATTTCTTCTGCCATTTTCTTTGCTTGAGTATCAGAACTTGCAAAGCCTGTTAATCTGAGGGTTTTTGCCAGTGTTTCAATTTTTTTCTCTTTTTCAGAAATTGTTTCCATGGTTCTATAAAAGGCGGTCCCTATTTATAGTTTTTGGTTTCGTGCAGAACTTTTCCCACAAAGAACAGATGGTCTCCCGCTTCTATTTCCTGAACAACTTCACACTCTATAACTTCTGCTGACGCAAAGCAAAAGCAGTCAATTTTTTTGCACTCTAGGGTTTCTTTTTTTGCATGCTTCACGACGTTAAGGGCAAAAACTTTTGATCCCTGCACTAACTTCGATTCCAAGCTGTTTTTGGGAAGGCTGATGCCATATAATAAAGGCATTTCTGATACTTTTGTATATTTATCTATTTCAATGCTGTGTTCCCTGAGCATTTTTCTGCCCATGATTTCAACGTTTGCTCTTAGAGTTAGAATCATCTTTGACTGAGAATTTTTTCTGGCCAACAAACCAGCAGGCTATACTAAAAAGAAGGATATAGAGTACCATAGGAATTAAAAATAGCGGAAAAAACAATAACAAAAGAATTTCTAAAAGAATCATGATAGTTGCCGAATAGATTGCTGTTTTGAATACCTGCCCAAAACGAATTTCATAGCTGAGGATTTTGAAAATAATGAATCCTATGAGTGAAAGTATCACTGCGAGCGCCAAATTTTTTAAAGTATAGGCAATAAATATCAAGAGAAGAAACGCTGGAATCATAAAAATGAATGCGTAAAGCAGGAGATTGTCATAATTTTTGATGTTGCCTATTGTTTTCAATGACTTTTCATCTTTGCCGAAGGCAAAATACTTTTTGTAGAAAAAATCTTTTTGCGTAATTAATACCTGTTCATTGGACATGTTGGTTTTATTGAGGTCTATAACCACTAAAGGCTTTGAAAAAACAGTTACCGGTGCATTTTGCACTGCATTAAACTTTAATTCAAGCGTGTCAAAACTGCTTAACATAGAGTCAAGATGCTTTGAAAAGCTTATCGTTGCGGGAATGAATAATACTGCAAGCAGAATGATTGCAAGAAGCATGACAAAGAAAAAATACCTGAAGGCATCTTTTAACGGCCTTGCAGTCAGTTCTGGATAAGATTTTGGACTGAATGATTTAAATAAGGTCTTAAAATGCTGATTCATATTCTTTTGCAGATTGATGGCTATTTAAAGATTATGGAAAATTATTCGAGAGCACATTTTAGTCTCTTTTTATATGCGTTAGATAGTGTCTCTTTTGAATTTAGATAATTTTAAAATAGACATATCCCAATATCTTCATGAGAATCCATTGCATAATTAAAGATGCTATGAACATTAAAGATAACTTAAAAGTGTTTTTGCCCCCATAATTTGACTTTATCCATAAGATTGTTCCTATGAGTATTGTTAAAAGACTTATTATTTCAAAAAGTATCAGAAGAATTCCATATCCAAAACCACATTCAGCATGGCTAGTATATTTACAGGCATTTGTTGCAATAGTTACGATTACAATATAGGCTAGTATTGCCAGGAATATCCCTATCCAGAAAAATATTTTTCCTATTTTGTTCAATTTATTATTTTTTTCTGTTTTTCCCAGTTTTATTAGATAGTATCTGCAGGAGATAAGCAATAAAATGCCAAGTACTAGGAAAGAAGGGTAAATACTTCTTTCTAGAGAAGACAATGCTAAAGCTACGAGAATAAATGCTGCAAAAATGATAAGATTAGAAAATAAAAAAAGATAGCCAAACTTCAAATTTATTATTTTTTCATTTAACATATTAACAACCTAAATTGGCTATTTATTCTTTATAAAAGTGTCTAAACGCATCTTAACAGGCATTTGATGACAGTCTATTTAAAGATTATGGAAAATTAGGAAATACCATACGCTAAAGTAAGCATGGTGTCAGAATGTGCTGCACATTGAAAACCGCATTGCTCATAAAGTTTAATTCCTGTACTATTTTCCTTGCTGAGGACTGTCTGTACTGTTTTTAATCCAGACTTTCTTGCAAATTCAATTTGGGCTTTTATCAACGCACTTGCACAGCCTTGACGCCTGAACTCAGGCATGACGTACATTTCTTCTGAATAATATGCTTCTCCAACAGCATTTCCTTGCACATAACCAATCGGTTGTTGCCCTCTTCTGGCAACATAAAAGTCACTATATGCGTTCATATTCAGCAATTTATGCAAAGCCGAATCTTCAGAAATAGGACCCACATACAGTTCATCACATGCCTGCTTTAAAGAAATTAGGTCTATGAGGTCTTCTTCTGCTTTAATTACGGTGATTGCAATATCACTCATGCCTTCAGAATTGCATAATTCCTTATATAGCTAACCATTTCAACAAACTTTAAATACTCCTTATGCTATTGAAAGAAGTATGGGAAAGGAGATTAATTTAGACAGCCAGGATATGAAAAAGGCAATTGATCAATTGCCATCCCAAATTGCTGAAGCTTATAAAATGGGCGATTATATAAGGGTTGATAAGCCTGTAGACAAAATCGTCATTATTGGCATGGGCGGAAGTGCCATTGCAGGAGACATTCTGCAAAGCTATATTGCCAATGTTCCTGTTACGGTTATCAGAGATTATAACATTCCTGACTGGATTGATGAAAAGACGTTGGTTTTTGCCAGTTCTTACAGCGGAAATACAGAAGAGACCATTTCTGCCTACAGGGAAGCAAGAAAGAAAAAAGCACTCATTGTGGTTATCACTTCAGGAGGCAGATTGCTAAAGCTTGCTCAGGATGAAAAGACCCAGATTGTGTTAATACCCAAATTCATGCAGCCAAGAAACGCCGTTGCTTACATGTTCTTCCCTATGTTAAGTGCTTTAGAAAACGCAAAACTCCTGAAAAGCCAGGATACTGCCGTAAGGCAAACCATCAATGCGCTGAAAAAAGAAGGCTATGAAAAAATTGCAAAGGATTTACTAGAAAAAAACTACAATAAAATTCCCATCATTTACTCTTCAAATAAATTTTCCAGCATAGCGTACAGATGGAAAACACAGTTCAATGAAAATGCAAAGGTCATGGCTTTCTCCCATGCATTTCCTGAATTAGATCATAACGCCATCATGGGCTTTGAGCATCTCATAGGGCATTTTCATGTTATCTTTTTGAAAAGCGATCTTGACCATAAAAGAATACAAAAAAGAATGGACATCACGGAAAAGCTCATCAGGAGAAAAACAACCGTGACTTCCTTAAACATCAAAGGGGAAAATTATCTTTCACAGCTTTTTACCGCTATCCATATAGGCGATTTAACCACCTACTTTTTGGCCTTGCGCTACAGGATAGACCCGTCGCCTGTTGATTATATAGAGGAATTGAAGAAAGAAATGGGTCCCTATTTATAAAAAAAGAAAACTTTATATATAACTAAGAAGTTTATATACCATACGCGGAGGGATTACTCATGAAAAAGTTTTTCGCAGGATTGAAAAAAACATTTACCCGTACTGATTTTGAAGATGATGAAGAAGGCACGCCTAATGAGGATTATGTTGAACTGGATACAGAACAGGGAGACATGCCAACGAAGGTCATCGTAAGGCCTTTTACTATGGAAGATTTCTCTGACATTAAAACCATTATCGATGCCTTGAGAGAAGGAAACACGATTGCCTTAATCAACATCAGGCCATTAAAAGAAAAAGACATTGTTGAATTGAAAAGAGCCATTAACAAGCTTAAGAAAACCTGTGACGCCATTGAAGGCGATGTTGCAGGATTCAGTGAAGACATGGTTGTTGCTGTGCCTAATTTTGCCCAGATTTACAAGACAAAAGGCCAGACAAAAGAAGTGTCTGAAGAATAATTTTCAACAATTACATCATATACTTTCTTTTTATACTTGTTTTAGTTTATATATTGCCTGACAACAAAGTATTTAAAGCACGCAATCACAGAAATGACTATGGCGCAAATGGCTGAAGAAATGGAAGTGCTTGAAGAGCAAATATGTCCTGTATGCAGTCAAAAAGGATTGACGCTGATGGACTATCAAAAAGATATTCCTTACTTTGGCAAAACCTATTTCTTTTCCATGGACTGCAATAAATGCGGCTATCATAAAGCAGACATTGAAAACGACGAAGACAAGGAGCCATGCAAATATACACTTGAGATTACTTCAGAAGCAGATATGAAAATACGCGTTGCAAAATCAAGCAATGCAACCATCAAGATTCCTTTTGTAGGGGACATTGAATCTGGCCCTTCATCAAATGGCTATGTAACCAATGTCGAGGGCATTTTGAACAGAATGCAGAAGCAGGTTGAAAATATACGGGACAATAGCGATGATGAAGAAGAAAGAAAAAAGGCAAAAAATCTGGCGAAAAAAATAACAAAGATACTGTGGGGACAGGAAAAAGCCAAATTGATTCTTGAAGATCCGACAGGAAATTCTGCCATTATCAGCGATAAGGCAAAAAAAGAAAAGTTGAAAAAGTAGTTTCTAAACATTTATAAATCTATAAACAATTCTCCCGCTTATGACTTTGGATGCGGTTATTGAATCTAGAGAAATCAGCCTTGTGCTATCAACAGGAGGCAGATATATTCATGACTGCAAGTATGAAGGGGGAGTACTTACGAGCAATCAAGGCTTAAAACTTACTATCACACGCGCAAAGGTTGATTATAGACTGAAAGTTCAAGTTCCTTTTCTTGGCACCCTTACTGCAGACATAGAGATAATCGCTGACGATTTTAAGGATATGCCCTTTGAGCGTGATGAACATATAATCTACCATCAACAAGACACTCGTCCGGAAGGAAGAATTTCCTTAGATGCTGGAAAAATGCGCCATCCAGAATATATTGACAATTTATCAGTAATCGTTGCAATTCCATACAATAAAAAGGGTATAGAGAAATTTGATGACACAGATAAAAACTTTCTTTTTGCTCAGGATGCTGCCTACGTCATGATTAATAAAGCGATATCTGATTACGAGCGGCTCAAAAAACGAGCAATCAAAGTTTCTTTTAAGGACATAAAGGACAGCATCCCTAAACCGCTTTAAGTAAACCTTTTTAAACGCAAAAACAGTTCTGCAGATTTATGACGTTAGATGCAGTTATTGTTAGTAGAAAGCCGGAAATTAAACTGGAAGGTTTTCCATTAACAGGAGATTTTGGAGAAAGGATAGCTCTTACCTTGTATCTGACGTATATGTCCTATACTATGACTCTAGACGTTCCTGCTATTGGAACAGTTCAGGGAGATCTGGGTATTTCTTCTGAGAGGAGCGATAGATTTTATCAGGAAAGGGGGTTAAAAAGCCCAAGAGATAAAACAGAGGATGTTTTTGTTTATCGTCCTGTTAAAGAAGGTAATTTAAATTGGATTCATATTGACTATGGCCGGGTTGTCAAACCGGAAGTGTATGAACGACGATTGCATGCTATTATTCACGTTCCTAAGTCTGTTCCTGTAGTTATGAACCACAAAGTGACAGAGTCTTTTGTTTTAACTTCCCTTGAATTCAAAAGTGCGGAAACCGCTGCCTATGCAATGATCAATAAAGCGATTGCAGATTATGAACAATTTTTGCAACTGCCTGTTGATACTGTTCTGCAAGAAGCCAAATCGTAATTTCCTTTGGCGAAAGCTTTTTAAAGAGTTCCTAATTTCTTTAACCTATGGTTCATCGCAAAGGCGGATACAGAAGAAAGAGCAGACACAAGATGAGCAAGCCCTTGACTGAAAAGGGAAAAATCAGCTTGACCAAATTTCTGCAGGAATTTACAGTCAACGAAAAAGTCTATATGCTCATGGAGCCAGGAGTCCAAAAAGGAAAATATCCTTTGAGATTTTATGGCGCAAGCGGCATTATTACAGGAAAAAAAGGACGATGCTATGAAGTTACCATCAAGCATATGAATGCAACAAGAAAATTCATTGTGCATCCTGTCCATTTAAAAAAGGCGTGACTATGAAACCTGAAGTACTTGAAGAACAATCCATTTCCATGGCAGAATTGAAAGAAGCATTGAAAGCCATTAAGAAAAGAGATGAAGAGTTAAGCTTCAGGGCAACCAAGACAGAAGAATATCTTGATAATTTTCACATTCTTAAAGTAAAGGAAGCAGAAGAATTGGCTGAGGCAATAGACAAGTTAAAAATTCCACGATTTAAAAAAGAATACGTTGATAAGATTGTTGACATTCTTCCAAGAAATGATGAGGAGTTGAAATTGCTGTTATCTGCATATCCCTTGACGATTACCAGCGAAAACATAAAAAAAATCATGAAAATAGTTGAAGAGTATCTTCCCAAGAAAAAATAACAAGTTTTTTAAAGTTCTTATTCCTTTGTACATTAAGAATTTTTGGAGGTGGTTGTATGGCAGATGCAGTTATTGTCAAGGCAAAAATAAAAGAGCTTGCTCAGGGTTATAATGTTGCAGGCGATTTTGCAGACGCTCTTGATGAGAAAGCAAAGCAGTTAATCAAGGATGCTATCAAGAGAGCAGAAGCAAACGGAAGAAAAACTGTTATGGCAAAAGACTTATAATTTTTTTTATACTCTTTTTTTGCGTGATTTTTTTGCCAGTTTATGTTTTTGAGTTTTATGGTGATGCTGTGTTTTTTTTATAGTTTTTTTATGATGCAGTTTGGCTGTTTTCTTTTTTAGTACGCCATGTTTTTTTTCTATTTTTTTGCTTTTCTTATGTATTCTTTTTTTCTTTGACAAACTTTTTTTCTTTTTTTGCAAAGACGCTTCTGAAGAAGTCTTTCCTGTTTTTTGTGTTACGGCAGTCTTTTCTGCAGGTTCACTTCCTATCATAACAGCGTCGTCTTTTGGAATAATCTCAACGGCTGGCGCTGATTTGTATTTCTGCGCTGCCTTTACTAAAGAAACAAAATACTCCTTTGCTGCTTCAGACGTCATTTTTTCATCAGCTTTGAAAACAAGCCTCTTTTTTCCGGTGCTTGGGGAGCATCAGGCAGAGGAGGCATGTCAAGATTTCCTTTTGCGAAAGGGTCTTGCTCTGCAAACGGATCCTGCCTTCGAGGAGGCATGAATTGCCCATCAGAAAAATCCTGCTGTGCAAAAGGGTCTTTTTGCGCATAGGGATCCTGCTGAGCGAACGGATCCTGAGCATATTGCTGTTGGGAAGGCTTTGGTTGGCTAAAAGGATCAGGTGTATTTTTTGCTGATTGTCGCGGCTGTGCAAAGGGATCGCTGTAGCTTTGCGAAGCAGGAGGGTAATTTTGCTGAGTAGGCTGTGAAAAATTATCAGGCGCATTCTGCTGTGCAAAGGGGTCTCCTGCAAAGGGATCGTCGCTGTTGAAATCGTACTGTTGAGGCTCAGGCAGTTCCTGCTGAGGCATTATTCCCGTTCTGTTATTAAAAGAAACTTCCTGAAGCTTGGTAGTATCGACAGGATATTGTTCATGAATTTCATCAAGATGCTCTTCTGGCTTTTTAAGCATATCCGCCAAGCTTACAATACCTTCTGCAATCTTTTCATTCTGATCGCTTACCTCATCGAGCTTGTCTTTGATCTGCAATCTTGTGTTCTGGTAATCTTCGATCATTTCCTGATTGGCATCCTCAAAAATCTTAATCATTTTATTGATGGACGTATTCAGCTCAGTGATGGCTGTGAGTAAATCTTTAGAATTCTTCTGATCATCACCCATAGTAACACCTCTTTTTGCTAGTAGTATGAGAGAGCTGGGGCTTTATATAATTTTCTATTTTAACTTACTTTAATCTAATAGTGTCTAAATTTCTTGGAGCGGCTGTTTCTATATGCAATGCTTTGTGGATAGAGCTTGCCAGATCGAGACAGCGAATGTTTTCTCCGTGGTTCACCAGGACTTTTTTAGGGCGTGGGTTGCAGTTGCTGACAAAATTCATCAGCTCTTTTCTATCGCTATGGCCAGAAATGACTATTTTTGAAACTTCCATTTTTAGCTGCAAAACTTCTTTACCGCCGTTAAAATTAAACTCTTTTTCTCCGTTCTGGATTCTTCTTCCCATAGAACCAGGACCCTGGTATGAGGTTAAAACAAGGCTGTTATGAGGGTTGTCGCCTAAATGCCTTAAATATTCAACACTTGGACCTCCCACTAACATGCCGGATGTTGCAAGGATGATGCATGCTCCTGTTTCATCAATAATCTGCTGCCTTTCCTTTCCACTGCCTACTCTTTTTATATTGTCTGCAAGGAATGGATTGTTGTCTTTATTGAAAATTTGCTGTCTTACCGAGCTATTTAAATATTCAGGATACGCTGTGTGAATGGCAGTAATATCCCATACCATGCCATCAATATAAACAGGAATTTCTGGCATTTTTTTTTGCCTGATAAGCCTTTCAATCAGCACAATAATCTCCTGTGCCTTTCCGCTTCCCAAAACAGGCATAAGCACTTTTCCGTTTCTGTTGACTGTATTGATGATGATTTCAGATAACTCTTCATCTTCCTGTCCCGGATTAGGGTTGATATTGTCTTTTCCTCCATACGTAGCTTCAATGGCAAGGGTTTCCAGCCTTGGAAAATTAGTGACCGTAGGGCTTAACATGTTTGTTTTTGCATATCTGATATCTGCAGTGTAAAGCAGATTATGCAAGCCATTGCCAACATGAATATGCACCATGGCAGCTCCTAAAATGTGTCCTGCATCGTAAAACGTTATTCTGACGTCTGGCGTAATATCCGAAACTTCTTCAAAGTCTAGAACAATGGTGTGCTTGACCATTTCTTTGACTTCATCGCTGTTGTAGATAGGTTCTTTTCCATCATCTCTTTGAATCTTTACAAAATCCAATTGAATTAAGGACATCATGTCCCTTGTTGGTGCAGTACAGTATACAGGACCGCGATAACCAAACTTAAATAAATATGGAACTAAACCACAGTGGTCTATATGTGCATGAGAAACAATGACTGCATCTAACTCTTTAATGTCAAATTCAGGAGCTTCAAGATAAGGATACATCTGGTCAGCATCGGCAACATTAATCCCGCAGTCAAGCAAAATTCGAGATTCAGGAGTTTGCAAAAACAAGCAGCTTCTGCCGACTTCTCTTGCACTTCCTAAATAGGTTAATCTAACCCATTCTTCCTTTTTCTGCCTTAACCATCCGTTGTAAATTCTTTCTCCTGTTTTATGAAGAAATTTTCTTCTGTAATCGTTATTCTGATACAAAACTTCTCGGATATTTTCAATGATTTGAGACCTGATAGGAGGTGTTCTTCTTATCAAAGGAACCATAAGCGTTTTTTCCCTTATTTCCTGAAGGATTTCTCCGTTTTTGCCGATGGCAACGCCGGGTTTTTCTGCTTCTATAACAACCATGGACCGTTGAGGGTCAAAAATAATTTTGTCAACTTTTGCATCTTCAGGAATGATTTTTTTTATAATTTTTTCTGCTTTTTCCTGCTCCAAAGAAATGCTGGGATCAGGGCGCAATTCGATTCTTTTCTTTATTTTGTCAACAATCTGTTTAATAATGCCTTTATTATCGAGAAAAAATTCCTTGTCTTTGGTGTAGAGCACTATGTTGGCTCCTTCAAAGACAGCATCGCTGATGGAATTTGTCGGTAAGTCCTTCAGTATTTCTTTAATGATTTCACTTGGCAATGTTGCACCTTAATGTTTTTTGGTAAGAGAACTAAAATCCTGGAATAGTTTTTTCATACGTTTGCTTAACGCCTGCTTTGCTTATCGTGATAATGTCAACGCCGTTTCCTGAAGCGCTGTCTCTTAACAATGCGCCTTTCATGCTCCTCAGGGCTAGTTCCTCGGCTTCCTTTCCGTTCATGTCTGGCTTATATGATGTTTCCAAAACTCCATACACCATGACACTTCCGCTTCCGCTGCTCACGAAGTCTTCTATTTTCGTTATTGAGCCGTCAGGATAAATTTCATACAACTGGCAGCCGGTATTATCATAGCCGCCAAATAAAAAGTGGCTGATTCCTGGTATTGCTGAGAATTTTCTGATGTTATTATAGACCATGCCAGCAAGCAAATTTGCAGCTTCTTTTACGGTATTATTTCTGCCTGTTCTGACACTTTTTAATTTTAATTCAGCTTTAAGGTATTTAACCATTAACTGTACATCGCTTACGGTTCCTGCAACAGTCAATGCCATATGCTCGTTAATCTGCATGATTTTAGAAATATTTTTGTTGGCAATAAAATTCCCTGCTGTTGCCCTTCTGTCTGCTGCAAATAAAATAGCGTCTTTACAGACAATACCCAGGGTTGTTGTTCCCGTATTCAATGTTTCTAACTTTCCCATTTTTCATCACTGAGAAGAATACTACAGGTAAAGATAACTTATTTATAAATATTGTGATTTTAACTTATTTTGATGTTATCGATACCTGTTTCAAAGAATATAAACCAAAAATTTAAAAATAAAATAATACATAAAAAAATTAAATGAAAATAACGTACGACAAGGAAGCAACTTGCCCATGCAGAGGTTCATCTGAAAAATTTGACTGCTGTGGAAGATTAAAAATTGTTGTAACTTTAAAGTAATAAAAATAGAAAAATTTATAAAGGCAAGATTTTTTTCTAAAGTATGGATCCTGCTTATCAATCACTAGCTGATGCTGTTTTAAGCGAAGATTACGTCACCAACGGTTTTAGAGGATTTGATGGTTTAACCGTGAATAGATTTCTAAAAACATTTGGATTGCCAAAAGATGAAGCATATGGAGCAACGCCTTCTCCTATGGTCATCAGTTTTGATTATATCGTGCAAAAAGAAACACGGAAACCTGTGTTGCTTGAACTGGAGTCTTATCCTGGAAGCATCCTAAAACATATTGCGATACGGGATGCTGGATTTGATTTTGGAACCGTTTCAGGAGGATTTAATAATTTTGTCAGCCTTGATACTTTGATGCAAACATGGTCTTCCTTTGACAATGTGCCTGTACCTTTTGCACATCACTTAACGGTTATTGCAGATGAAAAACGATTGACTCACGATTTGTTTTCTGATTACATGCCACAACTTGTGAACCCAGAAACGCTCCCTTCTGATACACTTGTTGTCGGAAAAAAATCATATGGCGCTGCAGGAACAACAGTGCATATTCTTTCAGCAAAAGAGCATTTAGAAAATCCAAAAAATAGATCTGTTAAGGGCCAGCCAAGGAATAACTATTTTTATGAAGCATTTATTGAACCCGAGCCGTTTAGATGCAATGGCCAAGAATACGCAGGCATTTATAGGTCTGTATTCTTTGTAGGTATGAAAAATGGTATTCCAACGTTAGTTCCTTTAGCAACCTACGCGAGAGTTTCATCATTTCCTATTAATAGAGACGACCCAGACACTACGCTCAAAGTGAATGTTGCTTCAACAAGAAATCCTGCTGTTCAAAAACCAGTGTCAGATGCAATGGCTGATGTTTTAGAAGCACACTCTAAAAAATTATTTTCTGAAATCGTTGGGAGAGCAAAGGGAACATTTGCTATGTCTGATCTTTTGCAAAAGCCTTACGTTTTTAATTTATCAAACGTCAGAGGCGGGCAGGGCGGATCTCCTGATCAAACAGACGAAAGAAATGCTGTTTTAGATAGAGAATTTGATGGATGGGCAATGTACGAGCCACAATGGTGGGGATTTGACGATGGTATGGGTATTCTCCGTATGTCTCACTATGATTTTTTAGGAGATATAAGTTTGAAAACCTATAAAAAAATGATTTTGCTGCAACAACCTGAAATTGCAATTATCAGCAAAAGACTTCCTATCTATGTTTATGATGCTATGGAGGGAATGTCAACGCTTCATTACGGAGCAAGATTGCATCCTTGGGTCCTTTCATGGCAAGAAGGGTGCATTCCAAGAAAAAGAATGATTACTCTATCTTCCCTTACTCCAGAAAAACTAGAGCAAAAAATCAAAGAAGCAAAAAGCACGTTGTAGATTCTCAGTATATATTATCAATGCGAAAACTATATAAATGATTTTGAAAACTAACAGCACCATGGCGGAAAAAGAAGAAGACTATTACGACAGTGAAGATGTTGATGACTTAAGAGAAGATGACGAAATAGATGACCGAGAAGATGCCTTTTTGAAAGGCTACGATGAAGACTCAGAAAACACTCGTCGTAAAAGTGTCAAGAAAGTGAAGGAAGAAGAGGAAGAAGAAATTTAACGCCTATCCACTTTATACTTAAAGGTGTTTCTCTTACCAGTGTTTTTGTATTTGATAATATTGGTTTTTCTTAATTTTTTTAAGGACATAGTAACGCTACCGATAGAAACGCCGAGTTTTTCAGAAATTTCCCTGCTCGTATACCACTTGCCTTTGTGCTTGCACAAAAAATCATACACTTCTTGTTGGCCCATAGTAATCTTTACCTGTTTTCCTATATAAACCTTTGGTTTTTTACCAAATCAAGAGGGCAATAATTATCAGCAAAAATCCAATGACAACGGCAATCCACGCCATTAATTTATCCTTGGACAGGGTTTGAAAATAACCCATGACATCACCCATAAGCTCTTTAAGTTCAGGAGGTATATAAACCTTGCTGTAATTTGTTATGAGTTTGAGGTAGTATTAAGAAACTTTAAATAAGTTTAAACAGTTCTCTCACTATGGCGCCATCCAAGCATCGCACATCTGTTAAGCCGCGCATGACTGATAAAGAGATGAACCATATTGCAGGAACGGTTAATGTGCTTGTTCATCAATCAGGTTTAACTCTTGATACTGCCGTTGAACAACTTTGCAATGCAGGAAATATTTCAAAAGAGGAATTATTAGGCCATAGAAGATATGAGCCTTTAGTTACTTGGAGACAGGGGTTCTATTATGTTTGCAGAACTGGCTTAAAAATGACGTGGACAAGCATTGCTGCACAAGGCAATTGGCATCATGCGACCGTTATGTATGGGAGCAATAAAATAAAAGACTATGTTGCAACTCTTCCTTCTCGTGCAATGCAGTCATAACAGTATAATTATCACTCTTGAGAGACAATAAAATAGCAACATTTAAATAGCTGTTCTTATTATGCGTTTTTATGAAAACCGCAACATGGTTTGGTATAGCTGCATTGGTTGGTTTAGCAGCAAATGTTTCTCAAGGAAATTCTTCAACGCCTAAAGATGGCAATGTAAACTATTATGATCTTGCTGCAACAGTGCAAAAAATCCAGCCGCAGGCAGAAACGCTTTTTGTTGCAAATCCAACAATAGACAGTCTTTCTCAGAAAATTTTTAATGAGTATAGCGTGGACATGGTTGCTCTTTTAGAGCGCACAGGGCCTTATGCTTTTAAAATTGACACGAGAGGAATTTTAAAATATGACGGTGTACATATTGATATTGTTACAGAAGCTCCAAAACCCTTCTTAAGCGTGATAGGATATAAGCAGGTTGATTCCTTAGTATATATGGATTGGATTATTGATGCAGATGTTGATTTAAAACCTGATTATGGCGCAGAATTTGTTTACGATGCATCTGATTTGCCCATATATACAAAAACAAGCGTAACGCATTCTTCAAGCATTACTTCTGCTCAAGATAGCTTGTTTACGTTATGTACAGGCCAAGCTAAAGCAGCGCTGGATTCACTTAAACAAAGTCGCTAGCGAAACCATTTTATATTTCTTCAGCATACTTTTTTTATGCAAGCCCTTTATTTAGAAAAACCCTATGAAAAGGAGTTCACTTCAAACGTAAAATCTGCCAATGGAAAATTTATTGTTCTTGAACAAACATTATTCTATCCAAATTCAGGAGGCCAGCCTTTTGATACAGGAACATTGACTGATGAAGAGGGCAATACCTATCAGGTTGTTTTTGTAGGCAAATTTAACGGTGAAATAAGCCATGAAGTGGATAAAGAAGGATTACAAGCAGGCCAAACCGTAAAAGGCAGCATAGCTTGGGAGAGAAGATATATTTTGATGAGATATCATACGGCAAGCCATGTCTTAAGCTCTTTAATTCATAAAGAAACAGGAGCAGAAATTACAGGAAACCAATTAGACACAGAAAAAAGCAGAGTTGATTTCTCTCTGGAAAGCTTTGACAGAGATATAATGATGGGATTTGAGGAAAAAACCAACGAGATTTTAAGAAAAGATATTCCTGTTATTTCAAAATTTCTGCCGAGAGAAGAGGCATTTCAAATTCCTTCTTTGGTAAAATTAAGAAAAGCCTTTGATGCGTCCATACAAACCATCAGAGTATTGGACATTCAGGGCGTAGACATACAGGCATGTGGGGGAACGCATGTTAAAAACTTGAAGGAAATAGGGCAGATAAAAATAATCCAGCTGGAAAACAAGGGTAAAGACAGAAGAAGACTGTATTTTGTGCTCATTTAGTTTTTTTTCATAAATTATATAAAGACCCCCCTTTTCTCTCATCATAATCTAATAATTATCGGGGTGGAATAATGACAAATCAAATACAACCTATATTTATCTTGCCTGAAAGTACGCAAAGAACTACAGGAAAGAACGCGCAAAAAACAAACATTATGGCTGCTAAAATGGTTGCAGAAACAGTACGAACAACACTAGGCCCAAAAGGCATGGACAAAATGATTGTTGATTCTTTAGGAGATATTACCGTAACTAATGATGGCGTTACCATCTTGCAGGAAATTAAGATAGAGCATCCTTCTGCGAAAATGATTGTTGAAATAGCAAAAACGCAGGAAGATGAAGTTGGCGATGGAACAACTACAGCCGTTGTTCTTGCAGGAGAACTGCTTGCAAAGGCAGAAGCTCTTTTAGATCAGAACATTCATCCTACTGTTTTGGCAAAAGGCTACCGAATGGCCAATGAAAAAGCGCAGGAAATTTTAAACAGAATAGCAGAAACGATTACTGAAGATAATGCTGATGTCTTAAAAAAAATTGCCATGACTGCAATGACCGGAAAAGGCGCTGAGAATGCAAAGGAGCAATTGGCGGATTTAACGGTTAAAGCAGTAAAATCAGTCATGGAAAAAAGCAACACTGGACATTCTTTTGACATGGATTCCATCAAAATAGAGAAAAAAGTTGGTGGCAGCGTTGAAGACTCTGAATTAATATCAGGCGTTGTTGTTGACAAAGAAAAAGTTCATAGTGCAATGCCAAAAAAAATTAAAGATGCAAAAATTGTCTTGATAGATTCTGCGCTTGAAATAAAAAATACGGAGATTGAAACGAAAATCCAGATAAGCGACCCTGAAAAAATGCAGGCATTTTTGGATATGGAAGAGAACATGCTCAGAAAAATGGTTTCCAAGATAGAGCAGTCTGGTGCAAATGTTGTTTTCTGCCAAAAGGGTATTGATGATATGGCCCAACATTTTTTGGCTAAAAAAGGAATCTATGCATGCAGGAGAGTAAAGAAAAGCGACATGGATAATTTGGCTAAGGCGACAGGTGCAAGCATTGTTACTAATTTGGATGAATTGACGGTAAAAGATTTGGGAAACGCAGGTATTGTTGAAGAAGTAAAGCATAAGGATGAAGAGGCCATGACTTATGTTCGAGAGTGCAAAAACCCAAAAGCAGTCACTATATTAGTGCATGGAAGCACAGAGCATGTTGTTGACGAAATTAAAAGAGCAATGGATGATGCTCTTGGAGATGTTGCGGCAGCATTAAAAAATAATAAAGTTGTTGCAGGAGCAGGCTCTGTTGAGGTGGAACTTGCAAAGCAATTGAAAAAATATGCAGAATCTCTTTCAGGCAGGGAACAATTGGCAGTTAACGCATTTGCTGAGTCTATGGAAGTCATTCCCAAAACATTGGCTGAAAATGCAGGCTTAGATCCGATAGACGTCATGACAGAATTAAAAGCAGCGCATGATAAAAATCTTAAATGGCAGGGAATCAATGTATTCACAGGAAAAACCATGGACGCATGGAAAGAAGGAGTTATTGAGCCTTTAAAAATAAAAACCCAAGCCATCAGCTCTGCTTCAGAAGTTGCTGTCATGATTTTAAGAATTGATGATGTCATTGCAGGAACTTCAGGAGGCAATGATAGTCCTCCTCAGGGAATGGGCGGAATGCCTGAGTACTGATTTTTTTATACTTATTTTTTAATTTTATCTTAAAATAACAAAATAGAAAACTATATAAGAGCATTTTGGTTCTTGTCATTGGGTGGATTTAATGGTAAAAAAAGTTATTGATAAACAGGCATATGCTTTTCAGCAGTTTTCTCTTCTTCCAGGTTTAACTCCGAGAACCTGCACGATGAGCAGTATCAGTTTGGAAACAACGCTTGCAGGAGTTACTTTGGGAGTTCCCCTGTTAAGTGCAGCAATGACTTCAGTAACAGGATATGACTTAGCTCTTGCGCTTGCAAAGGAAAGAGGACTTCCTATCTTGCCTGCGCGCATGAGTTTGGAAGAGCAAATTGACATTGTCCAAAGAATAAAATCTACTGAAATGACCTTTGTTGAAGACCCTATTACCGTAAGAGAAACCGCAACTATCGATGAGGCATTGAGACTTGTTGAAAAATACGGCCATTCTAGCATTCCTGTTGTTGATAGAAATAATGTTTTTCTAGGCATGTTTATTCATAGTGAATATCTTGCACGGGGTATTCCTGTGAATGAAAATATAACAACGGCAATGTTGTATGATCCTGTTGTTTTGTGCGTGCAAAATCCAGCTATTTCTGTTGATGAAACGGTTGCTTTATTGGAAAAAGAAAAACAACCGCATCTCGTTGTTCTGGATGAAAATAGACGATTAGTAAAGCTTGCCTTTAAAAAAGACAAAGAAAAATTAAAAGTAGGGCTTGCCATAACAACCCATGCAGGATGGCAGAATAGAGTTCGTGCAGGCCATCAAGCAGGAGTTGACTTGTTTGTTATTGACAGTTCCGACGGATTTACTGAGTTTCAGGGAGATGTCTTAGATGAATATAAAAAAATGAAAATTCCTGTGCCTATTTGTGCAGGCAATGTCATAACCTACGATGGTGCAATGTATCTTATGGAAAAAGGCGCAGATATGATTAAAGTAGGCATGTCTCCTGGTTCTACCTGTACAACCTTCAGGGAAAAATCAACAGGAAGAGGGTCGATGACTGCCTTGCTTGAAGTTGACAGGGCAAGAAATGATTTTTTGAAAAAAAATGCAAGTTTGCTTTATGTTCCTGTTATTGCCGACGGAGGAATTCCTGGTTCTGCAGAAATGATTATTGCCTTGACGGTTGCAGATGCTTTGATGCTAGGCGGTTATTTTAACAGGTTTTTCGAGGCTGCAGGAGAGAAAATCAATGATAGAGGAGGAATTACCCTGCATGATGATGATATTGCTTATGTGGCATCGTGGGGAGAAGGGTCTATACGTGCAAGAAATTTAGGAAGATACGGTCATGGAGGGTTTGTAACTTTTTTTGCTGAGGGCGAAGAAGGAAGAGTGCCCTATGCGGGAAGATTAAAGCCAAATCTGAAAAGAGATATTTTGAAAATAAAATCAGCCATGGCAAATGCAGGAGCAATGAATTTACAAGAATTTAGGAAAAAGGCAGTTATTGAATTGAATTCAGATGGTGCAGGATACATCAACAGAAACCCTCACGGATTGGTAAAATGACGCTTGATGTTCTTTTAAAAGATAAACAGATTGCTGCAATAGTGTGCAATCAATTTGGAGATACAGGCAAAGGCAAATTTGTAGATTTGCTTGCGCAGTGGGCAGATGTTATTGTAAGAGGAACAGGCGGAGCAAATGCAGGCCATACGATTGAAGTCGGAGATTTAAGCATCATCACGCATCTTATTCCTGCAGGAATTCTTTATGACAAAGAAGGAAAAGTAAATATGTTGGGCAATGGCATGGCCATCGACCTTTCCGCATTAACAAAAGAATTAGACATGCTTGACAGAGCGGGGGTAACGTATAATAATTTAATGATAAGCAAAGATGCTCATGTTGTTTTTGATTATCATATTCTTGAAGATAAACTTGAAAACCAATCTTTATCTAACGGAGGCATTGGCTCTACAGGCAGGGGAATAGGACCTTGCTATGCAGATAAAACTGCAAGAAGAGGAATAACCATTGAAATGCTTTTGGGAGATAGGGATAAACTCCTCAAACAATTGGATAAGAATGTGAAAAGAGTTGCAAACCTTTTTCCTGGTGCAATTCCTGATGTCTCTGCATACCTTGACAAACTTCTAACGGACTTGCAGCCTCATCTCGATAGAATAAACCCGTTTATCAAGGATACAGACAAGGAATTAAAAAACTTTATCAGCCAAGGGAAAAAAATACTGCTTGAGGGAGCACAGGGATTGGGATTGAGCATAGAATATGGAACCTATCCTTATGTTACTTCTTCAGATTGTTCTATTCGCGGTTTAGCCTATGGAGTAGGACTTTCTCCTGAAGATGTGGACATTACTTTTGGTATTGTAAAATATCCTTTCATGACGAGAGTTGGAGGAGGGCCATTTCCTTCAGAATTGGGAGGAGTTGCGTCTGAAAATTATTGTGCCGGAGGAACAGAGCATGACATGTTTTATGAAGCAAAAACTTTTTTAGACATGAGCATAGATTTGGACGAAATAAGAAGGTTGCAAAAAACAAGAACTATAGATGCTGAAGCAGCATTGGAAAAATATAAATCAGACACGGTAAAATTTATTAAAGAAAACAGAACAAGAGTTCTTGAGCTTGCAAACAGCTCGGACCCATTCTTTCAGGGTATTGGAATCAGATTAGCAGCATATGAATACGGTGCAACAACATCACGTCCAAGAAGAACAGGATGGACAGATGCAGTGATGGCAAGCTATGCTGTTTCCATCAACGGCCCTCATTTCATTTTAACAAAAGCAGACTGTCTTGACGGTGTTGATGAGTTTAAAATAAATTACGGCTATGAAGATGCATCAGGAACAGTGCATACAGACTTTAATCGCTCTCCTGGATTTTTAGAATCGATGCAACCAGTTTTCAGCATCTATGAAGGATGTGGGAATATTTCTGATGCAAAAGATTTTTCTGATTTCCCTCCAGACCTGCTGAGAAGCTTCAGAGAGTTTGAGCAATTCACCAAAGGAAATATTCTGGTTGTATCAACAGGCCCTAAACGAGATCAGTATGTGGTGAAGGATGCATGACGCTGACTGATATTGTTCAGGAATTACAAACAGAAAGAGGACTTTCGGCAGGAAGCATTAAACTTCTAGAAGATAGAGGATTTGAAGAGCCTGAATATGCAAGGTTAAATGAAATTTTACAAATCGGACGTCAGACCTTCAGCGAATCAAGAACAACCAATTGGGTTCAGAAAGAAATTGAATTAGGAGATGCCCTGGAAATTACTGAGGGAAGATATCATTCCTTGGTTGAAAGATTTCACGATATTAGCTCTGAACAGGCTTTGGTACAAGGGAGAATGAAGTTTGCTGTTGAATATGTCATTGCTCTTTCCGATGAATTGGTGAACCAAATTCCTGTCAATGCATTGGTAAGAAGAAAGTTTACCGACGATGAAAAATTGACGTTGCGTTCTATTTACAAAACTTTTTCTGTTCAGGATTATCTTGCAGTAAAGCTCATTGAGAGGAAAACAGACCACGATGTTGTCTCTGCAAACACATGGGCAACCATACGAGCGCAGCAATTAGGCTTTGATGAATCGCTGATGAGAAGAATTGTTCATTTTGCAAGAACATCTGACGATGTTAATGCTAATGTGACGGGAAATCTGTACATGAAGGCGATTGCAGAATGGACGTCTACGGTTTCTGATTTGTTAAGAGCACTTATCGACAAGGCAAAAAAACACAGGAATGTAACTTGCATTGCAGAAACCCACGGACAGCCTGCCCAATTAGATGCCTTAGAACATATTTATGCAAATCTTGCCATGCAGCTCGTGAAGCATCTTGAACCTTTAGTAAGCCCTCACCTGTTTATGCTTGAGGGAAAAATTGCGGGAGCTACAGGAACTGACGTCGATATGAAAGCCGCATTTCCGCAGTTGAAAACCTTTGATCTTTATCATGAAATCATTACTCATGTTTTTGGCCTGGGCCATTATGAATTGGGCATGGACCAAAGCTCAACGTATGCAAAATTCTCTCAATTTTTAGATGTCATGACTAATGTAGGATTAGTAATGCAAAAAGCAGCAACTGATGTTTGGTTATATGCCTCAAATGGAATGTTGGCAAAAGCAAATCCCAAAGGGGTTTCAGGAAGCTCTGCAATGCCCCAGAAAATCAATCCTTATTTTGCAGAAGGCGCTGAAGCAGCACTTGCCATCGCAGAAGGCATGACGCTTCCTATTAAGCGAATGCTGGTTGCTTACAGAACGCAGGGGGATTTGAGAAGATCGTTTACCTTGAGAGAAGCATTCCATCCTGTCATGCTTTCTATCATAGGAATGAAACGATTGACGAAAGAGCTTGAGCGCTATGAGCCTGATATTATCGGAATAGAAACTGCAATCTATCAGCAAGGACCTAAAATTGCTTCTTCTGCTGTGCAGAGCTATTTAAGAGCGCATGGAGTTGAAGATGCTTATGATGGATTAAAAGATATTGTTATGAAGCCAGTGGTAAAGCCTAGTGAAGTGATTGATTATGTTGATGGTTTAGTGCGTGACAAGAGAATTGATAGACGCGTAGGCGATTCTGTTAAGGACATGCTTTTTTCTGTAATGGATATGGATGGAAATCTTGACTATCTTTTAAAAGGCACGTCTTTCATTGATGCGGTTATTCATAAAATGCACAAAGGAAATGCAGATGTTGAACATAGAAAGCATCTTTTAGGCAATGCAATTTCTCAAACAGAAGAAGTCATAGACAGCATAACAACAAATACCAGGCAAGCTTTGCAAAGATATAGGGATATTTATCAACTTGATTAAGTTGTTTTTAGTGAAGATGCCGTTCTTCAATAATGATTGTTGATGATGGAGCATACACTAATCTTCGAGCTCTTCTGAAATAATGCTGAGAAGCTCTTCCTTGCAGGGTTTTCGCATATGCAGAAAACTGCCTATCAAAATCTCTAAACTCTGGATTTTTTCTTCTTTCAACACCTGTTTCTTGATGCCATTCAGGATGTGCTAAGTAAGCTGTTCTCCATTCAGAGAGTGTTCTGAAAGCATAGTCTGACTCCTTTTTTTTCTTTGCAGAGTTTGTTTTTCTTTTTTTTGGTAAAACCATACGTCTTATTGCTCTGCAGTCGTATGGATCTGAGGTTTCTTGTTTTGTATAATCCATCAACGCTTCATAAAATGCGCTTCCTCTGGGAACGGTGTTTTTTTGCAAATCAACAGGCCTGAGATTTGACCATCCCATGATGGTTGCATAGAGCTTCCAGTCTTCTGGATAGAGGAGCATTCTTCTGAAGGGAGTTCTTCTTTCTGGGTGTTGGTGCTGAAAGGTAAGAAGTGCAAGGACGTTTGCAACACTGCTTGTAAGATTCATTCGCTCTGCTTCTTTCTCTACACTTTCTTCGAGTTGCATGGTTTTTGTTGTCTGCAGTTATTTATAAATTTTTCTATATTTATTACTTTATAGTGATTATTTTGCATTTTTTGTTGTTGTTTTGGTTTTTTTTGCTTTCTGGCAAATATTTTTAAATCAAGTCTTTTCAGCATAATGATGAAGCCTTTTCAACGAAGAATCCTTTCCTGGTATAAAAAAAATAAAAGAGATTTGCCCTGGAGAAAAACAACAAATCCGTATCGTATCCTTGTCAGCGAGATTATGCTCCAGCAGACACAAGTTGATAGGGTCATTCCTTATTATCTGAAGTTTATAAAGAAATTTCCTGATTTAGAAACACTTGCAAAAGCAGATAAAAAACTAGTTTTACAGCACTGGTCGGGATTAGGCTATAATAACCGAGTCTTGCGCCTTCAGCAACTAACGCAAATCTTGATAAAAAATAAAAAAAGCATTCCTCAAACAGCAGAAGAGCTTTTACAGCTTCCCGGCATAGGAGCGTATACTGCCAATGCAGTTCTGGCTTTTGCCTTTAATAAAGAAGTTCCTGTTCTTGATACCAATATCAGAAGAGTTTTAATGCATGAGTTAACATTGCCTGAACATATAGATATAAAAAAATTAAAAAAAATAGCGCAATCTTACATACTGAAAGGAAAATCAAGATTATGGCATAATGCACTCATGGATTATGGCGCTTTGGTTTTAACGGCAAAGAAAACAGGCATTGCTCCCTTATCAAAACAATCTGCATTTAAGGGTTCTGACAGAGAGGTAAGAGGTTTCATTATTAAGACACTGCTTAAAGAAAAAAGAATCAGCATCAACAAAATAAAAAAAAGCTTTCCTGAGAAAAATATTCTTTCCATTGCAAAAAAGATGGAAAAAGAAAACCTGATAGAGATAAAAAAACAAAATATCACTATTGCATAACTATTCTATATACCCTCCTTTCTGCAGGTTCCATAATTGCTTATAGGTTCCTTTTTGCTTTATCAGTTCTTCATGCGTTCCCATCTGCACTATCCTTCCACTGTCAAAAACAACAATTTTATTTGCGTGCATGATTGTTGATAATCTATGCGCAATAATAATAGAAGTTCTGTTCTCCATAAGCTTTTTCAAGTCTGATTGAATTCCATGCTCTGTTTTGCTGTCTAAAGAAGATGTTGCTTCATCAAGCACTAAAATTTTTTTATCGGCAAGTATTGCTCTTGCTATGGAAACTCTCTGCTTTTCTCCTCCTGAAAGTTTTATTCCTCTCTCTCCAACAATGGTTTTTTCTTTCTGAGGAAAGGTTTGCACAATGCTGTCCAGCTGTGCAAATTTCATTGCCTGCATGACCTGTTCGTAGGTTGCATCTGGATTTGAAAAGGCGATGTTATTGTAAATGGTATCATCAAATAAAATGCATTCCTGAGGAACAATGCTAAGCTCGTTTCTTAGGGATTCCTGCGTTACCTTGGCAATGTTTATGCCGTCAATAAGGATTCTTCCTTCATGCAAATCGTACATTCTATAAAGCAATTTAACAAATGTCGTTTTTCCAGAGCCGGAATGGCCTACGAGGGCAACTTTGCTGTTCTTTTCAATCACAAGGCTGAAATTATCAAACAGCTTTCTTTCATGGTACTTGAATGTTACTTTCTTGAATTCTATCTTGCCATTCTTTATTTTAAGGGGTTTGGCATCTTTCTCATCCTTTACTTCATTCTCTATTCTGCCATATTGAAATAAACTTTCAAAATCAGTCATGGCAATGAAGTATTCTCTCATGCCGTGGACAAATCCGTAAAGAGGGCCTGTCAGCGTTCCGTAAACAGTATAAATGAACACCAAGGTTCCTATGGTCATTTGATTATTGAGAAAGTTTATCAAGGGAAAATAGATAAGGAAAAAAACTCCCAATCCTAAAATAAGTGTTTGCACAGCATCAAGCTGTCTGTAGTATTTCCACTTTTCAAGCATAGTTTCCTTTGTTTTGCTGCTTAATGCATGATACTTGCTTTTGATGATGTTCTCCTTTCCAAAGTACTTTATGGATTCAATATTGGTAAATATGTCTGAAATGTTAGCTTTTTCAAAGTCCTCTGCATCATTAAATGCTATTCTTGCAGGGTGCTGTTTTATTTGAATGTAATAACTGTACGCTATGAATAAAACAACGGTGATAAAAACAACCAGCGCTGCACCCCAGTCAAAAAATACAATGGATAAGGAAACTGCTATTAACTGGAATATCAAGGGAACTGCATTAAACACAAAAACGCCGTTAATTCGTTCTACAGCACTTCCTCCTCTTACTAACCTTGAGATTAAACTTCCTGTTCTATGCGTTGTGTGAAAATTATAGGACAAATGAAGCACATGACTGAAAAATTTTTGTTTCAGGTCAAAAATCACTTTGGCATCGAGAATATTGATGAAATGAATATGAAACCATTTCATAATTGCCCTGACAAGAACCATTGCTCCAAAAAGTATGCCTACCAAGATAAGGCTGGCTATCAGGATTTCTTTGGTGATTGTTTGCTCAGCAAATGCTGTGCCTTTGTCTATGATTACTTTAAACAAGAATCGCTCTGCAACATACGACACTTGAACAAGGAGAATAACCAAGAGCAGTGCAACTATCAAAAGCTTGTAGTTTCTCAGCAACCCCCAATAGAGTTGAAGGTTTTTCTTGTTGTTCTCTTGTTTTGCCATAGTTGATTTGTGATTCATTATCTTTAAATACTTGATTGTCTTTACTGTGATAATGCCTGATAAAGACTCGTTATATCGTGAGCGTGATTCTTCTAGAGCTTACGTCGAGGATGAGTATGAGGAAGATGAACTAGAATAAGCTCACACTAGCCAATGCAGAATGTGGTGTTTTTCATAAATCTTCACAGAAAAAAGAGAGTTTATTTTGTTTATATGTTTTTTTAATTTGAAGAAATGGGCAATTTTAATGGTGCGTTATCATCAAGGCATTGCCTTTGAAGATTGATGATTTTTTCAGTAGCAGGTTTCACCTTTAAACCTGTTTTTTGAACAAACTCATTCATAATATGCCTTGGCGCAGATGGCTGATAGGTATCTGATAGAGGATAAACGGTGATGATGAGGTTATCATCTACGTGCGCAGGGCTGCGGGAAATTTTCAGTTCATAGGTATATTCATTTCTTTGTATATCAAGCCCTAAGATTTCCAAATTCAACGCTGTCTGCACAGGGGTAAAACCCTCAGAATACTGCTTGCATAACTCTGCTAAATCTCCTGTGTAGGTTGCTACCCTTGCTTCCAATGGTCCTTGGTACATGATTGCAGAAATACTTGGTTTTTTTTAAAGTTATTCAAAGATTTGCAGCTTTCTCTAATGCCTGAAGCTTTTTTTCAAGGTCTTCAGGAATACCTTTATTTATAAATACCTTTTGAAAAGCCTGTTTATAAAGTAACTACTGTTAAGTAATGAAAAAACGAAAGATTTAAATACTAGTTTAGCTCATAAACCTTATTGGGGGATCTATGAATAAGGTTAAACATTCAGTGGAAATATTGAAAAAATTGCAGCATAAATCAGGCTTGTTTATAGCAGCTCCTGCTACGGAAACAGGCTATGGAAGGGCTGCATGGATTAGGGATAATGTTTATGAAGCCTTAGGATTAGAAAAAACCAAGCAGTACGCAAGGGTTAAAAAGGCCTTTTACGCTATTCTAGACATCCTTTTGAAGCACGAGACCAAAATTGACTGGGCGATTAAGGAGAAGCCCACGCATAAGTACCAGTATATTCATCCACGATACTGCCCTAAAACATTCAACGAGTTCTGGGAAGACTGGGGCAATAAACAGAACGACCAGATAGGAGCTTTTCTGTTTAAGTTTGCAGACCTTGTTGGTAAAAGCATCTTAGAATTCCGAGATGATAATGATAGAAGAATTGTGCAAAAATTGGTTTTCTATTTGGAAAGCATTGAATACTGGAAAGACCCAGACAATGGTATCTGGGAAAATGAAGAGGAATTGCATGCAAGTTCTATTGGAGCGTGTTTAGCTGGATTAGAAAGAATAAAAAAATATGTACATGTTCCTCAGTATTTGATTGAAAATGGAAGGGAAGCCTTAAATCAGCTGCTTCCAAGGGAGTCTATAAGCAGGGAAACTGACCTTGCCTTATTGACGCTGATTTATCCTTATAATATTGTAAGCTCTGAGCAAAAATTCCAGATTTTAAAAGATATAGAAGAAAAATTAGTAAGAGAACAAGGAGTTATCAGATACTTTGATGATGGCTATTATGGAAGCTCTGGAAAAGAAGCAGAATGGTGCTTTGGATTTCCATGGCTTGCAAAAATTTATAAAGATTTGGGAAACAAGGAAAAATACCAGTTTTACTTGGATAAAACACACGAAATTATGGTACAGGGAAAAATCCCTGAATTATATTCTGAAGGAAAACCCAATGAAAATACTCCCTTGGGATGGGCGCAGGCAATGTACTTAGTTGCGGTGGCTTAAGAATGAATGAATCAAGCCTGGAAGAGGAATTGCAGTATAAAACTAACATAGCAGTTCATGCTATTAGAGGATTTCTTGGTTTGAGTGAACCTTTACGGCATTATCCTAAAGTTGTTTATAATCCAGAAGCACCAAATTCAAGATTATATTCAGGTTGGCATGATCATGGAGCTGAAAGCGTCATCACTATCACGCATAAAAAACATTATGTGGTGTGTGAGGAGGCTGCTCATTTTGTGCACTACCTAGAGAATCATTCTTTGTTTCATTCCTATGCGCTATATGGCCAGAGAGGCTTCTTTGCAGATGTCCTTCTGGAAAGCTTTGGACACTATTTTCAGAGCATGGCAAGTGATTATGCACAGTTTAGCATTCCTTCAAGAATACAAGAGAATCTTGAACAGCTGGCAGTCTCTGATCAGAACAGCCATAATGCTGATTCGATTAATCTTTCAGGAGAAGATTCAGGAGAAGATAGCAGAGGGGAAATAGTAAATAGGTTATCTGCCTATAAAACTTCTTTTAGATTATGGAACGCCTTATATCACAGGGCAACAGGAAAGACTTCTGCTCTCTCTGGATTTTTTAAGATAACCATGCCGATTATATTCAAACAGGCATCGACTTGGATTGGGCCTCTAAGAGATGTTTCTGAAAAATATGATCTCATTTACCATTACATAGGATATCAATTAAGCAGCATGATGCAGCAAGCTGAAAAACCAGATCAGGTACGAGACTCTTTGACAGCGATCATGCATGCTTCCCAGAATGAAATGCCAAAACTTTTTTTTAGCCTTATGAGACAATACGGGAAACCCTTGGAGATGGCTAAATGAGTCTTGATGATTTGCCTTTCTGGAACAGGTCTTCACATGGACAACAAAGATTAAACCATGAAGTCAACAATGGAACCTATCAAGGCAGACCTATCATTAAAAGAGATTCAAGAATAAATGGGGGAGTTTCTTTAGGAGCAAGTCCCAGAGAAGCCATTGTTGTCGATTTTCAATATGGAGAATTAGACAGACAGTATCAGCCTCTTGCCCAAGCTGTTCAAAGAAACCCTTGTGCCCATGAAAGCACTATTCTTCTAGCTGTCTATCGAGTTATTGATAGAGTGTTTATTAAAAGAGCTGATAAAGATTTAGATTTTTTGATAAAAAAACTTGATGTGAAAGATGATGAAAAAACCAAACTTGACCATTTTATCAGAAACGGTACTGGCGTTTGCAGGCATATGGCATTAACTGCAGGAGCGTTAATTGAAAGGCTCATTGATGAAGGCTATTTAACAGGAAAAATAAGCGTTGACAGAAACGATATTCCTGCGGGAGCCCATGCATGGGCAAGGTATACTTCGCAAAAAGGAGAAGTCATCATCATTGATCCGTCTCTCAAATTTTTTGGCAAGCTCAATGATCCAAAGGCTTGCTGGCCTTATGCAAGGCCTGAAGATAAATAAAGAGGAAACTGCAATGTGGGGAAAAAAACCAACACTGGAAATGCTTGCAAAGAAGTATGATGCTCTTCTGTTGATACATCCAGATTGCATTCCGCCCAAAACGCAGTATGCAGATAATGCATCATTTCCGTATGGATATGTTGAAGCAGTTACTAAAGCAACAACGCATTTTTCTGCAGAAGGAAAACCTGTATTTGTTCAGCCTTTAGAATGGGATAGAGAATATTTCAGCCAAGAAACAACAGGATTATGGATAAAGCTGCCTCTTGAAGCAACAGATTTCCAGCATCACGTTTCGACCATTGCAGATCGTATAGCGAAACCAGCTGATAAAATATCTCTTGCAATAGGAGGTCTATACTGGGATCGTTGCGTGTATGGATGGGCATCTCAGATTTGTAAAAACCTCTCTATGCCAGAGCCAGTCCGGCAACGCCATCCAGATATACATAGAGGAAATCAAGGACCTTTGTGGATAAAGAAAGGAACTGTTATTTCTGAGCTGACTGATTATGCATACTCTGAACCATAACTATCCAGACTATTTTCTTATTCTGCTGGAAATCTTCTGTTTTTTGTTCGCAAATTCTTATTAAACTTCCATGTATTATAGATTTATGCTATGGGTTTTTGCAATTAAGGATAAAACAGGAAGAGTTATTCATTTATCGAAAGAACGCTGGAGTCATATTCAAAAACACCCTGAAATGTCAGGAAAGCTTGAACATATAAAGGAAGCATTGCAAAAACCACAGCTTATTCAGGGGTTTTCCTATGATCCTGCTATGAAGTTTTATTATAATTATGATAAATCTGAAAAAAAGTACTTGTTTATTTCAGTAAAATATTTAAACGGTGAAGGCTTTGTTATTACTAGCTTTTTTACAGATAGAATAAAATGAAAAACAACCTAAATTTATACTATGATGAAGAAGGAGACTTTCTAGAGATTCACATAGGAAACTATGGAAAGGGAACTTTCAAGAATTTGGGAAATGGAATTTTTGAGCGGATTGATGAAAACAATAACATAACAGGAATAGCAGTCATGGGATTCAAAAAAAGAATCAACGGTTCAAAAAAACTCAAGTTGCCCGTAAGTATGCAATTCTTTGAAGCTTAAAACCTAAACATTTAAAAAGAAAAGCTTATTTATAGCTCAAAAACACTAAGATAGTACGAACTCCGTAGTATTTTAGAGGAGGAAAGTAAAATGGAAGGAACAGTAAAGTGGTTTAATAGCAAGAAAGGATTCGGCTTTGTAAAAGGCGAAGATGGAGAAGAATACTTTGTTCATCACACCGCATTGCCAAAAGGATTATTCTTAAGAGACAATGATCCAGTCACCTTTGATGCTGTTGAAACCGAAAGGGGCAAGCAAGCTCAGAATGTCAAAGTAAACAAGTAAAAAACAACAAAGAATTAACAAAATTTCTCTTTTTTTATTTTTTTCTCTTTTTTTTTAAGTTGTATACTTTAGAATTTAACAATTAGCTACATACTTGAACGGATCGCAAGAGCATCTGTAGGTCCATGGAGGTCCCATGCCTTCTCCAACACAGTTTCCTGTTGTGCATTCTCCGCCATGCTGGCAAAGAGCACCTGGCAATTTCTTTTCAGGCTGTTGCGGTTGAGCTGTTGCTTCGCAGAATTCCAATGGAGGAGCCTGACTTCCTCTTGGCCTTCCATTATCAAAAGGACAGGTTTTTAATGGTGCTGCGTATTGCTTTGGGCTGCATGGGAGCGTACAAATGACCAATCCGTTTTCTTCGCATTTTACCGCTTTGGCTTCTGGGTGGCCCATGGTTGTTACGCAAAACGTATCTCCTGCCTTGTAGGCAGCGCAGGTAACCAGTTTTTTGTTGGTCTGATAAAACTCGCAAACTCTGTATCCTGGATATTCTCCAACGTCTAAAGATTGTTGTGGAGGTGTCCAGATATTGGGATTCTGTATTTTTCCCAATCCTGCATTGATAAATGGCTTGATAAAAAAGAATTTTATTCCCTGAATGATATTATTTGCCTTTATCTTTATGTTTCCTTTTTTGTACAAATAGGCAAAGGTTCCCATTTTGTTGGAGCTTTGCAGAATAGCATTAAAGTCATCTTCTTCTATTTTCACTGTATAGGTAGGATTATTGGTATTTGTTGAAAGTCCTGCTATGGTTCCATCTTTTAAGGTAATCATGAAGCTTTTGGTTGTATCGTCATTCATTTCCACGTTAACCAAAAAGTTACCGTTTTTGTATAATTTAGCAATATAAGAAGCCAAAGGCACTGGGCAAGTTTGCAATTGGCTGTTTAAAGCCTCAATTTCATTGAAAAAACCGCTTGCAAATTTTGATTCTATTGTTAAAGAACACTCCGCATGAACCATGGGAATGAGCAAAACAAGCCCTAAGAGCAAAATCCATTTCATTGCTAAGCTAAAATACAGGTTATACTTAAATGTTTTGGATTTTATAAAAAAGCAAGGTAAAAAAGAAAAAAAATCAGAACTGTTGATTTCTTAGAAACTTTTTCTATTTCTATAGCAATCTTTGCAAAAGACTGGTTTTCCTTCTGCTGGCTTAAAAGGAACTTCACATTCCTGTCCGCATTCAGAACACGTTGCCTTGTGCATTTCTCTTGGGCCGAAATCTCTTCTAAATCCGCCGCCGCCACTTCCGCCTTTGTTAAATTCTCGTGGTCTGCTTCTAAATCCGCCACCACCGCGTCTTTCTTCATCCATTCTATTTTCCTCCTCTATAACACACACAAAAACTTAAAATTTTTGCTATGTTATTCTGTTGTAGAGAAAGAGGCAGTGGTTTATAAAGCTTTGGTATTCTGAATCGGAAATACAATCATTCCTTGTTAGTAGTGAAATTAGTAAACTTTATAAATGAGTTGCTGTTTCATAAATTATGGCAGAACCTGCAAAGACAGTCTTTATTCTGTATGCTAATACAGACCATTCTGATGTTCCAAGAGCTACTCAACTGAGAAGTATTCAGAGAGGCAATGATTATGATACCATGATAGGTGCAGTCAAAGAAGCACAAACGCCTGTTGTTTTATCTGCGCAGGGATTGGATTTTGATATTTGGAACCTGGTAAATCCTTCTTTTGTCAGAGCTATAGCAAATGACCCTTTATTTTCATTTACTGCAGGCATGTATAGCCATGCATTGCCATCTATGCATCCTGAAAATCTTGATAGACAACTTAACTATGGTTTAGAAAGCATGGTGAAGGCAGGAATTAAACCTGCGCCTATTGTCATGTTGCCAGAATTTGATTTTGCGCATGGCCAAATCGCTTTACTGCACTCTGCAAGATGTGATTGCGTTTTATTACAGGCAGGAGTCAATAGCTCTTATGAACACAGAGAAGATTATGGTTCCAAAGTGAAATCAAAACACCCTTTGGGAATGGTTCAAGATGCATTAGGAAATAGAATTGCAGGAATAGTAACCCAAGGCGATGAATTAAGAAAAACATATCTTGCGATGTTGCGAGGATTTGCAACTCCTTATGACATGGTTCAGGCGCTTGCAAAAGAGTCTGAGTATGCAGGAAAAACGCTTGATGGAAAACAACCAAGTCCTGTTATGCCTTTTTTAGTAGATTTGGAAGCAGTACAGCTTAATGACGCCATGCCTATTTTTGAAGCGTTTATTGCAGAGCTTGGAAAACATAAAGAGGAATTAAGATTATCAGGTTTTGATAGAAAAACTTCTAGTGCTATAGTAGCTTTCTTTCAGAAAAGAATACTCAACTATCCTGTTTTGGATGTTGCGGTAAGACCAAAACAAAAGTGGAGATTCGATAAAGATCCTCATAGTGTTGCAGACAGACTAAAAACACTAGATTTAGAAGCACGTTCGCCTTATCATAGACGAGCTGCAGTATGGGCAAGTATATCTGATTTGTACAGTGCACAAGCTGCTTACGCAAAAGACCCTGAACATGGCGTTGCTGTCAGGCTTGACAAACTCGTTGAAGGAAAGGTACTTCCCAAAGCTGTTGCTATTGGCGGAGATAGAAACAGGATTGCAGAAGTTCTCAATGTTGTTGATGCTGTTGAAAGACAGGTAAACATAACAGAAACCATGGCAGACCTTTCTCCTGAAAGCAGGGCCTATATGTGCTTACTGGATGTTGTTTTTAAAAATTCTTAAGGTTAACAGGCTGATAATCAATAAGATTATTCCTATGTAAATCATTATCTGAAAGGAAACAGTAATTGCAAGAATAACTGCAAAAATCACTGCAAAGCTCTGCATTACCCATCGCAAGGCGATGCCTGAAGATGCATGTTTTGGAAAAAGCTCCATAATCATAGGATAGCTGATAACGACGAGCAGGGCATAGCTGATGCCCATAAACAACAAACCAAAGGCAAAGGTTATCCACAAGGGAAACAGAAAGAGTATGAATCCCGCAATGCCTGCTATTGTTCCCAAGATAAGACAGATTTTTTTATTAAATTTGTCAACTGCTTTTCCAAGCAAAAAAGGAAAAATCACTGTTGAAAAGATATAAACGCTTAATAATAACCCGACGCTTTGCAATCCAAATAAATCAGTTATCCTTACAGGAATTTTTGTTATGATGGTTCCAAAGATAAATGCAGTTGCAAAAACATAAGGAAAAAAATACATCATTTTTCTGATGATTTTTTTGTTAAGCTTGAGATTAACATGCTCTGTTTTTATGTCTTTGATAAACAAAAAGACAAGAGAACCTGCAAGAGATACTATAAATAACCCTGCGCTTATTAAAATAAAATTCACTTTTTCAATAAAAAAGCTGATAATAAAAGTCATGATGGTTGTTCCCAAAGGCATTAAAGAGAATAATAAACCAGTGTATGAACCTCTGTTTTTCTCTGTTGTTGTTTTTGTTATAAACAGTCCGTTTGCTGTCCACAGTATTGCGGCTGCTATTCCTAGCAGTCCAGAAGCAATAAAAACAAATACGGGTTTTTTAGTCATAACCGCAAGAATGAACAAAGGATAAAGCAGCGATGAGAAAAATAACGCTTTCTTTATTCCTATTTTTTCACATATCGTTGGAGCAAGCATGCTGAATGCTCCGAAAAAGAAATAGATGATGCCTATGGCAATGAATGAAATGGTGGTTATGTTTTGCGTATGAAAAAAAGCGGCAAAATATTGCTGCAGGGTATCATAACCCACGAACAGAAGAACAAATGCAATAAGAAAAAAAATGTTTTTTTTCATAGTAAAAAGTGCTCCGGACGGGATTTTCGTTTGCTTTAGGGGACTTCGCGAAGCGAATGTCGCCTGCCTTTAGCGAGATTTTCTGCGAAAATCTCTTTCGAACCCGTGTCCTCGGATGTTTTTGCTCTGAGAAACTCTCAGTAACTCGAAAATCCGAGATGATTGGCCGGACTACACCACCGGAGCTTACTTCAATGGAAAAACAGGGTATTTTTAAATGTTGCTATAATTATTCGTAAGAATAGACTCCTAATGGTATTGAGTCGAGACCATTGATAAGCTTTGCTCCAAGCATTGTGCGAGACTCATTAAACGGCGTTGAGTCAGTGCAAAAATAATGCGCTGCAAACTTTTTTCCAGGAAGCTTTGTAACAACAACAGCTCTGCATTCGGTAAATTCTTTTGCATGCCTATAAGCAAACGCAACGTCTGAATTTTCCCAGTATCTTTCTACAGGGTTTTCATCAAAGCCGCTAGGGCCTAGCCATTTTGAACAGTCTTCCTGGACTGCATGCAAATGAAACGATGCAAAATTTTCAAGATAGGTTAATTCACGAACGCTAAAACCAAAACTGTGGCCTTGAGACAAATTAGGCCTTTCTAAGAAAACTACCGCAACTTTTCCTTCTAACGCCTGTAATCTTACATAACCCCCTATTTCGGTATGAGGTTTTTCAAGGTTTGCTTGCATCATGTTGCCTATCTGCTGTTTTGTTTCTGGGTTTTGCAAGCCATACCAAATCAAATATGCTCCCAGCTTTTGCAATGGACTCATGTGATATGGTCCGAAGTCTCTTTCAAAAACGCCATCTTCAAAAATTGTTTGAACAATGCCAGGTCCGTCTTTTGTTACTCTCAGCGTGATTGCTGCATTTTTCCATTGATAGAAAAACGATTTTTCTAAGTGCCCATTGCCTCGTGCATCGACAGAAACTTTTGGAAAGTCTGATTCAGAATATGCCAAGCCTCCTGTAACCGTGTACATTTTATGATTCGCATTCCACATTGCAGCATACTGTTTCCATCTGTTTCTATAATGCTTCCAGCATTCCCAGCTTATTGCCCTCTCAACATCATATTTTGCTGGACTGCTATTATTTCTAGAAATTCTTTTTTTGATTGCTGTAAACATATCCTCAAGCGTCATGCTCTTGAAAACTTTCTAGATATTTAAAAAGATTGCGTTTTTTCACCACTAAAAAGTAAATAAAATGTGCCCACGGAGATTTTCAGTATTGCCTTTGAACTCCGGACCTCCGGCTCTCTTCGAAAACGTGTCATATAAGACCGGCGCTTTCTGCCCGAATGGTCTAACCAGGCTGAGCTATGGGCACATGCTTCTAAGAACCAGAACTTTATTTAAATAAGTTACGGAAAAAGAACGCTATGATTTCTTTATCACCACAAACGTAATATCGTCTTCCTGTTTTCCATATGAAAGAATATCCTGTTTAATGGCGTCGTGAATTTCCCTTGCAGATTTTTGATATACTTGCTGTAGTGTTTTTTCCAGTTGAGTCGGAAAATAGTTTTCTTCTTCTCTCTTATGGTCTTCTAAAATATCTCTATAACTGTTTTTTGAAAATTCATTAATTCTTCAAGATTATGATCCATAAAAACACCTTAAAATGCGGCAGCCGAGAATCGGACTCGGGTCACAAGCTTGGCAAGCTCGTATTCTACCATTGAACCACTGCCGCGTGGGCCTGGCCAGATTTTCATAGCGTAGTTTGAACTGGCGACCTTCACCGTGTAAAGGTGACGTCATTTGTGGATTTTCTTAACCACTAGACCACAGGCCCTCTCTCCAAAGAACAAGCTATTCTTTTATATAGTTTATTGTTTTATTTTTTTCTTTTTTAAGAGAAAAATCAGCATTCTTTTTTAGATACCAGCCATGCGCCTATGACCAATAAAATAATTGTCCATCCGCTTACTTTGAAAAAGCTGATAACGCCCAAATTTTGCAGTAGCATTAAAATGCCAAGAATAATGAATACTATGCCAACTGATTTGCCCCCAGAATAACACGTGTGATAACGTGGCTCGTCTTTCTTTGCCATTTGAATATCTGATTCCTTAGATATACCCCTTTATAAACTTATTGTTTTTCATATTTTTTCTATATGGAAAATAATGTGTACTGGACACGACACCACAAAGTATTTAAGCAAGCTAGTTTATTACATATTAACACAATAGCGATACTCTTAGTATACGAGTATACATTTTAGGTAACATGGAAGCAATCACCCTGAGCAAAAATCACCAAGACACTATTTTTAACATTCTCTTCAAGGAGGATGAGATTACTTGGCAGACCATTATTTACGATTTGGTTGCAAAAGAACAGATGAACCCGTGGGATATTAATGTTTCATTGCTTTCTCAAAAATTTCTTGAAATGCTTACCAAACTGAAAAACCTTGATTTTAGAATTTCGGGAAAAATGGTTCTTGCAGCTGCAATTTTGCTGAGAATAAAATCAAATAGATTCATTGACGAGGACATTGCTGCTTTAGATCAATTGATTGCAGGAACAGAAGAAGTTGATTTACTGGAAACAGCAGAAGAAACTGTTGAACGAGATGCATTGCCTAAATTATTCCCACGAACACCACAGCCACGAAAAAGAAAAGTTTCTGTTTACGATTTGGTTAATGCACTGGAAAAAGCGCTTGAAGTAGAAAACAGAAGAGTTCCTGTAGTAAAAGAAAGCCAGAAAGTAACGGTTCCTGAACGAACCGTCGATATGCAGCAGGTCATGAAAACAGTCTATAGCAAAATTACTTCATTTTTCTCCAAAAAAACAACCATGAAATTGACTTTTGACCAATTGATACCAAGTGATAAACCAAAAGACAAAGTCATGACCTTTATTCCCTTATTGCATTTAGACACGCAGAGAAAAATAGATTTATTGCAGCAAGAGCATTTTGGAGAAATAGAAATACAACTTGCTAAAGCAGTTTAGGGTTATTGGATTACTACTGAAGTTTTTTCTATGTTTTATCAACGAGAAAATAAATAAGAAAAAGATAGATACGTTTCAAATAAACTTAAAATAGTTAAAGAAGAGGAATACGAAAAAATAATTTAATTTTTCAATAGATTTAAATATTATTAATGTCAGAATTACGTATTGAGGTGAACTTATTATGGCACAAAACCCGTTCGGTATTAAACCCGTGAATTTCGGTCTCGGACCTGCGAAAAAGAAGAGAGAAACACTAACACCTGCAAGAAGAATATACATTTGGGAACGACCCAAAACTTATGGGAGAACCTGTAGCATATGCCGTTCTAAAATTGCTAAACTGTCCGATTTAGAGTTAGACCACACAAAAGCATATTCAAAAGGAGGAAAGACACTGGCTTTAGCTCATAAAGAATGTAATAGATTGAAAGGAAGCGGAGGTTTGCGTAAAATTCAAAAGACATTAGGAATCAAGACAAAAACTCGAAAAAGAGTGACAAAGAAAAAAAGAAAACCTTCAAATCCTTTTGGAATCAAACCAATCAAAATACGGCCTATAAAGATTCCAAGGTTTAAACTTTAAAGATGTCTGAATATCCACTGTATGAGCGAAAATCTTTCTACGTTTTTCTTTCTTTTTGTCTTGTTTCTATTATTTTGAGTATTATGTCTATGCACTTGTCAAGTTGTTTATCCACCAAGACATTAGGCACTCTCACCGTAACAAACCCTTTTTCTAATGAGCCGCAAGTTCTTTGTAAGTCTTTTAATGCTTGAACATCGCTCGTGTTGTGTTGTACGCCATCAACTTCTAAATCAAGCTTGTACTTCCATATTCGGATATCGACGCGTTTGTGTCCATCAGGGCATTCTAACATGGTTCCTATGCCTTTTTTTCTTAACGCATCATTTAGCTTTATTGCTCGTGATGTTGCTTTGTTTCTGGCCTTTGCTTCTTTCTTAGTCATCACCTGTACTGGTTCTGCGGGTTTGTTTTCAGCAGTATAGCAAGCAGAGCATTTCCAGCCTTTACGCTTCGCATAACCACCACATTTAACGCATTTAGCCATACCGTTCTTTATACATAAGCGATTTTTTTAAATCTTGTTATTTTCTTATACGAACAAAAAAATTACCCGTATTGAATACTTGTAAATATTACTTTATAATGAACTTTAGGTTTTTTTCGATTAATCCAAACATGCATTTTTGTTTTATACTTAAAAAACCAAATATGATTAATAACAGGCACAGTTACCTGTTTAAACTTTTTTTTAAGACATTCTAAAGAACAGTAAGTATTGACTAATCTTCTACCCAAATAAATATTAATGATAGGGACTGGGTTTTGTGGCAAATCATCTAATTCAATATGAATTCCACAAACACCACACTTTGTAAAATATTTCATATCATTCAACCTTTTATTAGCACGATAATAATAACAATTGCAAGTAAAATCAATAGTATAGACAACCAGTTTAATCTATGCCCCCAGTATTTAGGATAAAATCTTACATCAAGGTTTTTTGGTTGAACCCAGGTAACTCTCTTCCCACATTTCTTACAAACTTGCCTATAATCCCTTACACTTGAATGAATGCCAGAGTCAAGAAAAACAGGTTTATTCCACGCATGAATACCTATACTGCACAAAAAAGTTTTTTTCATATACCCCCTCAAGAGGTTTAAAGAGATTTATTCCTATTTAAAGCTTGTTTTTTTTGGAAGAATGTTACGCAGCGGGATACTGATTTTCATGATACTATGGAGAGTGTCGTGCTTGCAAGAAACTGGTTGCACTCAGGAAGTAATTCTGTTAAACAGTTTAATAAAAACTTCTTAATTTCTAAAAGAAGAATTAATAGATGCAGATTTCAGAAAAATTGATGACTCCTATTTTCGTTCTCTTATGTTTCTTATCTAAAACCTAAAGCTTTAAATAGGACAATTTCTCTGATAGAGCATGGGTGAAAAGATTCCTCTGAATGAGCCGATACGCATACTCTATAATGGCATTTTCGACTTTGACGGAGTTTACCGCTTTATGTATGATTGGATTATTCGAGAAGGGTATGATTTTCATGAAAAAAGGTATAAGGATAAACCAGACACTCATGGCGGAAGCGAAGCAGAAATAGAGTGGGAGTGCGATAGAAAAGAAACAGAATACATAAAACAGCACCTTTTCTTCTATTTTCATACAAGAGATGCTGTTGAAGTAGAAGTGGTTGTTAATGGCGTTAAAAAGACCATGACGAAAGCAAGATTGGAAATTCGACTTTCTTGCTTTTTGGAGCTTGACTGGCAAAACAGGTTTAAAGGAAAAATATCTAAACTATTTGGAGAGCTCCTCATGAAAAAAATACTCAAATGGGAGTGGATTTTGAAGTATGGCGATGATTTGTATTATCGCGTGTATGGATTAGGAGAGCAAGTAAAAACATTTTTAAATATGAGCACTGATAAAGGAGCATACTGATGGTAGAGAACAGAACGGTTTTCAGGGATAAAACAATCCGCTATACTGGATTGGTGAATATTGCAGCTTTCTATAAGATGATTGATGACTTTTTCAGGCAAAGAGGCTATGATAAAAATGAACTGAAAAACTTTGAGGAAGTACGTGAAAATGAACGCCAGATTATTATCGAGATTATTCCGTATAAGAAAATCAGCGACTATACCCAGCTAAAAATAAAGCTTAATATGCTTTTTGCCCATTTGAAAGACGTTCAGGTAGAAGGAAGCACTGAGCCCTTGCAGTCATGCAATATTACTATAGTCATGGATGCATTTCTGGAAACTGATTATGAAGGACGATGGGACAGCAAGCCCTTTTACTATTTTTTAAGGACGGTCTTTGACAAATACGTGTTTAAAGGCTATGTCTACAGAAACGAACAGATGCTGAGACAGCACGCAGACGAACTGGAAATAGAGATTAAAAGCTACTTGAATATGGCTAGGTATCGATAGTTTCTGCATTTGTATAGGTTTGTTCAAATAAATGCTTCATCAGCTTGATAAATGGCTTATCCCTGATAACTAAGGTTACGTTTGATTTAATCATGGCGATAAACATGTAGTCATCATCCTGTAAGTGCATGGCGATGCCTTCATTGGGTATTTTTCTTACTTCAGGATGCATTTTGATAAACTTATCAACGTTTTTTTTGGTTTCCTTATCATACCTTACAAGGCTTTTTACCTTTAATCCTTGCGCTACATTTTCCTTATGCTCTCTCATCCACATAGGATGGGGATCAGTTATGTATCTTACCGTATAGGAATACTGCTTTTGCTTTGGCTGTTCTTGGGTAACTTTATAGAAGTTCTTTTTTCCTATGACCATGGTTACTGGATGTTCTTTTGATTCATCATAGAATTTTTTTAGTTGATGCAGATTATTTTTAATATGTTCAAGGTGTTTTTCCTTTTTTTCTATTAATTGCAGAAGGTTTTTGGGATTGCTTGCGATAAACTTCTTTGTTTTTTCAGGTACAATTTCTACAAGTCCTTTTCTTTGCAATGCGTAAAGCACTTCATAGATTCTTCCATAGGATACTCCTGAATGCGAGGCTATTTCTCCTGCTGCGCTTAACCCTAATTGCACTAATGAACTGTACACTTTCTGTTCATAATCGCTTAAACCAAGTTCTGAAAGGTCCATACAGCTTCATAGCGTTCTTTCTTTATAAAAATTTCGATTTGCAACACCTATAGGTGTGGCATATATTGATATAGGTGTTTTGATACTATTAGATAGTGATTAAAATGCCAAAACAAATAGCTCTTCAGGTTCAAAAACAGCTTCAACAAAGACTGCAGGAGCTTGATTTTATCGTATCTGCAACCTTAATAGGAGAACCTGTTGAAACGAGAGTACTAGAGAAAATCAATGACCTTGATAATGTTGTGATTGTCCAAGGACCTATGACCAAAGATAAATATGCAACTTTACAAAGCATTCTTGAAGAGCTTAAACATAATCAGACTCAAGAAACAGACGTTCTTTACGCTATTGCAGACGGTCCTTTTAAACCGGCATCTGAAAAAGAAAATGAGATTTTTATTCATTTCATTTTGCATACTGAAGAATCCTATAAACGCTCTCCTCTTTTATTAGTCAAACGATCCTGGCAAGATGCAATGCCTTATTTAGGAAAGCCTTTAGGCGATATACAAAAAATTCCAGATGTCGATAATGTAGAACTTCTCTATGGGGAATTAGGAATTGCTAATCTTAGAAATCTTGTCGATATGAATCGTGGATGTTATCTAGGCTGGAAAACCATTCAGAATAGCTCAATTATGCGCAATACCTTATTTGATCTGAACTTTACAGAACCAAGTGAACAATTGGAACTTTATTTTTATGCAATCTTGCGTTCAGCAAGCAATGCTTTGCGATACGTTACAGACGATAATACTATTGGTATTGGAATGAAAATGACTCATCACTTTGAGCAGCATTTTTCTATCATGACGCATAGCGGTATTCCAAGACAGGCATACTTGGATAAAAGGCACTTGAGAAACCGCGCATTGGCTCTTTCAGAGCAATTTGCTCGAGAATATCAAAGAAAAGCAATGGATTTTTTGTTTGAATTGCAAAAAGGTTTTGAAACATATACGAGGTGAAAAAATGGATTTAGATACTTTAATTCCAAAAGTCATAGGTGCAACAGCTGTATTGGTTTTAGCAGGCACTGTCGGGTATTCAATGTATAACTCTGTACAAACATGGAATGCCTATGACGCATTTTACAAAGAAATAGCGCCTGTTGCAGAAATGGTTCAACATACAACAACGCTCGAGGGAAAAAATGCTCAATGGCATTTTACCGATAATATCCATGGCTTTGCAGACCATATTTTTACTCTTGAAGTTCAAGAAAGCAATGGAAAAAAAGAGTATGTTGACAGTGCAAGACCGTATGGGCAGCTTGATACGTTGAAAGTGTATAGTCCTTCTTCTGTTTATAACTATACCAAAGGCCCTGTCTTTGATTCTGCACAAGTAGCTTATGCAAGGTTTTTGGATGAGCTGAAGAATCAAAATAGCAGTGAAACTAAACTTTAATTTTTTTCTTTTTTTAACAACCTTTAAAAACAATTACTTTTTCTTTATAGATATGCCGTGGTGGCACAACGCAAAACAGGGTTTTGCTAGCACCGCAACCCTGGTTGGGTGCAACCTGGTACTGCGCTAGCCTTGAGAGCTGGTTTCCGCAAGGATATCCCGGTTCAAATCCGGGCCACGGCGTTTTTTTTTTTAAAATATTTTTTCTCTTGCAAAAATTTAGAAACATTTATATATCCCTGCAAAAATCAAACACCATGGCAAAAAAGATTCACACCAGAGTTAAACGCTTGAGAGGATTGGGAAGCGCCCATAAGCATTATACTATTTTTCATCCTGCTGAAAAAAAACACGGACCTAAAACGTTTTCTACAGAAGCATCTGCGCATGCTTGGGCAAAAAAACAGAATATTGCGGATTATGCGTTAAAATCAGTCAAAAGAAATAAACGCTTTCAGGTTGTGAAACGCTAATTCTTTTTCTTCCAAAAATCTTCAAGCTTATCGGTGATAACAATTAATTCTGATTTCCACTGAAGCCATTCTGCATACTTTTCTTTTATGAACAACGCATCCTTTTCCTCATTTTTGTCAATATCCAGCTTGATATTATACCTATTCACCAACATGAGCCTGTTGATGATGGTTTCAATATGTGCTTTATCTTCTTCAGTAAGATAGTTGTGCTCGCTCATATAAATCAAGGACTGCTGATTGGGAAAGACAAAGTTATGCAGAAAATTAACCCATTGGTAAAAATGATCAACCAAGATATTTCTCACTGCTCTTAAAACAAGCTGTGGAACATATCCTTTGAATTGAATAAAATCTTCAAGAAGAAATTCCGTATTCAACTCTTCAAATGAAGGCAAGCCATGCTTTTTTGCCAGAACAAGATATTTTTCTTTGAATTCTTGAACAAGTTCAGAATTATTCATCAATCATCTCAATTTCGATATTGAGTCCTTCAGGAATTTGCACTCGCATAACCAAACGCAATGCGCGTTCATCAATGCCCAAATCAATCAAACGCTTATGCACCCTCATTTCATATCTTTCCCAGGATGCTTTTCCATTGCCGCAGGGACTTTTTCTTGTGGTAATTCTAAGCTTTTTGGTAGGCAAAGGTATGGGGCCTTTCATCACTACACCTGTCTTCTCTGCAATATTCTTTATGTACTCAGACACTTCATTGATTTTGTCAATATCCGTGCTGGCTAGTTTGATTCTGGCTTTTTGCATTTGGTTTTCCCCATGATAAACCTACGTTCACCATGAAAAGATAAAAATTTTTTTTATTTTTTCACGAGTTCGATGCACATGCCTGCTGCGACCGTGTTACCGGAATCTCTTACAGCAAATCTGGACATGTGAGGTATTTCTTTCAATGTCTCAATTACTAATGGTGACGTTGGTTTGACTTTAACAATGGCTACATCTCCATTTTTAATGAAGTCTGGCTTTTCCTGCAAGGTTTCTCCTGTTGCCGGATTTAGCTTTTTGACTATTTCTGTAAACTGACAGGCTACCTGTGCAGTATGGATGTGGAATACAGGAGTATAGCCAATGGTGATGACGCTTGGGTGATTTAAAACAACAATCTGTGCTGTAAATTCGCTTACAACTGTTGGCACATTGTCTTCATGTCCAATAACGTCGCCTCTTGCTATATCCTTCTTGTTGAATCCTCTAACGTTAAATCCAATGTTGTCTCCAGGAAGGGCTTCAGTCATGTTTTCATGGTGCATTTCCATGCTCTTCATTTCTCCATGAACGCCTTTTCCTTCTCTTCCAGGAACAGCAACGATTTTATCGCCTACTTTTACTTTGCCTGTAAGCACTTTTCCTACAGGAACAACGCCTATACCGGTAATGTTATAGACATCCTGAATAGGCAATCGTAATGGCAAATTGATTGGTTTCTCAGGAATTTTTAAGTTGTCCAAAGCCTCCAACAAGGTAGGTCCTTTGTACCATGGCATGTTTTCAGATTTCTTTGCAACGTTGTCTCCCGGGAAGGAAGCTATTGCAAGAAACTGCACGTCATCGGTTTTATAGCCAACGCTCTTTAATAGCTTGGTAACTTCCTCTTTAACATCGTTGAATCTTTTTTCATCGTACTTTGCCATGTCCATTTTGTTGATTGCTATAATAATCTGCTGAACACCAAAGGTTTTTGCCAAAAAGACATGCTCTTTTGTCTGAGCCTGCACTCCATCTCCTGGATTTGCAGAAACAACTAAAACGCCTGCATCTGCCTGCGATGCTCCTGTAATCATGTTCTTGATAAAGTCTCTGTGGCCTGGTGCATCGATAACCGTAAAGTAATATTTTGGAGTTTCAAATTTCTTGTGAGCCAAATCAATGGTCACTCCTCTTTCCTGTTCTTCCTTTAAGTTGTCCATGACAAAGGCAAATTCAAATCCTGCTTTTCCAAGCTCTTTTGCCTTATCCTTTAATTTTCTCATTGCTTGTTCATCAACATTTCCAGAATCGTACATTAATCTACCTACCGTAGTGCTTTTACCGTGATCAACGTGTCCGACAAACACGATGTTTATATGTTCTTTAGTTTTAGCCATAGTTAAACCCTCCTCGTACACTCCTTTTTGTATTTCAAGGAAATGCACGTTATTTAAAAAGCTTGTGGTTTTTTCTCTGGGTGTTTCTTCTTACTTTTTTCTTTTTTTTATGAATTTTTTCTGCTTTTACTATTTTTTGATGCTAACAATATTGCGCATTTTCTGAATAGGACCACCACAAAGTATATAAATGGGATGGTGTTTTATTGCAGTAGGGTGATATTATGGAAACAATGGAGTTTTTTGATGTCAAAAGCAAAAAAAAGTTTAAAACCGATAAATATAAGCTTGTTGAGAAAAAAGGACGATTCTTCGTCGTTGCAAAAGCGCCAGCACCTGGTACGCATGAATGCTGGAGAGTAGTAAGCAAGGATGCAGCAAAGAAGATGAAGTAATTTTTTTTCTCTTTTTTTTCTAAACGTTTATAAACTCTAAAAGAGTTCTCCACAACATGTATGCAGCCGCGGTTAATTTTCCCTTGAACAAGCCTCCTGTGAGAATTTATGTTGCTCATTCTGCAATTGACTATTTGAGGCATGAACGAATTTCTTCATCTGATGTAGATTTTAAACCTGATGTTTTTGAAACATCCGGAGTACAAGATTTCCTTGAAGACATTTTTAAAAAACATGAAGAATTAGGTCCTTACACATTTGTTTTAGGCAGTTTTGGAGCCCATCCAGACGGCATACCCTTTGTTGATTTTTTCGGCTATTACCAAGTAGGAGACTGGCCTGGAGCTGCTGTTGCAATGCCATTGAAATGGACACTTCAAGGAATGAAACGCTCCATGGTGCAGATCCCTGAAGACACCTTGCTCATGCTAGGCAAAGAGGCAGAGTACAGAAAAACTACAAAAAGCATAAATGAATATATCACAAACATGCCTCAAGTTCTTGCGTTATCAGAAACAATTGATTGGTCAAAAAATGTCTGGCGCATGCACCAAATGAACCCATAACTTTATATAACCCCTTATTTCTCATCATATGATGAATCTTGTCAGAGAGTTTTTTGAAAATCTCACTGCGCTAGGAAGCATGATTTTTCATGGCATAGCGCTTGTCTTTTTACTCTTTATTGACTTTACTCTTTTTTTGAAGCTTCTGATTGCTTTAGGCATATCTACGGTTATTGTTGCAACCATACGTTTTTTTTACTTTAAATATAGGCCATTGGATAAAGAAAAGCCAAAAAAGTTTTTGCACAGGTTAAATGCCTCATCCTTTCCGAGCTTGCATGCGCCAAATTCAATCATTTTTGCACTTATTGTCGGGCTGACTTTGAGCACTGGTCTATTCGTTCTGTTATTGATACTCACCGTGTTGATTATCTATTCAAGATATTATCTCAAGAAGCATTTTATTATTGATCTGGCTGTAGGCAGTGTTCTGGGAATGATTATAGGGCTGATTGTTGCTTTGTATTAATTTTTCTGTAATTTCTTTGCGCCTTCTACGCCTTTCATGCAGAATTGGTATTGCTCGTTTGCCGTATCCCATTGACAGGTTTGGTTGAGGCAGCTGCAGGATGTTCTCAATAAACAGCTGTATTCCTGTTTCCATTCGCAATCAGACCATGCTGTTTCCTGCGTTGAGCAAATTTCTCTGTTGCAGCCGGTTGCATAACAATCGCTGTTTAACACGCAGCTGTTATCTATAACTGTATTTCCTGTGGGTTCTGGGCTGTTTTTAGGAGCCAAAGAACAGGCAGTAAGAAAAAGCAGCACTATTGCCATAAAAATAATCTTCATGCACTCTTTATTTTCTTAAGAATTTATATAATTTTCTTTTTATACAAATTTCGGAAGCAGTTTGTTTCCATGATAGCCAATTTGCAAAGTTGTGCCGTCAAAAATACTTTTTAATAAATCAGGAAGCTTATAGTCAACGGAAATACGCTGACCTCTGGCAAACTCGTTTGTTCCCTGTAAATGGCTGTAGTCTAATGTTACGGGCAGCATCTGAAAAACTTCTATTGCTTGCGCCCTGTTTTCCTCTTCAGGCCTATAATAGGTTAAGGTGTCTGTTAACCGCAATGCCAATTTTTCAATTGTGCGTAAACTTACCATTTGCTTTATTTGGGATACTGTATATACCTTGAGGCTTTTATCAGCTCTTAAGGATTCTCTATCTGCAAGCTTTAAAAAATAGTGTTCTCCATCTTTGAAGAAAACATGAATAACTCCTCTGCTGCCATCGTATGCTGATCGCTGTTCGATATGAAAGTCGCTTTGTTTTGTTGGACCGCCATGAAGATACACTTCAACAGGGTTTCCTGTTTGCAAGTCTGTAAGAAAAATTTTATCGTCAAGGGTGCTTTGTATTTTTACTCTAGGAGACTGTTCTAAAACGCCTTGCACAAATGAGCGCATTGCTTGGGTTTCTTTTTTTCCCATTATTTTTTGTAGTGTATGCTACTTTATAAATCTTTCTATTTTTATTACTTTTAAGTGGTTACTATGAACACGCAGTTCTACTCTTCATCAACCATAAATAACGAAGAATCAGAAACCTTAAACAGCTTTAATCTTGCGCCTGCATCTAAAAAAGCGTGTGCATAATTCACTGCTGAAAACGCAAGAACATAATCCCCCTTCTCTTTGAAATGTAATGCATCGCTGTAATACCTTTCAGACAGGTCAATTAAATCTTCCACTTCCTTCATGCGTTTGTCATCTTTCTCTGCTTTTTTTACTAGGGCAAGGGCTTTTTTGGTTAAATCAAGATACTTGTTCAGTTTTTCTTCTGTTATGGCATTGTTCATTGTTACCTATCCATCATGCTCTTTTATATACTTTATGAAGAAGCTTAGTGAGCAGCAGGAAATTCTGCAAGCGTCTCTATCTTTTTAGCCAGATTCGCAGCAAGCGTCAATGCCAAATCAACTCTTATGGGAGTGATAATAGGATAAGGTAGCTTCAAAGTGCCTCCATCTTGGGAACGCTCATAGAGAAAAAACATTCTATCAATATCTGCTGGTTGAACAGCAGAGGGACGGAAACTCTGTTCCATTAACGTATCTCCGATAACTTTTTCCAATTTATCAGTAAAATCATTTGGGCGTTTTCGATAACTTTCTGGTGTCCATACATCGCTTATGTTAATAGTAGTAAGCTCATAAATTCCCTGTGTATCATGACCTAAACTAAGCTTAAAAATAAGGAGATTTGCTAAACTAGGAACATGAGGGCAAACAACGATTTTATCTTTTGATTGCTCTCGCTCATTTCTTTCATTTTGAAACTTATCATACCATTTATCAATAAAGAAATATGCGATTCCAGGATACGTATATTTGCCATCGAGAAACCTGCGGAAGTCTGCAACAAGAGTAACTTCTAATGTTTTATCATGTACGTCTACGAGTGTTCTCGATGTTGCTGTTGCATGTATATCATCAGGCAAACCCCATGCTTTCACATTTGAATGACAAGAAGTATCTCCGTGTGAAGTCTTTGCATATACAGGAAGTTGCGCATCATATTTTTTTAACGCCTCTCTTAAAGGATTATGAAGAGGAGACCATCTGAGAACATCCAATGCACTTACGGGTTCATCTGAAAAAGTAACTCCCTCATAATAATCTTTTACCAGACCCATGCTTGGAGAAATAATTTCAGTTATAAAAAATTAACGGTTTTAAATATCCTAATTTAGTATGCAATTTTTTATTCCAAAAATCGCATTATTCCTAAGATTAAACTCTGAATCTTTTAACATGCGATTTTTGTTATTTAAATATTGCTATGACTAGCAAAAAATAGTATGAACGAGAAAATCTAAAATAAAAGAGAAAACCGTACATAATTCATTAGGCTTGGAACGGTTAGTGAGTGCGGGCTGAACTTCTCGTTACCTTGAAGCTTACACCCCACTTCTATCAAACCCATCTTTTATGGGAGTTCCAATGTCTCTTTTCGAGGAGGGTTTCCAGCTTAGATGCTTTCAGCTGTTATCCCACGAAGCGTAGCTGCCCAGCGTGCCTTGTTAGACAACTGGTAAACCAGAGGCTCCGAAGCATCGTTCCTCTCGTACTAAATGCTCCTTCCTCTCAGACATTAACATTCCCAGTAGATATTAAACCAACTGCCTCACAGCGTTGTGAACCCAGCTCACGATCCCTTTTGACGGGTGAACACCCCCACCCTTGGCACCTTCTGCAGCGCCAGGATAGGAAGAGCCGACATCGATGTAGCAAGCCGCGCCGTCGATATGAACTCTCGGGCGCGACAACTCTGTTATCCCCGGAGTAACTTTTCGGTCATCTCCTCGCCCCATCAAGGAGCATAGGAGGTTCGCTAGGCCTGAATTTCTTCCCTGGAATCCGTCATGTTAAAATTCCAGTGAGGCTGACTTTTGCCCTTGCACTCTACAGCCGATTTCTGACCGGCTTGAGTCAACCTTCGGGCACCGTTGATATCCTTTCAACGGTGTGCCGCCCCAGCCAAACTGTCCACCAATGGCTGTTTTGGATTAACCAATAAGTGATGCAAGCAATGAAGAGTGGTTTCTCAACTTTCGTTTGCACTCCCACCTAGCCTGAACATCAAAACTCGCACCACAACCACAGGCTACAGTAAAGTTTCACGGGGTCTTCACTTCCCACTGGGAATCTCTGGCCTTTGCACCAGACAGGATGTTCGGAGGATTGTAGTTAGGGACAGTGGAGATCTCGTTACGCCATTCATGCACGTCGTCAATCAAACGACAAGGTATTTCGCTACCTTAAGAGAGTTATAGTTACCCCCGCTGTTTACCTGTTCTTATCTCCCTTGAAAAGGAGGTTATGAGACAGGCACTGAGCAGACGTCACCTCCTATACACACCCTTACGGGCTCGCAGGAAGTTGTGTTTTTGTTAAACAGTCGGACCTCCTTAGTCACTGCGCCCTGGGAAAGCGTTCATACGAACACCAATCCAGGGACCCCTTATACCGAAGGTACGGGGCTAATTTGCCGAGTTCCCTTAACTACATTACACCTTCACACCTTAGGCTACTCACCTTGGGGCACCTGTGCTGGATCTTGGTATGGATGCTTAAGATTTTTCCGCATTCCCTTTTCATGGCCTCCAGGCATTGACAAGATAGACCATACGATCTACTATTCAAAGATTTTATCTGCTTCTCCTCATTACGAGACTCTACAGATATATTCTTTTTAACACTTGTACAGTGCTTGTCTAGCCCGAAGGGTTGGTAATGCGTCTTGCGTTGCCGCACATACTTAAGCAGTACAGGAATATTAACCTGTTGCCCTTTCCTCATTACTCCCAATTAGGGAGGTAGTTAGGACCAACTAACCCTTGGTTGATTTGCGTTGCCAAGGAATCCTTGCCCTTTCGGTGGTACTGATTCCCACAGTACTCTGTTCCTACTCTCATCGGGATTCTCATTTCCACAAGGTCCACAATCTCTTTCAAGATCGTTTCTGCCCTTGCAGAACGCCTGCCTATCACATTCTTTTCAGAAGTCTGCAGTATCGGTAACCAGTTTAGCCCCGTCCATTTTAGAGGCTCACAACCTCGACAAGTAAGCTGTTACGCACTTTTTAAAGGGTGGCTGCTTCTAAGCCAACCTCCTCGCTGTCTTAGGCGGTGAACACTCTTCACCCTTTCACACTTGACTGGTATTTTGGGACCTTAACTGCAGTCTGGGTTGTTCCCCTGTAGGGACACAAGCTTACCCCGTGCCCCCGTCTCCCTGGGTCTACGATGTTAAGACATTTAGAGTTGGACAGGGGACCGAATCCTTTCGGACCCTAAATCCCCAATCCGTATCTTTACCATCTTAACTATCTCGCCAGAGGCTTGACTACGGCCAATTTTGGCAGGAACCAGCTATCGCCGCTTTCGATTGGCTTTTCACCCCTAGACCAAGATTAGAAGAATACTTGCCCGTAACACCTCTGCAGGCCTCCACCCTGTTTTACCAGGGCTTCACCTTATCCTGGCCTAGATCAAGCGGCTTCGGGTTGTATCCAAGTAACTAGCAGGCACTTTCATACCCTGCCCCTCATTGCTTGCGGGCATTTGGTTTCCCTTCGGATACCTTGTAGTTATCCTCGCTACTCAAATACACTCCCCGACGCGTTATTCAAAACGAACGATGCACATTGCTGCGCATCTCACTATAGCTATTAGGTTTCAAGATCTTTTAACTCTCTGTTAGGAGTTCTTTTCAGCTTTCCCTCGCGGTACTAGTGCTCTATCGGTCTCAATACATATTTAAGGTTGGAAGTTGATGCCTCCCATATTCCCACCTCATATCCAAGAGATGGTACTCTAGATACTGCTCAAGTCCCTCTAAGCTTTCTTACGGGGCTATCACCCTCTATGGCGTTTCTTTCCAGAAAACTTCAAATGGTTAGAGTAGGATGTAAAGAACAGTCTGAACACCACATGCCTATTGTCTTACAACAACAGATTCGGTTTGCCTTTTGCCGTTTTCAGTCGCTCTTATTCACGGCATCCCAATTGGTTTCTTTTCCTGCAGGTACTAAGACGTTTCAATTCCCTGCGTTCTCCCTCCTTTCGGAGTTAAAGTGAAGTCACATTCGGGTACCTCCGGTTCAACGGTTACGTGCACCTCGCCGGAGCATAATGCTGCTTGTCACACCCTTCATCGTTGTATTGAGCCAAGCTATCCACCTAATAGCGTCTCTGCCTTTATGTGAATTATGTACGGTTTCACTTAACATGATATGGGATATCTGTTATCAACCAAGCCTCCAATATTCGTTAGTTATTGAAAGCTGTAATGAATTGATGAATATGAAATGGACCCGTCGGGACTTTCAGTGAGTCCTGAGGACCCAATATTTGAACCCGAGGCCTCCGCCTTTCTTTGAAGGCATGCAAGGGCGGCGCTCTACCGCTGAGCTACGGGCCCCTATAGTGAAAATGATATGTAGGAAAAAAGGAGGTGATCCAGCCGCAGGTTCCCCTACGGCTACCTTGTGACGACTTAACCCACCTCACTGAGCTTAGATTCGAAATAACCAAAGAGTTAAGTCTCATCTAAACCCTGCTCGGTTGGTTTGACGGGCGGTGTGTGCAAGGAGCAGGGACGTATTCACCAGAGTATGATGAACTCTGATTACTAGGGATTCCGTCGTCATGAGGATGAGTTCCAATCCTCAATCTGAACTAAGATAGAGTTTCGAGGATTAGCTTCCCTTTTCAGGGTTGCATCCCATTGTCTCTACCATTGTTGCGCGCGTGTAGCCTAGTGGATTTGGAGCATACAGACCTACCGTAGCCTGCACCTTCCTCCTTGTTTCCAAGGCAGTCCCTGCAATGTGCTCAGTCCCAGAGGCTGTTAGCAATTGCAGATACAGGTCTCGCTCGTTGCCTCACTTAAGAGGACACCTTACGGCACGAGCTGACGGCGGCCATGCACTACCTCTCGGCTCGTCAGGTAAACCCTTCAGATTGACCTTCATCCTGCCGTCGCCACTAGTAAGGTGTTCTGCGTTGAGTTAGATTAAACCGCACGCCGCACCCCTTGTAGTGCTCCCCCGCCAATTCCTTTAAGTTTCAGTCTTGCGACCGTACTTCCCAGGCGGCGAGCTTAACACCTTCGTTTCGATACTGCACATTCTTGAAGAATGTGCAACACCTAGCTCGCAGCGTTTACAGCCAGGACTACTCGGGTAATTAGCGAGTAAAATCCTCATAATAATTTCTTTCTTTAGCGATGAAGTAGGATTGTTGCAAACTCATTCGCTAATTCCAGAAATCCGTCAGGATTTCTCGTATCTAATCCGGTTTGCTCCCCTGGCTTTCGTCCCTCACTGTCAGAACCGTTCTAGTCAGACGCCTTCGCCACCGGTAGTCCTTCAGGGATTATAGCATTTTACCGCTCCCCCTGAAATACTTCTGACTCCTCCCGGTCTCAAGAACTGCAGTGTTTCCTGCACGCCGTTAGGTTAAGCCCAACGATTTCACAAGAAATTTACAGTTCCAGCTACGGACGCTTTAGGCCAAATAAACGATTGCCACTTGTGGCGCTGGTGTTACCGCGGCGGCTGGCACCAGTCTTGCCCACCACTTATTCTCCAAGATCTTTACTCTTGAAAAAAGCCTACACTAGGTGTAAGCACTTGGGATCCCCTTATCACACTTGCGTGCATTGTAAAATTTTCGCGCCTGCTGCACCCCGTAGGGCTAGGACAAGTGTTTCAGTGTCCTTCTCGGGGCTACCTCTTTCAAGGCCCCTACCGATCATAGGTTTGGTGGTCCGTTACACCGCCAACAGCCTAATCGGCCGCCAACTCATCCTTAGGCTCGAGTTTCAAAGAGAGCTATATTCCAGAGCGTCTCTTCTATCAAGGTTTACCCTCAGTTTCCCGAGGTTATCCCTGACCTAAGGGCAGATTATCGACGTGTTACTGAGCATGTCGCCGGTATTGCTACCAGACTTGCATGGCTTAGTCGAATCCCAATAGCAGCAACCTCCCGCAGGATCAACGGGAATTGTTGCAAGAAATTATTTTGATACTTAAAAGAATTGTTGCCTATTTTCCTACATATACTTGAAATGTTTTTCAAGCATAAATATTGCAAATGGCTGTCTCCAAATGGATGGTCCATTTGTGTAGAATAGCGACAGTGGTGTTGATGTTTTCTAAAGGAATGGGGGGTTATATTTAAGCTTTGTGGTTTTTTTTAATGTTATTTTTTATTATTTCGACTGAAAACATCTTTGCATCAAAAAAAATAATTAGAAAATTCTAACATGAACAATGGTACTTCTTATTTTACTTCTTAACTCGTTTGCGCTTTTCCTTTTTCATTCTCTTTCTCTGCCACTTCCAGCGCATCTGGCCTTTTTTCTTCCATCGACGAGAACTTCTCTTCATAGTGTCTACAATTCAGAGGTTATTTATAAAGATTGTGGAATTTTTTATCGTTGTTGTTGCTTTTTTTTGCTCAAAAAAATAGAAAAGTTTATATAGTTTTGATCAAGATGTTTTGCTGGGTGATTGTATGAAAAAAATGATGTTGGTGATGAGTGTGTTCTTTATGGTCTTCCTTGTTTTGGGGTGTACTCCTCAACAGGCAGCAGAAATGCAAGATGATACTGCTGATGACAGCTCTGATGCTGCGCAAGATAATGAGCAGGAATCCATGGACGAAGGCCAGCCTGAAGAAGATGCATCAGCAGATGCAGGAATCTTTTCAAGTTTTATCCAGAAAAAGAATGCGCTTACATTTACTGTCGAGTATGATGTGAAAACAACTGCGCAGTCACGAACAACCGATACGACGATGACGCTGGCTATGCAAGGCCCTTCTAAAGTGAGAACAGAAACTGAAACGCAGGGCATGCAAACTTTTTCGCTTGTACTTGACGATATGTTCTATTCTTGCACGGTGATTAACGGACAAGACATGTGCTATAAAGGGGCAATTCAGGAAAGCGAAAGCGCAAATATTGAAAGCAACCCTTCAGAATATGCTGTCGTGAAAGCGCCTTCAAAAGTGATTGCAGGAGTCACTGCCGAATGCTTCTCCGTAACCTCTCAGGATGTTACTGCACTGTACTGCTATTCTCCAGAGGGAGTTCCTCTGTATACGAGAATGGAAAACAGCGGCGTGCAGTCTGAGATGACAGCAACAAGCTATTCCTTAACTGCAGACGCTGCATTATTCGTTGCACCTGCAAATGCACAGGATCTTCCTACTGCTTAAAGGAACGAAAGGTGATAGCATGATGGAATTAGGAGGCAATATTGCATTAGTTGGCTTTCGCGAGATGGACAGCGGCGAGCTTATTGTCGTCAAGAAAATTGTAGGAAATTATGCAAAAAAAATAAGCGAGCGGTGCGAAAAATTTGAACGGCTGACCCTGACAAAAAAAGATGTTCATAAACAAGGAGACAGCCAGAAGTATGAACTGCATGCAAAAGTTGTCGACAATGGAAAAATTCATGCTGCAGAAGAAGTCGATTCTAACTTCTTTATAGCTCTTGATGCTGTTCTAAAACGATTATTGGATGCGGTAACCAAATAATTTTTTTATTTTTCTCTTATGCGCTACTTTGCGATTTCTTCTGCGCGTCCTTTTTCAATAAGCACTTGTGCAATTTTTGAAGGTAAGTTCGCAATATCTTCCTCTTCAAAAGGTCCGTATATTTCCATTGCGGTCCCTAGAAATTTTGGAACTGCATGGGTAAATCTGATGAGCTTGGTTTCATCTTGTTTTTCTTCATCTGAACTTGTTGGCTGTTCTCGCGCGGTAGCTTCTTCTGCAGTGCTGTGAGGTGTATGGGCTTCTATTTTTTTCATCAAGAGAACAGTATCAAGCATGGTTTCCCTTGTTTGATTCAACAGCAAAGTCAGGTCGTTGAAAAAGTCTTTTTCCTGATGGAGCAATGCTCTTGTGTCGATAAGGTTGCTTTTCACTCTTGATTTATACAGCGCAAGGTTTATGATTTTTCTCTCTCTTCGTTCATATAATTCTTTCACGATTTTTTTAATGTTCGCAATTTGTATTTTTGCTTTTTCATTGCCGAATACCTCTGAATCGTGCGTTACCATTTTTTGCTTCTCTTCAAGGTAGGCAAGCACTTGCTCATAGAAATCAGGCACTAATTCTTGCAATTCTTCTCTATTTTTTTCTCTGCGCAAAAGGTCAAAAAGCACTTCATACGTAATGACTATTTCATTTGCCATAGAGCGATGAATTTATTTTGGCTTATAAAGTTTACTCTCAGCCGAAAAGATCGCTAAAAAATGACTTGATGTCATTCCAGAAGGTGGTGAAAAATCCATCTTTCTTATTCTCAGGAATGCCTGTATTGTTCTCGGCATTTTCCTGCGCAGTCTGGTTTTGCGTCTGATTTTCTGTTGTATTCCCCTCAGCAAGAGTTGCATTCGCTACGGCAATAACCGTTTCTATAGTTTTGGAATATTCCTGTCCCTGGAGAATGGATGAAAATTTGCTTATGATGGTTACTTTATCAGAAGAATACTGTTCAGGAATTTGCAGCTTGTACACGTACGCTTCTTTTTTTTCGTTGCCACGAAGAGAACTTATTAAAACAGATGGCTTTCCCTGGATGAGTACCAGTTCTTGAGGAAAATAATCATCCACTTGAACATTGAAGAGAGAGTCGTCTTTATGGTTGGTTACGGTTACCGACACCGTGATGTTTTCTCCCTTTTTCACTTCTGTTTTTGAAACAGATTGTTCGATGCTTAGTGACTGGTTAATAGGCGCTATTCTGAGGGTTTTTTGTGTGTGCAAGCTGAATGTTTCCCCATTTAAACTTTTAAACGTTCCGGTAATGTTGACGACAATCGATTTTTCTGTGTCGCTTAAAGGAGTATAGTATCTTTTGTTGAGGCTGTAGCTGTTTCCTGGAGCGATGCTGTCTATCGAAATGGCTTCGTTAAATAATTCAGATACCAGGCTTGCTTGAATAGCTACATAAGAATTTTTATCGTCGTTATTGTATAAATTGACGAATACTTTGAACGGCTCTCCTGCACGAATGTTCTCTACGTCAAATAAAATTTCAGGGCTTATCTTGCTGGTTTGAATTTTTACTCCTGTGTTTATTTTTTCAAAGAATTGTTTTTCATTAACGTTGATGTTTGCCGTGGTTGTTACATTGTATGTTCCCGTATAGGGGCCCTGCAGACGGAAGGTCATGGTCTTTTCCTGCTGTGCAGGCAATGGCTCTTCATAGAAATACTTTTTTCCTTCTTTTCGCAGTCCCAAAGGCGCTGTGAGTATAGCAAGTTCTTCTGGTATCTGAATAACAAAATAATTTTCAATGTCCTTTTCAAGTTCGTTGTTTTTATAGGTTATAGTGTAGGTAAAAACAGTGTTGATGTTTGGTGTTGTTGTGCTTGCAGCTGTTGTTAAATCGTAAGGAGTTTTGACATCAAAGAGTGCTTTTGACGAGGTGGTGTTGCTGGCAATGCCTTCATAGGTGTACGTTGCCAATGCAGTGTTCTCTTTGTCTTTGTATTCTATGGCTTTTACCGTATAGGTGAACGTTTTTTCATTTCCTGGAGTGATTCTTCCAAAGCTCCACATGATTTTATTGCCGTAAATGATGACATTTTCCGATGCAGTTATGATTTGCATGTTTGAAGGGACCAAGTCCGTATAGGAAACGTTGCCTGCTTCTTTTGTCCCTTTATTGGCAATCGTAACCGTAACAACACTGGTTTCTCCGAATTCCATAGGCGCTACAGAAAATGCTCTTGTTATGGTAATGTCAGGTTCAAGTTCATTAAATTTTAAGTGCAAGGCTGGTTCAACTTGGTCATACTTGTTTATTCCTAGGCGTTCATCCCAATCTGTTCCATTAAAACAGTATTCTTTTAAGCCGTTTCTGGTGCATTTTCCAAAATCCACGACGTAATTTTCGAGCCCGTTGACCCTAACCCTTATTTTAGAGTAATTGTCATAGGCGTAAATGCTGTAAATATCTTCATCTATCGTGAAGGTGTCATAATTGTATTTCCATTCATCAAGAAGCACCGTTGCTGAAACAGAAGGAATAATGAGGATAATGAAGAGCAGAAAATAGAGCGATTTCATACTGTACTTTTAACTGCATTTTTTATAAATCTTTTGTTTTTAAAACTTTGAGAAGTTCTTATAAATTTAATGTTTCAAGTTAAGAATCCTATATCTTAAATTAATTGGTCGGTAAAATACCCTAACTTATATCGTTCGTGGTTGAGGTATATAAGCCAAAATTTCCTTCCTTAAGATGACATGGAACTTATTAGCAAGGAAAGGATTGAAGAGTTATTTGGCAATGAAATTACCATCCATGAGCAGAAGGAACTCTTACTTAAATGGGTTAATCATGTCAGGTGCTACAATGAAGAGGACGCCATTTATCAGAAGACAAAGATATTACTGGCTTTTGGTGCATTCTTAAGTAAGCCTTACGAACTTGCCGACCCAAAGGATATTGATGCCTTCTTGGCTGAAAAGCAGTTAACAAACCAATCAGCTAAGAATTACCGCTCGCATATTACCCACTTCTATCAATATGTCAAAAGGCATACGAACTTCCCCATAAACATAGCATTAGCGTATGTAAACCCCCAAGCCTACACACCCGATAGACCTACTTTTGAATCACAGAATAAGAGGAGAGTAGAGGCATTATTAACTAACGAAATAATGGTTTGTAAACGCAAAGATTCCCGACAATTAACTCAAGCCCAACTCCGAAAGAAGTTTCCTCAGGAAGTATTAGATGTTAAGAACCTGAAAACCTTAAAGGACTTCTACGAATATAAGATGACTTCTGGAAAAGTTTGCTCAAACTCAAGTATTTGCGGTAGATTGTATTACATAAAGCGATTGGGTGTATTTCTCAAAGATAGAAATAAGACATATCGTCAAGCAAAACGAAAGGACATACAAGATTATCTGACTATGGTTCAAGCGAGGTTATCCAAGAAAAAGCCAAGCGATAAGCCAAAGATGAATCAGATGTACATTGGCAATATCCTTGATTTTTACAGGTTCATCTATAAAATGTTTGGGGAGGAACATCCTCGACAATATCCTAAAGTTGTTGAATGGCTAAACACCCGACGTAAAAGTGAGAAAGATGATGTTATTCCAAAAGAAATAATCCCTGACAATGAAGTAAAGGCGATGATTGAGAAATGCCCTGACGAAAGAGATAGGGCGATACTTTCGGTTTTATATGATTCTTCTGCAAGGATTAGCGAATTAATGAATTGCAATATTGAAGACCTAAAAATACGTGAGATAAAAGTCGATGGAACAAATTATGGACACCAAGTTGCAACCATAATTCTAAGAGGAAAAACAGGGGAAAGAACCAATCAGCTTTTCATTTCTGTTTCTCATTTACGTCTTTGGCTCAAGAATCATCCATTTAGAGATGACCCTAAAAGACCATTGTTTGTCTCAACTTCAGGCTCACATTTCGGTCATAGAATGACACCTACAGCTGTGTTCTATATCCTTCAAAAAGTTGCAAGCCAAGCTGGAATAACACGACATATTCATCCTCACCTATTCCGTCATACAAATCTTACACGAATGGCAAGAGTATTATCTGAATCTGAATTGAAAATCCATGCAGGGTGGGAACCTAATTCTCCAATGGCTCTAACATACGTCCACCTTAACGCTAAAGACGTAGCCGACAAGATTCTTACTTCATACGGTCTGGTTACCAAAGAGGAACAAGAAAAGAAAGGACTATTAGACGTCCAGATATGTCACAATAGCGTCTGTTCATACACAAATCCATTCGATGCGCAATTCTGTATCAAATGTGGCTATCCTTTGAATCTTAAGACGGCATTAGCCATTGGTAAAATCAAAGAAAGGGAAGAGGCATTAGAAAAAGCAGTATTCGCAAAAGACGTTCCTGCCAATTCTTCGAGTATAGACATTAAGGATTTGATGTTTGAAATAATACTTGCCGACCCTGAATTGGTCAAGAAATTACGTGAAATTTACATTATCAAAAAGGAGGTGCAAAGATGAACAAAGACGATGATTTTGGCGATGAAATATATGGCTACTCATCCAAACAAGCTGAGGAAGACGGAATACTGGTCGATATAACCAAAATAAACAAGGATTGGGAGAAAGGAATATTCAATTACGTAACTTTGAGTTTATTGTCAGAGGGTTATGTTAAAGACGGAAAGATAAGCTTTCCAAACTTACTAGACCTGCTCAATCAATGCCTGTTTATCGTCAAGAAAAAGAGCAAAAACTTCACAGAACCAGATTCTTTCTTTTCAGGAAAAGTAGAATTTCCTAATGGCGACAGAAAAACAGTATACCTGGAACAAAACGAAACTGACAAGTTTACAATAATGCTTCCGGAGGACAGATAGAACATGAGAAGACTGCCAATAATCACGTATCATGGAGTAGATTATTTCATCGATGAACGATTACAAGAATTCAGAAGCAATGCACGACCAATTGAACCAATTGAATTTATCCCATTCAATAGCAAGAAGGGACGAACCATGATAAAAGAGGAAAAACTCTTTCCTTTTTTTGAATCGGGTATATAGGAGGATTATTAGAACACCCCACGTCCCTAATTAGACACGGAGGGGGGAGGTAGTTAAATTGAAAGTAGCACTTTATGTAAGGGTTTCAACGTATGAGCAAAGCCCCGATATGCAACTGAAAGAGCTGAGGGATTACTGCCAGCGTATGAAGTATGACATCTACAGAGAGTATACTGATATTGGAGAGAGTGGAGCTAAGACTTCAAGACCACAATTCAATTTGTTTATGGAGGATATGCGTAAGCGGTTATTTGATGCCGTCCTCGTATGGAAACTTGACCGCATGGGAAGGAGTTTACTTCATCTGTTACAAATTATGGAAGAACTAAAGACGAAGAATATCGACTTCATATCATATAGCCAGAACCTAAATACAATGGATTCTACAGGCAAACTTTTATTTAATATAATAGGGTCATTTGCCGAATTCGAAAGGGATATCATAAGGGAAAGGGTATTAGCAGGGAAAAGAAAGAGTGTTATTAAGCAGGGTCGGAAACCCTTACAGATTAACCGTCACGAAGTACATAGACTACGTGAGGAAGGCAAGACCTTAGAGCAGATAGGCGACGAGGTAGGGTGTAGTTATGGAACTGTGTATAATCTCTTGAGAATGAAGTAAAATATTTAACTTCGATAGGTTCTACATTAATTATGACTTGTCAAAAATGTGCTACACGGCAAATACTTCAAGAGAATGAATTAATCTGCCCAAAATGTAATGGTATAGAATTCTTACCAAAAGATGTTGCGCTTAGTGTTGCACAGGCTCAAATAAATTGGTTTGATAACGGATTTAAACAGGTATTGGGTAAGTTCATTAAACGACGTTTACTTGTTTGGCTTTTCGGCTATAGGGAAAAAATTGCTTCAACCTTCTTCACAGAAAAACCATCTATTGAATTAAGTAAATTTATTGCGGTAAACCTTTTAATAAAAAGAGTGATGGAAGATTATGATGTTGATGGCGATGATGAGGCTAATGAGAAAAATACCCCTGAACTGATAGACTTATTTGCTGGATTTGTAAGAATTGCCGAACGTAAATTTCTCATTGAAGAAGATTTAGGGCATTACATATCAAAAAGTTCATTCGACCTGAAATCAATAGATAAAGATAGATTAATGTCTAATTTTAGTTTTAGAATCAACGAGGATTATGTCCCCATATTAGAATCATTTGAAGATAATTTAATTATGAATGAGGACTCTGCAAAAGCTTTTTTTGAGGTTCACAAAGCCGAATATGAACGTATAAATAAATCTAAACCAGTTCCTACTGAAAGAACTCCAGAAGAGACAATACAAATTTTGTTTCCTACTCTTTTGGCTTTTTATGGGGCATTAACTAAAAATAAATTGTATGCAGAAACATTTAACCTTCAATACCTGAAAGATGTAAAAATATCTCCTCAGTTTATTTTATCCTTTATTAAGAAATTTGGACAGCAAACAGGGTTAATGACACAAACAAATTCCCATGAATTTAAGAGAGCTGTTAGAGTCTATTTTAAAGAGTTAGATAAAAATATTGTATACGATAACTTAGTCTTTTCCAAAGATAATAAACAGGTATTTCCTTTTTTTCTTAATGTTGACAATCATCTACTTATTACACACAATTTCATAAGGTTAATGGGTTTATTCTATTATCCCATGTATTATGATTCAGAATTCAAAAAAGAAATTGATAAGCATTCTATGATTTTTGAAAAGACAATGGTTCCAGAAAAACTTCGTGAACAAGGATTTACCCTAATTCAAAATTATACGGATAAAAAACAAGCATCTTTAGAAATTGACAATATAGCATGGAAAGGCAATACTTTGTATGTTATTGAAACCAAGGTTTGGGATATAAAGCCTTATTTTGAACATCGCAGAATACATTATCACCGAGAACGTGATTTAAAAGGTGTAGTTGATGGGAAAAAGTACACATATCTTAAAGGGTCTGAGACAGTTACTGATATAGTGAGTCTATTGGATAAAATAAAACATGTGCAAGATAACCTTTCTCAAATCTGTAAGGATGCTAAGATGATAACCACAATCAAGGGAGTCGTAATAACAAAAAGCCATCCAACAATTCAAGAATATAAAGAAGTAAAGTTTATAGGATTTAGTCATCTTAATACTCTTTAAAAAATACCCCCTCCCAGAAATCATGGGTTTATTTATAAATAAAACCATGTTAAATAAATAGTAAATTAATTAAAAGATTATTTACCTGGATTATTCATAAATAGAACAGCTTCTAATATCTATCTTGATTATCCAGTACAATTTTCTTGATAATAAAAAATACAACTATCACCAAAAGAATGGAGACTATAATGCTTGTCCAATTTGTTCTTCTATCTATTGCATTTTCTCTGGCGAATATCTCACTAGATGAATTGATATCAGTGTCTGCCAATTTTAGATATTCTACTGCGGTGTTGAATCTGTATTGATTATCAAGTTTTTGAGCATTATTTATTTTGTTACTTGCATTGTTTATGAATTCTATTCCAGTTGATATGTTATAATTTGGCGTCATAAACATACTTGTTATCCAAATATTAATTGTGCTTGGTTGTATTTTCTTTGTGCTTTCATAGCTATTTTGCGTAATTAGCAAAGCTTGAGAAAAGGTCGTTTGTTTTTCTGATATCCTTCTTTTTTCTTGAATAATCATGGTATTTTTTTGTGGATGATTAAGATTAGCTTCATTGCTTCCCAAGTCGTTGTAGATTCTTCTCGCTATACTCATTTCGGATTCTTCAATCTTTATATTTGCAATATCTGGTGTTTTTCCTTGTATGGCATCCGATAATGGTTTGATTACGAGTGCTTTTATAGGCGCATAAAGTGTATCTGCTACTTCTCTTGCTTGAGATAGCGGTGAATCAATATATCCTTTAAGTGTGGTTTTTGCAGACAGTATGCAAGATGATAACTCACTCACATAGCCGTATCTTGTCAGTCCATTACCTATGTTTGTAAGATACCCATTGCATAGTGCAAGGGCTTCAGTGGCTTGTTTGAGATTTTTATTATTATAACTACACCCTATGCTTACTATAAAGGATGTCGGATTAAATTCGCCAATTTTACCTGCTACTTTACCTAATTTTATTACTGTAACTACATCTTTTGCCGTTTGTGGATTCAATAATGGCTTGGTGGCTATTGCGGTTTCTGCTGCCAGGTTTACCGATTGTTGATTTAATTCTTCACTTCCAAAAATATCGCTACATACATCTGCTCCACTATGTATAAAATCTGTGTTCTTTAGCGTTCCTGTGTTCAAGTTATACCGAATAAATCCTAAGTCTATCGCTTCTGATAATGTGTTATCATCATAGAATTTTTGATTGTAAATATCAAACACAATTATAATCTCTGAATTATTGGCTTTGCAGTAATAGAATACAGGTACAGTTGAAGCATAGTTATTGCTGTCAAAAAATATTGGGGCAGGTATTTGGTAATTAAAAGCATCCACTACTTGACAAATTTCCCCTTCGTTATTGAATTCGTTCAGGTAATCCCCAGCTGAAGCTGCTAGAACATAGGGAATTATAACTAGAACAATCATTACAATTATGGTTATTTTTGAGACCTGATACAATTTAATCCCCCAAATCAGACAGAATACATTTTAACTTAAATAGCTTGTGCGAGAATGTCCAGTGCTCAGTGGACACAGAGGAATCCCGCAACTACGGCTAAATATTTATTTCCTTTAATTTCTCAATAATCTTACTTTCTAATTCTAAAATCTTTTTCTTGATTACTTCTGGCTTTTCATATTCAACTTCTTCGTATTCAATCAATTTATACTTTGAGATACTTAAATCATAGTTGTTGGCTTTAATTTCTGCAATAGGAACAAAAAAGCATTTTTTCTTTCTGTCTGTCGGCTTTTCTTTCTGTCTATTTTTGAATCGCTCAATAATATCTGGTATGTCATTCTGCTCGATTATTACTCTTTTATCATCTAAGCTGAATCCATCTGCTTCCATATCATAAAAAAAGACTTCCTTTGTTGGCTCTCCTTTGGTAAAGTAAAGAACCGCAGTAGAAACGCCTGCGTATGGCTTGAATACTCCTGAAGGCATAGATATAACTGCATCTAATCTGCATTTCTCAATCAATAGTTCTTTTATCTTCTTGTGGGCTTTTGAATTCCCGAATAAAACTCCATCTGGAACAATAACTGCGCATCTTCCGCTATTTGTAAGAAGATTAAACATCAATTCCAAGAATAATAGTTCTGTCTTTTTAGTTTGTGTTCTAAAATTTTCTCCTATTTCTGACTCATCAATGCTTCCTTTAAATGGCGGATTAGCTAATATTATATCATAGCAGTTTGATTCATCAAATCTTTTTGATAAGGTATTTTTTTGTTCCACATTCGGATTATTTATACCATGCATCATCAAGTTCATTAATGATATTTTCAGCATCACATCATCAAAGTCATATCCATAAAGGGTTTCTTCTCTTAATATTCTCCATTGATTTTCATTTAACTTATCTCCAGCAAAGTTTCCTTCCTTGACTAAATCTGCAGATGTATTATTTTTTAAAATATGTTCAAATGAACTAACCAAGAAACCAGCTGTTCCACAAGCAGGGTCGCAGATTTTGTCCCCATATTTAGGATTGAGGATTTCTACCATCATTTTGATTATATGTCTTGGAGTCCTGAATTGTCCATTTTTTCCTGCTGTTTGCAGTTGTCCTAGAAGATATTCGTATAAATCTCCTTTCGTGTCTCTATTTTGCTCTTTAATGTGCATATCATTGATTATTTTTACAGCTTCTGCTAATAGGGAAGCGGTAGGTATGGAGAAAGAAGCATTTTTCATATATTTACTATAAACTGAATTCTCTCCTCCATTTAACTTTCTCAGGAATGGGAATACAGTATCTCTAACGTGCTCTAGCATCTGTTCAGCAGGCATTTCTGTCCATTTAGACCATTTACAGTCTTCATTTCCTTTAAAGATTGAATTATGATTACTTCCCAATAGCTTAGCATTTTGTGCTCTAGAAACATCCTCATCTTCTAATCTTTTCATGAAAATAAGATAAGACATTTGTTCAATTGCTTGGAGAGGATTACTGATACCTCCACTCCAAAATTTATTCCACAGTAAGTTTATTTTTGATTTTAGTTCTGAATCTAACATGTTAGTCCCCCCTTGAATGCTTTTTGCTTTAAAGCATTAAATAAATTATCAAGATGCTCTTTTGAATGCTTCTGTTGGTCTTTCATTTGCTGAACTTCATTGACGATTGAAGCAAATTTATTTTGAAGTTCTAATGATGGTAAGATAATATTGAAAGACTTTATAATACTTAAATTTAGATTCGGTTGGTTTCCGCCCCTACCTAATTCCCTTAGACGATTATAAGAAATTTTTAAACAAAATAATAGATAATCTGTATTGTATTTTTTTGAGGGTAAAAGAGCTGCACATGCTTGGTTTGTTGCAGCATCAATTCCCAGTTTCGCAACTTTTCCACGAGTTATTCCTTGACCATACATGGCTATTAAAATAGTGCCTTTTGGGAAAATGGTAGCATTACTATTCTTCAATCCTTCGGAAGTTATGAATTCATCTACATTATAGATAGTATTTTCTTTGATTTCGGTAGTTTTTACCCAAGGAATAGTTCCATCATCCCAGTAAGATGATTTTGCTCTATCTGGTGTTCCTCCAGTCTTGACTTCACATATATCTGCTATTTTCTTAATTTCTATTTTTTTTGCATTATTTTCAGTATCTCCAAACATCTCCATAAAAATGCTTTTCAGGAAATATTTTGTCAATTCATCTGCTTCTTTTCGCATTTCTTTTGCTTTTTCCGCTTTTTCCAATATTGAGACTATTTTTTGCTGGGTCTCTTTTTTTTCAGGGAAAACAATTTTTATTCTTTTAATATATTCTTTTGAGATATGTCTTAATCCTGCTCCTTTAAACCCTGCTTCTAAAATGTGAATGTTTGTGAAAAGATAGTAGTAAACGTATTTTGCAATCAATCTATTGTCAACTTTCACAACAAAGCAATCTGTTGAAGTTGAAAATTTTTCATTACAATAATGAACTCCAGCACTTCCACCAGTACTAAATATTAAATATTCTCCATCAAAAACCGCATTGTCTATGAATTTGCTTTGAATATCACTTGATGTAAAGAATTTATATTTCCCTTCTTTTTGGTTATCACCCGCTTTTATATTTGATTTCTTTTGAAAGTTAAAAATATCTCCAAGCTCAACTTCCTTCCATCCTTCGGGCAATGTATTCTTCATTTTATTATCTCGTCCTTTTTTTCCAATAATTGATTTATGAGGTTTTGTTTATCAGTTCTGCTATAATTGGCAATACCTTTTTGATTTATCTTATCAAATAAATTCTTTATAAAATGAATATCAAACGCTTTAATATATACTTCCCCAGATACATCTTCTTTTATCTTTGTAACTAATGCTTTAAAGAAGACTTCATTGATATTCTCAAATATGAAGAAGTAATGTTTTATATTGTTCTTTTTGATGTATATCTTATCCTTGAACTTTTTTGTTTTTTTATTCAAAAAACTTTCAAGATTGTTTTTTGTCAGATTTTTTGTATCATATCCTATGAAAGTGCTATTATCTATGAAGACGTTTCCATCATGTTTATTGGGTCCACCCAACCTTTCCACTTTAAAGAGAATTGAAAATAAAATAAAAACCAGTTTCTCATAAAACTCTCCCTTTCTCTGTGGTTTTAATTTCTTATTGTAATTGTTGAAATTAGATAATATTTTACCTGTAACTACAGCAAATAAATCCTTAAAAGAAGTAGATTCTATATCTTCAATTAGATTTTTTTTATTCTCTGTGATAATTTTTTCAAAGTAGTTTGTATCATTTTCTTTTAATTTTTTCAAAAATTCACTACAAGAAACATAGTACTTATCATTATCTTTTCTTCTAAAATCAATAATTAAGCAAGGCATAAATATAAAAAAATCTCTCAAAAACTTTTCCTTATCATCATACAATGCATTTTCATTTAGATACAGGTATGCTAATATCTTTTTATTTGTTTTATCTTTAATTCTTAGTAATTCCTTATTTCTTCTCCTTGACCTTACTGAAGGAAATAATAAGTTGTTTGATTTAGAATATGTGACTTCCTCAATAATGTATTTATCCCTTAAGCCATCTTTAAATGATTTAATTGTATTCTTTAACCTTATTCTGGCTTTACCTCTATATATTTCAACATAATCTGCATATTTTTCAATCGTTTTAATATATATCTTATCTCTCTTGTAAGCTGTAACTTCTATTTCTCTAAAGAGCGAATCTAAGTCTCCATTGGAAATATATAGAACTGTTTTATTTTCATAAATATTAAATAAAGTGCTCAATGTCTTTCGTAATTCTGAAAACTTTTTCTTTTTCCAGATAAACTCAATTTTGCCAAATTCTATCTCCCTTATTTTTAAGGTTTCTTGATTTCCTTTATTGTCTTTGAAACTTATAGAATTAATCAATTCTATTTTTAATTCTTTTAGAAACAAATTTTTTAATTCTTCTTTAGCTAATAACTCTAAAATATCATCTTTCTTTAATTCTGATGAAAATTGGCATCTGATTTTTTTACTGAACAGCTCCAAAGAATTTAATAATATTTCATAAACTTGAATTCCTTGTTCCTTATTCAGTTTAAGTAGTGTTTCTATGAACTTGGTAGCATTGAAGCTTTCTTTAATATGTTTTTCTTGTTGCTCAAAAACGTATAGGTTTTTTTGTTTTAATACATTTTTTTGATATCTGTTGAAACTCTTAAAGAATAATCTAGAATTTCCGAATAAAAATAATTCCTCATTATCTATTTTAAAGATAAAATAGGGTTTGTCCAGACACTTAATAGGATTTAAAGTTTTATCTGATGTCTCTTCTTTTCGTTTACAAAATAGAAATAAATTATTTCTACTATCTTCATATAAGTGCCTCAAATCCACCTTTATTTGCTTAATTAATTTACCTTTTTTTATATTTCTGCTTTTATCTATTATGTGAAATTGCTCAAATTCTGATTTATTGTCATTGAAGAAACTACCAACGTCTTTACTGCCAATATACTTGTTGATAATTTCACTTTTTTCCATTTATAATCCTTTCCTCACTAATTTACTAGGTATGGCAACAGCATCCGTGCTTTCCTTCTTGATGTAAGTTTCTCTTTCATCAATTGCCTCTTTAAGTGAATTAAATAATTGTGATACATATTCGGCAGATATATCTTCTTCAATATCCACCCTCAAGCCATTATCAAGCATAACTCTCCAGCTAAAGTTATCTTTGTTTTTGTTGTAAACAAAAAGATTTTTTCCTGCAAGCATATGCGGAACAGGAGAGTCAACTTCGGTCATTATAGCCTTTTTCACGACAGAATTAACAGATTCATCTTTGATAGTGCAATGCTTCTGCAATTTAATAAAATCTTCTCTGGATAATTTTGCCATTACGACTTTATTCTCTTGAACTCTTATTGGCTTTTTGACCATACAAGCAGAAAAACAGATTTCATATATAAATATTACGATTTTAGGTTTACCATAGGTTAACCTAATTATTTCATTTTTATCTTATTACACTCAATAACTATCTTTTGCAATTCAGAAGTCTGGAATTTATCAAGAGGTCTTTCATTAGAAAGAGGAGGAACTGTAAAGTCCTTTAATTCTATGTGTTTTGTTCTTGCAAACACCTTTTTTAAGACCTGCAAGAACTTTATCTGCTCAGAATTATAATTATGATTCATCTCAATTATGTGAGCATCAAATTCTCTTTCAATCAATACCTGCGGGTCATACTCTTGCTTTAATCCTAGTATTTTTCTTAAGAACAGCAGGAAATCAATCTTTTGTATCCTTTGGACATTATCAATTGTTATCTCAGGTCTTAACTCTCGCAATTGAGATTCAAGCTTAAGAAGTTCAGCAGGGGTTATTCCTTCACCGTCTTTTATCTTTTTAATCAGAGGATTTGTTTCTAAGAATCTTTTAAGTTCTTCATCCTCTTTAACTTCTTTCTTAAAATCCTCAACTCTTAAAATTAAATCGGGAGCATCTACTTGAATCATCTTTTTTGGATTTTTCTCATAATAAATCATGAGTGGAGCTAATTCCTTAAGCATAAATTCAACATCATCAAAAGTTAATTCATCCCAGAAAGCGTCTTGGAATACTTTCATTATATCTTCTCTTTTCTCCTGCACACTCTCTAAATGGTCTTTCTGCAAGATATTCTCCATTTTTTCCTTAACATACTCTTTCACTTCGTAAATCTTATTCATATTCTCTTCAAGGATGTAACCAAATAGTTTTTCTACCTGCAAAATAAAAGCAGTGACCAATGGATTTTTTCCAGGATTAAGAGAAATAAGAGGTGCAATCTCATTTTTCAATTCTTCAACATAATCTTTTAAATCAAATTTACGAGAAACCACTTTTTTAATGATTGGCAATTTCTCACGAACAATAAAAGAATCCTTATTCAGAGCATCAACGTCCTCTATTATCTTATTTTCAACAAATTTCTTTTGTTTATCATCTAATTTTTTCTTCAATAATTCAACCCTATTTAGGAAAATCTTCGTAAGTGCATCTACTCCAACTTTTGCTTCTTTGGCTTCTTTTAGATGATGATACTTAACATTTGAATGTCCGCCAATCGTGAAATCTATTATTAAAAAATCATTTTTCTCTCTATTTGGAAGCCATTCCTTATGTTTGCATGCATAAATATTTCTTGTTCCTCTTCCAAGCATCTGCCAGAATCTTATTCCAGAGAATACGGGCTTTGCAAAAACTAGATTACATACTTCTGGAATATCTACTCCAGTATCAAGTACACCAACAGATAAGGCAATTCTTGGTTCAGAATCCAATTTAAATCTTGCAATTTCATCGGTATACCTGTAAATTTCAGAAACAATTATTTGAACATCATTACTTAGTTTAGGGTCTAATTTATTGAATATTTTTTTAATATGTTTTGCATGTGCTATATTTGCGCAAAAGAAGATTGTTTTTGCAGGTTTCCCTTCATCAGACTTATAGCATCTATTCAAAAATTCCCTAACAACTAACTCATTTGTTTTATCATCCATAAAAACTTTGGCAAAAGCAGAACCCGGAAGCATCATATATCTTGGGTCTTCCTCTTGCTTCATAAGCTGAAGCTGTAATGGCTTAGAAAGGGTTGCTCCCTCAATACCTAAAGATAATATTTTTGTGTCAATCATTTGCGCATTATATGGAACAAGAACTCCATCTCTTATAGCTTCATCATAAGAATACTCTACAGTGGGTTTGTTCCCATCACAACCAAATAATTCAAAAGTATTTTTGCTTTCTGCTGACGAGGGTGTTGCTGTAAGTCCTAATCTTATCGCATCAAAATACCTATGAACTTCTCTATTAGGGTCATAAATTGACCTGTGTGCTTCGTCAAAGATAATCAAATCAAAGAATCCCGGACTGAACCTTTCATAATACTTAATATTCTTACCGCTTCTTAATGTTTGTACAGTTGTAACATACAACCCGTTTGGAAAACTTTTGGGATTTTCCCTTAAGTCAATAACTGCCTCGGAGAAAAATTCTTTAAATCCTGCTGATTTAGCTTGATTAGTCAATGCAATTCTATCTGCGATAAAGAGAACATTTCTGACAACATTTGCCCTTAACAGAACATCAATCATTGACATAGCAACTCTTGTCTTCCCCGTCCCTGTTGCCATAGAAATTAATGCTGACCTGTGCCCTTTTTGAATATGTTCCATTAATTGTTTCACTACAAGTATACTTCTTGGACGGTCAACTATTCTGTCAATGCTTATTTTTGTTGGGTCTCTCCTCTTTCTATATAATTCCATTCTTCGTTTCAAATCGGATTGGGAAAATATACCGCTAACGTGTCTTTCAACTCCGTCTTGGTCAATTAGCAACCATTTATGACCGTTGGTTAAGAAAACTGGAATTCTTTCTCCTGTTTGACTCTCAATATCTTTTATATAAGTCCTAGCTTGAGCTCTTCCTTTATCTTCTGATTCGGAAAATTTCTTTGCTTCTATTAACGCAATTGGAGAATTATCTTCTGCTAATAATAAATAGTCAATAAACCTGCCAGAATCGTCTCCTTGACCTTGAGAAAGAACATATTCCTTAATTTTAAATTTAGATTTAACTGAATTTACTTCTTCTTTTATGTAACTTTTGAGCCAACCGACTGACTTTAATTGCTTATCAATCAGTTCCTCTCTAGTCTGTTTCTCATTCATTTAAATTCTACCTGCCTTTTTTAATTCCTTCTTCATAAACTCATCAAACTTACGTGAAAGAATGATTGCATTTTCTTCACAGTACTTCTTATACTCGTCATAAATTTCTGCATTTACACTTAAAGCTACCGTCTTACGCCCCATATGAACGCATATAACTGCTTCTTCTTAAATAGTTTGCGGAAATTACCCCCATAATATCACTTCTAGCATGGGGTTTAACCCTGTTGCTTTTAGTTTTAACAGATGATATCGGTATCATTAATATAAATGTATTAAGAAAATTGTCTCCTGTTATAGAGGGTGATTTTATTCCAAAACAATCCCTTCTTTTAATGAATTATATTACCTAAATCCCCTAAACTACCTGTTTGAAGGGGTCTATCTCAGGGGAATTCCTATTTGATTCACTTATGTATTTCCCAATTTATTGAGGTCACCTTACCCCCTAATAATGGTTTAATGAATGAAGATTCCTCGGTATCCTGGGTGGTTCTCGGACTGTTCACGAATCTGAGGGTAATGACCTCAGATAGAATTCGTTCATGTTCTCATCGTGTTACCTTACAGGTATTTATTGCATTTATTGTATTTTTTAAAATATATTTGTTTTCTATCATTTTTATCGGATATTGAAATTAATAAAAAAATCACCATAATTACCATAATTGATTCTTTCATCGTCTTAGTTTAATGATTATACTATTGAATTCGGGGTCTAAACCAAATAACAAAGTATTTTCTGTAAATCATAAATGAGAATAAATGCCTTAAATGGTTCGTTCCAAAATATGGTATTTATTGACATTTATTATTAACCTCCATAAATGCTTTTCAGTCTCCAATATTCAGTATTAGCTTCTTTCCGACATAATTCTAAAGTAAATGGCACTACCTTCTTTAGTCTGTCATTTATGCTATTAGGAGATTTTAACCCCCAGTAAACACCCATTAACTTATTGATTTCCATTTTACTTAATGGTTCAACTTGATTTTTCAGAGCCGTCCTGACGTCATCCACCCATTGTTTAACCTTCTCGTATTCTACCCCGAAAAGACTGGTCTCGAGTATTAACCTATTGAAATTTTCCATCACTAGATTTTTTGCATATTGGATTTCTTTAGCCTCAACAACAGGTTTACCCCGCACTATCCCAACTATTGCAGAAATCTTTTGTATCTGTAGCAATAACCCGACTTGATAACTTCTAATAAGCCTCGCGACCTCCTCTGACTGACTATTATAGTGTTTTTCCGTCTCAACTATAAATTCGTCAACAGTTTCATTATATGCTTCGTCTCCAAGGCTTATTGATGATGATTCGTTGAGAATGGCAGTTATAATTTGTCTAAATGATGCCATCTTTTCAGTTAGTAATTTATCCGTTAATATCTTTTCATCTTTAGGTTTTTGTTTTAACGCTACAAATATTCTTTTTGATTTTGCTATATCAACTTTCTCGAATATAAAAACGAATCTTTGAAATGTACCGCTTTCAACTATTTGTTGTATACACTCCAATATAGGATAGCTAGATAAAAATAGGGTTGATTTTCCATAGAATCCTTCTATTTTATCAGTAGATATCTTGGTATTTCGAAGATAGTTTGTTGCTGACATATACGTATCGCAATTCTTTCGAATATTGCCAAATACATCACTATTCCAGTCTTTGTTTTTGAAGAAGTTTTCAAATTCATCATGGATGCATAGGTCATTTGTTTTGTATATGCCTTCTACCTCTTTTCCTTTTCTATCCGCCCCTCCAATTTGGGCAGTATCTGAAATGCTTGTTGGAAGTGCTATTATAATGAAGCCTGAACACACATCATGCATTAAGCCAGTTACTTCACCCTTACCTGCTCTTGAATCAATCATCCAAACAAGATGAAGTCTTAAGTCTTCTATTTTTCTTGAAGTTTTAAGGTGAAAAGTTAAAAAATGTTTGTTGAGTATTGCTCCTAAACACATTAATAATGAACAATCTTTAACTGTGTCGGACGCCTCAATCTGTCGTAATTCAAATAATTGATACCATATTTGTTTTAGTTCAATCCATCTATCATTCGTGATTTGAGGTGAGTTATCCTTATCTTCGGTCATTTTTCTCACCTGCCTCACCGATGCCAGTGATAATACTTAGGTCGAATATTTTTAAGCCTTGAAATCGGTCATCAAATACTATAGTGTTATCATTAATTTTCTTCAGAATCCCAGTATAGGTAAATCCATTTTCAAGGATAATGTTACAATATTTGTTTACAAAATAAGTTAGGTCTTCTCTCTCCATCTCCCTCATCTCCGTTTACCTTAAATCTTATATTGAAATCTTCTTCTTAGCTTCACATTCCTCCAAAACTTTAAATCTCTCAAAATGCTCATAAAGTAGTTTAGAAATAGAAATGGCACTCTCTGTTGTAAGAATGTGTCCAATCAAATCACTGTATAGCGCCATTAGAAATGCATTAAATATTAGACGCTTACTTTCTGTCGGTATGTTTTCATTTTCTATTTGTTTCAATATTTGCACAATTAACGTATGTAGTTGGTCAATACTATCCATGCATAAATGTGTGTATGCACAAGCTGATTTAGCTATTTCTTCTTTTTGTTTAGACTCGTTTAAGAGTTCAATATTTTCTTCATTTTTTTGTTCTTTCATTTTTAATCTCCTCCTCTCCAAATATTCCTATTTTTTCTCCTTTCTTGAGCCAATGTAACGTCCATGGCTTCAGCAGGTTATCAATCGTTTTTTGCTGTTCCATCGTTTCCATTTTCTTTCATACCCCATTTTGCAGATAGCAGTTCTCTAATGGCATTCGACATGGTTGTTTCTTTGTCAAACACATCGTGTTTAATCCGAACGTATAGCTCAGAATCAATATCCAGTGATATTTTTTTTAATCCCATACCTATAATAAAAGGGTAAATCCTTAAATATTTTAAGCAGTAAAGATATAAGTTAGTTAAGTTATACCGCAAAGTCTTAGTTAATACGTTAATAATTTACGACGATAAAACCAAAATATTTAAATATATCCTAAATATTATTTAATTAAATATTAGATAATAGTTGGTAAAAATGGTTAACAATAAAGATAAACAAAAGGGGGACAAGAAACGCAATCTCTTTGCCAATAAGCATTATGGTGCTGCGTTGATGTATATGTATCTAAAAAAACAGAAGAGTTATGTCTATGCCGATATTAAAAAATTCATTATCTTAATTACATGGTCAAGTGTTCTTCGACAAAAATTAATTGACTTAGCGATAATAGAATATGATAATCCTTCAGCAGAAGGAGGAAAACATTCTTTTAAATTTCATAAGGATGAGTTCGAGTATAATTTTACTAAAGGGTTTCTACAGTTTTGTAAAGACCAATTATCAAAGGATATCGGCGAGGGCATAGAAAACACATTCAAAAGACAGTACATTACGAAGGAAGATTTGGATTCTTGGGCAAAAGGAAAAGGAAATGATACCAAATTAGTTAATACCCACAAAGCTATGGATGCAGGTAGACATATCTCAAAAGAACAGAAGACCGCCATTTTTTCCTTATTCTGGCGATTGCAAGATGAGTTGTTTAAAGGAGTTGAAAATCAGAAGATTAAAGACCTTAAAAAGAAACAACAAGAACTTACACACAGGTTAGATTCGCTTAATTTAAACTATGATAAAAATGAGCAAGAAATAAGAAAATTAGAGGGTGAACAAGGTAAACTTCTTAGGGAACTCTATTTTACCGCTGAGAAGAAAACAAATAAAATTCCTTATGGAGATGCTTTATCTCAAATAAAACGATTAACTCCAAAAGGGGTAATGGAAGCATTTTACAGGGATTTTGATAAAATCAGCAAGGTAAGGGTTCTTGGCTACATATCCTATAAGTTAACCGACCTTATCAAAGAAGAGGACATAAAGAAAGGTTTATCCTTATATGATGTTTTTTACAAATTAGTGCTACAAATGGGTGCAGATTACAAAGTTAATCAGGAAGTATTACGTAAATTCGACAAAGATGTATTTACCATTTGTAGCTGGGCATGGGATTATCGTGTGATAGTTGGCAAGTAAAACTAACCAAAAAAAGCATAAATGGAGGCAAAAGGAAGGAAAAGCATGAAAAAACCAATAAAATTAGGCTATAGGAAACTTAAATAGAAACTAAAATGCTTATAAAAAATAAAAAAATAAAAAAGGTGGGTTTAACCCACGGTGTTTATGCTGATGTCTGTCAAGGTTGGAACAACGACTTCAAATTCAGTTACGCCAGCTGCGAATCCGCTGCTGTAATCTGAATCATCGTAGTTTGCAACAACTCTTGCTGCACCCTGTGTGTCCTTAGCAGAGTAACCTGCAACTAACAATGCATTCTGGCTTGCATAAAGCTTAACTTTTGCTTTTCCTTCTGCAAATCCTTCAACACAGTTTGCTGGGTTGCCCATTAAGTCAGCTGCAATGGTGTTTGCGCATGGTCCTCCTACAACGATTAAGTTGTCTGAGCCCAAGTTTGCATCGGTGTCTAAGATACCCATACCAACAGGGATTGGGTTAACCACTGTTGAAGTACCTGCATCTCCGCCGCCAATTGCTGCTGCTCCGCTCTTGATCACTGCATTTGCTTTAACCTGGTCGTTAGGTATGTGGAAGGTGTACTTATCTGATGCACCTGTGCTCTTTGGTTCATCAATCCAGATACCGTATCCGTTTCTCAAGTCTTCTTCTTTGGTACCAATATTGGTTACGCTTGCAGTGTCTGTAGGGTCTGTGTCGCTTCCATAGACTAATTCACCAGCTTCTTCAGTGTCTGCTGTTGCTCCTGTACCACCAAAGTCGGTTCCGTCAGATTCAAACTGCACCCAAACTGCATCATCTGTTGGAGTCAAAGGAATAAGTCCCATGTACAATCCATCGTTGCTGTCGACATCACCAAACAGGTTAAGCTGAACATCGGTTAACTTTGTTTTGCCAAAGTCAATCTGACCGAAGGTAAAGTTCTCTCCAGTGCCGTTTGCGCTTAAGTTTCCTGCAAAGGTTACATCGTTGTTGTTGTTAGGGTCTTCATAGAAAACCTCTACATCGTCGGCAACTGCGTGCAGGTAAAAGACTTTTGTCTTTACATCTGCGCCTAAGCCCGTCAAAACTGCAGAGTCCAAAAGGACAGATTCGTCTACGTTTGAGCTTACGACAATTGCAGCAACACTGGTAAATGCACTGACAGCATCGCTTAAGTCAACTGAACCATCGTACTCAACATCTAAATCCATGTATTTGTCGTCAGCGACTGTCAAGCTTGCAATACCGACTTCCACAAAGTTGTTAGGGAATGAGTAATATTCTCCAACTCCTGCTGGGCTGTCTTTTGCATCGTCTTTGACAAAGTCGTTCTCAATACATAATGTCTGAGAGGTTCCTGTTGCGTTCAATCCTGCAAGGTTCCAAACCCATTCGGGATCATCTTCATCTTGACCGATGAATTCGTCTCCATCATTGTAGGTTTCTTCAGTTTCAGCACCAATAATCAAGGTTGCAGAATCAAATTCAATACCATCATCGTTGAAGATAGTATCAACTTTGACTTTTACTCCGTTGATTGTCTTGGTTGAGCCTTCATTGACTGTTTCTGATTTTCCATCAACAGTAATGACTGCTGCTGTGCTTCCTGTTCTGTCCAAGGTTACTGTTTTTCCTTCAGCAACGAAACTGTCTCCTGCATTCAGGAATACTTCAGTACCTGCAATTGCTGTCAAGGTGTCTGCATCGCTGATGTCTGTTATTTTCAGGTTTGCTCCTAAAAATTCTATTTCCAATGGTTCATCATCGCTGACTTCTGTTTTCAGGTTGATGCTTTCATCAAAATAGAAGCAGTACTGCAATGCATCCTTCTGCACTTCAAGGACAACATCAGTCACATAGTCTTCTTCATTGCTGGTTAAGCTTGTTTCTGCATCCAATGCATTTGCTGTAGAGCTCAACACAATTTCATCGTGGACATTAATATTTGTTCCATTAATATCTACGGATGTATCCTGCAATACAGATAAGTCGTCATCTGTATAGGTTGTGTCTAATGCGCCGTTTGCAATGTTTGAGCCAAGTGCGCCTTCCTCTGTGTCTCCGTCAGAAACGCTCACTCCTGTTCCTGATAAAGCAACTTTGGTTGATGCAGCTCTTTGCAAGCTTGCAGCAATATCTATTGCTCCTAAAACATCTTCTGTGCTTGCTGCTTCTCCTACAACAACGTGTCCATCAAACATACCATCCATGACGAATGGCGTTGGATACTCGCTGAGGTCTGTTACAGCTAAAGCACCTGTTATAGTTGCTCCAATCATGGTTGCTCCTGCACCCAAGGCAACTATGCGCTTTATTGCGTTTTTTACTTTCATGTTCTAAACACCTCCGTGTTTTTTCGTTTAGCATTACTTCCTTAAACATATGAAGTTTGCGCTATAACCGTGAAGGTTATCAACGGTTAATTAGGCCTTCTTATGTTTAAAGCTATGCGTGTAAGAATGATATGTTGAGGTTTATTTATAAAGTTTTTGGTGTACGCCTCGGTCCTAAGAGGGGGTGTTTATTTAAAACTCCCCAAACCGTTGAATTCTGCATTTTTAGACTTTCATCATCAACCAGAGAATACAATTGGAAATTTAGAAAATCGAAAGAAATTTAAGAAACCTTGCCTTTCCTAGTTAAAATGGTAATCATTTTTGATTATTTTATCGATAAAAAAGGGAATATTGAAGAGAAACATGCTCAAAGTCTATAAATTGCTCTATAACCAAAGAGTTTTTACGCTTACTGATGTAAAGGCTATAACAAAGAACTATCAGGTTGCCAAAAATACAATACAAAGGCTGTTGGCTAAAAACTACATTAAACGCATCCATAAAGGGCTGTATCATATTGTGCCGTTTGGAGATGAACAGTATGTTCCTGACCCCATCCTGGTTGCCTCTAGGTTAAGAAAAAAGTACTATTTCTCTTTGGTTACTGCCCTGCAAATTCATGACTTGGCTGAAAGCCAGAATATCTATATAGCTTCTGATGTCAATAAAAAGCTCAGAATTTACAACAGGGATTATTATATATACAAAACAAAAAGCTTTTTTGGGGTTGAGGAAAGAGTTATAGGCAATCAAAAAGTTAAGGTGAGCGATATGGAAAGGACGTTTTTAGACTGCTTGTTGCATTTAGAGCTTTTAGGGGGGCTTGATAATTTTCTTGCCATAGGCAAAGATGCTACAGTCAATCAGTCAAAGCTGGTTGATTATATTAAGAATTATAGGCTTAAAAAGCTTTATAGCCTTGCAGGCTATGCTTTAGAGCAGTTGCAAGCAGATGAAAAAACCCTTGAAAAGCTGGAAAAGAAGCTTGGAAAGAAGGTCTATTATATAGAAAAGAAAAGTCGTTATGCCCAATTGGTTGATAGGTTTAAGAAGCCAAAGCTGATTAAACGCTGGAATTTGATAGGCTAGAACGCCTTATCAAAATTATTAAAATAGTTGTTTTCCTGATTTCTTAGAAACGCTTTAAGTTGCATAAGAACCAATTCTATAGGTATTCCTTCGTTGGCACTTTGTACCAAAACTTCAAAATTTCCATTATTATAAAAAGCAGTTATTGCTAAGCCAAATCTTCCAATTCTATTATCAGAAGACATCAGTTTTCACCTTTTAAAATATCATCAAGCCAATCAAAATCTTTTTCTTCTTTATAGATATAGATGAACTTTTTAGCTGTAAACCATTCTTTTGCAATTTTCATAAAAGTCTGTAAGATCTTCTTCTATTTATATTTATGGGCAAATAAACCGGAGAATTTTCGGATAAGCGCATGAACTTAATGGTTAAAATATGCGGGGAGTAGGATTTGAACCCACGTACCCACTAAGGGAACAGGTCCTAAGCCTGCCGCATTTGACCGCTCTGCCATCCCCGCATAAGAATAAGGTATTCTGGATTCTTTATAAACTTAACTTCCTGTTGCTGCATTTATTTCATGAAATGCGTTGGTTACTTTTACAGGATACATTCTCATTTCAAATGGCAAACTATCAGGAATACCTGCAGCACTTTTTAATATTTCAAAATTTCCCCCATTATAAGAAGAAAGAGACTTTTCTGCTGCGCAAGGATCGCTGTAATCTATTAAATAAGGCAAACCCTTGTTTACTTCTATTCCGAAAGCAGTTAAAAGAGCGCCTGTCATGCGCAAAGAATATTCCAAATCAGTTACGTTTTTATGTTCAAAATTTCTTTTTCCAATAAGCTTTTCGATAATAGGAAGTCCGTTGGATGCCCGTACGAAATAAGCATCATCTGCTTGAAGATACGTTTGAATAGAGTTAAACTCAGAGGGCGTTTGATAACTCACCATCCATTTGTATCGAGGAAGTAATCTTTCTTCTAAATCTTGTAAAGCTATTTTGGTAATCTGCGTCGGTCCTTTTGCTTTTTTTGCGCTTTCTGCATATATATTTCCTCGAGATTCAGTATAGACTAAAGCCAAGAGCATTTCCTGAGGAATGTTAGCAACATCTGCAATATACTGTAAATTATGGGTCAGCGTTGTTCTTTGATCTAATAATCTGCCTGCAAAAATTCTTTTTTCAGGATCTTCAGAAGCACTCCAAGAACGTATGAGTTTGTCTACAGGAGTTTTATCTGTTATTGAAACTGTTGGAGATTGAGCAGGATGTGCAGAAGTATAATCTTTCTTTGCAGTCTCTTCTGTTTTTTGCTCTAGAGTTATAGGTGCTCTATGCGTCAGGGCATGATTAACATAGACATTTCCTGCCCAGCCAAATACGATAGGCATTGCAAGGTAGAGCAATGGTTTTAGTATGGATTTTCTTTGCATAAAGTCCCCAACGATAATTTTTACTATTGTAAAGTGATAATAAATATGCACAAACTAGTATTTAAATGTTTCGTTTTTTATGTGTATTGGTAAAACTAAAGAGGTTACGTAGCAGATGTTTTGACCTAGGAATTTGACAAAGTTGCATTTTGCAAGTAGATTGAGAGGTTTTTGTGTCACAGTAATTATTAACTTATGAGTGGTTACAAAATAGAAAGATTTATAAATCTCTTTATAGTTCATTGGCTCTATGGACATATCAACAAGATTAAAAGAGCAAAATCCAATTCTTGCAAATGAAATAGATATGTATCAACGAAGAGTTTGGAGACAGGATCCAGATTATCGGCCGCAGGTCTTAGTTAGATCAGAAAGTTTGATGCTTCCTATAGAGTTAGGATTACTTCCAGATACTGGACTCGATGCTTATTTAGTACATGGAGCTAAAAGACAATTTGCATTTCTTCTTTCAACAGTTGGTCAGCTTGATACGGAGCAGAACGATAGGCTAATCTCGATTTTAAAAAGCAATGCTGTTGAAGGCAAATATGTTCATCAATATATCGCCATCATTGAGGCACTATCCAAGAAAGAATCTGGTCAGATAACACTCTCGGATGTGGTGGATTTATTTTTTCTTCATCATTTTCAACCTAACAGAATTTACCATGAGCTGAAGGGGTTAGCTTCGCCAATAAGAAGTCCTGAGAGCGTCTATCCTCCAGGTTTACCTGATGATTGTGTTGATAGAATGACTACATTGTTTGGAAGATTGCAAAATGAATTATTGGCACAATACTACTCCGGCACAGGAGATTCAGTAGTAAACCTGCCAAAATGGCAAACTTTCCAAGATTTATTCAAAGGTATTGTTCTAGGAACAATCAATGATCCCTATCAGAAGCCACCATTAAAGGGACAATAGGATATTTAGAGTTTCAGCAGAAACGTTTTTATCATTAAGCCAATTGTTGCCTCAGAGATTGAAGCGAAGAAAAAGTTATTCTGGAACTTCAAGAACTTCTTCTTTTTTTTCTGTGGTTAACGACTTTTCTTCGCGTATTTTTTGCCGTATTGCTTCTATTTCCTGCATGGTTAATTCAATGATGCCAGAAACAACGCCTTGTCTATAGCAAAGCTGGATGATTGCATCCTTCTCTTCCAATAGATTATTCTTGTACACGATTTCTGCTATGGGCGTTTCCAATTCTGTCCTTGAAAGGGTCTTATCCTGAAGAATTCTCTGCTTGATATTCATCTTCTTTTTTCTGAGATTGCAGGTATATAAACCTTTCTATTTGTTACTCTTTTGTGATGGTTATTTTATTTGTCACTTTGTCATAACGAAACTTTTATAAACAAGTGTCTTGTCCACGTTGCATGGTCAAAGAACGGAAAATACGCTCGAGAAGGATTGTTTCAGGACAAAAAGATGCTGTTGATGTTATGCCTGTTGGATCTGATACTTATCTTCCTGATGATTATGCTGTTGAAGATATTCCTTTAGTGCATGCATCTGTATCCTCACAAAAAGTTGTCGAGCCTGTTGATCTTGCTGCATTGCTTGCTCAACATAATAATCAAGAACATCGCGTGTTAGTTATCACTCGTGACGCTTCTTTAACGGATAGTTTGCAGGGAGTGAATTTTTCTGCTCCTGAAGAAGCAATTCCCCAAAATCATTACAAAGCGGTTGTTTTATATGACTGTTTTCATTTAGATAAACGAGGACAGGTTTTGATTGGAACTTTTCACGTCGGTGAGTTTATTCGCGCAAACCCTTCTGCACATTTTCTTGCCTATGTTCCTACAGAAAAGCAGGGCTTTGATGCGTATAAAGCGCAGGTCTATAGAAATAAGAAAAGAAATACGATTGCAAGGTCATTAAGATATTTCGGCATAACAACCTATTATGGTAGCACGCAAAGGCCTGCTGTTGAAACTGCAGTTAAAGGATTAGTTTTTCATTAATATTGCTTCTTGATTCTTATAGAAAATAGCAGAAAAGTTTATATATACTTTCCACTATCCACCTTTTTGATTTGAAGTAGAGGGGGTTATATGGAAGAAGACACTATCAGGCAGACGAAGGAAGAATGGGTTATTGTTCTGGATTTCCTGCCAAACGGCTATGCAGATGATAAAAGGCCCTTTCATAAAAAAACAGCGATAGCGCAGGCTATTGGCAAACAGCACTTTTCTTTGTTAGAATTAGTTCCTAAAAAAGATATCTTTCTTCAGCCCTATGAAGAGGTTTACATAGGAGAAGGCAAAAGAGATAAAATTCATCATATTAATGGAAAGCTTTCCTTGGATAAACTAACAGCGACAGCAAGAAATGAAGTCGAGCATGTTGTGCATCAGATTGTAAAAACAAACCCTCAGCCCTACATTGAATTTTTCAATAAATCACAGCCCTTAACAACCAGAATGCACGTTATCGAATTGCTTCCTGGCGTTGGAAAAAAGCATATGTGGCAGATTATTGAGGAAAGAAGAGGAGAGCCATTCAAGGATTTTGCAGACATACGAAAAAGAGTAAAGCTTATTCCTGACCCTGAAAAAGCAATTGTGAAAAGAATCATGGAAGAGCTTTCAGGAAAAGAAAAACATCTGTTATTTTTGGAGCATTAACATGGCAAAGAAAAAAGCTAAACCGACGAGAAAAGCTGAAAGCAAAAACCAATTGACAGGAGAAGAAACAATGGCTGCTGTGCTGAGCTATCTGCATTTTTTAGTTTTGGTTCCCTTATTTGCCATTCAGAAGAAAAATGACTTTATTAAATTTCATGTAAAGCAGGGATTGATTTTATTTTTTGCAGAAATCATCATTCTTATTATTCTGCTTATCTTGAAAAGCCTTCCTGTCTTTGGATGGTTCTTTGTCTGGGTCGACTATTTGATTTCCCTGTGCTTTTTGATATTGATTATTTACTGCATTGTTCAGGCATTGCAGGGAAAACAGTGGAAGATTCCCATTGTCAGTAATTATACAAATTTGGTTCATGTATAGTATATGCGCAAAATATATAAATAGGGGATAAATAATTATAGAAAATCTACGAGGTGATTCATGAAATGGATTTTTGTTGTAGCAATAGTGCTAGTTGTAGCAGTAGCGTTTGACCATCCTAACGGAACTTTGCTTGCTGGCCATCCTACTAGTGATGGACATCCTAATGGCGGTTTAACACTTGAAGGACATCCACACGGAGATTTAACACTTGAAGGACATTCTACTGGAGACCTTTTAGGACATCCTAGAGGAGATGTTGAAAGCGCGTTCTGATTTTTTTTTACTTTTTCTTGATGATTATTCTTTTTTTAAGACCTTAAGATAGGTGCTAAAAAATAAAGTTAGAATAAAATAATAAAGAAAATAAACTGATAAAATAAATAGCATAATAATAAACTAAAAAAAATAAAAATTTACTTTCTCGTCAGGTCTTTTCTCTGCTTGTAGTTTGCAGTGATGCTAGGCCTTAACTTTTCAGCACCCGTTCCTTTGTTTCTTAAACCACGGGCTTTTCTTCCAGCAGACGTTAATCCTCTGAAGACCCTTCCCTTATTCTCGACAAGATGTTTCAAATTATTATCTGCAAGAATGTTTGGATGGTTTCTGTCAATCAAAATCACTTCATACCATTTGCTGACTCCATCTTCTCCTACCCAGTAACTGTTCAATACTTCACAGTTCTTGAAGGTTTTATTTGCTCTCTGCTCTGCAACCTGCTGGTAATTCATAGACAGAATTTTCATTCTTCTCTGAGCCTTGCTTCTTCGGGCTTTTCGTCTCTTTAATCTCATTCTTCCACCCTTAGAAACTCTCTGTCTCACTATGAGAAATCCCTGCTTTGCCTTAAAACCTAAAGAACGTGCTCTGTCAATCCTTGTTGGATACTGAATTCTTATCGTCACTGGCTGCTTTCGCCATTCTGCCAATCGCTCACGGTATATCGCGCCCAATTGCTCAGACGGATTTTTCCAGAGCTCCCTTATTTTTTGGTATAATCCCATGATAGGCCTCCATTATTATTGATTTTTTGCTTCAGGCAAGCCAATGCCCACATCGCAGTTTGAGGAAATGGGGGTTATTTATAAAGGTTTTTAATAAGATTTTTAAATGCAAAAACAATTCTGCGGTTATGAAAATATTTCATACTAATTTTCCTTCTGGATTGCAAGATGCACAGTTGCTGCATACAGAAACAGGAATTTCAATAGCCTATGAATACAATCAACCTATGTTTGGGCAGGCAACTAGTGACATTACGGGAATGATGGCTCCTGATGTTTTTCAGAGAGGCATAGACGCTGTTATTGGCAAAGGTGAACGCCTTGTGTTGCGGTCAGAAAATTCTCATCCAGAGAGTATCTTTGATGATAATCAGGGTGGTCCATTAATCTATGTCCTGAGAGATATTTCTGTTTCAGCAGAAGTGCAAAGACAATTTGAAATGATACGTGCATATTGCCACCAACATCAAAAGCCAAAAAGATTTACTGTTGAAGACGAGTCCTGGCTGAGACAAATAACAAGCCAGTTTCCAGAATACAGAGAATGCGGCTTTAGATATGTAGGCCTTGTTGTTCCCAAAGCTCTTGCTCATCTATAGATGTCAAATTCTAAACTATAATAAAATTTTCAAAATCAGCATAAAACTAACTAAACGCAAAAACAGTAACCTATTTAAAGCCCTGCCTTTTCCTTGTGGTTATGAAACGAGCAAAATCAGTCAGAAGACATTGTCCTTTCTGCAAAAAACACACCGAACACAAGGTCAGCATTGCAAAAAAGAAAACTCCGGGAAGTGCGCATCCGCTCTCTCACGGCTCTAAAAAGAGAAGGGGATTTGGCAAGGGATTTGGAAATCTTGGTACAAGAGGTTCAAAACCAGCATTGACCAAATGGAAAAGGACAGGAAAAAAACTGACGAAAAAAACAGACTTTAGGTATGAATGCTCTGTCTGCAAAAAACAGCACGTGCAGCATTACGGAAAACGTGCAAAAAAGGTTGAATTAATATGAAAATAAGAGAACCAGCAAGCAAATTCATCAAACTGCGATGCCCTAAATGCAAAAATGAGCAAATCGCATTTGGAAAATCAGCATCATCCATTAATTGCTTAGTCTGCAACAAAGTTCTTGCAGAGCCAACAGGCGGCAAAGCAAGAATCAAAGCAAGAATCTTGGAAGTTTTAGAATAACATGCTTCTGAAAAGAGAAGGGTTTCCTGAGGAAGGAGAATTTGTTCTTTGTACAGTAAACAACATCCAATACAATTCTGTTTTTGTAAAATTGAACGAATATGGGAGAACTGGATTAATCCATATCAGCGAAATAAGCCCTGGAAGGATTAGAAACATCAGGGATTATGTGATCGAGGGAAAAATCGTTGTTTGTGTTGTTCTTAACGTCAATAAAGAAAGAGGATACATTGATTTATCTTTAAGAAGAGTCAATGAAATGGAGAAAAAGAAAAAGCTTGAAAGAATAAAGCAAGAGCAGAAAGCAGAAAAAATTCTTGAAAACTTTTCCATAGAATTAAAAAAGCCTATCGTTGACTTATATCCCAAAATAGCAACTCCCATTTTAAAGCAGTTTGATTACGTGCACTCTGCATTTCAAGAGGTGGTTGAAAGAAATGTTTCCCTTGCAAGCTTTGGCGTTCCGCAGGAGATTGCGGAAAAGCTCGATAAAATCATCATAGAAAAAGTTAAACCTAAGTCGGTGATTATTGAAGGCTCCCTGCACCTGGTGCTGTATACGCCTAACGGTGTTGAAACCTTGCAAAACGTTTTGCACGCTGCAGAAGACGCGCAAACAGCAATTTCTTACGAAGGCAGAGGACGCTATAGGGTCTTGGTTACTGCAAAAGAATATAAGACTGCAGAAAAGACGCTTAAAGAAAAATTAGATGGCATTCAAAAAGGCATTGAAGGAGCAAAAGGCACGTTTGCTTTTGACAGGCTTGAAAAAAAATGAGTAAAATACTCAAATGCGGACAGTGCAAAAGCTACGGTTTAACAGAGCCTTGTTCTTGCGGCGGAAAAAGAGTTTCTCCTACACCTCCAAAATACAGTCCTGAAGATAAATATGGGGAATATAGAAGAAAAATAAAGTACGGTTAAAACCAAGCATTTATATACCTCCAGCATTTTTCTCTACTATGACTTGGGAAATCAAGACGCTAAAAATTCCTCCTTTAAAGGATCCTATTTTGATTGAAGGCCTTCCAGGAATAGGCAACGTGGGCAAAATCGTCATGGACTTGCTGGTTGAAAAAACCAAAGCAGTCAAAATAATGGAATTTTTTTCCTACGGCATGCCGAATTCTGTTTTTGTTACCCAGGATAATTTAATAGACTTACCTAAAATAGAACTGTATCATAAAAAAATAAACAATACAGACTTTTTATTCTTGACAGGAGACGTGCAACCGGTAAGCGAAGAGGCTTCCTATGAATTCTGCGATGAGGTGATTGCCATCCTTCAGAAATATAAATGCAAGTACATTGTTACCCTTGGGGGTATTGGCTTGAATGATATACCTCAAAAACCTTTAGTCTATATAACAGGCAACTCAAAATCGTTAATCGATGAGTTTAAAAAATTAAACCTTGAAACTAAAATCTATGGCGTTGTAGGGCCTATTATGGGCATATCTGGATTGTTATTGGGCATAGCAAAGAAGAAAAACATTCCCGCAGTGAGCTTGTTGGCAGAAACCTTCGGACATCCTGTGTATTTAGGCTTAAAAGGCGCAAGGGAAATATTAACAAGACTGGACAGCAAATTTAAATTCAACCTTTCTTTTAAAGAACTCGATGAGGAAATAAAGATGATGGACAGCCAGATGAAAGGCGTTCCTAAAAAAGCCAAACCCAGCAAATTCCAGCCAAAGTTCCAGCAGGAAGTAAATTATATAGGCTAAGTATCGAGACTAAGCTATTTTTTCGTTCTCTCTCATACATAGTTACAACAAATTTATATAGATTAACCTTTTAAATGGGTGCATGGGTAGAGGGAAATATGCACAAGTTAGCGTAGAGTATATTTTAATTGTAGGATTTGCTTTTCTTTTGACCATTCCCCTGCTTTTAATTTTCAATACGCAGTCAAGGGATATGAACCAAGGCATCAGCGATGCCCAAATCATCAGAGTTGCCGATGAAATCAATGCAGCAATTAACGCCGTGTACTATCTTGGGCCGCCTTCAACCAAAACCGTCACTCTTTATTTTCCCCAGGGCATTAATGCCGTCATGTCAACGAACACTTCTTTTTGGTTTGTCATGGAATCTGCTTTTGGGGACTATGATGTTCCACGCTGGCCTTCTGCGCCTATCGATGTTTCTCTGAAGACGTATGAGGGCATTCATGTTATCACGATAACCGCAAATGAGTTTAATGTAAGCGTCCATGACTAAAAAAAATCAGCTTTCACTGGAGTTTATCGTCATGCTAGGCATTGGCATGATTTTTGCTGCCATTTTCTTATTGGTGGCAAACCAGCTACTTAATGATACCACAAGAAACCAGGAGTTTTTGGCTATGAGAGACTTAGGGCAAACTATCCAATCAGAAATTATTTTTGCTGCGAGAGCAGAAAGCGGATACCAAAGAAATTTTACTATCCCTACTAGCGTTGACCGCTACGCTTTTGTTCTCGGCAACACGAACACTTCTTTTTGGATTGATTACTCCCAAAACAGAAGAATCAATTTTGCCATTCCCCTTATTGAAGGCAATTTATCCATAGGAAACAATATGCTTGTGAAAAACCAATCGAGGATTATTTTGCAATGAAAGCGCAATCGTGGTCTGTTGACTTTTCATTAGGGCTTTTGATTTTTTTACTTGCAGGAATACTTTCGTTTAAATTACTGGCAAATACGACTCAGCCAAATACCTTTCAGGAAGTATATGATGAGGCAAAGTATCTTTCAGAGTCTTTTATGGATGAGGGATATCCTATAAATTGGACCAATGATACGGTTGTTAAAATAGGCTTACTGAAAGAAAATAAATTTCAGGTAAGCAAATATCTTAACTTGAGTGTGATGTCTTATGGAAAAACAAAGCAGCATCTTAATACGGTTGCAGAATATTATATATACTTCGAAAATGAATACGGGCAAGCATTGAATATTTCAGGGTTATGCGGTTATGGGCATTCTGATGTGACCTTGCTTCCTGCGGAAAATAAAGCGGCATATTATTTTTTTGATGCAAGCGAAGGGTTCATGGCGTATCCTATGGAGGGGTATGCTGCAACAATGTATGCAAAATCAGGGGAATCTATTGCAGGAATAACAACGATAGGCGATTTTGATGCACTCTTGGATTCCTTGCAGAATTATCATCTTGTTTTTCTGGAGAACCCTCACCTGTCAGAATCTGTTTCTCTGCATACAGAGGCAGAAGCGGTTACTCTTCTGGAAAACTGGGTTGCTCAAGGAAATACTCTTTTTATAACCCAGCAAGCAGGCATCAATGAATCATTTAATGTTAACTTCTCGTCAGGATTGCCTTCTGGAGTCAATCCTGTGAATATTACCAATAATGTTTATTTTAACTTTACTCTAGGAGAGGCATTGTATTTCGCCCAGCTCGATACGGTTCAGAATATCAACGCTGATGACTATGTCCTCATAGGAAATTACAGCGACGGCAAAAGCGCCATGGCACGATGGGAGTACGGCAACGGAGAAGTTTTTTATTTAAGCGATCTTGTGCTTACCGCTCCTTTCAATGGCAATATGAATATCACTTCGTGGATTAGCGAATCGCTAGGTCCAAGAATTTCAACAACCTGCGGCGCAGTGAACGTAAGTTCTCTGCATTATAAAAATCTCGTCAGCATAACGAGAATAATGCCCTATGATGCAAGATTGATTCGCATGGTTATCCTAGCCTGGAGGCAAACATGAAAAAGGCATTTATCTTCACGCTTGACGCTTTTTTGGCTTCTGTGTTGTTAGTGGGAGGATTTTTTCTCATCTCCAATCTGAGCGTTCAAAAAAGCGGAAGTGAAAACATCGATTTTATTGCGAGAGATGTTTTGCAGTCGCTTTCAGTCCTGAGAATTTATGAGATAAAAGATAGCAATGCCTTTGTCCAGTCAGAAATTGGCAATGGCAATATTACGAATTTCAATAACACTATCATTTCACAGATAGGAGAATATTGGGCAACGTATAAACTAGATAAGGCAAAGCAGCTTGCAGATTCAGTTTTAAAAGACGTCGTGCCTGATAGATACGGCTTTAACCTGTCTATGGGAGGAGATACGATTTTCTACAAACCAAAAACAGACTTTAAAGAAAAAATAAACTCAAGAAGGATGATTTCAGGCATAGAACTTGGAAAGCCCATTGTAGGCTCTTCTTCAGATGCGTTTCTGAAACGGATTAGAGATAAACCCTCGTCTGTGTATTTGTATTTTGGAGGGTTTGTAGGACAGGGAAACATTACTGGAAATTTGTTTATTCCGCCTATCAGCCAGGTTACAAAATTGGCTCTTGAACTGGATGTTGAATCCTCATTTCAGTTAAAGATAAATGGCGACGTATGCAATAATGCAACTGGAGGAACTTACTTTGTCCCTGTGACTGCAAATATGACCTCTGATTATTGGGATATTACTGCAGACTGCAATAGTTCTTTGATAAGTGGAAACAACAACTTCACTTTCCTGTTTGACAATGTCAATACAGGATATATTGGCGGTGGTTATGTAAAGGTAAGCTATCAGACTGATGAATTTCAAGAATTGGATTATGGGGAAAACAAATCCCGCTATTATTTTCCCGGCATCTTAGGCATTGTCAATTTGTACGATTCTTTTTATGTCCCTGGAGAAGTGCAGAACATCAGCATTTACCTTCATTATCTTGCAAATCATACCCTTAGCAATAACACGTTTTATTTGACTATCGGCAACACTACAGTCTATAGAGACAATAGCTCGACGGTTGTCATGACCGTTGCTTTGAACGAATCAAACTATTCAGCGCTGCTTTCTGAATATTCTAAATTTAACAAGTCAACGGTTCCTGTACGCGCAGGGTTTGAAAACGTCACCTTTAAACAGATATTGACAGGTGGAGAAGGCTTTGGAGATATTGCTTTAACGACAGATGTCAGCGGAAGTATGGATTGGAGGTTTGATAATACTAATGCAGGTACGGTGCGGGCATGTGATTCTCCTGATCTGTATAACGTATCGACGCAAAGGCTGAGTGTTGCAAAATGTCTTGACAAAATTTTTGTCGATAGCATTCTAGAGAATACGACTCTTAATAGAATAGGTTTAGTTTCTTATACCTCGACTACTGATAGCGTTTTAAGTCTTACCAACACCGAGCAGTTTTTAACGACAGAGATTGATACCTATAATCCTCTTTCTGCTACGTGTATTTCTTGTGGCATAGCTGATTCATATAATCTTCTCATAGCGCCTCCTCCGGCACAACTGCACACTGATTTATGGAAATATTCTACAGATTACCAATTTTTGGATCCTCCTTCAGGATGGAACGATCTTGGCTTTGATGATGCCAACTGGTCGCAAGGCTACACTATTTCCGGGTTTGGTGGTTTGGAATCTACAACCACAGGGTCGTTTAGCGTTGCTGCAAATCTTTGGCAAAGATATGATGATAATCCGGATACGCCTGCGGATTTTAATTCAGGTGTTTTAAATACAACAGCAAACACTTTTGGTCTGGGTGCTGGAGATGACGGATGGGATACCTTGGCAGGAAACATCTATGGAGGCAATAGCAGTTTAGTAACTATAAACAACCTTGTTAATATGGGCTTTGGAGATTATGAACTGCGCATAACTATTGATGGAACAAGCAGCTTGCAAACATCTGCTGGAGCCTATGGCATAGAGTTTAATGTAACGCAGGAGATGATTGATACCTTAGCAACAGGAGGCAGGGCAGTTGTTTCTTTTGATTATCGCTGGGACGATAGGGGTACTTTCCAGACAGCGGATCAAGTGTGGATAAAGGCAAGGATAACTAACGCATCAGGCTCTTATTATTTAGGAAGCAACTTAGATGCAGGCCATCAAGGCGCAGATGCAGATCTTGAAGTGTATACTGATAATGACCCTGACGGAGACTATGCATCTACCTTTTCAACAGATGTTACGGGTTATTTTTCACAGTCAGGCATGCACTATCTTGATTTTGGCGGAAAAATTCTTCGCAATGAGAATGATGAAGATGGCAGATTTAACTTTGATAATGTTCAAGTTGTCTTCATCAACAAAACAGGAAATATAACCTACAGAAATACGTTTAACATTCAAGGAAAATCAAGACTTTCTGATATGAGATTGTATGTTTATTCTGATGATGGCGCGGAAGTGTATCTTAATGGCAACCTTATCAGCAGCGATCCAGGGCCTCATGCAGCAGCTTATTGGAACGTCAACGGAATCTCTGTGGATATGAATTTTCTGAATGAAGGAGAGAATGTACTTGCAGCAAGAGTTTTTAATAATGATAATGTACGCTCTTATTTTGATTTGGAGCTTAGGGCAAACATGACTGATAGGCAAAAAGCGATGGTCATCATGAGCGATGGAGACGCAAATAGATGCATTGCAGATTGGACTGCTGCAGATAGCGGTTGCGATAATTGTGGTGGTAGAGCCTGCTGTCCAAATGCATCAGGAAGCTTCAATCAGCAATGTCCTAACCTTCCTACTTTAGGAGGCTCTGCAGACGGAGATGAAAGGGCTCTTGAACAGGTAGTGAACCTTTCATGCTATTTGAATGATTATCACAATATTTCCGTATTCACGGTCGCTTTTGGACTTGGCATAAGCGAGAATGGAACCAAAGCATTGAATCTCAGTGCCGCTTGCGACAATTCATCTCATTTCTATACTTCAAATAATATTAGTGGATTGGCAGATCTCTATCAAGATATTGCAGATTCCATCCTTACAGGGTTTGGATCAGTTAAATCGCAGATTATTGTAACTTCAGGAGGTGGCTTTGATGTTTCCAATCTGTATCCTGATTCCTATATAGAATACTCTTATAAACCATTGATTGAAACTCCTGATAAAAATGAAATATCTATTGTTGCTGAAAGCGATAAGTTTAGCAGCTGCAATGCATCGATAGATATCCCTTCGGGAATACGCGTTATCGATGCAAAAGTTATTTCCTATTCTGGAGAACACTGGACAGATTATGCCGCTTTTAATGGCCAACAGGTTTTCAATCTCTCTCTGTATGACAATGCTTCTTATTTGAGATTGGGAGATCCTTTTCTCGTGCAGATACCATCTGATTTGTTTGTTTCAGGGATGTTGAACAATATTTCTTTGAAGACAGGAGATGACTGGATTACGAATACGAACTGTTCAACCAATAACTCTCTGATTTACACCATGCTGGTGAACTCTTCAACAGGAAGAACTGACCTGTTGCCAAGCAAAGAAGGATGCAACTGGACGGTTGAATCTGAAGACATGGTCAACAACACATATATCATTCCTCTTGCCTACAATGGAACAAAAACCTGCAGCTATACCAATGCGTCGATAACCTACGACCCTGATAGTACCTATGATGTTGCCGTCTATAAGCTGTTCCAACAACTTGATTTTGACAGCGATGGAAGAATTTTGATGAATCTTGAACAGGAAGATCTTGAAATAAAATTGATCTTAGTTTCCGGGCTGCCCTACCAGTGGGGGCCTTCACTGATTGAGGCAAACATATGGCAATGAATAAAAAAGGCATAGCCTTTATTATTGTGGCTATTGTTTTTCTGGCAGTTATGAGCATTATTCATTTTTCAGGCGCGAGCTATAACCTCAAAGACAAGCAGTCTGCCATTGAAATAAGAATGGTTACTATGAACGACTTCTTAAAAGATTTCTATGGAGATGCTGAACGAGCAGCATATATTTCAGGGTACAGAACATTTATCGCAATGGAAGAGCATATTTCACAAGACAGCCATGCTTTTCTGACAGATCCTGAAGCTACCTTTATTGAGTGTTTTATGAACGGAACTATCGACGGAAATTCTATAGATATCATGGAAAACTCTTCGTTTTCAAGTTATCAGGACAGGGTGAATGCTATTTCTAACACGTTTGATGTTGACTTTTCAGCAAATCTTACTCACGTTGCCATGGAGCATAATGACCCTTGGAATGTCAATGTTACCATGGACTTTGATATTTTTGTTCAGGATAGAAAAGGGCTGGCAAAGTGGGAGACGCAAAAAAGAATTATCACTCAGATACCTATTATCGATTTGAAGGATCCGCTTTACTCTGTCAAGTCAGGACTGGTCGTTACGGTCAAGCCGTTTTCAGGTGATTTTTTTGTGAATGATTCCTCTGACCAAAATGATACATCTGGCTTATATGCCATGTTCAATGAATCGTATTATATGGCTTCAGCTAGGGCTCCTAGCTTTGTTATGCGATTTTCAGGCAACTTATCTAACAGCACGTATGGTATAGAAAGCTTTGTCAATACAGAAGACTTGTCAAAACCAGGATTTACAACCTATTATTATGAAAACAACAGCATTATCGATTACATTTATTTTAACGGAAGCATAGATACGGCAAAATACTGCACATTCCAGAATCTGCCAGGATTTTTCAAATTGGATAATGAAACCGTAAACTCGGGAATGTATGGCATCTTTGGAAATATCAGCTATGGGTTATGTTGATGTTTTAGGTGATAAAGCATGAGAGATTATCAGAAAACAAAAGAAAATTATGACAAAGGCGTTGATTGGCATATTCAAAAAAGCTTGTCGTATGACTGGAGCAAGCAGATTGAGCGGTTTTTAAAAAAAATTTCTGGAAAAAGAATTTTAGATGTAGGCTGTGGTGGGGGAAGGGATATTGCATCCTTTTTAAAGAAAGGAGTTGAGGTTGAGGGAGTTGATTATTCCCATAAGACTATTCTTCGATGCAGAAAGCAATTTTCTAAGGTAAAGTTTTTTGAAGGCGACATGAGAGATATGCGTTTCCTTAAAAACTCCTATGACGGAATTTGGGCCTGCGCATCTCTCCTGAATCTTGAAAAAAAAGATGTGCCTTTTGCTTTGGCTGAATTTAAGAGGCTTTTGAAAAAAAGTGGTTTGTTGTTCATTTCAGTAAAAGAAGGCGACACTGAAGGCGTTGTTAGAGATCAGGCAGGAGAACGATTTTTCAGCTTTTATACTATGGACGAACTTGCCAGTGTTGTTGATCGTGCAGGCTTTAAAGTTGTTCACAGAGAAAAAGTTTCTGACGGTTTATTAACAGGAACTTCGACAGAGCCTAAAAAGCCTGATTGGATTTGCATTTATGCAGTGCTGAGGGCATAGTAATTATCTCTTTTTTCTTTTCTGAACATTTTTTTTGGTCTTTTTTCTTGGCTTTTTTATATCTTGTATTTCCTTTTCCATGCGGTCAAGTTTTTTAAGAATGAGCGATTCTTTGCCAGCAATATCCTGCGTTGCGTTACTGATTTCTTTTTCATTATGCTCTATAGTTTTTTCCTGCTTCTCTATGAACGCTTCCTGCTGCTCTATTTTTACTTCCTCTTCATACATGCGCTTTTGCCCTGGCTTTAATGCCCAGCTCATCAGCATGGCTCCAATGGCAGAGGTTAATCCTATGCCCACAATCATCAATACAGACGCAATCAACTTTCCTACAGGCGTTATCGGAATAACATCTCCATAGCCTACAGTGGAAATAGTGCTTAAGGCAAGCCATAAACCATCATGAAACTGCACTATTTTTTGATTGTAATCCCTTTCAACGGTAACGATGACTATGGCAAAGAAGATTACGGCAATCAAAAAAAAGAAGACGAGCTTTGCAAATACAGACATGCTTTTTTTAACGACATATTCATAAATTTTGATTATGCTTTTAAATCCTCTGAGGAGCTTAAATATGTTGAATAAATGCGCGTAAGGAGTTACGGCGATAAGCAAAAGCAAGGGCATGGAGGAAAGCAAATCAATAAAATTATGGCCTGCATACTTTGCCTTGTTCTTTGCTTTGAATAGAAAGTAAAAAAATTCAATCAAGAAAATGAAACAAATTGCCGTATCGATAATAATGAGCCAGGAAGCAGTCTTTGCTGATGGAGTAATATACAATTCCACGATCAGCAAGAAAACATAAAGAATAGAAATGCCTGTTATGATATTGACAATTTTTTCGTCAAAGCGGTGCTGCAGTTCTGTAAAGCGCAGCTTTTCATCAAAGAGCATAGCTTATTTTAGAGAATGATACATATAAAGTTTACGGTCGCTAACTGCTTTACATATAATACTTAAATATCCTTGCAACCAGCCATACAAAGCCGATAATTAAAATAATAATGGCAAAGACTGATATATTTTCCGGTATCCATCCTAAACTTCTGCCCAATAAATATAAGCCTATAAGAATAATTAAAAGAGGAAATCCTATGCCTGGTTTATAATAATAAAATCGCGGTTTTTGACTCGTTGGTCCATCCATTCTTTGCGCTTTCATGCTATCACCTTAATGAAATATGAGCCTGCTGGGATTTTCATGAGTTAGTCTCGTTCGAACCCAGATTAAGCGGTCCGAAGCCGCTTGTGCTATCCTGGTTACACCACAGGCCCATACTACAATGAAAAAGAACGTATATAAAAAGATATTGAATTAGATTTTAATTAAGGCAATTTCTATAGTAGAAACTCTCACTTGCCTCCCTTCTACATTTTTGAACTCCTCGCTGTCAATTTTGATAGTATCCACTTTGATTTTATCTTTTAAGAATCTCTTTGTTGCGACTTCAGAAACATCCACTGCTCTTGCTATGAATTTTCCCCTGGCTTTAATGAAAACAGTGGTTGCGCCTTTTGTGGTAAACTGCATAACAACGCTGGTTACATAGTTCATGAAAGGCTTTGTTCCGATAAAGATAGAGTTATCTTCATGCATGGAAATCACTCTTGGGCTTTGCTCAACCTTGTTGCATATCCCGCGATGATGTTTCTCATTTTTTTTGAAGGAAGTTTAACGTATTTTCCTACCATCTGCTTGTTTTCATTAAAATCCTTCTTCATGTCTTCTGTGTGCGCTTTAAAGAGCGTATTGGTCACTTTCTTGATAAGTCTTGTTTTTATTCGTCCCATAAGTCAAAGGAAGAGGGAGGGGTTTATAAAGATTATGCTGGATTGCTCAGCATAGCTCTAAAGCCAATTTTACCGCAATTTTCTCTGTTTTTTCAGAAACGCCTAGAATTTCAGCTCCCTTAAGGTTTTTCAGCAGCTTTATTCTTTGGACAAAGTAAATCAATTCCCTTGGCGTTAAGCCTCCTGGAAATCCTATATCTGTAAATGAAGGGTCTAAAACAGAAAGGTTGATGCTTAGCCATAGATTTTTTTCCCTTGAAACTGCCATGACTGCATCGCATGTTTCATGCAAACCTTCAAAGCTTATTTCTTTCATGGAAAACTGCTTATTATTCCTTATCTGATTGAGGGAATTTTTATCAAACGTCCTCAGGCCTGCATACACTACGTTTTCTTTTCCTAAAAAAGCTTGATCTGCCTTTTCTGCAAAGGAAAGAAAAAAAGGATTTTGCAACGGTACTTTTGATAAGACTGAACTGTGTTCATCAGCAAGCATAACAGAAAAATGCTCTTCAATCTTCATGCTGCCAGAAAATTCTATAACAGGCAAAACTCCATTTTCTTTAAACATTCCTGAAGTTAACGCTTTTTTAATATGTTCTGAAAGCGTTTCATTCGTTTTAATAAAGAGCATGAATACAGAGAATACTTTGGTTTTTTAATGGTTTCTGTTTATGAAGTTTATAGACTTTCGGAGAACGCATATAGAGTTCTTTAAGATGAATACATTTATATGGCAAATAGGTATTTCCTAAGGCATGGAAAAAACCATGGAAGTTAATGAGCGTGATGTCATTATCGGGCTAAGACCGAGAAAGGATTTTTATAGCGGGAAATACATTCATCGCGGTGCCCATCTCATCTTAAAAAATTCAAAAAACCAAATTCTTTTGCAAAAAAGGTCTCCCCATAAAATATGGAATCCGAACATGTTTAACTATGCAGCAGGAGGCACGGTTTCTGATGAATCATATAAAGAGTGTATAGTGCGGGAGACAGAAGAAGAATTAGGAATAAAAGTAAAGGTGAAGGAATTATTCAAGATTAAATACTTTTCTCCTCATGATAAAGGGTTTCATAAGATATTTCTTGCTGTGAGCGATGATAACCTTTCTTATGAAAAAAAAGAAATATCCTCTGTAAAATGGGTAGACGAAGCTTTTTTAAAAAAAGACATTGTAAAAAACAAAGCTGACTATACACCTGTTTTTATCATTGGCATAAAAAAATTCTTTAAGCTGCAAAAATGACTACAAAATAACCTGTTCTGGATGTTTCTTTTTTGCTATTCTATAACCAAAACCTATATAAATCAATCCTCCTCTAGACTGTGTATGGGAAAAAGAGGGTATTTCTATTTGATAGATGCATTTATAGGGCTGAGCATTTTGGTCATTTCCCTGTTAGTTATTCTCAGTTTTAACGCGTTTCAGCCATCACCTTCGCAAACAATGACGACATTAGATGACTATATGAATGTTTTGCTCAACACTCAAATACGGGATTTGGATAATGCCTATATTTTTTCTCTAAGGCAGTCAGGAGTGGTTCAGGATGATGCAACTATTTTCCAGCAAATAGCGATGTTTTATGTAGATGGAAAGTATGCTTATGCAAGAGACACTATTCAAAATGTCTCTTTTGGATTGCTGCCCTCTCATAAAGGGTTTTACTATGCAGTCAACGGAACGATGCTTTATAATCGAAGCTATGAGAAGTTTGACAATTCTTCGTTGGTTTTGGTATCAAGAAAAATAACCTATGTTAGAAACGGAGCAGGTTTGAATGCAACGGTTTTTGGGCCTGTACTTACAGAAGTGGCGCTTTGGGAGCTCATATGAAAACAATAAACAAAAAAGGTGCGTTGTTCACTGTTTTAGCAGTTCTTCTTGCAACGTTATTCTATTTTTTGCTTGCTCCTGCAACTACTGTTCCTTTTGATAAAAGAGTTGAGGCAGAAGCACTTCGCATTGATTTTGTTGAGGATTATGTAAGCAATATCAATCCTTATTTTCAAACAACAATGTCTATTGCAGGTATTAGAGCGTTGGAAACGCTAAGCGACCTTTCTGCAGAACAAGGTGTTATGAATGCAACTGAACTGCAGTGCAATTTTGAACGATTAACCACATCAGGAATCATCATGAACTCTGTTCCTGTAACCTTTTATACAGGGGATTTGTGGTTCAACCTTAGCAACATCACTAACAATACGGTAGGTGGCAGTACCTATGCGCAGCTTCCGGTCATGCAAAACTTTACGGTAAGAAAGTCAGGAGTGTTAACCAATGCAAGTTTTAAGTTTAGATATATGAGCGGTATGGGCGACACCAGGGCTATTCAAGCAACTCTTTATGTTTTTAATCAACGATGCAATAGCTTAGGAAGCTTGATTGACTATGGCATTATCAATAAATCTTTTCCAGATTCTATCCTTGCGCCAGAAGTTAATTTTGCCTTTGAAAATAAGTATATGGTAACGAAAGGAGAAACACTCTATTTTATTATTGATGCAGACTATACTGGCGCGGATTTTTTGGCTTTGAAGACAGTGAATGCCCTTCCAGAAGGAAATGTTTCCACTGTTTCTTTAACAACATATGAACATCCTCTTTTGGAAAATAGCAGCTTCGCTGATTATGCAGTGCTTCTTGGAGATTTCTCGCAGAGCAATTTGAGCGTTTCTACTGCTTATAGAGTAGACGCACTTACGTTGCAGGAACATACTCCCTGGTCTGTTATGACTATACTGAACTACACCTATTTTGTCAAAGACACGTTTGCAACATGGGAACATTCAGACAGCATTGCTGTTGAGATGCCTTTAGAAGGGCTAAGCGATCCGTTATATAGCCTGTATCAACAAAATAAAACGATAAAGCAAAGCAGCTATCTAGGCATATGGAACGTTGCAGGCAACATAACTGCCTTCAAGAATCTATATATCAATCAAACTTATATCACTAACAATCGCTCTCCTAGCTATCTTATGAGGCTTGCTAATGACACAGGCGTTTCCTCTTGCTGTGGCATTGAATCTTTGGCAGACGGACCTTTCGTGGAAAACCGCTCTTACGTCGATTATCTGTTTTTATCCGATGCTTTTTTCAATTGTTCAGCCAATGAGCTCTACAAAAGCGCAGATGCTGCCCTGCAAAACCTTACGCTGGATAGATACAGCGTTGCCTATTATGACTTAAACAGTTCATTTTCCCTATATGGGTGTTAATCACTTATGAATAATGAACAAACTTTTTATAGCATGAAAGCGAAAGAGGAATTATGGTAAACAGCACTATAGAGACAGACGTGGACAAACTTATAGGGCTATTAAAGGAAAAAGGTCAAATGTCGCTTGGTGATGCTGCAAAAAACCTAAGAATAAGCCCTAAAATTGTGCAATCATGGGTTGATTTTCTGGTTGAGGAAAAAATCTTGGGCATAGACTATAAGTTCACCACTCCCTTTATTTACCTTAATGCAGGAGAAAATGCGCTCACGAAAAGAAAAAAAGAAGAATTCAGCGTCAGCTTGCGCTATTTTAAAGATCATTTTGAGCAAAAAGCAAGGGAGAATAAAATTCCAGAAACAAAAATAAGATCGTTATGGGAGAATCATCTTGCCAACAAGCTTGAACTAGTAAAAAGCTTTTTCTTTCAGGAAGCAAGAAGAAGGAGTTTTTCTGATGTGAATGCATTATGGGATGAATATAAAGACGAGGTGCTTCTGCGTTGAAAACTATAGAAGAACTGCTGGCGCAGGATATCGTGAGGTTTTTAGATGAGCATAACAATAAACCCATGGACAGAAGAAAAATGATTCGCGACGAAGAACAAAGCATCTTTGCCCTACAGAAAGATTATCCAAAGGACGTTCAAAAAGCCCTTGAAAAAGATGACCTGATACAGGCGAAAAAAATATTTGATGAATTAAAAGACAAATATGCTAAAATCCCGTATCACGATGCAAACAAGAAAAAAACATTCACGATCTTAGAAGAAGTGCATGCGCAAATAAAAGTGTACCTGCAAAAACGACAGCAAGAAAAGAATATTTACCAAGAAGTCCAGGAATTTGAAAGTCAAACACTTCCTGAATTCGCGCCTGTTGATATTTCTGTCAATAGAATAAAGTCTTTGCTGTTAAAAAATGACGTTCTTGCTGCTAAAAAAGAAGCTGTGCAGTTAATTGCAGTCTATAACGGACTTCCAGGAAATCAAAGGACCCCTAGCATGTATAAAAAAATAAAGGACATCATTATGCAGGTGGAGCATGGATGAATTCAAGAATGTAGTGCAGCAATTTATGAGAAAGCCGGGGTTTATTCCAACGCCCCCTGATGCAAGTTCAAAAGTGCTGACTAAAGAAGATGAAAAAATATCCGAACTGCTTTCAAAAATCAAACACACCTTAATGCTCATAGAAAAGTATCTTCATACTGATTTTCAGCGGTGCAAAATAGAGTTCTTTACTCTTGAATATCTTTATCATCAGATTCCGGACAGCATGAAAACGAAAGAGCTGATAGAAAAAATACTCCACGCAGGGAAAGCTATTGCAGATAAAGAGAAAGCGTTGCTTACGAGCCACTTTGAACTAAAAAAAGCAAAAGACCTTACTGCGCTGGAAGAAGTCAAGAAAGATAAAGCAGAATTTGCATCGTTGGAAAGAACGTTCCGGTATCAGCCTCGCGAAAGCGAAAAAGCTATAAACACCCCTGTGCCTAAGGATACCAAAGAGGGACTTTATCAGAAAGGGCTGCAGCTGATGCAGGAGCATAAGCACGAAGAAGCGCATGCATGCTTTCAAAAAGTGCTTGAAATCTCTCCCAACCACGTCGCTGCAAGAATACGCATCATGCAGCTTCAAAAACTAAAAGACGGTGAGCATAATGGAAACCATCCTGGATAAATACACTATTGAAGCAGATAAAATTATTGTTGAAGTTCAGATTACTAAAGATGAGAACGATGCAGTCGCCAAATACTTGATCAATATTTCTAACATCAGCGATACTACCAAAATCATCCTGGAAAAAATTCGCCAGGAGTTCATTACTAAAGTAGATGTTGATGATATTGAATTATCTGAGAGAGGAGAGCCCGAAAGCATAAAGCTCAAGTTCCAGAAGGAAATCAAAAGGCTTATTCAAAAATATTTTCCTTCAACCAATGAAGAAACAGCCAACATGCTGATCAACTATATCATTGAAGAAAACTTGGGATTAGGAAGAATTGAGATTCTTCTGGCAGATAAATACCTTGAGGAAATTGTCATTAACAATCACCTTGAGCCCTTATGGGTGTATCATAGAAAGCACGGATGGCTTGAAACGAACATTAGAATTTATTCTGAATCGAGAATAAGGCATTACGCAACTATGATAGGAAGAAATGTTGGAAAGGAAATAACTAATCTCAATCCCTTAATGGATGCACACTTAACTACAGGAGACAGGATTAACGCAACATTATCCCCTATTTCAAGCAAAGGAAACACCTTGACCATAAGAAAATTTGAGAGTGACCCGTGGACTATCGTGAAATTTATCAAATTGGGCACCATTACTCCTGAATCTGCAGCATTGATATGGTCTGCTGTGCAAAACGAGCTCTCTGTTTTAATTACAGGAGGTACAGGCTCTGGAAAAACATCCATGCTCAATGCGATTGGAAACTTCTTTCCCCCTAATCAAAGAATTATCTCTATCGAAGACACCAGGGAGCTGGTACTGCCCAATACCTTGCACTGGGTGCCTATGGAAACAAGGTTGCCTAATCCAGAAGGAAAAGGAGAAGTCAGCATGCTCGATTTATTGGTAAATAGTCTAAGAATGAGGCCTGATAGGATTATTGTTGGAGAGATAAGGCGAAGAAAAGAGGCAGAAGTTTTGCTTGAGGCTATGCATACAGGACACAGTGTTTACTCAACGCTGCACGCAAATAACGCAGAAGAAGTGGTTACTCGATTAACGAATCCGCCTATTGAAATACCGAAAGCAATGATTTCCTCGCTGTCCTTGATTGTTGTTCAAAATAGAAATAGAAGAACAGGAACGAGAAGGACTATGCAGATTGCCGAAATAACGCCTACAGGAGATTCTAAAGTTTTGCTCCAGTGGGATGCGCAAAAAGACCTCATACGGCAGGTGGCAAATTCAGTAACCATGTTCGAGCGATTAAAGCTCTATACTGGATTAACAGAAAAGGAGATTGCGAGTGATTTGCAGCAAAAAATAGACATTTTAAAGTGGATGGTCAAGAAAAATATTGAAGATGTTCATGATATTGGCATACACATGTCAAGATATTATAGGGGAAAGCTGACGATGAGCTGAGTCAGAGAGCGCGACTCGAAGAGCACGATTCAAAGAGGTGGGATGATAGCAAGCATTGTTGACAGGATGACCACGTGGTATCCTGAACTCAAAAAGAAAATAAAGCTTTCAGGCATTCACACAACTCCCCAGGAGTTTGTGGCAAAAAACCTGAAGAATTCCCTAGTGCTCGCTCTCTGCATGACTATTCTTTCTGTTTTTTTCATTTTAAAAAAGCACGGCTCTTTTGTATGGATTCCTGTTGTCTTTGTTCTCTTCACGCTTGGTTTTTTTCATTTCATGATGAAAGTATTGGACGCGGCAATCATCAAACGGAGAAAGGAGATTGATCAGGAAGTGCTGTTTGCAGGGCGCTATTTGCTGATAAAGCTTAATTCAGGCATGCCTTTGGTCAATTCGCTTATTGAAGCTTCGAAAAGCTATGGAGCTTCTGATAAATACTTTAAGGATATTGTCAGGGATATCGAATTAGGAACGCCTATAGAAGAGGCATTGGAAAATGCGATGAAATACACTCCGTCAAAAAAATTCAAAAAAATTCTTTTTCAGATTAACAATGCATTGCGCATAGGTATCGACGTTACTGATTCCCTAGAAGCAGTCCTTGACGAAATTGCCCAGGAGCAGCTGCTTGAAATTCAGAGGTATGGTAGAAAACTTAACAGCTTTACCATGTTTTATATGCTGATTGCCATTGTTATTCCCTCACTGGGAATGACGCTTGCCGTTGTCATTGCAAGCATTACCAATATAGCCATCACTCTTCCGTTTTTAATGGTTATTTTATTTTTCCTCATTGTACTGCAGTTTTTTTTCATTGCCATGTTCCATTCGATAAGGCCGAAGGTGAATTTATGAAGGTGATTGCATGCTGTACCTAGAGCAGTTTGGAAAGGCATTCGTCTTCAAGCAGTACAGGCCAACGCTTCGTACGTATTTGATGAAGGCAGGATACGATGAAGTGCCCTATAAGGCATTTGGCGTACTTTTCTATCTTACCCTGATGCTGACGTTCATACTCTACTTCACATTCTTTTATCCTCTGCTTGCAGGCAAGAATCCTGCTGCCATTCTTTTGATAACGTTTCTTTTTTGGATTATCATTCAAGGCGTTTTCATAGTTTTTGCCGTCCTAGTTTTGCATGTCTATATGAACTTGAAAATTTACGACAGAACAAAGAAACTGGAAGTTTTATTGCCAGATTATCTGCAGTTGGTTTCGACTAATTTAAAGGGAGGCATGACCTTTGAACGCGCGCTATGGTCTGCCATACAGCCTGAATTTGGCATTCTCGCGAAAGAGATTACGATGGTTTCCAAAAAAGTGCTTACGGGAAACGATGTCAGCGAGGCTTTATTGGAATTTTCTAGAAAATACGATTCTCCTATTTTGCGAAGGTCTATTGATTTGATTGTTGGAGAAATTGAAAGCGGTGGAAAAATAACAGAAGTCATTGATAAGGTTATTATCAGCCTGAGAAAGTCTGCTGCATTAAAAGAAGAGATGGCTGCGCAAACACTGACCTATATGATTTTCATAGGTGCCATTGTCATGGTCATTGCTCCTGCGCTGTTTGCTTTATCCTCCAGGCTCATCAGCATCATCACATCCTTTTCCCAGCAAATAGGCAATGTGCAGGCTGTGGTTCAGCATTTGAGCATTTCTGCTGTGGGCATCGATGCAGGAGATTTCAGAATATTTTCCGTATTTGCGCTTTCTATCATTTCCATTTTTGCAGGCATGATTATCTCGACCATAGAAAAAGGAGATATTAAGGGAGGGTTAAAATATATCCCTATCTTTTTGATAACTTCCCTGTTCTTTTATTTTCTGTTCTCTGCATTATTAGCCAGTATCTTTTAAAACCAGCATCTTTTTAAATAGCTGTTTTTTCCTCTTTATTGAAGGAGCACGGAGTCCAATTCGTTGGGCGCTGATGTGTTTTTCTTCACCTATGACTGAGCCAAAAGCTCTGGGAGGTACACATGGAATTTAAATTAAATATAGGGGACCCAAAGTCCAAGCGAACCGTAAAGAAAATTCTTGCAGAAGCAGATACCAAATTGCTTATCGGCAAAAAAATTGGCCAAACAGTAAAAGGAGATGCGTTAGGCTTTCCGGGCTATGAATTCATGATAACAGGAGGAAGCGATTACTGCGGTTTTCCCATGAGAAAAGACGTTTCGGGCATAGCAAGAAAAAGAATTCTCATCACAAAATCTGTCGGCAATAGAATTGATCTCAGAAAAGGATTGAGATTAAGAAGAAACGTTGCGGGAGACACGATTTACTCTAAAACAGCACAGGTAAATTTAAAAGTCGTTACTCACGGTTCTGTTCCTTTGGAAGAAAAGAAAGCTGAAGAGAAACCGGAAGACAAAAAAGAAGAGTAAACTTGGCATTCTTAGAAAAAAAACGCAGGGATGCTTGAGAAAAAATCACTATCTATGTATCAAGTCTTGTAACGTATAGGTTTTCGCTTCATCCACGTTCAATCTTTTTAATGCTTTCTTATCTTCTTCTGGTGCATTTAAAACAGTGCCTCCAATCGCTCTAATAAACCAAGGAGCCATTTCAGATACTCTGTCATATTCTTGATTTAAACAAGGCCCTTGATAAGGACAATGTGTGCATAGAGCTCCCACTTCACGAGTTACTGCAATTTCCTCTCCTGCTTTGACTCTTTTTATTGCACTCTTATAATCTGCATAGGTTGCCTTTCCATACAACGTTCTAACAACAAGAGAGAATAAAGCGAGATACAGTGGATTCTTCTGCTCTAGCTCAATTATTCTTTCGATATGGTGTGGACGTAAGGGTATGGTCATAGAAATAGCATCTATGCGACATTTATAAGTCTTTCTCAAAGGTCCTTCTTTAGAACACTAGACGGTCGATCTTATTTTCCTTGTCTTATAATCAATAACTTTAAAAAACGAACCTTCTTTTATAGAGCATGTTTGAACAAGAAGTAAAAAAAATCATTGCAAAGGCTGCGGGATTAAAGGAAATCGAGATTGCACTAGAAACTCCTCCCCATCTAGACATGGGGGATTATGCGTTTCCCTGCTTTGTACTTGCAAAAACCATGAAGAAGAATCCTGTAGCTATTGCAGAAGAGCTGCAGAAGAAAATAAAGCCAGATGCCTATATTGAAAAAGTGAAAAACAATGGGCCGTATCTCAATTTTTTTATCAACAAAAAAGCGTTTAATGAAAGCATTATCAAGAAAATTCTTTCTGAAAAAGAAAACTGTGGAAAAGGCAAAGCCAGTAAGGAAAAAGTCATGATTGAATATTCCCAGCCAAACACGCATAAGGAATTTCATGTCGGGCATTTAAGAACGTTATTTCTGGGAGAAAGCCTGAGCAGAATTTATGAGTTTAGCGGGGTAAAGGTCATCAGAGCAAATTATATTGGAGATGTGGGAACGCATATTGCCATTTGTTTATGGTGCTATTTAAAATTTCACGCAAAAGACAAGATACCTGAAAACAAAGGAAAATATCTTGGAAAGCTGTATGTTGAAGGCGTAAAAAAAGTCGAAGATAATCCTGCTTATAAAAAAGAAGTTTCTGAAATCCACCAAAAGCTGGAAAATGACGATAAACAGCTGATTGCGTTATGGAAAAAAACAAAAGAGTGGTCCATGAGCGAGTTTCTTGCTATTTACAAAGAGTTTGATGTTCATTTTGATAAGATTTATTTTGAAAGCGAAGTTGAAAAAGAAGGAAAATCCATTGCAGAAATATTGTTAAAAAAAGGCATAGCAAAAATAGATCAAGGCGCGATTCTTGTCGATTTGCAGAAATATGATTTAGGAGTTTTCCTTATCAAAAAAAGCGACGGCACTTCATTATATGCAACAAAAGATTTGGCATTAGCGTCGAGAAAATTTAAGGAGTTTGCCATTGACGAAAGCATTTATGTTGTTGACTCAAGGCAAAAAATGTATTTCCAGCAACTGTTTAAAGTTTTGGCGTTAATGGGCTTCACTAAAAAACTTTTACATTTGCCTTATGAATTCGTTGCGTTGAAAGAAGGCCCTATCAGTTCGAGAAAAGGCATCATGGCGCTGTATGAAGAAGTGCGCGATGCGATGATTAAAAAATCCTATGAAGAAACCAAAAAAAGACACGCTGACTGGAATGAGAAAAAAATAATGCAGAATGCAAAACAAATAACCTTGAGCGCATTACGATTCAGCATCCTAAAAATAGATCATAATAAAGTCATCACGTTTGATATTGATGAGGCGCTGGATTTTGAAGGAGAAACAGGTCCTTACATCCAATATGCGCATGCAAGAATCTGTTCAATCTTGAAAAATTATGGAAAAAAGACTGACGCTAAAGCTGATTTTTCATTATTGCATGAACCAGAAGAAAAAGAATTGCTGTTGTTGTTGCAGCAGTTTCCTTTTATGGTTGCTGATGCCAAAGAACACTATAAGCCTGCATTGATGGCAAGATATTTGCTTGATTTAAGCCAGAAGTTCAATGAATATTACCATAAGCATCAGATTTTAAAGGAAAAAGAAAGCGTAAAAAAAGCAAGATTGCTCTTAGTGAGCGCAGTGAAAATAGTGCTTGCCAACGGGTTGCTGTTATTAGGAATTGATGCGTTGGATGAAATGTAATTTTTCTCTAAACATTTAAATATGAATAACTACTCCTTCTTTTATGCATCTCTTAAAGCACAAGGAAAAAATTCCTGAAAAAGTCTATAGTGTATTGGAAAAGCGCTTTTCTGTTTTAAGACCATGCCAGGTAAAGGCCATTAATCAGGGCTTATTTGAAGATAAGAACATGGTTATTTGCACGCCAACGGCAAGCGGAAAAACGCTTGTAGGAGAACTTGCTGTTATCAATGCAGTATTTCATGATAAAGGAAAAGCTGTTTATATTGTCCCTTTAAGAGCATTGGCAAGCGAAAAATACAATGAGTTTAAAGAAAGATACTCTTTCAAAACTGCTATTTCTTCAGGAGACATTGACAGCAGCGATGACTATCTCAGTGATTATGATTTAATCATAACTACGAGTGAAAAATTTGACAGCTTGCTCAGGCATCATACACCGTGGCTTAAACAGGTAAAAGTGGTTATTGTGGATGAGATTCATTTACTGAATGATGCATCAAGAGGGCCAACACTGGAAATTTTGATCACTATGCTTCGCATGCTGCTGAAGAACGTGCAGATTATCGGATTGAGTGCAACTATTGGAAATCCTGAACAGCTTGCAAATTGGCTAAACGCTGAGCTTGTTTTAGATACTTGGAGACCGGTAAGGCTGGATCAAGGAATATATCTTGATGGGGAAATAGAATTCTATTAGGTTTTACAACAATCTTTTCTAATCTTTCCGAGTCGTATAACTGAGCTTGATAGGAAATCTGCCATCCTTGAGAAAGCAAATAACCTTCTATGGCTATGTCGTCTGCAGGGAAGTCAGCAATCATGAACCCAAACGGATTTTCTACTTCAACTTGCCTGAAAAGAAAGCTTGCAACATTCCTGCCTTTTGCTCGTTCGTCAACTCTTGCATTCTTAAGCTCAAGTGCAGGAAGCTGCTTGTGTCGCTGAACAACGACATTTCCTATGATGAGGTGGTCATACAGTGCAATCCACGCTCTTTTATAGCCAGATTCAAGCTCTGGCTTGCAAACTCCTTCCAGCCAGGAATCATAGTTAGGATAAAAAACTCTTTCCTGCTGTTTCCATAAAAAGTCTATAAGGCTGTTTAAATCATGAATAGATGAAACAGGTCTAAAGGTAAATTGCATGGCGTACAGAAAGTGTTTTTACTTTATAAATTATACTTCAATGCATGCGCCGTCAACGCAATCATTATGGCATAACTTATAGGTTACTTTTTTATTGCCGTAAGAGCTGCAATAGTATTCTTCAAGCGTTCTGCTCTGGCAGTTATCAGTGTAGCTGTTTCCTGTTTGGTCAGTTACTGTTCCCTTTGTATAATAGTCAATACCGCCATCAGTATCGTTGCATTTTGGTGGTATTTCTTCGGCAGGAACGCATCTGCCGTCTTCGCATTTATCGCATAATTTATAGCTATACGCACCATAGCCAAATCTATCACAATAGGCTTCTTCAAGCGTTTTTGATGAGCAGGAGTCATTGAACAATTTGCCGTTTCTATCAAGGACATAGCCTTTCAGTTCATAATCAACATAGTTGTCTGTTTCTGTGCACCCTTCTCTTCTATCCTCAAAAACCAAGCAGGCGCCATCCTCGCAAATTTCGCAGTTTTTCAAGAAGGTCTGTAAATCATCATCTTGATCACAGTAATATTCCTTTAACTGATTGCCGTGGCAGCTGTCGGTAAACAGTGCGCTGTTAAAATACACTTCTCCCTGTTGGGTTACGTTAATGCCCTTGTCGCTGTCAGAACATTGGTTTAATGGTTCGAGATTAAAAATTCCGCCATCATCTGGCTCATTATTTTGATTGTTCTGTATAGTGTCGTTAATAGCGTCTGTGCTTTTGTCTTTTTTAACGTTATAGCCGACAAGAAAACCAATAATGAACATGAGAATTAACAGAAAAGGCATGGCAGTTTGAATAATCTTTTTCCATTCAACTTTTTTTTGAGATTGCTCTTTCACTTTCTTGCCGTCTTTTTTGAGATTGCTTTTTAAATCAGCAATATCTTCTTTTAACGATTCCTCATCATCTTTCATAGTGTTTCTCATTAAGTGCTCTTTAAATAGTTTTTGTTTTAGTTGTCACAAACAACCACAACTAATTGCACAGGCTTTTCCTGATACCTTACTATTTTGGTGAATTTGATTAAATTGCCTTCACATTCTGTATCCGCTGAAGCATGGTATTTTAAGTATCTGGTTCCTTCACAGCAGTTTGCAAACCATGAGTGGGTTTCGTTGTAGAAATCAATAAAGACTTCGACGTCCTTTACTTTATTCTCGCATGCGTCCATGATTTCAGGTTCTGCATAATTACAAGCATCTGTTCCTGAAGCATTGGTAAAGGTATAGCCGTTACAGGCAGCGCTGCACCTGTTAAAAGCATTGGTGCAGTCAGCATGGCATACGCCTAAAGGAAGAGAAAAGTTCAATTCTGTATTATTTTTAGTTACAAAGGCTTCTTTCACTACAGTATCATAGCCTGCTTTTGCAGCAGAAAGCAATTGATAGCCTGTTGGCGGGAATAACCGATAAAAGCCAATGGCGTTGGTTAAAACAGAACCAGGAACAATGGATAATTGCAAGCTGACATTTGCGTTTGCTAAAGGCTGCCCTGTTACTGCATCAAAGACATAGCCAGAAAGATTTCCTGTGCAGTCAGGATCAGGACATAATGAGCAGTTGGTTGTAACTAAAGTCAATGCATCCTGATAATCTTCAGGACAAATACTGTCTGCTTCTCCGCAGTAATAGCGAATATTGCAGATTTCTACAGCTCCCCAGCCATTGCTGCTATTTGGTTCAGCATAATTAGGGCAGGTAAATGCTTTTACTGGAATAAAGAATATTGTTAAGAGTATCAGTAAAACCCACCACTTTTTCATGATTTTTATTTGAAAGGAGAACTATTTAAATATTGCTGTTTTGCCTTGATTAACTCTTCTTTTATATCGGTTATCCCCCGCATGTAGCTTTGCACTGTTTTTACATCGTGAGAGGTTATTTCTTTTTCCTTGCCATTCACCGTGAGCTGTTCAGGAATGCCATCAAGCAATCCTCCTAATGAGTTCTCAATAGAGGTGTATGTTGGTGATTTGCTTAGTGTATCCTCATAAAATTCAAACGTGATGAACTGTATTTCTGGAAATGCAATATATTCCCCAAACGCTGCCATGACAAAATCTCCCCATGGAGCTTCAGGAAATCCTGTCATAACCGCATGCATTTCAACCAACGCCCCGGGATCAGGCAAATTCGAAATAGGTATGCTGTGAACTGTTGTATCTATGATTCCTCCAGTTTTCATAGTTTCAATAAATGCGTTCATTTCTTCTTTTTCCAAAGGAGGTGTTGGAACCAAGTCGCGAATGATGCGTTCATACGTGCTTTGGTCGCTATTATATATGGTGTCTGCAACGCCATTAATAGGGTTTCTTTCAATAAATATTGCGGTGTCGTTTTCTGCAAGTATAGTCTCTAATCTTCCGTACTCATAGGAAATTGAAACTGTTCCGTTATTGTAGAGTGTTGCAAAGTAACCTTGAGATGTTAAAAATCGATATTCGTCCAGGGTAAAAGAAGAAAAACTTGGTTTTGGCACAAGAGATACTGCGTCCTTGAGAATTTTAACAGCCTCTCTTTTCTTTTCTTCTGAATAGTCTTTAGTATCTTCAGGGGATATTTGTAGTATACTAAGAATAAACTCCTGATATTCTTTTACTCTTTCCTGCTTAGAAATAGTTCCCATCAAATCATGATCATGTTCAACAGAATACAATCCGTTTTTAACGCCTTCTATGAAGTTTTCATAGTTGTCTGCATCAGTTACCGTAGAGAAAAACTTGTCAGGTATTCCATCGATAATGCCATCAAAGCCTCCATCATAATATCCTTTTAAGGTGTCTGCCTTGGTAAATGTTGTCAGCATTAAAGGCATGTCTGGATCGCTAGAAAATTCTTTTGGGGCTACAGGATAATACTCTATGAGCGCGAAATTTTTAAGAGAATGCATAATAAGGCTGTAATACGGATATTGCCCTTCAACATATTTGCCCTGTTCAATAGGCAAATTAACATAGCTCTCAATTACTTGCTCACTTAATCTTCCATAGGGCTTTTCAAAAGGTATTACTGGTGATTGAGCCATTGCTGTTAAAGACAGTGTTGCAAGTATGCTTCTTGCTGTTTTAGAATTTCCCAGATAGTGCATTATTTCTGAAAACATCTTTTGCAGAACTGTTTTATGGTTTATAAATGTTTATTTAATGACTTTTCCTGATGAAGCGCTACGGATTATGCCCTGCACAATATCTTGATATTCATAAATGCCTTCTGGAGTTATAGGGACCTTGGTTTTGTCTTTGTCCATAAGCATGATGCCTTCTGGTATTCCGTCTATAGGCCCAAGAGGGAATCCCTCATGAACTGATTTCATAATGGTGTCTGGTTTTACTCTATAGTTAAACACGAGCATGCCAAAATTATCATAAAAATCTTCATATCGCGTATAGCCAATAGCTAACGTAAGAGTATCTTCCTCTGCGTGCATCTGCGTTATCAGTTGATATTCTTGATAAACCAGAGTATCTTGATTATTTATGACTTTTTGTCCGTACTCTTTTACCTTGTGGTTCTTTAAGATAAACTCTATAAATTGAATGATTTCATCACTGTACAACTTTTCTGTTGGAGCAAGATTCAGGAGCAGTTCTATATACTTCATTTCTGGATTAATAGTTTGGTCGGTAAAACTTGCGATTTCTGGCTTTCCATCTATTTTTGTTTCCCTTACTCTAAGGATGTCTCCTCCATACCAGTCTGTTTCCAAAGTTCCATCAGTATAGGTCATCACTAATCTTCCTCCCTGCATAAAGGTATCAAGCTGATAACCTTGGTTGAGCGGATGCATTTTTACCATCTCAAGAACTTCTGAAACACTGTACGGTGAAATCACTGGGAAAGGTATCTTTTGCTGATTGTGCAGATCGACATCGAACTTTGAGTCTTTAAGTGTTACTGCTTTTCCATCTGGCTGCATTTCTGAGTTTGCAAATAGTGTTAGGATATGCTGTATTTCAGAAGTTACATCCTGTCTTGTTCTTGCCATTTCTGGATCTGTAGTTAGGTCTATGGCTTCAGGATTATTCTCTATTTCTCTAAGCAAATCATCCGGAGTTACTGCATCTGTTTTCGTTACCACGTATGCTTCAGGTATGCCGTCAACAGGTCCATTTGGACCCCCATCAAGCACTGCTACGAATCCTTCAGGTGTGTGATACGTTATGAAAAATCCATCAAGATCAGGATCTGAGGCAAGCAGTTTTGGAAATGATGGCCAATAATGAATATATGCAAAATTATTTCCATAGTCTATTTTTGCTTCGTATACTCCCTGTATGAGCGCTCCATTATCGATGAGAAGTCTGATAGCTTTTTCAACAGTAGCAGAAGATACTGGTTTTATAGGATTTTCAAAAGGCAGTACAGGAGTCTGTGCAAGCGTTGTTTGTGCAGTGGTTAATAACGCCAAGCCTGTAGCTATTCCTCTTACTGTTTTAGAATGCAATAGTTTCTCTAACATAGGACTGCAGAACTGCTTGAGTATTTATAAAGGTTATCGTGAGTCCTTAATGGCTGCATTGGCTTGATAATGCTCAGCTAAATCAAGGAAGTACTTTCTATACGCATACAATTGCTGGGGAGGCGGAACGGTAAGCTCCATTGTTATTTTTTGGTCGTTGTATGTACTGAACATTTCTTCTGGAATGCCATCAATTAATCCATTTGGATAGCCTTCACGAACAGTATATATAGTGTCGTTATTTGGAATGTTAAAAATAAAGTATAGCTCATTGTTGTCTGCATAATACCCGTCGATTTCGCTGTATCTGCTCATATATTCAAAAAGAGTGTCTTTTCTATCAATGGAAGTCAATACGCCGTGTCCTGTGTATCTTGTGTATGTTTTCGTAACTGCTCCACTGGAGTCAATCTCTTGGAGGCGTTCACTCTGAGAATTTTCTGCGCAGAATTGAAGAAAATTCAAAATGTCCTGTCCTTGAAGCGGTTTTATCTGTGCAAGATGAACAAGCACGTCTGCATATTTTATTTCTGGTTTTACTGTTCTGTCAGTATACGTAGCATGCTCTGGCTTTCCATCAATCTGAGTTTCCCTTACTTTAAGAACATGTCTGCCATACCACTCTACATCTAATGCCTCATCAGGTGTGTAGGTGACTATTGTTCTGCCTCCCTGTACGGATGTTTCCATCTGGTGTTTGCCGTTTATCAAAGGCTGATTCTTTACACTTGCCATGACTTGGGTTAGAAGGTAAGGTGAAAGTGGAGGGATGTCTAGTACGGTAAGCTCAGGATGCTCTTCTACTTTTAAGTTCAAGGTGTCCCAAGGTGAAGTTATTGTTTTGCTACGGTTAACAACGTACCTTATAATATACTGCATTTCTGCAGTTACATCTTCTCTTGCCCTTGCTTCCAGAGGAGTTGCTCCAAGTTCAAGAGATAACTCTCCTGGATTAAAAATATCTTGGCTCGTTAGCCCGTATTTGTCTGGTATGCCGTCTATAGGGCCATCAATACCGCCATCGAGAACAGTCATGATGCCTTCTGCATGAGGGTAGCCAATGACTATTGCTGGTTTGCTTGATTTGTCAAAGAAATATTTTGCAATTGCAATGCTGTTGTCATAATAGATAGTAAGGTCATAGACATTTCCATCTGTTGATGTGCCCTCCTTAAGCATATAATCTATAAAACTTTCAATAGTTGTAGCATGCAGCGGTTTAATAGGGTTTTCAAAAGGAACCTGCCCCGTAGTTAACAACGCTAACCCCAAGGTTAAACTTCGCGTAAGTTTAGAATGCAGTATTGCTTCGAGCATGGTTACGGGAATTTTTTTTTCTTTATAAATGTTTTATTGAAGGCCATAAAAGGTATGCATAACCCTGAACCCTATGCCGTTGCTTTCTCCAAATACATCGAATGAAAGAGTTTGCACTCCCCCTCCATAAGATAGAAAAAATTCAAGGCCTTGCCTTAACCCCATATATGACTTGCTTCTGCCTTTCTCAATAAGGTATTTTCCCGCATCTATTCCTGTTACAAAATTAACTCTGTTTCCTAAGGGTATATGGCCTGAGACAGAAGCTCCCAGTTTCCAGCTGTCCTCTCCAGGGTTATGGTCTGTATTGTTAAAACCCACATCTCCACTCAAGCGTATTCTGTCCCAAAGAAACACTCCTGGAGCAATATTCACTGATGCACCATCAAGCGCGTTTGTATTTGAATACAAATAATGCAGTCCAATGCCTGTGTTGAACCTGCCTTTTTTAGAATAGTCATTCCCATCAAACGGCCCGTTCTGCTTTATTCTATTCCAAGGTTCTGTTGGTATGCTGTCAATTACCGCGCCTTTAACAGCATCTTCAACTTGTGCAGTTTCAATAGGAACATCAAGACTCGCATACTTTTTTCTTTCTCGCAGTATTTCGTGAGGCCTTTTTTTAACAGGCGTTGTCTTTTTCAATTCCTGCTCTATAATATTGTCTATAATTTTCTTTTCAGAAACTGTTGTTTGTTCAAGCGTATCAGGAACATAAAATGTTGCATAAGCAGGAGCAGAAATAAATCCTACCGCCAAATACGGTAGAATAGTTCTTACAAATCCCATACTTTTTTAGAATATTCCTTGCTATTTATAGTTTTCGAATATTTAGTATATATTATATTTACCAACTTTTTTAAACTTTATTTACTTTCCAATATCATGCACGAGGCGATTTTATACAAGCAGCTGGAAGACTGTAAAGTTCAGTGTACTGCGTGCAAGCAAAAATGCATCATTGCAGAGAACCATACAGGCATCTGCGGGGTAAGGCAGAATAGGGAAGGCAAATTATATTTATTAGTTTACGGCAAGGCATCTGCGGTAAACAATGACCCTGTTGAAAAAAAGCCATTGTTTCATTTTTTGCCTGGAACGCAAATATTTTCTTTAGGAACTGTTGGTTGTAATTTCGGATGCAGCTTCTGCCAGAATTGGGATTTATCACAAGTTTCCAAAGAAGTAAAATTGCGTTTATTAAAAGAAAAAAAACCTGAGCTTGCAAAAGTAGAAATAGGAAAATTTGGTTACGAACTCTTGCCTGAAAAAATAGTTGAAACCTGCAAGAAATACAACATACCGAGCATTGCCTATACCTATAATGAACCTATTATTTTTTTTGAATATCTCTATGATACTGCCAGGCTGGCAAAAAAAGCAGGCATCAAGAATGTTTTGGTAAGCAATGGCTATGAATCTGATGAAGCCCTTGAATTGTTAAAAGATTATGTTGATGCCATGAATATTGACTTAAAATCTTTTAGCGATGAGTTTTACAGCAAAATATGCAAGGCGAGATTGCAGCCTGTTCTCGATACGATAAAAAAAGCACATGCTTTAGGAATCTGGATAGAAATAACGACGTTAATCATTCCTACAAAGAACGATTCAGAAGAGGAATTAACCAATATTGCGAGGTTCATTGCAAGCATTGACCATACTATTCCATGGCATGTTACTGCTTTTCATCCTGAATATGAAATGAAAGATATACCGGAAACCAATTTTGAATCACTGCTTCATGCTTATAGAATAGGGAAAAAAGCAGGACTGCACCATGTGTATATAGGAAATATCGTCGATGAAAAGCACGCCAGTACGCATTGCCATAATTGCAAAGCACTGTTAATTAAAAGAATAGGCCATCATGTTGAAACTAACAGTTTTAAGGGAATTTGCCCTGAATGCAAAGAACCTGTTCCTGGAATATGGAAATAAATATATAGGTGTTCTGAATTAGAGTATGATGAAAACTATTGCGAAAGCGTTTCTTGCTGCAGTTGCTATTAGCCTTACTGCGATTGTTCAGTCAAACATTTCTGAGTTGCGAAACAATAATTCCGTGCAGTATGCTTCTGTCTTTCAGGGAATGGTTTTGGATGATGTTTCTGTGCAGGAATATGATGCATTAAAGCAAAGTTTGCAAACGCACCACCCCGAATTTATCAAGAACAATAACATAACGCTTTCAGCGCAACCGCTTGTTTATCTTTTTGGAAGCTGCGACATTAATTTTCGCGGGTTGCAAGAGTATCAAGAACAGCAAGTTGCACAAACGCTTACTCAGCAGGGAATTACTTTTAAACAGGTTCCTTGGTATGCATTGAGCAGGTTTTGAACATGGAATACATAGCGTATCATGGTACTAAAGAAGGCTTTTCTGGAGCTGCAAGTGCTGGTTTGGGAGAATGGTTTGGCACGAATAATGAGACGTATGCACAGCAATATGGCAATGTCGAGTTATTTAGAATAGAGTTAAACAATCCGTATCACATGGACGTTGCTGAGTTTCGTTCGTATGATAGGTTTGGAGCAAGATTTGATGATGCCGTAAAATACAGAGAAGCATTAAAAGCAAAAGGCCATGATGGCATTATTGTTAATCAACGAGGAGGAGTCATTGAGTATATTTTGTTTAATAAAAGCAAAGCAAACAAAGCTTAATCTTGCTGTTCCAACGCTTTAGTAAGCTTTTCAATAATTCTTGATTTTTTCAAGACTTCCTGTTCTATGCTTTCAACATTATGCAATTCTGTTTGTATTGTGGTAAGCCTTTTTCTTAAATCATCATACGCCCAATCAGGAAAATTTAAAAGTCCTTTATTGCCTGCTAGCCATTGGATTTCAGCCAATAAGGCTTCGTTTATTTTTTGTTTTTTGACTTCTTCTGTAACCAGTTCATTGACTATGGCAAGCACTTTCTTGCTTATTTCTGCATTTACTGCTGCAATCCTTGCTTCTGCAAAATCAGTTTGTTCGTGCTGGGCAAGATATTTGATGCTTCCAGATATTCTATTTGCTCTGTCGCTAATATGCTGTGGAAATGTTGAAATGTAACTGCCCTTATGTTCTCGCATGTATTCTTGGACTTTATCTAATTCTTCAAATATATTTTCGATAACTCTAAGAATTGCATGCGTAGTTTCCGCTTCGTTCATAAGCTGTTTATAATCCTCAACCTTTATAAATATTTCGTACACTACCTATTTTCGTTCTTATTGAAACATTTAAATACTCCATCTTTTTCTATAGAGCATGGTTGAGTATAACGAGGAAATCAAGCAGTTAGAAGCGGAACTTGCCAAAACAAAATACAACAAGGCAACGCAGCATCATGTTGGATTGGTCAAGGCAAAGATAGCCAAATTAAAAGAAAAGCAGGAATCACGTAGCAGCAAAAAAGGAAAAACAACAGGCTATGATGTCAGAAAAACAGGCGATGGCACGGTTATTTTAGTAGGTTATCCTTCTGTTGGAAAATCTACCTTATTAAATCATATTACTGATGCAAAATCAAAAACAGGAGCCTATGCATTTACTACGTTGACGGTTGTTCCAGGAACATTAAATTTTAATCATGCAAAAATTCAGATTTTAGATGTTCCGGGAATTGTTAAAGGCGCGTCTGATGGAACAGGAAGAGGAAAAGAAGTTTTGAGTGTAGCAAGAAGCGCTGACTTAATTATTTTGCTGATAGAAGTGCACTATCCAGAGCATCATGATGTCCTTATCAAGGAATTGTATAATAGAGGCATTCGATTAAATCAAAAAAGGCCTGATGTTACCATAACAAAAACCATCAAAGACGGCATTCACGTCGCTTCTCTCGTAAAATTAACAAAAATAGATGCAGATACCATTAAAGGCATCATGAGAGAATTCAAAATGATCAATGCAGATGTTGTTTTACGGGAAGATATCAACATAGACCAGTTTATCGATTGTCTCGAGGACAATAAGCAGTATGTTCCCTGCCTCACGGTTGTCAATAAAATAGACATGGTGAGCAAGGAAAAAGCAAGCGAAATCATGAAAAAAGTGAAAGGAGACCTCGCTGTTTCTGCAGAAAAAAGCATCAACATCGAAAAACTAAAAGAGATGATTTTTTACAAGTTAAACTTGATCAGAATTTATATGAAAGAGCCTGGAAAAGAGGCTGACTTAAACGTTCCTTTGATTATTTTTAAGAATTCTTCAGTCAAAGATGTTTGCAATAAATTGCATAAAGATTTTGTTGCAAAATTTAAATTCTGCAGGATATGGGGGAAATCAAGTAAGTTTCCAGGACAGAAATTGCAGTTAAACCACATTTTAAAGGATGGAGATGTTTTAGAAATACATCTGCGCTAGCCTACAAATAATTTTCCTGTGGATTTTGTCGAATAGCTGCCTGTTTTGGTAACAACGTTTATAGAAACAAATTGGTTTCTTGCCTTTAATGACGTGCAGTTAAATGACAAGGTTACTTCTTCATTGATATCCCAAGATTTGCTTTCTGTTAATAAATTGCATTTCGAGTCTAAAACCTCGGCAAAGGTTATGTTGACCTGTTCAGAAAATCTGTTTTGCAATACTAACACTAAAGAATCTGTTGTGCTGTTGCGCACTTCATAGCTTTTGCAGTCAATTTCTGCAGGAAAAAAGCAGTCATTTCTTTGCTGTTCTGGGAAAAACAAAAAAAAGATGGTGATAAAGAATGCCATGCATAAAGCAAAGCCTATGAACGGTATTAATAACTCAGCCCCTTTTTTATTCATAAATATGATAAAAAAAGGAAATTAATAAATTTATCTAATATAGATGAGTTCTTTTTGTCTTTCGCATAACGTGTAGTTTGGTCCGTTAGGAACAACCACAACATCTTCCTCAATAGAACCGCCATTATCGATTTTTACTCTTGGTTCTATCGTGTACACTCCCCATGGTTGCACTTTAAGGTGTGAAAGAGGGTTTTGTCTTCCCGTTAATCTTGTTCCTGGACTATGCGTTGATTCTCCCAAAGAATGACCTGTTGCATGGTCATAGTTAACGCCAAAGGCGTCAACAACAATTTTTCTTGATGCTTCGTCAACCATATAGCCTTTAACTCCTGGTCTTAGTGCTGCAATGCCCACGTCAATGGATTTAACCAACACATTAAACACTTTTTGGACTTCGAAAGGAGCACGATTTTCATCGCCTCTTAAAACATATCCCATTCTTTGAATGTCGCTGCACCATGACGTTCCATCTTTAAAGGTAAGTTTAACGCCGAAATCAAAATAGACAGTATGGCCAGGCATTATTTGAGTATCGCTTGCTCCTGCATGGCCTCCTTTTGCAAAATTTGGTCCTGTAAGAACAACAGGACAGTGATTAGCTGCCCAAGCCAACTCTTCTTTTACAACACCGCAGTTTGCAGTCCACGCTGAGTTCCTGTTCATGATGCTATGAACAAGCTGATATGCTTGTTTTTCTGTTGTTCCAGGTTGCAAATCTCTAAACGTTACTTTTAAAATTTCATCTGCTCTTTGTGCAGCGATGGTCATCTTTTTTAATTCATCAGGGCTTTTTCTGTCGTACATGCCATAAATGACTGCTTCTGCAGATTGGTGCTTAAAACTTCCAAAGTGATCTCTAATGCTTTTCATTACATGTTTTGCAACACCATAGCCTAATAAATCGGTTTTTGCATCTCGCATTGTCGAGTAATTAAACGCAATGGTTTGTTCTGGTCTTTCTCTAGGATCGAAATGCAATTCACGCAATGCCCTGTTGATAAGCGATTCAATAGAATGTCTTGATTGACCGCTGTAGGTCCACATTTTATCTTCTTCTATATTGTCTGCATCTAATGATGAAACAATAGTTCTATGAGCTCTTTGGGAAACAACTAAAACAGCAGGAACAACATGAGGCCCTATTAATCTTTCAAAGGTAGGGTCTCTTCCCTCTTCAGCGTAAATAATCCAAAAGGGAATGTTTTCATCTTTCATAACTTGCTGGGCAATTTTCAGTTTTTCCTTGTTCATCATATCACCAAACTGCAGGATTGTTTTTGCGTTTATAATCTTTTTTATTTATGCAACCGCAACCTTTTAAAAACACTGCAAATTTCTTTCAGCATGGCAAAAGTCTTTGTGAAAACTTTCGGATGCTCATTAAATCAGTCTGATTCAGAGCTCATGGCTGGCATGCTAAAAAAACAAGGTCATGAACTGACAGAAGAAAAGGATGCAGAGCTTATTGTTATTAACAGCTGTTCTGTAAAACAGAGCGCTGAAGCAAAATTGATGAAGGAAATTAAAAAGCATCAAGGCAAAAAAGTTGTCGTTGCTGGCTGTGTCCCTCAGGCTCAGCCTTCTTATCTGAAAACAAAATTAAAGGATATTTCTGTTATTGGCGTTAATAATCTTACGGAGATAGACGCTGCAGTTTCTCAGACTCTTGAAAATAATGTTTATCAAAACATTCAGCGGCAAAAAACACAAAGACTCAATCTTCCCAAAGTGAGAAAAAATCCTGTTATTGAGATTGTTCCTTTAAATGAAGGTTGCTTGGATAATTGCAGTTACTGCAAAACAAAGCATGCCAGAGGCCATTTGTACTCTTATGCAAAAGAAGATATTGTTGAACAAGCTAAAACTGCAATTGAAGATGGATGCAAGGAAATCTGGTTAACTTCTCAGGATACAGGCTGTTATGGATTAGATAGAAATACTTCCATTGTTGAACTGCTGAAAGAACTGTTGAATTTGCGAGGCTATTTTAAAATCAGGCTGGGAATGATGAATCCCAATTACGCATTGCAGTTTCTTGATGAGCTCATTGAAGTGTACCAGCATCCTAAGATGTTTAAATTTTTGCATATTCCTGTGCAGGCAGGAAACAACAGAATTTTAAGGCTGATGAAAAGAAGATACACCGTTGAAGCTTATAAAACAGTAGTTGCTGCTTTTAAAAAAGCAATTCCTGAGATCACTATCAGCACGGACGTTATTTTGGGATTTCCGACAGAAACAGAAGAGGAGTTTATGGATACCTATACTTTAGTTAAGGAAACAAAGCCTGAAGTGCTGAACATTTCAAGATTCTGGCTAAGACCTAATACGGAAGCTGTGCATATGGAACAGGTTCATGGGCAGATATCAAAAGTCAGGAGTGAAAAAATGCACTTGCTCTTTAACGATATTGTTGCTGCGAATAACAGACAATGGCTTGACTGGGAGGGAGAAATTTTAATTGATGATTTTGGTACAAACGGCTTTTCCATAGGAAGAAATGATTCTTATAAGCAAATTTTGATAAAAGATGTTGCTTTAGGGGATGTTTTAAACGTAAAAATAACAGAAACAACGCGATTTGACTTGAGAGCTCAGAGATAATCGCTAAAACAATTTTCTACGTCATCATCGATGACTTCAAGGAATTCTTCTGCATAGACCAGCATGTTTTCACCTGCTTTATTTACGTTCTATCTTACTTTATCATATGAAGTATGATGATATATATAAATCTTTCTTTTTGTATGATAAGGTATGATAATATTTAAATAGACTAACGCATTAGTATAATCATGAAGGAACGGGTAACGCTGACTATTGATAACGATGTCCTGCAAAGGGTTGATGAGCTTATTGATGGTACAGAAATAAAAAACAGAAGCCATGCAGTAGAATTACTCTTAACAAAATCATTGTCGTATAGAAAACCCCGAAAAGCGCTGATTTTAGCAGGAGGAAAGTCTTCAAGAATTAAGAATAAAGATATGCCGTCATGCTTGATGACCATTCATAATAGGCCTATTTTAGAGCATTTGCTGGATTTATTCAAGAAATTTGATATTAAAGACATATTAATAGCCATAGGAAGCAATGGAAAACCAATTAAAGAGTATTTTGGAAGCGGTTTGCAGTTTGGAGTAAGGATTACCTATTTGGAGGAATCGCATCCATTGGGAACTGCAGGGCCTTTAAACATGGCAAAGCCGTATTTAACAGAACCGTTTATTATGTGCAATGGCGATGAGCTGAAAAATATAAACTTGAATGATTTATATGCATTCCATAATAATAATGCGGGCATTGCAACCATTGCATTAACCACAACTGATGATCCGAGCAGTTATGGCGTTGCATTGCTTGATGGAAATAAAATAATAACCTTTGTTGAAAAACCCAACAAGGAAAATTCACTCTCTAATTTGATCAACGCAGGATTATATATTATGAATCCAGAGGTTTTGAATTTTGTTCCTGACGGATTTGCCCAATTAGAACAGGATGTTTTTCCCAAGCTTGCGCATCAGCATAAATTGTTTGGATATGTCTTTTCAGGGCAGTGGTTTGACACCAAGACTCCTGAAAAATTAAAAAAGGCAGAGAAAGACTGGAAAGAATTGTAAGGAGCGTTGTTATTCTTTTTTTTTGATGTTTCTTGATCTTTTTATAAATCAATCCATCAACTCGCAAATTAAATATGTCTTTACTCCGCAATAGAAATATTTATATACTACTTATGTATTAAAACAGTATTAAGTTAATGGGTGGTTTTAATGAGGTATGTCTTATTTGGAATTGTGCTTTTGGTTTTAGTTACTGCATGTGCTGTACAACAGCCGACAAATACAACAACAGGAGAAGTTATTTTTGATTCTGATTTGTTTTCCAACACAAGCAATGCAAGCAACACAACAACCGTTCCGGAAATTCCTGAAACAAAGCCTGTAAAAACAATAGAGGTTACTGAAGGAGACTTGGTTGTTCTTGCGCCAAAAGCAAGCGACCCTGATGGAGACAAAATACTTTTTACTTATGACGATCCATTAAACAGCAATGGAAAATGGCAAACGCAGGAAGGAGATGCAGGAAGATATCTGGTAACCGTTACTGCCGACGACGGCAAAGATACTGTACAGCAGGATGTCTTGATTATTGTCAAGCCTACGAATAAAGCGCCTGTCATTGAGTGTCCAAAATTATTAACGGCAAATGAAGATGAAGAAGTTTTCATTGATTGCAACATCTTTGATCCTGATGGAACAGATAAAGATATTACCGTTGCTTACTCAGGATGGATGGAATCTCCAGTCTATAAAACAACCTTTGATGATGCAGGAGACCACACAGTTGTCGTTACGGCAACAGATAAAGAGGGAAAATCATCACGAGCAGAATTGACGGTTAATGTCATTAATGTAAACAGGGCCCCTCTATTTGAAACAAGAACAGACGATGTAACTATTATGGAAGGAGACCTTATAGCATTAAATGTTAAAGCAAATGACCCTGACAATCAGAAATTAACCATAACCTATTCAGAGCCATTTGACAGTAGCGGAAAATGGCAAACAGCAATAGGAGATGCAGGAACGTATAACGCCTTTGTTACGGTTTCTGATGGCATAGAAACTAAAAAACAAGAATTCAAGGTTACGGTGAGATTGATCAACACTGCCCCTGTCATGAAAGTCATACCTAACATTACTGTCTTTGAAGGAGAAACTGTTTCCTTAAAGGTTGATGCAACAGACAGAGAAGGAGACAAGCTTACCATTAAATATTCAGGATGGATGGATACATCAGAAAAGCTAACGTCGTATGATGATGCATATGAAGATGGCTGCACTGAAAAAGGATGCACGGCAAGCTATAAAGTTACTATTACCGTAACTGATGGCGTATTGAGTGCAAGCCAGGATGTGTATGTTTTCATTAAAGACAAAAACAGGCCTCCTGAATTTACCATCTGAGGGAAACCATGAAAATACTTTTTTTTATTTTTAGCATTTCTTTGTTATTGCTAGCTTGCACAACGCAATCAACAGGAACCGTTGTTTACGATACTCAAAACCCTGTGCAGGAAAACAAAGTCGTTAAGGAGTTCGATGTGCGCCTGCACGACTCTTTTGTTGAGCCTCCTGTCATGGTTGTTGATGAAGGAGATATTGTAAAACTAACGTTCTTTTTTGAAGACCCTGTTTTTGTTTCTCTTGGAGATTACGTCAATGATTACTATACGACAGGACAAGCAGCCTTTACTGCAGATGCAAGTGGAGAATTTACCATCTCTTGCAAGAGTTGTGATGATGATAATGCTATTCTAGGATTTTTAGATGTGCGATGATTGAAGATATTGTTTTTCCATGGCAACATTTTAGTGAGAGAATAAGAACAAGAGCGCAAGCGCTTGTTGAGGATTATAAAAAAGAGCATGGCATTCAAGGTTATTTCAGGCCTTCTTTAGTGCATCCTTCTGAAATGCCAAAACGTGATTTATTTCCTGTTCAAAAATCAAATATCAGATTTTGCGATGCGCACAGCCATTGCAGCGTTTCAGCTCCTGTTTACAGCCCAGCTCATAAAAGGCTGTATTATCCTTTAGACGCAACATTGTATTCTATGCGGTTTACTGTTGAAACGTTTTCTCTTGATAAGAAATTGCTTGAAGAAGAAATTCGAAGGCTTGCGAGATTAACCTTAGAAGACCGTTCTGGTGCAGAGGAACAATTACAACGTTTTTATTCTTTTCTTTATACCTCTCGGGGAACTAACTTTTTTGTTTATTTTACTGTCTGTGAAAATCATCTAGATTATGTCACCGCAGAAAGAGGCAATAGTGCGTTGCTGCAGTACATGAAGCGTGATGATACCCTTTCAGATTGCTATAGGCATCTCAAGCACATGGTTCAAATAGCACCTGTGATAACTGTTCAAAAGTTCTTTCCAGAATTGGGAGTCTTAGAAAAATTTGCTCAATGATGCCTGTTCTTTTGTTGTAGTCTTGCCTATTTCTTTTTTCGGGTTGATTTTTCCTTCAGATTTTTTTGAAACTTTTGCCGGCTTTTCTTTAACATCAAAATCATACTGTTCGTTTCCATGAATGACAGGAACACCGTAAACACCGTCAAAGCCAGGTAATACTTCTACCTTGCCTGCCCTGTTTTTCATAACGAGTTTTGCAATTTCTGCATCAACGTTTGTTAGCTCCTTTTCTTCTGCATCCAATAAAATAGTAAATTCTGTTTTGAACGCTGCCATAAACCTATTATAGATTTCCCATGTTTTTTTGCTGGCAACAGGATAGTGATAATAGCCAGAAATTAATTCAGACAAGGGCACTAACGTGTACGAAGGTTTTGTGTTCTGTATTTTATATCCTTCTGGATGATTTGCAAGCGCCTCAACTCTTTCCAATACTCCTATGGTTAACGCTTTTTTGCATTTTGGGCAGATATTATTTACTTTTCTTGCTTCTTCAGCATTTAAAACAACATTGCAGTTTCTATGGCCTGTGAAATGGTATTTTCCGTAGCCAGGGTCTACTTCAATAGTTGAATGGACTTCATTGTTTCGTATCTGCCTTATAATCTCTTTATAGGTTAATTTTTTTACATCAAAGACTGTTGCTTCTCTGCCTAATCTCCAAGGCCAAAAGGAATGCGAATCGGAAAAGCTTACGATTGCCCTGTTCTTAAGTTCATCAATGCGCCAATTCATTTCAGGGCTGGAACTCATGCCTGTTTCTATTGCATAAATTTTATTTGCCTTGTCCTGAAAGCATTCTTTCAGTGAATCAAAGCCAGAATTTGTTCCATACATTCCAAACCACGGCGTCCATACATGTGCGGGAATGACCTCGATATCTTCGCTGATTTCCTTTAAAGATTCTGTGAATTCAGGGCAGGGAATTTTAAAAATAGGCCTTCCATCATAATCCAATCTGCCTTTTTTTAACAAGTATTCGATAATCTGGTCAACGACTTCCAAATCAGGAGCCCAGACAATATTATGAACCTTTCTTCCTCTTTCCTGAGTATAAATAAGAGAAATTTCTGTGGTGAGCATGAAATTAAAATTATTTTGCTTTTTTCCTTTTAGCGAGTATATGCCGTCTTCTCCTTCTAGCTTTGTTTTTAATTCTTTATTCCAGATGGGATGGGTAAAGTCTCCTGTACCCAAAAGATTAATGCCCTTGACCATGGCCCATTTTTGCATGTTGTCTAAATCTAAATCTTTAGAGCAGGCTCGAGAATATTTCGAGTGCAGATGCAGGTCAGAAATTATTTTCATGAAAAGAGCAAATAAACAGGGTTTTATAAAGCATGTGGTTTAGTAACCGCCAAAAGGCGCTGCCGGGTTCATAATGGGAAAGGGCAATAGGTCGTTATTTTTATCATTCTCTGCAAAGTCAGGAAATATTTTGCTCATGTCATACAGTCGATATGAAGTAAAGTAGTGTTTTGATCTCGTTCCGATGGTTCTGACAAGGTCTGTTATGCTTTTTGAACAAGGAGGGTTTATGTCGCTGTTCCTCATGCCCAATGAACCATATCCTTCGGGAGTTCTATAGGCAAAAACGACGTGGCTTTCGTTTTCTTCATTGTTCATCATGATAAAAACAGGAGGATAGCCATTGTCCTGCAATAATGCAGCTGCTGCCAGTGCACCTCCATCGCAATCATCAATGATTCTTCCCTCTGCATCCTTGAACCTGCTTTCATGCATGATCTTGAATGATGCCCAATAATCTACATTGCCGTAGCATTCTCCGTCAGCCATGTCTCCTCCATGAGTCATGTTTTGCTGGATATATGCTGTCGCTTCTGCAGGAGTATGAACGTTGTCTATTGCTGCGCAATAATCAAGATCTCGCAAACGTCTTGCTTTGAGGAAAGGTGCTTGCTCATCAATCTGCTCTTCAAAAGGTCCATGCGTAAAGTACATTTTTTCGTTTTGAGAGGGCATTTCTGCAATGTCGCATTCAGATATGACTGCCATGCTCTGGTGGCTGTTTTCAACAATAGGTGTTTTTAAATAGGCCTGCAATCTTAGCTCTTCAGGAGATGGTCGGTAAAAACAGGATGCTAGCGATACTGCAACAAGAGATGCTGTGATTCTCGCATATTTTTTCATTTTATGATTTCTTTTCATGAGCTTGCAAATCTGCTATTACTAAGGTGCTATTAAAACATTTTCATTCTGATCCTGATATATATACATCGTTATTCTTGTTGTTTGACGCAAAGTCAGCATATTTTCTTGAGAGATCATAGACAGAGAACCGCTGATAATTTTGCTTGGATGCAGTATTTATTTGTCTTACTAGGGAGCTGATATTCTTATGGACAGGCTGCTGCATATCTGAAGGGTTAATGCCAAGGCTTCCAAAGCCCGTTTGTGTTCTGTAAAGAAAAACTGCATGGGAAGTCGTCTTGAGCATTCTGCTATAAGGACTTTGAAAAGTCTCTAAAATAAGGATGTGCGAAGGAAACCCGTTATCCTGCAATAATGCAGCTGCTGCCAGTGCACCTCCATCACAATCATCTGCTATTTTTTTGCAATGCATAAGCCTTTGATGCATGACTTTAAAAGATGCGCAATAATCAGGCTCAAAGTATATTCTGCTGTCGATGGTTTCCCCTCCATGTTCCATAAACGCCGTTATGTATGCTGCCGCTTCTTCAGGAGTGGTTATGCTTTCCATAGCATCTGTATACGGCAGCAGTTTAAGCGAATTTATTTTTTCTTGCATCTTTAATGCATATATTTCTGGAAGGGCTATCTGCATATCAGGGCTTAACACAGGAAAAATGTCTTTTTCAAGAACCCTTGCTTCTGCATTAACTGGCTTTTCCCTTAGCTGGTGTGTAGGCACGATATAAGGTGAGAGATAGGTGGCTATGGTCAATACCAAAAACTTTCTGACTAACGAGGAAACCATACCTGCAGAATTAATTTTTGCTATTTAAACTTTATGGCTTTATCAGTTCAAAAAATTACTTAAACACTCGCTCAAAAAATCCTTTTTTATGCTCTTTGTCAAACTCTTTTAAGAGTTCTATTTGCTTTTTGGAAAGCTTTTGGGGAATTTCAACTTGTATCTTTACCAATTGGTCTCCTGTTCCATGGCCATTGACATGGGGCATGCCTTTTCCATGCATTTTCAAAACAGTTCCTGGTTGTGTTCCTTGGGGAATTTTCAATTTTGCATTGCCGTCTATTGTCGGAACATCGATGCTTGTTCCCAAAGCAGCCTCACTGAACGTAAGATTAACATCCAAGTATAAATCATCACCCTGCCTTTCAAAATATTTATGGGGCTTTACCTGGATAAAAATATACAAATCACCAGAAATTCCATTTTTAATGCCTTCTCCTTTTCCTGTTAATCTTAATCTGGAGTTATTATCAACGCCTGCAGGAATTTTTACGTCTAAGGTTTCCGAAATTTCAATAATGCCTTCCCCATGGCATTTCTTGCAGGTTTTTTTAGGTATCTGTCCTCTTCCATTGCAATGGCTGCAGGTAGATGTTGTCTGAAAAACACCAAAAGGAGTTCTTGCCTGCCGTCTCATTGCTCCAGAACCTTGACAGGTTGAGCAGGTTTCAATGTCATGCCCTCCTAGGCCATTGCAGATATCACAGGTTGCATTTTTTTCCAGTTCAATAGTTTTTGTTGTTCCTGTTGCAGCTTCTTCGAGAGAAATATCCAAATCATATCGCAAGTCACTGCCTCTTTGCTTTCCTCTTCTTTGTCCTTGAAAGCCGAATCCAGAAAAAAAAGTGTCAAAAATATCGTCAAAATCTCTGAAGGACGTGCTGTCAAAACCGCTGAACCCCTGAAAACCGCCTTGGTTTACAAAATCACTGCCGTACTGATCATAGTGCTGCCTCTTTTCGTCATTGCCAAGAACGCTTGCTGCCTCGTTGATTTCTTTGAATTTTTCTGCAGCATTCGCATCTTTGTTGACATCCGGATGGTATTTTTTTGCAAGTTTTTTATAGGCAGATTTAATTTCATCTCTGCTTGCTCCTTTTTCCACTCCTAAAATCTTGTAGTAGTCTTTTGACATGATAAACGGAAAAGCAACCTGTTTAAATTAGTTGTCTTTCTCTTCATACTCTGCATCAATGACGTCATCTTTCTTTTTTCCTTTCTTAGGTTTCTGCTCTGCATGTTCGGGATGCTCTGTTTGATGCTTTTCAGCAGCTTTTTGATACAGTTCAGTGCTCATTGCCTGTAGTTTTTTGTTGATTTTTTCCATCTCTGCTTTTATCTGAGCAGCATCTTTCTTTTCTGCTTCCAATAATTTTTTCAGGCCTGCAATCATATCCTTTGTTTCTTTGATTTTGCCTTCATCTATTTTATCCTTGAAATCCTCAAAGAGTTTTTCAGACGTATAGACAAGTGCATCTGCTTGATTAATGGTTTCTACCTCTTCTTTTCTTTTTTTGTCTTCTTCCGCATGCATTTCTGCCTGCTTTTTCATCTGCTCAATTTCTTCATCGTTTAATTTTTGCGTTGCCGTAATTCTGATGCTTTGCTCCTTGCCTGTGCCTAAATCTTTTGCATGCACGTGAACAATACCGTTTGCATCAATATCAAAGGCAACTTCAACTTGAGGAACTCCTCGTGGTGCAGGAGGCAATCCTACTAAGTCAAATTGTCCTAAGAGTTTATTATCCGTAGCCATAGGTCTTTCTCCCTGAAAAACCCTGATGGTTACTGCAGTTTGATTATCGGCTGCAGTGCTGAAAATCTGGCTTTTTTTTGTTGGGATGGTTGTATTTCTTTCGATGAGTTTCGTGAATACTCCTCCCAGCGTTTCAATGCCTAAGGTTAAGGGAGTTACATCCAAAAGCAAAACATCTTTCACTTCTCCTGCCAAGACTCCTGCCTGTATGGCTGCGCCCATGGCAACACATTCCATTGGGTCAACGCCTCTTTCTGCTTTTTTCCCTATGAAGTCTTCAACAAATTTTTGCACCATAGGCATTCTTGTAGGCCCTCCTACTAAAATAATTTTATCAATGTCCTTAACCGATAAACCTGCATCCTTGATGGCCTGTTCCATAGGATGCTTCGTTTTTTTGACAATAGGGTCTAGTAAACTTTCGAGTTTTGCTCTGGTAATTTTCAAGGTTAAATGCTTTGGGCCGTCTTTATCTGCAGAGACAAAGGGCAAGTTAATGTCTGTTTCCATCGTCGTGGATAATTCTATTTTTGCCTTTTCTGCAGCCTCTCTCACTCTTTGCATTGCCGTTTTATCTTTTGAAAGGTCGATGTCTTCTTTGCCTTTGAAATCTTTTACAATGAAGTCAATAATGGCATTGTCCATGTCTGTTCCTCCTAACTGGGTATCTCCAGACGTGCTCTTAACTTCAAAAACACCGTCGCCAAATTCCATGATGGTAACATCTAAGGTTCCCCCTCCAAAATCATAGACGAGGATTTTCTGCTCTTTTCCTGTTTTATCAACGCCATACGCCAAGCTTGCTGCGGTTGGCTCATTAATGACTCTGATAACTTCCAATCCTGCAATGGTTCCCGCGTCTTTGGTTGCTTGCCTTTGATTGTCATCAAAGTATGCTGGAACAGTAATAACTGCCTTTTCAACTTTTTCTCCGAGAAATTCTTCTGCATCTTTTTTTATTTTTTGCAAAATGAAAGCAGAAATCTGCTGGGGAGTATACTCTTTATTGTTCATTTCATATTTAAAATTCGTTCCCATTTTTCTTTTTGCAGCCATGATGGTTCTTTCAGGATTGCTGACTGCCTGTCGCCTTGCAGGTTCTCCTACTAAGACTTGATTGTCTTTTGTAAAGGCAACGATAGACGGGAATGCTTTTCCTGCTACGGTTGTTCCTTCTGCGCTGGGAATTATTTTTGGTTTGCCAGCCTCTAAAAACGCGGCTGCGCTGTTGCTTGTTCCAAGATCAATACCGATTATTTTCATGTTCATCACCTTTTGTTATTATTTTTTTCTTAAGCTTATTTTTCTTTTTATCTTCTTTCTTATTATTTTTTTTGAATTTAATTTTTTCTTTTCAAATTTTTCCATTTCTTTTTTTCAAAGCGAGTTTTCTCAATTGCTCAACGCGCTCGTGTGTCAGTATTTTTTTTTCTTCAGGCAAAATTTTCACTACTTCTAAAAACTTTGCAAGCTTTGGCTTGTTGAACTGGTCATATTCTTTAATCGAGCCCATGGCTTCATACAATGCCTTGTCTGTAGTGCACATTTCGAATTTGTCGTGATGCAAAATAATCAGGTCATCGAGTTGTTCGTCTTCAGAGATGAAAAATCTCAATACATGCTCTGGCGGTATCATCAGCTTTTTCTTAACGGGCAGGTTCTCCATGTTTTCCAACCTTTACTTTTGTGTGTCTCAACACTTTTCCATGAAATAAATATCCTTTTTGCAGTTCATCCAAAACAATGTTGTCTTTTTCATTTTCTTCTGTCAACAACACTTCGTGCCTGTAAGGGTCGAATTCCTTATGCAGTGCATGGATAGGCTGCAATCCTTCTTCTTTGAGCGTGCCCATCAACTGTGCATAAATCAGTTCCATGCCTTTTACAAACTTTTCATGGTCCTGATGGTTTTTTAGCGCAAGTTCAAAGCTGTCAATGACAGGCAATAACTTTTTTATCACTTTTTCAGACGCGAATTTGTTATTTTCGCCTATTTCTTTTTCAACTCTTTTTTTGTAATTTTCAAATTCTGCCTGCGTTCTTTTTAATAATTCTGTAAGCTCTTCTATTTTAGTGTCGTGTTTGTGTGTTTTTTTTTCAGCGTGTTTTTCTTCTTTTTTTATTTCTTCAGGAATTCCTTTATCTTCCTTATCTTCAGTTTCCGAAGAGTGTTTTTCAGTCATTGTATCTGCAGTCTTTTTTTGCTGTCAATTCGTTCCATTTTTGGCATTTTAACTTCTAACACGCCATTTTCATATTTTGCTTCTGCACGTTCGGGATTGATTTCTGTCAGCAAAGGAAGCTTTCTATAATATTGCCTTGTAGTAAATGTATAACTTCCTTGCTTTTCCTGTTTTTGTTCAACTTTGACTTCTATTTCTTTTGGCGTTACATTCAGCTGAATTTCATCTTTCTTTGCGCCAGGAAGTTCAAACGTTGCCGTAATGCTATTTTCTGTTTCTTCAACATCAGTCAGAGGCATTCTGAAATCGCTGCCATCGATTAATGGGTGCCTGAAGTCTCTGAATGAAGTCTGAAACATAGAATCAATTTCTTTCTGTATGCGTTTCATGTCTCTTATTGGGTCTAAATACATGCTTACCACCTCCAATGGTTGATTTAAGCTCAACAATGAAGAGATAACTACAACTCATTTATATACTTTGTGGATGATTGTTTTATTTTCTATATGGAAAATATAATTGGTTTTAAATAACTTATTTAAACAAGCGCAACTTTCTCACCCTATGGCATTAGACGACTTACCTGTAGTTTTGCTTGCAGATGGGGAAACCCATGCTCCTACACTCTTAGATTTAGGCAAGGATGAAATACATTATTCTGCATCATATGTTCTTTTAAGAAATATGACTAAACAGGATACTGATAGAAGAGACTGGTTAATTGCACATCCAAATTGCCCTGATTATAAAACATTGTTTGATGTTTTTATTAAGATTGCAGGCATGTATGATGAGACTGCCTGGGCGTATACAGGCGGCAAAGGCCACATTGAATTTGCAAGACTCAACGGTCATACTGTTATTAATGTTGTTGAGCACAACGATGAAAATACGACTTTTGAACGAAACATACGCATGATGCTCAATGAGTATATAGCATCACAGTCTTTAGGCGCAACAAAAATTGATATTTTTTGACCGAAAACTATTTATAAGCAGGAAAACTAATATAGTTATGAAATTTCACTTTTATCTGTTTTTCATTTTAATTGCCATAAGCATTTTCTTTATTGCTAATGATTTAACCATTACAGGCATGGTTGCCGGAGGAGAAGCGCAAGTTTCTTTGGTAACGGCCATAGGGTTCTTTATTTTATTAGGCTCTTTATTCATGGTTGTGTTTCACAAGGTTAATTATCTGAGAAAGTAATCGTAATTTTTTCTGTTAAGCTCGTAAATCTTCTCTAAAAAACACCAAAAAATTTATATAGAAGTTCTTATATATACTTATATAAGATGAAATTACACAGCCCCACTCTTGATTCTGTACTCATGGTGGAAAAAACCATTAGAAAACACAGTCAGAAGTACGGAAAATATCAATTATGGAATAAGCTCCCTAAAAAGATGATGTATCAGACGTTTTTAGTGATTCTGGACTATCTGCAAGAATCTGGAAAAATAATTATAGATAAAGAAGGCTGCGTATTCTGGACCTATAATCCTGAAAGGATAAAGAGACTTTTTGCTGAGGGACTGGTAACGAGATGAGCAGACAGTTTTTTGTAGCTTTTATTTCAAAAAAACTTAAAGATGATTTTGAGGAACTTCAAAACGGTACATTTCAGGATAGACAGCTTTACAAGGCTATAGTAAAAGTCCAAGATGCATTAAAACAAAATCCTCTTTCAGGAATAAAAATTCCTCAAAAACTTTGGCCAAAAGAATACATTCAAAAATATCATATAAATAATCTTTGGAAATATGATTTAAGAAGCGGATGGAGATTGTTGTATACTATAGAAAGCGACGAGATAAAGATTGTCAGCATTATTCTTGAATGGTTTAACCATAAAAACTATGAAAGAAAATTTCATTATACTTGATTTTTGAATCTTTCAATAGCATCAATCACTTTCTTTAAATCTTCTTTTTTATTGAAATCAAGCTTATCTCTATTCATATAAACTACTTCTTTCTTGTGCTGTTTGCAATACTCCTTATGGGCTTTTTGTATGGACAAATTTCTTTTCAAAAATTTTTCATTGGTGTCAAAATCCCATCCTCTTTTAAAGGTGAATTCTCTTATTTTCTTTTCAGAAGCGTCTAAAAAGACTAAAATGTCTGGTTGAGGAAAGTATTTTCTTTCTCCTTTTACCATTTTGAGCAGAATTTCCTCTTCAAAGCCCTGCGTCATGGTGGTAATATGCAAATCATTGGATATCTGGCAGGTATCCATGATGACTATTTTTCCTTTCTTCTTTAAGGCAATTGCGCTTTCTATTTCTTCTAATTGTTTATTCCTAAACCACAGAATAGTTTCCATCTGCCTTATGTCTTTTTTAAAATTTTCAATGATTCTTGGAGGTATTTTCTCTAAAGATTCAAGAATAGTTTCTGCATTGTAATATTCAGCAAGCTTTTTTACCAGAAAACTTTTGCCAGTACCAGGACCACCTAATACGGCAATTATTGTGGGCTCCATATTACTGGTATATCTTGTACACTATTTAATGTTTTTGCAAATGCAGGATGTTTTTCAATAAATGCTCTCATAGAATCTGCCGTATTTAATGCATACTGGTGAAGCATTGCATAGAATTGGATGTTTTCTGCTCCCCTATTTCTTGCTTCAAGGCAATCTTCTCCGTCAGAAACTAAATCTCCTATATATGCAAAGGGAATATCAGGATGCTGCATTGCCAACCTATGCAATTCTTTTGCTTTTCCTTGAAAGGGAGTATCGACTCTTGTTAAAAAGTGCTCTAATCCATCTCTCTGAAATCGTCTTTTAACCCTGTTCATAGGGTCATTGGTAATAAAATATAAGCTATTTAATCCCAATTCAGCTTCTGCCTGTGCTATAACTTCTTTTGCACCAGGTAACATTAAAGGGGGTTCAACGCGTTCAAATTCGCTGACAAAAAGTTGAATAATGCGGTCTATGTCGCTTTCTGCTATTCCTAAATTACTATAGAACTTTCTCCAGTCTCTTGTTTGAAACTGAGAAAAGTATCTCTCTTCAGATATTTGAGGATAGCCTAAAACAGTCCTTAATCTCTGGTCTACACTAAAAATAACAGGTCTTGTTTCATACAATGTTCCATCAAGGTCAAAGCCTACTCGGATATCCATAGTTTTGTTGATAGATGGTTATATATAAATGTTTTTATTTTACTCATTACGTAGTAGTAAAAATAGAAATATTTATAAATGAGGAATCAATCCTTGTACTATGACATACACCAAATTTAATTGTTTCCAAGTCGATTCAGGATATGCGAGATCAGTTCATCAGAAACGCTATACTGACATTATTCTTGAAGGATATGATGAAGCAACTTCAACATGGACTTTTTTGGAAAGTACTCCCCAAATTGGCCATTCTATTGCTTACGCTAGTTTATCTGAAGCTGTCCAGAAGATAGTGCGGAGCGCAGATTTGCCATATACCGTAGTCTCTTTGCCTCCTCAATCAGAGAGAGCAAAAGAAGTTGTAAAACATTCAGACTTTGGAGTTACTTTTTTCGAAGCAAGAAGGGGAGATTCGTTTCTCCATGCAAAACCTGTCGATTTAGCAGTACTTACTGAAGAAGTATTCAAAGCGCTCAAAGGCAAATAACAAACCTTAAATATCATAAAGTTTTCTCCTCCTTTTTAATGCATAGGTATCTTGACAAAGGGATTGATTTTAGCAACAGAGACATTATTTCTATTACAGATTTATCAAGAGACGAAATTCTGTATTTATGCGAAATTGCTGCTGATTTATGGGAAAGAGAAAAATCAGAGCAGAGAAATGCTTTGAGAGATGAATTAAAAGGAAAAACCCTTGCTTATATGTTCTTTGAAGACAGTACCAGAACAAGAACCAGCTTTAATACTGCTATGCGCGAGTTAGGAGGGTCTAGAGATGGATTTTCAGGAAAAGAAGGAACTTCTTTGCAAAAAAAAGAAAGTGTTAGGGATACATTGATGATGTATTGGGCAAATCATGCTGACATTATTGTTATGAGACATCCGAATGATGGCTCTGTGCAGTGGGCTGCTGATGTTGTAGGCATACCAGTAATCAATGGAGGAGATGGAAAAAATGAACATCCTACTCAGGCATTGCTAGACTTATTTTCATTATACCTGGGGAATGACCAGAGTCTTGATAATATACGCGTGGGATTTGGCGGTGACTTGGCACATGGAAGGACTGTACATTCTTTAAGCTTAGGGCTGTCTCATTTTCAAAATCCTCAGATTTATTGGGCAACAGAAGATGCATTGGGAATGCCTAAAGATTTAGAACAGCTTCTTGAAAGCAAAGGAGTTAAAGTGTTTAGGGAAAAAACAGTGCAAGATGTTCTTTCCAAGGTAGATCCATATTCATATTATATGACCAGACCTCAGCTAGAAAGAATGAAGGGCATTACCCAAGCGCAAATTGAAGAGTTATTAAAAAAATACAGAATTACTAAAGAAACTTTAAGGGATCATGCTGCAAAATTATTGCACCCATTGCCTGTCAATAGTGAACTGGCAGAAATAGAAATCAGCGCATACTATACTAAAAATCAAGGGTTTTTTCGTCAAGCAGAAAACGGAGTTTTACTAAGAAAAGCACTATTATGGTCTATTCTTCAAACAGAAAGTTATACTCCTTTTTCAGGCTATTTGCATCCTGATTTAGAACATGGCAATAATAGGCTTGTAAGACATAAAACCGGAAAAAGGAAAGCAGGAAAATTCATTGACGATATTCATTCAGGAATTTCCATTGACCATGTTGCAAGAGGCTATGCAAGGCTTATTGCAGATAAACTTCAGCTTTCGGAGAGAGGCTATAGCTCAGCGCCTATTGATATGGAGCCCAAAGATGATAAGTCATTTGTCAAATCAAGCTTAGATACCTTAACAGAAAGAGAATTAAAGCAAATTGCGTTGATTTCTCCAGAGGCAACCATTAATATTATCAAAGGTGGCAAGGTTGTTGAAAAATTTGTTTATCTCTTATGCCAGAACGATAATTGCATAACCAGAGTGGTTACTGAAGATGTTCCTCCTAAATTCTATCATGATGGCACTATCAGATGCAGGTATTGCAGAAAGCCTTACGCCTTTGAAGGAAGAAAAATACAACCAAAGGAAAAAGAAGCGTTTATAGCAGGACTTCCTAAAGTCATAGTTCCTATTGTTTACTGAAATATGCATCAAGCTGTTCTAAGGTAAAAAAGTCATGTTTATATTCTTTCAAATTTCTAGGGCACTCTTCTAATTTGTAATCCCTGCACATAGGCGGTCTTTTGTCATAAATAGCGCATCCAAACTTTGGCTTTCCAGGCTCTTTTAATTCTTTCAGGTTTTTGCATTTGGTATGAAATTCAACCCACCATTGTCCTTCAAAGTCAATATGCAAGGAAACATTCTCGTGAAATAAATACCATCTTGTATCTTCAAAGTCTTCTTTTTCAGGCGTTTCTATAGGAACTGCTATTGCCTTACAACACAAAGCATCGCATTTATCACAGGTTATCATGGTAGAAGTTTTATGCAGGGGTTAATAAAGTTTATTGCTTTTTATAGCTTCCTCTTTCTCCTTTATTATGCTGGGAAACGTCTGCATACGAAATTGCCCTTCCAAAATAAGCAACTATAGCAGGATCTTTGCCTATTTCATCTATTATGTTCTGCCAGTTCTGAAAATTTGCATGGCCAAAATTTACACTATATCTTCTGCTCATCAGTCTTCTATACACTGTAAGAAGCTTATGGTCATGCCTATTCTCCTTATAACTCGTATTTATGCCCATAGACTTTTGAGACAATAGCGTCAAATCTTCAGCTCTTTTATCTATAGTTTTAGGATTTCCATGTTTATCTCTGCCAATTCTTTTCTTTCCTTCTGCTGTTGCTATAGGAATATCTCCTAAAAGATAAGAAAAAATCCTTGTTTTGTCAATAAGCACGTTTGCCCAAGGATATGCTGTTAATCCAGATGCTTTTCCATTAGGTCTTCGATAGCCTAAATCATATTCTGGATGCATCTCTATTTGTCTAAGCAAAAATTCCCTGTATGCATGATCTCCATTATGGCCTATTTGCTCATCGCAAATCTGGATAATCTGGTCTAACGTGAACATCGCTTCAGGATTGTTTGTCCTTTTATTAAGTTTCCTAAAGTTTATAAACCATAAAACAATCCTGTCGTTGGGTGATAGCATGAGTTTAGATCAAAGGGCTGAAAAGCTTGCAGAAATTGCCATTAATCATTCTACAAATATTCAAGAAGGCGACAGATTATTTGTCTTTGGAGAGCCTGAATTTACCGATTTTGCAGTTTTTTTAGGAAGCCTTGCAATGCAAAAGGGAGCACGTGTTTTTTATGATTTGCAATCAGTAAAAGAGAAAAGAGCACTGATAGAAGTGAATGATAAAGAACTATTGGCTGCTGAATCAGAAAGACTATGCACTATTGTTGAAGAATCAACCGCTGTCATCAAGCTTAACGCAACAACTGACCCGTATTTTTTGAAAGACGTTGCTCCAGAAAAGGTTGCAGATTATGTAAGGATGGTAAGAAAGCCTGTTGGCGATAGAATCATGGGAGATGGAAAAGACTTTCAAGAAAAAAAATGGCTTGTTTTAGGTTATCCCTGCGAAGCTCTTGCAAGAGATGCAGGCATGAGTTTAGCTGATTATGAAACATTTTTCTATGGGGCAACGAATAGAGACTGGAAGGCAGAAAGAGCAAGAATGGAAAGCCTGAAAGCGTTGTTTGATGATGCAGAAGATGTTCATATTGTTGTTTCTGGGCAAACAGACTTGCATTTGAGCCTGAGAGGAAGAGGAGCAGCCATTGGAGATGGAAGACATAATATGCCTGATGGTGAAATCTGGTATGCGCCTGTTGAAGATTCTGCCTATGGAACAGTTTATTTTGATTATCCTTCTGTAAGAGATGGCAATGAAGTGCAGGGAATTATCCTCAAATTAGGCAATGGAGAAATAACTGGCTATGACGCAAAGCAAAATTTTCCTTTCTTGGAAAAAATGCTTTCGCTTAAGGGAGCTAAAAGATTAGGGGAATTTGGCATAGGATGCAATCGCGGCATTACTCAATACACTAAAAATCTGTTGACTGATGAAAAAATAGGCGGCACTGTCCATATAACTCCAGGGCAAGCGTACAAAACACCTCTTTCTGCAGGCGGTGGTTTGAATGAAAGCGACATCCATTGGGATTTAGTCTTGGAATTGCGAAAAATAAATAATAATCCAGGAGGAAAAATCTGGGTTGATGGAGAATTAGCTCAGGAAAATGGAGTTTGGGTTTATAAGTGATTTTTTCTCTTTTTGTTACTACTTTTAAAAGACTATAAAATGGAAACATTTAAATAGTTAAGCTATTGCGTATACTCTATGGATATTCCAGATCTCAAAACCCTGAAAATGCCTTTGGAAAAGGCTCTTTCTGCATATGAAGCTACTACAGGAATGAAGTTTCAGGATTTTCCCGATTTAACATTGACACCTGATAAACCAAACTCTGCGAGAACTATTATTCCTGTTACCTATGGAACAGCAAAAGTTGGTGAGCTTTACGCTATTGTTTTTGCTAAAGGAGACGGAACAGGAGATTCAAAAAGCTATCAATTAGAAAACTTGCTTATTCCTGAAGAATTTAGACACGCTGAAAAACCTGAAAGAGTTATTCCAAGAGCAAAAACAGGAGTTATTGCTGAAGGATGCTTTCCTTTCTTTTCTCTTACTCCAGAGGGATACACTGCAATGTTTGCTGCAAGCCTTGACGAACTAGGAATTCAGGATAATGCTATTGTACCACTTTGGAAGCTTGGACTGAATGATGCAGACTATGCAAAAGCACTCCGTGATGAAAGACGAGTTCATCCGCAAATATATCTTACTGTTGGTGATTCTCTTCAAGGAACTCCCATTGGAGATCCCCATGCTGTTTATTATAATAGAAGTACAGAAGATGCTTTGCAAGTTGTTGGTTTCTTAGGAATTACTGATAAAAAAAGCCCTATCTTGCATGTATCTAAACAATGGATACGCCATGCATAACATCTATTTCTTCTTAAAATAGAAACATTTAAATATAGGAATATGTATATTGGTATATTTTAAACAATACAAATATAGTAAAATAAAATGGACGAGCAGGAAAAACAGAGTAAAATAAAGAGAAGTCTAAAATATTCTATAGTTGATGGAGCATTTTACTCTGCAATGGTTGGCTTTGGGGAATCGTTTTTTAGCGCGTTTGCAGTGTTCTTAAAGGCAACTGCCATACAGTTAGGATTATTAACTGCTTTACCGCAATTATTAGGCTCTTTAGCTGATATCTATTCGACAAAGCTGTTGAAAGTGTTCAAATCTAGAAAAAGATTTGTTGCGATGTTTGGACTCTTTCAAGGGTGGATTTACATTCCTATTGCTTTGGTTTTTTTCTTTGGGGATTTACAGGTATGGCACTTAATAGCATTTGTCTGTTTATACACGATTACTGGAATGCTTATCAATCCTATCTGGCACAGTTGGATGGGAGATTTAGTTGATGAAAAGGAAAGAGGAGTCTATTTCTCAAAAAGAAACAGAGTTATAGGGTTTGTTTCTTTCATTACGTTTCTTTTAGGAGGCTATCTTTTAGAGCAGTTTTCAGGAAATACCTTAACACAATATATTGGGTTTGCGGCTCTTTTTGGGCTTGCCCTGTTTATGCGATTAGGGTCTTTTATTTACCTCACCAAGAAGTATGAGCCAGAGTATGATGTAGAGCATGGATTGAACCTCTCCATAAAAAATTTTTTTCGGGATATAAAAGCAAACAATTTTGGAAGCTTGTTTTATTATTTAACGTGGATGAACTTCTCGGTTTATCTTGCAGGGCCATTTTTTACTGCTTATATGCTGTATGACTTAGGGTTCAACTATTTGGTTTTTGCTGTGGTGACCGGTGTTTCTATTATTTCAAAATACCTATTCATGCCCTGGTGGGGGAAATCCTCTGACAAATACGGAACAAGGAAGATGTTAACACTGGCGGGGTTTTTGATGCCTGCTGTTCCTCTTCTGTGGATGCTTTCTCCTAATATGACTTATCTCATCCTTATCCAAATTTATGCAGGCTTTGCTTGGGCGGGGTTTGAGTTGACTAGCGCCAATTTTATCTTTGATGCAACCAACACTGAACAAAGGGCAACCTATGTTGCTTATTTTAACGTTTTCAACGGCATTGCAATTTTCATAGGAGCAGGCATAGGAAGCTTGATAGTAAAATACAACCATGTTTTTGCTTCATCCATACTGTTGATATTCCTGATGAGCTTCATTGCAAGATATGCTGTTTCCTTTATCTTTTTGCCTAAGCTAAAAGAAGTAAGAACAGTGCAAAGCATATCCTATAAAGACTTGCTGTTAAATATATTTACCGTACGTGCAGTTCGGGGTGCCGTGTACAGCATCATGACCTTTAGAAAGAAATAATTAGCGTAATCTTTGCTCTGATGTTTCTACTGATGCTATAACATCTGCAATTTGGATTCTTACTCTTGTAAGCGTTGCTCTAACAGTCACTAAATCGTTATGCATGGCAATAGTATCATCCAATGCCTTTTGTTGATTGGCTGTTAAGTCTGCATTTTGAGGAATAAGCTTATAAGTTTCTGTTGGCTGTCTGCCCATATATTCCATCATTCTCACCATTAAATCTTCGAAAGACTTACAAGGAATTGCCGCCATATTAGGATTCCAAAGAAGATACTGCTGTGGTTCCCTTCCAATATAAAGGTCTATTGCCATGGTTGCAGGACTTTTTTTAGGATTATAAATGTTATCTTTTTAATCCTATTTGTTCGTGCATCTCACGCAAGTTATCAACGCATACTCTTGCGTAATCTGCAGGAGCAGGCTGTCGATGCTTATGCCAAGGATGTGTTAAATCAGACGAACTGTTGATTCGTGCTAATCTTAAATCATAGCCAGAATTTCTCAGTACATTTGCAACTTCATCAGCCTTTCCTCCCTGGCCTCCGACGCCAGGTATTAATAAAGGAACATCTTTTTCTGCGTAAAATCTTGCAAGATCTTCTAATTCAGGCAACGACGTTGCGCCTACTACTGCTCCTACTCCTGACATTTGCGCAGCCCATTCTGCTATTTTGGGAGCAACAACATGAGAATACAAACATTGCATAGAGCCTGGGCCAGCTGCATCTTGAATATCTGCAGCACCAGAATTTGAGGTTCTGTTTAAAATATACACGCCTTTTTCAAAATTGCAAAACTGTGTGAAAGGAAAGACAGAATCGCTTCCCATGTAAGGAGAAATGGTTGTTGCGTCAACATCCCACTTTTCAAAAATGTGTTTTGCATAATTTAAAGATGATTTTGCAATATCTGCTCTTTTGCTGTCAAGAATGATGGGAATTCCTGGAAATAATCGCTCTATTTCTCCAATAACTGTTGCTAAAGTAATGGAGCCAAAAAACTCACCTCTTCTAGGATTATCGTGAACAACATAAAAGCCTTCATTTGGCTTAAAGGCAGCAGGAAAAACTTTCTGGCTAAGCATTTCTCTGAATAGCTCATGAAAGTATGCAGGAACGCCTTTGATGCCTGCTACTGCATATCGTTCAGGCATTGCCTCAACAACAGGATCTAAGCCCATGCATACAACACTTTTTGTCTGTTCTGCACTATTTCTTAATTTCTGAAGATACGTCATTTTTTCACCTTTGTATTCGAGGAAAGCCATGCTTTTCTCCCCAGTTGAAGGGGTCTGCGTTCCATTCGTTTAATTTTTCAACATCTGCAGGAGTTATTTTCTTTGCTTCTTTAGCCATGGTCATCCATTCGTCATAGGTTAAAAGAGAAATGCTTTTGCATGGAGGATCTAATGCTTCAAATGCTGCCTGTGTTTCCGGAAAATTATAGGAAAACAAAGATAAACAGTACTTAACAACTCCTCCTTCGCTTCTTACTGTTTTTATTGCATCGATTGCTGTTTGTCCAGTGGAAAGCAATTCTTCGAGGACAACAACGCGATTACCGTTTACATTTCCACCTTCAATTTGTCTTTCCAATCCATGTGTTTTTCGCTCTTTTCTTACATATACAAAAGGATACTGTCTTTTCTCTGCAAGCCATGCTGCCCAGGGGATTCCTGCTGTTTCCACACCTGCAATGATGCTTGGTTCAACGTTTTGCCTCATAAGCCAATACAACGCATGAATAATATGTGTTCGATCATCATGATGAAACATCAGCGCTCTGGTATTCATGTACATGGGCATGAAGTATCCTGAATCAAACTGTATTGGTTTCTCAGGAGAAATCCTTGCAACATCCAAAAATTTTTTCTTGGCTAGTTCGGTCTCTTCGTAAAAATTAACCATGATGCCGGAATGTTCAGATACTTTATATGTTTTGCGCATGCATAAACATTTATATATAGAACATCCTTTTCTTCACATCATGGAAAAAGTAATAACCGACGACGGTTCAGTAACCTTTTATAATAACGAAATACAAGACCATTATCACACGAAGTCAGGAGGAAGGGAGGAGGCGTTTGAAAAGCACGCGAAGGCATTACAGGTTGACACGATAAAAAATCCAGTCATCTTTGATGTTTGCTTTGGTCTAGGCTATAATGCTGCTGCTGCGCTTGATATTATTGATGACGACGTTACGGTGTATTGCTTTGAAAATGACCGAGAAATTTTGAAAAAAGTCTTGGAGATAGAGCCTGATTTTAAAAGTTATTTTTTTATTAAGGAATTTGTTAAAAAGTTTTTAGAAGATGAAGAGACTATTTTTATTGCTGACTATAAAACAGAAAATAAGATAAAAAATAATGCTGAAGAAAAAAACGACGGCAAAAAGAATAATAGAAGTAATAAACTAAAACTTATCATGATGTTTGGAGATGCGCGAGAGGAAATAAAAAAAGTTGCTGAAAATGCCGACGCTGTTTTCTTTGATCCCTTTTCTCCAGCGAAAGTTCCTGAACTCTGGACAAAGGAATTTTTCTCAGCTATTTTTGATCAAATGAACAAGCATGGAAAGCTCAGTACCTATTCCTGCGCGAGATTTGTCAGAGATAATTTAAAACATGCAGGATTTTCTGTTCGTGATGGCCCTATTATTGGGAGAAGAAGCCCGAGCACGATTGCAGAAAAAAAATAAAGTATCAGTATGGAACTTCATCAAGATTGCCCTTTGCACCATTGTCAGAAAAGGGCATAGGAATAGGCTCAAAGGTATCGTCTGCATGGCGCCATTGTGCTAATCTCTGTGCTGTTTTCCACTGCACTTTGGTCATGCCCTTATAGACTTTGGCAACTTGCTCTGGTTTTCCTCCAAACATATCTTCGCGGGTAATAATTTTTGGCTTTACTTTTCTCAGCCATTCTCGTGCGATAATTCTTTCCAGCGCAACTTCTTCCATAAAAGGCAATCGTTCGCCTATGGTTTTTCTTAGTTGCGTATTGAAAAGTGCATAATGGTCTTTATCAAAAAGAATGTACAGCGTCGTATTTTGAGGGCCCTGCAACTGCATTCCCTTTAAATCATCGACGCCAGGATAAATCCTCCTTAACGCATCAATGCGAATTCTTCCATGTTTTGTGGTGTCATCTAAATTTCCTGTTACTAATGCCTTGATATCTTCCCCAAATAAATTTTGCCATGACTGGGGATCCATTTTTCTTGCCTCTAGTCCAACAGAAACTCCTCGTGCATCTCTCAACATAAGCTCGGTAAGCTCCTCTATAATGTATGCAGCAGAAAGTCCTGTTCTTTGCGTTTTTGCCCTTACAAAACTATAGAATCCAAATTCATTAGGTGCTATATACACATCCTGCCAGTCTATTTTCATTGTTGCAAAAGGCATTTTGATATCTTCTGATTTTACTGATTTATCCCTGCTTACTACAGCATGATAATAGGCGATTTCTTTTGGGGCATGAAAGTCAGCAATGCCCATGCCTTCAAAAACTCTTTGAGGAGTATCAGGCAAGTCATTATAATCATCCCTCGATGTTAACGCATAATGCAGTTGATAATCAACCATGACGCCTTTTGCGCATTTTCCTGATTTTACTTCAAGGGTAAATCTCGGTTTATAGCTGTTTGCAGGAGAAATCAAGTCAGGCCTTCTCGAGCCGTTGGGATTCACATACATTTTAAAGAGCTGTGCTAAATAGAACTCTGCATCATCTCCTATAATGGCTCTCTTCTTATCTGTCCATCCATCATTCCAGCCCATGCCTGCGGGAATGATTTGGTGTTTAAAAAGATATATTAATCTTCTTCAGCGAATTTCTTTATTTCATCAAAATGCTCGACAATTAATTTTGCCTTTGATTTTCCAAAACTGAAGGGAAAGGTATCGTCTTCGCTTCTTTTTAATTTGATCAATTTGTTTCCTTTAAATTCTCCATATTCTATCATCGTATCACCTGTTTTAGCTCTTTCATTAATGATTTAAATAGTTTATGCTTCATAAGTTTTATAAAATCAACAGTACTTCTGCACGGCATGGTAGGAGTAACATCATTAAAAGGAGCATATCTATCTTTGGGATTGCCTGAAATTAAAACACAAATTCCTGATGAGGCAACGGTTGAAGGCATACAGGCGAAAATAACCAATCCTGCTATTTTAAACGCGATGGGAATCGATGATGTGCTTCTGCAGGCTTGCTACCATGCAGAAATGGCTGCAAATTTATTAGACAGCACTTCTGAAACAGGAAGTCTTTATTTTCTTGACGCTGCAGAGGAACATTATCAGTCTGCTCTTTCGTTTTTTCCTATAGGTATGAGAGAGCGAATGATGCTTATTACTGCTTCTGCTATGAGCTACTTTCAGCTTGAGCAATATTTTGCCCAAAGAATCGCTAGAGGAGACCAATTGACACAAAGCGAAGCTTTGCATTATCATCTTTCAAGAGGAGCAGACGCGCAGATTTACGCTGAGATTGCAGCAATGGCGACACCCTCAACAGGCTTAGTTTCCGGATTCAGGCACAGACAGGCATTATGGGATTTGACTGATGAAGTATTTGATTTAGAACAAGATAAAAGAACTTTGGGAGTTAATATTTTGCTTATGGCGGATTTAGACGATAGAACGCGTTTGAAAGCATTCGGCGAGTTGCTTTACCAACAAGGGTGTTCGCTTGATATTCCAAATCCATTAAGAACTGCGCTCAACGCAGAATACGAACATTTTCTTGCTGTGGTTTAATAAAACTTTATAAATCCTTATAAAATAACAAAGCCATGAGCATCATTAAACTCTTCATTGAATATGTTCTTCATCTGGATAAGTATCTTGCTTTGATAGTGCAGCAGTTTGGCACATTAGTTTATCTTTTATTATTTATCATCATTTTTCTTGAAACAGGATTTGTCATTGCCCCTTTTCTTCCCGGTGATTCTTTAATTTTTGCAACAGGAACTCTTGCTGCGGTAAACGTGCTGAATATCTGGATTTTATTTATTCTTTTATCTGTTGCGGCAGTTTTAGGAGATACGGTCAATTATTGGATAGGCAGTTATTTTGGAGCAAAGGCGTTTAAAAAATATCCGAAGATATTCAAAAAAATGTACCTCGATAAAACAAAAAGGTTTTTTGCAAAGTACGGAAACAAAACCATTGTTTTAGCACGATTTGTTCCTATTGTAAGAACGTTTGCGCCATTTTTTGCAGGAGTAGGAAAAATGCCCTATGGGAAGTTTATACAGTATAATATTGTAGGAGGCATTGTTTGGGTAGGCTTATTCTTATTTACAGGCTATTTTTTTGGAAATATTCCGTTTGTGAAGAACCATTTTAGTTTGGTGATTATTTTTGTTATCGTCGTTTCTTTTATCCCCGTAATTATTGAATACGTGAAGTATCGGCATCAGGAATCAGCCTGAACAACGTAATTTCATTTCTTGTTCCTAATCTCATAGGAGGGCCCCATGTTCCTGTTCCTGGAGAAACATACAAATAGCTTCCCTTATGATGATACAGTCCGTGAACTCTTGGATAAAAAAGTCGTACAAACAGCTCAAAGGGAAATATCTGCCCAGAATGAGTGTGTCCCGATAATTGCAGATTAATGCCCAAACTATTTGCAATTTCAAATTCCTGAGGAGGATGGTACATTAAAATTCTGGGAACGTTTTGCATCTTTATCTTTTTTAATGCGTCTGCAAGCCATTTTTTTTCAAAAGGAGGATTATCAACACCGATAATCTGAATGTCTTTGTAAACAGTATCAGTATTTCTGAGCATGATGACTTTTGTCGTGCTTAATATTGCAGTCATTTTTTCAATGCCTTCAATGTCTTCATGGTTTCCTGTTGAAAAAAACGTTTTTGCGTTTATCTGGTTTAACGGAGCAACCGTATCTTTGTCGAATTTGCCGTTGCCATCGCATAAATCACCAGTAATAAGAACCATGTCAGGATTAAGCTCATTTATTTTCTTTACGACTTTAGAAAGATACTCTTCATTTCTTACTGGGCCTAAATGCAAATCTGTAAGCTGCACAATCGTTGTTTCTTTTGAAACTGCCATAGGCAATTTTATTTCCTTAACGCGGAAAGAGCTTGCATTGATAAGGCTGATAATAGTTAATAGGGCTACAAGCACGCTGATGACTATTCCTGCACTATACGGTGGTATGGTGATAAATAAACTCAAAATGTCATGTATAACGATAAATATCAAGAAAAAGAATACTATGCCTATAAGCACTGCTGAAAGAAGATAGAGCATTTTCATAATATGTCCGTGAAATTTTCTTTCCAGAATGCTGATAAGGACAAACGCTAAAGCCAAAAAGGCAGCTCCAAGATAAAAAACAGGCGTTTTGGTAATAGAAAAAAAATGCGCAAGCGTTGATAGCACATAAACATGTATAGCTATGCATAAGGCTAAAAACGTGAGAATGAACAATAAAGTCATGGTAAATCTATTCATAGAGGTATTGAACTAGGGATCTTAATAAAGTTTTCTGAGAATGTATCGTTATTCAGCATCATCCTGAGTGTAGAGTTCTCCTTCCCAACGATGCTTGCAGTACTTGCACCTGTAGTGATCTTGATACAGTATTGATGGAACTTCATCCTGTATCTGCCGTATATATTCTTTTGTTTCAAGCTCCCTGCCGTCCCTATGGCATGAAGGGCATTTATTGGGAGAAACTCTTACAGTGTACGCAAGAATGCCCAAAGAGCAAAAAATGATGAGCAGCAATCCTATAAACGGCTTCCATATAAGGGTTACCAGGACAAAGGCAAGCAAGATAATAACAACTGCAATTTTAATAGTATGATTTGAGAGAAAGTCATACCGAGACGTATATCTCTGTGCCATGACCCTTTTGAAAAGCAGTTGCACTTTAAAAAGTTAGCTAAAAATACAAACTTTTAAAAAACAAGCGCTGCTTCTTCAGCATATAGCCCCGTAGTGTAGCGGTCAATTGGACACAGACCAATCATCTCGCCCTCTGGAGGCGGGGACCTCGGTTCGAATCCGAGCGGGGCTATTCGTAACATTGGCAATATACATAGGACACGAAGAGCTCTACAAAGAACACCACGGGTGTACATACAAGGTGATGGTGATGAAAATAGGAATAATAATCAGTCAAGCAGACCCAGAAACCGTCTGGAATGCTTTCAGATTTGCTAATTTCTCCCTTAATAAAGAACACGAAGCAAGCGTATTTCTCATAGGCAAAGGAGTGGAGTATGAAGAAATTGATGACGAACATTTTAATGTTAAAGAAGAGGTTCAAAAATTCATCAAATTAAAAGGGCACATATTTGCCTGCGGCACCTGTCTAAAATCAAGACAAAAAGAAGGCTCAGCAGTATGCCCCCTATCAACCATGCAGGACTTAATGAATATCGTCGAACAATCAGACAAAATCCTCACATTCTAAGAAACAAAAGCCCTGAGATGCTACACCCTTGAGGTGCAGTTGACTGGGCTATTCTTATTTTGATGATTTCGCAGGGTCTCTAGATTTTGGCTTCTGGAGTGTTTTTATTGGCAAACTTTATATATTACATATCAATATATATTGATATGATGTCTGATTTAAACTTATTCAAAGCATTAGGCGAAGAGACTAAGCATAAAATACTTCAAGTTTTAAGTGATGGAGAACGTTGTGCTTGTGAGATTCCTTCTAAAATTGATAGGACCCAGTCCAATACATCTATGCATCTTGCAAAACTTCTAGAATGGGGCATAATAAAATTCCGCAGAGATGGCAAAAAGATTTTGTATTCCATAAAAGATAATCGCGTTAATGCTCTTTTCAAAGTGCTAAAGGTGAAAAAATGAAGATAGCGATATTAGGAACTGGATGTTCTAAATGTAAAATGCTAGAAGCAAATGCAAGAAAAGCAGTTGAAGAAAAAAAAGCAAATGCTGAAATAGTAAAAATTACCGATATATCGGACATTATTCAATATGGCGTAATGTCAACACCTGCACTTGCAATTGACGGACAGGTAAAATGTTCTGGAAGAATCGCGAGTAGCGAAGAGATAAAGACGTGGTTGTAAATGGATATTTTCTATCCACTGCAATGGTTCGCAAACATCGTGTCCAACAAGTGGTTAGGGCTTGGAGGAACCTATAGTGGGGATGCAATAAACTTTTTCATTTATGATCTCATAAAAATCGGCATATTATTGCTATTCATAAATTATGCAATGGCAATTGTTAGGTATTTTTTTCCAACGGATAAAGTTCGAGACATATTAACAAAAAGAAGATGGTATGGCCTTGATTACTTACTTGCTGCACTTTTGGGAGTAATAACTCCTTTCTGTTCTTGCTCTTCAATTCCGTTGTTTATTGGATTTGTTGGTGCAGGAATTCCTTTAGGTGTGACGTTTGCATTTCTTATAGCATCACCTCTGATTAATGAAGCATCGTTATATTTATTCCCTGCAATGTTTGGAATGAACGTTACGATACTATACAATCTCATAGGAATCACTGTTGCAATACTTGGGGGGATGCTCATACAAAAATTACATCTAGAAAAATACGTCGAAACTGAACTTCTAAAAACACATTCAAAAAAAGAATTAGAAAAAGAATTCCACAAAAAACCGCCATTAAAAGAACTACTAAAATTTTGGTGGATAGATGGATGGACAATCACAAAAAAAATATTCCCTTATGTCGTATTAGGCGTAGGAGTGGGTGCAATAATACACGGATTTGTGCCTGCAAGTCTTATTGAAACATATCTCTCATCAAAAGCATGGTACGTTGTACCTATGGCTGTATTGTTTGGCTTACCCTTTTATGCAAATTCAATGAGTGTAATACCTGTAATGGAAGCACTAGTAACAAAAGGAGTGCCGCTAGGAACTGCTCTAGCATTTATGACCGCAATAGTAACCATATCAATTCCAGAACTCTTAATACTGCGTAAAGTGATGAAGTGGCAATTATTAGCGGCATTCGTAGCAATAACGGTAATTGGCATAATAATACTGGGATATATACTAAACGCAATATGATAATACACTCTCAGAATTAAACGTATAAACTCGCATTTGGGAGGGATTATTCTTATTATTGCAAACCTTTTTATTCTCGAGCATACTTGCGTGTGCATGGCGTCATTCATTATTCCCCAAAAAGGTAAAAGACTGAGAAATGGAAACATATTTACGGTTATTATATCTACGTTTTCGGCATACATTTGCCTCTTCCCTCTGATGTTGGCTGATATCTTTGCAAGACAATTTCAATTTGTTTATTTTGGTTTGCACGACATTCCCAAAATTAAAAGAAGTGACTATTTTGCCATGGACAGACAGCTTCTCAGCAAGCTGACTTTTTTTCAGAAAATGAATTGCATGTACTGTGAATATGCCAATGGTGTCGTTGCCTACATCAAGGCAGTTGTCAATCAGATGGAAATTTACAGCTGTGCCATAAAACACGTTCATCAGCCTGAGGGCCATGAACACCAGCATGATTTTTACGATAGAAAAAAATTCTCGTGAAGATTTATCTATATACATCACGCAAAGTCTATATAGCATGCCATTTTTTCATAGAGTAAAAAAAGCATGGGTTTAAATAGGAGTTCCCAGAAGTAGTCATAAGTTTCAATTTTTTGTGAAATGATATTAATTGCTTTAAGCTGTTAATAATTATTTTATAAGGAGCTGTGATTTTGAGTACCATAACAAAAAGTGTAATACTATACCCCCTGTGTGTAATGCTTTTGGTGTCCATAGTTTTAGCCGCGCCATTGCTCAACGAAGCTGAAACAGGATTTGATAGTCAAACCAGAAGCGATAATTATGATACACTTCTTAATGCGTTGTATGCAAATGACCATGTCGTTACTACTATAGGAGATAAAGCATGGGTGCCGTGGTTCAAAACGAGTTCTAGCTGCGAACTGACTGATTTACAAAATGGAAATAATTGCAATTCCGGTCAATCAATTGACTTTACGCACAATTGTATGGTGACCGATGAATTCAGTCAGGTAGGAATACTTGCAGCTATGGGAAAAGATCAGCAAAAAATGGATCAGTTTTATAATACCGTAAGAGCAATAAAGAGCAGCTATGGAAACATTCCCTCATGGAGAGTATATAGGAATGGAGATACTCTAGAAGCCTGCAAACAGGGAATCAACGGAAATTGTGATACCGCGAGCGATGGCACAGCAAGAATAATTATTGCCTTATTTACTGCAAGCAAAAACTCTTATTTTACGGATACAGCGCAGAAGGAAAATTATGCTGTTCTGGCAAAAAATCTTGCAGACGATATGCTCACTTATGAAGTTGAAAAGACCTGCAGGCCAACAAATTTTGGAACAGTATGCAACTGGCTTGCTGGCGGAGCAAATGTCAAAAACGCAGGCATTTCAAGCACAGATTTTGCCTATACAGGATATTATCCTGATGCAATCATTGCCATGCTTGAAGCGTTCGCAAATACCAACGACACCAAATATTCTACTGCTGCAAAAGACTTTACGTTGAATTACTTGCAAGCTGCTAAATTTAACGGTCAATCATTTACGGTTCCTCCTGGAAAAAGCTTTAGATGGAATATTAATGCTGCAGGAATTCCCCAAGCTGAATGCACAAACACCTGCAACCCTGTGATATGGGACGGATATGACGCATCAAGAGCCCTTGCTTTATGTCAAGCTAATTATTACGCAAAGCAAGTAAATGTTGTTTTGCCTTATCTTCAAAAGTATTGTGACTTGTTAAGCCAAAAACATATGACGAATCCAAACAGTGCACCATTGCAGTTTTATCCTGATGGAAGCGCTGCCAATTATCAATCAGGGTACTTTGTTCAAGGACTTCAAGCATTGCATCAGTCAGGAGGCAATCCGTCATTGTTTAAGAGCACCCTGGACAGTGCACTAGCGCATTATACTCCTGCAACAAAAACGTTTGATAATGCAGCATGCTTTGGAGTGTACACTCAATCATTTGCGGTAAGAGCATTAGGCATGGGAATAGGAAGGGATATTCCTGCGTTTGTGTTGGCTAATCTCAATAGAACTCTTCCTCTAATCAATGATACTGTTCCCGTAATTCCTCCTCCTGTAGTTCCTCCCCCAATAGTTCCGCCAATTTTGAATATTGGAAACCTTCAATCTTCATGTACGTATAGTTCCAATTTGCCATGTATCACCACGAGCGATATAACCGATGGAAAGTGCAGGACTCTTGTTTGGAGCATAGGTTCAGGAAACATAGTAATGTTTGCCTGTTTGAAAAACGATAATTATATAGAATTGTATCAAAGGACTGCTCCAACAGGAATTCCTTATCAGGCATGCCTAGCTAACGGCTGCATCTCAAATAGCAATGGCTTTGCAAGGTTCATTCCTATTATGAATAGTACGCTGAATAATACCATCAATGAAACAAACACAACAAATAGTACCAATTCTACGCCTCCTGATACTTCTAATCCTCCAGTTGAAGGTATTGCATCTTTAAGTTATTCTTGTGTTTATGATGCAAACACCTGTAATAAAAAAAACGATGTTACCAGTGGAACCTGTAGAACTATAGTGTTTGATACTCCCCAGGGAGATGTGCAAATACTCGGATGTGAAAAATCAGGTGGATACGTTGAAGTGTATAGACAAGTGTATCCTGTTGGCTTAAACTTTAAAGCATGTATAGAAAGCGGTTGTGTTGATTCCATCAGTGGTTTCGGCAGATTCCAAATGGCTTCATAATCTATTGTTGTTCGTTACTAATCATCATTTCTAAAAGGTTATATTTGTAGAAGCATCTGCTGTTTTTCCTGTAATCAAATCATGGACCGTGCAGTTTGCAGTATAGGTTCCTGTTGCTGGATAGATATGGTAAACATTGTCAGAAGTATAATCTACTTGTTGATTTCCATCGCCAAAGTAGAAATCATAACGATAACTGCCGCTGCCTCCTATGCCTTTGCATACCCAAATCATATGAAGACCTTGAGGATACCATTGTTTGTTTCCAAGCCCTGCTGTAAAATTTTCAGGAGGAGGAATCGTACTTACATTTCCAACTACAATCTTGTAAATATTGCCCTTTGTTTTTCCGACTCCGACAAATCCTGATTCTCCATAGATATCAGTAAAATAAAGTCCATCAGTTCCAAAAGCCAGTCCTATCGGTGCTGAAAAGCCATTTCCCGTATACGTTACTAAATCAAGATATTGTCCTTCTGTTCCATCAGCATTGATTTTTATCTGCACTATTCTTTTTGAAATGGAACTCGGATCAGGACTGTAGGTTGAACCAGATAAGGCAACGTAGAGAGAACCATTACTCTCTACAGGAAATCCTGAATTTCCCCTGTCAAAAGCAATTTGAACAGGAGCTACCGTGTCTGGCCATAAATGCCAAGTGCCTGCAGAAGTGTTACAGCACCATCCGAATACAGACCCTTTAGATACTTTGTATATTCCATCATCTGAATCAGGCCCATTATTTGTAGTAAACAGTTCATTGGTGCCTGGACGCCAAGCATGACCAAAAGGATTTCTGAATCCTCTTGCGTACACGTAGTTTCCTGGAATAGGATTATCTGAAGGAATACTGCCGTCGTCATTGAAACGCAAAATTTTTCCGTTTAGTTTATTTATGTCCTGTGCTCCCGTCACATCATCTGCATCTCCTGTACCCATATAGAGCTTTCCGTCAGGCCCACGCGTGATAGTATGAACATGATGAGACGGACTTACCGGTATGCCATTTAAAATTGTTGTTGCATTGGTGAATGAGTCACCTGCAGCATTTGTATAGAAATGAACTACTTTTCCAAGAAAACCTGTTGAGGAACTATTATCCTGATACACCATGCTGACAAAGAGGTCTCCTGTATTTTGATCAACATAGAGGCCATCAACACCAGTCTCTCCTGAGCCTGGAAGGTTTCCAAAAGAAGGATAGTTAAGCAGATTGGTCGCATATTCTTTGTAAGTTCCATTTTTGAGTATTACTCCTATCTGACCGTAGAGCTGGGTAACATATAATAATGGTTGTTGAGGTGTTGGAAGATTATTATACATATTTGGCGCCATTTGAATATTGACAGGAACATTAATATCTTTAGCAACCAATTGAATAGCATAGCCCTCACGAGGAGTCCAGGTTAGATTAGAAGTTGAATTTGCTGGCTCTATAATGGTATGAAATGTTCTCCATACACTCCAATCACTGACATTGTTAACAGTTGCATTCTCATAAAATCTAGCTCTTAGCCTGTACTCATGATCATACAAGAGATGATCTGCACCAGCAAGATTTCCTTCAAATGTCCCATCTCCTTTATGGATATGTGATCTAGTAACCGTATTATACAATGAGCTCCATACTCTTTGGTTTGCGGAAACATCCCATAATTCGAAGTCTGTTGCAATATGCGAATCATTCTCTGCATCTGTCATCGGAAAGACTTGAATATGAAAATCATAGGTGTCAATGTTCGTAGTTGCTGGCTCCAACCATGTTGGAGGGTTAGGCGGTTGATTTGTATTGTTGTTGTTTGTGTTTGTTGTTATGGGGTAGTTTGGGCTTTTGTCGTAGCCGTTGTTGCTTATGCAGGTTGTGAGTAGGCATATTTTTAGTCCTGTGCCTG